>NZ_CM143707.1:0-1912198 GCF_055181355.1 Dictyoglomus sp. LHC4
ATGAAAGATATTAATAATATCTGGGAAGAGGCATTGTCATATTTGTCTTTGGAGATAAGTAGACCTGGGTTTGAAACTTGGATTAAAACCTTAAAACCTCTTTATATAGAGGGAGAAAAAGTCATACTCCAAACACCTAATAAATTTTCAAAAGAATGGTTAGAAGAATACTACTTACCTCTTATTGAAGAGGTAATTAGGAAAGTAACCCAGAAAGATCTAAAAGTTGAAATATTAGCTGATGAAAAGGAAGAAACCATCCCAGAAGAAAAGAGAAACGAATATTTTTCTACATCATATAATAACTTAAATCCTAAGTATACTTTTGACACCTTTGTAGTAGGTGATAGCAATCGCTTTGCCCATGCAGCTGCGTTAGCTGTAAGTCAAAATCCAGGTAAAGCTTATAATCCCCTTCTTATCTATGGAGGCGTAGGATTAGGAAAAACTCACTTAATCCATGCTATTGGTCACTTTATCCAAGAGAAGTTCCCTAAAACTCGAGTAGTTTATGCCTCTATGGAAAAATTTACAGTAGAGTTAATTGATGCCATCAAAGAAGACGGAATGACAAAATTTAGAAGTAGATATAGAAATATAGATGTCTTACTCATTGACGATATCCAATTCTTGGCTGGTAAGGAAAGAACTCAAGAAGAGTTCTTCTATACTTTTAACGCATTATATGAGGCTGGAAAACAAATTGTACTAACCAGCGATAGAGTACCCAAAGAGATTCCTACTTTAGAGGATAGATTAAGATCAAGATTTGAATGGGGACTTATAGCAGATATTCAACCTCCTGATTTAGAAACCCGTATCGCTATATTGAAAAAGAAAGCAGAAGCCGAAAAAGCTAAAGTACCTGACGAGGTTATAGAATTTATTGCCTCTCAAATACAATCTAACATACGTGAATTGGAAGGAGCTTTAATAAGAACTATAGCATTTGCCTCTCTAAATAATATGCCTATAAATTTAGAGTTAGCTAAAACTGTACTAAGAGACATTATTCAACCCCAAATAAAGAATATTACTATAGATAATATATTACAAGCCGTAGCTGAATATTTCCACATAAGTATAGAACAATTAAAAGGAAAGGGAAGATCTCAAGAGATCGCTATACCAAGACAAATTGCTATGTATTTAGCAAGAACATTAACAGATCTCTCCCTGCCCAAAATTGGAGAAGAATTAGGAGGAAGAGATCATACTACGGTACTACATGCCTATGAAAAAATCCAAGAACTCTATCAATCAGACCTCTCTATAAAAAAGGCTATACAAGATATTCAAAATAAACTTAGAAATTCTAATTCTTAAATCATTTACTTCTTAAATATTTAAAAATCTCAGAATCTGGCGTGATAATAAGTACATTCCCAGGAAGAGTCTTTTTATATATCTCAAGACTCTTTAAAAATTGGTAAAATTCGGGATTAGAAGATAATGCTGACTGCAAAATTCTACTTGCCTCAGCTTCTCCACTACCTTTTAACTCTTGAGCCTTTCTATAAGCTTCAGAAAGTATAAATACCTTTTTCTTTTCAGCCTCTGATTTTATTCTTTGGGCTTCTCTTTGACCTTCTGCTCTATAAAGAGAAGCCTGTCTTTCCCTTTCAGCAATCATGGAATCATATATCTTTCTTAAATTTTCTTCTGGCACAGATACCCTTTTCATTCTAACAGTGCTTATCTCGATCCCCAGCTCCTTTGCCTTCTCTTGAGATGACTTTGTAACTTCATCAAATACTTCTTCTCTCTTTATAGAAACAATATCATCAAAATCATATTGTCCTACTATTCTTCTCATTTCACTGTAGATAATATCATCAAGTCTGACTTGAGCTCCAATCTCATTTCTTACAGTTTTTAAGAATAATACAGGATCAGCTATTCTAAATAAAGCAAAAGAATCAAGAATCATAGACTTTTTGTCTTTAGTTACCACTAAGGTAGGTTCTGAATCATATTCAAGAATTCTTTTCTCAAAAAATACTATTTGTTGTATAAATGGTTTTCTGAAATATAAACCCGGCTCTTTTATAATTCTTACTGGTTTACCAAATTCTAATATTACTGCTTGCTTAGTTATATCTACAGTAAAAGCAGAAAATATAAAAATAACAAAAAATATTATTATTACTACAAGAATAGTAATTCCCCACTTCATTTATTCTCACCTTCCTGTCTAATAGTAGTAGTTTGAGTAAATAAATCTCCAGGAAGATTAAATATCTTCATTCCACCCTTAGGATCATCTATAACTACAATCTTTACTTGAGGAAGTATCATCTCCATTGCTTCCATAAAAAGTTTTGTCTTTATAAGAGAAGGTGTTTTATTATATCTTTCAAGTAAAGCTCTAAATCTCTGAGCATCTCCTCTCGCTTTTTCTATTTGCTCTGTTCTATAAGCCTCTGCTTCTGCAATAATCTTTGCTGCTTGTCCTTCTGCTTCTGGAACAATCTTATTATAATATGATTGAGCCTCTAAAATTAATTTATCCTTCTCTGATTTAGCATTTATAACATCTTGAAAAGCAGGTTGTACTGGATCTGGAGGGATCACATCTTGCAATTGTACATTAAGAATCTTAATTCCAAAATTATTACTATTAAGGATATTTTGTAATAAAATCTTTACATCATTTTGAATTTCATCTTTTGAAACAGTTAGAATCTCATCAAAAAGATAACCGCCCACTACTTGTCTCATAGATGCTTGGGCAAGATCTCTCAAAAACTTTTCTCCTTCTTTTACATAACTAATATATTTCACAGGCTCAGATATCTGATATTGAACTACAAAATCTAAATCTACAATTTTTCCATCTTTAGTTAGCAAAAGAGATTCCTCCTGAACATTTCTATATTTAGGGGGATTTAAAGTTATGGTTCTAAATCCTATCTCTAATCTTCTAATAGACATTACATCCACCTTTATTGCCTGATCTATAAAGGGTAATTTCCAGTGTAAACCAGGATCATGCACTGCTATAACCTTTCCAAATCTTTTGACTATTCCCACTTCTGCAGGTCCCACAAAGTAAAAACTTAATGAAAAAAATACCAATATCAAAACAAATAAGATGATCCATACTATACTTTTTAAAGGCACATTTTTCTTTAAAAAAGGAGGATAATCTTTAAAATTTCCCATATTTCAAACCCCCTTTACTTCCTTATAAAAAAGGAAAGGATTCTCAAAACCAAAATCACTATTGAAATAAATTTAGATATTTCCATCTCAATATTTTCAAGTTTATTATTTTCAACATTTTTTGACAATATTTCCTCTATTTTTAAATCTAAATCTTTTGGTAAATTTGTTTCTCTTTGCTTCTTTCTTGTTTCTATACACTCTTTTTGATATTCTTTATATCTTTTTAAAGATTGCAAAGGTACCCACATTCCGAAACAGTTATCGCAGTAACAAATTAAAACATCCTTAGGAATTACAAGATCTCTCAAAAGTTTTAAAGATGTTCTATCATTAGGACATTTAAGAGAATTACAATTTATCTGATCCTTAAAATCTATATCTAAAGAATAAACATCATCAGGCTTCATAGATACCAATTCATATTTATCAAACCATATCCCCCCACAATGTTCACATTGATCAATCTCTATATAAACACCATAATGGGATGAAACTTTTTTAGGAACAAGAACATTTGAACAACATGGACAAATTTTCATTGAATTTTACTTATGTAGGAAGGACTAATGTCCTCCCCATAATCTTATTTTACCTCCACTATAATTTCTTTTATCTTAACATTAATCCCTGAATTTTCCAATAGCTGAATTGATATTAAATTATCCTGATTTATACTAAATAAATCCTTCACATTATACTTTAGAAGGATAAAATCTTTATCCTCAATAGCCAAAGGTAACGTTACAGCTTTCCCATTAAGGTAAATAGCTAAGGATGGATCAATTTCCTCTTTCTTCTTGTTTTTCTCATCAAACATGAAATTTATTTTTAAAATCACATCTCTAAAAATAGCTAATGGAGGTACTTTAACTTCAAATCTTCCTGAAGGACGAATAGCCAAAACATAATCTTTACCTTCCTTATCCATAAACACATTTTCTGCTTTTACTACAATAAGATTTCCATCATATCCACCTTTAGTAAAATTAATATAGTATCTACTTACAGTCCCTATTGGTGTAAGAGTGAAGAGATAACTGCTTTTTTCACCTCTTCTTACCAATATATCAGTATTCAAGTCCACATAGCCATCAAGGGATAATGTAAGTTTATATCTACCTTCTATAAGGGTTAAATTTAAAGGAGTTGTTCCCTTAAATATACCATCTATAAATACCTTTGCTCCTTTAGGATTTGAATCTATATACACTTCTCCTAAATTCATAGGTTTTAATGTAACATTTATCTGTTTAAGATCTCCTGGGGCAAGATAGACTGCCTCATTATATTCTTCGTATCCACTTAAAGAAATCTTCACATTATAGGTACCAGAAGAAAGATCAGTAAGGGATAGGGGTGTCTTTCCTTTATATACACCATTAATATAAACATCTGCTGAGGATGGATTAGAGAATATATTTAATGTGGCGGGTAAAGGAACAAGAGTAAAGTTGTAAGTTGATACCTGACCTGCATATACGTCAACAAAACTCACGTAGTCCTTATAACCACTTAGCCTCAATTGTACCTGATATCTTCCAGGTGATACATTATTGATAACAATTGGCGTCTTTCCTCTATAAACTCCATTAAGATAAAGATCTGCACCCTGTGGATAGGAATTGATATTCAGTGATCCATAAAGAGGTACAAGACTATAAAATACATAGTTTGTTTGATTAGGTAATACATTGACATTCTCAACTTTTTCTTGATAACCAGGATAGGTTACCCTTAATTGATAAGTCTTATTGGCAGGTAAATTATATAATGTCAATGGAGCATATCCTCTAAAGGAACCATCTAAGTAAACACTTGCCCCTTTAGGCTCAGTGTCCACCCTCAAATTTCCATACACAGGTTTAAGATTAAAAGTATAGTCTCTGTCTCTACCTTCTTGAACTACTATATTTGTTGAATAATCTTCATAACCCTCCTTTTTTAGAGTTATCCTATAGTTCCCAGGGTATAGCATTAAGGTAATAGGAGTATCTCCTTGCAATTGACCATTGAGATAAACATGTGCTCCCGAAGGATTAGAATAGATGTTTATCTTAGATTTAGATTGTACCTCTTGTTGTACATAGAAATATGTGACCTTTTGAGCCCATGTTTTTCCTTCTTCCTTCTTCAGGGATTTTTGAAGAGTCTCTAAAGCTTTCTCTATATTTTTTTCTATAACACTTCCAGGAGCCATAGTTTCAAATTTCTTACCAGGAAAGATCTCAATAGGTTTTTTAGTTATGACTCCTACAATATACTCCTTACCATAGGGAGGAGTTACCTTAAAGCTATAAGTTGGCTTATCAGGGAAAGTATATGTTCTATCTTTTTTTATAAAATTATCCTTTGAATAGGAATTAGGAAATATCAAAGTAAACTGACCATCTGGTGTTATATCAAAAATATAAAGGTAAGCATCATCATTAGCCTTTGCATATATTATTAAATTTTCCCCAACCTTATATATGCTTCCTTCTGGTTTATTTAACCACAAGTCAAGACTTAAAGATGTTTCAGGATTTGGTACTATTATAATCTTCTCCCAGTCTTTTTCAGGTTGAATTTGTACTTTTTCCTGAGAATAAGAAATACCTATAAAAAGGATTAACAATAAAAGAAAAACAAACACACATTTCCTCATACACTCTAACCTCCTTTTGAAGTTCTTTTTAGATGAGTATACAATAAGTTAGAAGTCTCTTTAAGTGATATAGCTCACTTTTATCAACCATTAGTTAATGCTTTTTTCTTCTTTTTATTTTCATACATTAATATATCTGCTTTATTAAGAAGTTCTTCAATAGATTTTCGCTCATCTGGGCTAAAGATAATACTTCCATAGCTTAAAGAAAGTCTATACATTCTATTTTCCATACTATTTTTCTCCTCAATCTTCTTGTTTAATCTTGTAATTAGTTCATCCTTATCCTCATCCTTTTCTATAATTCCTAATACCACAAATTCATCTCCACCAACTCTTGCCAAAATATCATTTTCTCTAAATGTGCTTCTTAAAATTTCAGCAGTTTCTTTAAGAACCATATCTCCCACATTATGCCCCAAATTATCATTTATTACCTTCAAATTATCAAGATCAATAAATATGAGCACAAGCTTTTTCTTCAATCTCCTTGTCAAACTTATGGTATGTTCAGCCAATGTGATAAATCCCCTACGATTATATAGGGATGTTAGGGGATCGGTATTAGAGATCTGTTTTAACTCTTCTTCTAAGGCTTTTCTATAAGTGATATCTAAAAATGTATATAATACAGCCGGTTTACCCTTGTATGTAGTATTTATAGCACAGACCTCAATGTGAATAGGCTTTCTATCTATGCTTCTTATGCACTTGAATTCATCAATAATATAACCAAGCTTTCTCTCAGTCAATTCCTTATACCTTAATAAGAATCTCTGCCTATTCTCAGAAACCATCGACTTTGCCAAATCATTAATATTGTTAAATTCTAAAGGATAACCCAAAATTTCTATAAGTTGAGGATTGATATATACAATTTTCTCATCTTGTACAATACATACCCCAATTAGGGATTGTTCCGAAAGAAGTCTAAATCTATCTTCTAACTCTTTATAAGTTTCCCATAGAAGATTTTCAAAAATCACATATGCAAGTAAATTTGACCATATCAATAGATAGGATGTAAGTTTATCATCTAATGGATCTATCTTTTTAAACTCTAAAATGAGTATTCCCAAAATAGAATTATTCTTCCTTAAAGGGATTCCAATAGTGGATAACGATTTTAATGTCATTGTCTTTATTTGGCTTTTTCTCACATCTGGAAAATACATTACTTTATCTTTATTTATTACATGATAATATGCATATTTATCATCATCTTTTTTAAATTCTCCTACTAAGGATTCAGTAAAATGCCTAAATTTTAAATCTCCATTATCCAAAAGTATTACACAACCAAATTTTACTTCAAAAATATGGATAATCTTATCAAATATGATTTTCTCATTATCTAAGTTGTTTTTTCTTCCTAATCCCTGAAAAACCTCTACCAAATTATTAAAATTTATTTCATCAATCTTATCCTCTATGGTTGTAACCGTACCCATTATTTTCCCATTATTAGCCAATGGATAAATAGAAAATTCTTTATAACTCTCATATAAGTCAATTTTCTCACCATTCATAGCTCTCATGTAGTATAGAGATTTATCCTTAAATTGAGGGACTACATCAAAAAGGTTTTTCCCTATAACCTTCTCATTACTTTTTAGAAAAGTTTGTTCAAAAGCCTTATTATAAAAGATTAATTTTAAATTTTCATCTGTAAAAAACACAGGATAATTTATATGGTTATATATGAATGTAGGTAACAGATCTTTTAATTTCAGCCATTGCATTATAACCATTTTTTTATACCTTCCCCCTCTTTGATCATTCGAACAATTTCTTTTAATTTATCACAAATTTTAAAAAAAATGCAATACCATTCAAATAATCTTCATGATAAAATCTTACTATGTTAAATCAAATCTTTAGAAAGGAGGAGAAAAATGAAAAAAATACTCTACATAGTTTTAGATGGACTGGGAGGCACTCCTGATCCAAAACTAAATGGAAAGACTGAGTTAGAAGTAGCCAAAACTCCCAATATGGATGCATTAGCCCAAAAGGCAAAACTTGGGCTTATGGATCCTATTGGGCCTGGCATAGCTCCCGAATCAGATGCAGCAGTACTTAGTATCTTAGGTTTTGATGTAGATAAATACTATACTGGAAGAGGTCCATTAGAGGCTCATGGCGTTGATATTGAAGTAAGAGATGGAGATTTGGCATGGAGAGCTAATTTTGCAACAGTAAACGAAGAAACTCTTGAAATATTAGACAGAAGAGCTGGAAGAAATTTATCTACTGAAGAAGCAAAAGCCTTAGCAGAAGAAGTAAATCAAAAGGTTAAATTAGATGGTGCCGATTTTATTTTTAAAGCAACAGTAGGACACAGAGGAGTTTTGGTTATAAGAAGGAAAGATGGCAAACTTTCAGCTAATGTAGAAAATATAGATCCAGGGTATAAGAGACATGGACCTTATAGCATTGCTATTGCAAATCCATCTAAGGAAGTTCAAAAATGTGTGCCTCTTGATGATTCGGAAGAAGCAAAAGAATCTGCAAGACTTACTAACGAGTTTGTAATGAAAGCTTTTGAGGTATTAAAAAATTCTGAGATAAATAAAAAGAGAAAGGAAGAAGGTAAAAAACCAGCCAATATAATTCTCTTGAGAGATGCTGGCGATTCCCTACCGAAGGTTCCTACACTACAAAGTTTATATGGACTTAACTTTGGAAGTATTGTAGAAATGCCTGTAGAAAGAGGAATAGCTCTTCTTACAGGTATGAAAGAAGTACCCATAGAAGATTCCACTGATTATAAACTTTGGGCAGACAAAGTGTTATATGCATTAGAACATTATGATGGTGTTTATGCTCATCTAAAAGGGCCAGATATACCAGGACATGATGGACTATATGATAAAAAAATTGAAAGTATAGAGAAAATAGATTCTATTTTCTTTGAAAATTTATTACCTAAATTGGATCTATCCAAGGTAGTAATTGCTGTAACTGCTGACCATGCAACACCTTGCTCCTTAAAATCCCATTCGGAAGATCCTGTACCATTAATGGTCATAACTTCGGGAATTACACCCGATGGCTTAGATTATTTTGGGGAGAGTGCTTGTAAGAAAGGAAGCATTGGAAGAATTAAAGGAACCGAATTAATGCCTTTACTTGCAAAAATCGCAAAGGAATAGGAGGTTGCTTTTAAAAGGAAATAAATTTATAATAAATATAAAAATATTTTAAGAGGGGAGTGAACAACATGGCATCAAAAGAACTGTTAGATCTTTTAAATGATGCTATAGCAAGAGAGATTCAAGTATCCATTCAATATATGTGGCAACATGTACAATGGAAAGGTTCTGAACATTTTGCTGTAAAAGATGAGCTTAAAAAAATATCAATCCAAGAAATGAAACATGCAGAAATTATAGCAGAAAGGTTATTCTACCTTGGCGGAATTCCTACTACTAAACCATCCCCTATCTTTGTAGGAGAAAACTTGAAAGAGATGTTAGAACAGGATGTTAAAGATGAAGAAAATGCTATAAATCTTTATAAAAAGATTATTGAGAAGGCAAGATCGGAAGGAGATATTACTACAGCAAAGATCTTTGAAGAAATATTAAAAGACGAGGAAGAGCATCACGATACCTTTACTTCTCTATTAGAAAAATAGCCTCTTAGGGAGGGAGATTTTCTATCTCCCTCCTTCTTTCAATATCCTCCTCATAATCCTATAATGAGCCCAAAACTCTTCTTTATCATTCAATTTTGGAAGATCAATTTCCACATTATACTTTCTCTCTAATGCTTTTTTTATAATATAATCCGCAAGATGAGGATTTTTTGAAAGAAGAGGTCCATGGAGATAAGTACCTATAAGATTTTTATAGATAATACCTTCGGTAAAATCCTTTCCATTATTACCATATCCTTTAATAACTTTACCTAAGGACTTATAATTGTGATATGTTCTTCCACCATGGTTTTCAAATCCAACAAGAGTCTTTGGATATATAGGAAGATCCACTTCTATAAGTATATTTCCTATAAGTCTTCCTTTTTCAGCCTTTGTATAAAAATTCAATATGGATAAACCATCAATCTTATTCCCACAAGCATCCAAGTAATAATCGCCAAGAAGCTGATATCCTCCACATATAGCAAGAAATACTATGTTTTCTTCAATCAAATCCTTTAGTATATCCCTAAACTTAATCATATGAGAAAATATAAGCTCTTGTTCCCTATCAGAGCCTCCACCTAAAAAAATAATATCTGCATTCTCTATATCTTCTTCTCTATCTCTTGTAAAATTTAAAACCTCTACTTTTATCCCTCTCCATCTTGCCCTTCTTTCAAGGACTATAATATTTCCTCTATCCCCATAAAGATTTAAAAGATCTGGATACATGTGAAGAATCTTAAGTTCCATTCCTCAACCTCTTCATTATCAATTTTCTACTTTTAAAAAGGGCAGTATAGGTAGTAAGAATATATGTTTTAGCCTTAAAAGTTAGTATCTTAAGAATAGCATTATTAAGATTATTCTCTAAAATAATCTTATTAAGGGGTATTTCTGCATATTTTAATCTAACCAAAAGATCTTCAGCCCTTGTTCCCGAGCATATTATGGTAGAAATGTTATCATCTTTTATCTTCTCAAAATCTACATCCCATATCCAGGATACATCTCTACCATCCGCTACATTATCATTTAGTATTAAAAGAATTACTTTTTCATTAGGATCATCTTTAATAGTATCTAGTACTTGATTATAACCAGCAGGATTTTTTACAAGTACAAGAATTCTATCGTATCCCCCTAAGTTAAATTTTTCCAGCCTTCCTAATCTAAAAGAAAAGTTAGAAATTATATTTTTTAAACTTTCTTTATCAATACCTAAAACCCTACCCACAGAGTAAGCAGAGATTACATTATATAAATTATAGACACCAGGATATCTAAAGTTTAAAAAAACATCTTCATCCCCATCCTTTATATGAATAAGCCAATAATTTTCTTTATATTCTGCTGATAATATATAGTAATCATAATCGGGATTTTTAAAACCACATTCACAAAAGTATCTACCAAGTTGAGCATAATTAAAAAATTCATACTTAAGTCTTTTTCCACACTTAGGACAATATATACTCTCTTTTATTTCTTCTGTATCCTTTCCTCTTACCTTATTTCTTATACCATAATAAATTTTTCTGTTAGAAAGGTCAGAAAATCTGGAAACAAAAGGATCATCAGCATTAAGTATTAATATCTGTTCCTTACTATCTTTTATAGCACCTTTAATTTTTTCAACAGTAGTATCTATCTCCCCATATCTATCCAATTGATCTCTAAAAAAATTAGTAATAACAACATAATGGGGTTTAAGATCTTTAAAAACAAAACGAAATATCCCTTCATCCACTTCAAAAACCCCAAAATCATAATAGGATGGATTTCTAATAAAAGCAGTAGCAATACCAGTTCTTAAATTTGCACCCTCCAGATTTCCTAAAGCCTTATAACCTGATTTTGTAATTATCTGAAAAATAAGATTATTGGTAGTAGTCTTACCATTTGTACCTGTAACAAGAATAATCTTCTTAAACCTATTTTTTATCTTTATTAAAAATTGGGGATCTATTCTCAAAACTACTTTACCAGGAAAGGTTGTTGCATTCAATCCTAAGATTTTCATAAACAAATACACGAGTCTTCCTACAAATAATGCTAAAGAAAATTTAATTTTTTCTAAGTTCATTTCTTAAACTTTCTAATATCTTTTGATAATCTACGTCACCATTTTCTACTTTATCCATTAAACCTTCTAACTCACGTGTAAAATCTTCCTTGACAAACCTAAAACGATCTTCATTAGAATTAAGATAGTTATAAACCTTCTCACCCAATGGTGTGGGGATCAAATATCCATTCTTCTCTATGACATAACCTCTCTCAAGAAGTCTACTTACAATGGTAGCATAAGTAGATGGCCTACCAAGACCTCTCTTTTTCATTTCTTCCACCAAGGATCCTTGAGTAAACAGAGGTACCTTAGGTACGGTATAGAAGAATTTATTATTTATCACGTCTACCTCACCTTCTGGAACTCTCACAACTTTTATAGGAACAACCTTATTAAAACCATCTTGTATTATCTCTTCAAATAATTCCATACTTCGTACCTTATCAAGTACCTTTATTGTGATATCATAGCCTTTAAGTACAATATTTCTCATCTGAGATGCAATAAACCTCTTAAAGATAAGATCATAAATGGCTAAATGATCCTTAGTAAAACCTTCCATTTCTCCCGAATATATCATAGATTTAATATCTTCCACATCAAGAACTCTTGTAGGCCTTATACATTCATGAGCTCCTCCCTCTCCCCATGTTCTACCTCTAAAATATTCTTCTCCAAATTGTTCAGTTATATATTCTTTAGCTATATTTATTCCTGTATCGGATACCCTGGTAGAATCAGTTCTATGATAGGTGATAAATCCCCTTTCAAAAAGATCCTGTAAAACTTCCATAGTCCGAGAAACTGATAATTTATATCTATCAGAAGCATCTTTCAAGATTACATCCGTTGTATACGGAGGTAAAGGGGCCTTTTCCTCAATCTTTCCTTTCTCCTTTAATACCTCTACCTTAGTTAAAGAATTAAAGAACTTTTGTGCTTCTTCCTTATTTTCAAATTCAAATCTCAATTCCAACCCTTCTTTTCTAATAATTACCAAATATATCTTTTTGTTATGTTCCTTAGCCCTTTCAATTACCCAACCAAGAACTGGAGTCTGTACTCTTCCAGCAGATAAATAATTTCGAGAAAATACCTTTTGAATAAGCTGAGAAAGCTCAAATCCTACCCATCTGTCAGATATTCTCCTCACTACTTGAGCCTTAACCAAATTTTCATTTACATCTCTAAACTCTTTTAAAGAATTTAATATGGCTCTCTTTGTTACCTCGTGAAATTCCATTCTCTTAATATCCTCAGCAAAAATAGCACAAAGATTTTTAAGATCCCAAGATATTTTTTCTCCTTCGGTATCAGGATCAGTAGCTATAAGAATCTGATCAAATTCTTTACTGGCTTCCCTTAAGGCATTTACAATATTTTCCTTTCCCTCTATTGTTTCATAGACTGGAATAAATTTTCCATTTTCTAACACCCCAAAATATCCCATCTCCTTATTTAAATCGAAAATATGCCCAAAGGATGATGTAATAACCAAGTATTTATCTTCAGTAATAACCTCATAGAGCTCCTGACCATCTATATTTCTAGAAATAGGTTTCCCAAAAAAATTTGCTATGGTTCTTGCTTTATGAGGAGATTCCACAATTAACATTACAGGTCTTAGGAAGTCATCTCTTCTTCCCTCTCTTCTTCTAATCCTTAATCTATCCTCATCTATCTCTTGTAGGATCTTATCTATATCTACTGTATTTTCATTCTTAAAAACTATATCTGAACTAAACCACCAGCGTGCTTTTCTTATCAAGTTATTAAATACTTTCCTATCGTCCACAAGTATATAACTCAAACCCTTGGATATTCCCCCTACATATAACCTTGAAGTTCTACCTGATGCCTGCAAATATCCCGTAATATCAGCTACCACAAGAGACCATTTTCCATCTTCTTCTCTAATTGATATATCATCAGATGTATTTATCTTATGATATATCTCTTCCGATAGAATAAATCTCTTTATATTATCTCTTAATTCATCAACTTTATCCTTTGGCGGATTTATCACATTGGAAAACCTATTTAAAGTTTTTAACCATCTATCAACTGTATCTATGTATTTTTCAAGATTTTCGTCCCTTGCTATAAGTGGTCTTAAAGAGGATAAAGCTAAAAGTAAATGCCTTACATTGCCTTCCAGATCAAGATTTACTGAAATTTTAGGTACACCATAAAAAATCGCATATCTAATAACTTCAGGAAGATCAAGTCCTCTTGCTAAAGGATTTCTATAAGAGGATATACCAATAAGAACTTGTATCTTCCCTTGTACGTAATCCTCTAAGACCTCTTCTGTAAGATTATCATAAGATTCACAAGAAATATTATTTTGACTTAAAAGATTCTTTATCCTATAAATATGCTCCCTTCCATAATCCGATGATAAGAATACTAATCCACCCTTTCCAAATCTCTTTACCCTCTCAATAAGAATTTTATCTAAATCCTCCACCTCTTCATAAACATCTTCCACATTTCTCAAGTAAAATACAGGCCTACCCACATCAAAAGATAAAAGCTCTTTAAATAATCTAATTCTTTCAGATCTTGGATTACTGGTAGCAGAAGATACTACCATTACACCTTTTGCTTTTTTGCTTATCTTTCGTATCTCTTCTTGAAGAGTTTTTACATCTTCTTGATTTTCTTCACTATAATTTCTTTTTAGTTTAATATATTTTAAAGTTTTCTCTATATCCTCTTCGGTAAAACCTAAAAGATATAAAGCCTTATCAATATTTTTTGCAGTTTTTAGAAAAGAGTCCACATCATCCACGAATATAAAAGAAAAATCTCGAGGAATTATATCCACATTTTTATAAAGAAACATGGAGGTTGTAATAAGAATTTTAAAATCCCCATTGATAAGCCTTTCCCTTTTTTCTTCCCTTTCCTTCTTAGTTTCATCAAGACCAAAAACCAAAAGGTCTTTTTCTCTTACTTTATCCTTCAATTTTTCATAACTTTGAAGTATTAAAATTCTTGTAGGAAGAATAATATAGGACTTTTTCCCCTTTTTAGCAAAGTGTATAGAAGATGCAAGCCCCAAGGATGTTTTACCTATACCTGTTGGAGCAAGAAGGGCAAAAGATCTACCAAGAAGGAGTTTTCTTGCCCAGAATTTCTGTAATTCCCATGGATAAAAACCGACAAAATTTCTAAATATTTCTTCCCACTTTTCATACTCATCCTTTAGCTTACAATAATCCCTAAGACCTTTAAGAGATATCAAACTACAAAGGGCTTCCTTGCCCTTTTTCTCAGGCATACAGTTTTCACAAGGAAGCCCTTCAAGAAGTCTTTCTGAAGATATATCTCCACCACAGTTTGGACAAAGATTCCTAAATATTGCTTCCATCATTACTCCTCTAAGGTCAGGCCTATATTATGAGCTCCAAGAAGTGGCGATAAGGTAGCGATAATAACTTGTCCTGAAAGATTAGAAATAAATCTTTCCAATAAATGTGCATCTAAAACATTTACAGGCTCATCAAAAAGGAATACTGGCTCATAATGTTTTGTCTTTTCTATTAAACTCTTAAAAGCAAGGACAATAGATAGATAGAATAATCTTTTTTGCCCTTCTGAGGCATAATGTTTAGCTGGATTTCCTTTGTAATAGAGAATATAATCATCCTGTGTGTGAGGTCCCAAAGTAGTAACACCCCTTGATATATCTTCCTCAATATAATCTGCTATATTTTTACCTTTGAACTCACTTTTATATTCTATCCTAAATATGGGATCAAGATATTGAGATAATTCCTCTACCATCTTTTCCCTCTTCTCCACAATCTTTTCTGCTAATGGTTGCATCTCTTTTGCTAAGTATAACACATAATTTTTATCTATTTCATCCATTTTAAGATTTTCATTTCTCTCTTCTAAAAGTTTTTCATAATTTCTTAGTGTCTCATAATAATCTAAATCAATCAGGGAGAATATATCATCAAAGAAATCTCTCCTTTGAGTTGCAGATCCATCAATCATAGAATAGTTTCTGAAGCTAAAAGGTATAGCAATAAAAATCTCTTGAATATCTCTAAACCTTTTAACTTTAAATCCATCAAGATAAGCTGTCTTTTCTTTTTTATTTTCATCTTGCCAATAGGTTATCTTTATCACATGCCTCTCATCTTCACTTAAAACTTTACCTTCTACCTCAAAATAATTCTCTCCAATTTTTAAAATCTGAAAATCCCTTGCTCCTCTAAAAGATCTGGGATTTGAAAGATAAGCAATAGCTTCTAATATGGAGGTTTTTCCAGAACCATTTGGGCCATAAATTACATTTACTCCATCTTTAAAATTTACAGAAAAATTAGGAAAATTTCTGAAATTTTTCAATTTTAATTCCTCAATAAGCATTCTCTTCTTATCCATGATATCCCCCTCCCTTCATATATATTAATTTTTACTATATATATTTTATCTATTCATAAAATTGAAATCAATAGGCTTTATATTCTCTTGACATTATTAATATAAATTATAAACTTATATATGGTTTAGCAGTCCCCATTAAAGAGTGCTAAAATTAAAAGATAGAGGTGAAAGGTATGGAGGAAAAAGAATTAGAAGTTAAAAAAGATGAAGTAGTCTCAGAGGCTCCCCAAGAGGTAGATTGGGAAATTAAGTACGTAAGACTTCAAGCGGAATTTGAAAATTTCCGTCAGAGGCTTAGAAGAGAAAAGGAAGAATGGCAAGAAATTGCCAATGCAAGACTTTTAAAAGAAATCGTAGATATAATGGATAATTTTTATTTGGCTTTAGAAAGTATAAAGCATAATAGAAAAAAAGATGCTATTATAGAGGGGGTCCAAATGATATATAAACAATTTGAAAATCTCCTTCAAAAAGAAGGAGTTACAAAAATTGATGCTTTAGGAAAGCCTTTTGATCCATCCGTTCATGAAGCAGTTGGCATAGAAGAGATTGAGGATGGAGAAGATAATTTAATAGTGAAGGAGATAGCACCTGGATATTTATTTAAAAATAGATTACTGAGACCTGCAAAAGTTATAGTATCAAAAAAAATAGAAAAAGGAGGTAGAGAATAATGGCTAAAATTGTAGGAATTGATTTAGGAACTACAAACTCTCTTATAGCTTATTTAGAAGGTGGCAGACCAGTTATAATTCCAAATGCAGAAGGAAGCAGACTTACTCCATCTATTGTTGCTTTCACCAAAGATGGACAACTTTTAGTAGGAGAACCCGCCAAAAGGCAAGCCATAGTAAATGCAGAAAGGACTATAAAATCTATTAAAAGACACATGGGAACCAATTATAAGGTAAAGATTGATGAAAAAGAATATACTCCTCAAGAAATTTCTGCCATGATCTTAAGAAAACTCAAGAAAGATGCAGAAGCCTACTTAGGTGAACCCATAGAAAAGGCTGTAATAACATGTCCTGCCTACTTCTCTGATGCTCAAAGACAAGCCACAAAAGATGCAGGAGCTATTGCAGGATTAGAAGTAGTAAGAATTATAAATGAGCCTACAGCAGCTGCCCTTGCTTACGGCCTTGATAAAGAAGGACACCAAAAAATTCTTGTTTTTGATCTTGGTGGTGGTACCTTTGACGTATCCATCTTAGAGATTGGTGATGGTGTATTTGAAGTAATCGCAACAGCTGGAAACAATAGACTGGGTGGAGACGATTTTGATGAAAGAATTGTAAATTGGCTTATAGATAACTTCATGGAAGAACATGGAATTAATTTAAGAGAAGATAGAACAGCTCTCCAAAGATTATATGAGGCTGCAGAAAAAGCCAAAATAGAGCTTTCCTCCAAATTATCCACTGAAATTAATCTACCCTTTATTGCCATGAAAGGAAATAATCCCTTACATCTATCCTATACCCTCACAAGAGCAAAATTCGAAGAATTAACATATGATTTAGTTGAAAAAACCCAAGAACCTACAGAAAGGGCATTAAAAGACGCAGGACTTTCACCATCCCAGATTGATAAAATAATCCTTGTAGGTGGATCTACAAGAATGCCAAGTATCCAAGAATGGATTAAGAAACATTTTGGTAAGGAACCTCAAAGAAATGTAAATCCAGACGAAGCTGTTGCGCTTGGTGCAGCAATACAAGCAGGAGTCATAGGTGGAGAGATAAGAGACATAGTTCTTGTAGATGTAACTCCTCTTTCCCTTGGGATTGAAACTCTTGGTGGAGTATTTACAAAAATTATTGAGAGAAATACTCCTATTCCTGTATCAAAAAGTCAGATCTTTACAACAGCTGCTGATTATCAGACAAGCGTAGAGATTCATGTTCTACAAGGAGAAAGAGCGCTTGCTAAGGATAATATCTCCCTTGGAAGATTTATATTAGATGGAATTCCACCTGCCCCTCGTGGTGTACCTCAAATAGAGGTAACCTTTGATATCGATGTAAATGGAATTGTCCATGTATCTGCCAGGGACAAGGCTACAGGAAAAGAACAAAGAATAACCATATCAAATGCCATTAGACTCTCAGAAGATGAGATTAAAAGAATGACTGAAGAGGCAAAGAAATTTGAAGAAGAAGATAAAAAGAGAAGAGAAGAAATTGAAACAAGAAACCAGGCAGAACATCTAATATATACTGCAAGAAAGACTATCAAAGATTATGGGGATAAAGTAAGCAAGGATTTAGTACAGAAGGTGGAAGATAAAATTAAAAACTTAGAAGAATTAATCAAAGGAGAAAGAATAGATGTGGAAAAAGTTAAAAAAGGAATGGAAGAATTAACCCAAGCCCTTGGTGAGATAGGCCAATACATGTATCAGTCTACAGGAGCTACTGGAAATTACCAAGGCCAAAATCCCAATGATAATAAAGGAGAAAAAACCATAGACGGAGAATATAAGGTGAAATAATATGCCCACCAAAAAAGATTATTATGAAATCCTGGGTGTGCCACGAAATGCCACCCAGGATGAAATAAAACAAGCTTACAGAAGGCTTGTTAGGCAATATCACCCTGATCTTAATAAAGATCCCTCTGCCCATGAAAAATTTAAAGAGATAAATGAGGCATATGAAGTACTTTCTGATCCACAAAAGAGAGCCCAGTATGATCAATTTGGAAATGTAGGAGATTTTGCAGGTTATGGAGATTTCCAACAAGGATGGAATCCAGGAGATTTTGATTTTGGAAACTTTGGAAGAACTTTTGAAGACATATTTGAAAATTTCTTTGGAGACAGGATATTTGGGGATATCTTTGGAAGAAGAGAAAAACAAAGAACTTCAAGAAAAGGAGCAGATTTAAGATATGATATTAACATTACATTAGAAGAGGCAGCCTTTGGAGGAAAAAAGGAGTTCTTTGTAACAAGATTGGAAACTTGCCCTGTATGTAAAGGAACAAGGACAGAGCCAGGATCTAATCCTATAACCTGTGATATGTGTAATGGTACAGGGCAGGTACGAACTACAAGACGAACTCCCTTTGGACAATTTGTTCAGATCACCACGTGTCCAAAATGCCATGGAGAAGGAAAAATAATCACAAATCCATGTCATGAATGCCATGGTACAGGAAAAGTAAGAAAAAAGAGAAAGATTGAGTTTAAAATACCCGCAGGTGTAGATGAAGGCTATGTAATAAGACTCGCAGGAGAAGGAGAGCCAGGAGAAAATGGAGGACCAAATGGAGATCTTTATATATACATCCATGTTGAACCACATAAAATATTTAAGAGAGATGGAGAAGATATATGGATGGATCTTCCCATAGATTTTATTACAGCTATCTTAGGAGGAGAAATAGAGGTTCCTACCTTAGAAGGAAAGGAAAGGATAAAAATAAAACCAGGAACTCAAAGCAATGAGATAATTACATTAAAAGGTAAAGGAATACCAAATTTAAATAATCCTACAAAAAGGGGAGATCAAAAAATTAGAGTCTATATTACAGTACCAACCAATTTATCTCAAAAAGAAAAGGAAATCCTTCTTGAACTTGCAAAATTAAGAGGAACAAAGATAGAGGAAAATAAAAATATCTTTGAACAAATTAGGGACGCATTTAAAAAATAATTAAGAGTAAATAAAAAAGCCCCCCAAAAATTGGGGGGCTTTTTTATTTTTAAGGTGGTTAGAATCCTATCATTAACTTGCTCTCTGCGTAAATTTTTCCTCTTACATCAAAGCCCCAGAGATCACCTGCTCCTGTTAAGTTACCTCTATTGAAACCATTACTGCTATAATCATCCCAATCAAAACTATAACCTACTAAGAGGTCATGAGATACACCACCGCCAAGAGATACAGACCATTTACCAAATCCACCAAAGAGTGTATCTGGGCCATTAGCTACTGCTGCTCCAAGGGATAAGGATCCTACTGGTACTGGTAAGGAAGCAGAAACATATCCAAACAATGTATATGTTTGTGCGGTATTATATTCAACGTATACCTTAGATACATTAGGAACTAAATTATCTCCACTAACAGAGACTTTAAAGGTTTTAGCTTGTAATTTATAGTTACCATCAACTGTTACTTTCCCACCAAGAGCCTTAACTGTTGCACCAACAAGTTGTTCTGGAGCTTTTGATGCTTCTGCATAAACAGTTAAGCTTACTGGAGTTGTTACTGGAGTTACAGAACCACCTACTACCCAATTAGTTACACTCATTGTTCCAGTTGCTTTTTCTACTAAACCATATGCAGAAAGTGCTACTGGTGCATTAACAGAAACATCTGCTCTTGCTGCTACAGTAGCATTTAATGTGAAGTCATCAAGCATTCCGCCTGTAGATGGTACCCACCAATCATCGTTTGGTGCAACACCAACTGTCACTTTAACTGGAGCTACATCTGCTACTACGCTTATACCAGTTGCACCGGATAATGAACTTCCAGAAACGCTCAATGTTCCCTTATGGAAGGATACAGTTAATGGTGTATTTAATACTTTGGAGAATGTAATTGTTCCAGATACCCAGTTATCAGAAAATGTTGCCCCTGGTAAATTGATTTTCACATTAGCATTAACACTACCAAGATTGGAGCTTCCAGATAAAGAGTAGTTAATATTTCCAGAAGCCCAAGTTCCCCAAATTACATAGTATTGACCACCATATGGAACTAATCTGGTATGAAATCCTACACCAATCCAATTAGAAGTACTTAAATTGGCGGCAAATGCAGGAACCACAAGAAGAGCTAAAACTAACAACCATACTAATTTCTTCATCTTTCCTTGACCCCCTTAGGATTTAAATTTTTTATATTTTTTATGACTACCTGGTAAGTGTCGTTAACTTACCTTACCAGTTTGCTTCTCACAAGTGGCAACCTAAAGGTCCCTTCTTCACCTCCTTTCTTGCCACCCAGAAAAGCTTTAACTGTTTGTTATTTTACTAAAAATATCTTTTATGTCAAGTACCTTGAAAAAACTTTATTTTAGTTCAGGTAATTATGTTATAATAATTATTATGAGAGTTTACAAAGCATACTTAAGTAAAAAACAAAAAGAAGTCTTAGAATTTATAATAGGTTATTGCAGAAAAGAAAAAAGAATGCCCACTGTAAGAGAAGTAGCAAGAGCTCTTGGTTTAAAATCTTCAGGATCTTCCTATTTTCATCTGAAAGCTCTTGTAGATAAAGGCTATCTCGTACAAGATAAAAATGGAAGATTTCATTTAAGAAGTAATGATGGAGAAGAATATTGTATCTTACCTCTTGTAGGTACTATTAGAGCAGGAGTTCCTGTTGATTCTCCCGAAAATACAGAAGAATATATACCAATACCAAGGAGATTGATTAAAAATCCTGATTTAAGCTTCCTATTAAGAGTAAAAGGAGATAGTATGATAGAGGCCCATATAATAGAAGGAGATCTTATCATTGTGCAGAAGCAACCCACAGCAGAGAAGGGAGATATTGTAGTAGCATTGAAAGATGGAGAATCCACCGTAAAATATCTATCTGAAGAATATGGAATACCATGCTTAAGGCCTGCAAATAAAAGATACTCTGTAATCTATCCTCCCTTTACCATTATAGGGAAGGTTATTGGGCTTCTCAGGGTATTTTAAATAATTAATCTTTATGCTATAATTATAAAAAATTTAAATATAAAAAGGGCGAGGAGATAAGGAGAAGCGCCCCACTTTATAAAAGTGTGGGCGGTTTTTGCTTTTTATAAAAGGAGGGTAAAAAAATGGAAGATGTAATCATAATTGGGGGAGGAATAATAGGAAGCTTAATTGCAAGAGAATTATCCTTTTATAAGATTTCTGTCCTCCTCTTAGATAAAGAGGAGGATATACCAATGGGATCTACAAAGGCAAATAGTGCTATTGTTCATGCAGGATATGATCCACTACCTGGTACTTTAAAGGCTAAAACTAATGTGGAGGGAAACAGACTATACAAAGATTTATGTGACGCATTAAAAGTACCCTTTAAAAGAATAGGAGCCTATGTACTTGCCTTTAATGATGAGGAACTAAAAACTCTTCTTGAGCTAAAAGAAAGAGGAATAATTAATGGAGCAACAGAGATACAACTTTTAAAAAGAGAAGAAATTTTAAAAAGAGAACCAAATATAAATGAAGAAGTAAAATATGCCTTGTTCTTTCCCACCTCGGGTATAACTAACCCATTTCTTCTTACCATCCATGCCTTAGAAAATGCTATTGAAAATGGGGCAAAAATAAAACTTGGTGAAGAAGCAATAATAATAGAGAAAAAGGATGTAGGATACAAAGTAATAACAAATAAATCAGAGTATTATTGTAAATACATAATAAACTGTGCAGGAATATACGCTGATAAAATAATCCACTTATTAGATCCTGATTATCCTTTTGCAATTACCCCAAGAAAGGGAGAATATCTTGTTCTTGATAAAAAGACTCAAAACTTTGTAAAAAGTACCATCTTCCATGTACCTACTCAAAAAGGGAAAGGAGTCCTTGTAACTCCAACAGTAGACGGTAACATCTTATTAGGACCTACTGCAGAAAATATAGAGGACAAAGAAGATAAAAGCACTTCCACGGAAGGACTTTTTGAAGTAAAGGAGAAAGTTAAAAAATTAACTCCTAATGTGCCCTTTAACCTCGTAATAAATATCTTTTCAGGAATAAGAGCATCAAGTACATACAAAGATTTCTTTGTACAAGAGATCCCAGAATTTAAAAACATTTTACATTTTGCAGGTATAGATTCACCAGGGCTTACCTCTGCCCCATCTCTTGCCAAAATTGCAGTAGAATGGCTCATGGAAAAAGAAAATATAAAAAGAAAGAGAAATATAAAAAATTTTGAAAAAATAGTATCCTTTAAAGAATTGACTGAGGAAGAAAAGGAAAATCTTATAAAAGAAGATCCAAGATGGGGACATATAATTTGTAGGTGTGAACATGTTAGTGAGATGGAAGTAAGAAATGCAATTAATTCACCTCTTCCCGCTCGTACCTTAGAAGCTATTAAAAAAAGAACAAGGGCAGGTATGGGAAGATGCCAAGGTGCCTTCTGTAGTTATCACATTATGAAAATCCTCTCCGAAGAATTAGAGATACCCATGAACATGATTACCTTAAGGGGTGGAAAATCTTTCTTACTTAATGGAGAAAATAAAGTGAGGTGGAAATATGCAAAAAGAAGTTGATATAACAATAATAGGGGGAGGACCAGCGGGACTTTCAGCAAGTATTTCTTCAGCAGAAAGGGGAAAAAGCATATTAATCTTAGAAAGGAATGAAGAATTGGGAGGGGTTTTAAACCAATGCATACATCCCGGATTTGGCGTCATATATTTCAAAGAAGAACTTACAGGTCCAGAATATGCATACCGTTTCATAAAAGAAATGGAAAAATATCCTAATATAGAAGTATGGCTTGAAACAATGGTAGTAGATATAACGGAGGATAAAAAAATTACAGCTATAAATAGAGATGGCATCTGGGAAATTAAAACAAAAGCCATAATTTTTTCCACAGGATGTAGGGAAAGAACAAGAGGAAATTTACAAATTCCTGGCACAAGACCAGCAGGTATATATACAGCTGGTACTGCTCAAAGATTAGTAAATATAGAAGGATACCTTCCAGGAGAAAAAATACTTATTTTAGGATCTGGAGATATTGGACTTATTATGGCAAGAAGGTTAAAATGGGAAGGAGCAGAAGTTATAGGTGTGGTAGAAAAACTCCCTTATCCTGGAGGACTCACAAGGAATTTAGTACAGTGCTTAGAAGATTATAATATACCTCTTTATCTAAAACACACAGTAGTTGAGATTTTAGGAAAAGATAGAGTGGAAGGTGTATATATAGCTCCCGTAGATGATAATGAGAATCCTATAATAGAGGATAAAAAATTTATAGAATGTGATACACTGCTCCTTTCTACAGGTTTAATTCCAGAAAATGATTTATTAGAAAACATTAATATACCCTTAGATCCAAGGACCCAAGGACCTTATGTAGACCAATATCTCTATACTTTAAAAGAAGGTATTTTCTCATGTGGAAACTCTTTGCTTGTAAACGACTTAGTAGACTATGTAACTTTACAAGGAATTTTAGCAGGAAAATCTGCAGTAAGTTATATAAATAATGAAATAAATATGGAAAAAAGAGTACATATTCAGATTGATGGAAACTTAAGACTTGTAGTACCTCAATATCTGAGTTTTCCTATTTTAGAAGATATCACTTTTTATTTCAGGGTAAAAGAGCCTCAAAAATCAGCCATTTTAACACTAAAAGATAAAGATAAAAGAATAAAAGAATGGAGATTTCCAGTAGTAAAACCAGCAGAAATGATAGTCATAAAAGTAAAACCTGAATTTTTAAGAGATATTGAAAATCCTAAATTCTTCATGGAGGGATAATATGAAAAAGGAAATAACTTGTATAGTATGTCCCTTAAGTTGCAGTTTAGAGATAGAGATAGGAGAAGATATTATGGTTAAAGGAAATAAGTGTGAAAAAGGAAGAAATTACGCCTTAGAGGAGTTTAAAAATCCTAAAAGAACTTTAACTACTACGGTAAGAATAAAAAATGGCAAATATAAAGTTGTACCAGTAAAAACCACATCTGCTATTCCTAAAGAATGTATCTTCCCTCTCCTTGAAAAGTTATCTGAAATAGAGATTACCGCACCGGTTCCTATGGGTTATAAGGTTTTAGAAAATACATTTCAGTTACCAGTAGATGTAATAACCACTCGCCCTATGGAAACAAAGGAAAATACAAGAAAAATAAAGGAGACAAAAAAGAGCACATAAAAACCCCAATATTTTATTATAGCTCCGTTCAAAAGATGCATTAAAGAAGAAAAAGCCATCACTATAGTGTTACTTACCGCCAAATACACAGGGAGCTCTTTCTTAGGAGATACTCCTGTTATGATAAACCCAGAGGTAAGAATGTTAGAGACAAAAGTTAAATTAACAAGAATACTACCAAGAATTGTACCAATTAAATTTCTAAATATAAAAACTACAATAAATCCAACTAAACCAAGAGCTATACCTAAGGATAATACTTTTTTGTATCCTAAATTTTTTGTCAACTCACCCAAAATAAAACTTCCCAAAACACTGGAGAGAATATAACCAAAATTAAAGGCTGTAACTATATTATTCAAAGACCCAAAATTTTTATTAGCATAAACAATAAAATAAGGCAAAGTGGTAAGAGAAAGACCTAAAAATAGAAGAGATACTACAACTTTCCTAAAGACAGGGTTAATTTTTAAAATAGAAAAAGCCCTCTTCATAAATTGGGAAAAGGATAAACTATCTTTATAAAAATCTCCCTCTTTTTCCTCCATAAAATAAAAAAGCAGAGCATCCAAAAGTAGAATAAAGGTACCGGTAAGAAATATAAGAAAGAAATTATAAGGAAAAGGGATTTTGCTTATATAAAAATTTAAAAGGAAAGTCATAAAAATAGCAATCAAATTTCCTAATGCACTACCTCTACCTACTACACGTCCCCTCTCTTCAAAGGGCAGTATCTTATCCAAAATGCTAAAATAAAAGGGTCCATAAGTTCCCACAAATAAGTTAAATACTCCGTAAAAAAGTAAGAATAAATAAATAGTAGCTGTTTTTCCAAAATATTTAAGAATAAAAGGAAATAAAAAGACAAAAATTAAGAAGCTAAATCTTTGAATAAGAAGAATTTTAGCAAAAACTTTGTTTTTTATCCTTAATCTCTGAACATATCTTGCAATAAAGATAGAAGATAAGAAACTCCCAAGAACAGCTAAAAAGTTTGCCAAGCTTATATGAAAGGTAGTTCCAGAAAGAGCAATAATAAAATAAGGAATCACCGTATTAACATTCAAAAAGATCATCCCATTTATAAAAAAGACTGGATCCCAAAAGGCTAAAATATAATTTCGCTTATTTCTCAAAAGTAAACCTCCTAAACTTTTTTAGATAATTATACCAAAGGCTGAAAAAATACTAAATAAGTATGATATAATTACTCTAAGTTAGATAAAAGCTAATATGGAGGGAAAAATGAAAATAGCAAATAATATATTAGAACTAATAGGAAACACTCCCTTAGTTAAATTAAATAAAATCACACAAGGATGTTATGCAAATGTATTTGCAAAATTAGAATCCTTCAATCCAGGAGGAAGCATAAAAGATAGAATAGCTTTATCCATGATTGAAAAGGCAGAAAAGGAAGGCTTAATATCCAAAGAAAAGACAATTATTGAACCCACCTCAGGGAATACAGGAATAGGTCTTGCCATGGTTTGCGCTATAAAGGGTTATAAATTAATACTTGTTATGCCTGAAAGCATGAGTCTTGAAAGAAGAGCTTTATTAAGAGCCTTTGGGGCAGAACTTATTCTTACTTCAAAAGAGAAGGGTATGAAAGGTGCCATTGAAAAGGTAGAGGAAATAGTAAGAGAAAATCCTGAAAAGTACTTTATACCTATGCAATTTGAAAATCCTGCAAATCCAGAGGTTCATAGAAAAACTACTGCAGAAGAGATTTGGAGAGATACTGATGGGATGGTAGATATAATAGTTGGTGGAGTAGGTACAGGAGGAACTATAACAGGCATAGGAGAAGCTCTTAAAAGTAGAAAAAATAGTATCAAAATCATTGCAGTAGAGCCATCAAAATCTCCAGTACTATCAGGAGGCAATCCTTATCCTCATAGAATTCAAGGTATAGGAGCTGGTTTCATACCAAAGGTGCTTAATTTGAATATTATAGATGAAATAATACAAGTCTCAGACGAAGATGCCATAGAAACCGCAAAAAAATTAATTAGAGAAGAAGGAATATTATGTGGTATTTCATCAGGAGCTGCTACTTATGGAGCGCTAAAAGTTGCAAAAAGGGAAGAGAATAAGAATAAAAATATAGTAGTAATACTACCTGATACTGGAGAAAGATATATTTCTACAGATCTCTTTGAAGAATATAGATTTTAATATGTAAAAGAACTCCCTCCTATAAACTCTCTCAAAATAGAGGTCATAGGAACCTCGGTAGGAGACAAGGGCAGAAAATGAGAGAGAATATCAAGAAGTCTTTTTGCCTCAGGATATTCTGGATAATATGGAGGAATAGCTTTAAGCATTGGTTCAGCAAAAGTTTTGAGAATTGGAAACTCATAAACTAATGCAGAATTAAACATTACATCAGCTCTTTCCTGGGTTGGAAAAATATATAAATCTTCTGCCTTTCTTACAGAAGGCCATTGTCTTATGGAATCTACAACACCATATCCTCTAAAAATACTATCCCTTACAATTCTTCTTATTAAGCGAGAGTCAGTCGTAGGTACCCTATTTTGATTATCTATATTAAGATGGGTCAAGGCACTTACAAAAATATGATACTTCATGTGGCCAGGAACAAGATTTGTCATTTCTGGATTTAAGGCATGGATTCCTTCCATCACTATGATACTTCTCTCATCTATTTTTACTATCCTTCCTGATTTTTCCCTTCTCTTCTTTTGGAAATTATACTTGAAAAGTTCCACTTCTCCCCCATTCATAATTATATTTAAATGCTCATTGAGAAGTTCTATATCTACAGCCTTAGGATTGTCAAAATCATAATTTCCATATTCATCCCTTGATATATATTGGGGAGGTAAAAAATAGTCATCCATCTCTATGACAATAGGTCTCAAGCCATTCACCTTTAACTGAATTTGTAATCTTTTGCTAAAGGTAGTTTTACCTGCGGATGAAGGTCCAGCTATCAATACCAGTTTTAAGTCTGGAAGCTTAGAACAAATTTCATCAGCTATTTGGGCAATCTTTTTTTCATGTAAAGCCTCTGCCACTTTTATTACTTCTGAAACCTCTCCCCTTTCAATTGTTTCATTTAAAGATGCCACATCTATAAGTCCTAATATTTCAAGCCAATTTTTATATTCATAAAAAGCTTGAAATAACTTAACTATCTCTTTAAATTCACTAAGCTTTTCTATATCCTTATCATCAGGAAGAATTAATATAAAACCAGGCTGATAAAGTTTTAAATCAAAGGTCTTCAAAAAAGATGTGGAAGGCACCAAGGGTAAAAAGGAATATTCATAATGGTCATCTACAAAATAAATGGGAATCTTAGAAAAAGGTATGTATTTTATAAGTCTAATTTTATCCTCCTCATTCCTTTCTTTAAAAAGGGTTAGCGCTTCTTCTTTATCCATATATTTTTTTTGTATAGTTATGTCACTTTCTGATAACTCTCTCATCTTTTCTTTTATTTTTTCCATATCATCCCACTTCGGTATATAATTTTTGAATCTACCATAAAGACTCTTATGGTAAGAATGCTCTACCAAAACCTTTTGATCAGGAAAAACCTTGGACACTGCTAAGTTTAAAAGAAATATAAAACTTCTTTCTAATATTCTCCTACCTAAATTAGATCTACTACCAATAATATCTATTCTAATATCCTCAGCAATCATAAAATTAAGATCTTCTATCTCTCCATCTACCCTCACTCCAACAGGAATCTCCCCTTCGTTTAAAAGCTTAGAAGCTATCTCTTTATTGTTATTCAAAATTTCTATAACTCTTTGAGGATTTTCTATCTCTGCTCTTATTGCCCCTCTAAATTCCACATTTATCATGATAAGAACCTCCCAGATATTTAAGTTCTTATTTAAAAAATTTTTAATTTAGTTTATAATATTTCCAAGAAGATTTAAAGAAAGGAGTAGAAAATCTCATGAAGAAGTTTATTACTTTTCTCTTAATCTCTATTTTTTTTATTTTTAGTCTATCCTATGCACAAGAAAATCCCAATAGTATAAAACTAATAGGTGTTGCAATAGCTTCAAGTATAATAGAAGACGAATATGGTCTTACCTTAATTGACGGAATATTTAGTATAATTAATTTTGACAGTCTTCCCCAAACAGATACTTTTCATGTATACGCTCGATGGATGGGGAATGGAAAACACGATATAGAATTAAATCTATTAAATCCAAGTAAAGAGAAGATATTAGGTACTATCAATGGTAGCTTTAAATTGGAAAGAGAAAACGATGTACTATATTCTTTAGGGACTTTTGAAGATGTAGCCTTCGAAGAGCCAGGAGTTCATTGGGTACAAGTGAAAGCAGACGGAAAACTTTTAAAAGAAATACCCTTATTTATTTTAGAAAATGACGAAGATGTGGAAATTCCAGAAGTTTTGACTCAAAAACCTATTTTAGTTTTTTCTCTTCCTGCCCTTGAGATTTATGAAAACCATGATGGTCTAACATCTATAAAAGGAGTCTACGAATATTACGCTACCGATGAGTTACCATTAATAGATTCATTTATTATTATAAATGGCTGGATGTCTGGTGAAGGTGAATACAACCAACACATAGAAATTTTCTCACCTGACAAAAAATTATTGTATAAATCAGAACCTCAAAGCTTTGAAATAAATGCTGGATCTGTTATTACATTATTTGATGAAGTATCCAACTTCTCATTTGAGAGAGAGGGAGATTACTTAGTTAAAGTTTTCCTTAATAATGAAGAAGTTAATTCCTTTGTATTGAAGGTGATTAAAGAATAAGAAATAAGGGAGCATTAATGCTCCCTTATTCTTCTATCTTTGCAAGAATATCTGCTTTACTCAAAATAAGATAATCTTCACCATTAACCTTGATCTCTGTTCCAGAGTATTTTGCAAAGATAATTTTATCTCCTTTTTTCACCTTTATAGTTTCGTCATCTCCTACTTCAATAACTTCAGCTATTTGAGGCTTCTCTTTTGCTACATCAGGAAGAATTATACCTGTAGGTGTTTTTTCTTCTTCCTTTATAACTTTAACAAGCACCCTATCCTCTAATGGGATTACTCTTTTCACGTCTTTCACCTCCTACTATTTTTTATCTAAGGCCTAATAACCTATCTATTTTAGCTCTATCAAAGCCTATTATTATATGTCCATTAATATCTATTACAGGAACCCCCATTTGACCAGATTTTCTTACCATTTCTTCTGCTGCTTTTTTATCCTTAGAGACATCAACATCATAAAATCTGATACCCCTCTCTCGTAAATACCTTTTAGCTGCGTTACACCAAGGACAAGAGGGTGTTGAATATACTATTACTCTTGGCATATTCATTATTACTTCACCTCCAGATATATACTTCATGGGGTATATTATAAAAACATATATCTATTAAGTCAATTTAAAATTTTTTTAATTTTTCTCATAAAAGATCATGCTATACTAAGTAAAATTCCTAAATTTTAAGGAGGTATAAAAATGCCTTTAGTAAACCCAAAAGAATTATTCCAAAAATGTTATGGTAAATATGCAATAGGAGCTTTTAACGTAAATAATATGGAAATTTTACAAGGAGTAATTGAAGCAGCAAAAGAAGAAAGATCACCTTTAATCCTACAAATATCAAAAGGTGCAAGAAACTATGCAAAACTTGTATACCTAATGAAGTTAATTGAAGCAGCAGTACAAGATGCTCCTGATATCCCAATAGTAGTGCATTTAGACCATGGTGATAGTGTAGAACTTTGTAAAGAAGTAATCGATGCTGGTTTCACATCTGTAATGATTGATGGATCTCATCTTCCCTTTGAGGAGAATGTAAGAATTACAAAAGAAGTTGTTGATTATGCGCATCCGAGAGGAGTAGCAGTAGAAGGAGAACTTGGAAGATTGGTTGGTGTTGAGGAACATGTAGTAGTTTCTGAAAGAGAAGCATCTTACACTGACCCAGATAAAGCAGTAGAATTTGTTGAGAGAACTGGAGTAGATTCCCTTGCTATAGCTATCGGTACAAGCCATGGCGCCTATAAGTTTAAAGGTGAACCTAAATTAGATTTTGACAGATTACGAGAAATTGCTAAAAGACTTCCAGGATTCCCATTAGTCTTACACGGAGCATCTTCAGTACTTCCTGAATATGTAGAAAAGGCAAATAAATATGGAGCAAAACTAGGAGGAGCAAAAGGTGTACCAGAAGAAATGATAAGAGAAGCCACAAAAATGGGAATCTGTAAAGTAAATATAGATACTGATTTAAGACTTGCTGTTACTGCTACTATTAGAGAAATTTTTGCATTACATCCAGAGGAATTTGATCCACGAAAATATCTTGGTCCAGCAAGAGACGAGGTCAAAAAATTAGTAAAACATAAATTAAGAAACGTCCTCGGTTCAAGCGAACAGATATAATTTAAAAATAAAAAGGGAGAGAGATTATCTCTCTCCCTTCAAATATCGTATACTTCTTTTTAAATCCTCACGTTTTTCATTTAAAGAGTTAATTTCTAAAATAATAGATCCTTTAAAATTTCTGATAAAACCTAAATATTCCTCAAATTGAATTTTCCCTTTTACTAAGGAAAGATGCTCATCTTTTGTTCCATTATTATTATGTATATGAATATGGTTAATAAGTGGTCTTAATACTTCAAAAGATTTATAAAGCCCTTGAGGTGAAATATTTGCATGTCCAAAATCAAAGCAAACTTTTAATCTTCCTCTAAATGTATCAATAAATTTTTTAAACTCCTCTACATTTTCAAACAAATCATTATCACCAAGGTAGGTATTTTCAAGGGTAATCTCTATACCATATTTATCTGCTTTATCCATTATTATTTCTAAAGATTTTTTCAGCCTTTTCTTTGCGAGATATTTTAGAAGGAAAATTCTTAGAGGGACACGCCCAGGATGTAATACTGCCCTTTCTACACCTATCTTATATGCATAATCCAATGCTTTCAAAACACCATCCACACTACTCTTCCATATAAGGTTATTAAAGGATCCTAAATTAATATCTATATAAGGAAGATGCATAGTAAGAAAGAAATTTTTATTTTCTGCATATTCTCTTATCCTTTCTGGTTTCTCTAACAGTCTTCCATTAAAAAATAAGACAAGATCTCCAAAAAGCTCTAAAGTATTACCCCCTAAATTTTGAGTAATGTCAATAGCTCTTCTTACTGAATAAGTTTTTAAAGATAAAAAAGAAAATCCTATTTTCATATTTGAAATATTATACTATAATTTATTAGGAGATATAACATTATGAAGAAAATACTTTTAATATTTATAATTTTATATCTTTCTATCTTTGGTTCCTCTTTTGCACAAGAGGATCTTACACTTTTTGATGCTAAATCAGCAGGTTTAGGATTTACTTTTGTAACCCTTAATAGTGATGGAGAAACATACTTTTTTAGCCCCGCTACTTTATCTCTAAAAAAATTCTCCTATCTTTCCTTTTCTATAGATTCTACAAATAATCAAACTGTAAAAATATCATACTTTTATCCGTCAACTACTTTTTACGCCTTAAGTGTTGACTTATCCTTTGATCCCAATACTCAGCAATATACCTTTAAAAATATAAGAGGAGCTATATCCTTTCCTCTCACCAATTACCTTTATTTTGGAACATCAGCCAATTATGTGGAAGGACAAAATTTGATAAAGGGTAATTTAGGTATACTTCTAAAAGTTGGAAACATTAGAACAGGTGTTGTAGGAGAGGGAATTACTATAGAAAAATTATCTGATAATGAATATAAAGTAACAACACTTTTAAAATATAGCTTAGGTTTAAATCTTTCTTTCTTTAATGACACAACTAACCTTTATTTAGATTTGGTAGACGTAGAAAAATTTTCAAATACAAAAGATTTAAATCTTTTAAGATTTGGGCTTGAACAAAATCTGGGAGATATATTGGTAATAAGATTGGGAAGCGCAGGAAATATTACAAATATCCAAAACTATACCTTAGGCATAGGTTTAAATCTAAATCTATTAAATCTCAATTTTAGTACTTTTCTTGATAAGGAAGATTCCTCAAATTTAAAATTAAAATATAAGTTCACAGGAACATTAAGATTTTAATAATCAATACCCCACCTTGCTTTAATCCCCTTTTGATATGGATGTTTTATCTCTTTCATTTCTGTAACTAAATCAGCTTTTTCTTTTATACTTTCAGGCATATATCTTCCAGTTAATATTACTTCAAGATATTCGGGTTTTTTATTTAGAAAATCTATTACTTCCTCTTCCTTTATTATCCCATAATATATGGCAAGACTGATCTCATCTAATACCAATAGATCATACTTATTGAAATTATTTAGCACCTTTTGCCATCCCCCTCTCACCACTTCTAAATCCTTATCTGTAGGTCCTTCCTTTCCTATAAAGCATTCCCCACAAACATAACATTCAATAATATTCTCTCTTATGCCAGAAGAATAAATACAATCTCTTCCAAACTGCCAAAAATCTAAATTTTCTACTTTCTGAGCAAAGAGAAATTCTCCTGTAAAACTATTTCCTTTTACAAACTGTACAAAAAGTACTTTTAATCCATGCCCTAAAATCCTTACAACTTGCCCTAAAGCGGCTGTTGTTTTTCCTTTCCCATCACCTGTATATACCTGTATTAATCCATGTATCCTATTAGATGCAGACATAATATACGTCAATGATATTTTCTAATCTTTTTATTTTATTTAATACTTCTTCGCCCACAGGATTATCAATTACAAGTACCATTACTGCATCTTTCCCTACCTCTTTTCTTCCTACCTGCATTGCAGCAATATTGATTTGATTTTCACCTAAAATAGTACCTACTTGACCAATAATACCTGGTTTATCAATATGAAATGCAATTAAAAGGTAAGGAGCAAGAGCAAGATCTAAATAATAGTCTTGTATCTTTAAAAGTCTCTCTTGATCTCTACTTACAGTCCCAGAAAGCTCTATAAATCCCTTTTCTGTTTTCAATCTTAATCTTAATGAAGTCCTGTATGTATCCGTTTCTTCTGTCCTTACTTCTTTGATCTTCAGCTTTCTATCTTTTGCCATAGGAAGAGCATTTATTAGGTTTACTTCTTCACCTAATATAGGTTCCAAAAATCCCTTAATTACTGCTGAGGCAAGAGAAGTCCCTATTTTATTAGCTAATTCTCCACATATTTGTATCTCTAATTCTTCAGGATTAGCATTGACAATTTGTGCCAATAACTTACCCAGCTTCTCTCCAAGCCTTATAAAGGGTAAAATCTCTGAAGAAACTTGGATTGGCAAGTTAACAGCATGAGTAACAACTTCTCCTTTAAAGAATCTTATCATATCCTCCGCAACAATAAGAGCAACCTTTTCTTGAGCCTCTTGAGTAGAAGCACCTAAATGGGGTGTAAGTACCACATTATCTAAGGTTAGAAGAGGATTATCAGGCTCTATAGGTTCACTCTTGAATACGTCTAAGGCTGCACCAGCTATTTTTCTATCCTTTAATACCTCATAAAGAGCAGTTTCATCTACAAGTCCACCTCTTGCACAATTAATAAGATAAGCAGTAGGTTTCATGCTTTCCAATTCTTTTTTTCCAATAAGGTTTTTTGTCTCTTGGGTCAATGGTAAATGTAATGAGACATAATCCGCTTCTCTTAGAAGATAATAAAGATCATTGGTAAGCTCAACTTCAAGCTCTTTTGCCTTCTCTAAGGATATAAAAGGATCATAAGCAATAATTCTCATTCTAAAGGATTTTGCTCTCTTTGCTACCTCAGATCCAATTCTTCCAAGTCCAATCAAACCTAAAGTTTTTCCATAAAGTTCATTACCTATAAAACTTTTTCTTTCCCACTTACCTTGTTTTAAAAGCCAAAAGGCGTGAGGAATTTTACGAGAAATAGCTAACATTAATCCAATAGTATGTTCACAAGCAGCTATAGTATTACCTTCAGGCGCATTTATGACAAGAATTCCCTTCCTTGTTGCTTCCTCTACATCAATATTATCAACTCCTACCCCTGCCCTACCAATAACTTTTAAGTTTTTGGCTCTTTCTATAACTTCTTTTGTAACCTTTGTCTCGGATCTCACCACTAAAGCAACATAATTTTCAATGATATTAAGAAGCTCCTCTTTAGAAAGCCCCGGCTTATAATCTACATCAAAACATTCTTTTAATTTATTTAGTCCAGTTTCCGCTAATGGATCAGAAACCAATACCTTATATCTTTCCATTCTTCCCCCTCCTAATTAGAATTTTGGGAAAAAATTTCTTCTGCTACTTGTACTCCTTTCCCTTTTATTCCCTTATATCCTACATTTTCTAAGGATACTTCTACCGCAGATAATGCTACTAATATATCTGTAGGTTCCACATAGCCTACATGTCCTATTCTAAATATTTTACCCTTTAAGTTGCCTTGTCCTCCTGCCAAAACAACCCCAAACTTACTTCTTATATATTTCCTCAAATCATCGGGATTTACACCGTCAGGGGGAATTACAGGTGTAACTGCATTAGAAGCCCATCTTTCATCTGCAAGAAGTTTAGTTATACCAATAGCTTTTATAGCCTCTCTTACAGCCTTACCTAATAAACTATGTCTCTTAAAGTTATTTTCAAGACCTCTATTTAAGATATTTTCAAGCGATTTTTTTAAGGCAAAGAAAATAGAAACAGCTGGAGTAAAAGGAGTAGCTCCTTCCTCTAAAAATTTCTTTGCTTGTCTTAAATCAAAATAAAATCTTGGTAAATTTGCCTTCTCATTAAACTTCCAAGCCAATTCACTTACCGATACCATAGCAAGACCAGGGGGAGACTCTAATGCTTTTTGAGAAGCAGTAACCACCACATCTATCTTTAACTCATCTGTGGGTAAATCTATAGCTCCCAAAGAACTCACTGCATCTACAATTAAAAGTCTTTCAGGATTTTCTTTTACAATAGGTGCAAGCTCTTTTAAATTATTTGTAACTCCAGTGGAAGTTTCATTATGGGTCAAAAATACAGCTTTAACATTAGGATTTTCCTTTAAAGCTTTTTCAAGTACTTCTGGTTCTATCCCTTTTCCAGGCTCAGTAACTATAGTTTTAACATTTAATCCATAAGCCTTACATATCTTTGCAAATCTCTCACCAAAAACTCCACAAACTCCTACTAAAACCTCATCTCCCTGAGAAAAGAAATTGGCAACTGCAGCCTCCATACCGCCAGTACCAGAAGCTGTTAATATTAGTACATCATTTTCTGTTTTAAATACTTTCTTTAAAAGATCTGTGTTAATCTTTAAAATTTGTGCAAATTCTGAGCCACGATGATTAATCATTTCTCTTGCCATCTCTAAGAGTACATCTTGTGGTACTGGAGTTGGACCTGGAATTAGTAGAAAGTTTTTAGGCATGAATCCTCACCTCCAATATTTTTTACTTAAATCATAATATAACTCCGCATTCTTCCTAATACTTTTAACTTCCTCCTCTGTGACACTACGTACAACTTTACCTGGTATTCCCAAAACAACAGAATAAGGAGGAATTTCTTTGCCTTGAGGTACCAATGATCCTGCGCCTATAATGGAATTTTCACTTATAATAGCCCCATCAAGTATTATTGCTCCCATACCAATAAGAGTATTATCACCAATTTTACATCCATGTAAAACTGCAGAGTGACCTACAGTAACATACTTACCTATATATACAGGTTTTTCTTCATCCACATGAATAATAACATTTTCCTGTATGTTTGAGAACTCATCAATAAAAATAGAGTCAAGATCACCCCTAATTACAGCAAAATCCCAGATACTAACCCCCTTCTTAAGTGTAACTTTACCAATAACAATAGCCCTATCAGAAATAAAAACATCGTCCCCTACTACGGGATAAAAACCATCAAAAGGCTTAAGCATAATTTACAACTCCTTAACAAAAAAGGGGAACCTCATAAGAGAATTCCCCTTTTCATCATTGAAAAGTTCTTGCTTTATATTCTAATATAAACTAATTTAAGGTGACAATAGAGGAAAGATTAAAATTTAATTAAGATGATAAATTTATATCAAAAAACTCAGATATTTTATCCTCTTCCAAAATTTCAGTTTTACCAAGCAACACTCCACCCTCTTCTACCGATATTTTCCCTCCCAGTTTCAAGTCCCCCTTAAATTTTCCTGTAGAAAGAATTTCTAAAGAACCTCTACAGATTATATTGCCAACCACTTCACCTATAATTATCACCTTATTAGCCTTTATATTACCATCAACAAATCCTGTCTTTCCTACAATGACTGCCTCCTTAGCCTCTATATCTCCTTTAAATCTACCATCAATTCTTAAAGAAGCTTTAGAAACAAGCTTACCTTCAAACTCTGATTGTCCCCCTATAACTGTATCCATAACTTCAGGCTTTTCTTTTCTTCCTAACATTATCTTCCTCCTTCCCTAAACTAATATAATTTACCAATTTTAATAATATCCACCGAAAGATATGCAGATGGATTTACTGGATTACCCCCTCTTCTTACCTCATAATGCAAATGAGGTCCTATACTGGTGCCAGTACTTCCAACTCTACCTATAAATTGTCCTTTCTTCACATATTGGCCAACGCTTACAGCATAAGATGAGAGGTGAGCATAGTAAGTAGTAATACCTCTTCCATGGTTTATTTTTATAACTTTTCCATATCCACTTTCCCATCCCACATATGTAACTATCCCATCTGCAGTAGCATATACAGGAGCCCCCCAAAAGGTTACAATATCTATACCTGTATGGAATCTAACCTTCCTAAAAATGGGATGAAATCTCCAACCAAATCCTGAAGATATAAATCCAAAGGTAGGCCAACGGGAAGGTATTACAACAAGAAGACTCTTTCGGCGTTGAATCTCGTTTTCTACTCGTGCCAATTCTCTCTGTTTTTCATCAATTAATGTTTTTACTTCTATTATCTTTCTTTGAAAATCATATGTATCAATATCGGGTGCATAATCAATACCTAAGGAAACCACTTTTTTATCCTTGGGAGGAGGAAGACTTCCTTTTATACCAAGAATACTCTTAAGTTTTTTCTCTGTTTCCTCCAGTTCTTTTAATTTCTCTCTTAATATGTCTATCTCTTTAATTTGTGCTTTTTGTTTTTCTGTAACCTCTTCTAATACTTCCAAATGTTTAACCCTGCTGAATTTGGTTGATGCAATCCTATATAGAGTTAAAGATGTACTAATTATACCTACAATGGCAAATATGACTAAGAGAATTATACTGAGATGAACCCTTCGTGTTTTGGCAGTAGAAGCATCGTGGGGAATTATCATTATTGTAAAAAATTTTCTTTTCCACCACTTACTTTTTTTAGCCATTTTACCTCTTAATAGTTAAAAATTAAACTTAACAAAGCAAATGTTAAAATTTTATAAAAAATTATACCAAAGAATACAAGATGTGTCAATAAATAAGATTTTATCTTATTTTTCTCATGTTTACTCACGAAATAAAAAGAGTATAATTTATTACAAAAGGGGATTTATAAGGGAGGAGTAAAAATGACTTTGTTAAAGACCCTTGCAAACACGTTAACAATAACCAGACTTTTCATAGGATTTATCATATCGTATTTAGGAGTTTTAAAAAAGAAAGCTGGTTTAAAATATGCTGTAATTTGGCTAATAATTGCTTGGATAACAGATGTTCTTGATGGCTTCTTAGCAAGAAAATCAAAAGCCCCAAAGGATTGGATTGGAGAACATGATCTCTATGCAGATATGACAGTATCTGCAGGTGTACTTTTTTATCTTACTTCTTCAGGCTTTATATCCATAACCTTTTCTTTATCCTTTCTTATTATCTCTATAATTCTACTTACCTGGCTCAAGGCAAAAGCAATAGCAGATGGTATCCAAGCAGTACCATACGGATTGATGATTTATACTTCTATTAAAAATGATTTAGCTTTAGGAATCTCTATTGTAATATATTTAATTCTGCTTATAATTATTACATGGCCTCGATTTCCAAAAGAAAAGGTACCAGAGTTTATTGAAGAAATAAAGGAAATATTCAAAAATGGAAAGAAATAATAAAAGCCTTTTATACCTATCTTGGGAAACTGCTTTCTTTTGGGAAGGCTGTCCTTTATGCTTTTTAGTACAAAAATCTTTAAGAAATTATATGGAAAACATACTATATGAAAGCGTTAATGATCCATCTCTGAGAAGAGAGATAAGAGAAAAAGGTGGATTTTGTGAGGAGCATTCTTTGCAACTAATTTCTTTTAATGACCTCTTAGGTATAAGTATTATCTACGAAGATATAATAAAAAATTACACCTTACCAAATCTAAAAAAGAAAATAATAGCTAATAATATCTCTTGTATATTTTGCGAAAAGGAAAAGGAATACGAAAGACTATATATTCTTGCTTTAGAAGATGTACTTAGAAATAAGGATAGTTTTGAATTATGGAAAGAGAATGCCTATGACTTTTGTCAGCCTCATAAAGAGATTATTAAAAATATAGCTCCAAATCTATATGCAAAGATAGAACCCTTCTCAAACACAAAAAGGAAAAAATCTCCAGAATACATTTATAAGGCTTTCCCATGGAATAGAGATTATGCAGAGCTTTTCTTAAAAAAACTTCAAATGACAAGGTATAACAAAGCAAAATGAAAGAATGTACCATATGTGAAAAAATAAAAAAAGAAAAAGAAAAATTCTATAAATCTTTAAATAAACCCGTTTATCTATGTAAGGAACATTTAAAAGAAGCCCTATTATTAAACCCAAGATTGTACCAAGATAAAGAAATTCAAAAAGAGGATATATGCCCTATATGTGAATTAGAAAAAAAGATTATTTCATACTATAATGGTGATTTCTCAGATCTTTGCCTTTACCATCTAAAATTTTTTGAAGATAAAATTTCAGAAAATACCTGGAAAATACTAATAAAAGAATGGGAAGATTATTTAAAACATATACATAATGTCATTGAAAGCTATAGTTATAACCAAACTTCATTAAAAGAAAATTATGTAATGGAAATATTAGATCTTCTTTTGGGAACGGGCAGAAAGATTAGATAATATTTTCTCAGCATAACCTTTCATCTCATTTAAATAATTTCTTCTCTCTTCTTCAGAAAGAGGAGCAAATTTTAAAGCATAATACAGACCAGCAAATTTTATTCCATCTTCTCCCAAAGGACGCATCATCTCATATAAACTTATATTATCCTTTATTAAACCCTTCTTTTTAAGCTTCTTTATTACTCTTCTAAAAATTCTATCCTCTTGAATAAGCCTAACCCTATTCATTAAACATCGGAAAAACAATATAATGAACGGAATAGATAAAGCAAATACAACATATCTATACTCTAAGGTTATCTTATATAAGAGGACAAATAAACCCTCTATTACCTTACCCATAGAAGCAAAAAGTACACTTAATAGATTGATAGAGAAGAACTTATCCCTTTCTTCTATTAAAGGAGTAAAAGGTGTAGGATCGATAGGAATCCAACCTACTGGCTCTAAATAAACCTCTACCCAAGCATGTGCATTTTTTACCTTCACCTCATACATTCCAGTCCAAGGATTCAAATCTCCAGGACCATAACCAGTAATAAATCTTGATGGAATCCCAATAATTCTTGCCATAACAGCAAAAGCGGAAGCAAATTGTTCGCAATATCCCTTCTTTGTAATAAAAAGAAAATCATCCACTGCATCCATATTATCTGGAAGGGGAGGTATATCAAGAGAATACTCATATTTTTCTAAATACTTTTTTATTGCCATCAATTTATCCCATGGCTTTTCATAACTCTTTGTAATTTCAAAGGTTAAATCATATATTCTTTTGGGAAGATTTGGTAACTGAAGATATCTTCTAAACTTATACTTATCTGGAATTTTAGCATTTAGTAAGTCCTTAGCCAACGGATAGATATCATTATAAAAACTTGTATATATAAGACCCTTTGGTAAATCAAAAGGCGCTCTATATCCCTCTTCACCATCTATAAATATCAGGGGAGACGGGAAATAAAGTCTTTGAGTATTATGGGGTAAAAATACTATATTACTTGGTATATCCTTTTCAATAAAATATGTAGCTCTATTTAACATATTTTCAAGGGGAGGATTATTCTTTAAAAGAAATGGCTGAGACACAGTAGTCACATCTTTTATTTCCTCTTCGCTCTGATACCATCCAAAGCCGTTGTATGTATCAAAAGCAATTCCCCGATGATATACCTCCCAGGAAGTTAGTACTCTAAATACTAATGTGGAAGATAACATTCCTCTTTGTCTTAAATCCACAAAAGGTGCAAACCCATAATATTCTTCTTCATTAAAAGGTAAAGGAGGGATTTTTCTTCCCTCAGGCAATTTATATAGATTTGTATTTTGCATACTATAAGGTGAAGATAATTCTCCTTGAATATTTGTAATTCTTGTAATTAACTGAGACATTATATCTTGTCTAAAACCTATATGAATATTCTTAGGCAATATGGGAAATAGTAGAAAACCTATAAGTAATACGATAAAAAATGAGATTGCTACTTTTGAAAATGATGGTTTGTAATTATTTAATAAAAATAAGGTAATTACAAAACCCAAGAGATGAAATAATATAAAGACTATAAAAAGACTTTCACGGGCAAAAATTCCCGAAATAACCATCAAAATTAAACTTATAAAAAAGGAAAAAGATAAATCAAGTCTTGTTGGTAAATCAAGGCTATGGAGAGTATTAAGATTTATAAGAAAAACTCCTAATGGTACTCTGGGATCAAAAGGATTTTTAATGAGTTCCACAAAAAACTGCCTTAAAAGATAAAGCATACCAATAGTCATAAATATTTTTAAAATTACATTATTCTTTCTCCTTCGAAGATAACTAAAAATATAACCAAAAGTTGTAAATAAAAGAATTCCCCCAATATATACTGCAGAAAGATTTAAGAAATACCAAACCGAAAGGATAGATATAAAAACAAGGTAAAAGATCGCCAGTCTTATTGCAATAGAGTCTTCAATTCTATTATCTCTAACATCTATTCTCTTCCTTTCCATAACCTTAATGATTTTACTTCACTCCAATAAGTCTTTTCAAGCTTGTGTAATAAACAAAAACCTATTTAAAAATTCCTGAGGATCTTCTTTTAATGTATAGATCATAAAATTCTTGCTAAAAATCTTCTCTTCATGAAATTCAACCCCTATAAAGTTTTTATAGCTAATTTTCCCATCCCAGAATAAGTAATCCAGCGAGAAAACCAAATCTACCCTATTATGATCATATAGATAATCCTCTCTTGAATTCTCCTTAAGATCCATTTCTGCCAGATAAATCCTTAGATCCTCTATATTTTTTAGATTAATATATTCTTTATCTGTCAAAGTCTTTATGAATAGTTTAGTATTTAAGAAAAGAGATAATAATGCAATAGAATGTACAAACCTTAAAAGCTCATCAAATTCTCTTTCTACCACTTTATCCTTCTTACCTATTATATTATCTATTAAAATATAAATTTCCTTTCTTTTTAACTTTTCAAAACTTTTAGAAAGAAACTTTCCCTTTTTAGCAGAAGCCTTCCAAGCTATTATTTTTAGAGGATCTTGAGGTTGATAATCTCTCAAAGAATGGAATTCTTCTCCTTGTACAGAAGGTATAGAAAAAGAAGTTTTTGTACCCCCTTCACCAATAAGATAGAGATCCTTAGACAACGGATAATATAAAGGATAAACATATGAAATACCATTTACTCCATATTTCTTGTAAAGATATAAAAGTCCTAAGGATCCTGTAAATCTGACCTTCAATTTATTAAAGGATGTAACTCCCCTTTTCTCAAAATTGTACATTAAAGAAATTTCCTTTTTCTCTTTTCTACTTAATCCCCCCACAAAAACCTTATCTTTCCCTAAAAGAATATAAATCTGACTTTTAGGAATATTACCTCTATTCTCGATAAATATATATATGTTTTCTGACGTTCCTTCCATTACAAGTTTTGAAGTTTTAATCTTCAACGTCAAAAAAAGAGGTTGTAATATCAATTCTAAAAGATTCCATAGGAAAAGGCTAAAAATGAAAGAAGACATTAGAATTACTGGTACAGAATAAACATTAATACCCACCAACATAATGATTACATCTAAAAAAAATAGTAAAAATCCTAATGGTGTGAAATTAATATAAATCACAATACCCTTACCTTTGGTATCTTTACCTTCTTTAAAATATCTTTCACCAGCTCTTCCCTACGAGATCTGGTTGTATTATCCACTTCCGCTGGCACTATTCTATGCACAAGTACAGGAATAGCCATTCTAATTACATCCTCTGGTATCACATATTCCCTTCCATCAAGTAGAGCAAAAGCTTGAGATCCCCTCATCAAAGCAATAGAGGCCCTCGGCCCTGCCCCAAGGGAAAAATTAGAATCTTTCCTTGTAGCATCAGTTATATTTACAATATATTTAAGAATATCCCTATCAATATAAACCTCTTTCACTATATCTTGAGCCTTCAAAAGATCTTCCTTCTTCCATACTTGTTCTATTTTTTCAAGAGGATGGTAAAGTATTTGACTTTCCAGCATCTCCACTTCCTTTTCCAAAGGTAAATATCCTATAGAAAGGGAAATAAAAAATCTATCTAATTGGGATTCGGGCAAAGGATAAGTTCCAAAATGCTCCCTTGGGTTCTGCGTAGCAATAACCATGAAGGGTTTAGGTAAGAAATATAAAACACCATCAATAGTTACTTTTCCCTCATCCATAGCCTCCAAGAGACCTGCTTGAGTCCTCGGAGATGTTCTATTAATTTCGTCAGCCAAGAGTATATTAGTAAAAATAGGTCCTGGCTTAAATTCAAATTCTAAGGTTTTAGGATTAAAAACATTTACTCCTATAATGTCAGAAGGCATAGTATCAGGTGTAAACTGAATCCTCTTAAAATCTAATTCAATACTTTCTGCTAAAGCCTTAGCAAGTACAGTTTTACCAACTCCTGGCACATCTTCCAAAAGTACATTTCCCTTACTAATCAATGCTACAATCATATAATCAATTATTTCATCTTTTCCTATAATAACCTTCTTAACATTCTCTCTTAAAACCTTCATTTTTTCTATTATTTCATTTAAAATAGTACTCTTCATAATAACTATTATCCTCTCCTTAACCTATTAATCATGTGTCTTATAACTGCTATGATACCACCAACAGTCATGACAAAATTAAAAATGTTTAGATAAAATTCAAATGGGAAAAACCATTTAGAGATATAATGAATAAAAACCACTATCTCTAAAATAAGCCCCATAAAGAGGATAACTAATATTCCTCTATAAAATTCCATACCATAACCTCCTTAAATATTTTCCAATTAAATTTTACACCAAAATCTTAACTTATTTATAGCCCTCTTTTTATAAACCTTTACACTACTTGGAGAAAGCCCTAAAATCTTTGCAGTCTTTCTTATGCTTAATTTATTGAAATAAACTAACATTACTATCTCCTTTTCTCTTTTCGATAAACCCGAAAAATCAATTATCTTTTCCTCTTGTGCATCTTCTTTGTAAACCTCAATTTCACCTAATTCCTCCACATATTCTTCCTCATATCTTAATCTTGTCCTTATTCTTAAAAGAGTATAATACAGAGATTTTTTTAAGTAAGAAGATAACTCTCCCTTTTGAGGGTCATACCTTTTTAGGAGCTCTAATAATGCTAATTCACCTTCCTGTTTAAAATCCTCAAAATCTATATCCTTTGTAAAAAGAAGCCCTAAATATTTGTAAAGCAATGGTTTATAAGCCAAGAATAATATTTCTACATTCACTTTTCCCTTCCTCCCATAAAATTTTCTATATTATATTTACCATTTGAAAATTTTTCAAGTATTTTTTTAACTAAAAGTAAATTTTTAAAATTGGAACTAAACAATAGGTGATCTAATAAAAAGTGATATAATAATTAACTAAAAGAGAAGAAGGGAGGACAAATCTTGATATTAAGCGATAGAGATATAAAAAAATATCTAAGAGAGGGAAAACTAAACATACATCCCTTAGATGATCCAGAAAAACAGATTCAACCATCTTCTGTAGATTTAAGATTGGGAAATATCTTTCTCCACTTTAAAGTTGAAGGTAGAGCATATATAGACCCTACTCAAGATAAACCCCAAGATTTAATGGAAAAAATAGAGGTAGAAAATGGAAAACCCTTTTTCTTAAGACCTGGTGAATTTGTTCTTGGTACCACCATTGAGACAGTTAAACTGCCTGATGATTTAGTGGCAAGAGTAGATGGTAGATCAAGCCTGGGAAGACTTGGTATTATCGTACATGCAACGGCAGGATATGTGGATCCAGGTTTCTGTGGACAAATCACCTTAGAGCTTTCAAATATAAATCGGGTACCTGTTGCTCTATATCCAGGCATGAGAATATGCCAAATATCTTTTTATACCCTCACATCTCCTGCCGAGATTCCATATTATAAAAAAGAGGGAAGTAAATACCAAAATCAAAAAGGGCCAACCGCCAGTAGGCTTGATATAGATTTTTGCAAAAAGGAGGAAAAATAAAATGGAGTGGAGAAAAGTATCCTTTGGAAAAAGAGAGGTTTGTTATGAAGTTACATTAAATAACTTAAAAATGATTGTTACTGCAGATGTAGGACCAAGGATACTCTTTTTTGGTTTTAAGAATGGCGAAAATGTTCTATTCCATGATGTAGAAGAAAAACTATCCATTGGCGAAATGAAATTTTACGGAGGACACCGTTTTTGGATATCCCCAGAATCTAAAGATACCTATAATCCTGATAATAGCCCTTGTAAAGTAGAAGAAGAAAAGGATAAAATAAGCTTTATCTCTTTTGACCCTATTACCCAAATGGAAAAAAAATTAAGCATTTTAGAGAAAAATGGTAATTTTATTGTAAGACATATCCTAACAAACAAAGGTAAAACTCTATATCCTGGAGCTATATGGGCTCTAACCTGTATTCCCCCTAAAAAGGGCATTATCTTTTTCCCATGGGGCACAAGAGGAGATTGGCAGCTTAAAAAGATTACCTATTGGCAAAAATGGGGCGGATCAAGTAGTACAAATATAAAAAGTAGTCAATTTGTACCTGAAGAAGATCTCTTTCTCATTTATCCTTCAGGAGAAGAAGGAAAAGTAGGTACCGCTGGTTACGAGGGTTTCGTTGGGGTTACAACGGATAATTATACTTTCATAAAGAAGTTTAATTATATGGAAGGAGCTCTTTATCCAGATGATAACTGTGCTATAGAAGTTTATACATCACCCAATTTTTGTGAATTGGAGACTTTAAGTCCCATGTATACTCTCATTCCAAATGCTGAGGTTATGCATGATGAAGAATGGATTCTACTTCCTTATAAAGTAGATCCTAAAAATGGTTATGAGGTGAGAAAAATCTTGAGGTGACCTAAATGAGAAAGAAATTCATAATAGTTATCTTTGGCGGATTAGGAGATCTGGCAAGGAATAAAATATATCCTGTACTTTATAGTCTTTATAAAAAATATAGGCTTGTAAATTGCATAAAAATTATAAGTACAGGAAGAAGACCTAATATAAATAAGGAAGAATTTTATATGATATTAAAGGAATCTATAAAATCAGAAGATAAGAATTTTTCAGCCCTTTTTGATTTTGTTAAATTAGATTTAGAAAAACCAGAAGATTATATTAACCTCAAAAACGTCATATCTAATTATAAAGATGAGGAATATATCTTTTATCTTGCTACTCCTCCTTTTACCTTTGAAAATATAATTAAAAATTTAGGTGAGTTTCTAAAAGATTATCCAAATAAGAAAAAAATTGTTATTGAAAAACCTTTTGGATACGATCTTGAATCAGCAATAAAACTAAATAAACTTTTAAAGAATTATTTTAAAGAGGATGAGATATACAGAATAGATCATTTTCTTGGTAAGGAAACAGTACAGAACATCTTTGGCTTAAGATTCTCCAACATAATATTTGAAGGTATATGGAACAGAAACTTTATAGATCATATTCAAATCTCCGCTTTAGAAGACATAGGAGTTGAAGGAAGGCTCGGATATTATGATAAAGTAGGAGCTTTAAGAGATATGATACAAAACCACTTAATACAAATTTTATCTATCATAGCTATGGAACCTCCGTGCTGTATAGATGAAAAGGCAATAAGAGATGAAAAAGTAAAAGTTTTAAAAAGTATTAGAGAGATAAAATATGAAGAAGTACCAAACTTTGCAGTAAGAGGCCAATACAAAGGATATCTAAAAGATGAAAATCTTAATAAATCAAACACAGAAACATATGCAGCAGTAAAATTTTATATTGAGAATATAAGATGGGATGGCATACCTTTTTATTTAAGAACAGGGAAAAAATTAAAGAAAAAAGAAACCTCTGTAATCATAGTATTTAGAAAAATCCCAGGCTTGTTTTCTAAAATTTTAGATTGCATCCCCCAAGAAAATATTATTGGCTTTAAAATAGCACCTGAAAATAAAATAGTATTAAATTTCCAACTTCGTCCCTTAGGAGGGAGTATACTCTCTTGTCCTATGCCTACATCTATGGAATGGAGCGGACCTAACATTGAAGCATATGAAACCCTATTTTTGGATATTATAGAAGGAGATCAAACCCTTTTTATAAGAGAAGATGAGATAGAAAAATCTTGGGAGATTGTACAACCAATATTGGATTTCTGGAAAAATGATCCCAATATCCCCATATATGAATCATACACTTACGGACCTAAAGAGGCGGAAGAGTTTATAAGAAAAGATGACAGGGAATGGAGGTATCTTTAATATTTGGGAATAAAAAATCTATCAAATTTAAGAAAAATAGTTCTAAATATATCAAACCCTTTAGCATATCAGTAGGAACATCTGTCAATGCTCAAAATATAGAAGTACTTTTAGAAACAGAAGAAGGATACACGGAATTTGGTGAAGCGTCTCCCTCTTTTAGAGTCACAGGAGAAAGGATAGAGTCATTATTAAACTTAGAAAAGACAATAATGACGCTTTAAAAGGAGAAAATACCAGGAAATATAAAAGAATCTTTGCAAAAACAGACAAATTCTTTTCCTATCCAAGTTTGAAAACAGGCATACAATATGCTGTCCTTGATGCCCTATGCGAAGAACTTAGAATACATGTTTGCGAATTTCTTGGAGGGATGAAAGATATTATTGAAACAGATAAAACTATAGGTATAGCATCCATAGAAGAAAGAATTACAGAAGCAGAAAAAGTCTATAAAGAAGGCTTTAGAATACTAAAGATAAAAATTGGAAAGAACATTAATGAAGATTTAGAAGTTATGGAAGAGATATACAAAAGAACAAAAGGTGCCACATATATTTTAGACGCTAATACTTCATATACACCTAAGCTAGCCATTCTATTTACCCAAAAACTTTTCCAAAAAGGAATTGACATAGCTTTATTAGAATAGCCTGTTCCTATCCATGATAAGGAAGGTTTAAAGTTGGTAAGATATAATTCTCCCTATCCAATAGGAGCTGATGAAAGCGCAAAAAATAAATACGATGTATTGGATTTAATAAAAAATAAGGCAGTAGATTACATAAATATTAAACTTATGAAATGTGGCATATCTGATGCTTTGACCATAGTTGAAATAGCTCAAGCATCCCATATGGGCTTAATGATAGGATGCATTGGAGAATCAAGTCTTGGTATTAATCAAAGTATTCGTTTTGCTCTTGGAACAGGAGCCTTTACTTTTCACGACTTAGATAGTGCTTTTATGCTAAAAGAAGATAAATTTAGGGGTAAATATAAAGTAAAGATTCCATATCACAGGGTTAATTAACTATATATATTATGTTATAATATATATGCATTTTATCCATTAGTATTCATGAAGGGGGTGTAACAATGAGGGCTGTAATACTTGCAGGAGGAAAAGGTACAAGACTTTGGCCGCTTTCTCGTGAAAGATTTTCAAAACAATTTATTAAATTAATCTCTGACAAATCACTATTAGAACTAACTTATGAAAGAATTTTAGACCTGATCCAACCTCAGGATATAGTAACTATAACAAACAAAGAATATTTCTATTTTATAAAAAGTATAACAGATAAATTCTACAAAGACATGTCAAAAAATATAATATTGGAGCCTATTGGGAGAAATACTGCTCCAGCTATTGCTTTAGCATGTAAATATATGTTAGAAAGACTACATACTGATACAGATGAAGAGGTATTTGTCTTTCCCTCTGACCATTTAATAGAACCAAAGGAAAAATTTACTGAATATATGAAAAGTGGCCTTTCTGCAGTAAAGGATGGATATATAGTAACCTTTGGAATTAAACCTACAAAACCAGAAACAGGCTACGGATATATAAAAGCAGGAGAAAACTTAGATAAATACACAAAAGTAGAAAGATTTGTTGAAAAACCATCCTTAGAAACAGCAGAAAAATATTTAAAGGAAGGCTCCTACTATTGGAATGCTGGAATTTTTGCTTTTAAAATTTCCACTATCTTAGAAGAATTTAAAAAGTATTCTCCTGAAATTTATTCAAATCTTTCTAAGAGTTATAAAGAAATTATTGAAAACTTTGATTCAATGCCCAATATTTCTATTGATTATGCAATCATGGAAAAAAGTGATAAAGTAGCGTTGATACCCATGGAAATAATATGGAGTGACTTAGGCTCTTGGGATTCATTCTATGAAGTAAAAGAAAAAGATGAGTATGGAAATGTAGTTTTAGGAGATGTTTATACCTTAGACACTAAAAATTCTCTAATATTTAGTAATAAAAGATTAGTAAGCGTTATAGGGATCGAAGATGCAATAATTATTGAAACAGATGACGCCATACTTATTAGCAAAAGGGGTAAAGGACAAGAAGTTAAAAAACTTCTTGAAAAACTTGAAGAAGAAAAAAGAAACGAAATCATATTCCATACTGAGGTATATAGACCGTGGGGAATATACAAAATTCTTGAAAAAAATAAAGGCTATATTATAAGAAAGTTAACTATTAACAAAGGAGCATTCCTAACTTATCATCTTCACAGAAATAGGTCAGAACACTGGATAATTATAAAAGGTACTGCAGAAGTAATAATAGATGATAGAAAATATTTTATATACGAGGGAGAAAGCATATTTGTACCAAAAGGGAAAAAGCACCAACTTATAAACGCAGGAGATACCCCTTTAGAGATAATTGAGATACAAAGTGGAGATATCTTATCCGATGAAGATATTGAAATATTCACCAGAGACGAAGAAGAATTAGAAGAAAAATTAAGGTAGGAACCATCTGGTTCCTACCCTTTTATTATTTTTATCTCAAAATTACTTTTTCTCTTTTTACTCGATTCACTTCATAAAACTCTTGTGCAATATTTACACAATGATCACTAATTCTCTCTAAATCTATCAATAAATCGCTAAATATTATTCCTGCTATAGGATTACAAATACCCTTTTTAATTCTCTCAATATGGTTTTCTTTTGATTGCCTTACTTTATAGTCAATTCTTTCCTCCCTTAATAAAACCTCATCTAAATACGATACAGTACTATCCTTTATCATACTGTAAGAATCTCTTATATTTTCATATAACAATTCTCTTAACTCTGATAAATCCTTCCATGCAAATTCTGTAAATTCTACCCTCTCTGAATTTTTCACATCCACCTTTTCCATTACATTGGTAAGATGATCTGCAATTCTCTCCACATCGTCTACTGCCCTTAAAATTGCATTAAGCTCTTTAGCTTCTCCTTTAGATAAAGAGTCTGTAGAAAGCTGAGTTAGATAATTTATAAGAGAAGTTTTTAAAACATCCGTGATATCTTCCATAATAAGCACATCCTTATAGTTTTGTGTGGAATTTTTAAATAGAGCATCCATTGTAAGATTATACATATCTTCAACTATTTCTGCCATTCTTACAAGCTCGTTTTTAGCTGCCTCTAATGCAGCAGATGGTGTATCTAAAAGTTGAGGCTTAAGAAAAGAAGCTTCTTTTTTATATACTCTCTCTTCTCCTGGTAGGATTTTCCTTATTAGTCCTGCATATTGTTTAGTAAATAAGATCCATATAAAAGCCCAAATCCCATTAAATATGGTATGAGCATTAGCTACTTGTCGTGCTACATCTGAAGAAGTCATAGATACCACTTTTTCAAAGAAATTCAAAAATGGAAAGATTAATAAAACTCCTATCACATTAAAAAATAGATGAGCAAAGGCAGTTCTTTTTGCAGAAATATTAGTCCCTATAGATGCTAAAAGAGCAGTAACACATGTACCAATATTAGCCCCTAAAATTATTGGTATTGCTGAGGAGAGCTCCATAGCACCTTCTCCAGCAAGGGCTACTACTATACTTGTTGTAACACTGCTACTTTGTATTATTGCTGTTATTCCTGCACCAGTTAGGATACCCAGTATAGGATATCTTCCCATGGATATCATTGCATTGAGAAATGGTGCCCATGATCTTAATGCATGAAGAGATGACTCCATAAGAGAAAGCCCCATAAAAATCATACCAAAACCCAGTATGGCTTCTCCCACATTTTTGACATACTTTCTACGTCCTAAAAATAACGTTAAGAATCCAATAAAGAGAAAATAAGGAGCTGCTGTAGTAAGTTTAAAGGCTACTAATTGAGCGGTAACAGTAGTACCAATGTTAGCCCCAAAAATTATCCCCAAAGCTCCCTCTAAGGTTAAAAGTCCAGCATTAACAAATGTAACAGTTAAAACAGTAACCGCACTACTACTTTGCACAATAGCCGTAACTAAAGCTCCGATAAAAAGCCCTCTAAAGGGTGAAGAATTAAGTCTTTCAAAAATTCTCCTGAGACGGGGTCCAACAGCTTTTTCAAGACCTGAGCTCATTTGGATAATTCCATAAAGGAAGAGGCTAAAACCACCTATCAGAAGCCCCACATCTTTGTAAGACAAAGGAAATCCTCTCATAAAATTCTTTCTCCTTTATGTAAAAATTACATGCCCATTTGTATTATACCATTAATAAATCACCTACCTTGATTTTTAATATATTTTTAACCATCTTTAAAAAAACTTTTATAATTTGTATCCCTCCCAGATAATTCTTAAGCTTATTGGTCTTTTCTTATAATATGGAGATTTTTTAAGTAATAAATATCTTATCGTTGGCCTAAATAGCTTTATAAAAAACAACCTAAATCCCAAACTCTTCTTTACATCTTCTACATAATCATCTATGGTTCTTCTCTGATAATGTAAAAGTTCCTCACTTTCTTTAGTATCCATCCAATCAGTAGCAAAAGGAACATTAGAAAATGCTTCCTCAGGAAGCATTCCTACTCCTATTCCTTCCAATACTTTTTCCACTATCTCCCTATAATAATATTGACATCTTGGGCCTCCCCCAATAAGTAACAACTTTCTCCATATATTTTCACTTCTAACACCTTTGGCAATTGCATACCCCACATCTTTTGTATGCACATACTCCATTCTGTTATTAAGAGGTACATCAAACATACCCACATCAAGCTTTAAATTAATAGGAAGAGAAGCTGCAAGTCTATATATACACCACTCTAAATTAGATTTTTTAATCATATTTTCACATTCAACCTTATGCCTTGAATAATGCTCAGGTGGATCTACAGGATCATCAGCTTTTCTTGGAGGATTAAGATGTTGAGTGAAACCATACACGTGTACAGAAGAGGTAAAGATTAACTTCTTGGGATAAGATAATTCCTCCATTGCAGTGACTATATTTTGGGTACCTAAGACATTAATCTGATAAGCAATATCAGGTACCTTCTCAGATTCCATTCCTGTTGCAGAAAGTTTTGGAATAATAAAAGCAAGATGTACTACTACATCCTGTCCTTCTATACCCTTTTTTACCTCATCTTTATTTCTTATATCTCCCCAAAATACCTCAATATTATCTCCATATTTCTTTTTCAAATTTTTAAAGATCTTCTCATTTTTCTTATTTTTTAAATCAAAACATCTTACCTTATCTCCCTGTTTGATCATCTCCTCAATAACACTTAAACCTATGTTTCCAAAGGCACCAGTTAAAAAAACCTTCATAACTTTGATTCCTCCTTTCTTATACTTGAAATTATTAAATTCACACCTTCTCTACTTATCCTTACCCAATCAGAATCCCTATCAAAAATCTGCTGTAATATAATACCTATTGAATAAGAAATTATAAGAGATGAGAATACTTCTGAATCTATATCTTTAAAGCTTCCTTCCCTTTTTCCCCTCTCTATTAAAAGCGAAAAATACTCTTTATATTTTCTAAAATAATCTCCAAGCTTTTTAAGAATTCTTTCATCGTTAATCCCTTTTCTAAGAAATTCCAAAAAGAGATAAAATTTTCCCTTAGATTCTTTAAATATATCATCAAAAATAATCGTAGTCCTTAATAACCCATTTATAACTTTATCCTGTTCTTTAAAATAACTCTCAATTCTTTGTGAAAGATCTGAAAACCATCTATCAAGAATCTCTAAAAAAAACTCCTCCTTAGTAGAGAAATAATGGAAAAAAGCCCCTTTACTAACTCCTGCCCTTTCACATATAAGAGAAACACTTGTAGCATCATAACCTCTCTGAGAAAACAATTCTTCTCCAGCCAAAATGATCCTTTCTCTTGTATCCATTTTTTAATATCCTCCTTCATACCAACCAGTCGGTATTATATTATAACATAAAACACAAAATATTTTAATACAAATTTAACTTATCTTTCTTTTTTTTCATATTTAATAGTTTTATAATAATTGATATGAAAAATATGATAAATAAAGGAGGTAATACAGATTGAAAAGAAAAATATTCGGAATAGCTACTCTTAGTGAAAGAGGACAGATTGTAATTCCTCAAGAAGCTCGTGAAGAATTCAATCTAAAGCCTGGCGACAAATTAATCATAATGAGCTTTGGACCAAAAGCAGGACTAATGATAATAAAAGCAGAAGAATTATTGGAAATTTTCTCAGAAATTAGTAAAGATCTTTTAGAAATTGAAAAATTTATCTCCAACTTAAAGGAGGGAAAAAAAGATGAAGGTAATTGAAGTAAAAGACTTAGCAAAAACTTATTACTCTCCCTTTGGAAATATAGAAGCAGTTAAAGGTATATCCTTTGAAGTAGAAGAAGGAGAAATCTTTGGATTCTTAGGACCAAATGGAGCAGGAAAAAGCACTACAATAATGATGCTTACAACTCTTCTAAAGCCTACACGAGGCACTGCCAAAATATTGGGATATGATATAGTTCATCAACCAAACCAAGTGAGACAAGTTATAGGATATGTATCCCAAGACCTTACTGTAGATGATTCTCTAACAGGATGGGAAAATATGTATCTTCAAGGAAGGTTCTATCATTTACCCAAAGAGGTAATAAAAGAGAGAGCAGAAGAATTATTAAAACTACTTAAAATTTATGATAGGGCCAAGGACAAAGCAGAAACATATTCTGGAGGAATGAGAAAAAGATTAGATATTGCTATGGGACTAATTCATAGACCCAAAATCCTTTTTTTAGACGAACCTACATTAGGTCTCGATGTTCAAACGCGACAAGATATATGGGAGTATGTACAAAAAATAAGAAAAGAAAACAAAATGACCATATTTCTTACTACCCATTATATGGAAGAGGCCGACTCTTTGTGCGACAGAATAGCTATTATTGATAAAGGAGAAATAAAGGCATTAGATACTCCTAAAAATCTAAAAAACTCTATTGGAGGAGATCTTATATTTTTAACCATAGAAGATAATATTCCAGAAAAATTAGAAAGATTTAGAGAAAAGATAAAAAGTTTAGACCCTGTCAAAAATGTTATTACAAAAGATGGTAAATGTAATATAGTCGCTTCTAATGCAGAGAGATTAATTCCAGTCATTTTCTCAATTGCTTTTGAGATGGATATTAACATAACATCAATAACCATGAAAAAACCTTCTCTCGATGATGTTTATTTAGCATATACCGGAAAAGAGTTCAGAGATGAGGAGGGTTCAAGAGAAGATGCTATGAGAATAAGAAGATTAGTGAGGAGGACGAGATAATATGAGGAAACTAATTTATGATACTTATTCTGTAATGTGGAGAGAATTAAAACATTGGCTCGATCAAAAAGTAAGGATCTTGGTAACCATATTCCAACCACTAATTTGGCTTGCTTTAATGGGTAATGTTATGGCCAAATTAACAGATAATCCGTTTAGTAGACAAGCTTTTGGAGGTGCAAACTATCTATCCTTTATGACTCCAGGTATTATAGTTATGACCTCTCTTTTTGGAGGAATATTTGGAGGTATTTCCGTTGTATGGGATAGAAGATGGGGATATCTTTATAAAATGTTAGCATCTCCCATATCAAGGACTGCTATTCCACTTGGTAAAATGCTTGCTACAGCTATTCAAGGAGCCTTTCAATCATTAATAATAATTATCATAGCAACTTTATTTGGAGTAGAATTTTCTACAGGAATTTCAGGCATAATAATTATAATACTTCTTGCCGCATGTTTTAACTTTACAATGGCAGGACTATCTATAGCTATTGCCTCAAGAATAAAAACCATGGAGGTTTTAACTGCAGTTATCAACTTCCTTACTATGCCTCTTATGTTTTCCAGTAGTGCCATGTTTCCAATTCAGGTTATGCCAGACTGGCTTGCTACTATAGCCAGATGGAACCCTATCACCTACGTGGTAAACCCATTAAGAACTCTTGTAATATCAGGATGGGAGATAGAATATTTAATAAAAGGGTTCTTATATATAATATTTTTAGCATTATTAATGTTATTTATCGCAAGACATGAATTCAATAGAAGTATAGCTTAAATTTAAAAAAGAGGGGAAAGTAAATTTCCCCTCTTTAAAATCTACATATTATAAATCCCAATCATTTTCTTAAGTTCTTCTTTTATAGAATCTCTTAAGGATTTAGGCTCTAAAACTTCAGCATGTGATCCATAACCTATGACCCATCTTTTTATCTCTTCCTCATTAGCTGTAACCTCATATAATATGCTTCCATCACCAAGCTCTTCAATTTTTTGTGTCTCATGCCATATTCTTTCCTTAATCCATCTTGCTTGATAAGAATCAAACTTTATTTTTACTGTTATTGCACTCCCTTTATATATTCTAAAAGCGGATCTAATATACTCATAAAAATTAAAATCCTTAGGCATCTCGAACTTCTCATTTAAAGTTTTTACACTTTCAATTCTATCTAAAGCAAAATCCCTAATATCATTTCTTAAATGACAAAATCCGCAAAAATACCATATCCCCTCATAATTGTATATATGATAAGGATCCACTTTTCTTTCATTTACTTCATCAGAATAAATAGTATGGTATTTTATTAATACTCTTTTTTTCTGTGTAATAGCCTCAAAAATCTTCGCAAAAGTATCTCTAATATCAACTTTTGGCTTAATAAAGTTAAAAGGTATAGAAAGAGCCATTCGCAATTTTTCAGAAGATATAACTATTTCATCAGTTAATACGGCCTCTAATTTACTTTGTAGACTTTCAAAATATTTTTCAAGAGGGGTATTTTTAAACTGACTAATTAAATTGGCTGTAACAATAAGTGTAAAAAGTTCACCTTCAGTTAATTTGAGTAGGGGATATTTAGGTTTCTCTTTAAAATAATATCCACCCTTTCTTCTACTATAAAGAATCCTATAACCTAAATCATCTCTTAAAGTACGAATATCCCTCTTTATTGTTCTATCACTTACAGATAAACCTAAGTCTTCTTTTAACCTTCTTTTTATATCTTTCAAGCTTATATAGTCAAGTTCAGATAAATATTTTAGAATTAGATGTATCCTTGCCAAAACTCTTCGAGAATTTATTTTTAAAGTTCTTTTCATAAAATTTATCTCTCCTAATATTACCTATTCAGGTAATACAAAGAATAATTTAATATGGTTGCAAAGGATAACCACAATAAATACGGAATAAAAAGCAAACCAGATAAATGATCTATCTTATAGAATTTTATAGCTGTAATTATAGCAAAAACAAGTAATAATAAGATTACAAAAAGGGCTAATAATCTTTTTTCATAAACAAAAAAGATTGGTGACCAGATAAAATTCAAAAACAGTTGAATACCGAAAAATATTAATGGTAATTTAATATCTTGACCAACTTTTTTCAAAACTCTATATAAAGAAACTCCCATTAAGAAATATAAAATTGTCCAAACAGGACCAAAAAGCCATGGTGGAGGAGCAAAACTTGGCTTAACTAATTTATCAAAGACCTCCTTTGCATTTCTGGAAAAAAATCCAGATATACCTCCAACTACTAAAGGAATAGCAATACTGATTATTAATTTAGGAATATCCATAATATTACCTCCCCCATAATATATTATTTTACGAATTTAAAATATGCCTCCTTAAAAAATCCAATGCATTTATAGTAATATATAATCTAATTCTATTTCTATCACCAGAAAGTTTCAACTCCTTATAATTTTCAGCTCCATTCATGTAGAGCCCCAAATAAACAAGTCCTACAGGCTTATTAGAAGTTCCACCCTCAGGCCCAGCAATCCCAGTAGCAGAAAGACCTATATCTGCTCCTGACATCAAAGCTACATTTCTTGCCATCTCTAATGCACACTCTTTACTAACAGCCCCATATTTTCTCAAAGTCTCTTCCGAAACATTTAGCCTCTTAATCTTTGCTTCATTACTATAAGCAATAATTGCTTCCTTAAACACTTTTGAAACTCCAGGTACATTAACAATTCTTGATGATATCATTCCTCCTGTACATGATTCAGCAATAGCAATAGTTCTTCCCTTCTCCATCAATAATTTAACGACTACCTCTTCCAGAGTAACATCTCCTTCTCCATAAATAAAGTCTCCTAATCTTTTTCTTATATCTCTCATCACTTCTTCTATTAATTTCTCTGCCTCTTCTTTACTTTTTGCCTTAGCTGTTATTCTTAAAATAGCCTCTCCTTCTTTTGCATATGGAGCTATTGTCGGATTGGTTTGATTTTCTATTAAATCCTTAACCCTCTCTTCCATAAAACTTTCTCCTAAACCACAGACTCTTAATACTTTTGACTGAATAGTCTCGGAAGAAAGAGTAAGAAGATATGGTACTACGTATGTTTCAAACATAGGTATCATCTCTCTTGGTGGACCAGGAAGAAGAATGAGTACTTTTCCATTATTGTCATAAATTATTCCAGGAGCTGTTCCCCAATCATTTGGTATCACTTTGCTCCCTTCAATTATATACGCCTGTTTTATATTTCCTTCTGTAAGAGGTAAACCTCTTTTTTCAAAAAACTCTTTTATTCTATTTAAAGATTCCTCATGTAGGATTAATTTTTTATCAAAAAATTCGGCAGAAACTTCTTTAGTAAGATCATCCTTAGTAGGTCCAAGCCCTCCTGTGGCAATTACCATATCACTTCTTGAAAAAGCAATTTCAAGAGCTTTCTTTAATCTTATTGGATTATCCCCTACAGTAGTATTGAAATATACCGTTATACCAAGTTCAGCAAGTCGTCTGTTTAAGTATTGTGTATTGGTATTTAAAATATCCCCAAGAAGAAGCTCTGTACCTACTGATAATATTTCACAAATCATCTCTATTTTTTCCTTTCTTTTAAAAGTTACTTTTACATGATATTATTATAATAGTTTACAATAATTTTTAATTATGGTTAACAAGGAGAATAATATTGAAATATCTTGATTTACTGCTGAAGATTAAAGACACAATAAAAAGGTCTGAAAATCTTGAAGACTGTATAAATAGAATAAATAATATACTTAATTCTTCTAAACTAAACATTTCTTACTATCCAAGCATAAAATATGTAAATTCAGAAAACGAATACTCAAAATTGCTACAAACCTCTGAAAAACCTTTAACATTAATAATCAAGGGAGAAAAGAAGCTTACAAATTTAGACATTAGCCTATTTGAGATTATCTTCCTTGAAATAAAGGAATTTTTAAAAGACTTAGAAGTTAAAAGTAAAAGTGAAAATATAAGAAAAATTTTAGAAAAGATATTAGAGGAAATAGAAAAAGTAGTAAACTACACATCTGCAAATATTGGAATACTTTATGAAGATAAAATTAAATTTTTAGCTTTTAGAGGATATGAAAAATACAACGTAGCAGAGTTTATAAAGGCTTTAGAATTGACAGAAAAAGAGTTCTACACTATAAAAACCGTTATATCCACCAAAAGTCCCCTACTTATAGAAAATACTGATGAATATCCCAATTGGGTATATATACCAGAGACGTCTTGGATTAAATCTCATCTGATAATTCCTATCATATATAACAATAATCTTATAGGTATCATAGGTCTTGATAGTGACAAGCCCTATTCGTTTACTCAAAAAGATATAGAAAAACTATGTTTTATGATACCTATTATCAGTCTTGCAATAGAAAATGCCAAGTTATATGAAATATTAGAAAAATCCTTGGAAGAGAAAACCATAGAAGAAAGAAGAACAAGGTCCTCATTATATCAAGTTATAAAAGTATCAGCAGAGCTTGTAGAATTAAAGGATCCTTATACTTCTGGACATCAAAAAAGGGTTGCTAAGATATCTTCAGTAACAGGTAAAATATTAGGATTTTCACAAGACAGAATAAGATTTTTAAATATTTGCGCTTTACTACATGATATAGGAAAGTTTGCTATTCCCTCTGAGATTTTAAATAAACCTGGTCCCCTTACTCTACTAGAGAAGAGGCTTGTAAATACACATACAGAAATAGGTTATAATATCTTAAAAAAAATAAATGTTTTAAAGGAAGTAGCCTTTGTGATATATCAACATCACGAAAGAATAAATGGATCAGGATATCCTTTGGGACTTAAAAATGGAGAGATTCTTATGGAAGCAAGAATAATAGGAGTAGCAGATGTGGTAGAAGCCATGACATCTCATAGACCTTATCGTCCTCCCTTACCTTTAGAAGTTGCTATAGATGAAATTAAAAATAATAGGGGTATTTTATATGATCCCGATGTAGTTGATGCTTTCTTATATGCCATAGACAAAGGGAGGATAAGACTATGAATTTAAAAGAGATGATTAAAGAGATCTTACCAGAAGTAATTGAGCTTAGAAGAGATTTTCACATGTATCCTGAGTTAGGATTTCAAGAATTTAGAACTTCTGAAAAAATAGCAGATTATTTAGAAAAAAATGGAATCGAGGTAAGGAAAAATATAGCTAAAACAGGAGTTTTAGGGTTATTAAGGGGAAAAGAAAATGGAAAGACCATCTTATTTAGAGCAGATATAGACGCTTTACCATTGGAAGAATTAAATAATGTATCATATAAATCTCGCAATCCGGGAGTTATGCATGCATGTGGACATGATGGGCATACAGCCATATTATTAGGTACTGCCAAAATTCTTAGTAAACTTAGAGACCAATTAAAAGGAAATGTTAAGTTTGCCTTCCAACCTGCTGAAGAGCTTCCCCCAGGCGGTGCAGAACTTATGATTAAAGAAGGGATTCTTGAAAATCCATATGTAGATAAAGTTTATGCATTACACCTTTGGAATCTTTTGCCAAAAGGGAAAATTGCAATAAGAAAAGGGGTATTCTGTGCTCAAGCAGATGCCTTTACTATAAAGATAAGAGGAAAGGGAGGACATGGCTCTGCTCCTCATCACAGTATTGATCCCATTATCGTGGCTGTAAATATAGTTCAAGCTCTCCAAGCCATACCCGCAAGAGAAATAGATCCATTAACTCCTTTTGTATTAAGTGTTTGCAAAATTCAAAGCGGTAATACCTTCAATGTAATTCCAGAGGAAGCGGAAATAGAAGGTACTGTAAGAAGCTTTGATCAAAAAATAGCAGAAAAAGTGGCAGATAGAATAAAAACCATATCTCAAAAAATAGGAGAAGCCTTTGGATGTAAGGTAGATTTGGAATATCAATTTGGGTATCCTCCAGGAAGAAATAACGATCATGAGACAGAATTTGTTAAAAATGTAGCAAAAGAAGTTATAGGAGAAGAAAATATAGAGGAAATGAATCCTTCTATGGGTGGAGAAGATTTTTCATACTTTTTGGAAGAAAGACCTGGAACCATGTTTTTCCTTGGATCAAGAAATGAAGAAAAAGGCCTTATTCATCCCCATCACTCTGCCTATTTTGATTTTGACGAGGAAGTTATGGCAATAGGTATAGAAATCTTTGTTAGAATAGCATTACAAAATCTGATATAATTTTTTTGAAAATAAAAAATAGTAAGAGGGAGGAAGTAATAAATGGCTAACTTAGATAAAACTATATTTAGAATGTATGATATAAGGGGAGAAGTACCAAAAAATCTAAATAGAGAAGTGGCCAAAATAATTGGAAAAGCCTATGCAGAATTTATTAGAAAAAGAATAAATAAAGAAGATCTAAAGGTCTCAGTAGGAAGAGATGCAAGATTATCTTCAAAAGAACTTTCAGAAGGACTAATTGAAGGCTTAAGATCGTCTGGAATAAGCGTCATAGATATAGGGCTCTGTCCTACACCACTTCTTTATTTCTCCCTTTTCAAGCTTCCTGTAGATGGCGGTCTTATGATTACAGGAAGCCATAATCCACCCCAATTCAATGGTATGAAAATCTGTGTAGGAAAGGAAACTATTTATGGTCCTCAAATTCAGGAGTTATACGAGATAGCCATAAATCTTAAGGATCAAAAATCAGATAAAGAGGGCACCTATGAAACTTTTGATATCATATCTTCATACAAAGAATTTCTTCTTAATGAATTTGGAAATTCTGCCATAACAAAGCTCCCTAAAGGAAGCATAAAATTAGTTGTCGATTCTGGAAATGGATGCGGGGGATTGGTAGCCCCTGATGTACTCAGAAAACTTGGAATTGAAGTAATTGATTTATACTCAGAACCTGATGGAAACTTTCCCAATCATCACCCAGATCCTACAGTAATTGAAACTCTAAAGACATTAAGAGAAACTATCTTAAAAGAAAAGGCTGATTTTGGTATAGCCTATGATGGAGATGCTGATAGACTGGGGGTCGTAGATGAAAAAGCAGAAGTAGTATATGGAGATAGATTAGCCTATATCTTTGCCAAAGGAATATTAAAAGAAAGGCCAGGAGGAAAAATTATAGGAGAAGTAAAATGCTCCAAATATCTTTTTGACCTAATAGAAAAATTAGGAGGAGTTCCAGTATTATCTCCTGTAGGCCATTCCCTAATTAAGAAAAAGCTAAGAGAAGAAAATGCACTTTTTGCAGGAGAAATGAGTGGACATATATTCTTTAATGATAGATTCTTCGGATATGATGATGCCATCTATGCAACCATGAGACTTTTGGAGCTATATGCAATAGAAAAGCTTAATAATCCAAATTTTGTTTTCTCTGATTTTCTTAAAGAATTCCCCAAGGTATATGCATCACCAGAGCTCAGAGTCCATTGCAGTGAAGAGAAAAAATTTGAGATCATTAGGACCTTCTTTGATAGATTAAAAGAAAAGTATCCTGAAATAGAAAAAGATATACAGAAGGTTATAACAATAGATGGTGTAAGAATTGAATTTTCTGATGGCTGGGCATTAGCCAGAGCAAGCAATACAGAACCAGTTATTGTATTAAGATTTGAAGCAAATTCTCCTGAAAAGTTAGAATTTTACCATAAGATTTTTGAAAGTATAATCAAAGAAGCTTGCTAAGGAGAAGGGCTAAGCCCCTTCTCCTCTTCTACAAAGATAAAACTTTTCTTACATAATTTAGGACATTTTCAATTATTTTTTCTTCGGGAGAATCCTCATCCATAATAATTTCAAACATTTTATCCTCTATTTCTTTAAAATCTTTACCAAGGGCACTTGCAATATCTCTGGCACTAAAATTCCAACTATCACCAAGAAGCATTTTAGCAAGATTCAAATCTTTTTCAGAAAATAGTCTGTCTAAAGGAAAGCGAGATACAGGAAGTACATAAAGAGTAACAATAGTATTACTAAATGTAGGATTCTCCAAAGAAGAATAGCTAAAAACCTCACCTGTTTTTAAATCCAAAGCTACAATACCGTTTAGAGTAGGAGGATCATAATGTTCAATAGCCCGTCTAACTATATTCTCTATATCCATTCTCCTAACTATATTCCTAATAGACTTTTCTAATTTTTCTAAATCAATTTTTTTCTTATCCAATCTTTTCACCTAAAGGATCTCTTATTAAATTCTGTATAGAAGACAAATAGTATAAGAGTTAACAAAAAAAGATAAAAGTTTAATTGGGAAATAAGAGCTAAAAAACCTTTAAAAACCAGACTAATAAATGAAAAATCAAAGGAAAAAACCTTTAAAAATCTATATACAACAAAGATAAACAAAAAGGAAAAAATTAGTTCTAAAAATATTAAGAAGATGGTTAAAATCTTTCTTTTTATTACTTCTAATCTTAATCTTTTAAGTATATCAAAAGATATTCTCTCCCATTCCTTTCTTATTTCTTCTTCATAAATTTTATCCTTAATAATTTTTTCTATTTGCAAGAACTTATCAAATTCTTTTTTACACTCTTCGCAAGATTGAAGATGTAAAAAGAAATCCTCATCTACTTCAGGGTATAAAAACATTTTCTCTCTAAACTCTTCACAATTCATTTTTTCTCTCCTTTTAAATAATTATATATCTTTTTTTTAGCCCTATAAATATGACTTTTTACAGTATTAAGAGGAATTCTCAGTTTTTTACTTATCTCTTCATAGGAATAGCCCTTATAATAATAAAGAATCAAAACTTCTTTCTCAATTTCATTCAAAGGTCTCCATATATCCCTATTCTCTATTATATATTCAGGATCTTCTACATTCCCTTCTAATAGTTCTTCCTCATAAACCAATCTTCCCTCTTTTCTTAAATAATTAATAGCAAGATTTTTCGCTATCTTAAAAAGATAATTTTTTGCTTTTTCTTCTTCTAAGGATACTTTCATGGCTTTCAAAAAAGTTTCTTGAAGAATATCTTTTGCTATTTCCTCATCCTTCAAAAACTTTCTAAGAAATATATAAATCTCTTCTCCGTACATTTTAAAATATTTCTCAATATTGTCCATTTAATAAAATTATATTACAGATATATAAATTTTCAAAAATTGCAGAAGTATTCTTTATGTTATAAAATAAATGCTAAATTGCATGAAAGGAGATACGTTCTTGGAAGACTATTACTTTTTCTCAATTGTAATACCTGCCCATAATGAAGTAGGATACATTGAGAATACTATTGAACACCTCAAAGAAATAGATTACCCTAAGGAGAAATTAGAAGTAATCATAGTAGAAAACGGATCCACAGATAATACCCTTGATGTAATTAGAAAAAATTCTCCTCCATGGTTCAAAATTATATCCATAAAGGAATCAGGTGTCTCTAAAGCTAAAAATATAGGCATTGAAAACCTTTCTGATAATAGCAATTGGGTTATATTTTTAGATGCGGATACCTATTTTGAAAAAGACTTTTTAAAAGATCTTAACAAATATCTCCATGAACATGCTAATGAGAATTTAGGATGTGGTATGGTATCCCTTCTGCCTTACCCAGATTCAAGAAAAGCAAGATGTTGGTATCATTTTTATAATTTTGCCAATAAAGTCACAAAAACTACAAGATCCATACAGATAATAAGAAGGGATCTCCTAAAAGATCTCAGATATGATGAAAGCTTAACCTTTGATGAAGATACTATGATGATAAGACAATGTAGAAAAAGAGCAAAATATTTCTTCTTTAAGACTAATAAGGTTTATTCATCCACAAGAAGATTTGAGAAAAATGGATGGATAAAACAATTATTCCAATGGATGTACTATGCATCCCTACCCTATAGCAAAAAGAAAAAGATCAAATACAAAGTACTTCGTTAAAAAAGCCTATGTAATAGCTCCATCACTGTCCCTGATATTATAGGCACACTAAAATTATCATCAATAGGATTTGGAACAGCCTCCACAATAAAAGCAATAATTGCGCCTATAGATACTAAATAAAGGGGTAATTTAGAGAAATACCAAAGGAAGAAAGCACAAGTTATACTGGCACATAGAAAACCAAGAGAGCCCTCTAATGTCTTTTCACTATTCTTAAATATTTTTCTTTCTCCAAAATTAATTCCAACCCATTTTGCCATCATATCTCCAAGGGATGTGAATCCAAGAGAAGCGAAGGAAATATTCATATCAAAAAGGACAAAACTTAAAAATATTCCAAGAAGAAAGTTTGTTACAGAAGAAACTCTACCCTTCTCTTTCTCCTTAAAAATTCTGAAGTTTTTAAAAAGTTCAAACTGGAAAAAGTTCTCTACTTTCCATACTAAAATCCTTAAGAGATCAATTATAAAGAAAAGAGCAAGAATTATACCTATCAATATAATTACAAATATTTTGGAAAATATAATAGCAAGAGGTACAAAGAGTAAAGCAAAAGGATGTGAAATTATCCTCCAAAATGTATGTTTTTCAGCATAAAATTTAAATCCATCTCTTATTAAGTTTTTAACTGCCTCCATAACAATAATAAAAACTAAAGAAAACATAAACCAATAGTCTGTATTCAAGCCAATATTAAGCCCTACGAAAGTAACTATAATAGGAAACATGGTCATAGTAAATACATCACCCTTACCCTTTGTGGCCATATTAAGCAATAAAGCATAAAGAATAATATATGATAAAAGATAAAAGACCTGCAATACTGAAAAGCTTTGGCAAATTACCTTAAAAAATATAAAAAAGAAAAGACTTAAAGAAGTAGCAAACCCTCTTCCCCCTCTAAAATCCAAATAAAAAGGAAATTTATGTCCTAAAACAGCAGAAAAACCTGCTAAATATGCATAGGGAATAGAATATTTAAATAGATTATGGATTATAAACATAGGTATAAATCCTTTAAGGACATCATATAAAGCAGTAATAAAGGCTAAGAATCCCCCAACTGTCCTTTTTACATTCAAAGTACCAGGATTACCATCTCCTACTTTCCTAATATCAATCTTTTTGATCCACAGAGGTAAAAAATAACCTGGTAAAAAGGAACCAAAAAGATATCCTATTAAGGATGATATAAGAACCCTAACTAAAGTAGTCATATTTACGCCCCCAAAAATTTTATTTCTTATTTCTACTCTTTCTAATTCATTTTATGCTATACTTACCATTATGAAAAGAATAAATCTTCCAAAAAGATTATTTTTTGATGGAGCTATGGGCACAGAATTACAGAGAAGAGGTCTTCCTGCAGGATCTCCTCCTGAAATATTAAACCTTCAGAATCCATCCTTAGTTGAAGAAGTACATAGAGATTACATAAAGGCAGGAGCTATGGTTATAGAAACCAATACTTTTGGTGGTAATAGAATAAGGTTAAGAAGAGCAGGACTTGAAGACAAGATTGAGGAAATAAATAGAAAAGGGGTAGAGATAGCCAAAAAAGCATCAGAAGGAAAAGTATTCATTGCAGGATCAATAGGTCCCTTAGGTGAACTTTTGGCACCTTTTGGAGATATAACTGAAGAAGAAGCTGAAGAGGTATTTTCCGAACAGATAAAAATATTAGTAGAGGCTGGTGTTGATTTCATACTTATAGAGACCATGATTTATCTCCAAGAAGCCTTGATAGCACTAAAATCTGCGAAAAAATACAACACCTTAGTTGGGGTAACTATGAGTTTTGAATGGATTAGAAATCATGGAAGAACTCCTTTTGGAGATGACATAGAAACATCTATTAAAAGGTTACAAGAAGAAGGGGCAGACTTTGTGGGAGCAAATTGTGGAAAGGGTATAGAAGATATGATTAAGATAGCTGAAATTATAAGAAAAATTACAGATCTTCCAGTACTTATTCAACCTAACGCAGGTATTCCTAAATGGGAAAATGGAAAACTTGTATATCCTGCTACTCCAAATGATTTTAAAATATTTGTAGAAAAGATGCTTAACTTAGGTATAGATTTTATAGGGGGGTGTTGTGGTACTACCCCTACACATATAGGTGTATTCAAAGAGTTCTGTCCTAAATTATAACAATCTTTAATAACCCTATAATTTCATATACCCTTGGAAGTATCTAATTCTTGATATTTGTACAAAATTTAGATAAAATCAAAAACAAAAAAGATTTGTTAAAAAATGCACGAGTGGGCTTTAGCAGAAGGTGTTGTAAACACAGCTTTAGAAATAGCTCAGAATAAAAATCTGAGAAAGGTAAAAACTATATTGTTAAAAGTAGGAGAAATTCAACAAATAGATTTAGAAATTTTTGATTTTGCATTAAAAGAACTTTGTAAAGACACAATTATAGAGAGTGCAGAAATAAAATATGAGAATTTTCCAGCTTATCTATTATGCAATTTTTGTGGACATAAATGGGCTTTTTACGAAAGTTTTAACCAACTTAATGAAGAAGAAAAAGAAGCAATTCACTTTGTACCAGAAACCATCCATGTATATATTAAATGTCCAAAATGTGGAAGCCCTGATTTTGAAATAACAGAAGGAAGAGGAGTATTTATAGAGGATGTATTATGAAACTTATTGATCCCAGATTATCAATAATCGAAAAAAGATTAGAAAACATAAAAAGAATAATACCTGTAGCAAGTGGAAAGGGAGGAGTTGGAAAAAGCACTGTATCTGCACTTTTGGCCCTTTTGTTAAAGGAAAAAAATTATAAAGTAGGCCTTTTAGATCTTGATTTATATGGTCCTTCCTTACATATCTTTTTGAATAATTCCCATTCTTTTCCTAAAGAAGAATATGGCCTAATACCAGTAAATATTAATAATATTGATTTCATGTCCATCATTTACTTCACCCAAAACAAACCACTTATCATGAGAGGAAAAGAATTAACAGATACACTGATCGAAATATTTACAATAACAAGATGGAATCCTCTTGATTTCCTTATTATAGATATGCCTCCTGGAATGGGAGAGATCCTCTTAGACCTTATAAGATTAATTAACAGATTGGAGTTCCTTATAGTAACAAACTCTACCAGAATCGCCATGGAAACAGTAGAAAAGCTTATAAATTTTTTAAAAGAGCAAAATATACCTATACTTGGGCTCATTGAGAATATGAAAATAGGAGATCAAGATTTTGTAAGAGAAAAATGTAATAGTTTAGGTATACCTTATATAGGAAATATATCCTTTTATGATAATTTAGAAAATTACTACGGAAATTATAATGAAATAATTAATTCTCCTATCTCAAAAGAAATCTCTCAAATAGTTAATTTCTTTGCATAAAAATCTTGTATAAGAGAGAGGGTGGACTATGGAGAACATCAAGATTAAGGTAAATGGAAATGAGGTAGAAGTTTCTCCTGGTAAAACTGTGCTCCAAGTCTTAAAGGAACTTGGTATACACGTACCTGTACTTTGTCATTATGAACCACTGATGCCTCAAGGCTCATGTAGATTGTGTGTAGTAGAAGATAGGGGCGTTTTGAAAACCGCCTGTACAACTCCAGTAGAACCAAACATGGACATAAAAACCGATACACCCAATGTAATCAATTCAAGAAAACTTGTTCTACAGCTACTGTTCACAGAAAGGAATCACTATTGCATGTATTGTGAAGTCACAGGTGAATGCGAACTTCAAGATCTGGGATACGAATTTGGATTAGATCACTTTGAATTTCCTACTTACGAGAGGAAATTCCCTGTAGACAATTCTCATCCTTTCATACTTATGGATCATAATCGCTGTGTACTATGTAGAAGATGTGTAAGAGCATGTTCTGAAGTAGCAGGACATTTTGTCCTTGGTGAAATGGAAAGAGGAATTGATACCATGATTATTGCAGATATGGATACACCTCTTGGTAAATCAACTTGTGTGTCCTGTGGGCTTTGTGCTCAAGTATGCCCCACAGGAGCTATTATAGATAAAAGGTCAGCTTACTTAGGTAGAGAGGTACAATCAGATGTCATTAATACAAATTGTGATTTATGTCCAGTAGGATGTGGAATAGAGGTTTATAAAAAGAAAGGAGCAAATTTCATAGTAAAAATATATGGAGATTGGAACTCTGATGTATCTCAAGGAGTACTTTGTAAAGTTGGAAGATATTTATCCCTTTATGATGAAAAGGAAAGGTTAATAGGAATAAGAGTAAAAGATGATTTTGGATATAGAAAAATTAGTGAAGATCAACTTATAAAGTTAGTAAAAGATAAAATAGATAAAGGAATCGCTTATGTAGATGGTACTCTATTTAATGAAGAATTGGAACTAATCAAAGAAATATTCAAGGACAAGGTGTATGCTCTTTATCCTGAAAAAATTCCAATTCCATCTAATATCACACTAAAAGAATTAGATAATAGAAACTTCTACGTTGTTATTGGTGCAGATCTCAATAGAGAATATGGTACCGTAGGATCTATAGTGAAAAGAAATGTGATAGGAAATAAAGCAAAACTTATGGTGATAGATAAAGAATTTAATAGTCTTGTCAAGATTGCTGATTATGTATTTAACATAAAGGATATGTCCATGGCTTTGGATATAATTAAGAAGCAAGATGATGTAGTAGTTATATATAAGGATATAGATAGCGATGAAATAAAGCTTCTATCATCACTAACAAATGCCAAATTCCTCTATCTACCAAAAGAGACCAATTCTTTAGGACTTCAAAAATTAGGAATAAAACATAACAACATTACAGCTGAATGCATATTTGTATTTGGAAAGAATTTAGATGGTCTAAAGAATCTAAATATAAAGGATGCAACAGTCTTTGTATTTACACCATATGAAGATGATGAAATCCATAAAGCTACAGTATTAGTCGGAATCTCTAATGGTTTTGAAAGAGAAGGAACTTTCTATAATTTAGAAGGAAAGAAATTAAAGAAAGAGAAGATATTAAGACCAACATACGATACTGTAGATCTAAAGACTTTCCTATCCCAAATCTTAGGAAGAGCAGAAAAAGTTTCTTAAAAAGAGGTGAAAAAATGGGTAAGATAAAAGTAGCTTCCATATGGTGTGAGGGGTGTTCTGGATGCCATATGTCCTTCTTGGACATGGACGAGCGACTTGTAGAACTTATAAATAAAGGTTTGGAGATTAATGCTACTCCTATAACAGATTTAAAGATACCTGATGAAGGAACAGATATAGGAATAATTGAAGGAGCGGTAGCTACAGACCATCATGAAGAAGAAGTAAAAATGATGAGAGAAAGATGTAAATTTATAGTTGCCCTTGGAGATTGTGCTGTATTTGGTGGAATTCCTACCATGAGAAATTATGTGCCTGTAGAAGAACTTCTTGAAAGAGGCTATATTACCACAGAAAGTACAGTACAAGGCAAAATACCTTCTTCTGAAGAGATAGGAAAACATCTATCAAAGGTAAAGGCAGTAAATGAAGTTATAAAAGTAGACTTCTACATTCCGGGTTGTCCACCTTCAGCAGATGCCATTTATTATGTATTAAAAGAAATTTTAGAAGGCAGAGTACCTAAGTTAGAAGGCGAACTTCTTAAGTATGAATAATGAGGTGAGAATTATGGAAAGAAAAATTACCATAAGCCCAGTTACAAGAATAGAAGGACACGCAAGAGTTACAATACATTTAAATGAAGATGGAAAAGTGGAAAAAGCCTTTATGCACGTAGACCAATTTAGGGGCTTTGAAAAATTTTCTGAAGGAAGACACTTCTCTGAAATGCCAGTAATTACACCAAGAATCTGTGGAATATGTCCCATTAGCCACCATTTAGCATCTGCTAAAGCTACTGACGAAATTATAGGTGTAGATATACCAAGAACCGCTAAACTCTTAAGAGAACTAATCCATATGGGACAGATGATTCAGTCCCACTCAATGCACTTTTTTGAACTTGCAGGGCCAGATCTTATACTTGGTTGGGATGCGGATCCTAAAATAAGAAATGTGGTAGGATTAATTCAAGCAAATCCTCAACTTGCCTTAAAAGCAGTAAAGCTTAGAAAATTTGGACAAAGAATCATTGAACTTGTGGCAGGTAGAAGAATACATCCCACATTTGCAGTACCAGGTGGGGTAAACTCTGCCCTATCTGCTGAAGCAAGAGACGAGATATTAAAGGGAATAGATGAGATGATAGAGTATATAAAAGAGGGTATAAAAATAGCAGAGGACTTTATAGAGAAGAATAAAGAGACCTGTGATAAATTTGCCAGCTTCTCCACAGGTTATATGGGACTTGTAAAAGATGATGGATCATTAGAACTTTATGATGGAAAAATAAGATTCATGGATAAAGATGGAAATATAGTGAAAGAATTTAAGCCCAAGTATTATCTAAAATACATTGGAGAAAAAGTGGAAGATTGGACATACTTAAAATTCCCCTATTACAAACCTTTTGGGTATCCTGAGGGAGTATATAGAGTAGGGCCTCTTGCAAGACTAAATGTGGCAGAAAAAATAAGTACACCTATAGCCAATGAAGAATTTAAGAAATTTAAAGCTCTTGGAAATGGAAAACCAGTAGAAGGATCCATATATTACCATTATGCAAGATTAATTGAAACCATCTATGCTTTAGAAAGGACAAGAGAAATTCTTGAAGATCCAGAGGCAATGAGCCAAGATGTGCTAAGACTTGGAGAAGTAGTCAATGAGGAAGGAATTGGAGTAGTAGAAGCTCCTCGTGGTACCCTAATTCACCATTATTGGGTAGATGAAAAAGGAACTATTGAAAAAGTAAACTTGATAGTATCAACAGGACATAATAACTGGGCAATGAATAAGGCAGTAGAGGAAGTAGCAAAAGCCTTTATAGATGGTAAAAACTTAAAAGAAGGGATGCTAAATAGGGTTGAAGGAGCTATAAGATGCTATGATCCATGTCTCTCCTGCTCTACCCATGCCATAGGAAAAATGCCCCTATTAATAGAGCTTTATGACAAAGAAGGAAATCTATTAGATATAATAAAGAGAGATTGAAAAAAGTATTGTTAGTGGGTTTTGGTAATCCATATAGAAGAGATGATGGATTAGGAATAAAGCTCCTGGACCTTATAGAGAATAACATGGAAAAACTCAAGGTCCAGGAGCTTACTTTTGATATGGCAGAAATCCTTAAAGATTATGATATAGTCATCTTTATTGATGCTTCCATAGAAGGAGATGAAATATCCTTTAAAAAAATCACAGAGGAAAAGACCTTCTCCCCTCTTACCCATCACACATCTTGTGAAGAACTACTCTCTTGGACAAAAACCCTTTATAATAAAAACCCGGAATTTTATCTTCTATCCATAAGAGGGTATGATTTTGATTTTGGAGAAGAAATCTCAGAAAAAGCTTTAGAAAACCTAAAAAAAGGATTAGAATTTATAAAAGGATTTATTGAAAATATATAATGGAAAAAACCTATAAGATAAAAATCTGGGGAATTGTCCAAGGAGTCGGTTTTAGACCCTTTGTATATAGGCTTGCCAAAAGCCTAAATCTTAGAGGATGGATTCTAAATTCTACAGGATCTGTTCATATATTAATCCAAGGAGAGGAAGAAAAAATAAAAAAATTTCTGGAGGATCTTGTAAAAGAAGCACCTCCTCTATCCAAAATAGAAAAAATTGAAAAAGAAGAAATAAATTTTTCAGAAAACATTATAGATTTCTCAATTATTGAAAGCAAAGAAGATACTGGGTTTAACTTCATATCTCCAGATATAGCCATATGTGAAGATTGCTTTAAAGAAATGAGAGATCCAAAAGATCGCAGATTTAATTATCCATTTATAAACTGTACTAATTGTGGACCAAGATATACCATTATTGAAGATTTACCATATGATAGAGATAAAACAACCATGAAAATATTTCAGATGTGTGAAAGATGCAAAGAAGAATATCATGATCCGGAATCAAGAAGATTTCATGCCCAACCTATATCTTGCTATGATTGTGGACCAAAAATCTGGATAGATGGAGAAGAAGTCTCAAACATTTTTGAAAAAATTGGAAAATATTTGGAAGAAGGAAAAATATTAGCTATAAAAGGGCTTGGTGGCTTCCATTTAGCCTGTGATGCTACTAATGAAAGGACAGTAATAAAATTAAGAGAAAGAAAGAAAAGACTATCAAAACCCTTTGCTCTTATGATGAGAGACATGGATATGGTAAAAAAATACTGCTATGTGAGTGAAGACGAAGAAAAAACATTACTTTCAAAAGAGAGACCAATAGTCCTTTTAAAAATTAAAGATTTGGGAGATATATCCAAATATGTGGCTCCTAATAACAAATATTTAGGAATAATGTTACCCTATACCCCCTATCAATACCTAATATTTGATCACTTTCCAAAACCTCTTATCATGACAAGTGGAAACCTCTCTGAGGAACCCATTATTAAGGATAATGATCTTGCAAAGGAAAAACTCAAAAACATAGCCGATGTATTTATCTTTCACAACCGAAATATAGCCCATAGAGTAGATGACAGTGTAGTATTTATAGAAAATAAAGAATTAAATATTATAAGAAGAGCAAGAGGATATGCTCCAGATCCTATAAAAATTCCCTTAAAAATAAAGCCTACTCTTGCCCTTGGTGGAGAATTGAAAAACACCTTATCTCTTGGTAAAGAAAACTATGTTTTTATGAGTCCCCATATTGGAGATTTAAAAGATAAAGATACCCTTCTGGTATATGAAGAAACAATTCAAGAATTTATCAGACTATTTAGGATAGAGCCCGAAATCTTAGTACATGACTTACATCCCCAATATTTATCCACAGATTTTGCAGAAAAATTTAAAAAGTACATGGAGGTTAAAGCCATTCAACATCATAAAGCCCACTTCTTCTCTCTACTCTTAGATAGAGGAATCACTGATAATATTATTTGTTTCTCCTTTGATGGTACTGGATATGGAGAGGATGGAAACATATGGGGTGGAGAAGTATTTATAGGAAATATGGAGGAAGTAAAAAGAGTGGCTCATTTTAAATATTTTCCAGTAGCTGGAGGAGATTATGCCATAGAAAACCCAAGATTAATTTCACTATCTTATATAACCAAGTATTTTCCATCTGAAATTGAAAAAATATTCTCCCATATTGATCCCTTTGAAAAGGAGATAATAAAAAGGCTCATTGAAAAAGATGAAAATACATTTTATACATCATCTTGTGGGAGAATTTTTGATTTAGTCTCTGCACTTTTAGGAATAAGGGAAAAAATAGATTATGAGGGTCAATCTGCTATAGAACTTGAGATGCATGCCATGGAATCTGACGAAGAAGGCTTTTATCCTTTTAAAATAATAGAAGAAAAAGAAACATTTGAGATTGATATTTATCCAACCATTGAAAAGATAATTTTAGAAAAAGAAAAATATAAGAAAAAAGATATCGCCAAAAAATTTCATAACACCATCACCCAAATAATTCTACAAATCTCTGAAATACTAAGAGAAGAATATAAAATCAATAAAATAGGCTTATCAGGAGGCGTATTTCAAAATAGACTTCTTTTAAGAACAACTATACCTTTGCTAAGAAATAAAGGTTTTGAAGTACTCACCCATAAAAATGTACCTACAAATGATGGGGGCATTTCATTAGGACAAATTATAATGGGTAAAAACTGAAAAGTTTTTGATTTCTATGTTATAATTATTTTATGTAAAGGGGAAATAAAAATATTAAATTATTCTAGGAGGACCTCATGAATAATTTAATAATTAAATTGAGACCCCTTATAATAATCTTAATTATTATATTCTTTTTTGAAACAACATCGCCTCATTTAGAAGCTAACATTAACAATATTGAAGATAAATACAATCAAACTTGTACTGCATTCTATGACGATTTTGAAAGAAATGAAATAGGTACAAATTGGATCATTGTGGATGATGCTCCTTCTTCTGATTGGAAAATACAAAATGGAAAACTTGTTCAAAATAGTAATGTGTATAGAGCAGATGGTGAATATGACTACTTTCAAGGTACCCACATAGTTACCAAAGAAAGTTTCTCAGATTTCATATTCTCCTTTGATTTAACATCCACTGATGATGATGGAATTGGAGCTGTCTTTAGATATCAAGATAAAAACAATTATTATAGATTCATCATGGTAAAAGACCCTCAAAATAAAGGACCTTTCAGAAGAATTGATAAGATTGTTAATGGCAAACCATTTCAAGTACTTGCTATTGATAAGAATAACTCTTATGAAGTTGGAAAAAAATATAGGATAACTATTGAAGCAGTAGGAAAACAAATAAAAGTATTCATTGACGACAAAGAAATTTTATCCGCTCAAGATGATACGTTCAAAACAGGAAAATTAGGTTTCATGACTTACGCAAATAGTGGATACTTTGATAATGTTTGCGTATCCATGCTTAATACCCAGAGTAAGACATCAGAAAATATTGACATAACAAATTTTGTTTGGACTGGAACTTGGAATACAAACTGGGGAAAGATGTATTTAGTACAAAAAGGAAATATTGTTGAGGGAAATTATGAACATGATAATGGAAAACTTATTGGGGAAGTAAAAGGAAATAAATTAATAGGTATTTGGTTAGAAGCCCCTACCTATTCTCCACCCAATGATGGAGGAGAATTTGAGCTTACATTATCTCCTGATGGTAAATCCTTCACTGGAAAATGGAGATATGGTAATTCTGGGGAATGGCATACTGATTGGCATGGGACAAAGATTTTAGATACTATTCCTACCCAAGAATCTATTATTCCATATAAAAGCTTAAGAGCAGATATAAAGGAAGATAAGATTGTCCTTGAATGGGATCCACCAGAAGATATGAAAAATTTAACTGGATATAAATTATATCGTGGTATGGTAAATAGCAAGTCCTCTTCCCCTGCTATATCTTTCTTCACTACTAAAAATAGTTATGTGGATAAAGATGTAGAAGAAGGTGTTTCATATTTTTATATAGCAATACCTGTATATAGTGATAATAGGGAGGGTTTACCATCAAATGTAGTTGTGGCAAGTATCAAAACAAAAGCAGAAAACATAGCTACTGAACAAGTATCCTTTTATGATAAGGGAGAAAAAGTCACACAATCAGAAAATATTATAGGTTCTTTAGGAGGAAAGATAGAATTATCAGATGGAACAAAACTTTTAATCCCTCCAAATACAATCAAAGAAGATACAAAGATAAGCATAAAATCAATCACTAATCCAATATTTTACTCAAAGGAGGCAAAAGGGATTGAAATAAGTGGTATTCAAAAACTTTTAGGCGAAATTACTCTTGTTGTAAATGGGCCAAAAGCTTTAACAAATGATGAATTAAACATCTTTGGCTACGACCATATAAATAAAGGGAAATTTGATTTAGAATATGAATATAATCCCTCCACAGGAATTATTTCAATAAAACTCTCACCATCTTTAATATATAGGTCATCTCTGTCAAATATAAAGTTATGTTACAACACATTAGAAAAGATAAGCGCTGATTCTAATACTCTTAGTCTAAAAGATAGACTATTCATATATATAGGATATATTCCTAAATACACCCCAAAACAAAAAGAAAAGATCATAAGAATGCCATATTACGAACAGATTGGTGAATCTTGTGTTTCAACGAGTGCACTAATGTTTCTAAAATTTGCAGGAAAAGATGTAAAGTTATATGATATTTTAAGAGAGCTAAAGGCAAATGACTCTGATTTTGGCTTAGACGAAGATCAAATAGTATATTCTCTGAAAGATTATCTTAGTAAAGAAACGGGTTTTACTGCTTATTCAATACCTCTCTTTAAATCAGACCATTTAAAATGGAAGGTCCTTTCTGAAATAGATAAAGGACATCCCGTTATTTTAAGTTGGGGAAACCATGCTGTAGTATTACTTGGATATACCGAAAATGGAGAAAAAATAATCATGCATGATCCCCAAAATATTTCTCCAGCAAACAATGAAAACGGAACTATGTACACCATCAGAGATTGGAATTTCATTAAAAATAGACATAAATTTCCAACCGAAAAGTACATAATAATAGTTGTTGATGGAAACTATGCTGAAAGTCCATCTTTATCCATTGAACTTCCGGGAAGAGATGAAAAAGGATCAATGACTGCAGGCGATCTATCTTTCCTTGTAAGAAATCCTAATACTCAGAAATTATCTCCTCTTTATCAACTACAGATAAAACCATCCGAAAGTAAAGATGGTTATATATGGGTTAAATCAATAGGTGATAAATTAGAAGTAATACCTCAAGATGCAGAAGTTTTAAATTTAACACTAAATATATTTAATGGATCCAATTATAAAAGAGATGTAGAGGTATATGCCACAATAGATGAAAGTAAATATGGAGTTCCAGGAAAGCGTATAATCTACGATAGAGCTAAATTTACCCTTCCTGAAGCAAAATTTAATGAGGCAAACTACATAACTTATAATCATCAATTTAAACTTGAAGATATAAGAGACTTAACCCTTGGCGATAAAGATGGAAAACAAGAGATATTAATAAGAGTGGGATTATGGGAAGGAGATTTAGTAAGAGATTCCTTCTCTATAAAAGCAGTTATATCCCTTATTCCAAAAGTTACCTCAATAGAGCCCAATACAGGATCTCCTGGAGATATCATTACAATAAAAGGATTTTCTTTTGGAAAAAATCAATCATCCAAAAGTAAAGTTATGATTGGAAATACCCAAGCCCAAATTGAAAGCTGGAGTGACAAAGAGATAAAAATTAAAGTTCCAGAAAATGTTCAAACAGGTCCTGTAGTGGTATACATAGGAGAAAACTATACTTACGAATCAAATAAAGATGTAAATTTTAATGCAAAGACAAAAGTTAAAACTCCTCTAAAAAGAAATTTAAATGGTATTCATGGGTTAAGTTTTACATTACCCGAGTGGATCCATAGAGAAGGTAAATGGTATATAGAAACACCTGCTGTCGTTTACCTTAAATTTTCTGACGGTAATATAGAAGGGGTAAAAGGAGAAGGATATCATACATCTATAGCATCTGGATCTTACGATGATGAAAATATAGTAGTCTATTTTGAATGGAGTTTCTTTGATGATGGCAGAGATTATTGGAATACAATAGTAAAAGGCAAATTTGAGGGTAAAATAAGAGATTGGAAATATCAAAATAATGTAATTGGAGTAACAATAGAAGGAGAGATAAATTGTACAGTCAGATGTTTTTATATAGATGTAGAGAAAAATTTAACAGTTTACGATGTACAAAAAGACTTTATCCTTCCTGGTTGGATTTCAATTCAATTTAAATAACTTCTTAATGATATCCTGATTTAAACTTACATAAGAAAAAATAATTTAAAACTTATCTCAAGTTAACAATATTCCAATTTTCCTTATCCTTTTTAAAAGTAACATATAATATTTCATACTGAGATACACCATCTAAGGATCTTGGTCTTACAGCCATTTTCACAATTTCCCCTTCTTCCTTAAAATCTTCTATCAAGAACCCAATATCGCCAGATACTAAATTCGAAATTCTCTCTCTTAAAACAGTTAACATAATCTTTCTTTCTGGATGTATGTTAGGAAAAATATCTATAGGTATACCCAAGTACTTTTTCTTAAGTTTTTCATACATCCATGAATAAATATCTAAACCATCATATTTATCATCACATACTACATAATCTGAATTAATTATCTCTTTGACCTTCCATCTATCCTTTTCCATATAAAGCAAAGAACAAAAATTTAAATAATAATTTTCTCCTCTACCCTCAACATATGCCCAGTTTTCCCTTACATTTATGTATGTAATTTTTATACTTATATCTATATCATCAGGAATTTTAATATCTTCCCTTTTGTAATAAAAATCTTGATTTACATATTTTTCTGGAAAATTTTTCAATTCCAACTTTAACAGATCTATTATTACATTTTTATCTGCCATCACTATAGGAAAAACTAAAGGCTTCATTGGCGATACAATACCTATTTTCTGATCTTCTGCAATTTTAGAAGGAGGGATTACCCTTATAGAAGAAATTCTATCATTCCATCCTATGTTGCTTAAATCAGCAATTGAAGATGTGATCTCTACATTCTTTCCCTCAAAATGGCTATTTTCATAAACAATAACTTTCCAGCCAATTGGTACTTTTATAGATGAGATACGATCATTAAATTTATATATAGAAAGATCAGAGTAAAAACCACATATAGAATTATTAGGTAGGTCATAAGGCAATTTTAAAAAATAACCTTTGTAACTTTTGTCCTCATAAAATATAGGGAAATCATAAGATGGAATTGAGGCTTTAACAATCTTAACTGATGATATCTTGTCTCCCATTTTAAAATCATCAGAATGTAGATCCTGAATAGTGCTTTCAACTAAAAGTCTCTTACCCTTATAATTTTTGTCTTCAAAGACCTCTAACCCCCAACTATGGAAAGGTAAAAAGATTGATGATACTCTATCATTAAAACCAATTTTAGAAAGATCATCTATATTGTCTAAGATTGGCAAAAAAGCCCCATCACAATTTTTATCCTCATAAAATACTGGATAAGAGATCATTTCTTGGAAAATATCTTCCATCATCCAAATCTTTACATATACTCTTGCCCTTAAATCTCCCTCTCCGTCACTTTTAATATAATATCCTTGTGGTATACTCCATATTTTTATTCCTAAAACTGCATTGTAACTAAAATCCCTTGGATTAAATTCAAAGAGAAAATCTTTTCCAGAACCTGGTCTGATATCCATCTCCTCATCTTTATGCTGAGATCCACGGAATCCGCTATCACTCTCATACATCCTTATCTGAATTCTTACAGGTTTTAAATCCCATAAAGGTTTCAATATTCCCCAAACTGGAAAAGGATGACTCTTATCTACATATTCAGCCTCAGTGTAAGGATAATCAACCTCATTATTTACCACAAACATTACCCAGTAGTCGCTATCTCCCCCTGGTTCCTCATTGTTTATATTATCCCAACCTTCTCCTGTATCAAGATCCATAGCTTCTGGTATTCTAACACAAAGCCATTTTACATCCCTTTCATAATCCATTGTACAATTTCCCAAAAAATTAAAAGCTTCTCTTACAATAGAGTTATCAAGAGGGGCTAAGTTTTGAACCTCTGCATAATTAACCTTTACTATTTCCCCAAAATTGTTTTTATCCTTTATCCCTTCTTCCAATTTATCTATAATATTTACCTTTATAAATCCACCTTTATAAGATGCTTCAAAGAGATCCTTCGCTATTAAAGTACAATTTGAAAACCATTCTATTCCCAAAAAAGGATAATTTGGATTACTTTGAGATGTTAAACCTATTCCTGGAACATTAGGCATATCATCAAAAACAATATCCCAATTTCCCCATATTCTTGGGGCCTTCCATGCTCCACCATAAGTACAGAGCCATCTAATAGTTCCCTCATCAAAATCCGTTAATGTATAGAGATGTTTTTTATTACCTTCTTTAAAATCATAATTTAAAATCTCATTCCAAAACTTGCTATTATTAAAATCTTCCATCACCCATTTTTTTATAAGTCTTAACCATTCTAAGGAGGCTTTATAGGAAGTCCTATATGCAGAATCAAATAATGGTCTTCCTGCATGATCTTTATTGATTACCTCATGATTAGTCTTCCCCCAAAAAGTTGTTAACCTATTAACATTAAAATACATGCCACCTCTTTTTTTAACATCCTCTATTGCCTTAGCTAAATTATTAGGAGATCTTTTCAAAATATCAAAATAAGTAGCATCTTTTATTTTAGAGTAACTACTTAGATTTAGTTCAATCCAATTAGAATGAGCATAAAAATCTTGAACAATATGTAAAGAGATACCAATAATGAGAAGAGCTCCCAACTTATCATTTTTATTAATTTTTTCTTTCAGGGCATTATAGGTATTAAATATTAATTGTTTCCAATATCTTTCAATAACCTCCTCATTATAAAGATTATCAAAGTGTAAAAAATCAACTAATTTCTTAGAAACCCTACAAAAATCATCATCTATTACATACTCAACTGCCTTTTCCTGAAATATATCTACATAAGAATTTCCAACAAGAGCTAAAGAAAAAGCATCTTTATTAAAACCTACTTCCCTCATAACCTCTCTTATTAAATCATAATGATAACCCATAGAGAAACCTAAAGTAATTTCAAATAAAAATATACTTAAAGTAATAAAAAATGAACTACACTTAATTATCTTTCTCATGTTTAATTACCCCCTAAACTGAAACATTTCTGAACTATCTTATTGAGGGATAATTTTGGATGATGCTGAGTAGCTATAAAAAGTAAAACTTACAGCTATAATTATCCCTTTATTGATTATAATAACACATTCTTATAGCACCTTCAAAAATAATTTTAAAGTAATATAAAATATGATACCTACTAAAGTTTAGAATATATTGACTTTTTTAAAATATGAGTTATCCTATCATATAGAGGAAAAAATATAAAAGATAAAACCTAATTAATAAAACCTCTATAAATTCTTTTTTCCTCAAGACTTTTTCATGGTTTCCTATTAAAAATATTAGAATAGGAGGTCTCCAAAAATGAAAAAGTCGATTTTAAGAATCTTTATTTTTCTAATTATCCTTTTAATACTCACCTTTGCAAGTACATGGAAAAACAGAAATTATTCTGGCGCTGACTTCCCTTACAAAGGTGCGCTTTTTTGTCATGATGGTGATTACGTAGAATTCGAGGTAAGCGAAGAAAATAATGGATTTTTCTACATGACTCATTATAACCGTGAGGTAAACTTAGAACCATATTTTTGGGACAGTGAAAAAAACAAATGGGTAGGGAAAGGAACAACCATAATTCTTCCTGCTAATGTCTATCCAGTAGGTGAAAATTTCAAATATGCTCCATGGAATTGGGTATCTTTACAACAAGGTTATTCAGGAAAGACAATACAACTTAGACTTGTAGAAAATAGGACAGTAAACAATCATTATTGTCCTTCAAACGACATAATTATAAAATTTAAAGCAAATGATCAAGTAAGGTATTGGAAAGGTGTTGACTCTGAGAGTTGGTGTGATTTAGATCAAGTGGCAAAGTAGCCTTTATCCCTCTAAGGATAAAATATTAAAGAGCCCCTACATGGGGGCTCTTTATTTTTAGCTTGAGTACATTTAATAAAAATAGTATAATTTTATATTGATATGTATAAAGTAAAATGGGATAAAGAAAACAATTTAGTATTATTATTAGATTCTACTGATGATGAAATTACCCCTCCGAGACCTGTTTTTTTTGAAGAACTTGACCTTTTAGGTTTTGATAAGTATTGGGAATATCCAAAATCAGAAGAACCTCTTTTGTGGAACATAGGAAGAAGATATTATTATAAGGGAGAGTGTGTGGCAGAAGCAAGAGGTGGAAATATTTTTGAATCCCCCAAAATCAAAATAACTGAGGAAGGGAAAAACCTTGTTTTAAAACCTATTGATATAGATTTATTGATACAGAAAAATATATCTGCCATAAAAACCATAGAAGGTGAAGCTATTGATTTCATAAATAATACATATAAAAACTATAAAGATAAAGTTGATGCCTTTATAGTTGCTTACAGTGGAGGAAAAGATTCACAAGTGGTTTTGGATCTTGTATCCCGTACTTTATCCCCAGATGAATATTTTGTTGTTTTTACAGATACTACTATGGAAATCCCTCCCACATATGAAACTTATGAGAAAACAAAAAAGTTATACCAGAAATTATATCCTAAATTAAAATTTTATACCGCAAGAAATGAAAGACATTCTTACGATCTTTGGAAAGTGTTTGGTCCACCAAGTAGATTAATAAGATGGTGTTGTTCCGTATACAAAACTTCTCCCCAAATAAGATTATTAAAATCATTATTTCCTAATAAGACAAATTTAAAGATATTAGTCTTTGATGGTGTAAGAGCAGATGAGAGTTCAATAAGAGGTACTTACAATAGAATAGAAATAGAAAAAAAACATTATACTCAAATAAATTCTGGAGTAATAAGATATTGGAATCTTTTAGAAGTATTTTTATACATATATAGCAGAAAAATTATCTTTAATAAAGCTTATAGATATGGCTTATCAAGAGTAGGATGTAGTATATGTCCATTTGGATCGCCTTGGTCAGAGTATCTCATTAAAAAATTATATCCAGATATCACTCTTAAATATTTAGATATAATAACTAAATATGTAACTAATCTCGGTTTAACTAATGAAAAGAGCATTCAAAAATATATAAAAGAAGGAAATTGGAAAAAAAGAGGTGGTGGAGGAGGAGTCAATGAAGAAAAAATTAGAGTTGATTTTATGGATTTAGAGGAATATTATCAAATATCTGTTAAAAATTATAATGAAAATCTATTTGAATGGTTAAAAGTTTTAGGTTCTTACAATATCTACAAAAATGATAAACAGTATAATATAGAATTATCTACAAACTCAAAGATTGTAAATATCGATGCCACCATAACTGATCATACTATTATTGCTCAAATACCAAAAAATATAGATGCTACAACCCTATCAAATATAAAAAGGGTATTCTATAAAACAGCATATTGCATACACTGTGGTACTTGCGAAGCTGAGTGTACATCTTCAGCAATTATTTTCGATAAAAAATTGACTATTAATAATCAGAAATGTCTTCATTGTTTCAATTGCTTAAATTTTATAAATTATGGTTGTTTATTAGTAAAATCCATTTCAAATTTGGGGAGTAATATGAGTAAAGAAGAAAATCTAAAAGGTTTTAACAGATATTTCACATTTGGTATTCGATCAACATGGTTAGAAGATTTCATAAGTAAAGGAGATAATTGGCTAACTGATAATAAATTAGGAAATGTACAAGTAGAAAGTATGCTCCAATGGTTAAAGGATGCAGAACTTTTAGATATAAAAAGAAAAAAAACAAATGAATTCTATAACAAAATGAAGAAAATATTTGAAATAAATAAACCATTATTTTATCAGATTATTTGGATAAACCTTTTTTATAATTCATCTGTGGTTAAGTGGTATTTACAAAATATAAAATGGAATACAATAATATCCACAGAGGAGCTTTTCAAAACTTTAATCTCTAACAATGTAAATGAAAGAACAGCAAGAAACGGTATTTCATCTTTGGCAAATATGTTTGATAATGTTCCTTATTTTCAAGAATTTAACTTAGGGAGAATCAATAAGCAGAAAAGACAAAGATATATTGAAAAAATAGGCTCTGACAATATCCATCCAATAGCTATACTTTATTCTATTTATAGATATGCCATCTCTAAAGATAGATATCGACTTACGGTTTCAGAATTCTATAGAGAAGATAATAAGGATGGAGGACCTTATCTTATATTTGGAATATCAAGACCAGCATTGGAAAAAATACTAAGGGGATTACAAGAATCTCTAAAAGAATTAATAAAAGTAGACATTGTGGCTGATTTAGATAATATACATCTTTCCGAGGATATAAAAGATTATTCTCAAATATTAGATTATGTAAAATGAATACATATGTGAAAATTAAAGGATTCAAATATAATTCATTTGGCTTAAGACAAGAGTGGCTCTATTCATTCTTAACAAATGAGGAAAATTTTTTAAAAGAAAATAATTTAGGGCCAAAACAGATAGAAGCATTTATTTATTTCCTAAAAGACTGTGAATTAATAGATAAAAATAGAAATCTTACTCTTCTTTTTGAGATTTTAAAATCTATTTATTTAAAGGACGGACCATATTCTCAGATTCTTTGGGGTATAATATGGATAAACTTGTGTTTTAATGTCTCAATATTTAATTGGTGGGCAACACTTCCCATTGGCATATATCATAGAAAAGAGATAATAAATATTATATTATTAAATTATGGTAAAAATAATAGATCTTTAATAAGTGGTTTTAATACCCTTAAAGAAACTCTCTCAAAATCTCCCATAGGTGAAATTTTAGGACAAGGTATACCAATTAAGAAGGGAAAAATTATCCAAGGATTTAATAAAACTGGACTTAAAAGTTTACACCCTATAGTGATACTGTATAATTTATACAAGTATGCAGAGAAAGAAAATTTATACGAAATAGATCTCTATTCCTTAGAAAATACACTCTACTCACCTCAGAAAATATTTACCATATCTACAAAAGATTTGCAAAAATCATTGTTAGATGGCTCCCAATACTCTAATTTATATAGATTATCCTTTGATAGGTTAGGTCTTATTATTCTCAATGATTCCTTGAAAGCTATTAATATATTAGAGAATTATGTGGGGGGAGAAAAAAATGAAATATGAAGAAATAATAAGTCTGCATGAGTATTTTCAGCCAGTTTATGACATTACTCAAGAACCTAAGGACTATTGGAAACAGTTTATTCCAACAAAAGATTTTTTAGAAGTATTAGAAGATTTTCTTACTTCATTAGAAGCAACAAATCCTAAGAACAGGAAATCTATATGGCTTCAAGGAAAATATGGAACAGGAAAAAGTCATGCCACAGGCGTAATAAAACATCTTTTATGGGATGATCTTTCAGAAATAGAGGATTATCTCAAAAATATTGAAAAAGTACAATTAAGAGAGAGACTTAAAAATTTTAGAAAAGAAAATAGAGTACTTCCTGTTACCTTAAAAGGTGTCTCAGGTATAAACTCTCCAAAAGACTTTAGCTTAATAATTGAAAGGGCTGTTAAAGAGTCCTTAAAAAAGTTTAATATTTCAGTGTTAGCAGAAAGTGAATTTGATAAATATTTAAAATACATAGATGATCCAAAAATCAATTGGCAAGATGTTATAGATAGAAATCCACAGTTAAAAAGCCTTGTTGGCGATATAAATGGTCTTAAAAATAAATTACTTCAAAATGATCCTGAAATAATAAAAGTAGTAGAGGGAGCCTTAGGAGATTTAAAAATTGTCCATCCTAATATAGAAGATTGGCTTAGTGAAATATTGAAAAAATTAAGTGAGCAAGGTATAAGATATATGACTATATACTGGGATGAATTTACTCCCCTTTTAGAACTTTCTGTAAGTTCTATACTGCTAAACATTCTTCAAAATATTGCAGAAAAAAGTACTAATGAAAATATATTTCTGTTTATAATATCTCACAGACACCCTCAACAGACACAAGTTGCAAAAGAAGACCAAGAAAAAGTATTAGGAAGATTTATAAATATAACCTACTCTATGGAGAATATCACTACGTTCCATATAATTTCAAAGGCCATAAATAAAAAGAAAGAAGAAGACTGGAGAAAATTAAGAGACGATATTTATAACACACACACTGGATTACATAGGGTATTAACTAAGCTTGTATCAGAGAATAAAGATAATGCAAAAGTATTAAAAGATTTATTTCCCATCCATCCATACACAGCTCAACTTGCGGAAGGTATTTCAGAATACATAGGATCCACAGAAAGAAGCATTTTTAGCTTTTTATATGATGAAGAAAAAGGTTTTATAAACTTCATAAAGAATTACCCTGATAAAAACAATGAATACTTCTTAACAGCAGATAAACTATGGGACTATTTCATAGATGATTTAGAAAGAAGGCAAGATGATAAAATACAAAATATTTTGTCAAAATATTATACTCACTATGAGTCTTTAAAAAATAAAGGTGAAGAATATTTGGCTATCTTTAAAGGAATACTAATTCTTAATCTTCTTCAATCAATTATTAGCTCAACCGACGAATCATCATTTTATTTACCTAAGCAAGAAAACTTAGAAGACATATTTTTAGGAACTCACTATAGAGCATATATCGATCAAGTTTTAAGTTACATCGCTGAAAATATAATTCCTAAAACCCCAGACGGTTTATATCTTATATCTCAAACTCCTCTTCCAATAGAAGAAATAAACAGCGAAAGGGAAACCGCAAGAAAAGATTTTGAAGACATTACAAGATTAATAAATAATGACACAAAAAACTCTCTGTTAGATATAATTAAAAATAACCTTTTAAGAGAACCAAATCTAAATATATACTGGGCAGGACTTTCTGAAGATGAGATTTCAAGAAAAATAGACAGAGATTATAAAAATTCATATAAAATAAATATTGCTCTTTTCTTGCCAAAAATCAATGAAGAGATATCAATAGTTAAGAAAAATATAAAGAAAATAATAAATGGAAATCCCAAAGCCCGAAATATAATCTTTGTAGTATCAAATATGGAATTTGGAGAGCAAAACTACGAGAGATTATTAGAGTATATCGCGAGGAAAAAAGTAGCTAATAAACACTCTTTTGTCGAAGAAGTCCAAAACAACGAAAAATACATAAAAAAAATGATTAGCTCATGGCTTGAAAATATAGAGAAAAGTTTTGTTGATATATTATTTAATGATAAGGAAGAAAAGATACCTTTTTCATCAATAGCAGACAAAATTAATAAAGATTATTCAAAAGAAATATTTAGGTCAGGATTAGAAAATATCGAAAGCTTAACTAAAAATAGAAATCTTTGGACATTTAAAAATTCACCTAAATACGCTGAAACTTTTCTTACAGTTGAGAATAGAGATCAATTAGAAGACGAATTGAAGACTGCTTTAGAAAGGCCAATATTAGATATATTAAAATCTAAAAGTGGTGAATATATTGTTAACAAAGGTTTTGAATTTTACGACTCTGTAGATCCAGATCACCCAACTTTTAAGATTTTCAAAGAAATAGAACACAGAATAAAAGAACACGTCGGTAAAACCTTCAACTTAGGAGAATTATTAGAATTTTTAAAAGAAACTCCATACGGTATTTATCCTAATATGCTCCATTATGCCTTATTAGGATTTGTTTTAAGACCATATACAAATAAATTATATGAGGCAGGAACAGGCAAAAGAGTAAACCCAAAAGTTATGGAAGATAAAATCAAGGATATATTTGAGTATTTTACTAAGGGGAAGGGAAAAGAAAAGTTAGAGGTAAAACTTGGTACTCAATATGAGATAGAACTTACTGAAAATTTAAAAGATCTCTTTGGACTAAAGGAGGCTGAAAATTTAAATAAGGCAAAATGGGAAATAAGAAGATGGATTAAAGAAGTAAATCTACCTATCTGGAGTTTAAAACATTTACCCCAACAAAACGAAAGTATAAAAAACGCTATTAAGGTAATTGAATATTTAAATAGGAGTATTGATAAAGAATTAGATGAAGAGAAAGTTAAAAATTTTCTTAACATAATTAAGAATACAAAAAATGATTTAAGGCTAATTTTGAATAAAGAAAAGGTAAAAGAAGGATTTAAGAATTGGTTATTAAATCACCAATCAGAGGTAAAAATTAATGAGGAAGAAATAGAAGAGATAATAGATTACCTACACCAGCATATGCAAGAAGAAATCGCATTATGGGAAGAAAATAAAGTACTCTTAAAATTGAAAGACTGGACAAAAGAGAGAGACAAAGAAAAACATAAAATTGAATTCATAAACAATTTATGCAAGATATTTAATCTACAAAAGAGAGATAATATTCAAGAATTAAGAGAAGACATCAAGAATTTTATAAATAACCATCTAAAGTATCCCTTATGGAGTATAAAGTATGTTTTAAAGCTTGATGAAATAAACAAAATAATCAATTTCTTGGAAGAATTTATTAGAAGTAATAAAGATCCATCTCAAGAAGATATGATAAGCTTTTCTAATTTACTTTCTACATATGAAAAACTCTTATCTTCAAATCTTAACCCAGAAATAGCAGAAAAAGGCCTCCAAGAATGGATAAAAACAAATAGTAAAAAATCTTTAGATAATAACGATATTAATAACTTTTTATGTTTTATAAGGGAAAATCTGAAAAAAGATATTTACTTATGGGGAGAAGAGGATTTAAAAAATTCCCTTACATTGCACGAATTCCTAAAACTATTGGCACAACTCTTTAATATAGATAATAATTACATAAAATCACCAGATGATATAAAAATGAAAATCAAAAATCAAGTTACTGATAAGATGTATCCCTTCTGGGCTGTTGGATTATCAGATGATAATGAAGTTAAGAAAACAACAGAAGAATTGTCATATTATATAACATCAGATAAAAGCTATTCACTATATGATATAGAAAATCTATACCAAATGCTTGAAAATAATAGAGAAAAAATCAGAGCTATTTGGGACTCCCCTCAGATAGAAAAATTATATAAAGAATGGTTAAAAGAAATTTTAAAAACCACGGAAGATGTATCAAAAATAGTAAGTGAGATTAAAGCCAAAACACGCAATGAAGATTACTACTGGAAAAAGACTGCAGTAGAAAATCAAATTCTGAAAGAGAAAGAAAACCTCATAAGAATATTAAACAAAGAGAAAAAAGAACAAATAGTACAAAAGATAAAGAATACTAACAGAGATCTAAGAGAAATATTAGCAAAACTCATAGATAAATATCCTCAAATAATTTCTGATTTGGAGGAACTTCTTTAAATGGATAATATAGATGATTTGCTAAAAACAATTGAGAAAGACAAGAAAACATTAAGTATTACCCATAGGAGATTCCCTGTAAGGTTTATATTATTAAATAATTATCAGGACTTGAAAAAACTTATATATGAACTACCATCTATTTTAGATATAGAGTTCTTACGTTTAACAGATTTTGATATATTTAAAAATTATAACGATGCATGGATCACCATAAATGACATATTATATTCAATAGATAATCTTAATCCCCAAAAAGATTATCTCCTCTTATCCATATCAGAATATTGCAGATTTCTCTCTGATGATAGCTTCTACTCTCTTTTAAGTAGTATTATGAACATAGAAAACACTCAAGATAACTTTGAAAGAAGAATATATATACCATTAATAGGAATTAAAAATAAATTTGAAAAAATCTTCTTTGAGAAATATCCAAGAAGAAGAGAGCTAATACCCTTTTGGATATTAGAAGGAAAAACAGAAAGACACAATCTATACATCATAGATTTCTTAGATAAAATAGAACTTCATAATACACTTATTATTGAAACCTCAAAAGACTTTCTAAATATATGGGAAAAGAATTTAAATAATTATCAAAATATTCTATGTCTTTCTAAAACATTAAATTTATACTCTGGCCATATAATAAGCGATGATATATTTAATGTTTACAAAATTAAAAATCACAAAGAATACTTAAACCATCTATTTAACATTAATATCCCCATAGAATACAAAGAAGAAGAGAAAGACAATTGGAAAAAATTATGTAAAACATTACAAAATAAAAAATTCACAAACTTTTATGAATTAACAAAAGATCTTCTTAATGTTAAAAAGATTGATATCACAAACCTATTAACAGATTTATCAAAACTTTGGCTTAAAAAAGACGAATTCCACTTATGGATTCTAAAAAATTATATAATAACCAAAGAAGAATACAAAGAAACTTACGCCTCAAGAGTTCTTAAATCTATAGAAAGCTACGAAATAAAAGAAATTTTAACTAAATACTACACCCTTATCTTTGAAGATCCAAAACCTAAAAATGATATTTTAGAAGAAAGAAGTAATACCCTAAAAAATCTATTAGCAGAAGAGATAAATAACATAGAACCTATAATCTCAGAAATTGATAAAATTCTTAAAGAAAAAAGTAATATCTTACCTCCAGATAAATTTAAAATCTATTTGACTGGAACTACCTATTTCGAAAAATCATGGATTATGCAAAATTATGATAAAATAGAAAACTTAAAAGAACTATATCCAGAACTTTACTATTACCTAAGAAAAAATGTTAGGATTGTGAATCTAAAACCAGAACAAGATTGGATTTTAGAGTACTTTAAAGAATACCGCATCTCAAGATTAAAAAATCAACCTACAGAAAGACTATTAGAAATTCTAAATGAAAAAAATAAAAATGAAGATACTTTTTATGAACGGTATCATTCTTTTCATAAAATTAATAATTACAAAATAGAAGATGAATATGAAAAATTCTGGATCGATGCCTTATCCTTAGAATTTCTACCTCTAATAGCAGGAATCTTAGAAGAAAAAGGATACAAAATAGATGCTCATATAGTAGTATCCAATCTTCCTACGATAACTGAAACAAATAAATTCGAAGGAATTGAAAGGATAGATACTCTGGATGGATTTGTCCATGAAAAAAAAGATTCAAATATACATCAAAGACTGATTAAAGAGATGGAAATAATAAAGAAGATAATTAAAAACATACTTCTAACTGGAAGAGATAAATTTGTTATATTATCAGATCATGGATTTACTGCCTTTTCTAATAAAGTTTTACAAAATCAGAAACTTCCAGAGCTTAAAGTACAAGAAAATGAGCCAAGATATGCTATATTAGAGAAAGATCAAAACCTTAAAGTGAAAGAAGATATAATAGTTTATGACCATGATGATAAAAAATATGTCATAGCCTTAAAACACACTTCTTTCTCCTATCCTCAATCTCCTGAAATACATGGAAGAGCAACCCCAGAAGAAGTATTAGTACCTATTATCTATATAACAAAATCAAGAAAAATAGAAGAAAGACCATCTTATAAAATTGATATTCCAAATAGAGAAGTTAGTACGAGATCTCCTGTCTTAACTTTCTACATAACTCCAATTACAGAAGATGTGGTAGTTAAATATAAAGGTGAAAAATTTGAACCCATATATTCAGAAGAAAAAAAGTGTTATACAATTAACTTAAGTAAACTCAAGCCTGGCACATATGAATTAACTTTTTATATAAGTGGTTATGAGGAAAAACATAAAATTATAATAAAAGGAGGCATACAAGAGAAAGAGCTATTATGAAGGAATTCAGTAATTTAGATGAAAAAATTAAAAAAGTTTTCCCTGATGTTTCTCTCCTAAAGATAAAAGAAAATTATAGTGTTTTTAATGGAAAAAATCTTCCATCATTTATTAAAGATTGGCTCATTAAAAAGTTTTCTGATAATGAAGGAAAAGTATATAAGGAAGAAATAATAGAATTCATCAATAAATATATTCCCCAAAAAGAATCAGCCAAAAGATTAAAAGGTACTCTTATGCATAATAGAGAACCTATGGATATATTAACAAGAGTATCAATAGAGCCTGACATTAAAAAAGGTATCTTCAAATTCTCCATTCCTGACCTTGAAATAAGGGATTATGAAGGAAAAGTTTTAGAACACGTCATTGAAAAACATCCAGAATTAAAGGGTGGAGACATTTGGGGAGTTTTTACCCTTAGATATATTGAGGATGAAGAAGAAAAATTTATCGCCATAATAGGATATAAGCCTTTTAAACCTTATGATATAGACTTAGAATACTTTAAAGAAGGAAGAAAAGAATTTAGTCTTGAAGAATGGATAGATTTATTATTAAGATCTATGGAATACAATCCGGATGGATTTAATGATTTTGAACAAAAACTACAATTTATATCCAGACTCCTTATCTTTGTAGAGCCAAGACTAAATATGATTGAGCTTGCCCCAAAAGGAACAGGAAAATCATATGTCTTCAACAATCTAAGTAAATATGGATGGTGTGTAAGTGGAGGAAAGGTAACAAGAGCAAAGATGTTTTATGACATGGCAAAGAATACTCCTGGGTTCATAACAAGATATGATTTTGTAGCTTTTGATGAAGTACAAACTATAGAATTTTCAAATGATGAGGAAATGAGAGCTGCATTAAAAACTTACTTAGAACTGGGCGAATTTACTATTGGAATCTACCATGGAGAATCAACAGCTGGATTTATACTTCTTGGTAATATTCAATTGGATAGTAATTTAAACCCTATAAATCCCAAATATTTTAAAGAGTTACCAGAATCTTTCTATGAATCAGCCTTATTTGATAGATTTCACGGTTTTATAGAGGGCTGGAAACTTCCAAGAATTAGAGAGGACTTAAAAATAAGTGGATATGCATTAAATGTTGAGTATTTCACAGAAATATTGCATAGTCTAAGGGAACGTCCAGAATACTCTTACATCGTTGATGAGCTGTTAGAAATACCACCTAAAGCGGATACAAGAGATACAACCGCCATAAAGAAATTAGCTACAGGTTACCTGAAATTGCTATTTCCTCATGTGGAAGATCCAAGCGATATTGACAAAAAAGCATTTGAAAATTTCTGCTTAAAACCTGCTCTTGAAAAAAGAGGCATAATAAGAAAACAACTACGTTTAATGGATCCTGAATATAAAGAGGAACTACCTGATATAAAGGTGAAAAAATAAAATGATAGACTCAGATTTTTGGAATTCAAAAGACTGTTAAATGAAGTATAAGTTATATCTTATCTAATGAAATAATAGAAAAAATAGATAAGGATCTTATGAATATTTCAGCAAAATTAAAATATGCAGAAAAGGGTAATTTATATGAATTAGGAGAAAAAGCTCACATATCAGTAGTACACCAAAAAGTAGAAGAAAAATTAAAGGATGTATTAACCGAAAAGGATAAACTAATATTAGTACATGAAGGATTGATAAAAAAAGATTCACCTCGTGGCATATGGGAACTTTCTGATAAAGGATATGAATATGTAAAAAATTATTTAGAAAAAAAACGATGGATGAGAATGATTTATATTTAGAAAGCTTATTAGAGGAAATTAATAACTTTTTAAAAAATAAAGATCAAGAGGAAGAACAGACAAAACCCCATCAAGTATTCCCTAAGAAAAGGAAATTTAAGGTTAAAGAAGATAGAGAAGATTTTACAGAACTTCATCTTAAAGAGATAGGAAAATATGGATTACTCTCTCCTTTTCAAGAAAAAGAATTATTCAAAAGAGCGGAACAAGGGGATAAAAAAGCAAAAGAAAAACTAATACTGTCCAATCTCAAATTGGTACACTCTATGGCAAAAAGATATAAAGGAAGAGGCTTGGAATTTTTAGATCTATTACAGGAAGGATACATAGGGCTAATAAATGCTGTTGAAAAATTTAACTGGAGAAGAGGTTATAAATTCTCTACCTACGCAATATGGTGGATAAAACAAGCAATTACAAGGGCTATTGCAGAAAAGGGCAGAACAATTTATGTTCCTATTCATCTTCAAGAAAAGATAAATTACATTAAAAGATGCAAAAAAATACTTTTTGAAAAATTAAAAAGAGAGCCAACCATTGATGAATTATCAATTTATTCAGGTAGCAGTAGAGATTCATTAAAATCTATCCTGGACTATAATTTCATCACTATACCATATGATGTTCCATTACAAGATCTTTCAGAGGAAGAATTTGAGAGTATATATTCCTTAATAGACAAAAATGAAGATTTTACATTAACTATAGATGATATTTTACCTAATAATAACCATGCTTTTGACCTCTTCTTACAAATGGAAATAACATTTATAAAAAATATCATAAATGAATTATTAAATATTCTATCAGAAAGAGAAAGAGAGATTATATACCTAAGATTTGGCTTTAAAGATGGCATTCCAAGAACTCTTGAAGAAATAGGCAAAATATTTGGAATAACAAGGGAAAGAGTAAGACAGATAGAGGCAAAAGCTATAAGGAGAATTAAACATCGTTTGACAAGAGGAAAATATCTAAAATAGGGTAGCAAGTTTAAATTACTTGCTACCCTATAATCCTTTTTACCAAATTATCTTTACAAAGGCTGTTTTCCCTTCTTGAGTCAAATAATCTCTTAAAACATTAGAAAATCTTATTATCATTTTATCTCTGTTTTTCATTGTTAATTTTTTCAAAAATGGATAGGGTTTTAGATTTACATATACTCCTTGAAATTCTATACTCACATCTCTTTTTAGATCATTTATGAGCATTACCTCAAGAGACAAATCATTTAATTCAATTGATTGGTAGAATTTATTAAAAATATTACTGTTTAGATCTTCAAAAAGAAAATTGTTGAAGATTACATATAGATTGTTATCCTTAAAGGAAAATGATATTATTCTATCCTCTACTTCCTTACCTTTTGTAAGGGGAATTTCAATATCTGCTACATAAAAGCTTTGAAGATTATTTTCTTCATACCTTACATTTTCTACATTATCAAAATACTCTTCTAATACACTGGTAATCTCATCCTTATTTTCCTTGAAAGTATCTTTAGAGACAATTTCAAGTTTCAACACTGATTTAACCCAAATCATATCAGTTTTACTATCATTAACAAAATCATATAGGTCACTAAGATAGATTTCTGAAGAGATATCCAAGTTACAACCTGATAATGTGATAACAAGAAATATAATCAAAAAAAACATTATTAGCCTTTTCAATAAACTCACCCCCTAATTAATTTTTTATTATCCTCCTACATCACTTCTATTCTGAACATAAAGTTATATGAAACTGTTTTTGCTGAATCCTTTATGTATACAGGAATCTTTATCCCTACATTATAAATTCCCCTCTTAAATTCAGAATATATTTCTCCTTCTATAGAATAATAACTACCAAGATAGCTATCATATTCATACTCCAAAAGGTCATAAGGAATCATGTATGTTTTAACTTTCCCATAAGGGAGAATATTACTTACATAAAAAGGATTGTAACATGTATAGTAATAAACATCATCTGGAGAAAAACAAGCCAAGTAAGTGGTTTTTCCTGAAGAGTAAGTAAAGGTTGCATTATGCCAGTTAATTTGTAATTCACTGCTTACCTTATTCTCCAATTCATAATATATTTTATTTTCATAAAAAACAAAGCTTATTTTTATCAAATCATCCTCAAAATAAAGATTTTCAGACTCCACTGGATAAAGCATCTTTATTTTTGCATGTGGCAATAAACTGCACCCCTGATAAAATCCCTAAAGACAAGCCTCCTAAAACAATTAATAAAAGTATTCTTAAAAACTTTTTCATCTTGATTTACCTCCTTTCATAAAAATTTTAATTCTCTACATTAACAATTAAATTTATCTCTTCATGTAATCTTGAAAATTATTTTTCTAATGTGACCGCTATCCTAAACACAAAAGAATATATCTTTATTAGATTATTTCTATTCCCGTAATAAATTGGGATTTTCAAACTTACGTGTTTTTCTCCAGGTTCAAATTTAGAGTAAATATCTCCCTCAAGAGTATAATAAATAGAATGATCATATGTACTCCTATTTTTTCTCAACATATCAGAAGGTACAAGATATACACTCATCTTATAAAAAGGAAGAATAGTGCTTTCTGTGAAATATTTAGGCTCAGAACCTAAATAACCCCCAAAAGATGGAAAATCTTTTTCGTTAATACATATTAAAGATATTGATTTTCCAGATGGATATGTAAATAAAGCTTTGTTCCAATAAATTTTTAATTCATATACGCTCTTGTTCTCTAAAATGCAATATATCCCTTTATTAACAACCCCAAAAGAAACTTTTATTAGGTCATCCTCATAATACAAAAATTTTGACTCTATTGGATAGAGCATACTGATATTAACTTTATATGTCGGAGCATTACATCCTACAAAGAACAATAAAATAAACAATAGGAAAATTATTGTTAATACCTTTTTCATAACACATCACCTCCTGTAATTAATAATACTCAGTTAAAAGGTCAAAAACTGATCCCATAGAAAAAATGTAAAAAAAAGAATTTAACTAGGGAAATTAAAAGATTAATTTCTGCTTTTTTAAAAGTCAAAACTGTGTTTTTTATGTTAAAATAAATTTGATAAATTTTAGATTTTACAAAGCATCTTATGGATGTAAAAGGTAAAATAATTATTGGAGATTCAAGAAGAATGGAAGGAGTACTTCTCAGGACGTTAGAATTTTTGGGGAGCAAAACAAATAGAACATGAGGCTATGTTTCCTGATGAATTGCCCCGAAGACTTATTAGAATGTTCTCTTTTGTAGGAGATACAATATTAGACCCCTTTCTTGGAAGTGGTACTACAGTAAAAGTTGCCTTAGAATTAGGAAGAAATGCAATAGGTTATGAGATAAACAAACATTTCATTGAAATTATTAAGAAAAAAATTGGAATATCTGAAAATACATTAATAAAACCTTTCAATATAGAAATTATAGAGAGAGAAGAAAATATAACTATTCCTAAAAATAATTATATACCATCAATACAAGATGCCAAACCTATCTTTGATCCTAAAAAATTCAGATTTGAAGGAGATAGATTATATAAGGTTGTTCACATTATAGATGAATAAACTTTACAAGTGGATACAGGCTTTTTTGTGAAATTTTTAGGTCTAAAAATCATGGAAAAAGAAAAACATTAATATATTTAAAAAACCATCTCCTAGGAAAGAACATTATTTTAAGGTTTGACCCTAATTTTATAGAAGAAGATTATATAAATGCATATCTTATAAAATCAGGTTTAGGTGTTCCAGATATCACCATTCAACACAAGTATAAAGAAAAATTTATAAAAATTTGGAGAGCATTAGGAAAGATTATATTAATGAATTAGGAATTAAATTGTATATAAAGATAACTGAAGTTAAAAAAAATGATATGCTATCAGTAAATATTCTAAAAGAATAACAGAAAAGATTAAAAATCTCTACTTATTAGTGAATAATTATTAAAATAGTAGTATAATTGAAAATAGATGAATTTGAGATTATATAAAATTTTAAGATCCTGTTCTTAACACTTAAATCTTAAAAACTTTATATAATCTCAAAGATTAAGGAGGTAACATGTTAAAACATATATTTTTAATCTCATTTCTAATTTCCCTATTTCTCTTTTACGGTTATAGTTTCCAAAATATACAAGAAAGTGGAAAAATATATTATGTATCTCCAAAAGGAAATAACGCAAATCCAGGTACAAAAGAACAACCTTGGGCAACTCCAGGATATGCTTCTCGAAAGCTAAAAGCAGGTGATACTCTAATTATCTTAGGTGGAAGATATATTCTATCTCAATATGACGATGATATAATAATACCTCAAAATTCTGGTACTCCTGAAAAATGGATAACCATAAAAGGAGAAGAAGGTAATAGACCAGTTCTTGCAGGCAGAGACAACCTTCTCACAGCAATCGATCTCTCTGGAAAAAGTTATATTAAAATTGAAAATTTAGAAATAACAAGTGATAATGGAGAACCTTTTAGAGATGGTATTGAAGCCCTAAATGAACCAATCAGTAATATCATAATAAAAAATGTCTATATACATCATATGGATGAATTTGGAATAAACATCTCAGATGTCAACGGAATTCAGATTTTAGATTCTCAAATAAGCTATTGTGGATTTGGATGCATAGGAGGACCTGAAGGGCAACAAGGTGGTTGGCAAAATGTTCTAATAAGTAAGTGTATTCTTTCTTATAGTGGTCATTATTATCAAGGTGGAAAAGGGCCAGGCCCTTATGATAGACCAGACGGATTTGGTATTGAATCCTCCATGGGTCCTATTGAGATATCAAATACTTTAGTTGAGCATAATAAAGGAGATGGTCTTGACTCAAAGGCTGAAAATACTTATATACATCACTGTATAGTAGCTAACAACTCATGTGATGGTATAAAATTGTGGGGTAATAATAGTAAAGTAGAAAATACTCTTATATATGGAAGAGGAGATGGAAAAAAAGAAGTTACTCCATGGTCAGCTATTGTAATATCTACTGAAAAAAGTAATTCTTCATTTTTTATAATTAATGTTACTGTTGATGATGAGGTTGGTAATAATTATCTTATGCACGTTCAATATGATTACCCTGACATACCCATTAATCTAACAATGAAAAACAATATATTTAGTGCAAGGGGTCCAAATTCCCCAATCTTCTTAGGAAACTCCGTTAAATTTAAAATAGAAAACAATCTATTTTATATGCCAAAACACCCAGACAGAATTTTGGATTATTTGGACAAAACATATGGGACAAAAGAGATTGATAATATAGGAAAAGGTAATTTATACGGTGATCCATTATTTAATCAACCCGCATTTGGAAATTTAGGCGATTATCACCTAAAAGATAAAAGTCCAGCAATTGATAATGGAACTTTAGAGGATGCTCCTAAAAATGATTTAGATAATAGACCTCGTCCTATTGGTAAGGGAGTTGATATGGGTGCCTATGAAAAATGATTAAATAAAAGATAGAATTATAATAATTTTTTATCTTTTTACTTTTGTTGTTTTTAAAATTTTTTTATTATAAAATTAAAACTGTGTGTTTTATTTTAAATTTTAAGGAGGAAAAATGCCTAAAAGATATTTTGTATTCCCTATATTAATAATTCTCTTGCTAACTTTTTCTTTTAGCCAAACAAATCTTTCATATGCAAAATTGGAAGGAAACATATATCATAAAGATGATGGAAAACCTATTGAAGGGGCAATAATAAGGATATTAGGAACAGATTGCATAGGTCTTAGTGATGAAGACGGTAGATATGTAATAAAAAATATTCCAATAGTTGGAGAACAAGAAACTTTTACAATAGATGTTTATGAACCAAACTTAAAATCTATAGCTCTGAGAAGAGCAGTAATTCTTAAATCTGGAACAAATCAAATAGATTTTAGCATTTCTTTATCGGAGTTATTTAAAAAATACTTTGGTAATTTTGATCAAGAATTCCCCTTTTCTATAAAGATAACTAATGATTCATGTTATTTAATATCTGGAAAACTAACTCTCATAAATACAAATAAAAGCTATTTATATTTATTGAAGGTAGATAAGTATGGTAGAAAAGTTTGGGGAAGAACATACTCTATTGGTGAAGATCTGCTTAATGCATATGTGGATATAAATGACAATGAATATATAGTGACTGCAACAGCAATAAACAAAGATAAAGGATATGATATATATCTTTTAAAACTAGATAGTAATGGGAAAATTATATGGGAAAAGAATCATGGAAGATCTGATTGGGATGAAATAATAAAATACTTTATTATAACCAATGAGAGAGAAATAGTGGCTGTAGGATATGTAAAGGCAAGAAACAATGAAGCAATAAAGAGTGATAATTATATAGTTAAATTCAATAAAAATGGTGAAAAGATATGGGATAAAGTATATGGAGAAAAAGATGATGATTATTTTGAGAAAGTCATTCAAGCAACAAATGGGGACTACATTGTTGTAGGTACAACAACACCTTCAGCAAAACCATCTTTCGCCACTTATTATAGAATAGACAAAAATGGTAATTTAATATGGAATAGAGAGATTAAAAGTGAGGGACCCGTATATGGAAAGGCTATAACTCCAGGGCCACAAGGTTATGTGATAGTTGGCAATGAGTATAAAAATTTGCAACAAGGAATTTTCTTAGTCTATATCAACGATAAAGGAGATATATTAATTAGGAAAAATTATGCCCAAAAGGGAAGAAATACTTACGTTACTTCTATAGCCAAAAATTCTAAGAACTATATATTGGCAGGATATGTAAACGAAGATAAAGTTAATAATTCCTATATCCTCAAGTTAGATTTAAATTGGAATTTTGTTGGAGAAATTGTGGAAAGAAAAGATTTTAGCAATTTTATAACTGATGTTATAAGTGAAAAAGACCTTTACTTTATATTTTTAGGATATATACTCCAAGACCAAAATATGGATATTTATCTATATAAGATTTCTTTATAATTATAAAATACTTTTAAGCCAAGATTTAAAATTATATAAGTCTCTTTTTATAAGATCCCAGTTCCTGAGGAGATTATCTTTTAAAAGATTAATCTTCTCAGGAACAATCTCATAAGTATATGCATGTCTAAATATATGTCTAAAACCTCTAAGCTCATCAAGGACAGCATAGCTTTCTTTTGATAATATTTTTGGTCTAATCCCATATATCTCAACAGTCATTCTCTTTAAAAGCTCTTTATGATAATAATCTAAATTTTCTATTTCATTTTCAAAGGTTTTGGCTATTTCTCTAAATAAATCTTCAAAAGCATTATAGAGATTGTGGAGATTATATGCTAAATAAACAGTCTTTTCCTTATTTTATCTATCTCTTCTTCTTGAGACTCAATATATCCTAAGAGTAAACTAATTTTTTCTTTCTTCATTTTATCCTTAACCCACGATTATAAATTTTTTCTTTAAACTTACAATATTCAAGCTCCAAAAGATCAATATTTCTTCCTACAATATCCTCCAAATCTGAAAAAATCCTAAAATAATTCTCTTTTAAGCCTTCCACTGCTATATCCACATCCGATGAATCATAAAAATAATATTCCTCAAGTATGGAGCCAAATATATAAACCTTTTCTACCTTTTTATCCTTAAAATATTCTTTGAGTTTCGGCACTATTTCTTCTAATAGCTTTTTCCTTTTAAGCTCCTTTTCCTCTTTTTCTCTTAAAATTTTTTCTTCCCAAATAGATATATCAAACATAGTTTAGTATAACACAAAAAAGGGGGAGACAAATTATATCTCCCCCCTTTTTAAATACTAATTATTAAATTCAAGAGCCACACCATAAATCTTTAATTCATCATAGGTACCCATTAAAGAACGTGCTCCATAGGGCCAATAATCTCCAAACGGATTATGTCCTATAAAGAATAGCTGTCTATTATTCAGTGGTGTATTATAGCTTGCCTCAGCTATTAGCTCATTATCAAGATAGAGCCTTATTTTTCCTTGAGTTTGACTCCATGTAAAGGCAATTTTATAAAATCTGTCTGAAGAAAGAGTATAATTATAACCTGTGGATGCATAGGACCAACGATAACTATACGTTCCTGACTCAAAATTATTATGATTCTCCCCGTCACACCAAGCAGAAATGAAAAATGCACCAGAAAATGCAGGTAACCAGCCTACTGTATCAATTAAGAAACCCCCTTTATAGGACTCTAAACTTTGATAATACTCATACATATTACTGTCTGGTTTGAAGTAAAACACTATAGTTCCTTCCGTTGGATTAATGTAGGAAGTACTATAACATATATAACTATTTAGATCATCAAGATGTACTCCATCACCAATTGCTCCTTGAGTAAAGGTAATACCTCTTACAGATGATATGGTCTCACCATAAAATGAACTTGTATACTCAGATTCATTATTTGTCTTATTATCCTCAAAACTATCTTTAAAGACAGGAGTTACGGGCATTACCGTTATAAAACGCCAAACTGGACCTTCTGTTACTCCTCCTTTCCCATCTTTTGCCACTACTTTCCAATAGTAAATAGTGTCAAAAGCTAAATCCGTTATCTCATAACTTTTAGAATCATGATTTTCTTTCAAAATAGAGAGATTTTCAATATTTGTACCAAAGTATATGTCAAATACTAAAGGATCACCATCAGGATCTGTACAATCCCAACTTAAGATTACATTAACATTTACATCAGTTGCATTATTTTGTGGATTTGGATTGGAAGGAGTAAGAGGTGGTTGATTTGTAACTGAAGGCTTTGTTACACAACCACTTGCCATAAAGAGGAGGATAAAAATAACCCCAAGGAGTCTTAATATAGAGTTTTTCATTAGGATCACCTCTTTTTCAAATAAATTAGAGATTAAAAAGTTATAGTTTTTTAGGGAGACCAACTATAATTTTTTAATCTCTAATTATATTTTATCTTTAATACATTAATTAGCAAAGTGATATAGATCACATTTTTTAACCCTTTTTGAGATAATTTTTAAAAGATACACATTAAAAAATATAATACTTCTTATTATTACTTTAGTTCTTTCTATTATTATCTCCTTCACAAACATATATCTCATTAGCCTTGAAAAGAATGTTGCAAACGCTATTTTGCTGAAAAATAAAGACTCTTTATAAAGATATTTACAATGATTTTGTCAATTAAGATAGGTAAGAAGTTAATAAATATGAATATTAGTTATATAGAGAAAAATACTAATAGTGACTATATATCAAGACTTTCAAATGACCTCTCCCTTATTCAAGGCTTTTTAAGTAACTCCTCAAATGACCTCTTATATCATCCTATTACTTTTATTCTCGGTATTATTCTTGCTATATCTATCTATATCTATAAATTGGAAATTGACTTTATTTTGTTTTGCCATAATTCCTCTATCTATAATCCTTGCCTTAATTATAAGTAAACCAGTAGAGAAATATAAAAAAAGACAACAAGAAGCTCTTAGCAATGTAAACTCTGTTGCTCAATATTCTATTTCTAGCATAATCTTGGTTAAAGCTTTTAATTTAGAAAAGGAACTTTTTAATAGATACGAAAAGGAACTGATAAAATCTTTTAAATCAGGACTTAATTCAGTCAGATTTGAAATCCTTTTAGAACCAATTAAAATAATGATACAGATTATACTTTTAGTACTTATGTTCTTTTATGGGGGAAATTTAGTCCTTAAAGGAGAATTAACCCTTGGAGGAATTATTGCCTTTATAGAGCTTATGAATGTATTTATAGCTCCTATGAATGTGCTTCCAAATGAAATAAATTCCTATAGGAAGGCAAAATCTTCTTTAGAAAGAATAGAGGAATTATTAAATCAAGAAGATGAAAAAGGTGGAGATGTAAAAGAAGAAAAAGTAAGTAATTAAGATATAGAATTTGAAGATGTATATTTTTCATATGATGAGAAAGAAATATTAAAAGGTATAAGTTTTAAAGTAAAAAGAAGAGAAAAGGTAGCTATTGTAGGAGAAAGTGGTATTGGCAAATCAACCATTATTAAACTTATACTTGGTCTTTACAAATCTCAAAAAGGGAAAACAAAAATTTTTGGGGGTGGATATAAAGGATTGGGATCTATCAGCTTTAAGAGAAAAAATTTCTGTTGCTAATCAAAATACGCACCTATTTCTTGAAAGTATTAAGGAAAATATTAGATATGGTAATTATAATGCAAAGGATGAAGATATCATTTCTGCTACCAAAAAGAGTCTTGCCTATGACTTTATTATAGAGAATATAGGTTTTGAGAGAGATTGGAGAAAGAAGAAGTTTAATATCGGAAGGAGAAAGGCAAAAAATTGCTATAGCATGAGCTCTATTTAAAAAAGATGCAAGACTTTTTATTCTTGATGAAGCCACATCAGTCTTAGACACAAAAACAGAACATACCCTACAAAATATATTAAAAGAGGAGTTAAAAGATAAAACTGTTTTAATCATTACTCACCGACTTTCATCCATAAAAATAGCAGAAAGAATAATAGTCCTTGCTGATGGAAGAATTGTAGAAGAAGGTACCCATGAAGAGCTCATATCTCTTAATGGTAAATATAAACACCTTTGGGAAAAAGGCTTTAAAGATAGCAATATAAAAAATATCTTAGATTTAAAAATCTAAATTTAAATTATGCACTCTATCTTTTCATATTCTCCATCTCTTATATAAAGAGAGTATGGGTACTCAAGTACTTCTTTACCTATCTCTTCTTTTTCTCCATTTCTTTTATACAATATATATTTCTTTACTTTTATATCCTTACCCAACAAGTCTTTTCTTTCTTGATTTATAAAATATATGAGAGTATTAAAAAACCTTATCACAAAAGTATTTTTGGGTACAAATATCTTCTCCTCTTTTCCATTTCCAAAATATGTTACCTCTTCATCTTTTGTTATAAATAAAAAGTTAGGAATTGAGGGCTCTGGCTTAAAACAAAGTCTATTATTTCCATCAAGATAAAAGGGATTTCTTCCTAAGGTCATAAGAATAAGCATGTTATAAAATTCCGCTGTACTTCCAGAAAGTCTCGCTGAAAAACCTGCACCATGCAAATTTTCATCAGGATTTGCACTACTCACAATAAAAGAGACATTTTCAAATATACTCCTTTTATATACTTCAGGTCTCATAAATGGTACAAGACAATTTTTCATATTCTCGTGGTATGTATCAAATTCTTTTGATCTTAAAATCTCTAAAAGATATTTGTATTCAAGATGGAGAAAAACACTCTCATTTTCAAGCCATCCAGGTAGAAAAGCCTTTATTCTTCCAATTTCCAATGGGGCGTCTTTCAATGATTCATTTACTTTATACATCTTCAATTTCTTATCATAGAGATCACTTTCTTTTATTCTCTTAATTATTTCTTTCTTTTTATCAGGGTCTTTCTCTACTTTTAGATAATGTACCTGCCCTTCAAGAAAGAGAGGTAAATCTTTTCTCTCAAATCTTTTAGACTTTATTATCTTTTTTCCCTCTTTTTCTAATATTTCATAATCCACCAGATAATAATAGAAATAAGTATGGTATAAACCTTTATATTTAATAAATGCCTTTTCCAATCCTCTATCTATCTTTTCTAAAAAGACCTTTATTCTGTCAACCACATTAGATAGCTTTACTGTTATCTCATCTCCACTTATTCCCAATCTTGTTCTCTCTCTATAAAACTCTCTTAATTTTGAGCTTTCATCCCAGAACTTAAAATTAGAAATTTCTCCTATAAGATTTTTCTTTGTAATTTCAAAAAGACCATTAATCAAATCCATTACTTCAATTGGAATTTTTATCTCTCTATCTGATAGATGATATTTATCAATCCATTCAAACATTAAAAGAATTAACCTTTTAAGTTCAAAGGTCTCATTTACAGATGATCCAAAAAGCCCAGGAAGGCCATTTAAAGCATCATTCAAACCTGGTTTTCCAGCTTCCATCTCTATTCCCACATTGTCAGGATCAAGAGATGAATATTTCACCACTGCAAGGGTAATCAATTTAGAGATCAAGTTAGTATAATATATATCCCCTTTACCATATTTTGTCCTTACTTTATTGGGTTCTATCTCCCTGGATTTTATGAGTTTTTCTTTTTCTTCATCCCTTTTTAGTGATCTATACTGTCTTACACCTTTATCTGTTAAAACATATCTCTCCTCTCTTGGTAAAACAATTTCTGAGTTATCATAATATGTAAAGATATTTAAATCTAAAAGTAGATTAGCAATTTTATCTGGAAAAACTAATTCGTAACTTTCTATAAGATCTAAATTGTAGAACCAATGATCAACCCAATATCCTTCCCCATGCTCTGCATCTTCTATCTTTCTAGAATTTGTAAGAAGGAAAGATATAAACTCTATTAAATCCCCCTTTTTCAATCTATAGTTGTATTTTTCAAGAATTCTTATTACATCATAAGGAATAAATGGCTTTTTAAAAATTTCATAAAGCTCTTTTTCTATCTCTTTATCAAGCCAGTCTTTTAATTGATCTAATTTTTCCTCAGATAACAAATATTTAATTCCTTTAATCACAAGAGGATTATATCCGTCAAGTTGAATAAGATTTACAAAATACCATATATTAAAATAGTCTACACTTGGATTGAAATATATATCATTTCTTCTATTTTGATTTATATCTCTATAATTGGCATTACCCTGAGAAAAATAGTTAGCTTCAAGTCTAAAAAAGTTATAATCTCTCTCCAAATCTCCATGTTTTCTCGAGAAAAGATAAATAATATCTTTATTCCTACCATACTCCAAAGTAACGGGAAGACCACCTCTTAATATATTGTCAAGAAAACTTTGTCTTGCATAAGAATTAAATTCTTTTGATGAACTATAAACAAAAGAATTATCAATAATACTTCTTATAAGTACCTCATTCTCTATCGCCTTTCTCTTAATAAATTCTCTCTTAGCATATCTATTAATAACAGAATTAAGCCTTTCTTTAGAATCAGCTCTTCCCATAATAGATATAATCATCTTTTCCTCATGAGGTAAAAGGGAAATTTGAGAATAAGAAAAAGCGGATGGGGTCCTATTCCAATAAAATACAGAGTCTACTTTAAAATCCTTTTTTGCAAAATTAAATGGATAAGAAAAATCATCAGCTGGATAAAATATCAAGGTAGGATCTACAATTACAGGAAGAAGCTTATTATCTTCTTCAAAAGAAAAATAAAAATGTCCATCTTTTATAACCTTAACTTCAGTTACATCTTGGAAGGTTGTATATAACCTATAAAAAGGTGCATTATTTTCTAAATTATCAACTCTATACCATGCTTCTATTGTTCTGGACATATTTTTCATAACTTCATTTGTTAGTCCATAAGGTAAAAATTGAGGTATTCCATCAATAATCTCTATATCTACCTTTTTATCCCCAAAATTCTTAATAGTTAATACTCTTATTAAAGCTCCTATAGGCTCATCGGGAAGAGTGAAATAATTTACTTTACATGCAATATGAATGGTCTTATTTATTTCATATATGGTAAGATCATAGGGGGTTATACTCATGTAGCTCTCTCTTTCATATTTTTGATTTTCAGAGGATTCTCTAAAAGGCTCATAAATATCATTATTCATTTTAATAAAAGTTCTAAATCCATATATTGGTGTCAATCTATATGCTTTATCAGCAGGATGAAATTCAAGAATAGCACCATCTTTACTTTCAAACTCAAAACTTGCAATACACTGTCCCCTATTCACATAAAAACACCACATAGGAATGCCCATAATTCCCGATATACCCAGAAGAAAACCGGAAAAGGATATGCAAAGTTATAATTGTAGATATTAAAGGTTAAATCTCTATCTTTATCCACTCCATATTTAACTTTATTATTCATAATGCCCTCCCCAAAATATAATTTGTTTCAAACTAAAACTTATTATATAATGTATCTATTTAATGATCAATAAAAATTCTCCATAATAGAAACAAATATTCGAGTTACCCAAATTTCATCTATTGTTTTAAAAGCTGAATTTATAAATGTAGCAGAATAAGCCATTTCCGAAACTTTTACTTGTTTTTTCAAAAGTAGCTCAACCCATGATTGGTGTAATTTAAGAGGAAGTACTTCCTTTACCTTTTGCAAATATATCAAAACTCAAAAGAAAAATTAAAATTATTAAAAGAACAATAATGATTTTCTTCATTATATAATAAACATTAAATAGATTATAAACAATGGAGGATCTTTTATGAGAAAAAGAATAACAGTCATAGGAAGCTACAATACTGATCTTGTTTCCAAAGCCCCTCATCTTCCAAGACCAGGTGAGACAGTTTTAGGAGGTCCTTTTATAATGGGACCTGGCGGAAAAGGATCAAACCAAGCAATATGTTCTGCAAGATTAGGAGCAGAAGTATACTTTATAGGATGCGTAGGTAATGATAACTTTGGAGAAATGGCAAAAGATTTCTTATTAAAAGAGAACGTAAAAATAGACTATCTAAAGGTAACAGATAAGACCCACACTGGTATAGCACTAATTTTAGTAGATGATAAGACAGGAGAAAATATGATTGTGGTAGCTCCTGGGGCAAACATGGGGGTTACTATTGAGCAAATAAAAGAAGTAAAAGATATTATTATGAATTCAGATGTAATCCTGTTACAATTAGAAATCCCTATAGAAACAGTATCCTATGTATTAGATTTAGTGTTCAGAAAAGATAAGCCATTATCAATATTGAATCCTGCTCCTGCAAGAAATTTAGATAAAAATATCATAGAGAAAGCTGATATTGTAACTCCTAATAGAAATGAATTAGAGATTATAACAGGAATAAAAATAGAAACCTTAGAAGATGTGGAGAAAGCATCAAGAGAATTAATTTCTTACGGAGTAAAAGGAGTAATTGTTACCCTTGGAAAAGATGGTGCTTTTGTAGTAACAAATAGAGAATGTAAACATATACCATCCTTCAAAATGGAAGTTGTAGATACAACAGGTGCTGGTGATGCTTTTAATGGAGGACTTGCGGTAGCTCTTTCAGAAGGAAAAGATTTAATTTCTTCTGTGATTTTTGCCAGTGTAGTTGCTGGATTAAGTGTAACAAAAATAGGTGCTGCTTCTTCTATGCCTTATAGGGAAGAGGTAGAAAGATTTTTAAAAGAATATTCCAATTGATTTGAAGGAAATTGAAACATGCAAAAATTTTATTTATCTTATTATGAGAGATTAAAAGTAGAGGTGTTACAAAGCACTGATGAAGGAAGAGATTTATCTTTCTTAAAGGAAGAAATTGAAAATATATCAAAAATAAAAGATTGGGAAAAAAGAGAAAAGAAAACCAAGAAGCTTTTAGACAAGATTCAAGCTATTCCAATAAGAAAGGATTACACATATAATGAACCCTCAAAATTGGAAGAAATATTTAAAGAGGCTAGTAAAGACGGGGAAAATTATAGAGTAAAAATAATTCCTGATAATAAACTTTTAGACAAAATTTATGGAGCTTACTTAGGAAGAATGGCAGGATGCCTATTAGGAAAACCTATAGAAGGATGGCCTCGTGAATAAAATATGGAATTTTTTAAAAAGATACCAATAATTTTCCAATAAAAAAGTATCTCTCTTCGGATGTTGATAAAGAGATAAAAGAAAAATATGGAATCGAGGATGTAAAGTGGCGAGGATGGATTAATAAAATTGACCATATGATTGAAGATGATGATATAAATTACACTATTCTTGGACTTTATATTTTTAAGAATTATGGAGAAAACTTTACATCTGAAGATGTGGCTGAATCATGGCTTTTTAATCTTCCCATATTTCACACTTATACTGCAGAAAGAGTTGCTTATCAGAATCTTGTAAACCTAATTATGCCTCCAAAATCGGGAGAATTTAGAAACCCTTATAGAGAATGGATTGGTGCTCAAATAAGGGCAGATTTTTGGGGATATATAAATCCAGGAAATCCTAAAAGATCAGCCGAATTTGCATTTAGAGATGCATGTGTATTGCATGTAAAAAATGGAATCTATGGGGAAATGTTTGTGGCATCTTCACTTTCCTGGGCTTTTGTATCGGATAACATAGAAGAAATCATAAAAGTTGGTCTCTCTTTTATACCTAAAAAGAGTAGATCTTATGAATTCATTGAAAAAATCCTTAGCTTTAAGAAAGAGGGAAAATCTTTTGAGAAGGTAAGAGATTATATTTATGAAACCTACGAGAAAAATAGGAAAAACGAAGAATATTGGCATAATTGGTGTCATGTTCTATCAAATGCCCAAATTGTATTTGCATCCCTTTTGTATGGCAACCTTTCATTTGAAAAAGGAATAACAAATGCTGTCTCTTGTGGACTTGATACCGATTGTAATGGGGCAACAGTAGGTTCCATCTTAGGAGCAATATATGGAGCTAAAAATCTTCCAGAATACTGGATAAAACCCTTAAATAACACAGTAGAGTCAGATGTATCTGGCTATAATATTTTTAAAATTTCTGATCTTGCTAAGGAAACACTGGATATAGTTAAAAAGATACAAAATTCAACTTAGAGCATTTCAAAATATTCTCTAATTTTCTGTGCCATCAACTTTCTTCTCTCTTGTAGAAAACTTAAGTAATACATATCATTATCTTCAAGAATACTTATAGATATGCAATGCATCTTAAAGTTTTCTACAAGATCATCAAGATTATCTATACCTCCGTATTTCAAATTCTTAGTCTTGTATTGATATATAAGCTCCTTTATATACTCTTTGGGGGGTTTATTTCCTATAGCCAAATTTATCTCTGACTGGGCCATAACGTAATTAGCTATTTCATTATATTCCTTTCGATCACTAAACCCGATCTTTTTTAGATAATCTTTAGGAAATATATGATGCACATCTCCCTTTATAGAAATAAGATCTTCAACAGTAATATCCTTTGACAAGAAACCTTTATCTTTCATCTTTACTTGAGCTGCAAGAAAAACCTGAAAATAAGGATAATCGCTTGAAGTAATCATACTCTCTGGTAGTGTAACACTCCAAAAAGAATCTGAAAGTTCTGAAGTAAAAATATTATTTATAAATTCCTCAGGATTACTCTCCTCTAATCTTTTAATATCTTCATCAAATTGAGAATCAGATGATCCTGAATACCTTGATGTTAGTATAGATATAACAAACCATTTCCTTACATAAGATTCTATTTTAGCAGGGTGTATCCCTTTCTCCTTTAATGTAACAAATAAATCATATTAAAAATCTAACGGGTTATATGCTCTTATCATAGAACTATCTATGAAACCTTCAGACCTAATTATAATAATAAATTTCTTAAAATTATTCTCTTTTATATAATCAAATAGTCCTTCTCTAAATTTGTTTATAGTATCTTCTATTATCTCTTCTTTATATTCCTTGGTTTTAAAGTCTCTTCCAGATAGTAAAGCAACTAAATCTTGTAATCTACCCCTTTTAAGTTTATAAGTAAATATAGTTCTCAACAAATCCACATATGATGGGTCATATAAATCTCCTTTGTCTTCTCCAAGCCATGCCATCTTTTTAAAATATTCCGTATCAGCAAACTCTTTATCATTTTTAAAAATTTCATTATAAAATTCCGGGTTTTTAGTCAAATTACAAAAATAATCTATAGTCTTAAGAATGATATCTCCCCCATATTTATCATTGACGGCAAACTTCGACATAGCAAAATCGAATTGATTAGACTGGGTACCTTTTGAATTCATTCTAATAAATATCTCTGTGATTTCTTCTAAATCCAATTCTGAATTTAATTCAATAACTCCTACAGGTACATTAACTATACTTCTTAGAGCATCAAGAGACAAAAATATATCATCTTTAATCACATCAGTATTAGACGAAACATATTCTTCTACTAACTTTAAAAAATTAAAATCTAAAAAAAACCTTTGAAATATATAGGATCCATTCTTTATTCTTTTCTATAGCTGTATTTGTTACTTCAAATATCTTTTTCCTGGGATTAAAAGCTATTCTAATTCTTTTCTTCCTGTAGTCTTTATCTACTATCTCTTTACCTAAAATTGCGGTCATAAGAGCTGTAACCCTTTATTGTCCATCTATTAATATCTTTTTACCCTTTGATTGATAATGTCCCATCCTTAGATTTCACATTTGGATTTTGCCGAATAATATATCCCACAGGATTACCCTTATATAATGAATCTATAAAATCTCTAACTTGAGTAGATTCCCAAACAAAAGGTCGTAACATTTCAGGAACTGCCACTTTACCAGATTGAATCCAATAAAGTAATACTGATATAGAATATTGATTAACTGAGAATTTTCGAACAATCATTTCTTATATCCTCCGTCTATTTTATAAAACAGCATTAACATAGAATACCATAACAAAAAGAGGACTTTCAATCCATTAATTTTCTAAATATTACTTAATTTGCCATTTATTAAAAATCATGTCATACTATTGAGAGACAAAATTATCTCCCATTAGGAGGTATATTATGAAAAGGAGATTTATAGTCTTTTCCATTCTTTTCCTTTTGATATTTTCATTTACTTTCTCCAATGATAATAATGTAGTATCCATATCATCAAGCAATAATGCATTTGGTATAGATCTTTATAAAAAGTTAATCTCTGAAGAAAATGGAAATATATTTATATCACCCTATAGCATATCATCTGCTTTAGCTATGACATACGCAGGAGCACGAGGAAATACAGAAAAACAAATGGCTAAAGTATTGTATTTTAACCTTCCTCAAGATGATCTTCACAAAGCTTTTTCTTCCTTAAATGCATACTTTAATAGACCCAACAAAAGTTACCAGTTGGCTATTGCCAACTCTCTTTGGGGGCAATCTAATTATCCTTTCAAAAGTGAATTTATAAGTCTGTTAAACAAATATTATTCAGCAGGATTTAATGAGGTTGATTTTGTAGATGAAGAAAACAGAGAAAAAGCAAGATTATCTATAAATAAATGGGTAGAAGATAAAACAAACAATAAAATTAAAAATTTAATACATCCAGAAGATCTTTCTGCACTAACACGGCTTATACTTGTTAATGCCATCTATTTTAAGGGAAAATGGCAAAATCAATTTGATCCTAAAGAAACAAGAGATATGCCATTTAATTTAGAGAACAAAAAGAAGGTAAATGTGCCAATGATGCATCAGGAAGGACAATTTAATTATACTGAAGATGATAAAGTACAAGTTTTAGAATTACCATATTCTGGAAATGAATTATCCATGGTTATATTCTTACCTAAGGAAGGCATAAGTCTTTCTGATTTTGAGAAAGAACTTTCCATAGAAAGAGTTAATAAATTGTTATCAACCTTAACACAGGAAAAGGTTGATGTATGTATACCAAAATTTAAAATGGAGAAGAGATACCTATTGAATAAACCTCTAATTGAACTTGGTATGAGCGATGCTTTTGATATGATGCTTGCAGATTTTTCAGGAATGACAGGAAGTAAAGATCTTTATATAAGTAAAGTAATACATCAATCCTTTATTGAGGTAAATGAAGAAGGTACAGAAGCTGCAGCAGCTACTGCAGTAATTATGGGGACAAAGGCTATAGCTCCTCAAATTACTGTATTTAAGGCAGACAGACCCTTTATGTTTATTATTCGTGATATAAAAACAAATACCATGCTCTTTATGGGAAGATTTGTAGAGCCTTAAATAAAATTTCACTTTTAACATATACACTTAATCTCTTTCTGATTTATTCCAATAGCTTTCTATAAAATAAAATTCTCTTTACACAACAGTTTTCTTCTAAGCTCTAATTCTCCACGTGCCACCGCAACCTCTTTTGCTTTCAAAAACTCTAAAAGTTCATCTTTTGTCTAGGGTTTCTCTGATTTTTCCTACTTATTTTCATCCTCTATGCTCTGTTTAGATATAGCTTCTGCTATTCTCTTATCAATTTAATAACATTCCCAATATCTACACTATCAATAGGCAATAAAAGACTTTATTTATACTTACTTCCAATTATTTGCTCAATCAAAGGTTGAATATCGCCTTTGCCAATAGCATATAACCCAAAAACCCTTTCATTATCGTATTTTTTTCCCAAGTTGAACAATATATTCTCTAAGTTGTGAAACACTTCCGATAGGCCATGTATTTTTACCACGTTGTTTCCAAAGGCTATTTATCTTGCTTAATAAACCTTCTAAATTTTTCGTCTGTTCACTTCCATCCTTCAATTCGCCAATTAAATTTAATATATCTTCTACTTCACAAATAAACCCTTATCCTTCAATCCATAATTGTCTAAAATTATACAATAAACTTTAAATGCCAATCAGGAATATTTTTGAACTCATCAGGTATTATATCCGTAACAATATAATCTATCTTTTCAAGCGTACATACACGGAAGGGTGCAGAAGTAGCAAATTTACTACTATCTGCCAATAAAACCACCTTGTCTGTCTTTAATATTATAGTTTTTGCAACCTCTGCTTCTTCCATATCAAAAAAGGTAATACCACTTTTTATATCAACACCATTTGCTCCTAAAAAGTAAAAATCAATCTTTCCTATCTCTTGAAAAAATTTTATAACATGTCCACCTATACATTCAAAAGATTTCTCCTTTGTAGTACCTCCAGAGTGTATAAGTTTAAAAGATTTCCTCAGATTAATAACAGCCCAAGCAGAAGTTATAGAGTTAGTTAAAATAGTAAGATCAGATATAGGGCTTTCATCTAAAGCTTGTACCATATAATATATGGTTGTTCCTCCACTCAAGGCAATTACTGCCCCATCTTTTAATAAGGATAAGGCCTTTTTACCTATTTCTTTTTTAGCCTCTTTATTTTCTTCCAATTTAACAAAAAAGGAATTTTCAGAAGTAATTCCTGTAAGGGTAGCTCCTCCTCTTACTCTCTTTATCAATCCTTGACCTTCTAAAAATCTTAAATCTCTTCTTACAGTTATCTCAGAGATACCAAGTTCCTTAGCTATTTCAGGAACAGTGATATATCCTCTTTCTCTAATAAGCTTAATTATTTTATTAAATCTATATTCTTTCATATCAATAAAACCCCATTCTATAAGAAGTATTTAAAATGGCTTTTTTCTATTATATTTGAATAAAAAATGATTGTAAAGAGAATAAAAATCCTCTTTATTTTATAAATTTTTATCCTTTATGATCATAATATGTTGACATATAGGACCAAAAGTGATAAAATTGTAAACAAAAGATAAAGGGAGGTGTTCTAAATGAAAAAAAGCCTTGATTCTCCTTATCACTATTATTTCTCTACTTTTAATTGCTGCTTCTTTTGGTCAAGAAACAGTAACAATTAGGTATGGAGTTTGGATGAGTGAACAGATAGATGGAATTAAAGCACAAATTTCTGCTTTTGAAAAGAAATATCCTAATATTAAAGTAAAACTTGAGCATTTACCATGGGGAGATTATTGGACTAAGTTACAAACTATGTTGGCAGGTGGAGATTGTTGGGATGTTTTCACTATGAATGGTGTTAATTTGAGAGACTACATTGCTAGAAAGTCATAGCAGAACTTACCCCACTCATTAAAAGAGATAAAGTCATTCTCAATGCCTACCCATCTGGAATTCTTAAACTTCACGATGTAAATGGAAGATATTATTCCCTCTCAAGAGATTACGATACTATTGCTATATATTTTAACAAAAAAGCTTTTGATGAAGCTAAAATGAAATATCCAGATACTAACTAGACTTGGGGTGATGTGAAAATGGCTGCTGAAAAGTTAACTAAAAAGGATGCAAAGGGATCTGTATTAAGATATGGTGTTACTGCTCATGGCGGAGCATTAACTACATCTCAAGGATTTATATTTCCATTGATTTTCTCTCTTGATGGAACAATAATAGATAAAGATGGAAAAGCAGTTTTAGATTCCCCTCAAGCAGGAGAAGCAGTTTCTTTTGCAAAAGAATTAACTGAAAAGGGCTTTGCACCTGACCCCGGAGCTGTATCAGAAGATCTATTTATGTCTGGAAGAAGTGCTATGAATTTTGGTGGATCATGTATGCTTGGATATTATGCCCAAAATATCAAAGCCTTTAATTTTGGGATAGCCATGCTTCCAAAATCTAAATTGGGTAAGAGGGCTACTATATCAAATTCCTTAGGTAATGTGATTTGGAGCAAGACTAAAAATTTAGAAGCTGCTTGGACCTTTGTAAAGTGGTTGGCTGGAAAAGAAGCAGCTGAAATACTTGGAAAGACTGGAGCTGTAATCCCAGCCTATAAAGGTGCAGATAAGCTCTGGGTAGAAGGATTTAAGAAATTCGGAAAGGAAAAGGATGCTCAGGTATTTATTGATTCTGTAAAATTTACGAATCCATGGCCACAAGCAGAAGGAGGAAGCGAATGGTTTTCTAAGTGGGAAAGCTATTATCTCCAGGAAATTATAAGTGGAAGACTACCGGTAGAAGATGGTCTTAAACAAGCTGTACAAGAAATAAACGAGATCATAACTAAAGCAAGAGGTCAGTAAAATACAAAAAGTGGGGGAAGTTTTAACTTCCCCCCATATTTTATTTTAGGAGGTTTTTTATGAGGGAACTTGGAGGTATTAAGAGAAGTACGCAGGGATTATATTTTTTTCTTTTTGTCTCTCTTTCTTTAATATTTGCTCTATTAGCTTATTATATTCCCTTTGGTATATCCTTTAAACTTGCTCTTTCAAAATATGATGCTATATCCCCTCCAGAATTTGTTGGACTTGATAATTATAAAAAAATGCTCCAAGATAAAGTATTTTGGACCTCATTAAAAAATTCATTCTTATATACTTTATATGTGGTGCCTCCTGTTTTAATATTAAGTTTCCTTATCGCAGTTGGCCTTAATCAAAATACAAGATTTATAAGAATATTAAGACTATTTTATTTTATGCCTACAGTAACTTCCTCTGTAGCTATAAGCTTTGTATGGGTATGGTTTTACAACCCTGAGTATGGCCTCTTCAATACTTTACTTGGCTTTTTAGGATTTAAAAAATTTATTGGTTGTCAGATCCTAAGACAGCTTTAATTTCTTTAGCCTTAGCAGGTATATGGGGGGATTAAGCTACAACATAATTTTATTCTTAGCAGGACTTCAAAATATACCAAAAACATACTATGAGGCTGCAGAACTTGACGGAGCTTCTAAAAAAGATATCTTACTACATATCACCTTGCCTTTAATGACTCCTATCATATTTTTTGTACTTATTATGCAGATTATAGGTGCAGTACAGATGTTTGAAGGCGTATTTATTATGACCCGTGGTGGTCCGGTTATTCTACACACACCTTAGTATATTATATTTATAGAAATGGATTTAATTGGTTCCGAATGGGTTATGGCTCAGCTCTCTCTTGGGCTCTTTATTTCATTCTTCTTATCTTAACAATTATCCAATTCAAACTTCAAAAGAGGTGGGTTCATTATGAGTAAAAAAATCATATCATTAATTCTATTAATTGGAGCTATCATTATGTTTATTCCATACTGGTTTATGATAGCGGTATCCCTTATGACTATAGAGGAAGCATCCTCAGTTCCACCTCATTTTTTCCCACATAATCCTATTATTGATAACTATAAAGAAATATTTGTAGAATTAGATTTCGGTAGATATTTTTTAAACTCTCTCTTTGTAACCTTGTCCTTGGTATTTTTCCAAATATTTCTTTGTTCTATAGCAGATTATGCGTTTGCAAGACTTTATTTTCCATTTAAAAATGCTATTTTCCTAATATTTCTTTCAGTGATTATGCTACCTGGAATTGTACTCCTTATACCAAAATATATTATTTTAAGAAACTTAGGATTAGTAAACACCTTAACTGGAGTAATCCTTTTAGAAATATTTAGTGTATTTGGTATATTTCTTTATAGACAGCATTTTCTTTCTCTACCCATCGAAATGGAAGAGGCTGCAATTGTAGACGGTGCAAGTGTATGGAGAATACTATGGAATATTATGATGCCTTTGTCAAAACCTGTAACTTTGTCCTTTAGTCTTTTAGTATTTATAATATGGTTGGAATTTGTTCCTATGGCCTCTCATAGTTATTACTTCTCCAGAAAAGAGAACCATTCCAATAGCAATAGCCCTACTACAAGGTCAATATTTCAGTAATTGGGGAGTTATAATGGCAGGAGGCGTTATAGCATCGCTTCCACCAATCATTTTATTCTTATTTACTCAAAAGAGCTTCATAGAAGGAATAATCTTTAGTGGTCTTAAATAAATTTAAATTAGAGAGATGGTAAAAGGGGAGATGATAGAAATGAAAATATGTTTTATTGGAGCAGGTAGTGTAGTATTCACAAGAAATCTTCTGAAAGACTTAAGTTTATTTTCAGAATTTAAAGATTTAGAAGTCGCCTTAATGGATATAGATCCAGAAAGATTAGAAGTGGCAAAAAGAATAGCAGAAGAAACAAAAGCAACTAAAAGATTAAATTGGGATGTAAAAGGCTATTTGGAAATGAAGGATGCAATAAAAAGTTCAAGTTATATCATAAATACGGTACGAATAGGAGGAAAAGAGGCTACATATATATATATATGGATTTTGATATACCTGAAAAATATGGATTAAAACAAACTATTGGTGATACTCATGGTATTGGCGGAATAATGAGATTTCTAAGAACAGCACCATTCTTTAAAGAATTAATAAGAAATATTGAGGAATATGCCCCAAACTCATTACTTATCAATTTTACAAATCCTATGTCCATGAATCAGTGGTTCATAAATGAAATATCAAATATTAAAAATATAGGTTTGTGCCATTCAATACCATATACTATTGAACAATTAGCAAGTTACATTAATGTACCTGTAGAAGAAATAAACTATAAATTTGCTGGAATAAACCATATGGCATGGGTCTTAGTTTTTGAAAGAAAAGGTGAAAATTTATATCCCTACCTATTTAAAGTAATGGGGAAGAAAGAAATTTGAGAAAAAGATCCTGTAAGGTTTGAGATTCTAAAAAGATTTCATTATTTTGTAACTGAATCATCAGAGCATAATGCAGAATATTTCCCTTACTTTTTGAAAGATGAAGAATTAATTAAAAAACTAAATATTCCTATAAGAGAATACATAAGAAGAGTAGAAGAGAATGAAAAAGTATTTGAGACCTTTAAGAATTATTATTTAAGAAATGTAAAAGAAGAATGTGATTTAATAAAAAGATTTTATGGTGATGACAATACAGATACCTCTAAAGAATACGCTGTTCAGATTATTCATGCATATAAAACTAATGAGCCTAAACAAGTCTATGGTATAGTAAGAAATAGAGGAACTATAGAAAACTATCCATATGACTGTATGGTAGAAGTACCATGCTACGTAGATAGAAATGGCATATCTCCCCCCTATGTTGGTAAAATTCCAGCCTAACTTGCATCATTAAACCTATTACAAATAAACGTACAGAGATTAACAGTTAAGAGAGCATTAGAAAGAAATAAAGGCTATATTTACTATACTGCTCTCTTGGACCCAGTAGCCTCTTCTCTCTTACCTCCTGAAAAAATCCAAAAAATGGTAGATGAATTATTTGAAGCTCATAAAAAGTATTTAGGAGATATGTTTGACAATAAGTAGGGGGAATTAAAATATGTGGCTTAGCAAGGATTATCTAAGGAAAAAAGGAGTATATTCCATATGTACATCAAATTCTTTTTTCATAGAGACATCCTTAGAATATGCTGAAGAAAAAGATGATTATATACTAATTGAAGCTACCCCCCATCAAGTAAATCAACATGGGGGGTACTCAGGAATGACTCCTGAAGATTTTAAAAAATTTGTTCATAGACTGATAAAAGAAAAGAATATAAAGGAGGAAAGAGTTACCTTAGGAGGAGACCATTTAGGACCTCTACCTTGGCAAGGAGAAAAAGCCTCTTCAGCGATGAAAAAAGCAAAAGAACTTGTTAAACTATTTATTGAAAATGGATATAAAAAAATACATTTAGATTGTAGCATGCCTTTAGAAGATGATCCTCCCATATTAAATATGGAAACTATTGCAGAGAGAAAAAGAACTTTTAGAAGCAGCAGAAGAAGTTGCAGAAAGATTAAATTTTAAACCAGTATACGTGGTAGGAACAGATGTGCCAGTAGCCAGCGGAGGTGAAGAAGAAGGAATTACCTCAGTAGATGAATTTAAAAAATCAATTTCTTCCTTAAAAAATCCTTTCAGAATTTTCACCGTATATGGGATAGAATTATAGGGTTTGTAGTAATGTTAGGCATAGGTTTTGAGAATGATAAGGTTTTCGATTATGATAGAAAAAAAGTTCTAAATCTTTTAAATAAAGTTAGAGAAGAAAATTTATTTATTGAAGCCCATTCCACTGATTATCAAACTAAAACTCATCTAAGAGAGATGGTAGAAGATGGAATAAGAATTTTAAAAGTTGGCCCTGCTCTTACTGTGTCCTTCAGAAGAGCTATATTTCTTTTAAACTTAATTGAAAACGAATTGATACCAAAAGAAAAAAGATCAAATCTTAAAGAAACTGTTCTACGCGTAATGAAGGAGAATAATAAATATTGGTCTAAATATTACACAGAAGAAAATATTGATATGGATATTTTATATAGCCTATTGGACAGGATAAGATATTATTGGGAATTTCCTGAAATTAAAAAAGCCATTCAAATTTTATTAGAAAACCTTTCTGAAAATATAGATTTGCGAATTATTTATCAATATTTCTATGATGAGTATTACCTAATAAGAAAGAGAGTAATTAAAAATACAGCAATAGATATCATAAAATACGAAATTAAAAAGACCTTAGATGACTATCATTATGCAATTTATATAGTTCTTTAAAATTTCTCCATCTAACACTCCTCCATAGGTCCCTTCTTTGTTACGCTTAAAGCTCCAATCACATTTGCAAGTCTCAATGATTTATTTATATCATATCCTTGCAATATACTTGCTATAAATCCTGCATCAAAACAGTCACCAGCTCCCGCAGGATCAACCTCATCCACTGGATAAGGATCTACCTTATAATATTCCTCTCTATGATAAGTTTCTGCTCACTTTTTTCATTTCTTTATAATAATTGCCTCGACTCCAAATTTTCTTAATCCCCTCAAAGCATCTTATATATTCTGAGTATTGGTTATAGTCATAACTTCCTTCTCTCCAGACATTACTGTACTGGCTTTAGAAAGTATATTTTGAACTGTTTTTAAATATTCTGGGGATAAATCCAATTCAATCCTAATATTAGGATCGAAAAATATAATTTTTCTAAAAGAATAAGCTAAATCAACAGCTTTCATTATAGCATCCCTCATATTTTTACTTATCGCTAAAGAACATCCCATAATATGTAGATATTTTATATTTTTTATCAAATTCTCTGTAATATCTTCTGGAAAAATCTAACTTGCTGTTGAATGGGAAAGATGAAAAATAAATTTTCTTTCTCCATTTGAAAAATATGTAACAAAGGCTATACCAGTAATATATTCCTTAGTCCTTTTTATCAAAGGATCTTCTACACCATCATTTAATAATCTCCTATAAACCATTTCCCAAAAATCATCCTCTCCTATACACCCTATTATTCCTACCTTAAGGCCTAATCTTACTATCTGATCAATAAATATTGCAGGAGCACCACTTGGATAAGGTCCTAAAAATTCTCCAGGATATAAAAAATCCTGATCTATCCTGTTTGCCATCATCTCCACCAAAATCTCCCCTATTGTCAAACATCAAGTTCCATATTATCTATCCCCCTAATTTTAATATTTAATTATATCTCAATTTCCTCACAATACATGATATAAAATATGGTATAATCTTAAAGTGCAAAGAAATAATTTAGGAGGAAACATATGTGTCTCGGAGTACCATTAAAGGTAGTAGAAATTAGAGAAAATAATACCGCCCTTGTGGACATGGGAGGCCCTACTCTTGAGATCAGTACTATCTTTACTCCTGAGGTAAAAGTGGGAGATTACGTTTTAGTACATGCTGGTTTTTCTATTAGTATTCTCACAGAAGAAGAGGCTAAGGATATAGTCTCTGCCTTAGAAGAGATAGAGAAGTAAAGTGGATGTTAAGGAATTAGTTGAAAGAATAAAAAAGATATCCAAAAAAGAGATAAATATAATGGAATTTTGTGGCACCCATACTCATGAAATCTTTCGTTATGGAATTAGACAACTCTTACCTGAAAACATTCATCTTTTATCAGGACCTGGTTGTCCTGTATGTGTAACGTCAGAAGAAGATATTGATTACATAATAGATCTTGCCCAAAATTATGATTTGAGCATTATAACCTTTGGAGATTTAGTAAATGTACCAGGGAATAATGGCAGTCTAAACTATCTAAGAGCAAAAGGTAAAGAGGTAATCGTTGTGTATTCTCCTTTGGAATCTATAAATATAGCTAAACAAAATCCAAATAAAAAATATCTGCTTATAGGAATAGGTTTTGAAACTACAGCTCCAAACTTAGCTTTCACATTAATTAAAGCAAAAGAGGAAAATATTAAAAACCTATATTTTCTTTCATTACATAAATTAACCCCTCCTGCCATGAAAGCAATTTTAGATATGGGAGAAATAAAAATTGATGGGATTATTGGTCCTGGACATGTATCTACAATAATTGGTAGAAAGGGATGGGAAGGACTATTTAAGAATTATAAAATTCCTTTTGTAATAATGGGATTTAAACCTGAAGAGATACTATACGGACTTTATCATTTGGTAAAAATTATAGAAGAAGAAAAGCCAGCACTTATTAATGCCTATGAAAAAAGTGTAAAAGAGGATGGCAATAAAACTGCATTGGAATATATGTACAAGGTATTCAAAAAAGGAAGCTCCAGTTGGAGAGGCTTAGGAATCATAGAAGAAAGTGGACTTATTTTAAATGAGATATTTGAAGAGTTTGACATCCAAAAAATATATCCTCGAAGTTCAAAAACTATAAAATCAAATAGTTATTGTCGATGTGGGGAAGTTTTAAGAGGAGTAATAAAACCTATAGATTGTCCTCTCTTTGGGAAATCCTGTACACCTGAAAGCCCTAAAGGACCATGCATGGTATCCTCAGAGGGTACCTGCTCTGCTTATTACCTTTACGGAGGAGAATAAATGGAAGATATTATCCTTCTTAGCCATGGGAATGGTGGGGAAGCAACAAGGAAACTTATTGAAGAAGAGATATTGAAATATCTTGGAAATGAGATTTTAGAAGAACTCTTAGATTCTGCTCTTATAGATATAAAAGGAAAGGTTGCCTTTACTACAGATTCTTTTGTGGTATCACCTATCTTCTTTAAAGGGGGAGATATTGGAAAACTCTCTATATACGGTACCATAAATGATCTTTCAGTAATGGGCGCAAAACCTCTTTATATAAGTGTAGGATTTATCCTTGAAGAAGGACTAACTTTAAAGGATTTCAGAAAAATATTGGAATCTATGAGGTCTGCCATAGAAGAATGTAATGTTAAAGTAGTAACTGGTGATACGAAGGTGGTAGAAAAAGGTAAAGGAGATAAGATTTACATAAACACTACAGGAATTGGCATAATAGAAGATGGGATAAGCTGGCATGGTAGAAAAATAGAAGAAGGTGATATCGTAATCATAAATGGAGAGATTGGAGAACATGGATTATCCATAATGATGGAAAGATTGGGAATAAAAACTGAAGAAGTAAAATCTGACCTTGCTCCACTACATAACCTGACCCTTCCACTTTTAAAAATCAGTAGTGGAATAAAATTTATGAGAGATCCAACAAGAGGAGGAGTTGCTGGAGTATTAAATGAGATTGCCCAAAAATATAATGTGGAAATTGATATAGATGAGGAAAAAATACCTGTAAAACCATGGGTTAAAAATGCCAGTGAGATTCTCGGTATAGATCCCCTATATTCTGCTAATGAAGGAAAAGTAATTATCGTTGCAGATAAAAAAGAGGAGAAAAAAATCATGGAATTTCTGAGAAATCATCCTTTAGGACAAAAAGCACAGGTAATTGGAGAAATAAATGGTATGGGAAAAAGAGTGTACTTGAAAACTAAAATGGGGACAAAAAGGATAATAGATCCCCTTAAAAAGGACCTTTTACCAAGAATCTGCTAATATTGCTTAATACAATTAATTCACTATCTAAAATTTTCAATTCTTACTGCTATATAAGGTTTACCAGGAAGCTCTATCTTTACTTTACCTTCATATAGCTCCTTTAAAGAAGTTATTGTCATATTTCACGTATCAATTATGTCTATTTTATATTTTTGTCCTTGAGGCAAGTTAATTGTCCTTTCTGCTGGTCTTGCATTTCCAAAATACATTAAATAAAAATCTCCTTCTTTTCATCCACATATCACATCCCAGCTAGTCAAACTAGTTGGGTTTATTTCGTCCACCGGTGCTCCTTCAACTATCTTTTTTAAAAATTTTATTCTTTCAGGACTTTCGCCACGTAGTTCTCCTCCCTTTGCCCACCAAAGTATGTCTTCTGGGTGTAAATAAGTTTCACCATGAGTTACATACCCTCCTCTTACAACACCTTCCCAAAATCTGCGTACCAATTCTTCAGCAGTAAGATTGCCCCAGCCATACTCAATGTTGCCTTCGTATCCGCATTCATCTATTAATACGGGTTTTTTATACTGTTCTCGCCACTTACCTATGTCACCCAAGTAATGTGTCTGGACACTTAAGTGAGTAACCCAAGGTTTACTATGGTCATAAAAATTGACCATGTTATGAATAGATTTAAATGTTGATATGGATCAGACTCTTGTACAACCTTAAAATATCTATTCCAGTCAGTTATATTTTTTTATTCAAATGCATCATATTCATTAGCCAGTGACCACCACACATTTCTGAAAGCTGAAAGACGTGCTACAATATATCTTAAATATCTTTCATCATTTTCTCTTCCCATATTCGCAAATCCCCATCTATCATATGGATGAAAAAGAATTATGTCTGCTTCTATTCCAAGTTCCATGAGATCTTTAACTCTTTTCTCCAAATGTCTAAAAAATTGAGGATTAAACCTTGAAAAATCCCATCCTTTTTCTACACTGGCTTCAAAAGGATAATACAAAGGTTCATTATTGTTAAAAGGATAATGCTTTGGAAAAAACACACATGCGTATCTTATTGAAAGGAGATTTTTTAAGCGTTTCAAGAGTCTTTTCCTGTAAATACTCTGGTTGACGTATCCATGCATAACAAGTTGTTCCAAAAGGATGGTAAGGAGTACCATCTTCATAACAGAAATGATAATTATTCTTAATTCTTACAGGACCATGGGTTCCCAGTAGATGTTTTGACACATTCAAATTCACCTCTTTTATTATCAAGTTCGGGTCTGTTGCTTAGTGTTATATATTCCCATCTATCTTCGCTATCTGGCACAAATCTTATCTTATATATCCCTTCACCATCATAAAAACCATCAACTATTATCTCTCTGTAATTATGTTCAAAAATGGCTTGTAGTTTCACATCAACAAATGGATTACCGTTAACTGGACCTCGAAGATTTACTTCAAAAATTCCCCATTTCTCTACAATAAATTTATCCATATGTATTCCAATAACATCTTACTGATGGATATGTATATTCCACCCCAAATATTTACTAAGTGCTTCTTTTATTAATTTCGCAACTCTACCTCTTCCCATAGCAACATGATGTTCAAAACCATTTTCGCATATATATCTCATTAACTCTTACAAATTTGGCACATAAAATACTCCATGACCACCATACGTACTAAGAGGATCATCTGTAAATTCTCCTTATCCAACATACCCCTTTATTATACCTTGAGAATCATCTGTACTAATCCTTAAATAGGTCATATCACCCTTTGCTATCCTACCTTTAATACAACCAAAGCACCTTTCATACCCTAATGTAGCCCCAAGAAGTTCAAGAGTTCCTATAGTATGTTCTTTTCCTAAAAAACTTTTTGCAAAAGCAGAACAATGAAACGCTACACCTTTATTAATCGCATCCTCAGAATTATTATTCCAATCAACAAGCCCAGTAGGTATTCCAGTTGCATAGTACAAAATCAACATACTCAAAGCACCTGTGATATCAGTTTCGCAAGCAAAAGGAATTCCATTTTCGGTTAAAATACTCATAGGAAGACATAAGGCTACTCCATAATTATATTGTAAAGACTGCCAACATTGTATTGCTCCTGCTTTACAATTATGTAACTCTAAAAAGTATTCTATTGCTGTCAAAAGTTTAGCAGATTTTTCTAATTTTTCATTCTCTTCTTTTTTTATATTTCAGTAATTCTTTATTTTTTCAATATTATCTTTAACCTTAGAATTATCCAAATTCGATGAATTAGCATAAGCTATAACTTCGGATAAATCTACTGGAACAACATTTATCCCAAATCTTTGTAACAATTTTTCAGAATACCTTACAGTTCTAAAAGGAGCAGACCTTGTTCCTATCTGCAAAATATTTATATTTTTCAATCCATCTACTATATTGCAAATAGCATTAAATTGCCTCAAATCATCCTCAAACACACTATCTTCTACATCACAAGTATGCTTAGTAGTAGTAAACTTTATACCCAATTGATATAAATTATTACAAACAGAAATTTTTCCACAAAAAGCATCTCCTCTATTTTCTACTTGCATTTTATCTAAATGATCATTAAAAGCATGAATCAAAATAGGAACATTAAGCTCTGAAAGTTTATGGCTGTAGCAACAGCTGTTTCATCCCCAAAATTTGGTAAACTAACAATTATCCCTTTTATTTTATCTCTATTCTCTTTAAACAAATTTGAGCACTTGATCGCTCCATCTAAAGAATCTACTAATCCATTATTTGAATTTTCTAATGATAATATAATGTATTTAAACCTAATTCATCTAATTTTTTCAATAATCTTCTTCTGCCCTCAATTGATAATTCCGAATTAAAAAATGATCTTGAAGATACTATATACTCTAAAATATTTATTATCCATAATAGATAAACCTCCTCTTTTTAAACTTTTATTAATTGATCTTGTTAAGATTTAGAAATCTCTTTAACACTTTTCCTCTCTATAAGATCTGTCTTCACTTCTATTTTTACTCTTTCTTCGTACCTATGTATGATTCTATCTATTAATCTACTTACAGCAATTTTCCCCATTCTTTGCTTGTAAACTCTTAGAGTCGTTATAGGTGGTTCACATATCTCACAAAAAGGCATGTCATCGATACCAATAATAGAAACATCATCAGGTATTTTAATTCCATGCTCTTTTAATGCTTTTATCGCTCCAAAAGCAATAATATCATTCGCAGCAACAAAAGCTGTAGGAAGATTAGGTTTCCTTTTCATAATTTCATTCATATCACGATAAGATCCATCCAATGTTGGCTCCAAATTCAAAATATAATCTCTTTTTAATATAAAACCATATTGTTTGATTGCTTTTTCAAAACCTTCTCTTCTCTCCTCAAAGTTCTTAATCCATACTGAACTATCAAGATATCCAATTTCTCTATGACCCTTTTTAATCAAATAAACAGTTGCGTTATATATTGCTTCTGTATTAGAAATTATTACAAAATCCATTTTAGGATTTTCTAAATAACTGTCTAAGACAACAATTGGAAGATCTATATCCTCAAATACTGCTAAATCTTTAGAATACATTTCTGTTGCTAATAGAAGAATACCATCTACCGGAGTTTCTTTTATTAATTGTACCATTTTTGATACATCTACTGCTTGTTCGTTAATATAAGATATTAGCAAATTAAAACCTTCATCTCTCGCTTCTTGTTCTATTCCCTCTATTAAAGCAGAAAAGAAAGGCGTATCTCCAACTACCTTACCGTGTTTCTTATATACTATGAATCTTATATGTTTACTTAGCTCTCTAGTTTTCCTTAATGTATGCCTTTTATAATCATATCCGAGCTCTATCACCTTGTTAATTACCTTTTGCCTAGTTTCTTCGCTTACTCCTGGCTTATTATTAAGAACAAGAGAAACTGTAGCAGAAGAAACCCCTACTATCTTTGCGATATCCTTTATTCTTATTTTCATTTTAGTTACCCTCAATCTAATTTTAACGAAATTCATATATATTATCTCATTTTAGTTAATAATTACAAAATTACCTACTAAATAAAAGAACACTTTCAATAGCTTTTTTCCAACCTTCATACAATTTTTCTCTCTCTTTTTCTTCCATAACATTCATATATACTTTTTTCATGTTTTATTAAATTCAAAACTTCACTTTCACCATGCCAAATTTTTATACCTAAACCTGCTAACATCATCGAGCCAAGTGCGGAAACTTCTTCAAGCTTATTAACATACACAGGCACACCCAAAATATCAGCTTGAAATTGCATAAGAAATTCACTTTTAGTAGCTCCACCATCTGCTCTTAAACTTTTTATATCTATATTAAAAGCTTCCTTCATAGCCTCAATTACATCTCTTATTTGATATGTAATAGCTTCTTGAGCAGCTCGAACAATATGAGCCTTTTGAGTATTAACACTCATTCCTACTATTGCAGCTTTTGCTTTACTATTCCAATATGGAGAAGCCAAACCAGTAAAAGCAGGTACAAAATAAACACCTTCATTACTACTAAGTTGCTTAGCTAAATCAGAACAATCCTTTTCAGATTCAATAAGTTTTAAATTATCAACTAACCATTTCAATATAGCTCCTGAAAAATTTATGTTTCCTTCAATAACGTAATTTACCTTATCCTTTACACCCCATGCAATAGAAGTAGAAAGCTTATCTGAAATAACTATTTCATCTCCTGTATTCATCATTACAGAAGAACCCGTACCATATGTAGCTTTTATATCCCCACCTTTCCAACAGCCTTGACCAAATAAAGCTCCTTGTGAGTCTCCTATAACACCACATATAGGAACAGGTTTAGGAAATATTCCATTTTTAAGTTGTGAGATTTTCACAATTAAAAATTTTAATTTTATTTACTAAACAACTGAATTTATATTATGTAATATAAAATCTTTGATAAGACCATTGTACATTATTATAACTATTTTTCTAATATCCTACTCTTCCCTATTTTTAAAAATGTTTAGCTAAATTTTAATACAGTTTTAAGATAATGTTAAGTATCTTTTAAATAAATTTAATTTTTTTAATTAATATTTAGTCTTTTTTAAAAGTTTTAATTGAGTAATACTGACTTTACAGTAATCATCCTAAAAGATATAAAATTGATATAATATTTTAAGGCTAAATTATAAGAAAGGAGAAAGAGAGTAAATTATGGGCGTAAAAGTAGTAGTGTATGACGCAGATTATAATAAAGAAGAGTTAAAAGAAAAAATTTTAAAAGCTTTTGATTATTTTAATCTACCCGACTTTAAAGGAAAAAAGCTTCTTATTAAACCTAATCTTCTTATGGCCGTTCCTCCTGAAAAAGCCATTACAACCCATCCAAGTCTAATAGAATCTCTAATAGAAGTATTCAAAGAAAAAGGAGCAAAGGATATATTTGTTGGAGATACTCCTGGAAACACATCCACTAACATGGAGCATATATACAGTATAACAGGGATAAAAGAAGTAGCAGAAAGACAAGGAGTAAATCTCATCAATTTATATACCTATGGAATTATAAACATAAAAAGTGATATTGCAGGTGAAATACCAATAACTAAATTCATAAAAGAAGTAGATTATATAATAAATGTTCCTAAATTGAAAACCCATACTTTTATGTTAATGACATGTGCAATAAAAAACACATTTGGTCTTGTACCCGGCATGAATAAATCAAAAATGCATGCTATTGCAATAAATCCTGAGAAATTTGCCCATGTTTTGGTGGATATATTTAAAGAAGTAAATCCCTTAATAAATATTGTTGACGGAATTATAGGTATGGAAGGAGAAGGACCATCTGCAGGAAATCCAAGAAGGTTTAGAAAACTAATAATAGGTAATGACGCAGTTGCTGTGGACGTAGTTTCAAGTATTATTCTTGGTTATAATCCTCAAGAAATATTTACAAATGTGATTGCTAATAAGAAGGGACTTGGAGAGATAGATATTGATAAAATCGAGATTATTGGTGAAGAAAAAGACAAACTTTATAATCATGATGTGGCAAGAGTTAAAAACTTCTACTCCATAACAAAAAATTTACCATCTTTTATGGATAATATTGCTTCCTTTTTATTTAACAAACTAATAAGACAATATCCTGTTATTGATGATACCAAATGTATAAAATGCAGAATATGCGAGAATGGTTGTCCTAAGAAAGCTATATCATTAATAAATAATAAAATGGTTATAAATTACAGTAAATGTATATCTTGTTTTTGTTGTCATGAACTTTGCCCTCAAAAATCAATTAGACTTGAAAAAAGTTTATTAGCAAAACATATATTTAGATGATAAATTAATCTTCTTCCAAAGATAAAATTTTTCTTCCAAAAATGGAGATAAGAAGTACAAAAATCAAAACCATTATAGTAGATAAAGTATATATAAAACCTAAATTACCCTCTTCAACACCTACAGAGATTCTTAAAGCTTTACCTATATAATAAAGGGGCAAAAATTGAGCAAAAATTTTCAAATAATTAGGTAGAAAATCAAGAGGAAAATACACACCTGAAAAGAAAAGCATTATATTTACAAGTAAGTTCCCTACATTATTTGCAGTTTGTGGCTCTTTAAATAAAGCAGTTATTATAATACCTAATGCCATCATACCAAGAATTGAAGAGAATAAAGAAAATAAAAAGAGACCCCAAATGATTGAAAAGTTAAGATTAAAAATAATTTGGGCTACAAAAAGAACAAGTATACATGATAAAATACTTAAAATAACATTAGCAAATACCATACCTGATACAAATGATAAAGGGCTTATTGGAGTTACTGCAAATCTTTTTAATACCTTTCTTTTCCTATAATATCCAAAAAGAGCAATCATAGTAAATATAGATCCTGAAATAGAAAAGCTTAAAACTCCAGGAATGCTATATCCTAAGCCTGAAATACGAGTTTTACCAGGATCAATAAATTCTTCTTCAACTTTAACAATCCCTTCTCCCATACCTATCTCATGGAGTGCATAAACATTAGGAAAATTTTCTCCAATAGTTCTTAAGAATGGTTTCTGCTGAAAACTTGAAAAGTTGATTATTAAATTAAATTCATTTTTGTCAAATATCACACCCCCATCTATATACCCCTTTAATACCTGAGTCCTTAATTCTTCTTCATTATCTACTAATACAACTTTCATATCTCCTAACTCTTTTAATACTTGAATAAGACCCCTATTCTCTTTGATGACTCCTAAGGAGATATTATATTCTCCAGCACCTGTATTACTTCCACCAAAGACAAATCCAAATACAATTACAAAAATCAAAGGGAGAATAATCGTAAATAGAAAAGTAAAAGTATCTCTATAAAAACTTTTTATCCTATAAAATGCGATATTTATAAAAGCTCTCATGTCAATTCTAGGTCTTTATATTTTTTAATAGTTACTAAAAAAAAGACTAAAGTGTAAACTAAAGGAATCAAAATAGTCAAATAGATAGGGTATGGGGAGGGCATAATACCAAGTGTATCTCTTATACCTGATGCTAAATATGTAATAGGATTAATAATGACAATCCATTTTACAAACCACGGTACATCATTTACAGGAAAGTAAATCCCACCAAGAAATTGTAATGGAAAATTAAGAATCTGCCCTATCACATTAGCTGAATTGGTGTTTTTAGCTACCGCTGATATAAAAAATCCAAAGGTAGAAACGGTAAACATGGTAAGAGATACATAAAAGATAAAATAGAAAGAGAAAAGATTAACAGAACTTTTATAAATCACCTTTACCACAAAAGAGAGAACAAAAACTTGAAGAATAAAGAAATAAAAGCGCGATAGAAAATATGAGAGGAAAAAATTGAGAGGTGAAATTGGAGTCAACTGAAATCTTTTTAATATTTTACCTTCCTTATACCAGGAAAGTTCTTGCCCAATTCCAAACATTCCCGTAAAAAATATAGCAATTATAATCATTCCTGGAAATATGAAATCAACATATGAAAATCCCTTTTTGCTACCTAATATTTCGCTTTTCACCTTATACTCATGAACATTTGACATCCTTTTTACAAATTCTAAATTTATCCTATCTATAATACTTCTCACAACCATACTTGCAGATTGAGAAGAAAGACTATGCCTCAAGGTATAAACTTTAATTGGTGCTGGATTTACATCAGATCCAAACATTCTCATAGTGATATTAGAAAGCACAAGAGAATCAAATCCTTCGGGAATTTCTACTATAAGCTTTGTCTTACCCTTTTTCAAATCTTCAAGCAGTTTTTCTTCCACACTTATATTTTTAAATATCTTTAAATTGAATATTTTTTCTTCTCCTTTACTTAGCTTTTCAAATACGTTGTAAACAATATTTGAAAAATCTCCTGATTCATTTTTTACTAAATAAATATCAAAATTAACTCTCTTTACCTCATATAAAGATGAAAAAATAGTTATAAGAATCATCATTAAGATTGCTGGAAATGCGATACACCAAAAAATATAAGCTTTTTCCCTTATAGCAGATTTAAAAAAATAGATTGAATTTTTAATAATCATCGTTCTTCTCTAAGTTGTCTTCCCGTTAATGTTAAAAATACATCTTCTAAGTTTGGTTGTCTTATAATCTCATTTCTAACCTTTATATCCTTTTCTTTAGCTATTTTTAATAGGTTCTCAATAGCCTCTAAAACATTGTTTGTCTTAATCACAAGACGCTTATTCTTAGAATTAAATACATAATTCAATCCTATCTTATTTAAATCTTCTAAAAAGCTATGATTTTCTTCCACTTCCACCTCAATTACACTTTCCCCTCCTACACTTCTTATTAGATCTTCTGGAGTACCATCTGCTATTATTTTTCCATGATCCATAATACATACCCAATCAGCTAAAAATTCTGCTTCTTCCATATAATGTGTTGTAAGAACTATAGTTTTACCCTTTTTCTTTATATCCAAAAGAAGATCCCATACACTTCTTCTTGCTTGAGGATCAAGGCCAGTTGTTGGTTCATCTAAAAATAAAAGAAGAGGATCATTAATAATAGCAAGTCCTATAGCAAGTCTTTGTCTTTGACCACCCGAAAGTTTCTCCACATAACTTTTCTCTTTTTCTTTTAAACTAACAAAATCAAGTACATCATCTACCCTTAGTCCGCGCTTATAAAAACTTCTAAACATGGAAAGAGTTTCCCTTACAGTAAGATGAGAAATAAGATTAGTCTCCTGTAAAGAAACACCTATTAACTCTTTCTCTTCTCTACCAATTCTATCAACTTGTCTTCCAAATATAGTAATCTTGCCACTATCTGGCGTTCTTAAACCTTCAATTATTTCAAGTGTTGTCGTCTTTCCTGCCCCATTAGGCCCCAAAAGAGTAAAAATAGACCCCTGTTTTATCTTAAAGCTTACACCATCTACCGCTTTAACATTTCCATAACATTTTCTTAGATTTTCGACTTCTACAAGAAATTTATGGTTATTCATAAATATTATAGTAGAATAAACTTAAAAGAAAGTCAATTAAAATTATACATAAAAAGGGAAATTGATATGATTGTTAAAATATTAAAAAACAATATATTGACTTATGTCTCTCAATTATATTAAAATTTCTACTAAATATTTATAAAAGGGAATGGTTAAAATGTTTTTCACTGAGGGAAATATAAAAAGATTTTTTAGTACTATGCATACAATCGTTTTTATTATTATCTTCCTTTTATCATTAATTCCATTAAAGGCAGAAACAAACACTATTCCTGTTGGTAAAAAACCTAATAATGGAAACCCATTAATATCACACAAATTCGGGGCAGACCCAGCTGTTCTTGTACACAATGACAGAGTATACATTTACCTTACTAATGACATCTTGGAATATGATATTAATGGTAATGTAAAAGAAAATTCATATAGTAAAATTAAAAAGATCACTATTATATCATCAGATGATCTTATCAATTGGACTGATCATGGTGAAATTGAGGTGGCCGGATCTAATGGTATTGCTAAATGGGCAATGAATTCTTGGGCTCCTGCAGTAGTATGTAAAAAAATAAATGGTAAAGATAAATTTTTCCTTTATTTTTCAAATAATGCCAGTGGTATTGGTATCTTGACAGCAGAATCGCCAACTGGCCCTTGGATAGATCCTCTTGGAAGGGCTCTTATTTCTTGGTATATCCCCGGAGTAGTAGGAGTCATATGGTTATTTGATCCTGCTGTACTTTTAGATGATGATGGAAAAGCATATATGTATTTTGGTGGGGGAGTCCCAAAGGAAAAAGAAGAAATGCCTAACACAGCAAGAGTAATACAGCTTGGAAATGACATGATAAGTGTTATAGGAGAAGCAAAAGTAATACCAGCTCCCTTTATGTTTGAAGCCTCAGGAATTAATAAAATAAATGGTTTATATTATTACTCCTATTGTACAAATTTTTACACTGGACCAAAGCCTGCAGGAAGCCCTCCCACAGGAGCTATAGTATACATGACAAGTAAAAGCCCTATTGGACCCTGGGAATACCAAGGAGTAATATTGAAAAATCCAGGATATTTCTTTATTGTTGGTGGTAATAATCATCATCAGCTTTTTGAATTTAAAGGTAAATGGTATATCGCATATCATGCTCAGACCCTTGCGTTAGACATGGGAGTTGCAAAAGGCTATAGGTCACCTCATATAAATGAAGTAAAAATTGAAAATAGAAAGATTAAAGAAGTTTTAGCAGATTACAAGGGAGTGCCTCAAATAAAACCCTTTGATCCTTATAAAACTATTGAAGCAGAAACCTTCGCATGGTGTGCAGGAATTTCTACAAAGAAAGAAAATGCAAGCAACAATATGTGTTTAACAGATATAGATAATGGGGATTGGATCGCCATATCAAAAGTCGATTTTGGAAATATACCACCGAAGAAATTTGAAGCCATGGTTTCCAATATCAATGGGAGAAGTTATATAGAACTTAGATTAGACTCTATAGATAGTAAACCAATTTCTATTATAGAGATTACTCCAAAGAATAATAATTCATCAAAATGGATTAAAGTGGAAGCAGATATCAACAACATAACAGGTACTCACGATTTATATTTTGTCTTTAAAGGCGAAAAAGCAGTTAATTTGTTTGATATGGACACTTGGAGATTTGTAAGATAAAAGTAAATTTATAAACATTGGAGGTTAATAAATAATGACTCATATCAAAATTGAAAAAGACAAACAAATAGGAACCTTTCCTGACAATTGGAAATTTTGTGTTGGTAGTGGTCGGATAGGTCTTGCTCTTCAAAAAGAATATATTGATGCTCTATCTTATGTACAACAGCATATTGAATTTAAATATTTAAGAGCCCACGGACTTCTTCATGATGATGTGGGAATATATCGAGAAGACATAGTAGGAGATACTGTTCAACCCTTCTACAATTTTACATATATTGATAGAATTTATGACTCATTTTTGGAACTTGGTATACGTCCTTTTGTAGAAATAGGTTTCATGCCATCAAGACTTGCTTCTGGTACACAAACTATATTTTATTGGAAAGGGAATGTTACTCCTCCCAGTGATTATAATAAATGGGAAAAACTTATTAAAGCAGTAGTTAAACATTTTATAGATAGATATGGTGAAAAAGAGGTATCAAAGTGGCCCTTTGAAATATGGAACGAGCCCAATTTAAGTGGATTCTGGAAAGATGCTAATCAAGCTGAATATTTCAAATTATACGAGGTTACAGTAAAAGCTATTAAAGAGGTAGATGAAAATATAAAAGTTGGTGGACCAGCTATCTGTGGAGGTGGAGAACACTGGATAGATGACTTTCTAAATTTCTGCTATAAAAATAATGTACCAGTAGACTTTGTGACACGCCATTCATATACAGCAAAAACTCCAGAATATACACCACACTTTGCATATCATGATGTAAATCCTATTGAGTATATGATAAGGGAATTTAGAGAAGTAAGAAATCAAGTAAAAAATTCACCTTTTCCTAATTTACCCATTCATATAACGGAATACAATAGTTCTTATAATCCATTATGCCCTATACATGATACTCCCTTTAATGCTGCATACCTCGCGAGAGTTTTAAGTGAAGGTGGGGATTATGTGGATTCCTTCTCTTACTGGACATTTAGTGATGTCTTTGAAGAAGCAGATGTACCAAGATCAATTTTCCATGGTGGTTTTGGGCTTGTTGCATTTAATAATATTCCTAAACCTGTATTCCATATGTTTACATTTTTCAATGCAATGGGCAAAAAGATGTTATATAGAGATGAACATATTTTAGTAACTCAAAGAGAAAATGGCTCTATTGCTATCGTTACATGGAATGAAGTAATGAGTAGATATGCAGAACAAGAAAGAGAATATAGATTGGACATACCAGTAGACTTTGAAGACGTATTTGTAAAGCAAAAATTAATAGATGAGAATCATGGCAATCCATGGAAGACATGGATCGATATGGGTAGACCAAGATTTCCATCAAAGGAACAAATAAAAACCTTGAAAGAAGTAGCTCAACCTTACATTACTACATGGAGAATAAAGGCAAAAAATGGATACATAACACTTAATATAAAACTTGGGAAAAATGCAGTAGCCTTATATGAATTGTCAAAGATTAAAGATGAGACGCCTACATATATAGGACTTGATGATAGCAAGATACCAGGTTACTAATGGATATAGAGCCCTAAGAAAAAGTATTCCTAAAATATATATATATGGCATGTAGTAAAGAAGATTTTCTTCTTGAAGAAAATAGAAATCTTTATAACTTCTTAAAACAAGAAGGAATAGATGTAACCTATGTAGAAGATGAAGGTACTCACGATTGGCATTTCTAGAACAAATACATTTTTTAAAATAATTTTACATTTTTACAAACTTTTTTATTAAGTCTATCTCTTCTCTGGTTAGCTCTCTGTATTCGCCAAGGGCAAGATCTTCATCAAGCCTCAAAGGTCCTATTCTTACTCTTTTTAAATATATAACCTCATGTTTTAACTCAGATATTATATTTTTTAATTATGCGATATTTCCCCTCCGTTATAGTAATAAGTATTTCCGATTCTTCTGAAGAAGTTTTTAAAACTTCCACTTTGAAAGGTTTTGTTTTATACTTCTCCTTTTTTAAATATATTCCTTCTTTAAATATATTCCTTCCTTTTCATATCTTGAAAAATCCATATCTGATGCATCTCCCTCAACAATTACAAAGTATTCTTTTTCTATATTCCACTTAGGATGGGTAATTCTATGAGCCAGCTGTCCATCTGAAGTTATTATAAGAAGTCCTTCTGTATCAATATCAAGTCTTACTATAGGAAATAACTTATCAACTATCGGCTCAGAAGAAAATAGATCCATAACTGTTGGATTGTTTTCGTCATAGGTTGCAGTAATATATCCCTTGGGTTTATTAAGCATAAAGTAAAAATTTTCTTTATACTCTATCTCTTCATCTTCTATCTTTACAATATCCTTATTGGGATCAATGTGGTAAGAAGGATTTTCTATAATCTTTCCATTCACTTTAACAATTTCTGATTTTATGAGTTTCTGCACTTCTTTTCTACTTCCGAAACCTTGATTTACAAGAAATTTATCAAGTCTCATTCTTTCTTCTCCACAAAGGGGAAGAGAGAATGAACTTTCTTCCCCTAAAATTTTTAAAACACAAGATGATAAACAGTTAATTGAGGTATCTTTAATTCAAAATAGTTATTTTCAATATTTTCAATAGTACCTATTTTCTTAATTTCAGGAGATCTATAATCAAATCCATAAATAGTACAAGATGTATATGGATTATTTCCCTGAATCTTTATCTTAGCAATTCCTTCTTTATCCAAAGTTCTATTTATTAAAATAATATGCAATTTGTTTTTATTGTCTTTACAAATAGAAGCATATACTGGCATTTTTTCCACATCCGAAGTATCTGCTTTTACACATATATCCCCATATTTTGATCCCTTTCCATCATAGTTTAGATAGATGTTATAAGCAGAAGCAGCGTAGGTACCACTATCTGCCCATCTTGTAGCAAGATAAACACCATATTTACCAAAAATACCAAGTACATCCACAAGAGCAATTCCACCCGAAATATGATCTTTTCCACCATAATCAAATTCTGTAATAGCAAGCTTTGTTTCTGGATAATAAGTGTTTATATCCTCCTTTATCCTTGGAATGAGAGGAAGAAACTCAGGAAACCATTGATTAATCCAGCTATTCTCACCAGAAGTTATCTGCCCTTTCACAGAAGTTTTATAAGTGGGATCCCAGAGAGTTCTTGGAGCTTGCATCCTTGCTATAGATATATCTGCATCAGTTGCATTTTCACCATCAAAACATATTCTAACTCCCGAAGAAGATCTTGCCTCTGGATACCAATGAATAGACAAGACATCAAGAAGTCTCTTTCCGTATTGCTCAGAAGCCTCTCTCATTTTCTGCAGATAATAGCTTATAAACCATTTATGATTGCCTTTCACATCGTTCCAGTCTGGCGCATCTTGTAAACTATAAAATCCCATAAAGCCATAAGATTCATAACCAAAAACCAAAGCCTTTGGATCCATTTCTTTTACTACCTTTGCAAGCTCAATTGATTTTGTAATAAGCTCATTACATGTTACTTTTTGGGGATGAATCCTTGGATGAGTGGTATTCCAAAGATCTGGTTCATTGTCCAAAAGATATCCTTTTATACCTGTTTGGGAATCTGAATTTCCATATTTTGTTATAAGAAAATTTAGAAGCTCATCCATATAAACAGAATTATCATTAGTATCAGGATTTAAAGAAAGATTCGAGCCTTTTCTAAATATCACTTCAGCCCACCTTGAAGATGGTGCTGTCTCCTCTTCTGATACAGAACCATTAGCATCTTTTGCTACATATCCTGCCATCTGAAGAGTAATAAGACTTATTGCTCCCATATCTACGGACTTATCATGAAACTTAGTAAGTACTATGGCAGGCTTATTATAGTCACTTTGAGGAATCCCCATATGCCATGGTAAGTAATAATCACTACTATGATACCAGTCAGATCCAGCATTAGACATGTTAGTTTCCCAATTATATCCTGTGAGCCTATTTCCACCTATTCTTCTTGCAGTATGCTTAACCCCTTCTATATCCTGGTTTGCCCCATATATGTACGGACTTATTTCACCTATCTCCTGACTGGAATCTATAGTTATGTTACATTCAAAACTTCCCGTTGGCAAAATTATACCATCGTTAGAAGATGGTTTTTTTGCACAACCTGTAATAAAAAGAAGTAGAAGGATAATAAGGATTACTTTTAAATACTCCATATCCTATGTCCTCCTTTTTTAAAAGTAATACCTAAATCCTATTGCTCCATCCACATCTAAATTTGTTGCTGGTACAAGATTAAGGGTAGGTACTATCTCAAAAAAGAAATCTAAGGTTGTTCCTTTTGGTATAAAAACTATTCCTAAGGGAACTCTCACCCCTAAATTTGTATTATCCTTTGCAAGTATTCTTAATCCTATACCATAATAAAAAGGCATAGTACCTGATGTGGGTTTAAATATTCCATAATTATGGGTTACATAATCGGCTGAGATATGTAATATATTGGCATCTATACTCCAAGCAATACCAAAATCAAAAGCATTTACCTTATTTTGCCAAAGTCTCAAAGAGATTCCTGTTGGCTCACCAGCAATTATACCTACCCCAAAATTTCCTGCATAAGTCATTGAAAACAAGAAAATTAGTGTTAAAACAAATAAGATTAACCTTCTCACTATAACACCTCCCAAATTATATGAGATATATATTTAATGCCATTTATTATATCATACAGAAATGAGGTTCTTTAAATATTATTCTGTCTGTTCCTTTATTACAATTGCTGGTGAAATCTTTCCTATTCTTCTTCTACTTAAATATTTAGATAGTATAAAAGCGCCAAAAAGAATAATAAAAGTTAGCCCCATATCCTTAAATCCTGCATACATCTTCAATGAGAAGTCAAGGTCTCTCAAAGCCACATTAATTATATACTTAATGAACGAACTATATAAAGGAATGCCTATTAAAAATCCAATAAGAAAAGAAATATTATTAAATCCTAAAAACATGGTACTTAATTCTCCATCTCTAAAACCAAGTATCTTAAATATACTTAATGCCTTCCTATTTTCAGTAATAATAAGGGAAGAAAGTATAAAGATGATAATAAAGGCCATAAAGAAAGACACAATGTACATCATCTGCAATATCTGGTTCACACTTTCAGTAGAATCCTCAAAGGCTTTTATCAAATCTGATTTGCTCATGAATACAATTAATTCTTCCTTAGGGATATTTAATTTATCGATGGAATATAGCCCAATAAAAGCTCCATCTTCTAATCCAAAGATTTTATTAAATTCTTCAAGATTCATATAACCAGTATTTCCTACAAAAAGATCTACTATTTTTGAAATTTTAAGAGAATATCTTTTCCCATCAATTGTATTTATTACATTTATCACATCACCTTCTTTTAAATTTAGCTTATCAGCAAGGGCTTGTGAAATAACAAATCCTTCTAAATCTACCCTATTTCTCTTGTTATCTTTTAACACAATTAGTTGGGATTTCTTCTCTATTCCGTAAATTGTAATCCTTGTTTTTGTCCCTTCCTTATAAAAGGATAGCATATTGAATTTTTCAGAATTAGGATATCTATGATCTTTCTGATAGAAATTAAAAATATACATATAGTTATACTTGAAGGTATTTTGGAAAGTATCATAAACAAGATCCGAGAGAGATGATCCTGCAGTGATACCATACATTAATATAAGGGTCGAAAAGGCAACCCCAAAAATAACTACCATCTCCCTTGAGGGATGTAATAGAGTATGCTTTATCATTATTCTTAGTTTAAAAGATAATTTATCCAAAAAGCCAAAACTCATACGAAATCTTACTCTAAATGCTTTTTCTGTCTCTCCTTTTATTATCTCAACTACCCTTTTCTTTAAAAGATCTCTTATAGCTAAATACCCAGAAAGCCCCATAAAAATAACAGGAAGAAATATGCCCACAAAAAGATCTTTTAGAGGAAAGATCTTTTCTATAATTGGTACACTAATAAAGGATACATAAAATTTAACAAAATTATCTGAGTAAATATACCCTAATATTCCGCCTGGTAAAGCCCCAAAAAGCCATATAAAAAAAGGGAATAACATATATAACTTAGTAATTTCACCTTTACTATATCCAAGAGCATAAAGAGTACCTATCTCCTTATGCATAGAAGTAATTAATCTTCTCAAAACAATAAAAAGCAAAAAAGAAGATATTAAAAGAATAGTAAGAGCCATAACATAGGAAATAGGTTTTCCACTTTCTACCTTTTTCTCAGTAACAATAATTCTCCAATTTTCATCCTTTTCCTGAAAAGAGAGTAAATTATATTTTGAATTTATATCTGCCTTGAAAGAATCTATATCATTGATTTTACCTCTTACCATGTAATATCTATAAGCTACGCTGGAAATAAATTTTTTCATATCTTCCATATTCATTATTCCAACACCAAAATGAGACGGATCTGGTAAAATATCAGTTTCATTTTTCGTAATATAGATATAATCAGGGAGAGCCACATATCCAGAAATCTTAAAAGGTATTCCATTTATATTTACAGTATCCCCAATCTTCAAATTGTTATTTTGAGAAAAATTGGGATCAATAGCTACCTCTCCTAAACTTGGCATTTTACCTTCCAATATTAATGGATTATTTACCTTCTCAGTAATATTGAAGAATCTAATAGTTTTATCCTCATAATTGTAATCAAATGTAAACTTCTCTTCTATCTCCACATTATATTTTTTCTCAATACCTTCTATATCAATAGGGAATAAAGTAATAAAATGAAAATTTTCCTGTTTATATCTCTCAACAAAATTTTTGTAATTGATGTCTACATTTGTCATAGTTATGCTAAAAATGTTGTAGACAAAAGAGGCAAGAAAAACTAAAAGAATTATCCCTACAAAATGGGACTTATCTCTCCATATTATCCTTAATGGTATTTTATTAAGCATTACCAAACCACCTCCTTAGCAGATAGAGGAGATGGATTATCAATAAATTCAGTAAGCTCTCCGCTTCTTAATTTAATAATTTTGTGAGACATCTGAGCTATAGCGGTATTATGCGTGGCTATAATGATGGTAGTTCCATACTTTTTGTTAATATCTTCTAAAAGCTTCAAAACTTTCTTTGCATTTTCAAAATCAAGGGCTCCTGTAGGCTCATCACACAATATAATTTCCGGATTTTTTACTACAGCCCTTGCTATAGCAACCCTTTGTTGTTCTCCTCCTGATATTTCAAAAGGATATTTATCTCTATGTTCCCACATTTCCACTATCTCTAAAACTTCCTTAGGATCTAATCCATCTTCAGAAAGATACTTAGCAGAGAGTACATTTTCATAAACAGTAAGGGAATTTACAAGATTATAAAATTGAAAAACAAAGCCCAGTTTTCTTCTTCTATAATTTGTTAATGTCTTATCATCATATTTTGTTATATCTTCATCATCTACAATAATTTTCCCTTCATCAGGCTTATCTATCCCCCCAATTATGTTCAAAAAAGTAGTTTTTCCAGATCCTGAAGGACCAAGTATCACATAAAATTTACCTCTCTCTAATGACATACTAATGTCCTTAAGAGCATTTACTTTAAACCTTCCAACTTGGTAGACCTTAGAAACTTTTTCTACTTGAATAAACATTAAAAACCCTCCCCAAAAATCAAATTAAATTCTTTAAGTACAATTGTGACTCTTCAGTCATAAATTGTCAAGATACTTTTATCTTTTCTCTATCCCCTCTTTTAAAAGTTTAAGGTAATCATTTTCTATTTTTTTAACATAGTCCTTTGGAAGATCATATACATTTAATCCCCTCGATTTAGCCCTCTCAATAAAAAATCTTTTTAACCCCCATGATGAAGACTCAATAAAAATTAAAATTAATTCAGGAGAAATATCCCCTCTAATCAATCCTACCTTTTGATTTTTTACAATCAATTCGTAAAGAAAAGATTTAGTTTTAGTTTTTAAAAATTCTTGTATCTCTTCCTTGTACGGTGAGTCATCATAAAAAGCAGTTTTTTCAAGAAGCATGTATTCATAAGGATGTTCTTTAAGAAATTTCCAAGCATCATCAAAAGATCTTTCCACATATTCAAAAAGACTAATCTTTTCAAAATCATAGATGTTTACAACTTCTAACAACCTTCTTGTCGATTCTTCTATAACATAAAAATACATATCTTTTTTATTCTCAAAATATTGATACATACTTCCCTTTGCCACTTTACATTCTCTTGCCACATCTTCAATGTCTACCTTACTATAAGGCCTTGTGGCAAAATATTTTATAAGTGTGTCTGTTATTTTCTTTCTTTTTTCTTCAGGCAAATTAAAAAAAATCTTCCTTGGCACTACCTTTTCTCCCTATTTTTTAAAACTGCCTAAAATATCAAATTTTTACTTTACAGGAAGATAATTTATCTGTGATCCTACTACAATTTTTCCCTTTTCAATCATTAATACCGGTATAGTCTCTATCTTAATCATTTTAATACTGCCATCAGGCATACTCACTAAAACCATTGATTCAAAAGGTTTTGGGCCTGGGAAAGAGAAGGCAATTTGATAGATCTTAGATATATCAACCTCTCCTACTCTAACCTCCTTCCCAAGAATACTAAAAGCTACCACAAAAGCTACTCTTTCTACTTTAATATGAATCTTATTTTCATTTGCTAAATACTTTACCGAAACAACACCATAGGCAGGCGTAGTATAACTCACAGAAGGAAACTTTATAGATACGGAAACATCAGCCTCAAATCTTGCCTTGTTGTCATCTAAAATTATTCTTGGATTTTTAACAATCCAGGTATACTCCCTTTTAATCCCAGAAACATTAAAGCTCTCAGTTCTTTTTATCTCTCCAATTGCAGACAAAAATTTATTTAGAGTTTCTTGAGATATAACTATACTTGTATCAGCCTCATTCTGAGAAAAGGAGAAAACAGAGATCAAAGTAAGTATAAATATAGATAGTAAAATTATTTTTAAACTTTTCATTTTATTCCAACTCCTCTATTCTTCCTTGTCAACCCCATGATTGTATGCATATTCAAGGGCTTCTATCTGCATATTCTTCAATAAATCTTTGTAATAACCTCCTTTATTCTGCAAATCTTCTACCCTTTCAATAACATCCATGGCTATGCTATAACGATCTATCTGGTTCAATATAGCAAGTTGAAGGGGTGTGGTTATACCTCCTCTTCCTTTTAAGAAAGGTGCAAGATATCCAGCATCTATTCCTATTTTTCTGTTTTCCCTATATCCTCTCACATGAATATTTCTATGATTATTTCTCCTATAGGTTAACCTATGTATAAGCCATGGATAACCATGGAAGTTAAATATTATAGGTTTATCTTTTGTAAAGTAAGAATCAAACTCTTTATCTGTTAATCCATCTGGATGCTCTGTATTAGGTGTAAGAGTAAAAAGATTTACCACATTTACAAATCTTATCCTTAGATAAGGGAAAAATTCCTTCAAAAGTTTAACCGCATAGATAGCCTCTTTAGTTGGGATATCCCCACAACTTGCAACCACCACATGAGGATCTTCTTCTGGATGATTACTTGCAAAATCCCATATTCCAATACCTTTCATAGCATGTTTAAAGGCATCATCCATAGAAAGATATTGAGGATGTTTCTGTTTATCTATGACTATAATATTTATTCTATTAGTGGTTTGGAAACAATGCCATACAGTACAAAGTAATGTGTTGGCATCTGGGGGGAAGTATACTCTTACCACATTGGGCCACTTGTCCACAATAGATGTTATGAAACCAGGATCTTGGTGAGTAAAACCATTATGATCTTGCCTCCAAACTACAGAGGTTAATAATAGATTCAATGAAGATATAGGAGCTCTCCAAGGTACATCGGAAGAGATATCAAGCCATTTTCCAAATTGATTTACCATGGAGGAGATTATGGGGGCAAATCCCTCATATGTATTTAAAAATCCGTGTCTTCCAGTAAGAAGATACCCTTCAAGCCATCCCTCCAAGGTATGTTCTGAAAGCATCTCCATAGTTCTTCCAGAGGGTGTAAGATATCCTTCATCCTCGTCTTCAGGAAGAATCTTCCCCATAAAAACCTTTCCATATTCAAATACTGCATCTAATCTATTAGATTTTGTTTCGTCAGGTCCAAAGACTCTAAAATTATCTGGATTCAATCTTATAACTTCCTTTAAAAACACACCCAAAGGACGTGTATTTTCTGCCTTATCCTCAAAGGGTTTATTCAGCTCCTCTGCATAATCCTTAAGATTGGGAAGTTTTAATTCTTTTCTCAATAATCCACCATTAGCATATGGGTTAGCACTCATTCTTCTCTCTCCAGATGGGGCTATCTCCCTTAAATCTTCCCTAAGCTTACCATCAGGAGTAAATAATTTTTCAGGTTCATAACTCCTCAGCCAAGCCTCCAAAACCTTCAAACTTTCAGGATTTTCCTTTGCATCAGAAAAAGGAACTTGATGAGCTCTCCAATATCCCTCAATATAGTGATTTCCAACCTTTCTTGGAGCTGTCCAACCCTTTGGAGTCTTTAAAATAATCATAGGCCAGTAAGGTCTAAATGGCTTATTCTGAGATCTGGCTGTATCCCATATATTCAAGATTTTTTCTATACAAGAATCCATAGTCTTTGCCATCTTATCATGTACTTCAATAGAATCTTCTCCTTCCACAAGATATGGTTCATATCCATATCCTTTAAAAAGATTTAAAAGCTCTTCATTATCTATTCTCGCCAAAATAGTAGGATTATTTATCTTATATCCATTAAGAAGTAATACTGGGAGCACTGCTCCATCCTTAACAGGATTTAAAAATTTATTTGAATGCCAACTGGTGGCGAGAGGTCCGGTTTCTGCCTCACCATCACCTACTACAGTAATGGCAATAAGATCTTTATGATCAAAAACAGCGCCATAAGCATGAGATAAGCTATAACCAAGCTCTCCACCCTCTTGAATAGAGCCAGGAAGTTCTGGAGTACAATGGCTACCAAGACCTCCCGGAAATGAAAAGGCTTTAAAAAGATTTTTCATTCCCTCCTCATCTTGACTAAACTGAGAATAAAGTTCACTTATAGTTCCCTCTAAATATGCTGGTGCTATAACACCTGGTGCTCCATGCCCAGGACCTGCAATAAATATACAATTAAGATCATATTTTTTTATTACCCTATTACCGTGAACATATACAAAGGAAAGCCCAGGACTTGCCCCCCAATGTCCAAGTATCCTCTCCTTTATATGTTCAGGTTTTAATGCTTCTTTTAAAAGAGGATTATCCCGAAGATAAATCATTCCAGCTGAAATATAACAGCAAGCTCTCCAATACTCATTTAACTTTTCAATCATAATATTATCAACTCCTTTCTTAAATTTTTAATCTGCACCGCCACCACCTCCACCTCCCCCTCCGCCTCCACCCCCAGAAGAGGAGGAAGATGTAGAGGAAGCCACACTACTTGAAAAAGCATTACTAAAGGCTTCAAGGGATGAACTGAAGCTTTGAATAGAATCTGATAAACTCATTATACTTCCTGCATAAGCGGGAGCATACCATGTTATTTGATCTATAGGTACATTTAACATTTGCATTGCCTTCAATACCTGCTTAGCAACTCCTAACACAGTACCATAAACCAAATACTTCTCCCAAAGAACTAAAGAAGATGGCGGTCTTTCAGAGATAAGAGAAAAATCCTGGAGATATCTCTTAAAAGCTTTCCACCTTAAAGCGAGTAATTTCCCTTCAGGAGAGTATCTTTGAGCTGAATGCATAAAAATAAGAGAAATAACAATGTTTATTCCTGCTACAAACATTAATAGAAGTACACTCCAAGAGCGTAGTATAAAGGCCAATATCCCAAAAAAAACCTCTAATACAACCCACAAAACCATTAAATATAACAATTTTGTTTTTCCCTCATCAATTATCCATTTCTTCTCTTGAAAGACTACTTTTTCCACTTTCTTATCAAAATCATTTTTGAAACTAATTAGATTTTTTTTCTTTAAATCAGATATGTAAAATTCTTTACCAAACTCCTTAAATTTATTTAAAAGAAGTTTTAATTCTCCAGAAAGATCTTTCTCTACTTCTTTATCCATTATTATAATCTTGTAATCTCTATGCTTTATACCTAAAAATCCCTCTTTAATCTCCTCTTGGAATTTGAGATATCCTCTTCTTGCCAGTTCAAGAGTTGAAGCCACAATAGAATTAGGTGAAAGATTAGATGCCTGATTTAAAAGAGCATCCACCCATGCTGGAGGAACATCGGAGGGTGGTTCTTGTTCATAATCCCTTTCATATTGTACTTTTGGTTCTCTTCCATACTTAAAGTATATACGAAGAGGTAAAATAAAACCAAGAATTAAAAGTATTACTGACAATACACCAAAGACAATCGTTAAAATAGATTGTATAAGCTGTTTTCTTTCCTCTTCCTTTTGCCACCTTTCCTCTTCTTTAAGAATTAAATCTTTACCATTTTTAGCTATCAATTCTACTTTAAAAGGATCCAAATTTATCAAATAACTAACTGGAAATACTACTCTTACCTCTACCCATTGATGGGGTGGTATATTTCCGGCATATGCAATTATACCTTTGTAGTCTTTTCTAATTCCTATTTCTCCCTCTATCTTGGGATGGAGCCAATATTTTACATCATTTTTTGATTTAATCTCAGAAGATAAATTAACCTCTACCCACAAAGCTGGAAGCCTTAAATCCCAGTCCTCTCCCCATACTTTCCAATAAAACTCAGCCACATCATTATAGACTTTTAATGCATTAATCAATTTATAACTAACTACAAAAGTTTTTTTAGTATAATTTGCCCTATAAAACCAGCTAATCTTATATTCTTTGCTATTCTCAACTATATCAAAAGTACCTGAAATCCTCTCTGATGTTTCAGGATGATAGGTATAATTCTTTAGAGATCCCCCAACTATCTCACCTACGGATACATCTTTTAAACCATATTTCCCTTTTGGAATTGTAAGCCATGCTCTTGAGAAAGACCCTGAAAACTCATAGGTTAATTGATTTTTAACATCTATCTCTCCACTTGGCAAAATATTGTAATATACTCTTGCTTCCTCTATCCTATATTCTTTTCCATAAGCTATAGTAAAAAACAGGAGAAAGATAAAAAAGAACCTTAAAAATTTATTCATATTCCCTCCTAATATTAAACTTTAGGATAATTATAACATTAAACACATAAAATCTATCTTCCTTTCATTAAATATTCCCTTCAAGAAAGAGGAATATCCTGCATCATTTCTAATCCCTTTACCAACAAATTAGTAAGTGTAACTCCATCTTCTTAATTTTCCTTTTAAATCCTTTTCTTGAAAATTACATATTATATAAATTATAATTAAAACGTGAGTAAATCAAAGTTTTTTCCACAAAAAGGAAATATAAGGATAATAGAACTAAAAGGTAACTCTTATGAAATAGGCTATCAACATGGTATAGCTCTTAAAGACGAGATTCAATATTTTAATGACAACTTCGAGGATTTAATATGTCTTTTTCAAGGAAAGATAAAAGGAAAATTATTTTATAGATTAATGCTTAAAACTGCAAAAGATTTTGAGAAAAAGATACTTAATTGTTATCCTGAATCCAAGGAATTTTTTGAAGAAATGAAGGGAATTTCTGATGCCAGCCATGTACCCTATGAAAAAATTCTTCTTTTCAATCTAACCGATGAAATATCTACTTACTATATTGGTAAAAGCATGAGAAAAAGCTGTTCATCCTTTGTTTTTAGAAATAAAGATGGAAATTTAATTATAGGAAGAAATCTCGATTATGGGGTATTCATAGATGAACTTCCATTATGCACTACTATTTTTAAATATTACCCAGAAAAAGGAAATCCCTTTATAGCTATTTCTTGGCCTGCCCTTGTTGGGTCTTATACTGGTATATCAGACAATTTATTCGTTTCAATAAATGTATCCCAAAGTAAAAGAAAAGAGATGAGAGCCCCAGAATTTCTCCTAACCCGCAAAATAATTCAATATTCTAATAACTTAGATGATGCTTTAATAAATGCTCCATATACTTTTCAAGGATTAAATGTACTTGTCTCAGATAAAAATAATGCAGTTATTCTTGAAATAAGTCCAAAGATGAAAGGCATAAGGAATTTAGGGGATAATGGATTTTTAATAGCTACAAATCACTATCAGCATCCTGAAATGATATCAGAACAAGCACAAAAACTCGTTGAAAAAATGCCTATCCCCCTTAAAGATGGCTCTTATGTTCACCAGATAGATACAAGGGAAAGAGAGAAAATAATAAGGGAAAAAATAGAAAAAGTTAATAATATAGATGTGGAATACGCCAAAGAAATTCTTAAAAGTGTAAGTACAAGATTAACATTACAAAGTATTATTTATTTACCGAGAGAAAGAAAATTATTTATAGCCCAAAACATTAAATCTCCAGTAACTTATGGAACATGGGAGGAACTTAATATATGAACCTAAAATTAATAATAAAAGTTTTTCTTCTCTCAATAACACCCATTGGAGAATGCAGAGTTTCCATACCATATGGAATATATAATGGGCTTTCTCCTTGGGAAACCTTTTTAATAAGCTTTTTAGGAAATACATTAATGGGTATAGCAATATATTTTACTATTGATTTTATAAGCAGGGCTCTCCTTAGTAGAGAGCCCTTAAAAGGTTATTATGAAAGATTTTTAAAAAGTAAATTGAGAAAGCTAAAAATATATCCATCTGGCCTTGTTTTTTCATTGGTAATTTTTATAGGAATTCCTCTTCCTGGAACAGGAGCTTTTACTGGTGCCATATTAGCCAGAGTCTTAGGCCTAAATTTTAAAGAAGCCTTTTTTGCCATAACCTTAGGTGTTATATTTGCAAGTTGCATTGTATCAATGCTTACCCTATTTAGTAATATGATTTTTTTAGATCATTTTATTTCATTAAGTCTAAAATAGAACCTAACTACTGATTTTGCATTTGGAATCTGGCCCGCAAATACATAGTTTTCCAATCTCTTCTTCCAAGAATTTATTTTTTCTTCTCCTTTTTCCAAAAGAGAAAGGTTATCTCCAATTTTCTTCTTCATAGTTTTCAAATTTTTCTCTACTTCAACAAGTCCTAAAAGCTTTTTCCCCTCAATTTCTCCCCCATAAAGCATTAAACTTAACATGTTCTCTATATTTTGAATACCTTGCAAAGAAGTCCCAATTATGTCCATAACCTTTTTACTTTGAAAAGCAAGATCTCCAATAAAATCTCCAATGTTTTTTATATCATCTGAGAAACTATTAGTCTCTATCTCTTTCTTTAACTCTTCTGCCATCATCAATGCCCTTTTCCAATCTTCATCATTGCTACTTTCTGCTTTCCCTTTTATAAATCCATATAAATTATCAAAGCTTTTAGGATACTCTTTTAAATTTTTTGATATTAAATAGGCTTTATTTTGATTAGCCATAAGGGTAAAAGGCAGAGTAAGGTATTCTTGTGGAATAATTGGAGTATTTTTCTCTATAACTTCAAGGATTCCTTTAAGAATTTTTTGATGAGCTTTGTTAAGTAAAAGAAAGCCTTCAATTCCCTCATTAAGAGATTTAAGTTGCTCTTTCATTGATAAATCAACAGGAGGAAGGGATGGAAGTGCAGTGAAGGTAATAGCAGGTACCTTCAATTTTTTGCCTCTTAAAGAAAGCCTTAATTTTGCATCAGGAATAGGATATGTAAAACCTGTAAGCCTAACTGTTTTCCCCAATACCATTATCATAAAATCATTGGGATTCCTAAGCAAAAAATCATCAGCAGAAAACTCAGCAGACATTACCACTCTTAAAGGAATATCTTCATTAGGTTTCACATAAATCTCTATATCCAAATCTCCTGATTTTCCTAAAAAATCCCTCGGTTGTACTAATTTTCCATTATATTTATAAGTAATCTTAAAATCTAAAGGAACCTTTTTATTAACTTCTCCTGTTAAATATATATTCTTATTGTCAGAAGATTCTCCATAAATCACTATGTTACCCTTTTCTACCTTCATTTTTAGATCATTAGTGTGCAATTTTACATTTTTAATATATTTTCCATCTTTTATGATATTAAAATTTCCCTTTCCTTCTATACTAATCCAATTTACAAGATCTACCCTTTTAGCTTTACCATCAGCTCCAAGAAGGACAAAAATGGTTTCATCATTTTTAATTTCTAAAGAATGTCCCAAAGAAATACTAAAAATTATACCTATCAATATTAATGTGATAATTCCCCTTTTCATCTTTTCTCCTCCTTCCTTATAAAACCTAATTTATCAAGAAAAGAATCCAAAGTTACAAGGATAGGGACCACTAATAAGGTTACAAATAATACACTAATAATAGCTCCTCTACTTACAAGCATAGCTAAATTCTTTGCCATAAAAATATCAGAAAAAATACCTAAAGGAAAGGAGATAAAAAACATGGTTCCTGCACTAATTATGATACTATTTATACCTTCAAAGGCAAAATGGGCAGAGGCAATTCTATTAAACCCTTTTCTCTTTGCTTCCAAATATCTAGAGGTTAAAAGCACAGCATAATCTATAGTTGCTCCAAGTTGTATGGCTCCTATAAATAGATTAGAAGAGAAGAAGATAAAACCATATGTAAGGTAATCTATAAGAAGATTAATCGTTATAGCCATCTCTATAACAAGAACAAGAAGGATTGGAATAGGTAAGGAAAGAAAAGAAAGAGCTACAACCATAAAAATAGCTATTATAGATATAATATTCACATTATTTAAGTCATTAGTGGTTACATTTTTAAGGTCATAATTTAAAACAGGAATTCCTGTAAAAGTAACATTATATCTTTTTTCTATTTTTTCTCTCATTCTTTCTATAAAATCATAAGATTCTGGGGAACCATAGGAAAAATTTGCATCTAAGGATAGATAAGAAACTCCGTCCTTAAAGAAACTTTTCTTTACACTTTCTGGCACCATATAATCTGGCAGTAATGGATCTACCATTTCATAGTACCCCATGATACCTGTCACGTAAGTTTCTTTCTTTAATACTTTTATAATTTCTTGCCAATTATCTGGTGATTCTTTACCTATAACAAAAATGGTAGACTTTTTTTCAAATATGTTTTCTAACTTTCTTTGTCCTATCATGGAAGGTATATTTTCTGGAAGTCCTCTTAAAAGCTTATAATCTATAGGAAACTTAGGAATAACAAAAAGAGAAAAGGCACTAATAAGAAATATAACAAATATTACAGGCCTCCATCTTATTACAAAATTGAATAACTTTTCTCCAGGTATCCTTAAGACCCACCTCTTAGAACTTGACCATTTATGATGAAATTCATATAGGAGTACAGGAAGAATAGTAAGAGAAGAAATAAAAGATACCAATACACCTCTCGTCAAAATAAATCCAAGATCTTTACCGAGCCCAAATCTCATATAAGTCATAGCAAGAAAACCAGCCATTGTGGTAGCTGAACTTGCCACAATACTTGTGGCTGTAGTTCTAACCGCCTCCCATCCTGCTTCTTCCTTACTTTTTGTTTTTGATTCTTCCTCATACCTATGGTACAAAAATATGGCATAATCCATGGTAACACCAAGTTGTAAAATTCCCACAATCATCCTAGATATAAAACTTATCTCTTGCCCTAAAAGAGTAGAGATGGCAGTATTTATAAGAATAGAAAGAAAGATAGTATAGTAGATAAGAAGGGGTACATACATTGAGGGTACAAGAAAAAATAAGAATATTATGACCAATATACTACCAATAATAAGATAACGAATGGTTTCTCTTTGGGTTAAATCGCTTAAATCTTTAGCAATAACCGCATTACCTGTAAAATAGCTTCCTTTTGGAAGAATCAGATTTATCTCTTTTATTGCTGATTTTGTTAAAGGACTTTGGGAGGATTCTATAAACTCAACTTTCAAAAATGTATATCCATCTTTTATAAACTTATCTTTTATATCTTGATCCCAAAAATAATCAGGCAAAAAAATATCTTGAAAATCTGAAATCCATGAAACATTAGAGACTCCTTTTATTTGAGATATTTTTTTCTTTAAGGAATCCACCTCATAAGGATCATTAAAATGATGCAATATAAATGCTTCTTCGCCCAATTTAAAAGTATGACGCAGTTTATTTAAAGCATTAACTGAAGGAATATCCTTAGGAAGTAGAGAATAAATGTCATAGTTTACCTTAATATTTAAACTAAGATAAAAGGACAAAATAAATAATAACAACGATAAAATGGTTATAATCTTGGAATGTCTAAAACAAAAAAGATAAATCCTTTTCATAACTCTCCCTCCTCATAAATTCCCAAAATTCTTTTAGTAACCAGAAGTATGAAATCCATAATTCCTTTAACATAACTACTTTCAATTTCAAAATTTTCATGCAAAAGACCGTAAACTCCATAAAGTATAAATACTGCACATCTTTTGGAATCAAGCTGAGGATCTTTTTTTATTTTCTCAATAAGTTGAGAAAATGGCTCTACTAATTTATCCAATATTTCAAATGATATCTTAACTCTTAACGGAAAATATTGAGGACTATAATAGATCTTAGAAAAGGATCTTAAATCTTCAAAAGCCTTTATCACTGAGCTTACAATCTTATCGTATTTATCTCCTAAAGAGATTTTTTCATCTTTAAATATTTCTATAAGTCCCTTTATGTAATTATCCACATAATACTTTATTGCTTCCTCAAAAATCTCTTCTTTTGAAGAAAAGTAATAATAAAACATACCAGGAGAACCCTTAACTTCTCTCAATACATCCCTTATAGATGTTTTTTCATAGCCCTTTTTAAGAAAAAGACGAAGGGCAGTTTCAATAAGTTCTTTCTTTCTTATTTCAGGATCTTTACTTATTCTCATATTTATTCCCTATTATTGAACGAACGTCGTTCTGTTTATTATAAAAAAGATAAATTCTTTATGTCAATAAAATATGGACATAAAAAATATTAAATGGCCTCTTTTTTAGGTCTATGAAAATTCCAAAATATGTATATTACACCAGCTGTAAAAACTAAAATAGAAAGTATCTGTAAACTAAAAAAGGCTAATAGCAGAGAAAAGGTAAGAATAAATCTATAATATGAAAAAACCCTTAAAGATGATTTCTTTACATAATTTAAAAGAATATGAATACTGAAGATTCCTACAAAAAAAGATACTAATGCTCCGTATAAGATATATGTAAACTCTCCAGTTTGGTTGCCCTTAAAAAGGTTTATAAACTTAAAGAATACCGCCCCACCTATTAAAGGAAGGGACATATAAAAAGAAAATTTTGTAGCTTCATCTCTTCTTAATCCTACATACATTCCACCTGATATGGATGAACCAGACCTTGAAACTCCAGGAAAGAGGGCAAATACTTGCCAAATTCCAATAATTATAGCCTTTTTTATATCTAAATCTTTAAGTTCCAATGTCTTACTTTTATATCTTTCCAATAGGAGAAAGATAATACCAAAGGCTACCACTCCCGCCAAAATAATCCATATTGCAAAAGGATAAGTTTGAGGCTCTGAAATTTTCTCCACAAAAGGATCTAATAAAACCCCAAAAATACCAGCTGGAATAGTGGTAAGAATTATAAGTCCAAGAATTTTCCTTTTTTCCCCACCTTTAAATATGGCAATTAAAAACTCTATCCAATCTTTTATAAAATATAAAAATACCGCAAGAAAAGTACCAAGATGTAATCCCACATTAAAAGTTAGTCCAAAATCGGGTACCTTAAATAAACAGGGAATTAAAATTAAATGGGCGGTACTACTTATGGGTAAAAATTCTGTAATTCCTTGCACAATACCTAAAATTATTACCCAAAATTCCATAAAAACCTCCTATTTCCCTACACAAAAGTTTTCAAATATTTTATCCACAATATCTAAAGATACCTCCTCACCTAACATATTCCCCAATGATCTTTCAATATCATAAAGAAAAGACCCAAGTATATCAATAGCATTAAAATTTTTCAAAGTTTCTATTGACTCATCCATTAAATTATTTATTTTTTTTAGCTCTTCTTTGTGATATATATTTAGAAATAATCCATCTATAGATTCTTCTGCAATTATATATTCTCTAAGTTTCTCTTCTAATTTATCAATACCTATATTATTTTTAGCAGACACGTATACCCTTTCTATATTCTCAGGAAAAAAGGACAGATCAATTTTCAAAGGTAGGTCTATTTTATTGACAACTAATAAAACTTTCTTATTTTCATAACCCATTATCTCTTGAAAAAGATTCTTTTCCTCCTCAGTAATTTCAAGACTTCCATCAAGTACAAAAAGAATAATATTTGATTTTTCAAGGATCTTTTTAGTTTTTTCCATTCCCAATTTATCCAGTATATCACGGGGAATAGAAAGACCCGCAGTATCATAAATTTTTATAAGATAACCAGATAAATAAATCTCTCCTTCTATATAATCCCTTGTAGTACCTGGTATTGGTGTTACTATTGCCCTATCTTCCCTCATTAAAGAATTAAAAATGCTTGACTTTCCCACATTTGGCTTTCCTACTAATATAACTTTATAGCCTTCTTTAATTAAATCACCTTTCTCTCCCTTTAATAAAAGTTCCTCTACTTCTTTTTTAATCTCTTCCAATATTCTTATCCACTCTGAACTCTCCTTTTCTTCCACATCATCAGGAAAATCTATAGAGGCTTCCAATTGTACTCTTAAAAATTCTACTCTATCTTTTAATTCTCTTATCCTTTTAGAAGTGTCACCCTCTAATTTTGATAGAGCTATCCTTAATGACGCTTTACTTTCTGCCCTTATAATTTCATTTATGCTTTCTGCTTGGAGAAGATCAATCTTTCCATTTAAAAAGGCTCTCTTGGTAAATTCACCTTTTTCTGCTATTCGAGCACCTTCATTAATGATAATTTTTAAAACTTCTTCAAGAATAATAGGACTCCCATGGGTAAATATCTCCACCATATCCTCGCCTGTATAGGAATTTGGACCTTTGTAAACAGCTAAAAGTACCTCATCAATGAACTCATCATTATAGTAGATTCTCCCATAATGCAAAGTATGAGAAGGCACTTTTTCAAGATCCATCTCTTTGATAGGTAAAAAAATTTTCTTAGCAATTTCTATAGCCTTTGGTCCACTTATTCGGATTATCCCAATAGCACTATAACCAAGAGGGGTAGCTATAGCTGTGATTGTATCTTTCATTTTTCCTTAGGTGCTATAACCACATATCTTTCTGGATCTTCTCCTTCACTATATGTAATTACATCAGGATCATCTTGTAAAGTTAAGTGAATTATTCTTCTCTCTTTTGGTGTCATAGGTTTTAGTTTGTACTCTTTCTTTTCTTTTTTTACCTTAGCAGCTATCTTCTTTGCCAACTCTTCTAAATACTTTTCTCTTCTTTCTCTATAATGATCAATATCCAACGTAATAATATCAGTTATCTGCATTTTAGAGGCATAAAGACGGATTATATACTCTAAGGATGAAAGTGTTCTTCCTGCAGGACCAATTAATTCTCCTAAATTATCTCCCTCAATACTTATTTTTATATTTCCCTCTTCCTTTAATATCTTTATTTTAGCTTTAACATTTAACCTTTTTAAGATTTCCTTTATAAATTTCCTCAATATATCTTCAGGAATTTCTTTTATCCAAGCATATATGCGAAAAGGCCTTGCTCCTATCCCTAAAATTCCTTCTCTTCCATATTCAATAATTTTATAATCTATCTTATCAAGAGGAACCTCCAAAATCTCTTTAGCCTTGAGAAGAGCATCTTCCAAAGTCTTACCCTCTATTTCTATCTCCTTCATATCAGTATTAGACCTCCTTATGGAGCCTAAATACCATATATTGTTGTAATAATTGGAACAAACTGGATACAAGCCAATAAAGCATCACACCAGCAGGAACTTTATAAAGTAGAAACATTCCAGTAAAAAGCAGGGTTGTAAATATATTCATAATTTGTTGCTGTCTCTTTTGCTCTGGTGTTGAAGACAAGGAAGACAGTACCCCAGAAAAATAAGTTACAACAGCCATGATAATCAAAAGAAGATAGTCAGGTTTAGTAAGGTCAGTCATCCATAGAAAACTGGGGGTCACAGTATATTTATAATGTAACAACAATTGATATAAGGCAATAAGAATTGGAAATTGAATAAGAAGAGGCAAACATCCCATCATTGGATTAATTTTATACTGCTGATAAAGAATCATAATCTGCTTATTCATTTCTTGAGGATCATCTTTAAATTTCTCCTGAATCTTTTTTATCTCAGGCTGAATTTTTTGCTGAAGAAATATATTTCTTAATTGAGCATGAGTTAATGGATATAAAATAATTCTTACAAGAATCACCAAAAATATTATAGCAATCCCATAATTTCCAGTCCAACTATAAAAAAGCTCTAATAGATATCCCAATCCATTTGCTAAAGCATTTATCATTTATTTATTCCTCCTTTGCAATTTCAATTCTAATAATTCTTCTTTTGTGGGTACAGGGTCATAACCACCCGGATTAAAAGGATGGCACCTCAAAATTCTCTTTATAGCAAGAATACTACCCTCAAAAACTCCAAACCTTTCTATAGCTTCTAAGGCGTAGGAAGAACAGGTAGGATAAAAACGACAGGAAGAAGGTAAAAGGGGGGATATAAGTCTCTTATATATTTTTATAACTAAAATTAACAATTTCTTAAGCATCTTTTAAAATACCAGCTTTTTTCCACATATTCAATAGCATATCCTTAATTTTGTGATAATTAATATCTTCTATATTTTCTCCTGGCTTAACTATTACAAGAATCTCTGCATCATCACTTAAGTAAGGTCTATGAAGTCTATATACTTCTCTTATAAGTCTTTTTATTCTATTCCTTACTACTGCAGGCCCTACTCTTTTACTTACACTTATTCCTATTCTTCTTTTTTCTCCTCTTCTTATATAAACAACAAAATTCTTAGAGAGGAAATAATGTCTTCCCTCTCTTAAAATACGTAAAAAATCCTCTTGTTTTTTTAACCTTTCCTCTTTTGGAAATGAATAAAGTCTCAATTATACTGTTAATCTCTTTCTTCCCTTCGCTCTTCTTCTTTTTATAACTCTTCTACCACCAGGAGTTCTCATACGGGCAAGAAAACCATGGACTCTTTTTCTATGATGTTTTTTAGGCTGATAAGTCCTCTTCATTCCTTACCCTCTCCTTTTCTTTAAAAATTTCTGTATTTCTAGGAATACAAAGTAATACTAACAAAAAAGGCTTTTATCGTCAAGGTAAAAACTCGGGAATGTATTTCTTTCCTCCTTTTATAATCTTAAATTCCTCAGGTAAAGAACTGATATTGTTTAATATTCTCTTTCTAATATTATCTGTCTCTTCAAAGTCTCTTATGATCTTACCTTGAGATATAAGAGGTTTTAAAAGAGGCTTTTTACCAGGAAGTAATTCTGAAGTATGAAGTCTTACCGTATCATTAAAATTTTCACTTCTCTGAACCTGTTTTGCACCTGGCATATTACCCACTTTAGCAATTGGGTTCCCATCTACTTCTACAACTTTTAAGGCAAAATCTATAACTGGGGCATTAGCTACCCTTGTTCCAATTCCAAAAGCATCTACCAAGTCTCTGTATTTTTCCACTTCATATTCATCAAGCCCCCCACTCAAAAATATCTGAATATTATTATAACCTCTTCTTGCAAATTCCCATCTAATATCTTTTATAAGATAAGAAAAATCCTTGCTATCTATTCTTATACCTTGAAGCTTATCTTTCAAAGCTTCCAAAGCGTTTAATGCACCTATAGTAGGAGAACCATAGGTATCTACAAGGGCAATTCTTGGTATTTTAGGATCTACATATTGATCAAAAGCTGAAAAAGCTTCTTTTTCGTCTCCTATAATCAAAATTAATGCATGAGGCATAGTACCAACAGGATTTTTATAAATATACTTTGCCCCTAACACATTAGATACTCCATCAAATCCAGACACATATGTGGCATACTCTACTACTGGGGCTAAAAATGGATGTTGTCTTCTGGTCCCAAAACTATATATCTTTTTATTTCCTGCTGCAATTCTTACACGTGCTGATTTTGTTGCGATACCCGACATGAAACAAATAAACCCTAATATAGCCGTTTCATACCGGGCAAAATCTCTATATTTTCCCCTTATTTGAAGCACAGGCTCATAAGGGAAGAATATCTCTCCCTCTTCCATGGCATAAACATCCACTGGAAGACCTTCTAAAAGTTTCGCTACTTCATATATTCCAAGAACTATTCCAAACTGATAGTTTTCATCAGGAAAACTTTTTGTAAAAAGTTCCATCACTACTTGGGGATTTTTATTTAAGCCATCTAATACCTCTTCAGTCCTTAAAAAATAGGCATCAGTACATAAACCATTCTTTATTTCATCTGGTTTTGCAATCAAAAATTCTTTCAATTTATCTCCCTCCATTTTTCTATAAATTCTTGAGTTGTATATATCTTTGCATTATGTATTTCTTTCATATATTTTAAAGCTCTTTCATGCTCTTCGGGAACAAAAGATGCAGAAGCATCGGAAATAACGATCACATCAAAACCTCTAAAAAAGGCATCAGCAGAATTGTGAAGTACACATATATGGGTGCTTGTACCTGTAAGTATCACTGTATCCACATTATGTTTCTTTAAAATATCTTCAAGATCTGTTTTATAAAAACCGCTATAAACTTTTTTCTTTATTACATAATCTTGAGGAGAAGGAGCAAGTTCAGGTATTATTTCAGAACCCTTATCTCCTTCCATGGCATGTTTCCCCCATAAGGAAAGCTCTTTATCATCCCCAGAATGAGAATCCCTTAAATAGATAACAGGTATATTTTTCTCATGAGCCTTTTCAATAAGAAGCTTAATATTAGGAATTATCTCTTGAGCATATGGATTACCAAATTTTCCTGTAACAAAATCCACAACCATATCCACTATAATTAAAGCAGGACGCATCATACTCCCCCTTTCTATTTTCTTTGATTTCTATTATAACAATAACAATAAAAAATATAAATAAAGAAGGAAGGCCTCCATAGACCTTCCTTCAAGAATAATCTAAAAATTATAAAATTAAAATCCTATTTTTTCCCCTTCATGAAATACCAAATAAGAAGAATAATCACAATAACTATTAATACCCACCAATACCATGCCATCTTATCTTCCCCCCTTTCTATAAGTACAAACTGTAAATGATTTTATTCCTTTTCTTCCCATATGTCAACCCATACTTTTCTATATCTTGGTCCATCAAACTCAGCTAGAAAAACCCCTTGCCAAGTTCCAAGCTTAAGCTTTCCTTCCCTTACAAATAGAAAGGTGTTTGTCCCTACAATAGTACTCTTAATATGAGCAGGAGAATTTCCTTCAGCATGAGCATAGGGAATGTTAGAGGGAACTATCTTATCATAAGTAGATATAATATCTCTCACCACACTGGGATCATAATTTTCATTTATTAATATTCCTGCTGTAGTATGAGGGACAAAAATGAAACAAATTCCATTTTTTACATTACTTTTCTTTATAGTTTCTTCAATCTTATCTGTTATATCTACAAGAGCTACCTTTTGAGGAGTAGATACGGAGATTTCGTAAAACATAAGCTTGATTTCCTCCCTTCTTTTTATTTTTCATATCTTTTTCATTATAATAAATATTAGGAAGATTTAGAAATATAAAAGTTTTAGGAGGTGTGATAAAAAATGGGAAATGAATGGAAAGGAAAACTTATTAAGATAGATGATTATAGATATATGATACCTAAGGATTATAAGCCTTTTATGAGGGTACCAGGAATTATATTGGCTGATGAAAAATTAATGGAAGATATTGTTAAAGACCAATCTCCAGAACAGGTAGCCAATGTTGCATCTCTACCTGGCATACTAAAATACTCTTTAGCTATGCCGGATATCCATTGGGGATATGGATTTCCTATAGGTGGAGTGGCAGCTATGAAGAAAAAGGAAGGAGTTATTTCTCCAGGAGGTGTAGGATACGATATAAATTGCGGTGTAAGATTGATAAGAACTAATTTATCAAAAGAAGATGTTTTACCAAAGATACGAGAGTTGGTAGATGAGCTTTTTGATAAGATCCCAGCTGGTGTAGGCTCAGAAGGAGATCTGAGAGTAAAAGGTAAAGAACTTGATGAGGTACTTGAAAAAGGTGCTCAATGGGCTGTAAAACAGGGATATGGATGGAAAGAAGATTTAGAACATATCGAAGAAAGAGGAAGACTAACATATGCAGATCCAGATAAGGTATCCAAAAAAGCAAAGGAAAGAGGAGAGTATCAATTAGGGACTTTGGGCTCAGGAAACCACTTCTTGGAAATTCAAGTAGTTAGTAGAGTTTTTGAGCCAGAGATAGCAGATAAATTAGGAATCTTTTCAGATCAGATAGTAATTATGGTACATACAGGATCTCGTGGTCTTGGACATCAGGTAGCTGAAGATTATATCAGAGTAATGTCTAATGCCATGAGAAAATATGGCATTGAAGTACCAGATAAACAACTTGCTTGTGCTCCCTTTGATTCTCCTGAAGGTCAAGATTATTTCTCAGCCATGTCTTGTGCAGCCAACTTTGCTTGGGCAAATAGACAAATGATAACCCACTGGGTGAGAGAGGTATTTGAAAAAGTATTTAGGGAGGGAGCTGAATCCTTAGGAATGAGACTTATTTATGATGTGGCCCATAATATTGCCAAATTAGAGAAACACGATATTGATGGAAAAATAGAAGAGGTGGTGGTACATAGAAAAGGAGCTACAAGAGCCTTTCCAGCAGGACATCCTGACCTCACAGAAGATTACAAGGATATAGGTCAGCCGGTGATAATACCAGGAGATATGGGAAGATCTTCTTTTCTTCTTATAGGTCTTCCTAAGGCAATGGAACTATCCTTTGGATCTACTTGCCACGGAGCAGGAAGAACCCAAAGCAGAAGTAAGCTTTTAAAAAGTGGCTTAAGAGCATCAGATATTGAAAGGGAGCTACTTGAAAAAGGGATTATAGTAAAGGCAGCATCTAAGGCTTCTATAGTAGAAGAAGCATCAGAAGCTTACAAAAATGTAGTGGATGTGGTAAACGTAGTACATAATGTGGAAATCTCAAAAAGGGTTGCCCAAATGAAACCTTTGGCTGTAATCAAAGGATAAAATAAAAGGGGGAAGTTTTATATCCTTCCCCCTTTAAAATAGTTTCCTCAAAAGCTCATAGAAAGACCTACTCGATGGTAAAATCCACCCAAGTTTAAAGAGTATAAAAGAGCATAATCAATTACTATATTATCCTTTTTAAAACCAAGGCCAAAAGTCGGAGAATCTATATTCCATCCTAATCTCACATATATGATTTTCTTAAACAAATATTCCCCACCAACATGGAAACTTAAAGATGGGATATCAAAATTTCCAGATACTACTAAATTTTCTGATTGATATGAAAGCCCAACCTTGATATTTGGTGTTATTGGTTCATTGTAAGATTCTGTACCATCAGACCATGACACATTATTATAGAGATCATAAACTACCGCTCCAATTTTAACTTGAGGAGTAAGTTTAAATATTACCCCTAAATCTATGCCTAAACCTTCTGAATTATAAGGAGATGGTAAAACTGCCCACATTTTTTTAATACTCATTCCTACAGAAAGATTAGAAAACAAAACTTTACTTATAGAATAGGCTATCACATTCTCAGAATATGATACCCCTAATTCTTCATCTGGAGAAATCTTACTATAATATAATGCACTTGCCCACATTCCTTTATCAGGTACAGCAAAGGATATAATAGTACCTGTTATATTAGATCCACTAAAACCAAGGCTTTCAGGATTTAAACCCAAATAATTATAGGAGATAAAAAATTGAGAGTTATAAAGTCTCGCTATTGAGGCTGGATTATATGTAATCCCATTAATATCTCCTTCTATTGCTATAAAAGCACCTCCCATACCCATAGCCCTTGGACTCCATCCAAGAGAAGGTCCTTCAGAAAATCCTCCATAGGTTTGAGCATAAGATACAGAAGATAAAATTATTATAGCTAAAACAAGCAACACTATTTTTCGCATTTTATCTCTCCTCCTAAAAATTATCACTTAATTACAACAAATCCCTTAAACTTATATTTAACCGCCCCACTTGATTCTTTAATTGTAATCTTTACAAGATAATAGCCATTAGGCACTAATCTACCTAAATTGTCCTTACCATCCCATGTTACAGTATCTTGAACCTGCAAGCTATTAAAAGTCTTACTATATATGGCCTTGACCAATGTACCGTTCATACTATATATATCTATTTTTACCTCTGATATATTTCCAGATGAAGCCTGTAATTGGAAATCTATTCTAAGTACCCCCTTCTTAGGAGAAAAGATCGATGGTGTTACGATAACATCTCCAGAAGCAGTAGAAGAAGCCTCTAAATTTAAGTTAAATGTATAAGTATCATCTAAAAAGTTACCAGTATTATCTGTAACCCTTAAGATTACAGTATAAATGCCTTTAGTCCATGTATAAGAAGTAGTGTTTACAGTAAGGGTAGCAGTACGAGAATCTGAGGATATCTGATAAGTATATGTACCAACTTCCATTCCATAAGGATCTCTAAGCTTTATGTATGTCTTATTAATGTTAGTATCAATCCCAGTAGTATTATCTTTTACTAACACTGATACTTGAGGGGGTGGTAATACGAGTATAGCATTCTTTGTAGGATATGTACTTTCTACATAAGGTTTACTGGTATCTAATGTAAAGGAAGTATTGGTAGCTATATAATTTCCTGCCATATCATATAGAGTTATCGCCATATTATAAATTCCATCTTGAGTCAAAATATCAGATAGTATAGACGCTATAAGTAGATTCTTATCAGATAAATTAGGATCAAAATCTAAACGGAAATTACCTATAGGGGTAACTAAGTTTATACCAGATTTTGTAACATCAACACCTGTACCTGTATCTATATATTTTACTTCTATTTTTTCAACTTTTGATACATTGCCCGTTGGCGAAACTGAAATTATAACAGGACGACTCAAATCTATTGTAATTTTTGTGGTATTAAAGAAAGGATTCCCAAGAAGATCTGTAAGTCTTATAGTGAGATAATAATCCCCTTCTGTAAAATTATATCCTAAAGGTATCTTTAAGATTAGAGTTGCATTATTGGGAGTAGTATATGTATAGGTATATGTTCCTGCTATTTCAGGTCCAGCTATAATATCACCAGATGCTGAAGAAAGTCTCATAAAAGTTTTTACAGGAGATAAGTCTATTCCGACACCAGCATCCCCTACCGTTATTTGAATATCAGTAAAGGTATAGTTTAGAGTGGTAGAATTTAAAGAAGTATTAATAATATACGGTGGAGTTGTATCTAATAAGAAAGAAGTAGTAGTAAAAGTAGAATTTCCAGCTTTATCTACTAAATAAATGCCCATATTATAAATTCCATCAATCATATTCATAGATGAAGGTATATCAGCCACAGCCAATATAGATGTAGTTTTAGCTTTATTAAATAATAATTTTTGAGAAGCACCATTTGGATTAAAGAGCTCAATATGAGAACCTACGGGAGAATAAGGGTAATTATCCCAAAGATTTAAGCCTGACCCTTCATCCCTATAATTAATTTTTATCTCAGATGCCCCAATTATAGCACCCTTAGGCTCTACATCTATAAATTGAGGAGAAGAATTGTCTATAATAAAACTTGAAGTTACTAAACTTCCTTTATTTCCTCTTTTATCTATTGGTTCTACCTCTATAGTATAATATCCAGTTGTAAGAGTGCTGGTAAATGTCCAATAAATAGTATCATAACCATTGTTAGATTGTATTCCCCCTAAATATCTCCCAATATTATCTCTTACCCTTATTGTAGATTTTTCTAAATCTGGACCAACTCCTCCCCCATCATCTAAAACAGCAGAAACAATGGATATATTGCTTACCAAAGAACCTGAAGATGGATATATTGAGAGGACTTTAGGAGGAGTTACATCTTCTGGTACAACTATAATCTCTCCTAAGGTGATATTTGTTATTAAAGGTTTTAGAGGAACATTAATAACGGTAAGACTGACAGGATCTATGATGGAATAGCTTGCTTCTAAAATAACCTTATAATTTCCTGGGGGATTTCCCACAATCTTATAATACCAAGAGGTTGGGTCCTCTGGTTTCTCCTTAACAAGCTCTAAATCTTTTTCACCGTACCAATAAAAGGTTGCAGGACTTGTTACACTGTCGAAAGCCATAGTCCTTACTACATTGTTATTACTATCAACAGTAGATATTTTCACACTTGCTAAAGACGATGTAGAAGGCTTTATATCAAAGCTTATAGCTATACCACCTATGGTTATACTTTCTTGATCAAGATAAAAAGATGGATCTTTGTTAAATTCATTCCCATAGGTGTCTGTAAAAGGCTTAGTATATGTAGCCTTATAAAATTCTTTATTTGGATCCAACATAGAACCAAAAGGATTAGGTGTTCCTATAAGGTTAGAAACCTCCACATCAGGAATATCTAAGATCAATTTACTGGAGGCTGTATTAACATTCCCTGCATAATCAGTAGCAGTTATTGTATAAATAATTATTCCTTCATTAGCTAAGGAATTCCCAAAATAGCCATCCCATTCCACATTATATGTTTTAGGTACTGGACAAATTCTTCCATTCCAATCAGGTAATGTATAAGTTGTATTATTACTATCTCTAAGAGTAACTGTTACAGTAGCATATTCACTTATATAAAATGATATATTAACCATGTCTCTAAAACCATCTCCATCGGGAGAAAATGGATTAGGATATGCAGAAAGATTCTCAATAGATGGTTTTGTCTTGTCAGCCTTTACAGATGCAATAGGAGAAGTATATGTTGTCCCTGATACATTAGTTGCTACGACATAACTATATAAAAAACCATCTTTAGTATTTAAATCAGTGTATACATTAGAAGTTACAATAACATATGTATAAGATGGATATGGATTTCCATTACCTTCTATTCTATAAATTGTATAACTTGTAGCTCCAGAAATATTATTCCATCTTAATTCAATTCTTCCACTAGGAAGAGGTTTTGGATAACCAGATTGCCAAGTAATAGTTTGAGCTAAAGTATAACTAATAAGTAGAAATATAAAAAATGTTAAAAATAGAACTTTTTTATACATAAATCCCTCCCCTAATTATTCTCAATCTTAAGAATTTGTTGTTATTATATCACAAAAATTCTTATTATCCCCATTGAACTTTTTTAATTCTTTACAGTTCCTTGCTTTTTCTGATATAATAAAAGCAAGAGATTATAAGTTTTTTAAAAATCTTTGTAAGAGGGGAGAGAAATGGAAAAGAAAAAAATCAGCGTGAAGGAATTCCTAGATATCATTAAAGGAAGTCCTATTATTGCCGCTGTTAGAGAAGAGGAAAGACTTCCTCAAGCTCTTCAAAGTAAATCAAAGGTCTTATTTTTGTTAAAAACGAATGTCCTAACTTTACCCAATATTGTACAAGAGATAAAAGCTCATAATAAATTAGTATTTATCCATTTAGATTTATTAGAGGGTTTGGCACAAGACAAATATGCTTTAAGATATTTGGGAGATGTAGTAGGAATAGATGGGGTTATTACCACAAGATCCAATTTGATACAGCAAGCAAAAGCAGAAGATTTGATAGCCATACAAAGATTCTTTGTACTTGATTCTTCCGCCTTAGCCACCGGTGTAAAGATCATGCAAACAGCAGAACCTGATCTTGTAGAAATCCTTCCTGGAATCATCTTTATTCATTTAGGAGAAGAGCTAAAAAGTCAGATTCCATATCCATTAATCGCAGGAGGATTAATAAGAACCCCAGAGGAAGCAAAGGAAATTCTTGCAGCAGGAGCAACAGCCATATCTACAACTTCTTTCACTTTGTGGAATCTTTAATCTCTAAGAATAATTGGAGAGCTCTTTTCTTATAAGAGTTTAAAAGAAGAGCATATTTCATCTTTTCTCGTATTTCTTTATCTTGGGTTTCTTTTAGTTTTTCTCTTAGCTCTTTTTCTTCCTTTTCTAAATTATGAAAATCAATATTCTCTATTATCTCTGCATTATCGGTAATAACATATGCCTTATCTCCAATAAACTCCATAAATCCTTTACCTACTACCTACAAAATAAGAAGATCCTTTATCAGTTTTTGCAATAAGAATTCCAGGAACAATTCTTGCCAATGTATTTACATGTCTTGGTAAGATTCCAATCATGCCATCCTCTACTGGTACAATAATTGAATTTACAAATCCCCTATATATTACTTTTACTGGTGTTACAATTTCTAAATATACTTCCTTCTTAACATCTTCTTTCATGGCTAATACATGAGAGCACCATGCTCTTCAGCTTTTTTCTTAGCATCTTCTAGAGTACCAACCATATAGAAAGCATCTTCAGGGAGATCATCCACCTCTCCTTCCACAATAGCCTTAAAACCTTCAATAGTCTTCACTCTTGGCACGTAGACCCCAGGTATATTTGTATAATGGGCTGCAACAAAAAGAGGCTGAGATAAGAAAAGTTGTACTTTTCTTGCTCTATTTACTATAATTCTATCCTCTTCAGAAAGTTCTTCCACTCCCAATATGGAAATAATATCTTTAAGACTTTCATAATGTTGTAATATCTCTACTACTTTTCTTGCCACCTCTGCATGCTCATATCCTACAAACTTTGGCTCTAATATTTGAGAAGAAGAAGCAAGAGGATCCACTGCAGGATAAATACCCATTTCTGCAATACTTCTTGAAAGGACAAGGGTAGAATCAAGATGAGAAAAGATAGTAGCAGGAGCTGGATCACTTAAATCATCTGCAGGAACATAAACTGCTTGGACAGCTGTAATAGAGCCAGTGTCTGTAGATAAAATTCTTTCTTCCACTTCACCAAGCTCTGTAATAAGAGTAGGTTGGTAACCTACAGCAGAAGGGATTCTCCCTAACATTGAAGAAACTTCAGCCCCAGCTTGAACATAACGGAAAATATTGTCCATAAGGAGTAGTACATCTTTACCTAAATAATCTCTAAAATATTCAGCAATAGTTAGAGCAGTGAGAGGTACTCTCATTCTAACTCCAGGAGGTTCATTCATCTGCCCAAAAACAAGAGCTGCCTTAGACAAAACCCCTGATTCCTTCATCTCTAACCACAATTCATTCCCTTCACGAGATCTTTCTCCTATACCTGCAAAAACTGATATCCCACCATGAGCTACTGCTACGTTATGTATTAATTCCATAATTAAAACTGTCTTTCCAACCCCAGCACCCCCAAAAAGTCCTATTTTACCACCTTTGGGGAAGGGTGTAAGTAAATCTATCGCCTTTATTCCTGTTTCAAGGATAGCATAGGAGGGTTGTACTCTTCTAAACTCAGAGACTGACTTTATTATAGACGATAATTCTCCTTCAATCTTATCTCCCCCATCTATTGGCTCACCAAAAACATTAACCACTCTTCCTAAAACATTTTCTCCTACTGGTACTCTTATGGGATGAAAGGTCCTTTTTACCATAAGACCTCTACTTATACCTTCTGTAGAACCTAAAGCTACTGTTCTTACTTTTCCTTCACCTAAAAGAATTCTTGTTTCAAGAATAAGCTTTTCCTTCTTGACCGGGTTCTCTACTTCCAGAGCTTCATATATGCTGGGTAGATCATATTGGAAATAAACATCAACAACAGGACCATTTACAGCCACAACTTTTCCTTCCAAATCATTTCACCTCTTTTTTCTAAAGTTTCCATACTGGAAGTTATATCTAAAAGCTCTCTGGTAATTTGCGTTTGTCTGACTTGGTTTAGCTGAAATAACAATTTTGAGTATACCTTTTGTGCATTCTCATGTGCTCTTTTCATGGCAAATCTTCTAAAAGCTTGTTCACTGGCTGCTGAATCAAGAACTATCTGGTGAATTTGAGTCTCTATTATGTCATTAAGAAGAGGATCTAATATGGAAGATAAGGAAGGTAAAAATATAAAAAATTCTTCTTTTTTATTTTTCAAATTTATAGGAATCATAGGAAGAATTCTATGTACTTTAACCTCTTGTCTCACAATATTTATAAAATCAAAATGAATAACATAAAGCTCATCTATCTCTTCTTCAAGAAAATCATTAATAAGTTCTCTTGAAAGAACCTGAGCATGGGAGAAGGATGTATCCTCTAAAAATTTTAAATAGGTTTTCTTAATATTTAGCTTTTTCTGAGAAAGATACCTTTTAGCATAAGACCCAATTACATAAAAGTTTAAGTTTTGAGGCTTTTTATTATTTAAAAATTTTTCCAATGCATCTATAATTTGTAAATTATAACTTCCACAAAATCCAAGATCAGAAGTAACAACTAAGATTCCTGTTTTGAATATAGGTCTTTCTTTTATAAAAGGATGATTTAAATACTCATCAGGAATTCTAACAACCATCTCCTCTAATATCCTGTAAAGCTCTTCTGTATAAGGCTTCAATCTTAAAGCTTTATCCTGTAGAGCCCTAATTTTTACCATACTTAGGGTTTCCATAGAATGGATAATATGAGTTATATTTTGTATGGTCTTTACTTTACGCCTGAGTTGTTGTAAGGTTGGCATATTCTTTTTGAAATTCCTGAAATGTAGTATGAAGTTGATAAATTATTTGATCTGATAATTCTAATCGCTGTCCCAGTAAAAACAATAGAGACGAAGCCTTAAGTTTTAGATAAGCAATATATTTAACTACTACATCCTTAACTTTTTCTACAGGATAAGAGTCCAGAAATCCGCCATTAGCAAGATAAAAGGTTATAATTTGTTCTTCTATTGGCTGTACCTCATGAGCACCTTGTTTAAGAATTTCCTCAATTCTTTTCCCTCTTTCTATCTTTTTCTGAGTAGCCATATCAAGTTCTGTACCAAATTCAAGGAACATTGCATATTCCCTATATTGAGCAAGATCAAGTCTTAATCTTCCAGCAACCTGTCTCATTCCTCTTGGTTGAGCAGAACCACCTACCCTTGATACCGAAAGTCCCACATTTATGGCAGGACGAATTCCTGAATTAAATAAAGATGTATCAAGATAGATTTGTCCATCAGTTATAGATATGAGATTTGTAGGAATATAAGTTGCAATTTCTCCTGCTAAGGTTTCTGCAATTGGTAAAGCAGTAAGAGCTCCTCCACCTAATCTTTTATTTAATTTGGCAGCTCTCTCTAAAAGATGAGCATGAAGATAGAAAATATCCCCAGGATAAGCCTCTCTTCCAGGTGTTCTTCTTAATAGTAATGCTATTTCTCTGTAAGTATTAGCATGTTTTGTAAGATCATCATAAACTACAAGTACCTTTTCCCCTTGATGCATAAAATACTCACCCATGGCACATCCTGCCATAGGAGCAATATATCTTAATGCGGGTGCTTCATCAGGAAAGGTTGCTATTACTATAGTATGGGAAAGAGAATCATATTCTCTCAGAGTTTGCACAAGCCTTGCAATATTTGTCCTTTTTTGAGCAATAGCTACATAAATACAGATGGTGCCATAATTCTTTTGATTTATAATAGTATCAATAGCAATTGTAGTTTTTCCAGTCTGTCTATCTCCTAATATTAGTTCTCTTTGCCCATGTCCAATAGGAATTAAAGCATCTATCGTTCTTATACCTGTATATAAAGGCTCTTTTACAGGCTCTCTATCAAAAATACTTGGCGCTTCCCTATCCACAGGCATATATGTCTCAGGAAAAATAGGTCCACCCTCATCTAATGGATCTCCAAGAGGATCTATTACTCTTCCCAAATATCCCCTACCAACTGGGACTTGTAATATTTTACCAGTGGAGTATACTATATCTCCCTCTTTTACATATTCGTCTTTTCCAAAAAGAACTATTCCAACTGTATTTTCTTTCAAACTAAGGACAAGACCTTCAACCCCAGATTCAAAGACTACCATCTCTCCTACAAAAGCTGAGTTCAAAAGCGTAGCCTGTACTACTCCATCTCCCACACTTTTTACATAACCAATATTAGATATTCTTGGAGAAAAATCATATTCTTTTAATTTTTCTTCAATTCTTTCTATAGGAAAGCGTAATATTTCATCTCTCATATATTCTCAACCTCTTTTAGGGATTCATAAATTTGTGAAAGATGATACTCTAAGGAATTATCAATAAGAAATTCTCCTATCAATAATTTAAAACCAAGACCTATATTAGGATCTACCTCAAAAGAAAGTTTATAACCCCCTGGAAGAATTGACCTCAATTTTTCTTCAATCTGAGCTTTCAAAGAGGGTTTAACATTATCCGAAGAAATAAATTTAACCTCCTTCAAATTGTTTGGTATTATCTGAGAAATTACTAAATTCATATCATTAACAAATCTAATAATAAGGAGTTCTTCCGTACCTTCTGGTAAGAATCTTCTAAAGAATTCCTTTATAATAATCTTGGATAGATCCAAAATCTCTTTTTTAGCCATCTCTAAGGCTCTTTTTCTTTCTGCTATCGATATTTCATGAGCTCTTATAATAATTCTCTCTGCTTCCTCTTCTGCCTTCTGTAATATATCTCTCTTCATCTTCTCAGCAGTATCCACTGCCTCTTGGATAATTTTAGATGCCTCTTCTCTTGCACGAGAAAGCTGTTCTTCCCTTTGTTTTTTCAATTCTTCTGCCTCTTTTAATTTAGTCTCTGCCTCTAAAATTGCACTTTCTATCTTTTGTCTTCTTTCATTCATTATCCTAATGATAGAACCTAAAAGATATCTCTTAACTAACCAGGCAAGAGCAAGTAGGTTTACAATAGTAGATATTATAGTGAGAGGACTAAATGAAAACATATTCTTCCCTTCTTAATTCATGAGATTTTTCCCAAAAGAGGATTTGCAAAAAGAAGTATAAGAGCTACAGTTAATGTAAATATCATAATAGTCTCAATAAAGGCAAGGGCAAAAAGAAGCATACGGTTAATTTGATCAGCAGCCTCTGGTTGTCGAGCCACACTTTCAAAAGCACTTGCAGCTGCATTTCCCTGAGCCTTTGTAGCATTCATACCTACTAAAGCCACAGAAAAACCTGCTGTAACAATAGAAACAATAATTACCCATACGATCATATTCTTTACCTCCTTTACTCTTCTAATGCTGCTGCAAGATATGCAGCGCTAAGGCTTGTAAATATAAAAGCTTGAATAAATCCCATAAACATATTCAAGGCCATAATAGGTACAGGAACAATCAAAGGTGCAAGAATGGTGATTATTCCAAGAACAATATGTTCACCCGAGATATTTCCAAAAAGTCGCAGTGCAAGAGATACAGGGCGAGTTATCTGCTCAAGGATATTTATAGGAAGAAATAGGATAGAAGGTGAGATAAAACTCTTAAAATATTCTATTCCCTTCTCTTTAAAGGCTGCATATTGAATATACAAAATAGTACCTATAGCAAGACCTGCTGTTACATTAATATCGGATGTAGGAGAAGTAAAACCCGGTATAAAGCCAGACCAATTTGATATTAGGATAAATAAAAAAAGAGTCCCAAAAAAAGCAAGGTGTCTATCTGCTATATACTCAGGTAAAAAACCAGTAATGTATCTTTTGAACATTTCAACAAGAGTTTCAACGATATTTTCCTTAGTGGTAAGCTCTTCTCTGGGTTTATAACTAAACCAAAATAAAAGAGCAAGAACTATTAGAGATACAATCTGTAGGGATATGAAAGTGTTAGTAATAGGTATACCAAAGATCTCTCCTATAATCCGAGGTCCTATCTCAGGCCCTTTTTCCATCCTCATTCCTCCATGTTATTATCATCATATATCCTTGCCCTATTAAATAGCCAATTAAAAATAATATAATTCCTACAAAGCCAGCTCTCAAACTTAATAAAAAAGCCAAAATCAAAACCCCATATCTTTTTATTATACTTCTATTATATCCTGCTATCCCATACCTTTTTAAATCATAAGCTAACCAACAAAAAGTAATTATACTACTACATAATCCAAAAATCAAAAAGGATATGGGAGGATATAAAAAGAATAAAACAAGTCCTATCAGTACTCCTATAAAGGCAATCTTCAAATATTTACCGTAGAAATCTAAAGATATCACGGAAACCCACCCATATTCCAAGAACTGTAAATCCTAAAAGAAAAACGGGTGATGTACCAAAAACTTTATCTAAATAATATCCTATAAAGATGCTAACCAATAAAGAACCAAGAAGCCCTGTTCCAAGGGCAAAAGTAAAATTAAATATCTCCCAAATGTTTTTAGGTTTCTTTTTATTCATTTATTTTAAAAATCAAAATCTTTTTATCTGTCTCAACGCCTCATAAACCACTATAGCTACCGAATTTGATAAATTTAAAGATCTAACTGGCCCAAACATGGGTATAGTTATTGAATTCTCCCAATATTTATTGACAATATCCTCTGGAATTCCTTCATCTTCAGATCCGAATATCAGATAATCTCCTTCTCTATACTCTACTTCAGTATAAAATTTATAGGCAGGAAATTCAACCAAGAAAAACCTTCCCTTTTTATTCTTCTCATAAAAATCTTCCCAACTCTTGTAAGTTTCGTAATCAAGATAACTCCAGTAATCAAGACCTGCCCTTTTTAAATATTTATCTGTCAAGGAAAACCCAAGCTTACCAACTAAATGAAGCTTAGAATTAGTTGCCACACATAACCTTCCAATATTACCAGTATTATAAGGAATCTGTGGTTCTATAAGTACTACATGGAGATTATGCTTCATTAACCTTTGAGAAGTTCCTCTACTATCTTTCTTATCCTTTCCCCTTCAGCCAATCCCTTTAACCCAGACATTGCTTCTTTCATAACCTTTCCCATATCTTTGATATTAGTAGCTCCAACTTTCTCTATTATTTCCTTAATCTTTATCCTTAATTCCTCATCTGAGAGCTCTGCTAGTACATATTCTTCTAAAATCTTTAATTCCTTCTCTTCTTTTTCAGCAAGGTCAAGCCTCCCACCCTGCTTATACATTTCAATAGCTTCTCTTCTTTTTTTAAGCTCCTTCTTAATTACCTCTAACACTTCTCCATCATCTAATTCTTTACCCTTTTCTCTTAACTCAATTTCTCTATATTTAATTGCAGATCTTAAAGTACTTAAAACTTCTGCCCTAAAATTATCTTTGTTTTTTAGAGCAGTCATATAATCTTTCGTGATCTTTTCATAGAGCATTATTTTAATCCTCCTTCTCCAGTATTTCTATAATTTTAATCCAACCTCTTTTTGTATTTTCAGGGTTGTAACCACCACCGCCAAGTATCAATAGTTTTCCATTACACACCATATTTGAAAGATCTATTACTTCTTTTATAAATCTCCCATAACCTTCCACACTGTAATTTAAATGGGTAATTGGATCACCTGAAAGTCCATCTACTCCAGCTTGTAGAATTACAAAATCAACTTTAATTTCCCAAGCAAAATTTTTAATCTCTTCTAAAGCAAGTAAAAGCTCATCATCAGAAGCTCCAGGAAGCAAAGGAATATTCAACTTAGTACCAAAAGCATTCCCTTTTCCTCTCTCATTTCTTTTTCCTGTACCTGGATAGAGAAATCTACCATCCTCATGGACATCTGCAATGTATAGATGAGGATCCTCCACGTACTCGTAAAAAACCCCATCCCCATGATGGGCATCAATATCTATATAAAGAATATCTTGAATGTTATAATTTCTTCTCAAATACTCAATACCCACTCCAATATCATTGAATATACAAAAACCCGCAGCAGTATTTCTTCTTGCATGATGCAAACCTGCCATAGGTACAAAAACTCTTTTATATTTTCCATCCATTATGAGATCTATACCTTTTAAGGAAGAACCTACTACATAAGAGGCTGCCTCATAACAACCTAAAAAGGCAGGTGTATCTCCATAATCCAAATAACCCTCTCCTGTCTTTGATTTCTCAATCACAAAATCTACATATTCTTTTGTTTGAAAAAGCAGTAAATCATCATAGGAACTTATTTGGGGAGTTTCTCTTTTTATAAAAGTATCTCTTCTTTCTAATTCTTCCTTAAAAGATTCCAATCTTCTTCTATTCATAGGATGAGGTTCTGGAAAGGAATAGAGTAAAGATTCTTCTCCCCAGATAAAACTACTCTCTGTATTCTTCAATTTCTACCCCCCTTTTAGAAATATATTCTCTAAATTCCTCCTTTAAAGATATAGGTACCTTTACTTCCAAAACCACATCTTCACCAAAATTCTCATCTATCTCACAGGAAAAATTTTTAATAAGTTCCCTCTTTATATTAGGGAAATCTTTATATGTAGCCTTAATTCTATAGTTGACAGTAACTATCTTTTCTACAATTTTAGCCTTTTCTATGGTTTTCTCCATTGTAAAATGGTAAGCATCAATAAGTCCTCTTACACCCAATTTAATCCCACCAAAATATCTCACCACAATACCTATTATATTATATAAATCTTTTTCTCTTAAGGCATTCAATATAGGAATTCCTGCTGTACCAGTAGGTTCTCCACCATCAGAAAAGTACTCATCTCCCGTTACCTTCCTATAAGCATAACAATAATGGGTAGCATTTTTGTAGTTTTCTTTCACCTCTTTTAATATATCAGAGGGATTTGTTTCCAACGGTTTTATTATGCCTATGAAAAGAGATCTTTGAATTTTTACTTCAAAGGTTTCTTCATTTTCAATTGTTAGATATTTTTCTACAAAACTCATTCGCTTCCAAGTATTATCTCCAAATCCCTTATCTTTTCATTTCTTATAACCTTGAATATAACCTTACTGTTTGGCGGTGTATGACTCAAAAATCTATGTAAATCATCAATATTGTTTATTAATTCATTACCAGCCATAATTATTATATCACCACTTAATAAATTTCCCTTTTGAGCAGGGCTTGATGGAGCTACTCTTATAATATATACTCCACCTTCTTGCTTCAAATTTAACATATCCCTGAATTTTCTTGGGATTATTACACTTTGACCTATAATACCAAGATAACTTCTTCTTATCCTACCCTCCGTTATAAGAAGACTAGCTACCCATTTTGCTGTATTGATAGGAATAGCAAAACATATTCCTTGAGCACCCTGTATTATTGCTGTATTCACTCCTATAACTTTTCCATATATATCCACTAATGGCCCTCCAGAACTTCCAGGATTAAGGGCTGCATCTGTTTGGATAATATTTTCCATAAGATGCCCACTATAACTTCTTAATGATCTCCCTAAAGCACTTATTACCCCACTGGTAACACTATGCCCAAATCCTAAGGGATTACCTATGGCAAGAACAATCTGTCCTACCTTTAAAGCATCAGAATCCCCCAATTCCAAATAAGGAAGATCTTTTTCGGGGATCTTAAGCACTGAAAGATCTGTTTGAGGATCTTCTCCCACAAGCTCTGCATTATATGATCTTCTATCCGAAAGAGTTATCTGAATTTTTGTGGCTTGACGAGTAACATGGCTATTAGTAAGGATATATCCATTAGAAGTAAAGATAAAACCAGAGGCAAAGCCTTTAATCTCTTGAGGGCCAAAAAAGAATGGGATAAAAGTACTTTGACTTAGATCAATATTAACAACAGCAGGACTTACCTTTTCTACTACCCTTACCAAAGCATTAGAGTATGCTTCTAAAAATTTTTCATAGTCTTCCATCTTTTGAACCCCCTAAAATCCAATGATAAATCTTCCCTATACTTTTCTCTAAAACATCAAAATGATCTGTCTCCTGAAGTATTACAAAAGTAATGTTATTCCTTTTATATTTTTCTGCTATTTCAAATAATTCTTCCCTATTATAAAATTCATCCCTATCTCCCACCACCACAAGGGTAGGAACATACAGAGTTTCCCATATCTTTTTAACAGAATCTGGAAAGGCAGATTTAAAAAAGGCTAAAGAGTAATTATTAACTAAAAGTTTATCCTCCACACCCTCAGGAAGATCCCATGAAATAATCCTAAAATGAGGGAATAAAAAAGATAAGAATTGAAATATCTTGGTAGTATTCTTTATTTTCAAAATATTATTACTATTAGTAGAGATCTTTTCTACTGGTAATCCACCAGATATTAGAATCAAACCTGCAGGATTTAAATTATACTCCATAAAGTATTTTAGGGTCAAAGCTGCTCCCATACTATGGCCACCCAGGTAAACTGGTAAACCGGGATTTTCTATTCTTACAATCTCATAAAATCTATACATATCTTCTGAAAGAGATTTAAAATCAGGGGAATCTCCTCTTCTTCCTTCCGACCTTCCATGCCCTCTTATATCAGGAAGATAAACCTTTATCCCTAAATCAGCCAAGGCTTTTGCAAAAGGAAGGTAATACTTACCATAAACAGAAATACCATGAATAAATATCAAAGTTGCCTCTGAATTATCCGTTTTTACTATTCTATATGCAATAGAAGTGCCATCATAGGATTTAAAATATAATACATCATCATCCATATTTTTTATTCTTTTAGCAAACTCTTGAAAATCTAAAGACAAACCACAACAAAAAAAAACTAATAAAAGGAATAATAAAATACCAAGTAATTTAGTCCTCATACAGTAACTTTTCCTTATCCTCAACGATCTCTTGATTCTTTATTAGACTCACAATTTTGTTAACATATTTCCTTTTATCCCCAAGAAGAATAGCTCCAACAAGCTTATCATCCTTAAATATTAGTTTTCTATAAAAACCTTCTTTATTTTTATTAACCTTTATTTCATAACCTTCTCCTTCTGGATTAATCTCTCCAATAGAAGTAAAATCTATTCCTGTAACTTTCAAGGAATTAAGAGGAATAGTGCCTTTATATTCTACTTTTCTTCCCATTATATTTTCTACAGCTACCCTGGCTTGCTCCAAACATGCTGGAATAATGCCATAAATTTTTCCTTGATGTTCTACACAGTCGCCCACAGCAAAAATTCCTTCCACACTTGTCTCCATATAGTCATTTACAACTATTCCTTTATTTACAACTATTCCCGAATTTTTTGCAAATTCCACATTGGGTATAATACCAGCAGAAATTATAAGTAGATCCCCATTTATTATTCTGCCATCTTCTAATTCAATCCCTACAAATTTTCCATCATTTTCTAATACTTTCTTTGCCTTTACTCCAAGATAAAAGTTAAAACCAAATTTAGATTGAATAATATTTTGAAGTACTTTACTACCTTCATCATCAAGCTGTCTGGGTAAAAGTCTTGGGAAAAACTCTAATCCAATAATTCTTAGACCTCTTTGATATAAAGCCCTTCCTGTCTCCAGCCCTAAAAAGCCACAACCTAAAAGTATTGCTGCTTCTTTTCTCTTCATATAGGAAAGAATATTTAAGGCATCATCTAATGTTCTAAGAGTAAAAACACCCTCTACATTTATGTTTTCAAGAGGAGGTATTTGAGGTCCTGCTCCTGAAGCAATAAGTAGTTTATCATAATTGTATTTTCCTTTATTCGTTTCAACTTCTTTTTTAGCAATATCTATTCTTAATACTTTCTCCCCCAATATTACATTAATCTTTTTACTTTTGTACCAGTCGTCAGTATAAAAGAAAATTTCCTCTTTTTTAATATTTCCTGCTAAAAATTCTATAAGTTGTGGCCTTGCATAATAGGGATATTTTTCTTCAGAAATAACAATTACTTCAGATTCTTTATCCCTTTCTCTTATTAATTCTGCTGAAGTTATTCCTGAAACCCCGTTACCAATAATAAAATATTTCATATACTATAACTTAAATATACTATAACTTATACTGGTTTGAACATACTTTTATCCGCACCACAAACAGGACATACCCAATCATCTGGAATCTCTTCAAAAGGTGTTCCTGGTGGAATATTTCCATCAGGGTCTCCTTCCTCTGGATCATAAATGTACCCACATACTACACATCTATATTTTGTCATAAACTTAACCCCCTTATTAAAATTTATTTTCAGTTTTAAATTATATCAAAAAACTACAAGTATTTCTATTAAAAACTTGGTAACAAGGTAAATCCCTCAGGTCTACCCATAAGTTCCAATCCTTTTGTAGGAAAAGCCTTAAGATATATGCTAAATTGGAAACTTTGAGTAGCAAAATAATATGTAGCTTTCATATTAAAACAGTGAAGATCCTTCTCTAAGGAGAGAGAATAAAAGGTATTCCCTAAGTTAGGTAGATAATAACCTAAAAGACTAAGTTTAACAGCATAATGCCAATCTCCGGTTATATTAATTCCTACCTTATAATCCACCCTCTTAATTACGTTAGCATTTAAATCATATAGACTACCAAAAGAAAAATAAAAGTTTGGATTCTGAAAACTACCTTGGATAAAAAGAGGCGTGAATGTTTGAGTATTCCAAAGATAAGACGTCTTAGCAGAAAAGGTTGCTGTTTTTCCCATTTTTAGCATTCCTAAAATAGATAAAGATGTGGGTGTATTATTGATAAAATTATAGCCTTGCTGTAAGGATATATTTATATTGGGATTTCCAATAGTAGCTTGGGCACTTATATTGTTAATATTCGTTAAATAATCGAAATAGAAAGGAGTATTTCCAGAATCTCCAGTTGCAATATCTTTTCCTATCCATTGAAAATTATAATTTAGAGTTCCTGAAATTAAAGATGAAAGTCTATAGCTATAACTTATATTTCCAAATAAAAGATAACGTGCATCTTGAGTACCATAGAACTCCTGCTTAAATCCAAGACTGGAAGAGATATTTCCTGTAGAAAATGATAACTTGGGAGATAAAGTTAAAGAAAATCCCATTTTCCATGTATTGATAGTAAAAGGAATACCTGGCTCAATATAATTTCCAAAAAGTAATTCCAGCCTTGATGGAATACTTGCAAGAGATAATTTTCTACTATAATAAAATTCTGGTACCTTCTTTAATAATAAATCTGTAGTATTAGTCCATCTTTCATTGGCATATATATAAAATCTTTGAAAAGTATCATTGTAATCAAGGTTAATATTTCCCTGCAAATCCTCTTGTCTACCTCCTAAAGTATAAGAAAGATTGTTATATCTTATATTGGACTGCAATTTTAGATTTTTGTTGAAATTGATAGTAGTATCAATATTTACCTTTTTATTGTTAAGGTTAGGATTAGTATTCCAAGTACCAAGTATGTTAGTTCTTAATATTCCAGAGGTATAGGTTAAATTAACTGAGTTTTGCAAGGAATAATTACCAGAGTAAGGATAAGAAAAATATATAGAATTAAAATTTAAGGAAAGAGAAGAAAGAGCGTATTTACCAGTAATATTAAGTCTTAATTCATCGATATTGAGATTATAATTATAAAGGTAGTGGGCCTCTATATTTCCAGAAAGATTTGGAAAACTATATTTTTGAGATAGAGAGAATTTAAACCCTTGATTTTGAGATATAAGGAAAGTAAGAACACCAGGAATTCCCCAAAGATTATATGTAAAAGGATATGTAAGATATAATCCAAGAGTAGAATCATAACCGATCTGAGGAAATGGAGACTGCTCCTTGGTGAGAGAAATCACATAATAGGGAACATAAAAAATTGGTAGATAAAAAGCAGGACATGGAAATCTCAAAAAGAAAATCACATTAATAAAAACTATCCTATCATTAGGATAATATTCAATTTGAGATGCAGAAAGGAAATAATGAGGGTTTTCATAAGAACAAGTAGTAAAAGCACCTTTCTTAAGGGATATATCTCCCTTCTTCCATATTAAATCTTCCCCTTTTATATACACCTTTTCCTGAGATTCAAGTACCTTATATTTTAATTTCACATTTTTTATATTAGCTTTCTCTTCCTTATAAAAGTACTCTATACTTTCTGCCCAAAACTCTCCCTCTCTATCTTTAAAATAAACATTACCTTCTGCTATAAATAAGGCTTCTTTTATACTACCCTCTAATCTGTCTGACTTTATTAATAAATCTTTTCCGGAAAACTCCACATTACCTTCCGCCTTAAAAAATTGGGTTTCCCAATTAAAAGATATTTTTTCTGCCTTTATTTTCCAAGGGGTCTCAGCAAAAGCTATATGTAGGATAAAATATAGTATTATCGTAATAAAAACTAATCTTTTTACCATTTTCTTATCTTCCATATAAATACTCCCAAACTGATACTTCCTAAGGTAATATTAGGTAACCATGCAGAGATAAAAGGAGAAAAAATAGCATGCTCTCCTAAGGATCGAGCGATAATATTGAAACCATAATAAAAGAAGGCAATAATAATACTAAAGGCAGTTCCCCAAAGTCTTCCTCCCCTTCCTGTAATAAGGATTACACTAAATCCAAGGAGAGCAAATATAGGTAATGCAACACTTTGAGAGACTCTTAGATAATCCTCTACAAGATAAGATCTGGCAGATATTCCCGATTTTCTACAAACTTCAATCCTTTTCTTAAGTTCATTAGTAGGCATCTCTTGAGGAGTTCTATCTCTATAAAAGATTAACATAAAATCTTGAGGAAGATTTATCTTAAATTCCTCAAAATTTCCCTCCCATGCTACAAAGGAATCCTCTCCTAAATAATGTACTATGCCACTTTTTAATATAAGTGAATCTCTATCCCAAATAGCCTCCTTTGCAGTGTAAATAACAGGAAATTTATCGGAATTTGAGGTATCAAATACAAGTACATCTTCCATTTTATTACTCTTTTCTATTATTTTTTTAACGTAATAATATCTTCCCTCTTCATCATGAAAAAAAACATTTTCATCCTTTACAGGAGCAGGATTTAAAAAAAAGTATTTTTGAATCAATTTATTAGCACGAAAATTAGATTCTGGAATAAGAGAATAAGTAAAAAACCAAAGAATTATGGAAAGTAATAGGGAAAACAAAAGGGGTACAATTGTCAGAGAATAAAAATAAATTCCACTACATCTCATGGCAAATATTTCGCCATCTCTCATAAGCCTTCCAAAGGAAAAAATTATAGCGAAAAGAAGAGACACAGGAATTACAAATACCAACAATGATGGAATCTTATAGTAAAGAAGTTTCAATACAACTTCTAAACTGACCCTTCTTAAAATAATAAAATCAGAAAACTCATAAAGTATTTGGATTAGCATTACTAGTATAAATCCAAATATTCCCAAGAAGAAGGGGCCCAATAATTCACTTAATACATACTTGTGATAAGTTTTTATTCTTGTCATTCTTTTACGTAAAAGGTAGTATCTATATTGCCTTCTGCCTCAACTCTCTTATCCTTTACATATACTATAAGCTTTTTACAATTTATTTCATTCTTATCACTATCCAACATCTTTACATTATCTAAAAAGGTATAAACCTCTTTATCAATATCAAAGTCTGCACTACTTGCAGTTACTATAAGATCTTCTCTCTCTATTCTTACGCTTCCAGTTAAACTTCCTGTTTTATTCTTTAAAGAGTAAACTATTCCCTGAGAAAAAAGTTTTGTAATTTCTATTTTCTCTCCACTTTTTCTCTGCAAAACTACATTTACATTTTTCTTTAACTCCAAGATCTCCTTTTTAAGATCTACCTTTAAATCCTCCCCAACAATTGATAACTCTTTTTGTGTAATACTTACTTTTCCTGGAGCTTCCACAATACTGGTATCTTGATTATAAAGTATTATTGTGCTTGTAATCTTTGTCTCATCCTCTTGTCCAGGTTTATATATAACAGTAACATTTCCCTCTGCTCGAGTCACCTTTTTTCCAAAATCATATGATATTTTCTGGGCAGAAATCTTAATAGGAGTTTTAGTTTGTGAAAAACCAATTACTATGATTAACACAAAGATTAAAAAAAATCCAATTATCTTTTTCATGTTTTTCCTCCCCTCTTAATATAATACTTCTATCATTACATTACCTTCAAAATCAGCTTTTCCTTCCTTAGAATCAAATCTAAAAATATCTGCCTCGGCCTTAAACTCTCCTTTCTTCTCAAATCTTACCCTTCCCATTGTACTAACAAATTCCCCTGTATCAAAATACCATACCCCTTCTCTTGCCTCACCCACATAACCATCTTCAGTTTCAAAATATAATCTATCTGGTATTTTCATTATCTTTTTATTCCTATCTACTTCTGCCTTTTCTGTTTTTATATACAAAGACAATTTATTATCTCTATATACCTTACCATCTATATTCCCCTCAAAGAGAAATTTTCTATAACTTAAATCAATACTTAAATTATCAGCTGAGATCTCCCAACTCAAATTTCCCTTATCTCTACCCTTCAAATGTACCTTTTTTGCATAAATACCAGGCTTCTCATAATTAGAAGATACTTCTTCTTTTTGTGGAGGAAAAAGATAGTAACTTCCTCCCCAAGCGATAAGAACCACCAATATCAATACACTAAAGAAAATTGTCCGTCTCATTCTTTAATCAATTTTATCAAAAGAAATATTAAAAATCCCAAAAATATAGGCATATCCCCCCAAAAAGTATAAAGAGAAAAGCTCCCTTTTGGAACTTCTCCATAAATAGCAACTTTTTCCCCTTCTTTTGTTTCTTTTATAATCCTACCATAAGGATCAGCGAAAAATGTAATCCCCGTATTTGCTACCTGAACTATAGGCCTCCTATTTTCTACTCCTCTAAGAAGAGATTGATTCTTATGCTGATAGACTGCTGGTGTCCCTTGAAACCAGCCATCATTAGTTATAACCACAATTATATCACTATGTCTTTGAGAAAGTATTCTTGATGGATCTGAGAATAAAGATTCAAAACATATAAGTACACCTATTTTCTTCCCATCAATAGATAAAGAATAAAAACCATGACCACTACTATAATTTCCAATAAGTCCTTTAAAATACTCTGGAATTACATAATTGAAAGGAAAGGGGACTTCCTCAACAAAAGGTACAAGTTGTACCTTCCTATGCATCTCATATCTTCCATCCTTTGTTATGAGATATGCAGAATTATAAATATTTCTTCCCTTCATCTCCAAGGATCCTAAAAGAAGATTAGTATTTTTAAACTCTGCAAGCTCTCTCAACTCCTTGAGATATATGGGAGAATGATTTAAATAGCAAAAAAGTACACTCTCTGCCCATACCACCAAATCCAAATTATCAGGAAGATTTAATGTTAGATCTTTATGAACCTGGAATTGATCATAAATATTGGTATAAAAATATTTGGAAAAGCTATCATAACTTCCTTGTACCGCTCCCACATTCATAAATGAATTGTAATCCCCTCTGCCTATAAAAATTCCTACAATAAATAGAGAGATAAAAACCAAAATAAAAGAAATCTTTCTCTTAAAATCCAATTCCCTAAATCTTGCTATTAAAGTATTTACTAAAACGACTAAAAAAACTAAACCTAATTCGCCAAATATACTTGCCCATTGAAGAAGAGGATAAATATGAACTAAAGGCTCCCCAAATGATCCCCAATTAAAGGCAAGAGGTCCATGGGATCTTATCCATTGTATAAATACCATAAAAAAGGCTGGAAAAAATATAGAATTCTCTTTTCTTTTTACACCCCAAAGAAAAATTCCATAGTATAGAGAAAGATAAATAATAAGAAGAAGATACACAAATATAGAGAGACTTATACTTGTAAAATGAGATACTAAGCTTGGTATCCAATAAAAGTTAACACTATTATAGCCAATTCCATATAAAAAACCTAAGATAAAAGCTTTCTTTTGAGTAATTTCTGGAAGAAGAGAAAAAAGAGGTATAAGGGTAAAAAAGATAAGAAATGAGAAATTAAAGGGAGGAAAGGAAAGAATATAAAAGAGTATAGATATAAAAAGATATACAAAAATTCTGAACTTGTTTACTCTAACCATACTTTTATATAACTTACTTGATCAGAAAAATATTCATCATATAATATTTTTCCACTGATAGGATTGATTAAATCTATATCTATATCTTCCTGTGGAACACTCCATAGAGGATCAGCTAAACGTTGCATATATGATGGGCTTCCTAATATTTTGTATAAATATACCTTCATATAAAGCTTACTTAGAGATCCTCCAAAAACAATCAATGGAATTTGAAAAATCAAAGTAGTTTTATCCTCTGAAATCTCACCTTTAAGTTGAGCATGTACCAAAGAAAATAGCTGAAGGGTTGACAGATCTCCATTTTTCCCCCACTTGAAGTTAACTGTATTTACTTCTACATCACACCAAATAAAGTATTGCCATGTGTTTCTATCATCACTTACATATCCATCCTTATTAAATGGTATGATAAGGGCATAGTAATTACTATCATCATATAAAATTATAGAATTGTAAAATTCTATCTGTATATTTAAAAATCCCTTTGGTCTTATAGTAACAGTACGTGCGCATCCTGATAAGAATAACAACATAATAAATAGAAGAACAAAAATCCTTTTCATAAATGCTACTTTCTCCTCTTTATATAGAATATACTTCCCTCTCCCTCTTTACTCTTCACCTCTATCTCAAGACTTGCCAAATCTGAGAGCTTTTTGGCAAGAAAAAGGCCAAGTCCGTATCCCTTACTACTTCTTGACTTGTCCAATTTATAAAATCTTTCAAAAATCTTAGAAATCTCTTCTTCAGGAATACCTTTTCCATAATCTCTTACGAAAAATTTACCATCATTATAACCTATATCAATTATTTTTTTATCAAGAGAATTTTTAATTCCATTCTCAATAAAAATTCCCAGAATAATTTCAAGAACCTTTTTAGGAAAAACCACCTCTTCCTTTCTATCAAAAACTATATTAAATTCATATTCCGGATAAACTCTGGAGTATTTTTCTCTGATCTCCTCAAGGAATTCTTCCCCAGAAAATCTATCCAAACTTATATTTTCTGAGACCCTTGCAGTTTCTAAAAGTGCCTCCACCATATTTACCATATCTTGAGTTGTTTCCTCTAATATATTTAATGACTCCTCAAGAATTTTTTTATCTTCTTTTCCCCACCTTTTTAACATTTTTATATACCCCAGAATAGAAGTAAGAGGAGTCTTCAATTCATGAGAAACATCCGAAGAAAATTCTTCCTCTCGTTTATAAACCCTTTCTATTCTTTCAAGCATCATATTCAATGTATTCACAAGCTCCCAAAGTTCATCCTTTGTTTTTGTAAACTTTATCCTATCTTGCCTTCTTATATCCACATTCTTTGCTTCTTTTATTATTCTCCTTATGGGAGATAAAAACCTATTGGACATGAAATAACCAATAGCCATAGAGGGAATTATGGAAAGCAAAGCAAAAAGTATGAAATTTCTTTTTAATCTATCAAGGGCATATATGGTAGATGTAATATCCTTACCAATAAGATATTCATCCCTTTTCACTATGAGTACATAGTATCCATCATTAGTTCTATAAATACCTTCTTCTTCCACTTTACCTAAACTAAAAGGATCTTGGATCACCATTCCATCTTGGGCAATATAATAGGAAGAAATTCTTCCCATTCCTCTTCCAATCATAAATCCTCTTCCATAGGAAAAGCCAAAAAAACTTTTATAGAGATCTTTTTTATGCTCATCCATAATGGTATTTTTAGAATTCTCATAAAAAATTAACGAAAAAAGAGACATAAAAATTACTATTACAAAAGTATAAGTTAGAGTGATCTTCCAAGCTATTTTCATATTAATCTTCCCTAAAGGAATATCCAATTCCTCTTATGGTTTTTATATATTTACCTTTATCCCCCAATTTCTTTCTAAGATAATTTATGTATACCTCTACTAAATTTTTTCTCTCATCATCATAATCTCCCCATACATATGACAAAATCCTATCCTTAGAAAGAACTATCCCAGCATTTCTCATTAAAAGATACAGAAGAGAAAATTCAGTCTTAGATAATTCAATCTCTTTTTCATCAACTAAAACTCTATACTCTAATGGGAAGATTGAAATACCATATTTTTCAATTATTTCTTTCTTCTTTTCCTTTCTCCTGGAGACAGCCTGTATTCTTGCTAAAAGCTCTTCTATACTAAAAGGTTTCACCACATAATCATCCACCCCCAAATTAAAAGACTCAACCTTATCCTTTACTTCGTGAAGAGCGGTAAGCATTATAATACCCATATCAGGATATTTATCCCTCAATCTTTTTGCCACTTCTTTTCCAGATATTACAGGCAACATTATATCAAGAATTACCACATCTGGCTTAAATTCTTCTGCTTCTATTAGGGCATCATAACCATCAAAGACTACCTTTACCTCATGTCCTTCATGAGTAAGCTCAAGGTTTAACAGATTTGCTATTTTCTTATCATCCTCTACAACAAGAATACGCATAGTTTAAGTATATCACAAAAATCTGATATAATTAGAAAATTATGGATATAAGTGTGATTATGCCAACATATAATAGAAAAAATCTATTAGAGATCACTCTTCCTCAAATTCTTAATCAAGATTTTGAAGGGGAATATGAGGTTATCATCTCTGATGATGGGTCTTCTGATAATACTAGTGAGCTGCTCAATAACTTTCAAAAAATGTATCCTAACTTGAAATATATAAAGAGTAAGGAAAGAAAAGGACCAGCTCATGCAAGAAATATGGCACTTAATATCTCTCAAGGTAAGCTTATAGCATTTATAGATAGTGATATATATGTTAAGAAGGATTTTCTTAAAAATCACTATTATATCCAAAAAGAAAATAACTTTAATATAATAGTACAAGGACCTGTGATAACCACATATAACTGGAAAGAACCGTGGGCAGAAAAATTCAAGTTAAGAGATATTTCATCCGCCTTTTTTGCTACGGGAAATGTAAGTGTTTCAAAAAAGCTTATATCTATCACGGGATTTTTTGATGAAAATTTTACCTTTTATGGTTGGGAGGATTTAGAATTAGGGATAAGACTTAAGAAACTGGGAGTAAAACTGGTAAAATCAGAAAAAGTTATTGTTTGGCATCTTAGTATTCCCCCTGATCTTACTAATTTACCCTATTTATTAAATAAAGAGAGAGAAAGGGCAAGATCAGCTATTTATTTTTACAATAAACATCCTACTTTAGAAGTTAAGATGATGATACAGATGGGGAGAATTTATAAAATAGGAAACTTTATTCAAAGATTCTTTGGATTAATAAATGAAAAGAATATAGAAAAGTGGTTTAATTTTGCAGAAAAGAAAGGATACCATACATTATCCCAAATTTTCCTTTCAGGAGTATTGAATAAGGTCTATTTAGAAGAATTGGACAAAATTTCCTCATAAACTGCTTTTGTCCCTTTAGCCATCTTTGTAGAAGTAAATTCATTAATGAATTTTTCATATCCATTTTGAGCTAACTCATATCTTAGATTTTTCTTCTCAATAAGAGTTACAATTGAATAAGATCCCATCAATACCATCACTTATAACCTCTTGGTATTTTGTCTTTGTTAATCGAGCAGTAGTCCCTATAATAAACCCATCCACCTTAATAGGTAAATTTTTCCCTTCAGCACTTTCTGAGATTCCATTATGAATAACCACGACTATATCAGCCCACCTATTAAAAAAACAGAAAGAGAATAGTTAAGAGAAGAGAATATTGAATTTCCCTATAAGGTATATTGTTTCTTTCTAACATTGGTATTCCTTTTCCCCGAGTAGCTGTTACAAAAAATTCAAATTCATTCCTTAAAGCTTTAATAAGCTCCATTACATGGGTTTCTGTAAGTGACCACATAGTACCATCAAAAAACTGATGCCCCATATTTCTTGTAAACCCACTCAGAATAGCCCAATAGAGATAATCTATATCTCTTAAATATGCCTTTATCCCTCGATAAAAAAAATTGAAAGACAAGCAAAGAAAAAGACATAAAACCTAATACACCAGTTTCTGCAAGAAGGTTCAATGGAAGATTATGAGCAAAAGATATGTTACTTCAACCGTTCAAGGTAATCTATAACAAGGGTATAACTTACTAAAAGCATCTTCCATACAGACTTCCATATATAGATTCTTTGTTTTTTTGAATCTGAATATGGATCAACTCTTGTCAAAAAAAGAAAAACAAATTGTCCTTACTATACTCATATAGAAGACATGTCTTTTAACCTTTTTATCCCCTAAATTATCTCCTTTGACATACTAAGGATAAGACCGGTTATAAGAATAATCGAAGCAAACATCTTCAATTGTACTAAGGGGATATCAGTAGCTAAAACAGTACCTAAGCTATAAATAGCAGTACTAAAAAAGTTAATAATGAAAATTTCTTAAAAGAAGAAAATAAAGAGGATAGAAAAAAGAGATGAGATAGATTATAACACAATTTTATAAAAAGGGGGATAAAAATCCCCCTTTTTCTATTTGTAGTGTTTATTCATCTCCTCATTCCAAGGTTGTGAGAGAAGAGTTTCAACAAGATTCTTCCCTTGTTCAAAACTTTGAGTTCTTAGGTCATCCATAACCATAAGAAGAAGACTCTTTCTATCTCCTTCACGAAAAGCTTGAAGTATTCTTTCCATTCTTAACCATCTTGGTATTAATACATAAAGCATTAAACGGGATGGGATTTTCTCAATCTTTTCTCTTTCAATTCCATTCTTATCTACATATACTGGTATCTCCACAATTACATCATCAGGGATACCAGGAATAGCTCCATTGTTTGGTACATTAATAACCAATCTTCTTCTGTTATTGTTTACTATTGCATCTACAAAAGGTATTATAGATTCCATACTTTCTTCCATTGGTAATTCTTTTACTACTGATACATTAGGATCTCTTGCCAATCTCTCCATCTGCTGCAATCTAAGCTTTAATCCATAAAGATACATAGTCCATCCTATTTCGGAATCTGGACCTCCTGCAGGATACCATTTTTTCTTCTCATTCAAACTTGTATGGAACCACCAAGGTGAAACACTTCTTGGAGTATCTCCAATAGGGAATAAACCATAAAGTCTATACATCTCTACACTTGCAGGAGAAAGTTGGGTATATTCCCAAGGAGATATCACATAATCATAAGAATTCCAAAGCTTTGGGGCTTCTTCCTCTATCCATTTATCTATTAAGGGATAGGCATCTTGCCCCTTATACTTAAATTTCGTCAAAAAGATGCAATGATTAAACCCTGCTACTTGCTCTTCTATATCCTTAGGATCCAAACCTAAAGCTTTTACCAAATGGAAAAGTTCTAAATATCCATGACAAAAACCAACCACCTTAAGGCCAGACTCCCTTAAAGCTAAATTTGTACTCTCAAAAACAGGATTAGAAACCTGCATATACCATGCATTAGGAGCCAATTTTTCTACATCCTTGACCAAATCTCTTACAAATTTTAGTTGTTCATAGGCAGCGAATCCCCCATAGTAATCACTTACCTTATCATCCACTCCCCTGTAGTAACCTAAACTTTCAGCAATTTCTCTTTCCTTTTCCATATTATGATATCCACCTATTTTTACTGTATTTATTACAAAATCAGCTCCATTTAATGCTTTCTTTCTATTTGTGGTCTTTTCAAGTTTTAAATCGGTACCAGCCTCTTTTCTATACTTATCAGCTAAGGAATAAACAAGATCAAGCCTATCCTCATTAATATCCATAAAGGTTACTGTGCTTCCAGAAAGATCTTTGTAGTAATTAAGATCTTGAATAAGCTTCATAGAAAAGGCTACACTACCAGCACCAATAATAGCTATTTTTACCATAAAACTACCTCCTTAATTTAAATTTTTTAAGAAATATATTTATGACACATTACCCAACGATCATCTATAAAAATCTTTTTAGGCTCTTCTCTAAAACATATATCTTTTGCATCATTACAACGATCTGAAAATTTACAACCAAGTTTAGAAAATTCTTTAACCTCTTGTGCAGAAAGTTTTATATCAACTTCCCAACGTTTATCTATGTCCGGCTCTGGCACAGACTCAATTAGGAGCTTGGTATAAGGATGTAGAGGATTAAGCATAACCTTCTCTACAAGTCCCATTTCCACAATATTTCCTCTATACATAATGGCAATCCTATCACTTATATAATAGGCAGTAGTCAAATCATGGGTTATATATAATACTGAAACACCATATTTTTCCTTAAGTTCTTTGAATAGATTAACTATGGACATCCTTAAAGAAGCATCAACCATAGAAACTGGCTCATCCGCCACAAGCAAAGACGGAGTTGTTATAAGTGCTCTCGCAATAGAAACTCTTTGAAGCTGTCCTCCAGAAAGTTCATGAGGATATCTTTTTTCTATCTCTTTTAGATTTAAGCCTACTGCTTGTAATCTCATATCAACAATATCCATCGCTTCTTGTCTATTTTTAGCAAGACCAAAATTGATGGCTGTATTAAAAAGATAAGAATCTACCCTTTTTAAAGGATTAAAAGCTTCAAAAGGATTTTGAAATATGGGCTGTACTTCTTTCATAAATTTAAGTTTATTTTTTCTAGAATTTAAATCAGTTACTCTTTCCCCCTTATAATATATTTCTCCAGAAGTTGGTTCAATTAAACCTAATATCATACGAGCTAAGGTGGTTTTTCCAGATCCTGTCTCCCCAGCAATAGTCAGTATTTCAGGCTTATTTAAAGGTAAAGAAAAACTTTCTTTATTCACTACTATTAATTTTACCCCTAAAAATCTTCCCCCAATTACAAATATCTTGGTTAAATCTTTAACATATAACAAAAAATCTTGTTCCATCATGTTTTATCAACCTCCTTGCGGTGAAGAAAACAAGCTACTTTATGTCCACTCTCTACCTCTACTAAGTCTGGCACTATCTCTTTACATTCCTTCATTGCATAAGGACAACGAGGATGAAATCTACAACCAGATGGAGGATCTAAAAGAGATGGAGGAGCTCCTGGGACACTCTTTTTCAAGGTTTTATCACCTATCTTAGGAAGGGATTCAATAAGATATTTAGTGTATGGATGTAGAGGATTCTTAAAAATATCTTTTACGCTACCTATTTCTACTAACTTTCCTGCATACATAATAATTATTCTGTCAGCCATATTAGCATGAACTCCCATATCATGAGTTACCATAATTAATGTATTCTTAAATTCCGATTGAATCCTTTTTAAAAGTTGGATCACTCCTCTTTGTACTACTACATCTAAGGCTGTAGTTGCTTCATCAGCTATAATCACCTTAGGCTTAAGTATAGTACTTAAAGCTATAGTAACTCTCTGTCGCATACCACCTGAAAGTTGATGAGGAAATGAATTCAGAACTTCTAAAGGAAGACCCAAACTCTTAAAATGATCTCCCACCATATTTCTAATTACATCACTATTTGTGATGTTAAGATGTACCTTTATTACATCTTCAAAAGTATTTATAATTTTTCGTGTTGGATTTAGTACACTCATTGAGCCTTGAGGTACATAGGAAAAAACCCTCCATTTTAATTCTTTTAAAACATTAATATCCTTTAATATATCTATTTCTCTACCATTATATTTATAATATATCCCCCCTCCAATCACGCTTAAGGGAGGTTTAATAAGCCCAATAAGGGTTTTCAATAGAGTACTTTTACCACATCCAGACTCTCCAGCTATTCCCAAAATCTCATTCTCCATAACCTGAAAAGACACGTTATCAACTGCCCTAACTTTTCTCTCAATACCATATAAGGAAGTAATATAATAAGCCTTTAAATTTTCCACTTTTAAAGCATACATTAGGCTTCTTGCCCTCCTTCTTTCATCCTTATTCTTTGAATTCTGGTTCGTGGATCAAGATAATTACTAATACTCACCGATAGAGTATAAAGAGCTATGAAAAGAAGTATAGCTAAAATTACAGGGGGAAAAATCCACCACCATATTCCTCTTAGAAGAGCTTGATATTGTAATGCCCAGTAAATAATCGTCCCTATAGTAGGAGTTTCCAAACTTGAAAGCCCAAAAATAGCAAGAGTAGTTTCCATTCCAATTGCCCATAAAATTGTGTTTATAAAGTTAGCCATTACCCATGGTATAACAAAAGGAAGATGCTCTGTCATAATAATCTGAAAAGTACTCATTCCTGAGAAATTTGCTGTATATGTAAATTCTCTTTCTCTAAGACCTAATACAATAGCTCTTACCTGTCTTCCTCCCCAGGGCCAGGAGAATAAGGAAAGCATAAAGGCAATTAGAATAAGACTGACATCCTGTTTTATTATTGAGGATATAAGAATAAGAATAGGTAGACTGGGAATAACAATAAAACTATCATTTACAGACATTAGAAATCTATCAAGACCTCCACCTCTGTAACCAGAAAGAAGTCCTACAAAGGTACCAATCACAATTGATATTACTGCAGTAAGAGACCCAAGGAATACAGAATTTCTTATAGCATGTGTTAAATTCCAGAATATATCTTGCCCCATAGAATTTGTACCCAATAGATAATGAAAAGAGGGAGGCTGATTTTTAGGAACAACATTCCATAATTTTGGATCATAAGGGGAGACAAAAGAAAGTAAAGCTAAAAAAATTAACAAACATATAACTGTAAAACCAAAGGCAAACTTTTTATCACTCCTATATAAATCTCTTATTACCAATAACATAACTATAGCTTTCCTCCTTACCTGTAACGTACACGAGGATCAAAGAGAGGATATAATAAGTCAACTAAAAGGGCTGCAGTGGCTATTCCTACAATAGAAAGTACAGCTATTCCCATAATTAAATTAAAATCACCGTTATTAATTGCCATATAAAGAAGTTGTCCTAATCCAGGATATGAGAAAACTGTCTCTGTAATCAAAGATCCACTAAAAACACCACCTATTTGTAAGGCTAAATTTGTTATCTGAGGAAGCAAACCATTCCTCATAACATATTGAAACAGTATTTTCCTTGATGGAATCCCCATTACTTCAGCATATGTTACAAAATCTTCAGCTACAATAGTAGATGTTAAAGATCTCATACTCAGAAACCACCAACCAATACCTATTAGGATAAGAGATAATGCTGGTAAAGTAGCATGCTTAATTACGTTAAATATAAATTCTAAAGATAAAGATGGTGTAAGACCTATGCTGTATCCTCCTACCATTGGAAAAATAGGAAAAATATAGGCAAAAAGAATTAAAAGTACCAAAGACATTATATAATAGGGAATTGGATAAATTGACATGGCAATTATAGACATTAGCTTTGACCATTTCTTATCAGCATAATATCCTGCTATTCCACCAAGAATATTACCTATTATCCATGAAAGGATAGCAACAACAACTAAAAGACCTGAAGTCCAGGGTAAAGAATTTGCAATTATAGAAATTACAGGTGTTGGAAATATTGATAAGGAAGGCCCAAAATCTCCCTTAAATAACCTTTTCCAAAACCCTAAATATTGCTCCCATATACTCCCCTTCAATCCGTATAACTCCATCATAGTATCCTTCAATTTCTCTATTGCAGAAGGATCAAGATATTGAGCACCGTAAGATGTCATCCTATTAAGAACTGTTACTACAGGGTCCAAAGGAGTAAATCTTGGAACTAAAAAAACCACAGTTACACCTATAAATATAACAGCAAAATACTGAATTAATCTTGGAATAATATACCTTTTTAATAAATTCATTTTTAAAGTTTCTCCCTCCCTAAAATAGGGTTTCCCCCTCTAAACGAGGGAGAAACCCCAAATTTTGTACATTACTTACTTTCTGCCAGTTGGCTTTATTTGTGGTAAGATAAACTTAAATTGACCCCACCACCATACAGGTGCCATATAAGAATTGTCTGATGTTGGGAAGTTAGTCCAATAGTAATGATCCTGTGAATTAAACTTCAAATTGATTATAAAGACTGGTGCTGGCATTTCTTCTACATAAAGCTTCAATATATCACTTACTATAGCCTTTGCCTTTTGAGATTCTGGCTGTAAGTTTACTAACTCATTAAGGAGTTTATCTAACTTAGCATTCTTCCACCTAATCTGGTTCCCTGCAGTAGCTACCTGCCCTGTTGGTTTATAGAATCTAGAATGGTAACCTTGTACAAAGGTGTAGAAATCAGTTGCTGGTACTTCCCAGTAAGAACCAACTTCAAAATCTCCAAGGTTCCACTTATTCCAGAATGGTCCTGCCTCTACTGTCTCTACATTTACATCTATACCAAACTTTCTCCACTGATCAGCTACTGCAAAAGCAAGTCTTGTAGCATGTATTTCAAAATTAGCAGGAGCAGTAATAGTTATCTTCCAAGGAGTTCCATCGGGTAAGTACCATTTTCCTCCAACTTTCTTAAATCCATTCTTTACTAAGAGTTTTTCTGCCACATCTGGAGCATATTTCCACCAACCAATACCAAAGATTTCTCTTGGATTGCCTGTTACTGTATAACCTCTTCTTCTTCGCATAATCTACAATCCTATCTGGCACTGTTGGATCCCAGGGTTTAAATCCATCCTCTAAAGTAAAATTCTTTAACCAATCTTCCAGAATTAAATAGTACTCTTTTAATAGGGATTCTGTTGCACATATCCATAAAGGATTGACCCTTGCGATCCCATCAAATCCAGATGTTACTACGTCAACTATATCTGTAGCTAATGTTAAAGCCCATCTTACATCCTTGTTATTGAATGGTAGCTTTTCTAAATTCATAGCCATTATTCTTGCCCTTACATCATCCATCCAAGCCCATGGAAAATCTTTATACCATACCCTTGAATAGGGGTTGCTTTTTCTTAGAATCTCCCAAGATTCAGGAGTTAAGTCAAATATAAGATCTAATTGATGTTGAGCTTGTGCCATTACCTTCTTTTCATCAGGACCATCGTAAATAAAAAGTACATATTTAGGCTGTGGCATACCATATGTCTGACCTACACTGGTCCTTCTCCAATCAACTCTTCTTTCAAATAACCACCAATATCCTTGAGGATCGTATTGCTTCAAAACATAGGGTCCTAAAGAAATAGGTGGGTTAAATTCAAACTTTAAAGGATCTGCTACTTTTTCAAACACGTGTTTAGGCATAATATAACAGGTAGCATAGACAATAGAGGTAAAGAGATAATGAAAAGCCGGTACTGACTCTTTTAGTTCAAACACTACAGTGTAATTATCTTTCTTATAGACCTTAGATACATATCTATTGAAGGCATCACTATAAGACATTCCAGGATGTTTCATAAGATAATCTACAGTAAATACAACGTCATCAGCAGTGAAAGGCTTTCCATCACTCCAATATATTCCTTTTCTCAAATTAACTGTCATTTTTCTAAAATTATTTTCATATATTGGTCCAGATTGAGCTAAAGCATTGATTACTTTACCTGTTTGTGGATCTAAGTACCAAAGACCATCAAATAACATCTGTTGAGCCCCATTACCTACTGATACTCCTGGCTTCCAGAAATTAAAATCTTTTGGATTAGCTAATCTTCCATGTAAGGCATCCACTATAAGTGTTTCATGACGAGGAACCTTAGGAAGCACTTGAGAAAACGTAACAGTTTGACCTACTAGAGAAAGCATCAGAATGAATAATATTATAATTGAAAGCTTTTTCATTTAATCTTATCCCCCTTTCCAAATATTTTTTAAACAGAACCCTCAGAATTATAGTCTAAACCAAAATTACCTTTTCATCACCTCCCTAATTTAATTAATTTTTATTTGTGTAATCGCTTTTACAGAATGAAAAATATCATAAAATAAAAAATAAGTCAAGGGCCATATAAAAAATTAGAATGATAAAAATATCTTCAATTTAAAGCTTAAGACGTCAATCTAATAATAAGCTCTAAAGGAAGCTCTAAATGGGTGAAAGAGTTTTCAATCCCCAATAATAAATCAAGGAGTATCTTTGCCCCCACTTCTCCCATTTCAGTCATTGGTTGTTTTACTGTGGAAAGACCTAAATATCTGGCATCCGATATGTCATCAAAACCAATTATAGCTACATCTTCAGGTATCTTTATTCCTTCCTCTAAAAGTGCTCTCATCAATCCTATGGCTTGAATATCTGACGCACAGAAAACAGCATCAAAGGGAATTCCTCGACTAATTAAAGTTTTACCTGCTCTATATCCTTTCTCCAAGGAAAATCCAGTTTGAATATGGAGTAGAGGATTAAAAGGAATTCTAGCCTCCTTTAATGCTTCTAATAAGCCTTCATATCTTCTATAACTTGCCATAAACCCCAAAGGATCATTTATCACACCACTAACAAAGGCTATATTTCTTCTACCTGTAGCAATAAGATATCTTACAGCCATATAAGCTCCCTTTTTATTATCAACGTATACACTGGAAAACTCAGGATGATAACTATCAATGAGGACTACAGGCTTTTGAGCATTTTTTAAGATCTTAGCCTCATCCTTTTTAATATCAAAAGAAACTACAATTAGCCCATCACATCTATTAAAAAGCTCAGGAGAAAAAATTTTCTCTCTATCTTCTATCCTCTCAATATTATATAGATGAATAGAATAATCGGTTTTAGATATTACATTATTTATACCCCTTAAAACCTCTACAAAGAATTCCCTTGTAAAAAATGGAACTACAATAGAAATAACATTGGTTTTTAAAGACTTTTTTGCCAAACTTCTTGCCACCAAATTAGGAGAATATCCTAATTTCTTTATCGCATCTAATACCTTCTTTTTTGTCTCTTCATTTACTCTTGGAGAATTATTAAGCACTCTTGACACTGTTGCTATACTAACTCCAGCCTCTTTTGCCACATCTTTTATTGTTACCATTAATACACTCCCCTTTCTATTTATTGCCCTTTCTATTTATTGTCTTAATATTTATTTTACCAAATATTATATATTTGTAAACGTTTACTTGAGTAAAAATAAAATTGACATATTGTTTTTCATAGACTTAAAATCTAAAACATGAGGGTTTTATTTATTAGTAATGGCTATGGAGAAGATTACGTAGCAGTCAATATCATAAAAGAGTTAAGAGAAATAGACAGTTCAATAGAAATAGAAGCCCTGCCAATTGTAGGGGAAGGATTTTTATATAAAAAAAATGAAATACCCCTTTTAGGACCTCATAAAAAATTACCATCAGGTGGATTTATAACTAATCTAAAAATTTTATATAAAGATTTAAAAGAAGGATTATTGAATCTTCATCGGAAACAGTGGAAAGAAATTAAAAAGTGGTCTAAAAAAAATGGATATATAATAGCAGTAGGCGATATCATACCCCTCTTTTTAGCAAGATTATCCCAAAAAAATTTTTTCTTCGTAAGCATTCAGAAATCAGTATATTACACATTAAAAGATGATAAAAGGGTAAATATACAAAAACTTTCCAAGAATAAAGCAATGGAAATTGCCATAAGAACTTATCTGTTGGAATATTTTCTTATGAGATCAGAAAATCTTTTAAAGGTTTTTCCCCGTGATCTTCTCTCTCACTTAATTCTGGAAAAAACAGGAATAAACTCCGAATATTTAGGAAATCCTATGATGGATGGCTTAGAACCTGAAAACAAAATACCTATTAATAATTTCTACAATTATATAAAAATTCTTATTCTTCCAGGATCTAAAATACCAGAAGCTTATTATAATTTTCAGCTCCTTACTGAAGGTATATTAAATCTTTTAAAATCAGGAGCAGATGAAAAATTTCTTTTTCTTACTGCTATATCTCCTAATATTACCATAAAGGAATTAGAAAACATTTTGTTTTCCAAAAATTTTATAAAGTACATAGAAACCAAAGATTATATACTTTTTAAAAATAAAAGTCATGTACTAATTCTTACCCATGCCTTCTCTGATTGTATTCATCATGCCCAGATAGGACTTTGCATGGCAGGAACAGCAACAGAACAGTTTGTAGGTCTTGGTAAACCAGCCATTTCCATATTTGGTAAAGGTCCTCAATTTACTAAAAAGTTTGCTCTTTTACAGAAGAGGCTCTTAGGTGATTCTCTTTTTTTAGCCAAAAATGCAGAAGAAATTCCTAAAATATTCTCCATGATATACAATAACAGTGAACTTTTAGAGAAGATATCCATAAATGGAAGGAAAAGAATGGGTGAAAAAGGAGCTTCCAAAAGGATAGCAGAAAAGATTTATCAAATTATTAAAGTTTAAAGGGGGAGGAAAATGGAAGAGATAAAAAAGAATTTTAAAAATCCTGGAAAAATATATAGGGCAGTACCTTTTTGGTCATGGAATGATAAGCTTAATGCTCAAGAACTAATAAACCAAATAAAAGATTTTAAAGAAAAAGGTATTGGTGGATTCTTCATGCATTCAAGGGTAGGTTTAGAGACTGAATATATGGGAGAAGAATGGTTAGATTTAGTAGAAAAGGTAGTAAAAAATTCCAAGGTGATAGATATAGATCCATGGCTTTATGATGAAGATAGATGGCCTTCTGGCTTTGCAGGAGGTAAGGTTGCAGAAAAAATTGGAGATGAAGGAAGGGCTAAAATTCTTACTTTAAAAATATTGAAAGATGCAAAAGAACTTAGTGGAAAAGAATTGGCTATTTACAAAGGGAAAATAGAAAGTGAAAACATAAAGAGTATAGAAAGGGTAAATAAAATCGAGAATTTGAGACTTTATGAAGGTGAAAACATTTTAGCATTATATAGAATCGTTGCTGAAAAATCTGATTGGTATAATGGTGATGCACCATCAGATAATCTAAATCCTAAAAGTGTGAAAACATTTATACAAGTTACCCATGAAATATATTACGAAAGACTAAAGGAAAATTTTGGAAAACAAGTTAAGGGTATATTTACCGATGAACCCAATATATATCCTTTTCTCTGGGGAGGAAATGTAGAATATTATGCATTACCTTGGACTGATATATTTCCTGAATATTTTAAAGAAAAAAGAGGATATGACTTTTTTGATATAGCCCCCTTTGTATTCTTTTCAGGAGAAAAGTCCATAAAGGCAAGATATGACTATTGGAGAACCATTTCAGAGCTTTTCTTGGAAAGTTACACTAAAAATATCTATAATTGGTGTAAAGAGCATAATATATTATTTACTGGGCATTATTTAGAAGAAGATAATTTCCCTCATGTAATATTATGTAGTGGATCTATAATGCCTCATTACGAATTCATGGATATTCCAGGAATAGATATATTAACCGAGGTAAGATATGAATATCTTACAGCAAAACAAGCAACCAGTGTTGCAAATCAATTAGGGAAAAGCAGAGTTATTTCCGAAACCTATGGATGTACTGGATGGGAATTTACCTTTGAAGGACAAAAACATGTGGCAGACTGGCAATATGCTCTTGGAGTAAATATGAGATGCCAACATCTTTTCTTGTATTCTCTTAGAGGTTGTAGAAAAAGAGACTATCCACCCTCTTTCAATCACAACCCTTCTTGGAAGTATCATCCTCTCATGGAAGATTATTTTGCAAGACTTTCCTATATTCTAACCTTAGGTAAACCTGTAAGGGATATTCTTCTTATCCATCCTATTGAAAGTAGTTGGTGTGAATTTAATGGAAGAGATAAATCTGTACCCCAAGAAAGAGGAGAAGAATTTAAAGAGATTATAAATGCCCTTTTAGGAATTCATTATGATTTTGATTTGGGAGATGAAAAGATTATTGAAAAATATGGGAAAATAGATAAGGAGAGAAAAGAATTTGTAGTAGGAGAAGCCAAATATATATTAGTAATAGTGCCACCAGTAATTACCCTAAGAAAAAGTACCCTTTCCTTACTTTTAGAATTTCTAAATAATGATGGGAAAGTAATTATTATGGAGCCATTACCAGAATATGTGGAAGGAGAAAAAGGGAAAGAAGAATTAGAAAAACTTTTTGATCATCCAAATGTAATAAGAGTAAAGGGAAAAAAAGAACTTACAGAAAATATTAAAAATATAATTCCAAGAAGAATATCCATAAGAGATGCTGTAGGGCAAGAAGTAGAACAGTTTCTATATATGGAGAGAAATTATGATGGTAAAAAGATTTTCTTTATAGTAAATAATGATAGGGAAAGATCCTATAATGTGGATCTATATTTAGAGGGAAAAGGAAGAATAGAAGAATGGGATCTCCTTACAGGAGAGATAAAAGATGTATTTTCAATAGAAACTGAAGGATATCAACATATTCGTACTACTTTTGCTCCCTCAGAATCTAAATTATACATATTATACAAAGGAGAATACAAGAAAATAGAAAGACCAAAGAAAATAAAAGGGACCATCTTTATAGAACCTACCTTTGAGGTTAAAAGATTAGACCCTAATGTACTTACTATAGATACTGCTCAATACAAATTAGATGGAGAATGGTCTGAAGAGACACCTATCTGGATTATTCAGAGAAAAATTAGAGATACTCTTGGAATGATAAACATCGATCTAAATGGTGGAATTCAAAGATGGAAATGGGTTAATATACCTCATCCTAATGATAATACTAAGATTGAATTAAAAATGAGATTTAATATAAAGGATCTGCCAGAGAAAGACTTATATCTTTTAACAGAAAATATAAATGAAATGATCAGCTTAAAGCTAAATAATAAAGAGATACCTATAATAGATGGAGGATGGTTTATAGATAGATCTTTAAGAAAGATTCCATTAAAAAAGGAATTTAAGATAGGAGAAAATATTATAGAGATACTCTTGAACTATAGAAATTCAACAGAGCTTGAAGATTTCTATATTATAGGAGATTTTGCTGTAAATATAGATAGAGAAATAATTAAAGAAAACAATAGAATCACTTTAGGAGATTGGGTTTTTCAAGGATATCCCCACTATGCAGGAAGCCTTATATACAAACAAATATTACCTTTCCATAAAGATCCTAATGAAAAATATATGTTAACTATTGAGGATTTTTCTGCAGGAGTTATTAAAGTAAATCTAAATGGAGAAACAGTAGGATTTATCCCATGGAGATTTTACAAATTAGATATCACTGATTACTTACGAAACGGTAATAATTTATTAGAATTAGAAGTAGTAGGTAGCTTAAGGAATATGCTTGGTCCTCTTCATAATAGAGCAAAGAAAATCCAATTTGTAAATGCCCTCTCTTTTAGGCCAGAGGGTAAAGAATATACAAAATCATATGTATTCCATTCTTATGGATTATTCTCACCAGTAAAAATAGAGGTGATAGGTTAATATTCCTTTCTTTCGTCCCAACTTTTATAGCTACCACATAGCCAATTAAGAGTTAAAAACCTCTCAAGAATAATTTCTGAGAGAAATAGGTAATCTTCGCCAGTAATACTATAAAAGGGTTTTCCTTGTACTGGAAAATCATCTTCTATAGTATAAGAGATAGCACCAGAAGAAAGAGCTTTTTCTACTAATAACTTTATAGCATCTTTATATGATTTTCCTTCTTCTAATTTATAATTTTCCTTTTCCATTCTCCCAAGCTTCCATCTAAAATACCATATCTCAGCTATATCTCTTTCCTTTATTAGCTCTTTAAATGGTCTTAACTTAACTTTCTCTAAAAATTCCTCTCCGCTTTTTAATACTGGAATCACATCTATCACATCACTTAATTTAAAACCTATATCATAAGGGGGAAGTTTATCAATAAGAGATAAAGCCCAGAAAAGTACACCTAAGGATTCCAGATAGGTAAAGGAAAGTAAGGTTTCATTTTCATCCCATTTTCCTATATCTTTTCCAAGAAGCATTCTTTCTTGTTCTGTAAAAGAATTTTTTAAATTTTCCTCTTCAATCCATTTATCTACTTCTTGGAAAAAATTACTTTCAATATTGAAAATTTCTTTATCAGGGGAAGAAAGATAGATTGCCTCTGCCTGTGATCTCAGAAACAAAACAGAAAGACAAAGAGCTCTATTTATAACTTCTCTTTCAGTAGGTGGATTTAAGTAAATCTCTTCTTCCACTTTTTACACCTTATAAGTCATAAAAAATATAAGGGCATAAAAAAAGGTAACAAAAGTTAAAATTAAGCTAAGTAATAATATAATTCCCCCAAACTTATCTTTTATTTTCTCCATTTTAATCATCTCCTTTACATTTCATTAGAGTATATTATAATAAATAAAGGTTGCAAATTAAAAGAGGAGGGAAAGGTGATTCATTCTTTAGATTTACCTCAAAGAATAATTTATGGAAATGGCTCAATAGAATCTCTTGGCACAGAGCTTAAAAAAATTGGAGAAAAATTTCTACTTCTTACTGGAGAACACTCTCTTAAAAAAAGCGGAGTCTTAGATAAGATTTTAGAAGATATTAAAAAGCATAAGTTAAATGTAATCCTTATTACAGGAATTCCTCCAGAACCATCCTTAGAAATTGTACGTCAACTCTGCGATAATATTGTAGGTAACAACTTTGATGGAATCATTGGAATTGGTGGCGGTAGTGTAATGGACATGGCTAAAATCATTGCTTTCAGAATAAAAACAAAAGCTAATCTTTTAGAATATAAGGGCAAGGAAATAGAAGAAGCACTTCCTATTATAGCGATACCTACCACAGCTGGAACAGGTAGTGAAGCCACAAAATTTGCAGTAATTACCGATAAAGAGAAAAAGGATAAATTTATTCTTCTGGGAAAAGCTTTAATTCCTACCCTTTCTATAATAGACCCTGAACTTACCTTTACCATGTCTCCCCTTGTAACTGCCTCTACAGGAATAGATGCCTTTTCTCATGCCCTTGAATCTTATCTTTCTAGAAACTCTACTTGCATGATAGAATGCTATTCAAGATCAGCTTTGGTGGATATATATAACTTTTTACCTAAATCAGTTCTTGAAAATTCCACATATGCCAAGGAAAGAATGGCTTATGCTGCCTTTTGGGCTGGTATTGCTATAAACAATACAAAAACCACTTTAGTACATGCTATGTCAAGACCTCTGGGAGGAATCTATAATATACCCCATGGAATAGCAAATGGAATTTTACTTCCTTCTTATTTAAGATTTAATGCCCCTTTTATTCCTGATGAAAAATTAAAGTTTCTAAAGAATCTTTTTAATGGAGATCCTGCTGAAAAGATGGAAGACTTTCTCAAAACCCTCAATCTACCAACCAGAATTAATCAAGTTACCTCTCAACCTCTTGATTTAGAACTTCTTGTAAAGAGGACATTAGAAGCAAAATTTAATGTAGAAAATAATCTTAGGCCCGTTAGGGAGGAAGATATATATTATCTTTTCCAAGAAGTAATGTAGAAATGTTAAAAATAAGGCTCATAACCATATCAAGAGATTTCGGTACAGATATAGATGAGATCATAAATAAAATATCAAAGAAATTTAATGGGGAAATTTTAGACCGTAGAAGAATTCATGAAGAATTAGCCCTTGAAGGTTTTAATATACAAGAATTTGAGAATAAAGAGAAAGAACTGGAAAAGGGAATTAGAGATCCTAATTTCATAGAAACCTACAAAGAACAAGTAAGAATGATTGTTAAAAAGTATATAGAAGAGGATTATATCATTTTTTTATTAGGAAGAGGGGGCCAATTTCTCTTTAAAGACGAAAATTATTCCTTTCATATTAACGTTATCGCACCCTTAGGCTATAGAATAAAATTCTTAACTAATAAATTTCTCCTTTCTGAGGAAAAAGCCTTAGAACTAATAAAAGAAAAAGACTTTTCAAGAGAGATTTTCTATAAAACATTATTTTTAAACAGTTGGAAAGACCCATCTTTATACCATTTAACTATTGACAGATCTTTTTTTACTGTAGAGGAGATAGAATCTATCATTGAAAAGGTAATAGAAAGGCAAGAATCAAAAATATATACTCCGAAACAGCTATCTCTTCCCCAAAAGCCTAAATTTGCTAACAAAACCGAAGAAGAATTTGCAAAGATACTAACCTTTTATCAAATAAGATGGGAATACGAACCAAGAACATTTCCATTAGAATGGGACAATGATGGGAATGTAATAGAATCCTTTACCCCAGATTTTTATTTACCCGATTTTGATCTATATATTGAACTCACATTACAGAGACCAAGGGTTATGGGAGAAAAACTAAAAAAAATAAAAAAACTAAAAAATTTATATCCAGATATAAAAATAAAATTATTCTACGGTAAAGAATACGAAAAACTTTTATCAAAATATGGAATTAAAGGAATAAGATAGAAATATGGAAAAAATAGGAAAAACACTTTTTACAAAAGAAGATATTGAGAAAAGAATAAAAGAATTAGGAGAAGAAATAAGCATAGATTATAAAGACAAAGATCTTATACTTGCCTGCGTCTTAAAAGGAGCAATATATTTTACCGTTGATCTTACAAGAAATATTAAAATACCATTTGTTTTAGACTTTATCTCCATATTAAGCTATGGTTCATCTATGAATAATCAAGGAATTGTCAGAATTACTAAGGAATTAGATATAAATATAATGGGTAAAGATGTGATAATAATAGAGGATATTGTAGATACTGGATTAACTTTATCTTATTTAATAAGAAATCTTCAAACAAGAAACCCAAATTCTATAAAAGTATGCACCCTCCTTGATTGTCCAGGAAGAAGAATAATAGATATAGAGGTAGATTATAAAGGTTTTGAAATACCAAATTATTACGTTATAGGATATGGGCTTGATTATAAAGAAAAATATAGAAATCTACCATATATAGCCATATTAGAAGAATTTTAATTAAAGCCTTGAGGCAAGATCTAAAAACTTATCTATATAATCCTTCATACCTTCTACATGCTTAATAATCTCTTCCCTAAGCTTCTCTCCCTCATCCGTTAGACGATATACCTTCTTAGCAGGGCCCGTTCCTTCCATGCTCCATCTACCAATAATAATACCTTCTTCTTCCAACTCCCTTAAAATTCTATAACCTCTTCCCATTCCACCTATACCTGGCGTAACAATACCTGGGAAAGCCTCGGTAAGACTTGAGATGAGTTCATATCCGTGGAGCTCTCTATCTGATAAAGAAATTATTATCCAAGCCCTCAACCAGAATGTAGGAGAAAGACCTGTTGATCTTACATTGCATCTTTTCATGCTTCATCCCTCCATATATTCTATATCTACTTTTAATATATATACCATTTAAATATTTGTCAAGTAAGGAAAGAAGACTAAAAATCCTCTTCTCTCCTTACCAGTCTTCTAAATTTTTATACTTACATCTTTCCCATTATCTTCTATATCATATATCTTATTAAAGTATCTTATTCTAAAATAATCTCTCTCTGAATTGTATCCCTTATGAAGATAAACAATCTTTATTTCATTGTTCTTTAAAGAAAATTCAATAAGATTATATTCGCCCCCTTCATAATTCCATGAAATTCCATCATCTTCATAATATAAAAATTCTCCTTCTCCAGGATATACTAATAGATTTAAATACTTTTGATCTTTCTCTCCTACATAATTTTGTACATCCCACATGGGAATAATACTTCCTCCTCTTACAAACATAGGAATCATATTAAGAGGAGCTTTTACAGTAATATATTCCCTTCCTTTATATTCTTTAAAATTCCAAAAATCGTACCATGTTCCCTCTGGCAGATATACTGATCTTGAAACACAACCTTCTCTATAGATAGGAGCAACTAAAATGTTAGAACCCAAAAGAAATTCATCTTCATAATAGATAGCTTCATTATCATCTGGAAATTCCAAAACCAGCGCTCTTAAAGGAGGAATTCCCTTTTCCTTTGCCTCCCAGAACAAAGAATATATATATGGGATAAGCTGATATCTTAATCTTATATATTTTTTAGCTATTTCTTCTATTTCATCACCAAAAGCCCAAGGCTCTTGAGGTCTTGTATTTAACTCTGAATGATTCCTAAAAAAGGGATAAAAAATACCAACTTGAATCCATCTTGCAAAAAGCTCAGGATTACAATCAAGACCAAAACCTCCCACGTCTGCACCAATAAATGGAACTCCTGATATTCCCAAGTTCTGTAGCATAGGAAGGCTAATATAAAGATGTTCCCACCAGCTTTTATTATCTCCTGTCCATACTGCAGAATATTTCTGCACCCCTGAAAATCCAGCCCTGGTAATTATTAAAGGACGAGAATTAGGTCTTTCTTTTTTATACCCCTCAAAACTTGCTTTTGCCATAAGTAAGCCGTATACATTATGAATCTCATCATGGGAAAATTCTTTTTCATTCCCATGTAATACATCACGAGGAAAAGTTTTTTCATAGAAAAACTCATCTGAATGATCCGAGAATATTCCCCAAAAAGTATTGTTCTTTTCAAATGATTTAGAAAAACTATCTATAGGATGGGGAAAGGATGAGGGTTCATTCATATCATTCCAGAAACCAGAAATTCCTAATTCAATAAGCCTCTTCTGTTTTTCTCCCCACCATTTCCTCACATCTTCTCTTGCAAAATCTGGAAAAGCACATTCTCCAGGCCATACATATCCAATATATATCTCTCCAGTAGACCTTCTACAAAAATAATCCTTTTCAATTCCTTCTCTATAAATCTCAAAATCTATATCCTTTTTTACTCCGGGATCTACAATAGTAACCACTTTGAACCCCATGATACTCAATTCCTCAATCATTTGGTCCATATTGGGAAATTTTGATTCATCAACTTTAAAGACTCTAAATCCATCCATATAATCTATATCCAAATAAAGCACATCACAGGGAATATTTTTTTCTCTAAAAGTTTTTGCAATTTCCACTAATTTATCCCTATTTTCATATCCCCACTTTGATTGTTGGTAACCAAGAGCCCATAAGGGAGGCATATAATATCTCCCTGTAAGATAGGTATATTTTTCTATAACTTCCTTGGGTGAGGGTCCATATATAAAGTAATAATCCAATTCTCCATTATCCGCATAAAAATAAAAATATTCTTGATTTTTCTCTCCAAAATCAAAGTAAGTTCTAAAAGTATTATCAAAAAAAATACCGTAAGAGAAAAATTCATTCCAAGCTAAAAAGAAGGGATGGGATTGATAAAGAGGGTCCTTACCTGGATAATGATGAGAGTCATCAGTATTCCAATTTACAAATCTTTTTCCCTTTTTGTTCAATCCTCCCATCTTCTCACCAAAACCTAAAAAGGCTTTTTCCTTATTAAATTTTTTATACGAAAAAACCTTATCTTTAAATCTTGCATAACCTAAATTTTCATAATCAGAATGTATAAGTTTGTCTTTTAAATCATAGATTTTTAGATTAAAAGGATTTTTATCTATTAAAATTTTTAATTTTTCTGTAAAAATCCATATAAAATCTCCATCTTCTTTTACTTTATAATCCTTTCTTGGTAATTCTCTTTCAATAGAGAAAGAGTAATTGTGTTCCCATCTCTTATCCTTAGAGAAATGAAACCTAATGATATCATTGTCTATTATCTGAATTTTTAAATCTTCATTTTCTCCAATTAATAATAATTCTTTCTCTCTTTTATACGACAATATTTTCCCCAATGTTTTCAACTTTTTTTCCATATATTTTGCTCCTTTCCTTTAAATATTATTGACTCATAGGCTCATCAGAATATATTTCTAATTCACCAATCTGACCTCCAGTAGCCCCCGTATTGGCATAGAAAATAATCTGAATAAATCTAACTTCTACAGGCTTATCTAATTTTATATCCACAATATTGCTTGTAAGAGGATCAAATGTATAATCTGCTTTTGGTACAAGAACTTTATATTCTTCTCCATCAAGACTATATCTAATTTCTAAGGTTTGAATTCTTTTACTCCATATTCTGTCAGGATTTAAAGCAATTCTTATAGTATGAATTTTATAAATATTTTCTAAATCTACCTTTATTATATTAGGATAAGAATTCGCTTTACCCTCCCAATAACTCTTTATCTTTCCATCATTAGCATATCTTTCTCTATAGACATCTTGATATCCATTAGATTCAATAGGTTTTTTCAATGCTACATTTTCTCCCGAGGGTTTCTCAGGAACTATAGGCTGAAAGATTTTAAAATTCTCTGGTATCTGAGCTTCTTTTTGATCAGGAGTTTTTACAATTTGAAGATTTTCAGACTTAACATTCTGTAAAGAATTTACTACTTTAGGATCATATTTTTTCAAGGATAACTTGGGAAAATCTTTATCCATACTTATATTAATATTTTTTACAAAAGGATTTATTTTAAATTTACCATCCGAAAGATTTCCTATTTTCTTACCAAGAATCTCAAGATTCTTTACATACACATTTTCTACAGTGTGTTTTTCATCATAACCAATTATCCTTGATGGAGGAAAAATTCCCCTCAATACCTTTACATTCTCAATATACACATTTCTTATATTACCTCTTTCCTTAGTAGTCGACCACTGACTCGCCAATACCGCTAAATCTATTAACTGGTTATTTTCTCCAGCATCTCCTTGTCCCATAAAAGCATTTTCTACTATTATATTTTCATAATAAATATTTTTTACTAATGCATCATCACTATTATGGATACTTATAACAGGTTTGTGAAAATTATATAATACTGTGATATTTCTAAAACTTATATCTGATATAATAGCATTATCCTTCTTTCCCTTATTTGTTTCATATCCTATCTCCATAGACTGAGCAAGATCAGTCCAAATCTGAATGCAATTAAAGTTAATAAATTTCGAATCTCCTGCATAGTTTTTTACGACCAGACTGTCATCCCAACTTCTTACAAAACAATCAGATACATTTATATTTCTAGAGGACTGTATTGTAATTCCATCACCATTCTGTCTTGCAGTCATTATTTTTACATTTTTTACAATAGTATTCTCACATTCATAAAGATTCAAAGCCCAAGCATTAGGATTTGTTATTATTATTCCCTCTATAGTTATTCCCTTACTATTTCTTAAATTTATTGGTACTCTTGCTGTTTCTCCCGGAGTAAGCCAGCTTTTCCATATACTTCCATCTATTATCCCTCTTCCCCTTATAGTTACATTATTAAGAAATATGCCATGAATAGTAGTATGAAGTACCGCCCCACCTGATATATAAATAGTTTGGCCACTCTGAAGTGGTATATCCTCTATAATCCATTCACCAGGTCCAACAAATATTACGTTGGGATCATTTTTGTCTGGCATATTATCCTCTATTGGATTAGCAAAAATATGAAGAGCCCTATCTGGAGAGTTATTGAAAACAACTGTATAAAATCCAGGTTCTTCAATATAAAATGCTAATTTATTATTATTTATAACGGGAGTTATGTTATAAACAGAAGGAAGTACTATAGCTGATTTAATTCCTTTATTGAGATATATTTCTATCTTTATTCTTCCTCCTGAAAAATCAAAATAACACATAGGAGTTGATGAAAGAGATATCTCTTGATTTCCCAACCACCTTCTATGGGGATTCACAGGAATATCATATACAAATACATCCCTTCCCCCAACTTTAACCTTAATATCTGGAGCTGACCTCATAGTCTTTGGAGCCTCATATATTACAAGTTTTACATCAGAAACCTGTCCATAATTCAATCCAAATCCCAAAAATAAGATAAAGAAAATAATTGTTAATAATAAATTCTTCCCTCTCATGTTTTTAATCCTCCTTTTTTATAACTATCCTTTTATTCCCCCTCTTGTGATACCCTCCATCATATACTTTTGAAAAAAAGCAAAAAACAAAATTGGAGGAATAATAGAAAAGGTTACAGCTCTTATAATATCCACATCAGTGGCAACACTTGTTCTAAACTGAAAGAGTCTTACCATAACTGTTTCTTTCCCTGTATTATTGAGAAGAAGATAAGGTAAAAGAAAATCGGACCATGTATTGGTAACTGTAAAAATTGTAACTACCGTATTTATGGAATAACTTAATGGAAAAACTATTTTAAAGAATATAGTCCATTCATTACATCCATCTATTCGTGCAGCTTCGATAATAGACTGGGGAATAGAGTCAAAGAAATTTTTATAAAGAATCACAAAGAAAGCATTTGCTCCTGCAGAAAGCCATAAAGGGATAAATGTACCTTGCAATCCCAATTTAACAATATTAAGAAACAAAGGAACAATACTTGTGGTAGTTGGAATCATTAAACTCCATAAAAGGAGAAAATAAATAAGCTTATACCCACGAGGTCTAATTTTAGATAAAGCATATCCCAAAAGTCCATTACTTATGATGGAAAAAAATATGCTACCAATAACGACCACAAAAGAATTTATATAGAATTTTCCAAAATTTAAAAGTTTCCAAGTCTCAATAAACTTTCTAATATCATAAGATCTAGGAAATATTCTTGGTTCATTTACAAACTCAGGTAAAGTCTTGAAACCAGAAAGAAATGTCCACACTATGGGAAAAATAGCTATTACTACAACAAATAAGGCAAAAAGAAAGATTAAAAAATATATAAATTTTACATATGGTTTATTAAAATCAAAACTTCTTATTATTCCATAATTCTTTTTGAATAAGTTAATCATTTATAACCTCCACTACATTTCATTCTCTTTTACTATTTTGTTATAAACGGTAGTAAGAATAACAAGAATAATAGCGATAATAACTGAGATAGCTGCAGCTTTAGGATAGTCAAATTTTTCAAAGGCATATTTATAAACAAGTAGCATTAAAGAGATAGATGCATTATTAGGTCCACCATTTGTAAGAACTAAAGGTTCATATAATACTTGAAAAACAAATATGATCTGAAGAATCAACAATATCCTTGCTAAATTATAAATTTGTGGAAAAGTAATATATCTTAATCTTGCCCAAAGGCTAGCCCCATCAATAGTAGCTGCCTCATAAAGTTCTGAATCTATACCTTGAAGGGCAGCAAGATATATCAAAGTAGTAGCTCCCGCAGATCGCCATGTCATGAAGAAAACTATTAAAGGAATAACAAGATGAGACTTAGTAAGCCAAGCCTGAGGTGGAATACCAAAATTCCCAAGAATTATATTGAGAAGTCCAGTTTTTCCTGCTCTATATATGTAAAGCCACATTATAGCTACAGCAAGGCCAGGTATCACATTAGGCAAATATATAGAGAGTCTAAAAAATCCTTTAAAATGAATAATCTCATTTATTGCAATTGCCAGAATAATAGGTACTATAAAACCGATAATTAAAGACCAGAAAGTATAAAAAAAGGTATTAAAGAAAGCAGCCTTAAAATCAGGATGTTGAAAAACCTCTACATAATTTTGAAAACCCATAAATTTTTCTAACCTTATTCCTTGTGCTTTAAAAAAAGACATAAATATACTTGCTAAAAGAGGTTCCCAAATGAAGAAAGTAAAAAGCAAAATAGTTGGAAGCATTATACCCCAGCCTACTACATCTCTTTTATATTTTTTAAAGAATCCTTGTATCATCAAAAATCCTCCCAAAAGGATAAATTAAAAGGGGCACCTAAAGGTGCCCCATATGTTTACTTCTTATTTACATACATATCCAGCATTTTTTGAAGATTATTATTAGCAATATTAAGAAGTTTTTTTACATCTGCATTCTTATCAGTGAGTACAGCCTGAAGTACTTTTGTAAGTTCTGCGTACATATCTTGAGTTAAATAGGGTTCTTCTGGTCTTAAAACTCCCTTCTGTTTTATCCAATTGTAATAATCGTTATAAAGTCTCATATCTACATTTCTATATTGCTTCACAATCTCTTCTTGAGCCTTAAGCCAATCTTGAGCTATCCAGGCAGGAAAGGAAGGTATGACAGGTACTCCATTTTTCACCCTATTTTCTGCATCAGCCTTCATACCTGCTAATGATTCAGGAGTTACAACTGGAGCCTTTCCCATAATCTCTAAGAAATTTAATGCGGCCATTACTTCATCAGAAGATGCCTTGGTACTAAACATATAGGGGGTACCGCCCATTAGAGAATAACGATATCCTTTAGGTCCTGCAGGAACAGGGACTATGGCTAATTTATCTAAAGGCATACCATATATCTGCGTAGGTTGATTTACTGCATCTTGTGCTCCTAAATACATAGCAGCTCTACCTGTAGCAATAGCCTCAAAACCAGTACCCCAATCTTCACTGGTAGGATCATCAGTTAATACATCATATTTCCATTTAAGATCCTTTACAAAATTCATAGCTGTTATTACTTCTGGAGAATTTAAGTTGGCATACCATTTTCCATTTTTCTGTATCTCTAACTTTGCCCCAAAATTCCATGCTATCTGAGTAAAATGCCAACCTCCCGCATTATCCTTTGCAAGAAGGCATAGTCCTGCTCTACTAGTTTTTTCTTTGATCGTTCTTGCTACCTTTACAAGTTCATCCCAAGTCTTAGGATATTTGGGAATGCCATCAGGATTTATCAATCCGGCTTTTTCAAAAAGATCTAAGTTAAGATACATTCCTAAAGCATAAGCATCCCTTGGAACCCCATATATTCTACCATCCTTAGATAAAATCTCTTTTACTGATGGGTTTATTAACTTATCCCACTCTTTTTTCTTTAACTCGTTTGTAATATCTTTAACAAATTTTCCTGCTATTAATTTTTGTGGTTCTGTAAACCATGTTTCAAAAATTGTAGGAAGATTTCCTGATTCAGCAAGAGGTACAAAGGTGTCAGGAGAATATTTATAAGTAGCAGGAACTACTTCTACATTGGGATATTTTTTTTCAAATTCTTTCTTCCATTTTTCAAACATCTCTATATCGCTTCTTAATGTGGGCTCTGGCCATATACCAAGCCTTAGTCTGATCTTTTTTTGAGCTAAGATCTGGTTATTATTAAAGGAAAATATCATCAAGAAAATCAAAACAAATATTAAAAATTTTTTATTCAAAATTCTCACCTCTCTAAAAAAATCTTACCTCTACTTCTTATACTTACTCGGATCATTAGTGAGAATAATAGACAGTACATAAATCTTTGCCTTATTAGCAGTTGCCTTATTTAGTGCAAAATCTGGCTCTGCCTTTGTACCATCTCCCCAATTCTTAAGTCCATGAGCCTTTAAATCTATAATATAAGTAGTAAAATTGATGCTTAGCGTTATTCCCCAATTAGTAAAAGTCTTCTTAAGGTTTCCTAAGGTCATAACTATATTTTGCGCATCTTTAGGATCGTCCGCTTTAATGGTTATTACCGCATATCTATAATCCTCAGCTTCCATAAAATCATCCTTAAAATTAAGTGTCATCCAAGCATTGGGAATACTGGAATCAAAAATTAAAACTCCATCCTTTATAGTATAGGCTGGTCCATAAGGTCCCCAATAACCCTCTCCATCTTGTCCTGTAAATTTAGTGGCAACTATAAACTCATCTTCTGCAAAAGAGAAAACTAAAGTTAAAATAAAAATTAGTAAACCAACTATTAAAAACTTTTTCATTTTTAAAATACCTCCTTTAATGAAGTATTTAGGAATGCTTATCATATATAAGTTTAACGTTAAACTTAATTATATAAACAACCCCCCTTCTATTTGTACATCTTTATTACTTTAACGTTAAACCATAAAAAGTTTAAAAATTTTTAAAAAGACATTCAAGAAGAGAAAATACATAAAAAGCTCAATATTATTCTAAAACAAATACAATATTCTCAATAAATCAAAGAATTTTTTATCTTTTCTTTAAATATCTAACGCTCTCTCTTTCTACTATCTTAACTGGAAGTATGACTTTCTTATTTTCTAATGGAATCCCTTCAATATAGTCAATCAACATTCTTGCAGCAATCATACCCTTCATCTCTACATCCTGATGAACAGTAGTAAGTCTTGGAGTAGTAAGTAAACTTATCTCCAGATCATCAAATCCTACTATTGATATATCATCTGGTATTCTTACCCCTATCTCTATAAGTCCACTCATAATACCTGCTGCCATTATATCTGCAGTAGCAAATATAGCAGTAATATCCCTCCTTTTAGATAGTTCCCTTCCTAAAGAAATACACTCTTCAATACGTGTACCATGTTCATACACATTTTCTTTTCTAAAGGGAATATTGTGTTCCTCTAAAGCCTTTTTGTAACCTTTTAATCTCTCCTCTAAAACTCCTTTAGGTTTTATTTTAGGTGATACAAAAATAATATTTTTATGTCCCTTATCAATCAAATATTTAGTAGCAAGATAGCCACCCTTAAAATCTTCTAACCCAACTTTTATAAAGGATTCATCATCCACATAACTATCAATAAGCACTACTGGAATCTCTGAAGTCTTTAAAGCAGAATAAAATTCGTCCTCAAAGATTCCAGTTATGATAACTCCTTCCAAATTCCAAGTTCTTAAAAGGGTAATAAGTTCGTTCTTCTTATTAACCGTTCTTAACATTATAAAATAACCTCTTCGACTAAGCTCTTTCTCAACCCCACCTAAAAATGTTGTATGAAAAGGATCTTGAATAAAGCTTCCCCTTTCTGTTGGTATAAGACAATTTATTACCCCAACAATCTTAGAATTTCTTTTTACTAAAGATCGAGCAAGCATATTAGGTATATAACCTTTCTCTTCAATAATCCTTTGAATCTTTTTTACTGTTTCCATTGATACATGTTGATAATTTCCATGAATTACATTGGATACGGTGGTAGGACTTACATTAGCCTCCTTTGCTATATCTTTTATAGTGATTACCCTCTTTATTTTCATAGGAAGACTCTCCTTACTAACATATTTTTATCTTTTATTATATAATATAACTTTAAAAGATTTTTTTTAATTGGAGGTGGGATCAAGCATGTTTTTAGGAGTCTTTCTTTTAGTTTTATTTTTAAAAGAGATATTAGGCTTTTATTTAGACATAAGAAATCTAAAATATGCTCTTTTTCATAAAGAAGTTCCTGAAATATTTAAGGATATTATTACAGATGAAGACTTCAAAAAATCACAAATTTATTTGAAAGATAGGGTTATATTCAATTTATGGTCTAAAACCTTTGACTTTATCTTTACCCTAATATTCATTTTCCTTCTTTATCCATATATTGAAAAAATTGTTTCATCTATTACCTCTTCCTTTATTCTTCAAGGCCTTTTATTTTTTGGAATATTCGGTCTCATAAATCTTATTATTTCTATACCTTTTGATTTATATTACATCTTTGTAATAGAAAACAAGTACGGATTTAATACTATGACACCTAAGATTTTTCTTCTTGACCTTATCAAATCAATTATCCTTTCTATAATTCTTGGTACACCTATACTCTCTTTACTTTTTTACATTATTAAATCAGATCCCAATTTTTGGTGGAAATTTGCCTTAGTAATAATATTATTTGAAATTATAATGGTATATATCTACCCCATATTAATTGCACCTATTTTCAATAAATTTACCCCCTTGGAAGATGAGGATTTGAGAAAAAAGATTATAGAGCTTGTAGGAAGAGTAGGATTTAATGTAAAGCAAGTCTTCGTAATGGATGCATCAAAGAGAACGAGAAAACAAAATGCTTATTTTACAGGTATTGGAAAATCCAAAAGAGTAGTACTTTATGATACATTACTCTCATATCCTCAAGAGGAAATTCTTGCTATTTTTGCCCACGAATTGGGTCATTATAAAAAGAGGCATATTACTATTCTAATGCTTTCTTCAATAATATTTTATGTTTTCTATATCTATATAACTTTTATTTTCTTTAAATCTGCTCCCATAAATAAATACTTTGGTGTACAGAAGGAATTTACGCTCCTTACCTATGCCTTTATCTTTGTTTCATCTTTATTTTACTTTTTAAATCCGTTAGTAAATTCTTTATCAAGAAAAATGGAATACACAGCCGATAGGTTTTCTGCAGAACTTCTTAGAACTTCCTACCCCCTGATAAATGCCTTAAAAAGATTAGTGAAGGAAAATCTTTCAAATCTTTATCCTGATCCACTATATAGGACTTGGTATTACTCTCATCCAACCCCTTCAGAAAGAATCTACCATTTATTAACCTTAGAAAAGGAGGTACAAAAAGATGAAAATAACAATAGCCCAAATTAACCCCACCATTGGAGATGTTGAGGGAAATCTTAATAAAATAGAATTAACCATAGAGAAGGGGATTAAAGATAATTCCGATTTAATTATATTTCCAGAAATGTCCATATTAGGTTATCCACCCTTTGATTTATTAAATAGGAAAGATATAAAAGAAAAGATAGAAAATAGCATAGAAAAAATCCTAAGAAAAAATTATCCAATAGGTATTTTAATAGGCTCTCCTTATTATACCTCTCATGGCATTTATAATAGTGCCTACTTATTTTATAAAAATACTTTAAAAAGAGTTGATAAATTCCTTTTCACAAAAGATCCACTACTCCAAAATCTTTATTTTCAATGTGGTAAATCAGATTTTATAGAGTTTAATAATCATAAAACAGGCATCTTTATAGGGGACGATCTTTTACAGTGTGATGATACAACGCCTTTACAAGAATATCTCTATCAAGTCGATCTAATTATTATAATTTCCTCTTCTTTTTATTATTTAGGAAAAAGAAAGGAAAAAATTGAAAAGACAAGAAATATAGCAAGAAACTTCAATAAAAAGATTATATATGTAAACCAAGTAGGGGGAAATGGAGAATTAATCTTTGAAGGTGGTAGTTTTATAATTTCAGAAAAAGGAGATTTGATTTTTGAAGGCAAAAATTTTGAAGAAGATATAACAACCATAAAGTTGGAAAACCTATCGGTAACTTCTTATAAAAAAGAAGACATTTCTTTTATATACAATGGTTTAATTTTAGGAGTAAGAGATTACTTTAGAAAATCTGGTTTTGAAAAAGCTGTAATTGGACTTTCAGGAGGGATAGATTCTGCAGTTGTAGCTTGTATTGCCAAGGAAGCCCTAAGTCAGGAAAAAGTATTAGGAATAAGTATGCCTTCCATATATTCTTCAAAAGAAAGCATTGAAGATGCTAAGGAAATTTCAAAAAATCTAAACATAAACTTTAGGATTTTATCCATAAAAGACATATTTTACTCATACCTAAAAGAATTAAATCCCTCTCCATCTCCCGTTATGGATGTAGCAGAAGAAAACCTACAATCCCGTATAAGAGGAAATCTACTAATGTTCATATCAAATAGAGAAAATTATATTGTACTTGCAACAGGAAATAGATCCGAAGCTCTTACAGGTTATTGTACCCTTTATGGAGATACAGCAGGAAGTCTAGAGGTTATCGGTGATATCTATAAAACTACAGTATATAAATTGGCAGAATATATAAATAGGGAAAGAGAAATTATACCCAAAAATATTATTACGAAAGCACCATCTGCAGAATTACATCCAAATCAAAAGGATGAAGATTCTCTTCCACCCTATTCCATATTAGATCCTATCCTTACTGCATATGTAGATGAGAACAAATCAGAAGAAGAAATTATAAATTTAGGATTTCCTAAAAATATAGTAAGAAATGTTATAGAAAAAGTGGAAAAAAGTGAATATAAGAGAAGGCAAATCCCACCAGTATTGAGAATTAGATCCAAAAATCCTTTAAGAGAAAGGGTCTTACCCTTAGTTTATAAAATAATATGATATAATTCTTTAGATTTTAACTAAAAAAGGAGGTGCTAATTTTAATGAAAAGAAATCGTTTTACCGAACCCCAAATGGATGAGAAAGATCTACAATACTTAAAACAATTAGCCCACAAATGTAGAGGCGACATACTAAAAATGACCACATTAGCTGGATCTGGTCATCCTGGAGGTTCCATGTCATCCATTGAAATGTATTTAACTCTTTACTATTTTGCAAATGTAGATCCTCAAAATCCAAAGAATCCTGACAGAGATAGAATTATTATCAGTCATGGTCATACCTCTCCAGGAGTATATTCAGCCTTAGGTAATCTTGGTTTTTTTAATATAGATGAGGCTATTGCTTATTTTAGGCTTGCTGGAAGTATATTTGAAGGACATGTGGAAAGATATGTACCAGGAGTAGAATGGAGCACAGGTAATTTAGGACAAGGACTTTCTGCTGGTTGTGGAATGGCACTTTCTGCAAAACTTCTTAAAAAAGATTTCCATGTATTTGTAGTAATGGGAGACGGAGAACAACAAAAGGGACAAATATCCGAGGCCAGAAGATTTGCTAAAAAATATAATCTATCAAATTTAACAGTCTTAATTGACTATAACAAGCTACAGCTTTCAGGATCATTATCTGAAATCATGCCTCAAAATATAAAAGAAAACTACCTCTCCGATGGATGGGAAGTAATAGAGGTAGATGGACACGATCTACAAGCTTTATACAAAACTATAAGACAAGCTATATATGACGAAAAACCAACTGCCATATTAGCTCATACAGTTATGGGTAAAGGTGTTTCCTTTATGGAGAATAAATTTGAATTTCATGGAAGAGCTTTAAAACCAGATGAATACAAGAAAGCCATTGAAGAACTCGGAATAGAAGATGATCTTGAAAAATATAAAGCTATGAGGGAAAACTTCAAACCAAAAGATAAACACATTGTTGAGCCATATTCTATTAATATTGATACTGGTACACCTATCACCTATGATAAGGATGCAAAGATCGATAACAGAGGAGCCTTTGGAAAAGCATTGGCAGATCTTGCCAAATTAAACATTGGTAAAGAAGGAAAGACACCTATTGCAGTAGTTGATTGTGATCTTATGGAATCGGTAAGAACACACGAATTTGGAAAAATTGCTCCAGAAAACTTCTTTGAGACAGGTATACAAGAACATAATGCAGCTACCCTCTCAGGAGCTCTTTCATCTCAAGGAGTTATAACCTTCTTTGCAGACTTTGGAGTCTTTGGAGTTGATGAGACTTATAATCAGCATCGCTTAAACGATATTAACTATACAAATTTGAAAGTTATAGTAACCCATTGTGGACTCGATGTAGGAGAAGATGGAAAAACCCATCAATGTATAGATTATATTGGTACATTTAGAAATCTCTTTGGCTTTAAAATTATAATTCCAGCAGATGGTAATCAAACAGATAGGGTAATAAGATACGTGGCAAGAGAATTTGGAAACTTCTTAGTAGCTATGGGAAGATCTGTAACACCTATAATTACTGATGAGGAAGGAAATCCTCTATATGGTGGGAATTATGAATTTATATATGGAAAGATGGAAAAGATAAGAGATGGAGATAAAGCGTCAATCATAGCTTGTGGACCTATGGTTTTTAGAGCAGTACAAGCATGGGAAAAATTAAAGGAAAAAGGAGTCAAAGTTAAAGTTTTTAACTTCACATCTCCAAAGGAGATAGATTGGAAAGCCTTAGAAGAAGCAGCTAAAACAGGCTTTGTAATCACCTATGAGGATCACAATGTAAATACTGGAATTGGAAGTATCATTGCAGAAGCCCTCTTAGAAGGAGGCTTCAAGATAAAATTTAGAAAATTTGGAGTAAAAGAATATGGACTATCTGGAAAACCAGATGCTCTTTACAAGATGCAAGGATTAGATTTAGATTCTGTGGTTGAAACCATACTAAAAGAAATATAAGAAAATATAAGGGGGGAAAATTCCCCCCCCTATTTTATCCTTAAATTAATCTCTTCTAAATATATTTTCTTCTGTTGGGGGCCAAAGTACATTTTCTTCTTGTAATAAATTAAAAGTGTAAAGCTCTAAGTTCTCTGCAACTCTTTCTTCCCTCTCTCTTATTGCCCTTAGAAGTCTTGCATAAACCCTTTCTATCTCTTTTGCAAGGAAATAAAGTTCCTCATTAGATTCTATTTTACAATTCCAGGTCTTTCTATCAAATTTAATACTTAATGGCCCTTGATAACTCTCCAATGGAATAAGCATAAGTTCTGCAGTATTTTGTCCCCATTTTTCTGCCAAAGTTCTTGCTATAGCAGAAAGTAATTTTTCTGAAAACTCTATAATCTTCTTTCTGGCTTCCTCTTCCCAAAGATCTAAATAGTCTTTAACTTCAATAGTATCAAGAGAATAGACGCTTATAAATCCATAAGGAGGTAAAATTACAGGAGGTGGATTTGTAGGCTTCCCTTTTTTAAATATCCAAAACTTAATTTCTTCTGCACTTCGGTATAAAACCACACCACTAAATTCCCTATTTTGTAGAGCAGAGAAAAATTTTGTAGGAATTATAGTATTAGCATCCAGATCTATATATAGAGGATTTCCCACATATATAGCAGAAAGAACAAGTATAAGAACTTTATCGGTAGGGTAATAGGTAATTTTACCAAATCCCTGTTGAATCTGCCTCATAACAAAATCTACTGCCTCTATTCCATCCATAGCTTTATTGTTTTGTACCTTTGCAAAAAATGCCTTTCCTTCATAAACAAAAATTGCTCCTTTGTACTCCTCATCAGTATAAAGAATTACTCCTGTTGAGTTTTCCTTTCTCAACTTTTTAATAAATCTCTCCGCATTTAATAAAGCAGCAGGAAGGTTCTCAAACTCAGGCTTTACTCTTTCCAAAAGATACATAAACTCTTTCATAGTTTTCCCCCACCTAAATTAAAAAAAATCCCTAATGAAAGTTTAGCATATATTGTTATAAAATAAAAGATGTTATGTAAAAATAAAAAAAGATTGGAGGTAATAAGATTAAAAAATGATGATCGACTACCACATGCATCTCGAAAGAGGACCTTTTGATGAAAATTGGTGGTTAAAATTTTGGGAAGAAGAGAAAAAGAAAAATATACAGGAAATAGGTATAACAGAACATGGCCATAGATTTAAAGAATTTAGACCTGTTTATGATCACATTCCTATTACTGCTCCATGGTGTGATAGTAACTTAGAAGAATACCGAGAGTTTACCACTTTTTTAAAAGAGAAATACAAGATCAAGGTAGGAGTTGAGATGGATTACTTCCCTGAAAAAGAAAAAGAGATAAAAGAACTTCTTGAAGAATATAATTTTTTTGATTATGTGTTAGGATCTGTACATTTTATTGATCACGGTTTTGGATTTGATATAGATCCCAACGATCCAAGATGGACCGAAAATGATATGGAAGAAATTTTTGAGGATTATTTCGATAAAGTAGAAAAGATGATAAAAAGTAATCTTTATGACATAATTGCCCATTTAGATCTTGTAAAACTTTGGGGTGGAAGAAATCCTAAGAATATCTCATCTATATATGAAAGGATTTCAAAAGTAATTATAAGTTCTCAAATGTCATTAGAACTAAATACTGCTGGATGGAGAAAACCAGTCAAAGAATTGTATCCATCCCCTGAATTTTTAAAAATTATATCTTCATATAATATACCTCTAACCTTCGGAGCTGATGCCCATACCCCAGAAGATGCAGGAAGAGATATAGAAAAAGCTTACCAGATTGCAAAAGATTTAGGTTTTAAAAAAATATCTATCTTTGAGAAAAGGAAAAAAATTTTAATAGATCTACGATGAAAGGAGTGAGAAATTTGATTGAAACTGGGAAAGAAATATTAAATTACCTTTCTCGTCTCGGCGTAGATTACGCAGATGTAAGAATTGTAAAAAGACTCAGAGAGGAGATTGAAGTTAAAAACGGAATTTTAGAAACAGCAGTAAAAAACGAAACCTACGGATATGGGATCAGAGTACTCTATAATGGAGCATGGGGGTTTGCATCTTCCTTTGACTTCTCCCAATACAAGAAAATAGCAGAAAAAGCCCTAATAATAGCCAAAGCAAGTGCTAAAACCAATAAAAAAAGGGTAACTTTAGCTCCTGCAGAAATCATAAAGGCTAAATGGAGTAATAGCTACCAAATAGATCCATTTTTAGTACCTTTTGAAAAAAAATTGGATCTACTTTTCACAGCTGATAAAATTATGAGAGAAGTTAAAGGCATCACCCTTACAGAATCTTCTCTATCATTTTTTAGAGAAGATAAAGTTTTCTTAAGTAGCGAAGGAACAGAAATAGAGCAGAGTATATTAGAAAGTGGTGGTGGAATTACTGCCTATGCAATTGAAGGAAGCGACATACAAAGAAGATCCCATCCTAATTCTTTTGGAGGTGATTTTAGAAAAGGGGGATGGGAATTTATTGAAGATTTGGATCTGGTTGGACATGCAGAAAAAATAGCAAAAGAAGCAGTTAGTCTCCTTTCCGCCGAACCCTTACCCGAAATGGTAACTACTCTTATTTTAGATGGAACACAATTAGCTTTACAGGTACATGAATCTTGTGGACACCCAACAGAACTTGATAGAGTATTAGGGATGGAAGCAAGTTTTGCAGGAACAAGCTTTTTAACCTTAGACAAAAGAGGCAACTTCCAATATGGATCAGAGATTGTAAATATTGTAGCTGATGCTACTCATCCTTATGGTCTGGGAAGCTTTGGATATGATGATGAAGGAATACCTGCCCAAAGAAGTTATTTAGTAAAAGATGGTATTTTTGTAGGATACTTAACTTCAAGAGAAACGGCAACCATATTAGGAGAAAAATCAAACGGTACTATGAGAGCAGATGGATGGAATAGAATTCCTATTATAAGAATGACAAATATTAATCTTCTTCCCGGAAATATACCTTTTGAGGACTTAATAGCCTCCACAGAAGAAGGAGTTTACATGGCAGTAAATAAAAATTGGTCAATTGATGATAAAAGATTAAATTTCCATTTTGGATGCGAGATAGCTTACGAAATAAAAGATGGAGAGATAGGTAAGATTTATAAAAATCCATATTATACAGGTATTACCTATGAATTTTGGAGAAGTTGTGATGCTATAGCTGATGAAAAATCTTGGAGAGTTTGGGGAGTACCAAATTGTGGAAAGGGAGAACCTATACAAGTAGCCAGAGTTGGACATGGTGTATCTCCTGCAAGATTTCGTAAAGTAAAGGTAGGTGGTAAATAATGTGGGGAGAAGATAGAGCATTAAGTTTTCTTAAAGATTTAATTAAAAAGCTACCCTATGAAAGAAAAGAAGTATGTTTACATATAAATTCCCAAGAATTAACAAGATATGCAAATAATATTATCCATCAAAATGTAGCTGAAGAAAATTTAAACCTATATATAAGAGTAGGTGAGGGAAGCAAAAAGGTCGCTATATCTACCAGTAATTTAGAAGAAAAAAGTTTAGAAAATCTTATCAAAGATTTGGATACTTTACTAGAAAGTCAACCCGATACAGAAGAATTATATTTGCCAGATCCAGAGCCTATCCCAAGTTATGAGAAAAAGACTTTTGATCCCTCACCAGAAAAAAGAGCAGACATTATTAAAAAATTCATAGACAAAGCTGAAAAACATAATTTAAATACCTTTGGAGCAATATCAGAAGAAATAGGAGAAATAGCAGTTGTAAACTCAAAAGGTTTAGAATCATATGGTACTTACGCCTATTCTCATGGTAAGGTTATGTATATGGGGGATGGATCTGGATACCAAGAAGAAATAGGGAAAGATGTAGATAGTATGGACTATGAATCCCTATCAGAAATAGCCCTTCAAAAATGTATAGATAGCAAAAATCCTCAAGAAATAGATCCAGGAATTTATACTGTAATCCTTGAGCCTTTAGCAGTAGGGGAAATCTTAGAACAAATAGCCTATTTTGGTTTTTCAGCTAAAGCAGTTCAAGAAAAAAGATCCTTTATATCATTATATCAAGGACAAAAAATATTTAAAGATTATATAACTATCTATGATAATGGCTATGATCCTAACGGAATAATATTTCCTATAGATTTTGAGGGAGTGCCTAAAAAACACGTAGACCTTATTAAAAATGGTATAGTAATGGGACCTGTATATGATACTGCAACCGCAGTAAAAGAAGGAAAGAACTCTACAGGACATGCCCTTCCTCCACCATCTACCTATCCCTTACCTTTTAATCTTTTCTTTGTTGCAGGAGAAAAACCATTAAACAAAATTATATCTGAAACAGAAAAAGGAATACTCGTTACAAGATTTCATTATGTCAATGCCTTCTTAGATCCTATTAGAGTTTTAGCAACTGGGATGACAAGAGATGGTACATTTCTTATAGAGAATGGAAAAATTACAAAACCCCTTAAAAATTTAAGATTTACACAAAGTTTTATTGAAGTCCTTAGTAATGTAGAAGAGATCTCAAAAGAAACCTATTTAGTACCCAATATAGGTTTTGCAAGAGTACCTGCAATTAAGGTTTTAGAATTTAATTTTACTGGAAAAACAGAATTTTAAAAAAAATATAGGGGAGAGATTTTCTCTCTCCCCTCACTAATGCCTTATTAGTTACTTTTCTTCTTTAATCTTAATTTTTATTCCTTCAATCTTTTCAGGTTTAGCCTTTGGTAATGTCAAGGTAAGTACTCCGTTCTTATATACAGCCTCGCTCTTATCAGGTACTACAGGCTTTGGTAGATCTATTCTTCTATAAATCCTTCCAAGTCTTCTTTCCTTTCTATAGAAGTTCTCCTTCTTTACTTCTTCCTCTTCTTTAGTTTCTCCCTGGATAACTACACTGTCTTCTGTTACACTAATATCTACATCCTCTGGTTTGAATCCAGGGAGCTCGACTTTTAATACTATATTTTCATCAGTTTCATACATATCTATAGCTGGGGTAAAGCTCCCTCTCCTTTCCTCAACAATTCCTGGTTCTCCAAAGAATTCGGAGAACAATCTATCCATTTCTCTTTGAAGATGTCTTATTTCCTCAAAGGGATCCCAATATCTTCTTAACATAGCCTCACCTCCTCATCAGATTTTGATATATATTAATTTTTTCTATATATATTATATACCCATAAAAATTTTTGTCAAGGGAGCCTGAAGACCATAGGGTAAAAAGAAGATATAGAAAGGAGAGGTGGTATTTTAGAAAATCCTATTACTTATGGCTATAAATATGATAGTTTTGTAATATCCCTATTAAAAAAGGAATATGTATAGAGAATAAATCATCAACAAACACATGTCCAAAATATGCCATTAATATAGATAAGATTATTCTCTTCTCGAAGTTAAAATCCCTTTTTATTCCCTTATAAATTTGTCTAAATAGCCAAAAGAAGAAAAAGAAACTCCCTATTATTCCCCATCCAGTAATAAAATAAAAATATATATTATGAGTGGTTACTGCATGTCTTAGAATTTCTAAAATTTCCTTTTCAACGTTAGGATCATCTTTTAAAGCATACTTAGGAAAATAATATACAAAACATCCAGGCCCTACACCAAACCATAAATTATCCCTAACCATTCTTATTATCCCTTTATATATGTATAGTCTTTCATAGATAGAACTTTCGCTCCCTTTTGAAAAGACATGCGAAAACCTATACTTAAGATTTGGTATAAAAAGGTTAAATCCCATAAAAATTATCAAAAGAATAATCAAAAATATATACCAGTATTTCTTAAGAAAATAAAAAAATTCTCTGGAAAAAAACAAAAACAAAAAAGCAAATAAAAGCCCTAAAAAGGCTCCTCTTGTTTGGGTAATAAAAAGTCCTAAGAAACAAAACAATAAATAAACAAGAGTTTTCAATTTAAAGCCCTCTTTTATTAAAATTCCTAATCCTGCCATAATGCCAAATTCAAGAAGTAAGGAAAGCCCTTGCATACCTACCCCTAAAACTAGTCCCCTACTAAAATTCCCATCTATAACCCCAAAATTACCAATGTAGATAGAAATTTTAAATACATAAGATAAAGTTAAGACTAAACCCAAGAAAGAACTGCCCTTAAAAATAGAATCTATAACTTTTTGGGAATATAATATCCTATATTTGCCTAACATATAAAACCAAAGAAATATAATAGGTATAAAGGAGACTAATAAGGCTTCTAATTTTCTCTCCGAGATTAATGAGCTAACAAATCCTGATAGAATAAATCCTAAAATAAAAACCTTATCCAATTTATCAGAAAAGATATTTCTCAATGCTTCTTTGACCTTTAAACCTATGGATAAATATATGGCATATGGTAATTGAAAAATATAACTAAAGGTAGATAAGATCAACCCCCAAATCTCAAGATTAACATTATTTAATTTACTACTAAATTTTTTCTCCATAACATAACTTTATACATCAACCTACCAATTTTTTCAAGAATTTTACTTAAAAAGCATTTCTTTACTGTATATCATACTAAAGATCAAACATTGACATATTTTTGATAATAATTACAAGAATTTTAAAATTCTATTAACTATTAGAAGGGGTGGTATGTGATATTATTCATATATAAATATGTATGAAGGAATTTTGATAAACAAATCTTAAAGGAGGGAAAAAATGACAAACAGCTTTCCTAAAACTAAAGAAGAAGTTTTAAAGTATATCAAAGACAACGACATTTATTTTGTGGAGATTTGGTTTGCAGATGTATTGGGATATCTTAAAAGTTTCACTATAACAGCCCACGAACTTGAGAAAGCCTTTGAAGAAGGATTGGGATTTGATGGCTCATCTGTTAGAGGATATACAAGAATTGATGAAAGTGATATGATTGCTTTTCCAGAACCAGAAACTTTCACCATTCTTCCTTGGAGACAAAAAGAAATAAAAGTGGCAAGAATGTTTGCTACAATAGTTGAACCAAACGGAAAACCCTTTGATGGAGATCCAAGAAATGTTCTCAAAAAGATGTTAAATAAAGCCAAAAATATGGGATATAAATTCTATGTTGGACCTGAATTAGAATTCTTCTATTTCAAATCTCCAAACCCACCCCTTGAGGTGTTAGATTGGGGTGGATATTTCGATCTAATACCAAGGGATGAAGCTGTAGATCTGAGAAATCAAACCGTTAAGATGCTGGAAGAAATGGGAATTACAGTTGAATTTAATCACCATGAAGTTGCCCCTTCCCAACATGAAATAGACTTTAGGTATGCAGAAGCTTTAACCATGGCAGATATAGTTATGACCGCAAGATTAGCAATAAAGGAAGTGGCTTATTTAAATGGTGTATATGCTACCTTTATGCCAAAACCTCTTTTTGGACAGAATGGCTCAGGTATGCATGTCCATATGAGCTTATTCAAAGATGAAAGAAATGCCTTCTTTGATCCAAATGATAAATATCATTTATCATCAATCGCAAAACATTTTATTGCTGGCCTTTTAAAACATGCAAAAGAAATCACACTAATTACTAACCAATGGGTGAATTCCTATAAAAGGTTAGTGCCTGGCTATGAAGCACCAGTTTATATTTCCTGGGCTATGAGAAATAGGTCTGATCTTATTAGAGTTCCTATGTATAAACCTGGAAAGGAAGAAGCTACAAGAATTGAATATAGAGCTCCTGATCCAGCTTGCAATCCTTATCTTGCCTTTGCTGTAATGTTAGCTGCAGGGCTTGAAGGTATAGAGAAGAAATATCCTCTTCCAGATCCTGTAGAAGAGAATGTGTATCATATGACAGAAGAGGAAAGAAGAAAAAGAGGAATAGAGAATCTTCCAGGAAGTTTAATTGAAGCCATAGAGATTACTGAAAAGAGTGAACTTGTAAGAAATGCTTTAGGAGATCATGTATTTACAAACTTTATAGAGAATAAGAAGATGGAATGGGATAATTACAGAAGACAAGTAACTACTTATGAGTTAGAAACATATCTACCAATACTATAAAAAGGAGGGAGATTTCTCCCTCCTTTATTATATTTATAATCATGCCTCATGAAGTACTCCCTCCTTTACTATGGAGTAAGCGATAACCATATAAACTCCTAAATAGATTATCCTATCTATTTTAAAAAGTTCATAGGATCCAAGTATATACGAAAATATTAAATTAGATATGGAAAGAAGGGCAATACTTAATGTTAAAAGGTAATAATTTTTAGCGATCTCTCCACCCCAGAAATTAGTAGTAATAGTTAGAAAGAGAATCATAAAAACAACAAGTAGCATATAGTCTCCTATCAAAAACAATGTATTAATAATTTTATCTTCGAGAAGCATAGTGCTATTAAGTAGAGTAGGTAATATACCTACCTGCAAAATCAAGATAAAGAGGAGAATAGCATTAATTACAAGAAGAAAATTCTCGTTAAAACTCAATCTTACCCTTAAAGAACTGCTTAGGAATATAATAAAAAGTAAAAGGGCAACAAAATTTAGTATAAATGACAAAAGCTTTAACATTTGAGTATTTTCAAACTTAAAAATTATATCGAGAAAATCACTTAAAAGATAGATAAAAAAACCTAAAAGGATAAAAAGCCAACCAAGCCATAATTTTTGTTTCCTATCAATTTTAAAGAAGAAGATCAAAGCCACGACAAAAGCTAAAAATTCCACAAGAAGATAAATTATTTTATAAATATTTTCAGGAATATTAATGTTAAATAAGGGAATTGTTGAAAAGATAATGACAAGAAGAAGCCCTATAAAGAACAAAATCTCTACCAGTCTCACTTTGTCTTCCATATCACCCTCCTACCCTCTCAAGATTTTCAGGATTTAAATATGAAAACACTTGAGACATTTCTGGACTACTCTTTATACTTTCATAAAACTCTTTATAAACATCTATATATTTCTGATCTGACATTTTCTTCCCCCAAAGTTTTGAAACCTCTGAATTTATATTTTTTATTAATATTGCAAAATTACTAACCAATTCATACCAGCTCACATTGGGGTTATTACTTAGTAAAAATTCACCATTATCTATATTTAAAATATCTTTCAACAATCCCCCATTTTCATTATATATCTTCCCTATAATTTTCCTTATCTTTTCAGGATAAATTCCAATTCCTGTATAGGCTCTGACCAAATAATTTAGAAAGGAAGTAAGAATTTCAGCTATAAATTCTGTATTTCTCTCAATCTCACCAAATCTTAAAGATGGAAATTTTAAATCTTCAAAATCTTTTAGAGAAACAATATGAAGCATCAAAAATCCTGATTTACTGTTTAAATAATTTATGAGATTTATCTTATCTTCATCTTGACGCATCTTACCATCTTTCTCTGAATAATATCCTAAATATTTTCCATCATAAAAGAGAAAGTGAAGTTTTTCAGTATTAAAATCTAAAAAGATATGCCCTATTTGCCCCCTTTCCATAAGTTTCTCTATCATACCCATAGAATCAAATATCTTAGCCTCACCACTTAAAACAGGATTAATAAATAATCTAATAAGTAGGCTTTTTATGATTTCATCTTCAAGAACATATAAAGATATAGAGGAAACCCTCATCATGGCATCAGTAACGAAAGTTTCAATAGCTTCATCATCTTGAACCAAAATTGTACTATCAGTAAAGGTAAATGCCTTTCGAGGATCACCATCCGTAATAAGTATTTGGGTAGTAATATCTCCAACCTTTCCCTCTAATACTCCATTAAACTTTTCCATATGAATCCATGCTACAAGTTCCTTCACATTAATTAGAGCAGAAGGTGTATCCTCATATATAGGCTTACCCTTTGGAAATTTCATTTCTATGCCCCCTTAAATTAAGGATTTTAACGCTTTCTTAATCTTTTTTTATTTTACCACATAATAAAATTATGTATTATAATATTTATCCATGAAAATTACAGATCTTTTTTTTATATTCTTAAAAATTGGATGGTTAACCTTAGGCGGGGGATATGTAATGATCCCCCTATTCTTAGAGGAGATTGTTAAAAAGAGAAAATATATGGATGAAGAAGAATTTATAAAAACCCTTACCTTAGCCCAACTTTTTCCAGGTCCTATAGCCTTCAATCTTGCTGTCTCTGTAGGATATAAATTAGGAAAAATAAAAGGAGCTATTATATCTGCCTTAGCTGTAGTTATACCATCCTTCGTATCTATTCTTGTCATAGCCATCTTCTTTTTAAATTTTCAAAAATTAAAAATAGTACAAGGATTCTTTTATGGTCTAAGACCTGCTATTGCTTCTGCTATGGTCCTTGCAGTATTCGAAATTTTTAAAAAAAGAAAATGGAATACTCTTAGCCTTCTTTCTCTTCTTTTTCTATCATTAATTTTGATTGTATTTAAAATCAATCCTATTTATATAATCATTCCATCTCTTATAGTAATAATCTTATGGGTATACTTCAAGAGTTAGCAAAAGTCTTTTTTAAAATAGGTCTTTTTGGTTTTGGGGGTGGATATGCTATCATCGCCCTAATAAGGCATTTAGTTGTGGAAGAGACAAAATGGCTTACTAACCTTCAATTCATAGATGTGGTTGCCATATCTCAAGTAACACCAGGTCCTCTTGCCCTAAATTCAGCAACTTTTATAGGTTATAAAATGGGGGGAATATTAGGTAGCTTAGCAGCAACTTTTAGCTCTGTATTAGCCCCCTTTATCTTAGTATATCTGACATCTTATTTTGTCCATAATATTGGAAAAGAAAAGGTAGATCTATATCTTTCTCTCCTCTCACCTCTCACCTTTGCCCTTATTATGTCTGGGACTTACAGTATATTAAAAGACTCTATATCTGATCCTTTTAGCTTACTTCTATTTTTTATCTCATTATTTTTAGGTTATAAGGCAAAATGGAGTTTAATAAGAATATTGCTCGTTTCTGGAATTATAGGTGAAATCTTTTATTTATTCTTTAAATAGATTTATTGTATAGTACGTAAAAATATGGTAGAATTTAATCAAAATGTAGCTTATTTTTTAATAATTATGAAAAAATTGGAGGGCATATAAAATGACAACCAACCTTTTAGAAGATTTTTTAAAATCTCTTTCAATCATTGTATACCCATCCTCTTTAAGAAGAATTAATGAAAGTTTTTATATTTTTGTAGCAAAAACAAACAAGGAAAAAAGGATTGGATTTTTGACAGACTCTAATTCTTTCTACCTACAAGATCCTTATTTTCCTGAGAATAAAAAGATAGAAGAACTTAACCTTTATGTAAATCTATACCCATTGAATTTTGACAATTACAAAAAAATTAATAATTTTATAAAGATATCTCCTTCCATATGTAAAAGAAAAACTTCCTTTGGTACTGGAGATAGATTAGGATTAGTAACCTCAGCTCAAATTTCTGCCCTAAAAGAATATAATCTTTTCCCTATAGTTGCCCAACAGTCTCCTAGAGAACTTATCAAAACCCATAGAGATTTTAAAGATGTACTGCTTAAAAGTGTATTAGGAATTTTGGAAGCAAATTATCAAGGAGAATATGGTGCAGATGCAGATCACATAAAAGATGAAAAATATCTTTTAGAAGCAATAGATGCTGGGTACACTATGTATACCTTAGATATAAGTGATCTGATACAAAAAATATCCTCCCTTTCTCAAAAAGAATTAAAAGAAAAATTTGAAAAAATATCAGGTACCTCAAAAAAGATAATTGAAAAGTATGCTGGTAGAAAAGTAAAGATCTCGGAAGACCAATACTTTGAACTTTCTTATGATGAACTTTGCAAATCTGCCATAATTTACGAAAATACTATGCCCTTTGTAGATATGGTTTATGATATTCTAAGAAGTAAATTACCTGAATTTGATATAGAGGTTTCCATTGATGAAGGAGAAAGGGATACCACTCCAGAAGATCATGTATTTGTGGTTGAATACCTCCATCAAAAGGGAATTGACTTTAAGAGTCTTGCCCCCAAATTTCCAGGAGAATTTCAAAAAGGAATTGATTACCAAGGCAATATAAAAGAGTTTGAAGAATCTCTTGTAAAACATTATACATTAGCTAAAAATCTGGAAGGATATAGATTAAGTCTACATTCAGGAAGCGATAAATTCAGTATTTATAAGATCTTTTATAAAATTACTCAGGGAGGTTTCCATATCAAGACATCAGGTACCAGTTGGCTTGAGGCAGTTAAAGTAATAGCAAAACTTGATCCCGATTTATTCTTAGAGCTATACAACATATCTCTTGAAAATTTGGAGGAAAGCAAAAAAGCCTATAAAGTAGATATTAAGAAGGAAGATTTCCCAAAGGAAATAAAAGAAGATCTATTAGCTTTTCTTTCCAAAAAAGAAGTAAGACAGCTTTTCCATATATCATATGGCATTCTCTTGGACGAGAAGAGGGAAGATATATATTCCATATTAGATAAATATGAGGAAGATCATTATAAATTTGTATATGAAAATATAAAAAGACATCTTCAGGAACTTTTTGAGGAGGAAAAAAAATGTACAAAGTAGCCATCGTTAATTCAAGTAGTTTTGGTAAATATTTTCCTGAACATATAGAAAGACTCAAAAAAATAGGTAACATAGAAAGATTCACCCTTCCTGGCAATATGCATGGTAAGGAATTAGCAGAAAAACTTATGGGATTTAATATTATTATAGCAAGTGTGACCCCATTTTATGATAGAGAATTCTTTGAATATAAAGATGAAACCCTACTTATAACGCGCCATGGTATAGGTTATAACAACATTGATATAAAAACTGCTACAGAGAAGGGAGTAATCGTAACTAAAGTACCAGGAGTAGTAGAAAGAGAAGCTGTAGCAGAAACAGCTATTGCCTTATTAATGGCGGTAATGAGGAAAATAAGAGAAGCATCTCTAAAAGCCAGAGAAGGTAAATGGGAAGAAAGGGCCAACTTTATAGGTTGGGAAATTAAAGATAAAACTGTAGGAATTATAGGATATGGAAATATTGGAAGTAGGGTAGGAGAAATCCTTAAAAATGGTTTTAATGCAAAAGTAATAGCTTATGATCCCAATATCCCAGATGAAAAATTAAAACAAATGGGGGTAGAGCCAGCATCCCTTGAAGAATTATTAAGTAGATCAGATATTATCTCCCTTAATGCCTCTTTAAATGAAAAAAGTAGGTATATGATATCAGAGAAAGAATTTAACATGATGAAAAATGGAGTAATCATAGTAAATACAGCAAGAGGAGAATTAATGGATGAAGAAGCATTGATTAAAGCTATAAAATCAGGAAAAGTTGCAGGAGTAGGCTTGGATGTAATGAAGGATGAACCACCAGATCCTCAAAATCCTCTCTTACATATGGATAATGTGTTAGTAACACCCCATATTTCTGCATATACTTATGAGTGCTTAAAAGGTATGGGAGACAAAGTAGTTTCAGATGTAGAAAAAATAGTCAATAAAGAAATTCCTGATGAAATCATAAATAAAGATGTATTGGAGAAATTGCCATGGAGAAAGATTTAGTTTTAGCCGTAGATTTAGGAACTACAAATATAAAAAGTGGAATTATTGATAAGGAAGGTAGAATTTTAGCCCTTATACAAAAAGAATTACCTTTAGAAAAGGATGCTTTGGGAAAGGCAGAGCATAATCCAGAGACCATATTTAATATATTTGTAGAAGTGGTGAGAAAAATAGTAAAAGGTTTTGAAGAAAGAATTAGTATCTTAATAACATCTTCCTATATGTTTGGTCTTTTACCACTTAATAAAAACAAAAAGCCTCTCACAGGAATAATAACTCTCCTTGATACCCGATCCAGAGAAATTTTTGATGACCTTTTAAAAGAAGTAGATTTTAAGGAGATATATAAAAGGACTGGTTGTCCCCCTCTTCTTTATTATCCATTTGTAAGAATATATTGGCTAAAAAAGAAACATAGGGAAATTTTTGATTCTGCTAAATATTATTTAGGTTCTAAATCATTTCTCATATATAAACTCTTAGGAGAGGCATATACAGAACCAAGTATAGATTCCTCAACTCAGCTTCTAAATATTCATACCCTAAATTGGGATCCTTATGTCTTAGATTTTTTAGGTATAAAAGAGGAAAACCTTCCTACTGTAGTTCCAGGAGATAAAATATTAGGGAAACTTCCCAAAGAGACCTTAGATCTTCTTGGTCTAAAAGGTGATGTATTTTTAGGAGTAGGACTTTATGATGGTGGTGCTGTAGGTACAGGTATAGGCGCATTAGCTGGAGATGGAATAGGAATAATAAATATTGGTACTACCGCCATGTTTAGAGTACCATATCATAATGCTATCTTTGATAATCCAGAAAAAATGAGAATACAAGTACCTTATTTATTTGATAATAAGTGGTTTCCAGGCGGAGGAATAAACAATGCAGGAATTATTCTAAAATGGTTTAGAGATAATATGTTTAATATGAGTTATGAGGAACAAACTAATATGACAAAATATGTTGATTCTGATGACCTCTTCTTCCTTCCTTATCTTACAGGAGAAAGAAATCCAGACATAGGAAGCATAGCCTCAGGTGTTTTATTTGGACTTCGTCCCCATCACAATAAAGCCCATGTAATAAAGGCAGGTATGGAAGGAGTATCCTATATTATAAGAATGCTATATGAAACCTTAAAAGAATTAGAAATAGAGATAAAAGAAGTAAGGGCTGGTGGGGGTGGAGCAAGATCAGACACCTGGATGCAGACTCTTTCAAATATAATGGGTATGGATGTAGCTGTAGCAGATACCGATGAACCTGCTCTTTTAGGTTCAGCTATCTTAGGTTTCACAATGATAGGAGAATATCCTTCATATAGATCAGCTACTGAAAAAATGGTAAGAATCAAAAAGATTTATAAGCCAGAGGAAGAAAAGATTGAATATTATAAGAAAAGATTTGACTTTTTTATATATCTTACGAAAAATTTAAAAGAAGCCTTTTCAATCCATACTCAATTAAAAAAGGGAGGTTCTTAAAATGAAAAGTTTTGTGGGGCTTATAGGGCTTGCTGTAATGGGACAAAACCTTGCTTTAAACATAGCAAGAAAGGGATATAGTGTGGCTGTTTATAACAGAACACCCGAGAAAACAGAGGAACTTTTAAAAAATAGAGTAAAAGATGAAAAAATTACTCCATATTATGACATAAAAAGTTTTGTAGAAGGATTAGAAAAACCAAGAAAAATAATTCTTATGGTAAAGGCAGGAAAACCAGTAGATGATGTTATAAATGAACTTCTCCATTATTTAGAACCAGGAGACCTTATTATAGATGGAGGTAACTCTTACTTCAAAGATACCTCAAGAAGACTCCAAGAATTAAAAGAAAAAAACATTCTATTTTTAGGTATGGGGGTTTCAGGAGGAGAGTATGGCGCTCTGCATGGTCCTTCTTTAATGCCTGGTGGGACTAAAGAGGCCTATAGTTTAGTAGAGGAAATGCTTCTCAAAATAGCAGCAAAGACTGAAGATGGTCCATGCTGTACATATGTAGGACATGATTCAGCAGGCCATTTTGTAAAAATGGTCCATAATGGAATTGAATATGCAATTATGCAGATCATTTCTGAAGTATACGATATCATGAGAAAAGGATTAAAGATGACATCAGAAGAAATAGGTGACCTTTTTGAGGAATGGAATAAAGGAGAACTTAACTCATTTCTTATGGAAATCTCCTATAAGATCATGAGATACAAAGATCCAGAAACAGGAAAACCCTTGGTTGAGCTTATACTGGACAAAGCTGAGCAAAAAGGTACTGGAAAATGGACAGCTCAAACTGCTTTAGATTTAGGTATACCAACCCCAACCTTAAATCTTGCTGTAGAAGGAAGAATCATCTCTCATTTTAAAGAACTTAGAATAAAACTATCTCAAATAGCCTATAAAGAAATGGATAATATAAATTTAAATAAAACAGAGGTTATAAAAGATTTAGAAAAAACCTTACTTTTTGGAATATTTATATCCTTTTCTCAAGGTCTTTGGCTAATTGACGAAGCCTCAAAAACCTTTGGATACGAAATAGATCTATCTGAGGTGCTTAGAATATGGAAGGGTGGCTGTATAATTAGAGCAAAGATCTTAAATTTCTTAAGGGAAATAATAAAAGAAAATCCCGCTAATGCAAATCTATTACTATCTCCTTTGGCTATTGATTTTATAAAAGATAAAACTTCCTCAGTAAAAAGAATATCTCAAATTGGAAGATCTCTATCTATTCCTCTTCTTACTCTAAATTCTACTCTTGACTACTATTATGCTTTATCTTCTGAGAATCTTCCTGCTAACTTTATTCAAGCTCAACGAGATTTCTTCGGAGCCCATACCTATGAACGAACAGATAGAGAAGGCATCTTCCATACTGAATGGGAAAAATTAGAATAGGAGGTGAATAAAATGGGTTATGTGGAAGAGCTTTTCAATATAAAAGATAAAGTAGCCTTTTTTACAGGTGGGGGAGGTATATTAGCCTCTGCCATATCTGAGGGTTTAGGAAAAGCAGGAGCTAAAATTGTACTCACAGATATCAATGAACAAGCTCTTATGAATCAGGTAGAGAAATTAAGAAGTATGGGAATTACTGCAGAAGGATACATAATGAATGCCTTAGATAAAAAGAATGTGGAGGAAGTAGCCCAAAAGGTAAAAAGCGCCTTTGGAAGAGTAGATATTCTTCTTAATGCTGCAGGAGGAAATATACCAGAAGCAGTTACATCTGATAAGGTAACTTTTTGGGATCTTCCAGTAGAATCAATACAAAAAGTTGTAAACATAAACCTATTTGCAGGAGCTATAATTCCAAGTCAAGTCTTTGGCAAGATGATGTTAGAAAATCCAGATGGTGGGGTAATTATAAACTTTGCTTCCATGTCCTCTTTTAGACCTCTTACAAGGGTAGTAGGATATTCAGCTGCAAAAGCGGCAGTTGCAAACTTTACTCAGTGGCTTGCAGTATATGTAGCAAAAGAATTTTCTCCTAAGATCAGAGTTAATGCTATTGCCCCAGGCTTCCTTATTACAAATCAAAACAGATATTTACTTCTAAATGAAGATGGATCTTTAACTCCCCGTGGAAAAGCAGTAATAGATCATACACCAATGGGAAGATTTGGAGAGCCTGAAGAACTAATTGGCACAATTATTTGGCTTGCTTCTCCAGCCAGTTCCTTTATAACAGGTGCAATAATCCCAATTGATGGTGGATTCAACGCCTTTTCAGGCGTATAAAAAAGAGAGGAGCAAAGGCGCTCCTCTCTTTACATTAAATATATAGGGTTTGTAAAGGCAAGAAGTTTATTTCCCTGCCAAAATTCTAAATACACATAACCTTTACCCTCAAATCTTATTTGAAAAGCTCCTTTCTTTGTTTTAGGTATTTTAATAAATTCTTCTCCGTTGTATATAATCTTCACATCAGCTTCCTCTTCACAAGAGTATTTCAAAATTATATCATCATCCATTCTTAAAGTTTCACCTATATTTTTATCATTTATATAGAATTCTACTTTAGGTCCAGAAGTAACATATACTTTACCTTCTCTTACACTCCTTATAATATTTTCAAGGGTAAGACTATCTACATAAACATAATTTACAGGAATATCATCTCTTATATCTTCTATTTTATGCATATCAGAACTTCCAATAGCTGTAACTTTATATCCATCTTTTAGAATCCTTCTCCATTCTTTTATTCCCTCAGTTATTTCAAATTTTCTAAGACTAAAGGTACCTGTCCATACCTCCATGGCATCCACGTAATCATAATCTATAGATATTTCACATCTACAACCAGGACATATGGGATAAGATAGAGTAAAGGGATGGGCAATACAGAATATTCCCTCTTGATAATGTACCTTCTCAGCTAATCTTCTTATCCCCACATCAGGATTTACAAGATCCCAAGGGATATAATCATAGATTCCAAGACCTAAAAAATGTCCCCAAAAGGTAGTAAACTCAATACCTCCAAATATAGGGTATCCTTCGTCATCTATAGTGTGATATCCCGAAATTTTATTATGATCAGTTAAGAAAATGAAATCCAATCCTCTTTTAATGCTAAATTTAACAAGCTCTTCTATAGAAAGAGCTCCATCACTATGGTTAGAATGAAGATGAAAATCACCTTTTACCCAACCCTCTTTACTTTCCCATTCACGCAAAACAGAAGTATAAGGAAGAATAGGATCAGCTATTTTTGTAGTGTTCTCCCTATTCAAAAAGACTACTATATTTAATATACATCTTTTTAAAATCTGCTTTACTTCTAATATTAATTTCCACTCTCCTGGGGAAATCTTACCTGTAACACAACCAAGGGTACTTTCCTCTACTCCTATCTTAATTGGAATACCCTTCGTAAATCTATTATCACCTGTACCTCTAAATTTCCCCTCCGAATCAATAATCCTCAAATTAACTATGTTCTTTAAAGGAGAAAACTCTCTCCATATTTTTTCTAAAATCTGATTATTCTTTACATCTAATGGTTCAAATCCTTGTGATACATATTTCTTAAGAGCATCAATAATGAGCCTTTTAGATTCCTCATAGGATATACTTTCTGGTTCTAAAATTCCTTTTATTACAATCTCTCTTATTCCATCAGGGATTTCTATATCTATAGGGATAAGCTTCTTAGAGTCTTCAGGATAAAGCTCTATATTAAAATGAAATTCATTACTCATATCCTCATATATCCCCCTTTATGAATGGTATTATAACTTAAATATTTTTATGTTAAAATACTTCATATGAGAGAGGAGAGATAGCTAATGAGTAATAAAAATGTGAGTTACTTTAAAATTTTCCTTCTTGGTTTTGGATTCCTATCCATTTCTCTCCTATGGGCTATTTATAACTCTGACATTCCCATCATACTTCAGAAAACTTATAAGCTTTCAAGCTTTGTTGTAGGATGGGTAATGAATCTTGATAATATCCTTGCTATCTTACTTATACCATTAATAGGAGCATTATCCGATAGAACCGTTACTAAAATTGGTAAAAGGATGCCATATATTATAAGCTCTCTTCCATTAGGAGCTATATTATTTGCCCTAATTCCTTGGATTCCTCTTATATGGGGAATAAATACTCCTTCTTTACTTCTGTCTATCCTTGTAATTTTCTTAATGAATATTGCACAAGGAATAGGAAGAGGTCCTGTAATATCTTTAATGCCTGATCTGGTTCCTCCTGAGGAAAGATCTCCTGCCAATGGGATTATAAATTTTATGGGGGGATTAGGAGCTCTTATTGCCTATTTTTTTGTTGGAAGGATATCAGCTGAAAATCGCTCCTTAGGTTTCCTTATCGTTGGAATTATACAGATTATAGCTGTTTTAATCTTATTTATCTTTGTAAAAGAGCATAAAGATTCCATAGTTTTAAAATCTTCAGAAAAGGTCTCCTGGAATGAATCTTTTAAAAACCTTCTAAATATAAGGGATAAAAATCTTATATTTTTACTAATAGCCATTTTATTCTGGTTTATAAGTTTTAATGCAATAGAAACCTTCTATTCTGTGTATATGGCATTAGAATCTGGTCTTGACCCATCTGTAGGAGAAACCCTTGCCAAAACAAATTTGGGAATTTTATCCTTATCCTTTATGATATTTTCCATTCCATCAGGTTTCATTGGCAAAAAGATTGGTAGAAAAAAGGCTATTCTTTTGGGGATATTGGGTATGATTGTAACCTTAATGGGGCTTATTATTTTAAAAAACATGAATATAATAAGATATTTCTTTATAATTGGAGGAATATCTTGGGCATTAATAAATATAAACTCTCTACCTATGGTTTTAGATTTTGCTTCTTTACAACTTCAAGGTACTTATACCGGTTTTTATTATTTTTCTTCCCAACTTGCCAGTATTATTTCTCCTCCATCAGCTGGCTTTTTAGCGGATATATTTAAAACGCGATTTATCATATTTCCTTTTTCTGCCTTTTTTGCCATACTTGCCCTAATCTCAATCTTAGAAGTAAAGGAGAAAAAAACAGATGTTAATTTTAGGACATAGGGGTTGCGCATATTATCCAGAAAATACTATGAAGTCTTTTGAAGAAGCCTTAAAAATGGCGGACGGTATAGAACTTGATGTACAAAAAACAGAAGATGGAATTCTTGTAATCTCTCATGATGAAAATCTTAAAAGGCTTACAGGAATAGATCTAAACATAAGAAGAACAAAATTTGAAAACTTAAAAAGGATAAATATTCAAGGGGAAAATATACCAACCCTATCAGAGGTCTTAGATCTTGTTAAAAGTAAAAACAAATTTGTAGATATAGAAGTAAAAAACCCTGAGGATTTTATAGATACATACAAAATGGTTAAGAATTTTTCCTTAGAAAATTATGTGATATCCTCTTTTTGGCACAAGGGACTTTACGCTTTAAGGCTTCAAGAAAATGCAAAAATAGGACTTCTTTATGTCCACGAACCAAGATCTGAAGAGTTAGAGAAGTATTTCCAAATTGCAGATTTTCTAAAACCAAATTACAACTATGTTACAGATGATTATAGGACTTATTTTAAAGCTACCATATCTTGGACTGTAAATGATGTGGAAAAAGCAAAATATTTTAAAGAACGAGATACCTTCGCTATCATAACGGATTTTCCTGACAAAATTTTAGAAGGTATCAAAGGAGGGAAAGATATAGTGTTTAATAGTCCTTATTTATCCTATTTTCTTCAAATGATTGATAAGGATAGTGTCAAAAAAGGAAATAATTTAATAAGTTTTGAAGCAGTTAACTATATCATTCCCCTACATATAGATGAACTAAGTATAGAAGGTGGAAATATAAAGATAAATAAAGAGATACCTTTTATATGGAATATAGGAGAAAGGGTTAATTTTGAGATAGAAACAACGGAAGAAAATCCAAAGATAAAGATTCGGGTAAGAGAAGTAGGAGAATTAATCTTTACTTTAAAAGATATAAGAAATTTCTTAGTATAGATTATTTATCTACTCTCCCTTTTAATAGGTACCATATATAGAGATCTAATTCTCCTGAGACTTTATTTAGTAAAAGGGATAGCTCTTTAAATTCTGCCTCTATTTCTTCGTACCTTTTTTCTGTCCAAGCTTTTGGAATCTCCCTGATTATTCCTTCATTAAAAAGAAACCTCAAAATGTGTTTGTCAAGAATGGCCACATCCAACTTGCCAATATTTCTTAAAAAATGGCTTGCTTCTTTCCAACCTATCCCTTTTGCCTCTTTTACCAAAATATTTCTTGCTTCTTTCTCAGGTAGATTAAAAAGGTCCCTTAAGCTTCCAATAAGCTTACGATTTTCCACAATAAATCGAGCTCTTATTAAAGGATATCTATGGCCTACTTCTTTTAACTTCTCTGCTAACTCATCTTCTGAAAGTCTTGCAAAGTTTATTTTTCCTATATAATTTTGGGCCTTTATACCTCCTTGAGCAGACCAATTGGCAGTAAGTACACAAAAGGAAAGCTCTGAAAAAAGATCAAGTTCAGTTCCATATTTTCCTAAATTTTCAAATTCCCTTATTCTTTTCTCTACAAGAGGATAAGCCTCTTCTTCTATACTTTTTATCTTTTCTACTGCTGATTTATACTTCCACATCTATAAATTCCTTAAAACTTATCTCATCAAGATCTATATTACAAGTAAAGGCAAAAAATATTCCTCCTCTTTCCTTTAAAAGTCTCGCTGATAGAAAGAAACTCATATCAAGATCTTTATTTGGTTTTACTAACTTAGCATCTTCCCTTTGTACCACAAACACAACCCATTTTTCAAAAATCCAATCTGCCATATATTCCAAATGCCTTGCACCTCTTACAGTTGGTGCATCTGGGAATAATCCTATATGATCTTTTACTAATGTAACTGATTTTACCTCTACAAGTATTTTATTATTTATTAGAAAATCATATCTTTTACCATGATATGTAAACTCTTTTCTTAATTCCTTGACCTTTACAGGAAATCTATATAGATTTTCTTCAAATAGACGATTGGCTAAGGACGCATTTAAAGAAACAAGATTTCCACTCTCCACCCCAAGAATAGTCTCAAAAGATGTTTTTCTTTTTTCTCCTTCTTTCTTAGTTATATAAACCACCGATGAAGGATAAATTATATTTTCTAGTCTACCAGGATTGGGAAGATATGAAACTATTTCCTTTCCATCATACTTTATAAATAACCTGAATCTCTTTTCTCTTCTTATAACTTCCGCTGATTCTAAAGGAGGAAGTCTCATATTAATGAATTATAACATAAAAGGGAGAAAGGAATATGTTTCCTTTCTCCCAAAATAGAACAGGTTATTATTTATATTTACTTCAAAAGATCTACTATTTTTTTGCCCTGATAGGTTAAAAGATCCAATTTCTTAAGGGCTAATTTCTTCACATTATCGGGAAGAGGTACATATAAGAGTTCCTCAGCATATTTGTCTCCCTTTTCATATGCCCATCTAACAAATTTTACAAGAGCTTTTCCTTTTTCTAAATCTTTCTGTTCCTTGGGTATCAATAAGAAAGTATAACCTGTAATAGGATAGCTATTTCTTCCAGGAGCATCTACTATATATACTGCAAAATCATCTGGTATCTTAAAGAAGGCTGCTGAACTCTTTATAGTCTCAAAAGTTGCATCTACCACATTACCAAATTTATTTCTTATTTTGGCATAAGGAAGATTATTTTGCTTTGCATAAGCAAGCTCTACATATCCAATAGTCCCTATAGTATTTTTAACAACCCCTGCCACTCCTTCGTTACCTTTTCCACCTATTCCTACAGGCCAGTTAACAGATGTACCCGCTCCAACTTTTTCCTTCCACTCCGAACTCACAGCAGAAAGAAAGTTGGTAAAAACAGCAGTTGTACCACTACCATCAGATCTTCTTGCCACAATAATAGGCATATTGGGAAGATTTAAATCTTTATTTACCGCTTTTATTTTAAGATCATTCCAATTCTTTACTTTTCCAAGATATATATCTGCTATGAGATCTCTTGTGAGTACTAAGTTATTTATATTAGGTAAATTATAGATCATTACAACAGCACCTATAACAGTAGGTATCATTATTAAACCACTTTCTTCCTGATCCTTTCCAGAAAGAGGTGCATCTGTTGCCCCAAAATCTACTGTTCTTGCCTTTATTTGCTGAATACCCGCCCCACTTCCTACAGATTGATAATTTATTTTGATGCCTGTTTCCTTCTCAAACTCATAAAACCAACGAGAATAAAGAGGATAGGGAAAAGTTGCTCCCGCACCATTTATAAGAATACTTTGACCTAAGGATATAGAAGAAAGAAAAAGTAAAAACACTAAAATGAGAACCTTTCTCATGAATTTCCCTCCCTTTTTAGAATTAATATTCCTAAAAGAAATCTTATTTTTAACTAATTTCACCTCCCCTTCCAATTATTTCCATTATAGATTCTATTTTTTATAATTTAAAGTCTATTTAATCTTCAATTAAATTTATACAAGAAAAGGTTAAATAACTGTTAAAGATAATTTGTGTTATAATATAATAAATAAAAATTTTTTGAAAGGGAGAGCAAAAATGCCAGAATTTGGTACACCATTTTCAGTATTAGGATCAGAAAGAAAAATCACAAAAGAAGAACTCATCAGAGCTATAAGATTATTTATTGCTGCAGAGTATGAAGCCATCCAACTATACGAAATAATCGCAGAAGCTACTGATGATTCTCTTGCTAAAAAGGTCCTTTACGATATAGCCAACGAAGAAAAAGTTCATGCGGGTGAATTTTTAAGACTTTTGAAAGAATTATATAAAGAGGAAATGGAGTTCTACAAAAAAGGCGAAGAAGAAGTAGAAGAGATGATAAAAGAGGTAAAAGGATAAAAATGTTTCACGTGAAACATTTTTGAGGGGATAGAATGGGGAAGATTATATCTGTGGCCAATCAAAAAGGAGGAGTAGGTAAAACTACTACAGTTATAAATTTAGGATATGCATTAGGAGAAATGGGGAAAAAAGTACTTATTGTGGATGGAGATCCTCAAGGAAATGCTACCAGTGGGATTTCCCCATTAAAGGACAAAAAACCCAATCTATATTCAGCCCTTATAGAGGAGGTACCTATAGAAAAAGTTATATATCCATTAAGGGATGGGAAAAATCCTATAAGAGAAAACCTATTTCTAATACCTTCTAATATAGATCTGGCAGGAGCAGAGGTTGAACTGGTCTCAATGTTATTTAGGGAATTAAAATTAAAAGAGTTATTAAAAAAAATCTTAGATAATTTTGATTTTATTATTATAGATTCACCTCCATCTCTTGGTCTTCTTACAGTTAATGCCTTAGTTGCTTCAGATTTTGTATTAATACCCCTTCAATGTGAATATTATGCCTTAGAAGGGATATCCCAACTTTTAAAGACTATAAATATAATCAAGAAAAACCTAAATCAAGATTTAGATATATTAGGTGTACTTCTTACCATGTACTCAAGAACTACCCTTGCTCAACAGGTAGTAGAAGAAGCTCATAATTATTTCAAAGAAAAAGTATTTAAAACCCTTATACCAAGAAATGTTCGTTTAAGTGAAGCACCAAGTTATTCCCTTTCCATATTTGAATATGATCCTGATTCTACCGGAGCAGAAGCATACAAAGAATTAGCCAAAGAGGTGGTAGAACGTGTCTCTTAAAAAGAAGGGCTTAGGAAGAGGCTTGGAAGCACTTCTTGGTGAAAATGAAAAGGAAGTAATAGAATTTGTTCCCATAGATAAAATTATTCCAAATCCAAAACAACCAAGAGAGACCCTTAACCCTGAGACACTACAAGAATTAATAGACTCAATAAAAAATGTAGGACTTTTACAGCCTATTCTTGTAAGGCCCAAGGATGATTTATATGAAATCATAGCAGGTGAGAGAAGATACCATGCTGCAAAAGTAGCAGGTCTAAAAGAAATACCTGTAATCATAAAAGATATTGATGACCAAACAGCTTGGGACATTGCTCTTACAGAAAATCTTCAAAGAGAAGATTTAAATCCTATTGAAAAAGCAAAAGCCTTCCAATACTATATAGAAACCTTTAATGTGACCCAAGAAGAATTAGCAGAGAGATTAGCAATTAGTAGGTCTGAGGTAGCAAACTTTATCAGGCTTTTACAGCTTCCTCCAGAAATCCAAGAAGAGGTAAGAAGAGGAAATCTTACCTATGGTCATGCAAGAACTCTTCTTGGTGTAGATGACCCTTACTTTCAAAAACTTCTTGCCCAAAAGGTTATAAAGGAAAAGCTTTCAGTAAGAGAAACAGAAGATTTGGTAAAAAAGAAAAAGGTAAAAGAAAATATAGATCTTCCAGAAATAAGATCCATAGAAGAAAAACTACAAAGGCATTTAGGTACTAAGGTTAAGATACAACCTAAATCCCCCAATAAAGGGAAAATTACTATAGAATATAAAAGTATGGAAGAGTTAGAAAATATTATTAGATTATTTCTGGAGTAGAATATGAAAAAACTAAATGGAAAGATTTTTGAAAATTTAATACTTGATACATTAAAGGAGTTTATAATTCTCTTGGATGAAAAACTAAAGATTCTTTTTGTCAATTCTTCGGCAGCAGAATCCTTAAAACTTGAAAAAGAAGAGATAATAGGTAAACATTGTTATAAATTATGGCATCAAAGGAAAGAACCCTGTATTAATTGTCCAGTAGTAAGAGCAATGAAGAAGAGAGAACCTGCTGAAGGAGAAGTGGTAACTCCCGATGGAAGATACTGGTATATAAAAGGATATCCCGTATTAGAAAATCAAGATATAGTAGGTGCTGTAGAGATAGTTCAAGAAATAACAGAGAAAAAGAGAATGGAAAAAGAAATTCAATATTTAACCTTTCATGACAAGCTTACAGGCCTTTATAATAGAGCCTTTTTTGAAGAAGAATTAAAAAGATTAGATACAAAAAGACAGCTTCCTATAAGCATATTAATGGGGGATTTAAATGGATTAAAATTAGTAAATGATGCCTTTGGACACGAAAAGGGTGATGAACTTTTAATAAGTATCGCGGAAGTTTTAAGAAAATCGTGTAGAAAAGAGGATATTATTGCCAGATGGGGTGGAGATGAATTTGTAATAATCTTTCCTAAGACCCCTAAAGAAATAGCAGAAAAAATATGTGATAGAATAAAGCAAAACTGTGAAGAATATAATAAAAATAATGATCAAACCCCTATACCTTTAAGTATCGCTTTAGGATATGCTACAAAGGAATTAGAGAATGACAAAATAGATGAAATATTAAAAATGGCCGAAGATAGAATGTATAGAAATAAATTAATAGAAGGAAAAGGATTTAGAGATACAGTCCTTCAAACATTAAAGGAATTACTTTGGGCAAATTCTTACGAAAGTAAGGTACATGAAGAAAGAATAAAGGAATTGGCCACAAGAATGTCTGATATACTGTATCTTTCTGATATAGAAAGAGAAGATTTATTACTTCTTTCCCATTTTCATGATATAGGAGAAATTACCATACCCTCTGAAATCTTAAAAAAGAATACATCCCTTACTAAGGAAGAATTTAAAAAGATAAAAACCCACCCGGAGGTAGGATATAGAATAGCAGAAGCATCATATGAATTAACAAAAATTGCAGAATATATTCTAACACATCATGAATGGTGGAATGGTAAAGGATATCCAAGGGGATTAAAAAGAGAAGAAATTCCCCTTGTATCAAGAATTTTTTCAATAATTGATGCCTACGAAGTAATGACTTCGGGAAGACCATATAATAAAGCAAAGACAAAAGAAGAGGCAATAGAAGAGCTAAAAAAATGCGCAGGATCCCAATTTGATCCAAATTTAGTAGAAGTATTTTTTACAATTATATAAACCATGGAACTTAAAGGGATAATTTGGGATTGGGATGGTACATTAGTAGACTCCTATACAGCTTGTATTGTAACCACAAAAAAGATTTTTTCCCTTTTTGGTATAGATATAAAAGAAGAAGAATATAGAAAAAACTTTTCTCCCAATTGGTATGAAATATATGAAAATCATGGTTTACCAAAAGAATATTGGGAAAAAGTAGATGAGCTTTGGAAAAAATATTTTGACTATTCCTTGGTTAGATGGAGAGAGAAGGCAGAAGAAATTCTTAATTTCTTAAAAGGTTTTGGCCTTAAATTGGGAGTGGTAACTGCGAGCACAAAAAAAGATATTGAATTGGAAACCCCCTATTTACATCCTGAAAGATTTATAGATGAATGGATTTTTTGGGAAGATTCAGAAAAACCTAAACCAGATCCTATGCCCTTAAAGAAGATGTTACTAAAGATGAACTTATCTCCTTATGAGATTATATATATAGGAGATGCCCCTCAAGATATTTTAATGGGAAAAAAACTTAAGGTATTAACTATTGGAGTTTACTCTCCATTTGTCCCTCCAGAAAGGTTAGAAGAGGCATCTCCCAATTTTATTTTTAAAGATCTAAATGATATCTTACATTTTTTTAAGGATTTACTTCTCTAATAATTTCTTTAAATTCTTCTTAACACTATTTATAAAAGTTTCCGTATCTACATATTTATCAACAGGCGGTACTGCAAGAGGTTGAAGATCCTTTGTCATTATTCCACTTTCAATAGTCATAATCACTGCCTTTTCAAGCTTATCAGCAAATTCTATCACATCACTATCCCCATCTAATTCTCCCCTTTTTCTTATACCTCCAGTCCATGCAAAGATAGAAGCAGTTGGATTAGTAGATGTCTTATTACCTTTCAAATACTCATAATAATGTCTTCTTACAGTTCCATGGGCAGCTTCATATTCATATTCTCCAGAGGGAGATACTAAAACTGATGTCATTAATCCGAGACTTCCAAAACCTGCAGCGACCATATCAGACATTACATCACCCTCATAGTTCATACAAGCCCACAAAATTCCACCTTCACTTTTTATTATCTGGGCTACTGCATCATCAATAAGAAAATATTTATAACTTATACCATTGTCTTCAAAATCTTTCTTTCTTTTTTCTACCTCATCTCTAAATATTTCCTTAAAAAAACCATGATAAATTTTTGATATAGTATCTTTTGCGGAAAACCATAGATCAACTTTTTCACTTAAGGCATAGTTTATACACGATTTTGCAAAACTTCTAACAGACTTCTCTGTATTATGCATAACCATAAATACACCTTTTCCATCAAAATTATGAACCGAAAAGTTTTTGTTTTCAGAGTTTTTTAAATTTACCTCCAAAGAAACATTACCCTCCACTTTGCATTCAAAGGCGTTATAGATATCTCCATATGCATGTCTCCCAATAATAATAGGCTTTTTCCATGTTCTAACAAAAGGTGGAATATTCTTTACAACAATAGGTTTCCTAAAAACAGTACCATCTAAATATGCTCTTATTGTGGCATTAGGACTTTTCCAAGCTTTTTTTAGATTATACTCTTTTACTCTTTCCTCATCAGGAGTAATAGTGGCACATTTCACCCCTACCTTATATTCTTTTATCGCCTTAGCGGATTCCAAAGTTACCATATCATCTGTCCTATCACGATTTTCAATTCCTAAATCAAAATAGATTATAGGTATATCAAGATAAGGAAATATAAGCTCTTCTTTTATCCATTTCCACATAACTCTTGCCATTTCATCTCCATCAAGTTCTACAATTGGATTTTTTACTTTTATCACTTTATCATTACCTCCTTAAAAATAATCTCTTGAAGGATTATAATATTATAAATAATATAAGAGGGAAGGGAAAGGAAGCAAGTACATGTGGTGGTTTAAAAAACCATATCTTATTCTCATAGATGAAATCACATATATCTCAACCTTAGACCACAATAAAGTAGTGGAAATTGCCAATAACAAAAATCATATTTACAACATTTTGGAAGAAGAATTCACAAGATCTGGATGTAAAGTTATTTATTGGAAGAAAGATTTAAATTTACAACCCATTAATTCTAATTATGCAGTAATAATTAATCCAGTTTACCTAAGCCTAAATGAAAAAGTAGAAAAGGTACTTAAAAATAATATAGAGGATACAAACCTATTAAGGGAGGAACTTCCAGAGGTTGAACCACTGGCTGTAAAAATTGGTAAAAAAATATGTGAAAAACTACAAATTTATCCAGAGCTTCATCCCAATTTTATAAATATGATTTTTGTGGAAGATAATATAGACATCCACCATATTAAATCCTCTACAAAGGTACTTTTTATAAGATTTCTTATGGCCAAATTAGGAGCCTTTAAAAATATAATAGTTCCATTAAAGGAGAGCAAAATAAAGGATAACAAAATTATATTAGGAACCTTAGAAGGGGGACATCCATCCCTTTCTTTAAATGAACTTGCCAAAAGACTTATGGTTTTTGGTTCATGTAAAGAGGTGGGTGGTTGGAAAGAAATAGAAAACATGGAAATTCCTAAGGAAGTATGGCAAAGATCAACGGTTTTAAATAGTATGATAGAACTTGGTAAATTCTTAGGAGAAAAAGGATTACTTTCTTCTCCAGTAGAGATAAAAAATCTACTAAAGGATGAGAAATTATATAAATTTATCACCAGATTAGTAAATTACTCAAGGCAATCAGAAGGGGCCTTTATGGCTTATGAGCCTAATATATATAATGGTGTTTTTGCAGTGACATGTTCTGGAAAATATGGCACCATAAAGAGCAATCTTACCCCAAAAGATATATCTCTTGTCCTGCCAATTGAGGATGGAAAAGTTGGTGTCTTTAAAAAGGAAGGAGAAGAAGTATTAGGACCTTCCGTAGAAGCGGAAGAATTTGTTATACCATTATGGGAACATAATAAAAAGATAAAAATCAAAAAGTTAGAAAATGGCTATTCCTATGACGAAGATGGAAAAAAAGTACCTCCTATAAGAGGAATCGTCCATCTTCACAGAGGATATGAGATCTATTCTTTTAATGATGAATTTATAGAAGTACCAGTAGATATAGAAAATTATCCTCCAGTTGGATGTGGAGTAGATCTTATGCAAGAAATGAGTAGATATGCCATTAATAAAGCAGTAGAAATGTGGGAAAATAAAAACAGAAGACCTTGTTTAGCTTTTTTTAATGTGCCTAATCATGGTACCAATATATTTATATTTTGGAAAGATGTAAATGGTGTTATCCCTGAAAATCCTTTTTATTTTCTTATAAAACATATCTCAGAAAATAAAATAAGTTTCAGAGAAGTACCCCAGTTTTAATTTTAGTATTTTTTTACAATTTTTTGTTAAAATATTTTAATAATTTCAAAATGAAATTACCCCCTTTACAAAATTGTTTCTATATGATATTATTTTTACCACAAAGGGACCTTAGAGCATGGTCCAAGATATAATTTACCCCAAAAATAGGAGGTGTAAAGATGAGGGGTAAGGTTTTAGGGGTGCTTTTAGCAGTTTTACTTTTGACTCTCTTACTTGTACCTTCTACCTTAGGTCAAGTTTCTTTACCACGTAATGAGACATTATATACTGTTGGAGCTCTTTGGTCAGCCACCACCTGGAGCTTATATGCACCATCTGCAACTTATGGAACAGAACATTTCATGTATTTACCACTCTTCATCTACAGCAACATGAAAGATGGATGGTTACCAGTTATTGCTGAGTCTTTCACAGCAGTAAATAAAAGCACATTAAGAATAAAGATTAGAGACGTTGCAAAATGGAGCGATGGTACACCAATTACTGCTCAAGATGTGGAATTCACATTCAATTGTACAAAAGAGGTTGGATTTGGCCCTGGCAATGGTTGGTGGGACTACATTAAATCTGTTAAAGCAGTAGATAATAAGACTGTAGAATTCGTAATGAGACCAGATGCTCAAAACTATGCATCCTTCTTAGGATATGCATTAACAACAAGAATTGTTCCAAAACATGTGTATGAGCCTTTCTTAAAGAAAGGAGCACAAGCTGTAAAAGACTTCCAAAATGATGATCCAGAAAAACAAGTAGTATCAGGACCATATAAACTCTTCTACACCGATCCTAATATCGTTGTATACGGAAGAATTGATGATTGGTGGGGCAAATCTATATTTGGACTTCCTGTACCTAAATACATTGCTAACGTGATTTATAGAGATAATGCAGTAGCAAACTTAGACTTTGAGAGAGGAAATGCTGATTGGGCAGGAACATTTATACCAGATGTAAGCTCTCTCTGGAAAACTAAGAAACTCCCAATTGGAACATGGTTCAAAGAGAAACCATACTTCATGGCAGATGGTCTTGATCTACTATACATAAGCTACTACAACCCACTCCTTAAAGATCCTGCAGTAAGAAAAGCCATTGCATACTCTATTCCATACAAAGAAATGCTTGATAAAGCATACTTTGGCTATGGTAATCAGGCTCATCCATCCATGGTAATAGATGACTTTGAAGCATATAGTGAATACATTGACCATGCATATGCAAAATATTACTGGGGTTCAGCAGATGGTAAACCCAAGACTGATCTCAAGAAAGCAAACGAAATTCTTGATAAAGCTGGATACAAGAAAGGGAAAGATGGAATTAGAATTAGCCCAGATGGAAAGAGAATGGGAACCTTCACTATTCAAGTTCCTAATGGTTGGACCGACTGGATGATGATGTGTGAAATGATGGCAGCAAATATGAGAGCAATCGGACTTGATGTAAAGACTGAATTCCCAGACTTCTCAGTATGGTGGACAAGATGGACACAAGGTACCTTTGACTTCATCCTTGGTTGGTCTGCAGGACCTGGATTTGATCATCCTTGGAACGTCTACAGAATAGTACTTGATCCAGCTCTCTATAAACCATTTGGTCAAGATCAATATGGTAACTTCGAAAGATATAATAATCCAGAGGTTGGTAAACTCTTAAATAAGATTGCTGCAACATTAGATCCAAAGGTTAAGAAAACATTATTCTATCAGATACAAAGAATTATATACAGAGATCTTCCCGCCATACCACTCTTCTACGGCGCTCACTGGTATGAATACAACGAAACAGTATGGACAGGATGGCCTAATGCAGAAAAACCATGGTGGTTCCCTGCTGCTCCATGGAGTGGATATGCTCTTCCTGTCCTCTTTGGTATTGCACCAAAAGGACAAACACCAAAAGTTCCTGCATGGGTAGAATTCAAGGCAAAAGGTGGTTTATTGATATCAACAAACGACATACTTAACGCCTTAGCAAAAGCTAAGTAATAATAGGAAAACAAAATGGATCATGCTCTAAGGTCCTAAAGGGTTAATAATGAAAACATATCCCCCCGGATTAGGTTCCGGGGGGTATATTTTGATTAAAAAAATGTAATAGGGAAACACAACAATATAAAAGGAGGCTTATAAATAAATGCCAAAGTCAGCCTTAAAACCTTTTTTAAAATACATAGGAAGAAGGCTTTTCTTCTTAGTCTTAACATACTTCGTTGCCATAACCATAATCTTCATACTACCAAGGGCAATTCCTGGAAATCCTCTTGCCACCCTACTTCAACGTATAGCTGTACAAGGGGCAGCTAATCCAGAAACTGTATCAAATGTTCATAAAGCACTTATGGAAGAATTTGATATAGACAAACCCATAATAGTACAATATTTAAGATTTATAGGAAGACTTTTTACAGGAAATCTTGGAACATCAATTCATTATTATCCTAAAAAATGTCTTGATGTGTTAGCACCTTTTATTCCCTGGACTTTATTCTTACTTATACCAGCCACCCTTACAGCCTGGATAATTGGAAATACCTTAGGAGCAGTGGCTGGAAATAAAAGAGGTACTTGGATAGATAACATAGTTCTAAACTCTTCCCTTATCATTAGTCAGATACCATATTATTGGTTAGGTATGTTACTTATTTATACTTTTGCAGTTAAACTAAACATATTTCCAAACCAAGGAGGATATTCTCAAGGAATAATCCCAAGTTTAAATATTAAATTTATATTGGATGTCCTTTATCACTACATACTACCTTTCCTTTCTATAGTAATTGCAGCTATAGGTGGATGGGCAATTGGTACAAGACTTCTTGTTATTTACGAGCTTGACGCTGATTATACTGTTTTTGCTATAAACTTAGGAATGAGAGATTCTACAGTTTTCAAATACGTTTTCAGAAATATACTCTTACCCCAAATAACAGGTCTTGCTTTAAACTTGGGATCTGCTCTTGGCGGTGCTTTAATCACAGAGCTAATTTTTAATTATCCTGGTACTGGATATATTCTATTTAGGGCATTAAGTACCTTAGATTATCCATTGATACAGGCCATATTTGTAATCTTAATAGTTGCTGTTTACTTAGCCAACTTTATTGTTGATTTTGTTTATGCCATTGTAGATCCAAGAATAAGATTAGGACAAGGAGAGGGAAGCTAAAATGTGGAAACAGATGATAAGACCTTTATTTAAAAGTCCCAAATTCATTGTTGGATTAACTATATTTTTATTAATAGTTCTTATGGCTCTAATAGGCCCAATTATCTATCCCAAAGATCCCACTTCCTTTGCAGGAATGCCAGAACAACCACCAAGTAAAGAGTATCCCTTAGGAACAGACACATACGGTGGAGACCTATTAGCAAAACTTCTAAATGGTACTAGATCTTCCCTATATATTGGATTCTTAGTTGCTATTATCTCAATGATCATAGGTTTATTAGTTGGAATCTTTTCAGCTATGAAAGGTGGAATTGTAGATGATCTTTTAATGTCTTTTACAAATATTGTACTAACCATACCAAGCATTCTTCTTGCCATATTAATTGCAAGTTACTTAAGAATTAGAAGCTTAGAGATCATAGCAGTAATTTTAGGAATTCTTACATGGCCATGGTTTGCAAGAGCAATTAGAGCTCAGCTTATGAGTTTGATAAATAGAGAATACGTATATCTTTCAAGGCTTGCTGGATACGGAGATTTTAAACTTGCAATTGAAGACCTAATTCCTGCAATAGCCACATACACCTTTATGGCTTTTATTCTATTTATTAATGGTGGCATCTTAGGAGAAGCAGGTTTAAGCCTTATAGGATTAGGGCCAACTAAGGGTGTAACACTTGGAGTTGTACTACAGTGGGCTGTACTTATGGAAGCAGTAAGAAGAGGATTATGGTGGTGGTTTATTCCTCCAGGTTTAGTCATTGTTCTTCTTACATCCTCTTTATTAATAATAACCACAGCAATGGATGAAGTATTTAATCCAAAGCTGAGAGAGAGGTGATAGAAATGAAAGGAACATTGATAATAAGCTTAGATAACGTAAAAGCTTACTATGCAAGAGGAGAATATTATGTAAAGGCAGTAGATGGATTAACATTAAATGTCTATAAAGGAGAAACAGTAGGAATTGTAGGGGAAAGTGGTTCTGGAAAAACTACTCTTTCTAATGTTATGATAATGAATATCAAAAAACCATTAACCTTTATAGATGGAAAGGTAACACTCAATGTTGGAGCAAACTTCCTTGAGTTAAATAATATGCCAAGACAGGAGCTACAAAAAATTATATGGGGAAGAGAAACTTCCATCATTCCTCAATCTGCAATGAATGCTCTAATGCCCACAAAAAAGATTAGAGACTTCATATCCGATTTAGTTAAAGATCATTTTGAAAGAGCTTTAAATGAGGAAGAAATCATTGAAAGGGCTAAACAAAGATTTACAGATGTAGGAATAAGCCCCAATGATATATATAGATATCCTTTTGAACTTTCTGGTGGTATGAGACAAAGAGCAGTAATAGCTATTGCTACTCTCTTAAATCCAAGACTCCTTATATGTGATGAGCCTACATCTGCCCTTGATGTGGCCAATCAAAAATTAGTATTGAAAACCCTTGAACAATTAAGAGTAAGAGAAATCGTAGAGTCTATAGTATTTATAACCCATGATATTGCTACTGTAAGACAGATTGCAACAAGAATGGTGGTTATGTATGCTGGAAAAATTGTGGAAAATAGTCCTACTGATGATATAATAAAAGAACCTCTACATCCTTACACAAAGGGTCTACTTATGTCAGTTGTTACCCCAGAGCCAGAAGTAAAGAAACGTGGTATATCCTTTATTCCAGGTACCCCCCCAGATCTTGCTAATCCACCTATTGGTTGTAGATTTCACATCAGATGTCCGTATAAAATGCCAATATGTGAAAAAGAAGAGCCCCCTCTTATAAAGATAGATACAAATAGAGAAGTAGCATGTTTTCTATTTAATAAATGAGGTGAGATAAAATGGCACTTTTAGAAGTTAAGAATTTAAATAAAATATATGAAGTGGGTCTTTTTGTAAGAAGACATATACATGCAGTAAAAGGTATTAATTTTACAGTAGAAAAAGGAGAAATAGTATCTCTTGTAGGAGAAAGCGGTTCTGGAAAAACTACTACTGCAAAGATGATACTAAGGCTTGAGAAACCAACCTCTGGAGATATTATTGTAGATGGTATAAATGTTTGGAAAGATATAAAGACAGTGGAAGACAAGAAAAACTATTATAAAAAAGTACATGCAGTATTCCAAGACCCCTTTGCCAGTTATAATCAATTTTATCCTATTGATAGAATACTACATCAAGCCTTGAGTTTAATAGGTATAGATCCTAAAAATGAAAGATCTAAAGATCTAATTGAAGAAGCATTAGTACATGTAGGTTTAGAGCCCAAAAACATTCTTGGAAAATATCCTCACCAGCTTTCAGGAGGAGAAAAACAAAGAATAATGATTGCAAGATGCTGGCTTTTAAGACCCTCATTAATTATAGCTGATGAACCTGTATCCATGATTGATGCATCTACTCGTGGGGGTATAATAAAACTTTTTGAAAGATTAAGAGATGAAACAGGAACTTCTATTATATTTATTACCCATGATATGGGACTTGCTTATTATATATCAAATAGAATCTTCATAATGTACAAGGGTGAAATAGTAGAAGAAGGCACACCTGATGAAATAATCTCATCTCCAAAACACGATTATACAAAGAACCTAATTGGAAGTATACCAACCCTATACAAGAAGTGGGAAGATATTGGAGAACTGGAAAAAAGAGCATAGGGGAGAGAAAGTCTCTCCCCTTTTATTTTTTATTAATATTTTCCACATTACCTAATCTCCCTTGTATAAAATTACCTGTTAATTATTTTATTAGTACCAATGTGAAATTTTCATGATATACTACAAACATATAATTTGTTAAGGAGGTATATTAAATGGAGAGGGATATAAAAAAACTTATCTCACAGATGACTCTTGAAGAAAAAGCTTCTTTATGCTCCGGTCTTGATTTCTGGCACACAAAACCCATCGAAAGACTTGGCATACCATCAATAAGAATGTCTGATGGTCCCCATGGACTTAGAAAAGAAGAGACCATGTTCAGCAAGACTGTACCTGCCACCTGTTTTCCACCAGCATCATGCCTTTCTGCCTCTTGGGATAGGGATCTAATTGAGAGAGTAGGAAAAGCTATTGGAGAAGAATGCCAGGCAGAAAACGTACAAATTCTACTTGGACCTGGAGTAAACATAAAAAGATCTCCCCTTTGTGGAAGAAACTTTGAATACTATTCTGAAGACCCTCTTCTCTCATCTGAGATGGCCAAACACTTTATAAAAGGAGTACAAAGTGAAGGAGTAGGAACATCTATAAAACACTTTACAGCTAACAACCAAGAACATAGAAGACTTACAGTAAGTGCAGAGATAGATGAAAGAACATTAAGAGAGATATACTTAGCCAGTTTTGAGAAAGCAGTAAAAGAGGCAAAACCATGGACAGTAATGTGCTCTTACAACCGAGTAAATGGAGTATATGCCTCTGAAAATGAATTTCTTTTAACAAAGGTATTAAGAGAAGAATGGGGATTTGAAGGATTTGTAGTATCAGACTGGGGAGCTGTAAATGACAGAGTAAAAGGACTATCAGCAGGACTTGATTTACAGATGCCTTGTGATGGGGGTTGGGGAGACAAAAAGATCATAGAAGCAGTAAAGAAAGGAGAAATAAAAGAAGAGCTTTTAGACAAAGCAGTAGAAAGAATACTAAACATTGTCTTCAAGGCTATAGATAATAAAAAAGAGAATGCCACATATGACAAAGAAGCCCATCACAGAATAGCAAGAGAAATAGCAAGAGAATGTTTTGTCCTTCTTAAGAACGAAGAAAAGATCTTACCATTAAAGAAAGAAGGAAGGATAGGTTTAATAGGAGCCTTTGCAAGGAAACCTCAAATACAAGGAGGAGGAAGTGCTCATGTAAATCCAACCATGGTAGATGACGCAGTAGAAGAGATCAAAAAGCTTGTAGAAGAAAAAGCAGAGATACTTTATGCAGATGGATACAAGATAGAGACTGATGAAGTAGATGAGAACCTCATGGAAGAAGCAAAAGAGGTAGCAAAGAAATCAGATGTAGTAATAATCTTTGCAGGACTTCCTGAAAGATATGAATCGGAAGGATTTGACAGGCCTCACATGAAGATGCCCGAGAATCACAACAGATTAATAGAGGAAATAGCAAAGATAAACGAAAATGTAGTAGTAGTACTCAGCAATGGAGCACCAGTAGAGATGCCATGGGTAGATAAGGTAAAGGCAATACTTGAGACATACAGAGGAGGACAAGCCTGGGGAGGAGCAGTGGCAGATGTAATTTTTGGGGTTGTAAGTCCATCAGGAAAGCTACCTGAAACCTTCCCAAAGAAACTAAGTGACAATCCATCCTATCTCTTTTTCCCAGGGGAAGGAGACAGATCAGAATATAGAGAAGGAATCTTTGTAGGATACAGATACTATGACAAGAAGGAGATGGAAGTACTCTTTCCCTTTGGACATGGCCTTTCTTATACCACCTTTGAATATTCAGATCTGATTTTAGACAAGAAAGAGATGACTGATAAAGAGATATTGAAGGTAAGGGTAAAGGTAAAGAATACAGGAGAGATGAAAGGTAAAGAGATAGTACAGCTTTATGTAAGGGATGTAAAAAGTAGTGTAATAAGGCCAGATAAAGAACTAAAAGGATTTGTAAAGGTAGAGCTTGAGCCAAAGGAAGAAAAAGAGGTTACTTTTGAGCTTGATAAGAGGGCCTTTGCCTACTATAACGTAGAGATAAAGGATTGGTATGTAGAGACAGGAGAGTTTGAGATACTAATAGGAAGATCATCCAGGGATATAGTACTCAAGGATAAAGTATTTGTGAAATCTACAAAACAAATTAAGAGAAATTATCATATTAATTCTACCATTGGTGATATCTTAGATGATCCTGTGGCAAGCGTAAAATTTCAAAATATACTTAAACAATTTGTAAGTCTTTTCCCACAATTCTCAACAGAAGAAAGTATAATGAACTTTGCAGAGATGATGAAATATACACCGTTAAGAGGTCTCATACATTTTGGTGGAGGCAAATTCACAGAAGAAATGTTAAATGATTTACTGAAAGAACTTAATTCTTAAAATCTTAATTAAAATAAAAGGGAGATAAAACATGGAGATAAAAGGAAGACCAGCCACTATATGGCTTTCCCTTCCTTCAGATCTACTTATAGGAGAAAGCACCTTAGAGATAAAAGAAGATCTTCTTATAGAGAAAAGAAAAGTATTTTTTGAAGAAAGATATACCTGTATATTATTATCTGAAATAGAAGGTATTGAGATTACACAAAAAGGGGATAAAATCTTTTCTTTTCTCTTTCTTGCCTTTTTGGTAGGAAGACTCTACTTTCTTTCTTTCATATCTTTTCTAATTTACCTATTATGGAGACCCACTTTTCTTATTGTTCATGGTAAAAACTTACAGATAGGAATATCTATAAATCAAAAAGATATTGAACCTTATGTGGAATTTGCTAACAACTTAATTGAGAAAGTAAAAGAATACAAAAAGCATTGAGGGGGATTTTAATATGATTATTCATATAGTACCAGAACCCCAAAAATTAGAGTTTAAAGAAAGATGGTTTGAGTTTGATGGATTTGAAAATTTTCCTGAATTCCTCTCAAAGGAGTTTAAAATACCAAAAGGAAGTTGGAAGATTAAAAAAATAGAAAAAAGTGGGACAGGCATCAACATTAAAGATAAAGAAGTAGAAATATGGGGAGATACAAATATATGCTTTGCCACTTTGATCCAGCTAGTAATACAAAACAAAAATCAATTACCAGAAATATATGTGGAAGAAGATTTTAAATTTAAATTTCGAGGTTATCATCTTGATATAGCAAGAGGCGGTGTACCTTTACTTCAGGAATTCAAAAGAATTTTAAGACTACTATATTTACTAAAATACAATTTCTTTGCCATATACTTTGAAGATCTTTTCCCTTGGAAAAACTTCCCCCAAATAGGAGCTCTAAGAGGAAGACTTGCTGAAGAAGAATTGAGGGAAATTATAGACTATGGTGAGAACTTAGGAATAGAGGTTTTTCCATCCTTAGAGCTTTGTGGACATATGGAAAATATTCTTACTCTACCTGAATTTATGAAATACAGTGAATGGCATAGACCTGAAGAAGGTTGCTTAGATGTTTCAAACGAAGAAGCCAGAAATTTCACCTATAAACTTCTTTCCGAAGTAATAGAATTCTTTCCATCCCAATATATCCATATTGGTGGAGATGAAACATGGGCTCTTGGAAGAGGAAGAAGTCTCGATAAAACAGGTATATTTCAAGGACCTGAACTTTTTGAGATGCATCATAAGAATCTAATCCATCAAGTGAAGGAAAGTGGAAAGACACCAATGGTATGGGGAGACATGCTCACGGGAATGTATTTGAGAGAGGAAGAAAAGGAAAAATGGAAGATAGTTCTTGAAAGTAATATATGGGATGAAACAGTTATTGCTAATTGGGATTATACACATCTCTCTGAAGAACATTTTGAGAATAAGATAAATATGTTTGGCAAAAGAAAAGAAAAAGAGATAGCATCTCCTGGGGTTTCCAACTGGGGAAGGTTTTATCCGAACTTTGATATTGCTTTAACTAATATTACAAATTTCTTAAGACAAGCCAAAAAAGAAAACCTTCCAGGATTTCTTCTTACAGCATGGGGAGATGATGGGGCAGAGTGCCTATATTCATATTTAGATCCTTTAATACTTGCTACTATGGAGATTGCAGAAGGAAAGGAAAATTGGGAAGAAAAATACAAGGCTCTATTTAAAGAAAAAGATGAATTAATAGCAATAAGAAAATTATTAGGACAAAATTCAGTAGCAGAAACTATAAAACATGTATTTCTTGGAGATTCTTTGTACAGATATAACACAGAATTCAAAACTGAATTGAAAAGCACTGGAGATTTTTGGGCAGATTACTATTTAGGCGTATCATCCCTTTTATCTAATAAAGATCAACTTATAAAAATATATAACAATGTATTAAATAAAATGGAATCTATAGCTTTACCAGAAGATCTTTCCCTTATGAAGGATATGCTAAAAATAGCCATCAATAGACTTAATGGCAATCTAAGTTTTTCTGAATATATAGCCTTTGGGAAAAAATACGCATATCTTTGGCTTTCTGAAAGGAAGAAAGCAAACTTAGAAAAGGTCATTATAAAAGTATATGGAGCAGGAGGTAGAGCAGATCTTAATACATACTAAAGAACATTGTAAACAATATGACCTTCTACCATAGTAAGTTTTACATTAAAAGATTCATCCAATACAGTAAGATCTGCATCCTTTGATACTTCAAGGCTTCCCTTTCTTCCATCTATACCTATCACCTTAGCGGGAGAAAGGGAAGCCATATAAACAGCATCTACCAAATTTACAATTTCTTTTTCTACCATATTTTTAACTGCTTTATTCATGGTAAGGGTACTACCAGCTAATGAACCTGACTCAAGTGTCGCCTTTCCATCCCTCACTAAAACCCTTTGTCCTGCCAAACTGTATTCTCCATTAGAAAGCCCAGCAGCCATAATTGCATCAGTTATTAAAACTACTTTATCCCTGGGTTTTATCTTTGTTACCAATTTAAGTATATAATCCGAAAGATGATATCCATCAGCTATTATCTCCACTGACAATCTATCATCTACTAAGGCAACCCCTATAATCCCAGGCTCACGGTGATGAAGAGGCCTCATACCATTAAAAAGATGGGTAACATGAGAGAGTCCCAAACTTATAGCCCTCTCCACGTCTTGAGAAAGAGCAGAGGTATGTCCAGCTGATGTTATTACTCTTTTTTTTGATAGATATGAAATAAGATCCAAAGCTCCTTCTATTTCAGGGGCTAATGTGATAAGCCTTACATGGGAAGAAAGAAGCTCATTAAGATTATTTAAATCCGGTTTCAAAATATAATCTTCTCTCTGAGCCCCTTTATAATCAGGATTTAAAAAAGGTCCCTCTAAATGGATTCCTATAAATTTCGTTCCTTTTATGACATTAGATAAGATATACTTTTCTATCTCATAAATTGCCTTTTTCATTTCAGGAAGAGAAGAAGTAGCAAGAGTAGGAAGGCAAGAAGTTACCCCTTTTGATGCAAGAAAATAAGAAATTTCCTTCATATCATTAAAGGAAGAATTAAGAAAATCTCTTCCGTGAGATCCATGAATATGAATATCAATAAATCCTGGTGATATAAAGAAATCTTCTAAATAAAAAACCTCACTATCTTTGTCTACTTCCTTTCTTTCTCCCACATAAGAAATCTTATCCTCCTCAATTTCAACCATTCCTTTTTGTAAAATCCTATCCTTCAATATAACCTTTCCAATAAAAACTCTCTTTTTCATGTTAAAACTCCTTTATTTTATCTTTATAGATTTTAATAAGCTTCTGATTGATATCATTCTCCTTACTATTAGTACTACATCTAAATAAAGGAGGAATAATATCCATTCTCTCTAAAATACAGGCAGTCTCATAAAATATCTCATGTAAAATGATAGAGGAAATAACAGTAGATATGGGTGAAGTCTTTATCTTTTTATCTTTCTCTAAAGATAGAAGAAGATCATCAGAAGGTCCTGGTATAAAAATTACAAGATCACATATATCTTTTAAATTTTTCTTTGAAGAATGTTTAAAAGGGATATTAGAATTTTCCTTGTTTATAAGACCTATTGTATAAACTTCTCTTTTTTTTGCCTCCAATGCAGAATCAATAGCAATCAAATCTCTACCAGTGTAGGATATAACATATAGAATATCCTCAGAAGATAATTTATGATTATTTATTAATACCCTTCCATATTCTTCAATTCTTTCTAAAAAATTGTCTTTTAATATCCCATCCATATAAGAAGTGGAAAAATCCCATATAGAATTAATACATGCAAAAACTCCTGTCCTAAAGAAAAACTCTAAGGATATAATATTATAATGCCCAAAACCAAGTATATGTATAATGCCACCATTTTTTATAGATTCTGCTGTTTTTATAGCTGACTTTTCAATGGATTCCTTTTCCTTTTTTATCTCCTCAAGAAGTAAGGATAAAGTATCTATATATTTCATATTATCACCCTCTTTATAAAAGAGGATACTCTATTATAACACTATTTTATCAAGGATATTTACTAATCGTTTTCTTTCTGATTTCTTATCCAAGGAATAGACAGAAAGTAAAGTAGAAAGAGGTTTTAATCTAAATTCTTGAATAAAATTTTTTAATATACTCTTAGAAAACGAAACACCCCATTTTCTATCATATCTTACACAATTTCTTATAAATTCATCAATTAAGATTCTATCTTTTTCATTAAGATTTAAATAGTAATTTATAAACTTATCCCTTTTCTTCAAAGGCAATATATTAAAAAATTTAACTGCAAGGTCTTTTCTTCCTTCCAAAAGAGGATGAGATTTTCCAATAATCTTGTTTGTAAACCACATTATAAACATATTTTTTTCAGCCTTTTGAATAAAAAGATCTACATCATTTATAAAAAGATTATAAAGTTCTTTTAAATTAAAATTACCTTTATAATCGTCCCTCTTAATTAAACTCGTATAAGTACTTATAAAAAGAATTTTCTTTTTTTCTTTTGAAATCTCCTTTAGCTTCTTTTTATTTTGTAGAAACTCCTTAGTTATCTTTAACTTTACATACTCATTTACAATGGGATATGGATCATTCATATAATCCACTTTTAAATCTATCCTTTCAAGTATATTTCTTATAGTCTCTGATCTTACCTTAAAAGTCCAACCTTTTAACATTCTCGAGAGATTAGGTCTGCTAATCCCTAAAATTTCTGAAATCTCATGTAATTTCTTGTCCTTTCCTATTTTTATTAAATATTCTCTTAGTTCTTTTGTATTTTCATAGCTTGATATATCAAAGTTAACCCTCTTGATACCACAAAAATTAAATAAACTCTTATAATGTTCCTTTGTTCCCCATCTACCCTTTTCAGGAAGATTATCATACAAAAGACAAATTATTTCCGTTGTTTCCCATATATCTTCATCTCTTAGAATCTTTTGTATCTCAAACAAAGTGTCAAGAATATAAAATCTTGCTTCTATATCCTCTCTAAAATAGCCCAAATAATAACAGGCCTTTTTAGAGATATTTAGGGAAAGATAAGGATGTATATCTTTAAGATACCAAGAAGCATTATTAAGATTAGATAAAACTCCAGTAGGATGGGGAATTTTTAAAGCAGTTTTTGCTCCTTCAAAATATAGCCTTATTGCTGATCTTATATTATTCTCCATTGCTTTCATATTTGCCCTATTCCAAAGAATAAAAACATAAGTAGATGGATCTTTTAGATATTCTTTACTCCAAAAACGTATCTTAGCAGATCTTCCCTCATAGGACTTTTTTAGATAGTAATCATATAGGATAGGCGCAATTATCTTTCTGGCAAGAACGGGAATTTTAGAAAAATTTTTTCTAATATCCTCTAATATAACTTCAGCATTTTTGTCTTTAAGAAATCTAAGAAAATTAACTTTATCTGAAAGCAAAATATAATATAGGGTTAAATTATCCTTGGAAAGTTTCAGGGCTTTTTCCACATATTTTAGAGCCAGTTCATAATCCTGAGACCACTTATATCTCTGAGCAACAAAATAATAATACCACTCCTTTGGCAATTTTTCCTCTAATATAAGATTTAAAAAGGGTTTGGAAAAATTACCATATTTAAATAAAATATAAGAGATAGTATGTATCTTTTTATACATATTTTTGTTTTATTATATCAAAAAGTAATATTAGATACAGCAATATTAAAAATAAGAAAAAGCATAGAAACATAAATCTTAAAATATAGGAAATATCTTGATCTTTATTAATGGTATATTTGATTGTCAAATAAAAAGATGTATTCTTAAAACAGATGTTATCTTATAAGGAGGATCTGTTTATGAAGAAAATAATAGCCATCTTGATAATATTAATAATATCATTATTTAACATCATTTTTGCTGATCCAGCACCAGGCGAAAACCAAACCTATAGTTCTAAACCACCTGTAGAGGTTGTAGTAAATCTTTCTAATAAATAAGCTAAGAAATCATTCAGAAGGGGGAGGGGGACCCTTGCGGAGGGGGTCCTTTTTTTGGCCTCTTAAATGAGAAAAATTCTAATTATAAACATTATTATACTTCTATTTATCTTTTTTCCTGCAAAAGGTGAAAACACAAATATTCTTACCTTTGCAGGAGATTATAACTTTCCTCCTATTGAATATACGGACTCCCAGGGAATTCCTCAAGGATTTGCAGTAGATATTATAAAAGAGTTGGAAAAAAGGATTAATAAAAAGATCAATATAGTACTTGTACCATGGAATGAAGTATTAGAACTTCTGGATAAAAAAGAGATTGATGGCATAGAGTTCATGAGGGTAACCGCTGAAAGAAAAAGAAAATATGATTTTATCACATATTTAGAAAGCTTTAGTGTAATAATAATACCCTCTGATTCACTCATACAAAGCTTTAGTGATCTTAAAAATAAAAAAGTCGCAGTTTTAAAGGAAGATGTAGCTCATATATTTTTAAAGGATATAACAGAGACCATTCCTTTCCAAAATTCTGAACTTGTCCTTCAAGCTTTAATAGAAAGAAAAGCAGAGGCTGGAGTGCTTAATTACTATGTGGCAAGATATTTAATAAACAAAAATAACTGGAACGATCAACTTAAAATACTCCAAGATAAACTCTTTTCAAGTTTTTCAGGTATTGCCCTTCCTAAAGGAAGCCCTTATTATTCTGAGATTAAAAAAGGTATATCAGAAATACTAAATAGTACCTATTACAGAACCCTTTTAACTAAATGGTTTGGAGAAGAGGTATTACTAAGGTTAGAATATAAGAAGAAAGAGGCAGTATCTCAAGCCTTAGTTTTTACGATTACCATAATTATTCTTATATTAATCGGCCTTTTAGGAAGCAGAGAATATCTGAAGAGGGAAGTAGAAAAGAGAACTCGAGAGATAAACTTAGCATACACTTTTATAAAAGAAATCTCCCAAAAGGGATTAGAAGATATAGAAAAGATATACTTTGAAAAATTAAAAGAGCTTTTTCCAAATTCACGAATCAAATATTGCATAAGGAAAAACAGAGAATTCTTTCTTACCTACTCCTATCCTCAAGAAAAAGGATATTCATTAACAATTGAAGACATAGAAAATATGGAAGGCTATAGAAGATATTTTACAGTAGAGAATAATATTTATTCTGTATTAATAATTGAAGAAAATATCTCTTATCCTATTACTTACTTCAATCTTTTGTCAGAAGAATTTCAAAATACATTAACAAGGTTATATATAAAAGAGAAGATAGATAGGGAAAAAGAGATAAACGAAATTATAAATCTACTTTCTAAAAAAGAAGAGGAAAATATCCTTTTAGAAAACCTTTTAAAAAGAATCTTATATATTCTTAAAGCTGATGCAGGATCAATAATGATTTATGATAAAGAAAATAAAATATTGAAAATTAAAGTTGGGATAAATATACCTCATGAGGTAATAAAGAATACTGTTTTAAAAGAAGGAGAGGGAATAGCGGGATGGGTTTTAGAGCATAGAGAACCTTTAATATTAGAAGATGTATACAAAGATAAAAGATTTAAAATTATAGAACCACGTTTTGAAATCAAATCCTCTATATGCTATCCATTAATCCACAAGGATGAACCAGTTGGGGTAATAAATATAAGTAGCCTAAGAGAAAATAGAATTTTCAATCAAGATGATCTTTTAACCACAGAAAAGTTTGCACCACTAATCTCTGCCTATATTTATAATGAAGAGATAGAAAAAAAGATCTTTAAACTTCATCATGAAACATTGATCACCATTGTAGAGATGATAGATGCAAGAGATCCTTATACAGGTGGACATTCAAAAGAAGTAGGAGACATAGCAGTAAATTTTGGTAAAAGTTTACTTCTTAATGAGGAAGATCTGAGAAGATTAGGGTATTCTGCCTATCTTCATGATATCGGAAAGATAAAAGTGCCAGATTTTATTCTGAAAAAACCTGGAAAACTTTCTGATGAGGAATATATGATAATGAAAATGCATCCTGTATGGGGTGAAGAACTATTACAACATATATCTGTCTTTAGAGACATAGGTAAAATAATCAGACATCATCATGAAAGATGGGATGGAAAGGGCTATCCTGATGGTCTGTCAAGTAATGATATCCCATTTTTAACAAAAATCATCACATTGGCAGATAGCTTTCAAGCTATGACTGCCTTTAGACCATATAAAAGAAAATTAACCATTGATGAAGCTATTCAAGAGATAAAAAGGTGCAAAGGTACCCAATTTGATCCAGAGCTTGCAGATCACTTTATAGAATTTATTATCAATTCTTTTAATGTTGGTACTCCTGCCTCCTCGTAATGATAATAAATCCTTATAGTTTTATGCTTTATATTTATCACATTTCTAAGATCTACAGGAGTTCCTATAATCACATAATCACAATCTACCTTATTAATAGTTTCCTCTAGCTCCTTTAACTGTTCCTTACTGTAACCTAAAGCTGGAAGTACCTTATCTATATGCTTATATTTATCATAAGCTTCTTTTATACTACCTATAGCATAAGGTCTTGGATCTATTAATATGGCTCCCTTTTCTTTTGCATAGATATACCCTGCTCCAAAGGGCATCTCTCCATGGGTTACAGTAGGTCCATCTTCTATCACCAATACTCTCTTTCTTTTAATATCTTCTTCCCTCTCAGATATTATGGGGGATTTTGCCAAAACAATCTTTGCCGTCTTATTTCTCTTTCTCACATTCTCAATTACCTTATTAATATTCTCAGAAGGAGCAGTATCTACCTTATTTATCACTATAACATCTGCAAGATATACATTAATCTCCCCCGGAAAGTAAGATAATTCATGTCCCACTCTAAAGGGATCAACTACAGTGATAAAAAGATCAGGCTTATAAAAGGGAAAGTCATTATTCCCTCCATCCCAAACTATTATATCTGCTTCCTTTTCTATTTCCTTTAATATCTCTTTATAATCTACTCCTGCATATAAAATAGCCCCCTCTTTAATATGGGGCTCGTATTCCTCCCTCTCCTCTATAGTACATTCATATTTATCCAAATCCTCTAATTTTTCAAATCTTTGTGTTTTCTGTTTTAAAAGATCACCATAAGGCATAGGATGTCTTACCACTACCACTTTAAATCCCCTTTCTCTTAAAATCTTAACAACATATCTTGATGTCTGACTCTTTCCTGAACCTGTTCTTACAGCACATATGGCTATAACTGGCTTTTTACTTTTTAACATGGTCTCTGTTCCAAGAATTTTAAAATCTGCAGAAAGAGATAATACAAGACTTGCTCTCTGCATTACATACTCATGAGATACATCACTATATGAAAAAACTACTTCATCCACATTATATTCCTTAATGATTTCTTCCAATCTATTCTCACTAACAATAGGAATACCATTAGGATAAAGTTCTCCAGCAAGCTCAGGTGGATATATTCTTCCTTCTATACCAGGAATCTGGGTAGCAGTAAAAGCTACTACCTCATAATCTGGATTATCCTTAAAACAGACGTTAAAATTATGAAAGTCTCTCCCACCTGCCCCCATAATAATAACTCTTCTTCTCATAAAAACACCCCCAAATTTAATCTTTATACATCTTCTTCACAAAAGGAGATGTAAAGGCTTGAAGAAGAGCAGAATAATTTAAAGAAAAGCTTAAATTATCGCCCACCTTAAAATCGTAATCTCCTATATCTACTACTGTATAATCTGATGTAGCTCCTAGAACTTCAATACCTGGAATTTCAGGAATAATTCCCTGAGGATCAATATCTTGTCTTCCAAAATTCAAAAGAGCTCTTCTCCTTATCCCTTTATCCACAAAGGAAGGCTTATGGCCAAAGGCATCCTCATTTATAATTCCCCAAGGTATCGATGGCTTTTCCTTTATCTCCAAAATCTCCCCTATAAACCTAAAGGTATCAAGACGAGCCCCTGGAATAGGATTTCTAAAAGCAGTGTCCTTCCCCAGCATAATTCCTTCGCCAATTCTCAGATGATTTATTTTTTTAGGAATTTTCTCTTCAAAAAGAAGAGGAATACTACTGGAATTTCCAGCAGATATAAGAGGCAAATTTATAGAAAAAGTTTTTTCAATTTTTTCTACTAAATCTATAAATTCCCAATAAGTCTCTACAGTAGGTACTACCCCACCAAAACATGTAAAATTGGTACCAAAGCCATAGAGTTCTAGATTCTTCATCCTAAGAACTTCCTTTACCACCATTATCAGTTCATCTTTTTTCCATATTCCTTCTCTAATATCCCCCATCTCTACCATAATTATTACCTTATGCCTTTTTCCTAATCTTTCTGAAGCTTCCTCTAAAGCCCTTAAAGTCATAATCTCTGAATTTAAAGAAACATCTGCATACTTTACCTCTTCTTCCACTTGAGAAAAGCAAGGAAGCCTAATAAGAGTATACTCTATATCTACCTCTTCCCTCATTCTTTTTATGCTCTCAATCCGAGAATCAGAAAGTCCTCTTACCCCAGCCTTTACAAGAATATCTGCTATTTTAGGATCCCCTAAGGAGACCTTTGTAACTCCATCTATATATATTCCAATTTCCCTTCCTTTTTCTACAATTAATTTGGCATTATGATAAATAGCCTTCAAATTAACCTCTAAAAGAGGTGAACATATATTCATAACCTACCTCCAATTCAAAATCCATGCCCCCAAAATCATTATTATAACCCCTATTATTCTCTTTCTTATATCTTCTTTAAAGACATTTTTTGCAAGAAACAAAGTGACCAACATACTCAACATAGAAATGGGTTCAGCAATACTTACATCTATACTTCTGAAAGCAATAAGAAGAAACATATAAGAATAAGCATTAATACCTGCAGCTATAGTTACCAATAAAGTCTTTTCTTTTAAGAGCTTAAATACTTCTTTTACTTCTTTTCTAAGAAGTATATAAAAAAACTGATATATACTAATAACAAAATACAAGAAGAAGCAATAAAAAAGAGGATCTATTTTACCAACTACAAATCCATCAATGGTCCTTCCTATGGCAATAAGAAAAGAACTTCCCATCATAAAAAGGGTATCCTTTCTTTTAAAAAGCCCATAGAGAGATTTATATAGATTTTCTTGGCGATTTAAAAAGGAAGCTCCATATACTAATAAAGAAAGTCCTACAATCTTTGATATGGTAAAAGGCTCCCTTAAAAATATACTGGTAAGAATAAGAAGAAAGAAAACATTGAAATTATATAATGGACCAACAAGAGAAGCTTCACCAATGGAAAGTGATTCAACGTATAACACAAAGGAGATGGAATATATGAATCCACTAAGGATGCCATATTTAAAAGTAGATAAATCAAAAGAAGGATTGATAATGGCGAAGGGAAGCAAAAATAAAACCGCAATACCAAAAAATAAAAAAGATGTAACTATACTATTATTATCTGTTCCCACCTTTTTAACTACAATTTTTTCATAACCTAAAAGAATAATTCTTCCAAGCAAAAATATATAGGCCATCATAATGAATATTTTACTATAAGATTGTATAATTTAAAGTAGAATGAGAGAAAAGGATTTAATAAAACTAATCGTATTAACTATATTTATATTTAATATCTTATATGCCCAAGATATCAATATAGATTTTTCCTTGGGTATAAATTCTGAATTGAGAATTTATAGATTCCTCCCCCTATTTGTTGAGATCTATAACGAAGGAAATAAGGTAAAACTGACTTTAGAGATAGTATATATTCAAGGACTTCGCTATGCTGGATACTGTGAATCCACATACAAGAAAGAAGTAGAAGTACCACCTCTTTCTCAAAAAAGGTTTGAATTTCTCCTTCCCCCAATAGACTTCCGCTATCCTGTAAGAGTCAGAGTTTTAAAAGATAATAAGATTATCAAAGAAGAGAAAATAGATTTTTCATTAGAAAGAATAACCTTACCCCTTGTATTAATAATAGGAAGAGAAATACCAAAGATAGATTTCTTTGAAAAAGCAAGAACAGTAAGAGTATATGATGAGAAGCTTTTACCTATCAATTATAAAGCTTATGATAACTACGATTTAATAATTATAGATAGGAATTTATTTAACTCCTTTTCAAACCCCATAAAAAATTCCTTACTAATGGCAAAGATCTTTACAAAAAGGATTTACTTTATGGATGAAATAAAAGGTTTCAAAAAACTTACGGAAATTACTCCTTCCTCAATAAGTATCTCCCATAATACCATTCTTTATACTCCAGATCCTTCCACCTTACAAGGACAAAAATTTCTATACCCTGATAGATGGCTGATTCTTATTTATCTATCCATGTACTTCTTTCTTATCTTTCTTTGGATAAGATTTCTTTTTCAGAAAAGACACTCTTTTATCTCTTTCTTATTCATAATAATCTTTTCATCATTAATAGGTTTTGGGATAAACCAATCCTTTACAAAGGATGCCATAGCCTATGGAGAAAAATATCTAATTTTTCTTGATAAAAATACTTATGTTGCAGAAAACCTTATCCATATACCTCTTTTTTCTCCCTTCAAAAGAGATATCACTATAGAATATCCCCCCAATATATTTCTTCTCTATAATGCCTACTATCAGCCTCAAAAAAACAAAACTACTCTATTGGTAGATATCAATAATCAAAAAGCTAATTTATCCTTGGAAAGAAATAGAATATACTTTTTAGAAGGCATATCTTATCATTTTATACCCATAGATATTAAAATTAAGGAGTTAAATGATAGATATATATTGGAGATCTCCAACAATTCTCCTATAAATATAAAAGATTGTGTATTTAAGCATGGAGATAAAGAAAATTATGTGGGAAATATTCCCAAAAATACATATAAAGAGTTCATTATCTGGAAAAGTGGATTAAAAGAGCCTTCTCTTTTAAATGAACTCCTAAAAAAATATAGGATAATGCCTCCCCTTGGAGATGAAATAATAATTTGGGGAAGAATAGATGAGCCTCTGAACCAGGTAAAGATTTTAAATATCAAAACCCAAAAAAGTATAGATGGGATTATTATAATCCCTATAGAAGGATGAGAAAAATATGAGAATATGGTGGTTTATTGATTTCAAAGCAAAAATCTCTGATAAGAAATACCTAAGGATTATATATATTTATTTCTCTATCATAACCCTAATTACTATTATGATTTGGCCCTCTAAATCCTTTGATATAAATAAGTACTTTATAACAGATCTTTTTCTCATATTTTCCATTACTCATTTTATATTCATAACCTACCTTTCATCCCTTACCTTCTCAGGAAATCTTATTGCAGAAAAAGAATTCAAGATTATAAACCTTGCTCGCTTTTCACCATTCAAAATAAGAGAAATAGTAAGGGGAAGATTTTTATCTAACTTACTTTATCTTATTTTTATTCTTCTTATCCTTCTTCCATTTAATTTAATGATAAGTTTCTCTGTAGAATTTTCAAAAATAATTGTTCTTAACTTTCTTCTTCTTGTAGACTCCCTTCCTATTATGGGATTAGGAATTCTCTGGTCAACCTTTTCCAACTCATCTATAAACTGGCTTCTCCACTGGACCACCTATATCCTATTTATAATTTTTCCCTTTCTTTTCCCATCAACCTTCTTTTTATTTCCTTTAAATAATATCCTATGGCTTGTAAAGGCGGAAAATATACTATATTTAAAGGTAAATTTTCATCCTTCAAGAGACCTTCCTATTGTTATAATTTTTTACTTAATTATTTTTTTAATCTCTATACTTATCGCTGAAAAAAGGTTAAAATATTATCAAGGAGTTGATAAAAGATGAGATTTTTTTGATAACATAGAAAAACTTATTAATAAAGTAAATTCCTACTACCTTCTCGATATCCTTTTTGTTTCTATATTGATTTTTTTAAACACTATTCTTATTTTTAACTTTCTTTCTGTGAAAACAAACTTTTTTATACTTTTTCTTCCACTCCCTATAATCTACTTATATTTTATAAAAAAGAAGAAACCTAATTATTACCAGATAATCCTACAAACAGATAAACATTTCTCCTTAGATGAAGAATTGATAACTTTTTGGGAATACAAAGATTATGATGACCCATACGGACTTATGAAAAGATTAAGAAAAAGATTGGAAGAAAAGCTTTCTAAAATAGACTTATCAAAGGCTTACAAATTTAAACCCTCTCCTCTTTTAAAAATTCTATCTCTTACCTTTGTATTTCTTTTAATGCTAAATCTTATAACCTCTAAGGATATACCAAAAAGTATTCCTCATATATTGGAAAACAAAGAAAATCAGGAAAGTAAAGTCAGTAGAATACCTGAAGAAAAGTTAGCTCTTAACGAAGAAATTTCCAATAAGAATATTCCAAAAGAAAAGATATCTCAAGAAGAGTTTGACAGAGAGAAGTTAAAAGAAATGGAAAAACCAAAATCCTTAGAAGAATTTCTATCCCAATATAACTTGGATAAAAATACCCTCAAAAAAGAAAATAAAAAGGCTGAAAACCAAAAAGAAGAAAGGAAGGAAGCATCAAGTAAAAATAATAGTCAGGAAAATGGGGAGGAAGGAAAAGAGCAGAATATAAGTAATCTTCCTTCTATAGGGGCGGGAAGATCCTTTGCTTATGCTAATCCTTATGAACCCAAGGAAAAAAATATTCCTCAAGAAGAAAAAGCTCTTAATGAAGAAATAAAGGGTAGTGAAACTTCATCAGCTCAAGAAAGAACATTACAAGCACCTACAGAGAGGGGGAAAGAAGTAGATAAAAACGCAAAATCGGGAAACTTACCAGGTACAGAAGAAAGGCCAGATAAACTTGGTCAAGAAACTCAAAGAAAAGTCTTTACAGGAGAGAAGATATATGTACCACCATCTCAATCTGAAGAACTGGGCAAAAATTATCTATTTCAAGCACCAACCTTAGAAGGAAGAAGACTTTCTCAAGATAAAAACCTATCTTTTAATCCTTCTTATGCTAAGGAGAAAGCAGTATCCTCAAGAATTCTCCCTTTAGAATTTAAAGAGATTTTAAAAACTTATTTTTCTCAGTAAAGGAGGTTTAACAAATTGACTTTATCAATACAAGATTTTACAGCTGTGGTAGATAGAATTAAAAAGGAGATAAGTAAAGTAATCGTTGGATATGATGAAATTATTAATTTCACTATTATATCTCTTCTCTCAGGAGGACATGTACTTTTAGAGGGTGTACCTGGCATTGGAAAGACCTTACTTGTAAGAACTTTAAGTGAAATTTTAGATTTGAAATTTTCCCGTATCCAATTTACTCCAGATCTTATGCCTGCAGATATTACTGGTACCAATATCATATTAGAGGATGAAAATGGTAGAAAATATTTTAAATTCCAAGAAGGACCAATATTTGCTAATATCATATTAGCAGATGAAATAAACAGAGCAACACCTAAAACCCAATCTGCCCTATTAGAAGCAATGCAAGAAGGAAGCGTTACTTCCGGAGGAGTAATATACAGCCTTCCAAAACCATTCTTTGTAATGGCAACTCAAAACCCTATTGAGATGGAAGGAACTTATCCATTACCCGAAGCCCAACTTGATAGATTCTTCTTTAAACTTATTCTTACTCCTCCATCCCAGGAAGAACTTTTAGAGATTATTGAAAGAACTACAAATGTAGAGACACCTAAGGTTAATAAAGTGGCTGATGGGGAAACCATAGAAGAGTTAAAGAAAATTGTAAGAAGTGTACTTATACCAATGGCTGTGAAAGAATATACTGTAAAGGTTGTACTGGCTACCCATCCGGAAAGCCTATACGCTACAGAAAAGGTGAAAAAATATGTAAAATACGGAGCAAGTCCAAGAGGAGCCCAGGCTCTGATTCTTGGAGGAAAGGCTTTAGCCCTAATAGAAGGTAGATCAAATGTAAGCTTTAAAAATATTAAAAAGGTGGCAATTCCTGCCCTAAGACACAGAATAATATTAAGTTTTGAAGGAGAAGCTGAAGGAATAACCACAGATGAAATAATAGAAGACATATTAGAGAAGGTGAAAGAATAACTATGGAAATATTAGATACGGAATTCTTAGAAAAAATAGAGAAATTAAGATTAGCAGTTAAAAAGATCAGGATAATTAGCAATGTGGGAGAAAGGAAAAGTCCCAAAACAGGAAAAGGAACAGAATTTTCTGATTATCGAACCTATCAAATAGGAGATGAACTTAGATATTTAGATTGGAATATATACGCTCGTTTTGAAAAATTTCTTGTAAAACTCTTTGAAGAAGAGGAAGATTTAGAAGTACATATTCTACTTGATAGCTCCTTATCTATGGACTTTGGAATACCAACCAAATTCTTTTATGGAAAAAAATTAGCCTTAGCCTTCAGCTATCTAAGCCTCTCTTCTTGGGAAAAAGTTACCTTTACCTACTTCCAAGATGATATAAAAGGAATCATTCCCTTAGAGAGGAAAAGAGAGAATATATTTAAATTATTAGATCAACTTAATAAATTAAAGGCGAAAGGAAAAACAAACTTAAATGAAGCTATAAAAAAATATGTCTCATCTCTTAAAAGAAAGGCTATTTTAATGATAATATCAGATTTTCTTTCACCCTATAAAGATGGAATCTTGTATGCAAGATACAAAAAACTTCCAGTATATTTAATTCATGTAATCTCAGAGGAAGAGATATCTCCTCCCTATGAAGGAAACCTCCAGCTAATTGATAGTGAGACCAATGAAATAATCAATCTATATTTGGATAAGACCCTAATAGAGAATTACAAAAAGACCTTAGATAATTTCCTAAAAGATATAGAAAGCTTCTCTTTAAAAACCAATGTGGAATATATGAGAACATTCACTGCTATACCAGTAGAAGATCTACTTCTTAGATACTTAAGGATGGGAGGATGGCTTAAATGAATATAAAATTTCTTAATCCATCCTTCCTATTCCTATTATTTTTAGAAGCTATCATTATAATCCTTTACTTAATAAAACCAAAAAGATTAAAGATAAAAGTACCAAGTATAATACTTTGGGAAAAGATCATTGAAGAAAAAAATTTAGGAAGATGGTTTAAGAAACTTCCTAAAAATCTACTTTTACTTTTTCAGCTTCTTATCCTCTTTTTCCTTGTATTGTCCCTATCAAAACCTATACTTAGTTTTCCCAGCATAGGATCAAAACCCACAATAATCATCTTAGATTCCTCTGCCAGTATGGCATCAAGGGATATATTACCATCCCGTTTTCAAGAAGCAAAATCAGAGATTATAAAACTTATCAAAAGAAATCCCTCCTCCATAAAGATGATCATAGCAAAGGATAAACCAAAAATTATTTTAAATAAGAATAGAAGGGAAATAGAAAAGGAATTAGAGAAAGAAAAAGTTTTTCTTGGAGAAGGAAATTTAGATGAAAGTATTAGAAGAGCAGAAAGTATATCCAAAGGAATATCTCATGAAATTCATATCTTTACTGATGGAAGCGATCCTATCTCTATCCCAAAAGATTCTATAAACCAATATTTTTTACATATTATTGGAAGAGAAAGCTTTAATATAGGGATATTAGATGGAAGAATATTTCCAAAAAATGAACATATATATGAGATATTTTTAAAAATTGGGAATTTTTCACAAAAACCTCAAGAATTTAATTTAGGGATAATACAAAACAATAATAAATTAAAGGAAGAAAAAATAAGAATAGAACCCAAGGAAATAAAAGTAGTAAAAAGTGAGATTACCAAGGCTACAGGAAAAATAGTAGGAGAAATAGATGTGAGAGATTACCTTGAAGAAGATAATAAAGCCTTCTTTTATATACCAACTTTTTCTCCAAAGGTTTTGCTTGTCACCCTCGGAAATCCATTCTTAGAGAAAGCATTAAGATCAATACCTAATCTAAAAATCGACGTTAAAAGAGATTTTATAAATGTAGACCTAAAAAATTATAACTTTTACATCTTTGATGGATTAATCCCTTATAGAGATATATCTGGAAATTTTCTATTTATAGGTGGATATCCAGGAATTAACCAACAGAATATAGAAAAGATAGGAAAAGTTAAGATACTAAGCTGGGAAGATCATCCTATCACAAGATTTTTACAACTTTATGGAATAGGTATTGATAATGCCTATACTTTTAAAGATGAAAACTTAAAACCCCTTATATCTACTGATAAGGGACCAGTAGCCTATATTTATGAAAAAGGCAATTCAAAAGGTATAGTATTGTCCTTTGACTTATTATCCTCATCTCTTATATATAGTGATTCATTCCCCATCTTCATATACAACTTATTAAGATATTATCTTTCTTATGATCCTCAAAAAAGATGCGATAACTATATGGATTCTCCAGGATTTAAAGAATATAATGGATACCTTTATGCTGTAAACATATTTTCACAAAAAGAATCAGATATATCTAATAAAATAAATATGGAAACAAAAAAGGAAGAAAGTAAAAAGGAAGAAAAAGGCTTTATACAAATAGATCTCTCCAAACCTTTAATATTCTTAGTCTTTCTTCTTCTTATAATGGAGATTTACTTTTATCAAGGAGGAAAATACTATTCATGATATCCTTTGAAAATCCCATCTTTTTAATATTTATCCCTATAATATATATAATTATTAAAAGATACGGAAAAAGATCTCTATTAAGATCCTTAGAAATATTGCTTATCATCTTTGCGCTATCAGGTTTTCAGATTATATCTTTTTCTGATAGAACAAATGTATTTTTACTTTTAGATCAATCTGCCAGTATACCATCTTGGGAAAAAGAAAAGGCAATAAATTTCATAAAAGAATCCATAAAATACAAAAAATCCTATGATAGAGTAGGCTTGGTGTCCTTTGCTGGTGATACCAATGTGGAACACGATCTTTCAGAGAACATAGATATATCCTCACTTACTGGGATAAAGAATCCATATTTTACAAACATAGAAGAGGCAGTAAATACTGTGCTTGGATTAAAAAGCAAAAATACACCAGCAAGAATTATACTACTGAGTGATTTACAGGAAAATGCAGGAAATATAGAAAATATTCTCAGTAAATTAAAAGAGGAAAAATTACAGATTGATATCTTTCCTCTTAATACATCTTTCTATAAAGAGATAGGAATAGAAAAGATTCAAAATCCGGAAATGATACATTTAGGACAGGTTTTTCCTGTAACAATAAGAATTAAAAGTTATGGAGTAAAAAACGCCAAATTAAGAATAAGATTTGAAGGAAATCTATATACTTATGAGCTAAAGGATCTTAAAGAAGATAATATATTTTCCTTCTCATTAACCTCCCAGAAAACAGGTTTAAAAGAGATAGAAGCTGAAATCTTATCCTCAGATGATACCTACAAAGAAAATAATTTTTACTCTTCCTATGTATATGTGCAAGGCAAACCCAAGATTCTTTATCTTGTAGGTAAGGACTTTTCCCCTATCTTTCCTCAAGCTCTTATTAATCAAGGTTGGGAAATAGATTTTGATTATCCTAAATATGGAAAAATACTAATGATTGATAACTATCAAGCAGTAATAATAGATAATGTGCCAACCAGTGATATTTCTTTGGATAAAATGGACCTTATAAAAAGATATGTAACAGAAAAAGGAGGTACATTACTTATACTTGGAGGAGACAAAAGTTTTTCTGCTGGAAACTATCATGGAACTCCTTTGGAAGACATTCTTCCTGTTACATTGAAGCCAGAACAGATTCTTAAAAAAAGCAACGTAGCTATTGTAATAGTACTTGATGCTTCTGGGAGTATGGGGAGCTACTCAGGAGGAGAAACAAAAATAGAACTTGCCAAAGAATCATCCCAACTTGTAATAGACCTTTTAGAAGAAAAAGACTATTTTGGCCTTATTGCCTTTGATCACTCCTACCAATGGATTGTACCTTTAGGACCTCTTTCAGATAAAGAAAAGGCATCCTCCCTTATATATAAGATATCCCCAGGGGGAGGTACAGCTTTATATCCTCCGTTAAAATCCGCAGGAGAAGCACTGCAACACGTACCCTTAAAGAGTAAACATATTATAGCTATCACTGATGGCCAGACCGAAGGAGGAGATTTTTATAATCTGGTAAGAGAGCTTGCCAGAAATAACATCACGGTTTCCACTATAGGAATAGGAGAAGATGCAAATATTCCACTATTAAAAGATATAGCCAACTGGGGAAATGGAAGATTTTATCATACATGGAATATTAGAAATCTTCCCCAACTTCTTCTCTCTGAAACTAAAGCATTATTAAGATCCAATATAGTAGAAAAAAGATTTGTACCTCAGGCAAATATGGAGGAAAAGGAAGAGTTTCCCCCTATTGAAGGATATGTATTAACCTCCTCAAGATATCCTTACCCAGTCTTATTATCATCTCCTGAAGGAGATCCCATCTTAGCAAAAGGCCAGTTCGGTTTAGGACAGGTCATGGCTTTTACATCTGCTTTAAAACCCTATTGGGGAAGAGGATGGCTTTCATGGGATAAGTTAGGAAGCTTTTTTAGTCAGATGTTAAGAGAATCTATTCCTCATCAGATTTCAGAGGTTCAGATAAGCATAAGGGAAGAAAGAGGAAAGGGAATTATAAACTTAATCTATACTGATAAAAAGGGAAATTATATAAACTTTGTGGATTTAAAATATAAAGTTATTGATATAGAAGGAAGAGAATTCTCAGGAAATATGATACAAAAATCAGCAGGAAATTATGAGGGCACCTTCCCTATTGATAGATTAGGAAAATATCAAATTTCTATTTATGAAAAAGAAAAAATTATTACGAAGGTTCCATGGATGTTTGGAAACTCTCCTGAATTTTCTTCAAAAAAATTCAATAATAATTTAGCCCAAAAAATTCTTTCTTTTACATCTGGAAAGATCCTTTTAAATCCATCAGAAGTATTTCGTAGAATATCCTACAAAGATGCAGAAAGAAAAAATCTTCTTCCCATATTACTTATAATCTCCCTTATACTTTTCCTTTTAGAACTTTTCCTTAGAAGATTAAAAGAGATAAAAGAGATAATCTTAAACTTCCTTGGAAAAGTAAAAATAATAGAAGATCAGGAATGGTATAAAGAAGTAGAAAAGAAGATATTAGAAGAATTCAAAGGGAGTCCATCTCCATCCATGTTAGAAACAATATCCTTGGAGATGAGAGCCCGTATGTTTATAGCCCATCTCAAAGAAGAAGAGAGAAGGAAAAAAGAGAAAAAGTAAAACTACTTAAGGTAAAAGGTAGCAACTACTGCCACCATAACTTCTTTTTCAATTGTTGAGGTATTGTAAGTCCCATAATCGCTTATCTCTGTAGAGTTTGGAGCCAAAACTTGTACAGCTCCCATATGTACAGATCTAATTGGACCTACTTTTTGTCCAGTACTTTCTGCAATCTTTCCAGCCCTATTTTTAGAATCCTGCATTGCCTCAGAAAGAAGATTAATTCTTAACTCTGGAAGTTTAGAATAATAATACTCTAAGGACTGGGTTGAAAAGGCTACACCTTTATCAGTTAACTCTTGAAAATTCTTAGCAAGCTCTGTCACCTTTTGAATATCGTTAGATTGTACTTCTACCGTTTGTCTTAAAATGGAATCCCTTGAATATTGCCTATCACTATAAAGCCAAGGTTGTTCAAGGTATACTGGAGATACGATAACAGTATTTGTATCTATGCCATTCTTCTTCAAAAATTCTAAAACCAAATTTAAATCTCTACTCATCTGTTGATATCCTTTATTAAGTGAATTAGCAGGTACAGTTCTTGTAAAAACACCTACCCATTTCACTATATCTGATGTGACCCTTTTTCTTGCAGAACCTGCAACCGTTAAAGTATTATCTAAAGACCTTATCCTAAAAAAGGTACAGGATAAAATAGAAGCACTTATGATTATACTTATTCCCAATATTAATGCCCACAAAATATTATTATTCTTCATCCCGCTTCCCCCTAATAAAAAATTTTATCTATTATAGTAGTCCTTATCTTCATAATTTTCTCCCATCATATACTCATCATTAAATCACCTTCTAGGAAATATCCTATCATGTACTTGAGCTTCCATATACCCTAATTTCTCTTCCTGGTACAGCCTCTACTCCCACACTATATCCAACTTTTATACTATTATATCTTTTAAATCTAAGATTGGCGAAAAAAGTAAATTTTATAATAATTTCATCACTCACTCTTTTTCATCTTTTTCCAAGGTTATAAAAGACAAAAACTCCTTAGTCAGGCTCTTAATCTTTTCCACTAATATATAGATAAAATAAAGAATACTTATAATATTCGAATGAAAGGTACTATTATTAAAGTAATTTCTTAATCCTGAAACAAGAAACCATAAACCAGGAATTAAAATAAAAATGGAGTATAAAAGACTATAGACCTTAAAAATTGCCAGAACATTCTTTTCAGCAGTAATTATTTTTAGCCTTAACCAAGGTATAAAAAACATTAAAAAACCAGAAAATAAAAGGGCAAGAGAAAAGATATATCCTTCCTTTGATATTAAAAAAATTATGGAGCTGATCTTTCCATCCCCACCTTTTAGATTTAGCAAAATAAAGATGATGTATGGCATTATAGCCAATAATGACATTTTAAAAGACTTAGGATAGGAGAAAAAATGTATACCAAAAAAGATATAAAGAGCAATAAGAAACCATTGGGTATACCATCCAAGATTTGTCTCACTTAGTGAAAAACCATAAAAGATTATGGTGCTCTCTATAAGCATTAATAAATAATTAGAAATAGCAGTGTATAAATTGTATTCTTTATATTTTAAAAACTCAAGATGAACCGGTGTGTAAACTATACCTCCAATAAAAGATGCTAAAAACAAAATAATAAATAAAACAGAAAGTTCTTCTTCCTTGTCTCCGTAATTTATATAAAAATAAATACTTATGAATAAAAATAAGATGGAAGAAAGAACCATAAAAGTTATAAATATTCTGTTAATAAAGGATTTTCTATGCTTATTCCCTTTCAGGGACATTTTAAACTCCCAAAATTAATCTGAGAAAGGTATCCTTAATATAGGATCAAGAATCTTAGGAAAAGGTAAATGAGGTTCAGTTTGATACCAAAAGGCGGTAGATGAATAATCATCATATCTATTATTGTTGTGTCCCTTTTCTATGGTTACCCTTATGGATTTCTCAAAATAAACTGGATCCTCTATATGAAACCTGTAAAGGGTAATATAACCTTTCCAATTATTCTCCCCTGGTAATATCAATCCATGGTAAGGAGCAGAATATTTTTGAGTGGGACACCAGGCCATATTAAAATAATCTTCAGTACCTGTCCCGTGCAGTGATGGTGGCCATTTTTCTCCATCTATAAATATCATATCATCTCCTTCTCCATACCAATTAAATAAATCTACTTCTCTTCTATTATGTATATATAAAAAGCATCCCACATAATGGCCTTTCCCCTCCGCCTCTAATATTACATAATTATTCTCTCCACTCCTATTTTCACCCCCAAATTGAAAAACATCATTCATGATAAAACCTGAGCTTATACCAAATGTAGATTCTGGTCCTGAAATTATCTCCTTTACTATATCTTCTTCGCTTCTGCCTTTTACAATCTCTCTTCTCCATTGGGAATGAAAATATAATGTATTCTCTGGAAATTCTGGCCACAATTCATAATCAATATAAAAATATACAGTTAAATCTTGAGAAAAATTCTGATTTTCTATAGAAATTAAAGCTCTCTTTTTAAAGGGCATAGGAAACCAAAAGTTGAAACCCTTACCATTTTCTGGACTCATCTGTATTGGTAAGGAAACAAAATTCTCAGTCCTACAATGGCCACCTCCAAAAAAGTCTCCTATAGGGACTTCAACACTTGGATTTTCCTCATTATCCCACCACATTCTTAAAACTCCTAATCTCAAAAAATGCTTCTCATTGGATCTAAGGGTCATCCATATATGAACTATTGCCCCTGGACCTTCTATATCTGCTAAAACCTTACTTTCTCCTGCCTTTATCTGTATAAAATCTTTATTTCCCCCACTTTTATCATAGCTTGATACTCTCCTTCTCTTAATATCCCTCTGAAACATCAGAGATCTTAAAGATGTATATGCATATTCCATATTCATCCCCCTAAATTCTTTAAATTTATTAAGATAGTTTACCATATAGATAAACAGGGTAGAAGATTAAAAAATGATTGGAGAATTAGGTAATTTTGACTAACCTATAATTGGCGCCACCCCAAATATACAAATAATATGATTTTGGATAAATAATAATTAGGTAATAGCAGATTAAATGCTTTATACTAATACCTATGTCCATACCTATTTGAAATCATCTAAATTCTTGACTTTACATAAAAAATTATACTAGTATTCTTACATAAAATTGGAATATTTTCAGAGGAGGTAAAAATGAAAATATTAATGAAAATTATGATTATATTGTTTTTAATTTCTCTTATACTTTTTCTCGTCTTCGGAATAGGAACAGCAATTTCAATGGCTAATTTCTTTAAGAGGGACACACCAAAGGATGATAAAGTTGATACTGTTATAAAAAATTACCCTAATTTAACCTATGAAAGTGTGCAATTTAAGTCGAACAAAGGTCAAATTTTAAAGGGATATATCTACTGGAAGAAAGATGATAAGGCAAAGAAAGGAATAATAGTGATTTCTCATGGGTTTGATCAGTCTCATATTGATTATATAGACGAAATAAATTATTTTACAAATAGAGGATATTATGTTATGGGATTTGATAATACTGGCTGTGGTGAAAGCAAAGGAGAATCTAAAATTGGCATTCCTCAAGCAGTTATTGATCTTGATTATGCATTAAAATTTATTGAAGAGAAAGATGATTTTAAAAATACTCCTATATTGCTTTTTGGGCTTAGCTGGGGTGGTTATGCTGTCTGCACATTACTATCAAATCCCCATAGGATTGCAGGTATAGTTTCATGTGCTGGGTTCAATTCTCCGCATGAAATGATAAAAAGTTTTTTAATAGATTCTTATGGATTAGTAGGAAGAATCATTTCCTTCTATACAAATTTATTTGACAGAATAAGATTTGGGAAATTTGCAAGCATAACCGCAATTGATGGAATAAAGAAAAGTGCGATACCTATTTTGATTATGCATAGTAAAGATGATGACAATGTGAAATTAAAGGTTAGTATATACGAAGCATGCAAAATATTAAATAAACCAAATGTTACCTTAAAACTATACGATAATAAAGGGCATATTGTTTATTTGTCAGACAATGCTATAAGATACTATAAACAAAAAAACGAAGAATTTGAGGAATTAGCAAGAAAATATGGTGGCTATAAGAAAATACCTAAGGATGTGATAGATAAGTTTAAAAAAAGTATTGACCGCAAATTACTAAATGAAATTGATCAAGATGTAATGAACCAGATTATCAAATTTTTTGATAAAGCAGTAGAATTGAGCAAGAGTATTTAATTTATTTCCTTTTTAATTCATGTTAAACTATAATATGAGACTGGGGAATAAACCTATTCCAGAAAATATAATGGAGTTAGTTCGAAAAGCTCAAAAGATTCTTGAAGAGAATCCCGAGGTAATCTTTGCTTATCTTTTTGGAGGATTAGCAAAGGGTAGAATTTCACCAATAAGTGATGTGGATATAGCAGTATATCTTAAAAATAAGAAAGCTGTATTTGATATAAAATTAGAGTTTTTAACTATCTTATCTGAGGTATTAAATACAGAAGAAATTGATTTAGTAGTATTAAATACTGCTCCTTTACCTTTAAAAGCAAGAATTATACAGAGTAAAAAAGTATTGGTAGATAAAGATCCAAATTTTAGATATTTCTTTGAATCTTTAACTTTAAGAGAATATTTTGACTTCTCTATTAAAGAGAAGTCAATTCTTTATAGGAGATTTGGTATTGGTAGATAGAGAGCTGATTTTAAGAAAATTATCAGAAATTGAAGAGCATCTTCAAGAGTTAGAAGAATTCAAAGATATATCCATTGAGAATTATGAGAAAGATTGGAAAACTCAAAGAATTGTAGAGAGAACTCTTCAAATTCTTATAGAAATTTGCATAGACATAGCTAATCATATAATTTCTGATGAAAAATGGAGAGTTCCTTCAAGCTATAGCGAAATCTTTAAAATTCTCTATGAACACAATGTTATTGATAGTACACTTTTTAAAAATTTAGAAAAAATGACCAAATTCGGAAATATCATAGTTCATAACTATGATAAAATCTCTCCTGAGATTATGGTTAATATCCTTAGGAAAGATTTAATAGACTTTATAAAATTCAAAGATAGTATAATTTTTTGGCTCTCTAATAAGTAATGTCTTTAGCAAGGCAAATGCACTCTACTTTTATCCATCTAAGTTACTTAAGTCCTCAAAACAATCTAAACAAACCATTTTTCCTTCTTTTATCCTTATATTTCTTTCGCTTGTTATCTCCCCACATATATCACATTTTACAGATGGGTATATCCTTGCCCTTTTGGGCATTGTATCCTTTGGAGGTTTAAAATCAAAAAGATCCTCTAAGGGAGATTTAAGAATATACCTCGTCCATTCATCTCTGTCTTCTCCTTTTTTACCTCCTTTAAAGACAATTCTTATTCCCTCATTGGTATCCCTTCTAAAAAAGGTAAATGCCTGTTTTCCTCTATCCTTAAAGATAAGATTTCCTTTACCAAAGGTACATCCAATTATGTATTGAATGGCATCTACGCCACAAGCATTATTCTCCGTTATACATACCACCTCTTCATCTTCTGAAAAAGTCAAATTAAGCTTTTTAATAGCAGATTCTACTGCTCTATAACCTATAGCAAGTCCAGGACATGAATGCCCATGAAATGATACACATTCATCCCAGAGAAAATCATTAAAAAAGATTTTTCTTCTTGGCCTTTTTATGGCATCAAGATCATATATATAAGGTTTAATATCTAAAAGAGGACTTTTATCCAAGGCATCTAAACCTTTAACCCAAATTTTATTATCTTCTATCCTTACAATATCTACTACACAAAATGCAATAGGATTAGGCCTTGAAGGAGATCTGGTAGCAAAAACTCCTTTTTCTTCAGGTCCCCATGGAGTTACTGTTTTTAGTACATCCCTTCTTGCCCTATCACACCAGTATAAAACTATAATATGTTCAAAATCTTGAAGATTCTGAATTGCATTTATATATTCAGGAAATATCTCAATAACAGATTCTTCTAAAGGATTTGCCCATCTCCCTTGAAAAGGTCCCTTTTCTTTATACGGACTATGAATTATTCCAATAGGCTTTAATTCCATAAGAATCCCTCCTTACCACATAGGTATTACTATAGGAATATCTCTTACCTTTTCTAAAATCACAGGTATTCCATAAACCTCTTTAATTACTTCCTCATTAACCGAATTTATATCTCCATATGAAAATATAGTACCGTTTTTTAAAAATATGAATTTATCTGAAAATCTAAAGGCCAGATTTAAATCATGAAGCACTATAATAGCCAACATATCTTGAGTTTTAACATGTTCTCTCACTATACTGAGCACCTCTACCTGATTCTTTAAATCCAAATTATTTGTTGGTTCATCCAGGAGTAAAACTTTAGGTTCTTGAGCAAGAGCTCTTGCAATGATAACCTTTTGAAGCTCTCCCCCTGATATCTCATTAATATTTCTCAAGGCCAAATCTTCTAAATTTAATCTTTTTATTATATTCATTACAACTTCTATATCTTTTTGACTTACATCCCATTTAATATAAGGTCGCCTTCCTAAAAGGATAGCATCAAACACTGTCAAGTTTGTATAATCATATTTTTGAGAAACATAACCCATAATCTTTGCAAGATCCCTTCTTTTTATACTACTCAAATCCTTCTTGTCTAAAAATATAGTCCCTTCCTTAGGCTTTAAAATTCTGTTTATACACTTTAAAAGGGTAGATTTTCCTGCCCCATTATTCCCTAAAATACATAGAATCTCTCCCTTTTCTACTTTAAAAGATACATTTTTAAGAACAGGTATACTTTTATAACTAAATCCCATATTCTCAATCTCCAGAATCATCTTCTATACCTCTTAGAAAGAAGATATAAAAAGAAAGGAGCACCAAGGAAAGAAGTAATAGCACCAACAGGAAGAACAATTGGTGATATAATAGTTCTTGCCAGAGTGTCAGAAAGAAGAAGTAAAAACCCTCCAGCAATACTGGAAGCTGGAATTAAAAATCTATAATCACTTCCCAAAAATCTTCTCATTATATGGGGGGCAATTAAGCCAATAAATCCAATAACCCCACAAGAAGCAGTAATCACAGCAGAGATAAAAGAGGAAAGAAGCATGCTAATAATTCTTTCCCATTCCACATTTATGCCTAAGCTTTTTGCAGTCTCTTCTCCACTTTCCAAAGTATTATAATCCCATCTTTTATACATAAAATATATAAAGCTAAGAAATACAGAAATAGTCATTATAGTAAGCTCTCTCCAAGAGATTCTCCCTAAATCTCCAAAGGTCCAAAAAACCACAGTAGCTATTTTCACTTCATCAGCAAAATACTGCAAAATTGTAGTTAGAGCAGAGAAAAGAGACCCCAAAGCAACACCAGAAAGCACCATAGCTTCAGGAGTTACCCTATAGTTTAGGGAAAGAATAATAATAACAAAAGTTGCTAACATAGAGCCCAAAAAGGCAAAGATATGAACAAGATAAGGCATATTTTTACTTATCATAGTTATTGCCAAAGTAGCACCAAAAGCAGCCCCTTGAGATCTTCCCAAGGTAAAAGGAGAAGCCAAAGGATTTCTCAATATATTTTGGGAGATGCATCCTGCTAAAGAAAGGCCTATTCCAGCCACAACAGCCCCAATAATCCTTGGTATCCTTATATCCCAAATTATAATTCTTAACCTTTCATCTCCCATTCCCAGAAGAGTCCTTATCACATCCTTAAGAGAGATATCATAGGACCCCGCATTAAGGGCATAAAAGGAAATAAAAAGCATCCCAAAAGCTATAAAAAGAATTATCCATATCTTTCTATTTATGTATAACTTATATTCTTGAATTAAATCTTTTCTCTCCATATTTTACTCTTCCAGATTTACTTTTCTAAATCCGCCATATGCTTTTTCTATTTCTTTATAAATATTTCTTCCTCTATCTCCAAAGAAGAAAGTGTATATCTCATTTGCCTTTTCAACAGGATCTATATCCTTAAATTCCTTAGGATAAACCACCTTTGCAATATAATACATATCACAAAGAGCGGTATCAATATTGGTATTGTAATTGTTATATGGCAAGATACCATATATGTTTTGTTTTCTATATGCCTTTAAAGCTTTATAAAAATCAGGATTTTTACTAAAATCCTCTTTAACTAAATATAGATTTCCAAGGTCTACAAAGATAATATCAGGATCCCACAAAAGAAGTCTCTCCTTCTCAATAAAAATACTTCCCTTCTTACCAATAGAATCAGCCACATTCTTTATGTAAAGAGGAGTAAAAAGAGGGAAAAAACCCTGTGTACTCTCGATACCTCTTGCCCCCTTAAATCCTAAAGCCCCCACATAAACACTTGGCCTGTTCTTATCACTAATATACTTTGTCCTTAATGTAAAACTTCTTTGAATATTTTTTATAAAGGAGATAAGAGCCTTTGCCCTTGGCTCTTTATCTAAAATCTTGCCTATAATCTCTATGGATTTGAATAAATCCTCTTCAAAGGTCCCCAGGGTTCCATAACTTAATACTACTACAGGAATTTTTGTCCTATTCTGAAGTTTATCTGCTCCATCTCTATCTAAAAGCTGAATTGCAAAAATTACATCAGGATTTATAGAGATTATCTTTTCAGGATCAGGAGATGTATCAGGTCCTCCTTGCCCTATTATAGGAAGCCTTTCAATAATGTCATTAAAGGCCATATTATAACTACGTCCTATAATATATTTTTTATCTATATTCTCTACCCCCACAATACGGTTAAACTGATCCACATAACTTACTAACCTTAAAGCTCCAGGCCCAATGGCAACTACTCTTTTTACAGGTTTATTTATCTCTACCTTTCTTCCTAAAAGATCTGTAATTTCTATCTTTGATTTACCTTGGGAAAAGGTGAAATCAATAAGAAAAAATGCTAATAAAATCAGTAAAGTAATATATTTCATAAAACATAGTTTCTTCCTTGCCATCTTTACCTCCTCCATTTTAAGTAGCACTTTTTTGAAAAATTATAACACAAAAACAGACAATCTTAAACAAAAAGACCTATAAAAAATATCAAAAGCTAAGTTATAATTGATATAAAGATTAGGAAAGAGGAGGAAGATAATAGTGGAGAAGGTAAATGAGAAGGAGAAAGAATTCAGGTTTGGAGATTGGGGTCCAAAATATTTAATGAGAGGACCTAAATTAGAATGGGGGATATTAAAAATAATGCCCGGAAAAGAATTAGGAGCTCATTATCATAAGGAAGTGGAAGAAATATTTTACGTCTTATCGGGAAAGGCAGAAATGATTGTAGATGAAAATAAATTTGAAATAACCTTAGGAGATGCTGTAAGGATTGAACCAAATGAAGAACACAACATTATCAATCCATCAGAAGATTTTCTTGCAGTATTTATAAAGGTACCATATATTCCAGAAGATAAATATACAAAACAATAAAGTAGGATTATTATGTCCATCAAAAAAGGAGAAAATATTGAAGCAATTTATAAATATAAAAAGGATAAAAAAGTAAAACTTCCCTTATTCATATCAAAAGTTCCCGCAGGATTCCCTTCACCAGCAGAAGACTATATAGAAAAATATTTAAATCTTAACAAACTCCTCGTAAAACATACATCTGCTACCTTTTTTTGTCAAAGTCTCTGGAAACTCTATGATAAATGCAGGAATTCATGATAGAGATATCCTAATCGTAGACAGAGCTTTAGAACCCCAAAATAACAATATAGTCATTGCAGTAATAGATGGAGAACTTACTGTAAAAAGATTGATTATAAAAAACAAAAACATGATATATCTTTACTCTGAAAACTCTAACTATAAACCTATAGAAGTGGGAAGTGAAGAAAGCAATCTGATAATCTGGGGCGTTGCTACCTACGTTATTCACAAACTATGAAACACAAAAATGTATTCTTCATTATAGATTGTGATTCCTTTTATGCCTCCTGTGAAATAATATTTAACCCAAAAACTTGGGGAAAACCTATAGTAGTACTTTCTAATAACGATGGATGTGTAATCTCAAGATCCCAAGAGGCAAAAGATATTGGTATTGAAATGGGAATTCCTATTTTCAAATGCGAAGATCTAATAAAAAAATATGACGTTCAAGTCTTCTCAGCCAATTTCACCTTATATGGAGATATTTCAAGAAGAATAATGAACACTTTATCATTATTTTCGCCAGACATAGAAATATACTCAATAGATGAAGCCTTTTTAATGTTTCCATATGAAGAAAACAAAGATTATACATCTATAGGAAAAGAAATAAGAAAAACCATACTAAAATGGATAGGAATCCCCGTCAGCATAGGAATAGGTCCTACAAAGGTCTTAGCCAAAATAGCCCTTAAAATTGCTAAAAAAGATAAGAATGAAAAAGTATTTAATTTTCTTGATATCAAAGATACAGATGAAATATTAAAAAATTTTCCTATAGAAGACATATGGGGAATTGGTAAAAGGTATGCAGAATTTTTAAAAAGTAAAGGAATAGACACTGTCTATAAATTAAAAAATCTTCCTGACAGTTTCATCAGAAAATTCCTTACTATAACAGGATTAAGACTTGTATGGGAATTAAGAGGCATATCTTGTATTCCCTTTGAAGATATGCCACCTGCAAAAAAATCTATTATTACATCTAGATCTTTTGGAAATGATATTGAAAATATTGAAGATTTAGAAATAGCCATATCAAATTTCATCACCATATCCTCGGAAAAGCTAAGAAGACAAAAAGCTCTTGCAAACCTTATACAAGTATTCTTACTTTCAAATCCTTTTAAGGATACACCTCAGTATTTCAAAGAGATTACTATACCCTTGGAAAGACCTACAGCCAATACTATGGAATTGATTAACTATGCCCTTTTAGGATTAAGAAAAATATATAAAGAGGGGATAAAATATAAAAAGGAAGGAGTTATATTAATGGGACTTACTCAAGAAAAAGAGATACAATTAAACTTTTTCTATACTCCATACCCCACAAGCAGAGATGAAGACCTCATGAAGGCATTAGATGAGATAAACCAAAAATATGGAAGAAATACAATCTTTCCTGCTATAAATGGTATTCCTTATGAAAATAAAAAATGGAAGATGAGGCAGAGAAGAAAATCAAGAAAATTTACCACATCTTGGAACGAGCTTCCCATTGTCAAAGCGTAAAAGGTTTAAGTAATCCCAGAAATGTGATACAGATCACTTTCAAAAAATCTTTTTTTGATTTAATATAATATATAAAGAGTTATGATTTATAAATCACTCTATAAATAAGTCTTATAAATCATCAACTCTTTAATACTTCAATATGAGAGGGATTAAGATGAAAAAATGCATCCTTTTATTCCTATTAATCTTTTCCATTATTTTCTTCTCCTCTTCAGCCCAGAGCCCACAAATAGTCGCACCAAAATATGGAGTATTATTTGCAAGAGATGGTCAGACTATAAGCTATAACTTCATATTCCCAGATATCCCAGTTGTCTTAACATCAGCCCAGGTAAATGGAAGAGCGGTATCAAGCTGTGCTGTGGATGTTGAAAAAGATAAGTTTAAGATATCTCTAAGAGATGATGCAGGAAATCCTGTACCTTCTGCATGGGTTCAGTGGATTGTATTTATGCCTAATCCATCTCTTAAAATGGTAGGTGGAATAATAGTTGCAAGCCATGGACAAAGAATTTCCTTTAATCTTCCCGCATCTCCAGTAATCGTTACAAATGCTCAAAAGGAAGGAAATGCATTAATTTCTGGAACAATAAATAACTCTCCCACTGGATTTGACCTTTATCTTGTCGATAGCAATAGAAATCCAGTGCAGAATGCATGGGTCCTTTGGGGTGCCATTATCCCAGATGAAAAACTAAATGGATTTAAGGGAGAAGTAAAATTACTCGGCAATGGTGCAAATATCAGCTTCTCACCACCTTTTTCACAAGACCCTGCCTATGTATTATCTGCACAGCCTAGAGTAATTGCTGGGGCTGTAAATAACAGAAATGATGGCTTTTTACTTTCACTTATAAATCATGATGGTACACCTGCCCAAAATGTGTGGGTACAATGGCTTGGTTTTGCTGGACTTACTTCTACAACTCAAATTACTACTTCTCAATTAAGCTATACAGAAACTGGAAGTGGTTATGGTCCCGATATTTCATTAGGTCAGTATGCCTATACTATGGATAATGGATATTTAAAAGCATGGGTATATGCATATGCACAATTACCAAAAAGTGATGTTACATCCCATTTAAGAGTGCTTACTTATAAAAAAATTCAAATTAATGCTCCAGATAACAATTTTTACAATTGTTATCTAAGTATGACTGTAGATGTTAAGGGATTAATTGCAAAAATTGACTATGCCATCCCCTTAGGTGCAAGTGATACTCAATATTTAGGTAAAGTTGGTGTAGGAATAGTAGAATGGCCACAACCATATAATTTCCAAAACAAACCTGGATATTCTGCAATAGTATGGCAAAAAGCTTCACGAGATTGGTTAGAATTCTTACAATCCACATTTTACACCATATATGGAGGTGGAGTTGGTTATTTTGTACCAGGTTATGATGCATTAGTAACTCTTTTACAAGTAGCTAATCAATCTATAAAAGCAGCAGAATGTGTAAATGGAACGTACAGAGTTGATTTTAGAAATATACGTCTAAAAGGAAACACCACCTACTGCATATATGCGTATATAGAAGGAAAGGCAAGAGCAGTTTGTTTAGGTGCTGCAGAATCTGTCTGCGAAGTAGATTTTTATCATCATTCTCCATATATTGCAGAATCTCAAAATAATGATCCTCTTGGAGGAAGAGGGGTAAAAATCTTGAGCTATAATATCACTTTTAAACCTTAGTTAAGAAAGTAATTCTCTTATATTCCCTGGGAATAATTATGAGGAATTTTTATAAAAAGGGGGTAAGAACTTGAAAAATAGATTTAATTTCCTTCATATTTTCCTAATTATCACAATTCTCCTAACTATTACTATTGGAAAAAATTTTTCTGAATCAACCTTTGCTGGAATAACCTATCCTTATCAAGCTGGAATTTTTTGTCATGATGGAGATTATGTAAGATTTTACTGTGATGCAAATAAAAATAACTATTTCTCTTATATGACCTCAAAATCAAACTCCTGTTATATTGAGTTCTATACATATAATGAACAAACTCAACAAGCTAAAGGAGAGGGCAGTGTCGTAAAATTAACTCCGAATCAATATGTCCCATACACAAACTTGAATAATTGCAATTTCAATAATTTTAATATTCCCTCCAAATATTACGGAAAAATAATTGAGATTCATTTTGTAGAAAACAGATCTGTAGGGGGAGTTAGCTGTCCCGAAAATGATCTGATTATAAAACTGCCCCATATGGCAGAAGTAAGAAAATGGCAAAAAGTAGAATCTCCTGTCTGGTGCGACTTAGATACCTATGGATTATATTCAGAAAATGATTGGAAAAACTATGCTAATAGTGTGGCAGATATAAGACTAAATAAGGGCATAGAAACTGTCTTTGGCTATAATGGAATATTTCAATCCATTAAAAAGATAAATTCAAATGAGGTATATAAAAATGTAGCATTAAACAGTATTCTTTCTGGGATAGCTGACGCCTATCTTCCCTCTTCTTTTTTAGATCTTTCAAAGGATTGGATAATTAATAACTCAATAGAACTTGCAAGTATTATCTATAAGACCCAAAAAACAGTTTTAGGAGAATTAGGAGCAGCTTATGGAGATGTCCTAAGTGCTGGTTTCATGGCAGCACAATACATACAATGGACCCAAAGAATATTATGGGAAAAAGTGCCATTATCTATACAAAATGCTCAAGAAGCAAAATCTACTATTGAAAATTACCAAAACATAGCCAATTTATTATATTCTGTTTCTTACTCAAAGTATCAAAACCTCATAAATCTAATAAATCAAGAAAAAAATGCAAGACTACAAGGAAATAAATTATCATTGCTAAATGCTCTAAATGAACAAGAAGGTATCTATTATAAAGCTGGCTTTTATAACCACTCAAAATTCTTAAACGATAATATAAGTGATAGTGAAGGCTTACCTTTGTTCCACATCGCTCTCAAAACCTATAGAATAGCCAAAAAAGAATCAAGTAGAACTGATGTACCGAAGGAGTATAAAAATGCTTGGAATGAAATAAAACTACTCTCCCAAAAATTAACCAATATATACTTTGATCTTTTCATATTGACCGATTGGGTGTTAATCACAGAAAAGGATAAATATCTTCTTAAAAATTTATAATAAAAAGGAGGATAAAATGAAAAAATTTAAATTTATTTTATCCTTAATTCTTATAATTTTTTTAACCATAGGCTTTTCAATTGCCCAGGAAGAAAATGAAGAAATTATCACAGAAGAGGAAATTGAAGGTTTGGAGCTAATTCAAAAAGGCAATTTTAATGAACTTACACCTTGGGAAACTATGTTAATAAATATAAAAGAGACTAATTACTATGAAGCACAAATATATGTTGACTACTTTATGTGGGTAAGAAAAAATTCAGAAGCCGATGGAGGATTTGTAGGAATAAAACAGTCCTTAGGAAACTTTGATTTAAAAGATAAGAAAAGTTTAAAATTATCCTTTGACATATTAATTTCCCTTCAAGAATTAAGTTCCGATGGATGGGTTGGTGGAGAATATCCAGCCCAAGTTATATTAATATTTGTAAACGAAAATAATGAAGAATATATATACAAGAAATGTTTCATATTGAAAGGAAGCACAATAAACTATCCAGAAAATAACGTAACAGAAATTGAAAGTGGAGATTTTTATCATTTTGAGACAGATCTAATGGAAGAATCTGAAACTTATAACAGTATAATATCCCATCCATATTTAAAAGAGATAATTATCGGTGGAAGCGGTTGGGATTTTGTAGGGGCAGTTGATAACGTATCATTAATGGTAAAATAAGATATTAATAAGATATTAAAAATTATTAACTACAAGGAGGTGGTAAAATGAAAAAACTATGGAAATTAGCTTTAATTACCTTAACTATTTTTACAATAATTTATGCTCAACAAACCCCAAAAATAGATGGAAAGCTTTCTCCTGATGAATACAATAACTATGTTAATCTTTCCAATGGTGATTTTAGAATGTTTTGGAGGATTGTTAGAGATGAAGTCTATATCTTAATGATTGGAAGAACAAAGGGTTATGTTGCCCTTGGAATTGCTCCTACTGTAAAGGCTGGAAATGCAGATTATATAATAGGTTACGTAACTGACAAAGAAGTAAAAGTATTGGATTATTTTGCTCCTGAAAAACATGTAGCTCACACCTTGGATGAGAAACTTGGAGGAAAAAACAATATATTAGAATTTGCAGGTTATGAAGATAATGAATATACCTATATTGAATTTAAAAGAAAGCTTATAACAGGAGACAAATATGATAAAGAATTTCCAAAATCTGGGAAATTACTTATCGTTTGGGCTTTGGGAAGCTCTGATGATCCAAGCTCTATGCATATGAAAAGAGGATATGGCGAATTAAACTACTAAAATAAAAATACTAAGGGGGCTAAAAGCCCCCTTAACTGCAATTTCAAACTACTAAGGATTAGCTCCCGTATTTCCATCCTTATCAAGCTTTAACACATAAAAATTATATGCATTTGGTCCAAAAGACGCTGTACCACCTGCCACTATATATCCACCATCGGGTGTAGTCTTTATACAACTTGCTTCATCATTTAAAGATCCCCCATATTTTTTATCCCATTCTTTTATACCATTACTATTAACTTTTACCACATATGCATCTTTAAGGCCTTCCTGAGAGTAAGTCTCTCCTGCCAAAACAAATCCCCCATCATTAGTTTTTACTATGGAATAAGCTTTATCATTGTTATCTCCTCCAATTTTTCTTCCCCAAGATATATTCCCATTTCCTGATACTTCCAATAAATAGATATCATAGTCTCTCCCTACTTTTGAATTACTATATCCGCAAACAACATATTTTCCTGCCTCTACCTCTACCACATCAAAGGCTCTTTCATCCCCTGATTCGCCATAAGTTAAATCCCATTCTTCTTCTCCATCTTCCTTAAGCTTCAATATATATAAATCATAGTTGTTACTACCTTTATCTACATGTCCAACAACAATAAACCCTCCATCGCTGGTAGTCTTTATACTTTTTGCATACTCAGGTTGAGTACTACCATAAGTCTTTGACCATATTACATCTCCTTGGCTATTAAGCCTTAAAATATAGAAATCACTACCTCCAGCTCCAAAGGAAGTAGTATATCCTGCCACTATATAACCATCACTTAACTTAGCTATACTGGTTGCAACATCCGAATTAGCTCCCCCAAAAGTTTTTATCCAATCTGTATTCCCATCTTGTTTGAGCTTTAAAACGTAAAAATCAGCATATCCCTCTCCCATAGAATAGGTCTCTCCTACACCTATATATGATCCATCCTCCAATTGTAAAATAGAGCTAATTGTTTCATCAGCTGAACCACCATAATATTTTTCCCATAACTTATTTCCATTTGCATCAAGCTTAAGAATATAAGCATCACTATCTTCTGCCCCATAAGATAATGTCTTTCCCGCAACAATATATCCACCATCCTTTGTTGTATCTACCGAAAAAGCCAAATCATAACCATCACCACCATATACCTTTTGCCAAACAACTGGTTTAACCTGTGAAATACATCCAGAAATAAACAAAAGAATTAGAAAAAGAAGTAAAAAGCTCTTATACTTCATAAAAAATCCCCCCTTATTATAAATTAAAAAGAGTAAAAGAGAAGTAGTATTAAAAAAGTGTTATAAGTGAGTTCACTAAATTTTATAAATTTACTTCTCTTTTAACTAATAATAAAAATAGTATAATAAGAAAGAAAAAAATTCAATATTCACTCTTTTTCTTCTTTTATCACTATCGCTTTTGCTTGTTCTAACCCTTCTTTTATTTTTTCATAATTGCTATCTGAAATAGTACCATCTTCTAATTTTATATCAATAATAATATCTACCTTCTCAAAATCTTTACTCAAACTATTTAATGTTCTCATAATTTCAGCAAAATGTCCCTTTTCTCTTATATTAATAACCAAAGAAAACTTCTTATAATTTTTAACCTTAGTTTCGGAAGCAGAACTTAATATCTCAGAGGATGAATTCCCCATCATTATACCCGTCTCAGGTGTGGGCAAATAAAGTCCCTCTTCTTTTACTTGAGACATCGTTGACTCTTTGATTTCTTTATCTTGCTTTTCTTTTGTTAGTACCTCATCATCCTCAAAAGTTGGTTCCTCATACATTTTTTCCTCTCTTTTTATGTAAAACATACCTTTTTTTACTCCTTCTATTATTGTATCCTTTAATACATCTTCCTTCAAAAGAATTGGATTTCCGGGAGTTCTATAAAAGGACTCTAATAGATTTTTAGTATAAACTTCTTCCTTAAGATAACGATCTTCTATATACTTAGGTGTCATCTTTTCTAAAATGATATCTTTACTTATTAAAAACTCAAGAATCTCCCTGTCCAACTTATCTTTACCTATGGTTGCTAAACCTAAATCATGAGTTGTTTTTCCATCAGGAAGGTGTAATTTTCTATAATATTTTCTTAGCTCTTCATATTCTTTTTCCTTTAAACTTTCAAGCTTTCTCCCTATTTCCTTTCTTCGCTTTTCATCAAGCTTTAGATTCATATCTTTATATATCTTCTCATATGCTAACTTGGTTTTTATGTAGTTATGAAAAGAAACCTCATAACTTTCATCAGGATATAGAAATATCAAAGTATTTCTATATCCTCTTGGAGTTTCTCCCACTTTTTCCAAAAATTCCTTAAATTTATTCACATCTGTATCTTTTGTAATTACAATCTTTATATCTTTATTATCAGGAATATCTCGTGGAAATTGAGGAAATATATAGAAAGATATACGCTTATCCTTGGAAATTGAACTTTCTATAATTTTTCTCTCCTCTTCATATATCTCATGAGAAGTTATATTTTCCTTAGTAAGCACAACCATACGATTTAAATTAGGCTCATTGGTAAAATAAAGACCATCATCAGAAAGGAAAAATAATTTTTCTCTTAATTTATTTACCACATCATCTATTACACTACTTTGAATTTCTGGAATAGATGTATATATCTTTAATTCTTTAATATTTATTCCCTTATAAGTAGAATCCTTTTTCCCTGAAAATGAGGTCATAAAAATACATGTTGCCACCTTAGTACCTAATTTATATGGGCTATAAGATGGTCCCATCTCTGTATCTACCTTCTTAGCTCCTGATGAGTCTAAGGTTATATCATTGGCTATAACGCTATCATACTCACTCCCAATATGCTCCAAAAGATCTCTTCTAATCTTATCATTTTTCAAATTAAAATCTCCAAGTCCAATAAAAGAAATCTTCTCATCCTTCAAATCATAAAGTACTTGAGAAAGGAGCTTCAAAACTCCTCTTGTTCTTTGGAAGAGAGGAAATGAACCCCATTTTGTATAAAGTGTCTCTATAACTTCAGGCTTAAAGGGATAACTATTTAAAAACTTTCTCCTATAACTTTCCAAATCTTCCTTTTTGCTAAAAAGATTTTCCCTTTCCAAATAATCCACATACTCATTTACAACTATTTTTGCCTTATCCTCATCTATCCACTGAAAAAGTCTTTTCCTTATCACACTACTTATCTCTTCCTCAGCTATAGGAGTAAAAATCTCTTGCACCCTTCCAAAGATCTTTGATATTCTCTGAAAAATTTCTTCTCCATTTTCTCCATATTGCTCCATATTACTTGATGGGAGAGTAACCACAAGCATAGATCTGCCTGAGGATGCAACTGCTTGAGTTAATTCTTGGAAAAAGACAAGAGTTTGCTCTAATAAAGTAGTTTTTCCTACATTTATCCCTGCAGATTTTACACAATAAAGAAGAATTTCATCCATAAGAACAAGCACAGGTTCATTTTTACGAAGAATTTCAATAAGCTTTTCCTTCCCGCAAGATGTATCACCTTTTGTTATCTCTACTTTTCCTGTAAGCTGTCTTTCCATCTCTTCCCATAATCTTACCTCTTTTACATCAAAAGCTGTACCATCTAATATTACTACCTTTGCTCCCCATTCTCTCGCTTTATGATATAAGGCAATCAAACTATGGGTTTTTCCTCCTCCAAAAGGTGTTTGAAGCTGGATAGTTGAATTTCCACCATTCCCTTTTAATCTTTCTTCCACTACTTTAATGAGTTCATTAAGTCCACGAGTCATATGGGTTTTTTGAAAAAAGATAACAGGATCAACATATTCAAGAGGTTCTTCTCCTTTATACACTCTCCAAAGGTCTGCAGCATATACATCTAAGGTAAATTTTCCCTCTAATATATCTTGATGAGGTTTTGCAATTTGCACAAAAGGAATTAAAGAACTCATCAACATCCACCTCTTTTCTTTAACTTTCAAATCCTAATTGCTCTATATTTTTCTCTTCATCTCTCTTATAGTTTTCCTTACCCGCCAAGAAGCCATCAAGAAGCTTTTTTTCTTTGCTATCATTGGGTAATGTCTCTGAAATTGCCTGAGCAACTATATAGAAATATTCTTTATCAGCAAAACCTTTTCTCTTTAATGCAGACTTTATTAAATCCCTCTTACCTTCACTATAATAATTTAATACTAAATGAAGCACATCTATCAGCTCATCTGATTCTTCTATCTCACTTATCTTTCTTTCATGAGGTCCTAATACCCTTATAAACTCCTTATCCTTTTTTATGAATCCCTTATTCCATTCCTTCTCAATATCAATTCCTACACTTTGGGCAAGTTTCCTTGCAGAATCAAATTCTACCTTACTTTCCCCATAGGTCCATCGCCATAGGATATAAAAACGTGTAAGAGGCGACAAATAAGCTGAAATTCCATCATGCAATATCTTATGAATGGTATAATCAGTAACAACTTCTCTTACATACTCTAACAATCTCTCTGCCCTTATCTCATCTCCACTAATATCCATCACCTTTTCATATTTTCCGAAAACCTCTATAGCAGATCCTATGGCAGATATAAAATAATCTGCCCCACTTACGCCTTCTTTCCAAAGATGCTCCAATTTATTATATACATATTTTTTAATCTCCTCCTTTACTTCATGAAACCAACCTATACCCTCTTTTTTTGCCTTTCTCGCCACTATATATATGGAGGATGCAAGGGATGCTGTTTCTCTTGCATTAATCCTTGTCTTCATCTCAGTATCTATAGGCCAAGAGGCAGAGGGTACAAGACCAGAATCTAAAAGAGAGTTTATCAAGGTCTCCCAACCTGAAGTAGATTTATGGGTGTATACTATTACGCATATTCCATTGGGCTTTAATACCCTATATATCTCTTGAAAAGCCCTTTTAAGATTTTCCTCAAAAAACTTCTTTGTATTAGCTGAACCACCATGTCTAACAGGATTTGCTACTATCTCTTTACTCTTAGGTGTCAAAGGGGTTAAAAATAAATCTGGATATAAATCTCCTATACTTCTTTTTAACCATACATAGAAAAAGTCAGAAAGTTCAGCATAATTTACGTTATCGTAATAGGGTGGATCAGTAAAAACAGCATCAAAAAAATTATCAGGATAGGGAAGTTCTGTGGCAGAAGCTTGAATAACCTTGGGAATCAAGAGTTTTTTCATTCTTTTCCCTCCAAAAGTTTAACATAAATTTTTTCAAAGGACGATTTCAGGGACGGTAGTTCTTCTTTTATGATTTTCCAGATTATTTCATAATCCACACCATGGTAGAATTGTATGATCTTATCTCTTGTCTTTGCCAGAAAGCTCCATGGAATTTCATCAAATCTATCTCTTAATTCCCTGGGAAGTTGCTTTACAGCTTCGCCTATAATCTCAATCTTTCTAATTACTGCACTTGGAGAAGATTTCCGTTTCATACCCTTTCGACCTCTTTTAATATATCACTTTTAATTTCCTCTCTAAGAAGCTTTTCCCTTACAAGATCAACCTCACAACCAAGAATTTTTTCAGGTTCATTTCACAACTCAAAAAATTTAAGTCCAATTGGTCTCTCAATTTCAATAAGAATATCTACATCGCTTGTTTCTTTTTGCTCACTCCTTGCATAAGAACCAAATACTCCAAGTATAACCACACCGTATTTTTCCCTTATCTTCTCTTTGTGCTCACTGAGAATCTTTTTAATCTCCTCTAAGCTCTTCATCCTTCCAACTCTAATTCTACAGGTGGAATTTGAGAAAGATGAGAGAGAACCTTTAAAATATTATATTCTAATATATTATTATAAGAATAACTCCTTTCTGAAAATACATTTGCTTCAATATAATCCCAATTCATAGGTAAAGCTTGTCTTAAAAAAGTAGTTGCTATTTTTTCCCATGTTCCATCCCAATGGCATAAGACTGAATTTATATCAGCTAATCTGCTTGAAACTAACCCCAAATAACTTACCACTGCTTTTGCATATTCTTCATCATATCCCTCTTCAATCATCTTTTTATATGCAAGCCTAACCTTTTCTGTAAAGGTAATCAATGCCAGCTTTTGGCGAGAGTTAAAAAGATCACCCCACTTCTTAAAACCATACCCCCTGCCAGCAACTGTATTCGGATCCTTTGTATTCATCTCCTCATCTGGCACAGGGTCAATTCCCCATTCTTCCATTAATTTACTTCTTTTTTCTTCTAAGTATTTTTCCGCGGATTTAAAAATTACCATATCTTTTTCTGTTGCCAATCTATATGTTTTTCCTTCACCTTTACCACTATGTAGGACTACTGCTATCATTCTCTGACCAGATTTTCTATTTTGAAATAACTTTCTTGTAGTATCACCATCTATGGTAGATCCACATACAGGGCATACCGGTATAGCCTTTGAGACAGTACCCTTTTCAGGATTAAAATCCTTTGGTATTTCTTCGTAGCCATCACCCACAATCTTAAATTTAACCTCTTTCCCTTCCACATACGGATATAGAGAGATCTTTTTCTTATCTGTCTTGGAAAGCCAAAATTGCTTTATTAATGGAATTTCAGCACCACATAAAGGGTTTTGACAAGGAATAGTCCTTGCCCAAATATATCCCACAGGAGTTTTCCCATCTTCATCTTCTGGGTAAAATCTTCCTATCTCCTTTTTTGCCTCATTAAGTACCCACTCCCCCCACTTTTTCACATCTTCAAGAAGATGATTTATCTCAATCTCTTCTTCAAAAAGGCCATTATTTACCTTTATCTTCCTCTTTCCATATTTTTGAGGATACTCCAAGGTACATTTTAATATTAAAGTTGCCACAGGATTATATTCACTGGCATATACTTCGCACCCAATCCTATAAGCTTCTAAGGGGATAGATCCACCTCCTGAGAAGGGATCAAGAACCTTTGGTGGAACTCCATTATTTGCAGAAATTATTTCCTCTCTTGCCCTTTCTATATAATGTTTATTAAGAGAATTTTCCCATTTAGAAAAATTTATGATAAATTGTCTTATGTCTGCCTCTTTTACAGGATCATTGGGATATGGGATTAAGGCAGAATAAGAGGTAACACGTGAGCTTGCTAAGGGACGCCTTGCCCACCAAATATGCAAAGTTGATATATGACCTTGTCTAATACTTTTTTCCTTTGAGGATTCTTTACTTACCTCTTTAATAGGGAATGTTACCTCAATAAATCTTTTATCTTCCTTCATTACTCATAACTCCTTTCCTCAACCAATTATTCTTATTCCCTTTTCCTTCCACTCCTCAGGACTTACCATATATCTAACGACTTCTATTTTCTCCTCAGGCTTTATAGTGGCAGAAGGATTTTTGATAATATAAAGCTCGGGTGATTTTCCACAATTCACTACCACATAAAGATAATACTTTTCGCCAAATCTTTTTGCCATGAACCACTCATTTGGAGTAAGGGCTACCGCTCCTTCATCAACCCTTGCCTTTACCTCAATATATCTTACCCCATTTTCCCCTCTTGATTTTATATCATATCCTAAATTTTCCTTTGATACATCTTCAGGAATCCTTCCTTCTTTCCTCTCATAATCCATAGCTACTTCCATCCCTACTCTCTCTATCTCTTCATCGCTTACCATCTCATCTTTACTTTTTCCAGAGATTACACGTATGATAGTAAGAATTTTTGGCTTAGTATAGGACAAAGATGTCTCTTGCTCAATTTCCTTTTCTAAATTATTCTTCGCTTCTTGATATTTTTTCTTTTGCTCTTCCTTATTACTAATGACAATATCAACCCTCTCTCCCTTTGCTTTTCTATCTTCATACTCCATAATTTCATTATCAAGTTCCGTAATAATATCATTTAAAGATTTAAGTCCATATTTTCTTTTTATTTCTGCTTGTCTTAGACGCTCCTCTAAAAGTTCATTTTTATATTTTTCTATGAGATTTAGGGAAAAATTTATTATTTTCTTTTCATCAAAAGTTATATTTTCATCAACTTTTTCAGCAGGAGTAAATTCCCATATTATCTTAGGATTTACCTCTCTTATTTCCTTTCCATCATCATATAAAGCAAAAATTCTTTTTCCAGCAATACCTTTTGCATCCCTTACCTCTCCTTCCACAAAGTATATAATTCCATTATATCTTCCATCTGGATCTAAAAAGGTAGCTCCTCTCCTCAATTCCTTTTCTCCCTGTTTCATCACCCAAGAAAGGACAGCTTCAAAAAGAGGATGACCAAAAGAAACAAATTCGGCATTCTCTCTTGATGCTGTCTTTTTATCAAAGGTTATCTTACTATAGCTTGTCATAATTGTTCCGTATGCATTCTTAAAATTATCATCATTATTAAACTTTCTTAACTCATAAGGTACAGAATCCACTGATAAAATACCATCTTTCTTTACTGATATTTTTCCTCCTGCTTTTTCAAAGGCATTTCTGAAAAATCCCTCTACATATTCAGGCACAAGCCTTTGTTCTTCAGCAAGCTCAGTCATCTCTTTTATAGCTGTAAAATCAATATTTCTTACAGCAAGAGATTCGGCAAGTACTTCTTCTTTTATCCTTTTAAGCTCTTCATCATCTCCTATAATCTCTATCTCTTTATATATATCTTCTATGCTCTTAACCTTAACTATAGCATCAATAACCAATTGATAAAGATTCTTTCCAGCAAAGATATCTCCAATCACATCATATACCCTATCACTTCCCAATTTGCTCTTGATTTCTTCCAATTTATCTAATAGCTTACCTAATATCTTACCTTCTATAGTGTCTCCAGATACCATATTAAATATATATACATCTCTATTTTGACCAAATCGGTGAATTCTACCCATTCTTTGTTCCAGTCGAATAGGAGTCCAAGGAATGTCATAGTTGATCATTATATTACAAAATTGTAGATTAATACCTTCACCTGCTGCTTCTGTTGCCACCATTATTTGGGTTTCATTTTTAAATTTCTTTTCCTGTTCTATCCTTTCCTCAAGTTTCATTCCACCATGTATAAAATTTACCTTATAACCCCATCCCGATATTTTCTTCACCAAATATTCCAAAGTATCTTTTGCTTCTGTAAATATTAATATCTTTTCTGGGCCACCTGTTTCTTTTATCTTCCTAAATCCTTCTTCTATAGCTTCTTTAAGTTCCCTAATCTTTACTTCCTCGCCTCTTTCATATATTTCTTTTGCCATATTCATTAATTTCTCAATACTTCTTACCTCTTCCCTTAACTCTTCCTTTGTCCTTGAAAAGGTTAATGTTTCCCATTTCTTTTCCTCTTCCCATCTCTTTTCCTCCTCCATATCATCCAGCTCTTCTATATTTTCTACACCTAAAGAAGGTTCTTCTTGCTTACCTTCACCAACTAATAATTCCTCTAATTTTCTCTTTCTTCTTTCTAAGGATTTATATAAAGCATAAGCACTTGATGCCATTCTCCTTTGAAGTACTAAAAGGGCAAATCCCACATTTCTTTTATTATCATTACCTGTTTGTTTATTATATTCCTCTTTTACATACCTTATCAGCTCGTTATAAAGTTCCTTTTCCTTATCTGAAAGTTCAAACCTAACTGTTATGGAATACCTATTAGTAAATATGGGTTTATTATTAAAATCTCTTAACTGTTCTTTTAACCTTCTTATAAAAAGCGGGTTATCATTGTTCTTCAAAGATTCTTCTAAAATTTCTTTACTGGAAAAATATCCTGGCCTAAGTAGGTCTAATAATAATCTAAAATTTTCAGGATCTCCTTTATGAGGTGTTGCACTCAAAAAGAGTAAATGAGGAGAGATTTTTGATAATACTTCGCCCAACCTATATCTTTGAGTTTTCTTAGTCTTATCATTATATCTATATGCAGCCATCTTATGGGCTTCGTCTACAATTATAAGGTCCCATGTGGAATAACGCAAGGCTGATAAAATATCATCTTGCTTTGCAAAATCAATAGATGTAATAACTTGATTCTTCCTATTAAAAGGATTGTCTCCATATGTAGAATCAAAGGTTGATCTATCTATCACCTCAAATATTTCATCAAATTTTTCCTTTAACTCTCTTCTCCATTGATCTTTTAAATGCCCTGGTATTACTACTAATATTCTATTTATTATTCTCCTAAGTTTTAATTCCTTTATCAATAATCCAGCCATAATAGTTTTTCCAGCCCCAGGGTCATCAGCAATAAGAAATCTTATCCTTGTTTGTTTCAAAATATTTCTATATACTGCATCAAGCTGAAAGGGAAGAGGTTCAATCTTTGAAACATTTACAGCTAAGAAGGGCTCAAAAAGATCTGCATATTTAAATCTTATAGCCTGAAGATTCAATTTAACAAACTTGGGATTTCCAGAAAAATCCCATATATTAGAAATTTTATTTATATCTTTTAAATCTGACTTAGGAATTATAGTCTCTACAGATAGAGATGATTTTATACCTCTTCCTAAAATACTAATCCTCTCATCAAGATATTCCACATCAATAACTTCTACAGGTTCATCCCAATATCTTCCTTCTATTATATCCCCCTTTTTTATCTCATCCATGGATTGTAAACCCTTCCTTTTAACTTGTTTTTTATTTTATTATAATAATATTCGGTAAAAACTTAAAGGATCTATCAAAATCGTTTTAAAAATGAAAAAAATATATTTTCTCACATTATTTTTCATAGGAATTTTAATAATCTTTACATGGATCTTTACCCATAAAGATGATATCTTTATTTTTAAAAACAACAAGGGCCCCTTTTCTGCTAAGGAGCCTATTTTAGAAAATTTAAGGTTTACCTCTAAGAAGGAAGAACTTTTAAAAAAATTTGGAAATCCAATTAATACGAAAAGAGAGTATTGGGCAACCTATGGAGATTACATAGAATACCTCTATTATCCATGGGGATCTTTCTGGCTTGCACCAGCTCAAAATAATAATGATTTAGAAAGGTACATATTCTGTGTAGAGATTATTAAAAGAGGAGTAAAGGGGCCAAGAGGAATTCAAGTTGGGGATAGTTATAAAAAGGTGCTAAATAGATTTAGATATAACCCTACAAAAATAAATGATAAAGAGTATCTTTATTACTTTCCAAAAATTGAGAATGGCATATTATACGAAAAATTTGGAATTATAAATTATAACAAAAAAGAGATAGAAAGCATATTTTATCAAGATTCCTTATATTGCAATGTGGAATTCAAAATAGAAAAAGGGAAAGTTATAAAAATTAAAGCTTATCTTCATGAATTTTGATAATTTACTTTTACAATTACCCATGTGATCTATATCACTTACTTTATTTCCAAAAATATTTTAAAATATTATAAAAAGATATAGGGGGATCAAAATATCAGATCAAGACATATGTTGATCCTTCTTTAACTTTTAATAAGAAATAATTAAGGAGGAAAAGATGAAAAAAGTATTTCTCATTATCACCCTTTTCTGGCTTATTCTCTCAATTAGTGCGGTGAGTGCCCAAAACTTTAATGTACCACAAGTTCCTCAAAATATTCCCAAAATATCAGTAAAACTTACTACACCAGTAGTACTTGATGCCAAAAGTTCCAAAATTATCATCATTAAGAAACCACCTATTACTTTTAAACCCTTTGATTATAACTTTTTTAAGATTCAAAAAAGTCAGATAATCACATTATCAAATGGGAAAAAGATTACTGGTGAGGATTTTTTAAAAGAGATCAATGAGATTGAGAAAACATTAAACTCTTATGGGTACTCTTTAAGAGACCCTGAAGAAGAAATTCTAATACAACGCATAGTAATACCAAAACAAAATTTTGAGCTCCAAAGAAAAATATTTAAAGAGATAGTCCCATATACTCCAGAAACAAAGGAAGAACCTCAGAAAGAATTTAAAAATTTAAATTGGGAAAGAATTTGGGAATTACCCTTGGGAAATGAGGACTTTAACGTTAAGGTAGGGACTGGGCTAAAACTTGTAGGAGAAGAGAAGAAGGTTTCTTCAAATGCCTTTGCATATGCCACAGTAGGACTTTTGGGTAAAAATGCAGAATTAATTAAAGTGGAAACCGATATAGGTGCTGGAGAAAATAACACCTCCCATAAAGGCTATACAAGAGTCTATATACTGGGAGAAAAAAAGATTGAAGAATCTTTTAAGACAAATGTGAAATATAGGGATAAATCTGAATATAATGTAGATTGGAGCTTTCCAATAACCTGTCCTGTTGGTCCTTTTAATGTATCTGGATCTTTTGGACTAAGAGGCAAAATAGGTATAGAATTAGGAGCGGAATTAGATCCTCTATATTGTAATGGTTTCATTTCTTCCTATATGGATACCAGTGCTTATGCAGAGATAGGATTAAACTATAAAGTTGCCAGCGCAGGTGTAGGTGGAGAATTAACCTTACTAAAAGATAAACTCAATGTAAATGGTAATTTAAACTTAGTATTACAAAATCCAGTTTATAACTCTTATTTCCAAATTTCTACAAAAGGTGAAAATGAACTAAATGCTTTGTCTGGAAATTTATATTTCTTTGTTCAAATAGACTACCTTGTAGGCAAAAAGAAGTTTAAAGCAGAGATCTATGAATGGGATGGATTCAAATACTCTACAAAACTTTTTGAATATAATTCAAAAGAACCAACCTATAAAGACAAAGAACTATGGTTATCCCTAAAAGAGATAAGGGGATTAACCCCCTATAGTGCAAGAAATGAAGATTTAAAAATAAAATCTAATTTTTTCCGTGTAATAGTAGATGTGGGAGCCCAAACTTATAGTAAGGAATTCATAGATTTAGATAAAAATGGGATTTTATCTTCCAGATCCTCTATATGGCAGATTAAAATACCTTTAAGTAGTCAAAATCCTCAAGTATCCATCAAGATTACAGTTCAACAAATTTACTCCTTAGGAGATCTAAATAACTTAATTTCTAATTTAGATCTTTCAAAGGGTCCAGCAAAAGAAATTAATATTATTGTAGATACCATTAATAATACCTTTACAGGTACCGTAAATGGTAAAGTTGATGAAGAAAAAACCACCATAGGCGATACAAGTTATTGGGGTGAAAGGTATCACCAACTTACCTTTACTCTTTCCTCAGGAATTAAATTTGAGCAAGCTCCAGATAAGGGAAAATAAAATCTAAAACTCTTAGGGGGGTTAATAAATACCCCCCTAAATCTTTTAATTCACTCGATAATTCTCCAAGAACATAGGGAAGGGTTAAAAAGAAAGTATCTTTACGTATGGAGGAGAAGTTTTTGAATAAAAACAAAATTTATTTAGCATACTCCCTCAATATTTAGTATAATTAAATACATGGGAGTAGTGGATATATCTTTTGTAATACCTTTAAAAGATGAAGAAAGCACATTAAAGGAGCTATATAAGGGTATCGTTGAGAATACCACCCCTTTAAATCTATCCTTTGAAATTATCTTTATTGATGATGGAAGTACAGACAACTCTTACAAAGTTTTGAGAGAGCTTCACAAAGAAGATAATAGATTAAAAATAATAAAACTCAGAAGAAACTTTGGAAAGGCTTCTGCATTATCAGCTGGTTTTCAAAAAGCAAAAGGTAATATCATTATTACCATGGATGCAGATCTTCAAGACGACCCAAGAGAAATTCCCAGATTCATTGAAAAGATAAAAGAAGGTTACGACTTAGTATCAGGTTGGAAAAAGGAAAGAAAAGACCCTATCACAAAAACCTTACCCTCCAAGATCTTTAATAAACTGGCAAGCCTTCTTTCTGGTGTTAATATACATGATTTTAATTGTGGATACAAAGCCTACCGAAGAGAGGTTATTGAAAATTTAGAAATTTATGGAGAACTATATAGATATATTCCTGCATTAGCCTATAGCAAAGGATTCCGTGTTACAGAGATTCCTGTAACCCACCACGAAAGAAAATATGGAAAATCAAAATATGGATGGGAAAGAATAATTAAGGGATTCTTAGATTTGATAACCGTCATATTCCTAACAAGATTCCTTAGAAGACCTATGCACTTTTTTGGAGGTACTGGAATATTGTTTTTCTCATCTGGTTTCTTAACAAATCTATATTTAGTAATATACAAATTTGTAACAGGAGAAAAAATAGGTACACGACCTCTACTAACTCTTGGTGTATTATTAATGATTGTGGGTATACAATTCCTATCCATAGGACTTATAGGTGAGATGTTAAGCCATCTCACCCATGGAAGAAAAAAGGAATATCTAATTTTAGAGGAAATAGGCTTTGAATAGTATATATTTAAGAAAGCTTCTTCCTGAAATTCCCAGACTTTTGGGACTTTTGGACAAGAATTTCCATAGTCCAACTTTTGGGTGCTTTGATAGGAATTTCTGGCATTATAATATTACTGATTTTGCTTGTGCAAGATTTCAAGAAGCAGTATTAACATTAGCCCTTTTATATAATTTAGATAATCCTGAAAATGTCTACTTCCAAGACAACAAGATCCTATCTTTTATTAAAGGTGGAATAGACTTTTGGTGCAAAATACAAAAGAGTGATGGATCTTTTGATGAATGGTATCCTAATGAACATAGCTTTGTGGCTACAGCATTTTCTACCTATGCTATATCAGAAACTTTAATTATCTTAAAAGAGAAATTAGATATGGATAAAGCAATAAAGCATTTAAAAAAGGCAGGAGAATTCTTATTATCCCATGAAGACTTTTCAGCCACCAATCAAGTAGCAGGAAGTATTATATCCTTGTACAATATTTATCTATTAACATCTGATGAAAGATTTAAAAAAGGAGCATTAATAAAATTAAAAAAATTAGAGGAGATGCAAAAAAAGGAAGGATGGTTTCCAGAATATCAAGGGCCTGATATAGGATATCTTTCCTTAGCCATTGACTATCTTTCCAAATATCATGAGAAGACAAGGAATGAAAAAGTACAACACATGATAATAAAAGCCATTAATTTCCTAGTTTACTTCTCCCATCCTGACCTTTCTTTTGGAGGTGAATATGCTTCCAGAAATACCAAATATATAATCCCATCTGGAATAGAATACTCTGCAAAATGGAATGATTCTGCAAGAAAAATCTTATATTCTTTGAGAAAAGCCTTACAAGAAGAAAAAAGCATTGGTCCCTTTAACCTAGATGATAGATATCTTGCTTATATAGGTTATACTTATATTCAAGCTCACCAAAATCTCTATGATGGAGAATTAAAAAATCCTATTTATGAAGAAAAATTCTCACAATATTTTCCAGAAAGCGGTATATTTATAGAGAGCAATGAAAATTTCTATATTATAGGAAATCTAAAAAAGCAAGGGGTCCTTAGAATAGATTTTAAAAAAACAAACCTCTCCCTGAAAGATAGCGGTCCTATAGTATATACAAAGGGCAAAATTTACTCGCCTTTTCTAAACCCAAAATCTTCAATATCTACTCAAGACGGTTATATCTCAGAAGGACCTCTCTTAGAGATACCTTTCAACAAAATGACCCCTTTAAAAAACATACTTTTAAGATTATTCCAGATAACCCTTGGGAGGAACAAAAAAATAAGTTTTTTCGTCAAAAATCTATTAAGAGGAATGCTTATATCATACAAAAAAAGGGGTCCAATTTTTCATAAGAGAAAAATAAAGGTAATGGAAGATAAAGTTATCATTGAAGAAGAAATAAGTTCACATTACAGAATAGATAAAATAGGAATTGGAGTAGAAAATCCATACATATTCATACCATCCTCAAGATATTTCCAGATACAAGAATTGAAAGATTATTTTAGTTATCATATATTAGAAGTGAATAATAAATTTATTAAAATAACAAGAGAGTACGATGGAGAAGGGAAAGAAAAATTTACTTATTAACATTTTAAAGTTAATAATAACTATCCTTGTTTTTTACTTTATATTTAAGAAAGTACCTACAAAGGAAATAATAAAATCCCTTGTTTACATAAACATAAAACCTTTATTTTTAGCTGTGGTTTTGGGTTTTCTATTTACCTTCTTTAAGATAATCAAATGGCACCTTCTCTTAAAAGAAGTATCTAAAGAAAGTTCCCTTTTAAAATCTGGGGAAAGCTATTTTATAGGTATGAGTATAGGTCTTATAACTCCAGGAAGAGTAGGAGAGGTAGCAAGGATAGGAAATATTGACAAAGAAAAAAGGATGGAAGGATTAATCTTAGTCATACTTGATAAAGCCTTCGACCTTTTAGCAGTTTTAATCCTTGCATTAGCAGGTTTTTATATATTCTTTGGAGAATTTATTTCCTTTCTTTTAGGAATCTTTATTCTTTTCTCTCTATTTGTGATTTTTTATCAAAGAGCAATAAAAAACATAAATAACATATTTCCCTTTAACAAATTTCCAGGTTTTATCCAAGAATTTTTAAAAATAAAAAGGAAAACTCTAATTATAAACTTTCTCCTTTCTCTATTATCCTACACTATCGTATTAGTAGAAGTATACTTTTTAGCAAACTCCTTTGAAAGGTTTTCCTTTTTATCCACCTTTATTGGCTACCCCATAGTTATGCTTGTCAACCTTATCCCTATTACAATTGGGGGATTAGGTATTAGAGAAGGAACAGCAGTCTTTATATTAGGAAGATTAGGCCTTTCTCTTATAGCTTCCTTTAATAGTGCCTTTTTATTGTTCTTAATAAATACCGCACTTCCTGCTATTATAGGATTGGTAGCATTAAATAGAGATATGAGAAAAAGTAGTCTAATTCCTATAATTACCATCATAGGATTCCTATTAAGATTTTATAAAATAACAGAAAGGAGTATTTGGCTTGATGAAGCTATAACTGCCCAAGTATCCTACAGTGGAATCTTGGGAATTATCCTCAATAGATCACAGACAGGAATTCATCCACCATTCTATTTTATACTTGTCTATTTTTGGACAAGCATATTTGGTGATTCAGAATTAGCTTTAAGATCTCTTCCTATGATTTTTGGAGTTTTAAGTATTCCTCTTTTATATAAATTAGTTAAGAAGCTCTATGATGAAACTACAGCCCTAATTTCTTCTCTCATTTTTGCCCTATCTCCCTTTTTAATCTATTTTTCCCAAGAGGCAAGAATGTATCCATTATTTACTTTCTTAGTCCTCCTATCTCTAAACTATACCTATGATTTAATCAATAAAGAATTTAATAAGAAAAATCTTATTAAACTCTTAATAATAAACTCTCTTTTACTTTATACTCACTTTTTCTCAAGTCTTCTGATAATAGCCGAAAATATTTATATGTTCATATACCAAAGAAAAAATCTTAAGAATCTTAAAAATTGGATTATCACACAGTTCATAATATTACTCTTCTTTTCTCCATGGCTTTACGTAATCTTCGCAAGAAATACTCCAGAAGTATATCAAGGAGCCCAAAAACTTTCTCTTTATACTATTGGTATCTCCTTCTATCAAGCCTTTTTTGGATTTGCAAGAAGCTTCCTTGAAAGACTAAACTTACAATATCCATTATTTATCATATTTTGGGGGCTAATAATTTTGGGATTATTATTTCCTTATGAAAACAAAAAAGGTTTTTTATTAAATATTTTGTACTTTTTCATACCTTTCATAACCTTAATTATTATCTCTTCCTTTGGAAAAAGCTTTTATAGTAGTAGATATCTTTCTCCTTTTATGCCTGCCCTTTTTATCCTTATAGCAAGAGGAATTAAAAAATTTAAGTATTACCCCATAATCACACTAATAATATTATTTATCATTGGAACATATTCCCTTTTAAATATATCCTACTATCAGCGTATAAGCTACTTAAATCGTCCATGGAGAGACGTGGTAAAGTATATCCATGAGAATTCTCAAGAAGATCACATAGTACTAATTAGCGAGCATTTTTATTATAGACCATTTGAATACTACAATAGAGGAAGACTTCCATATATACCTGTAAGCCCAGACTTTTTCTCTCCCGAAAATATAGAACAAAAAATAAAGAATTATAGAAAGATTGTCCTTATTTTATCCGATATAAATCCAAGAACTTTAAAAATAAAAGAATGGCTTGATAATAAATTTGAACTCAAAAACAAGACAGATTTTTATAAAGTAGTAATATTCATATACGAAAGTTAGGAGGAAAAGAATGAAAAATATAGGAATTATAGGGACTGGATATATTGGCCTTGTGACAGCATTAGGTCTTGCAGAAGTAGGAAATAGAGTAATATGTTTAGATATAGATGAGGAGAAAATCAATCTTTTGAAGAAAGGCATTTCTCCCATTCATGAAGAGGGAATAGAAGAACTTCTAAATAAAAATACAAAAGAAAAAAGAATTTTCTTTACTACTAATTTTGAAGAAACGATAGAAAACTCAGAAATTATCTTTATATGCGTGAATACTCCTTCCAAGAACGATGGAGAAGTTGATCTATCTCAAGTAATATCTTCCGCAAAATCCATAAGCAAATTTTTAAAGAATAGAAAGATAATAGCTATAAAAAGCACAATTCCGATAGGAACATTATCAAAAATAAGAGAGATTTTTAGCAAAGAGGGTAAAAAAGAAGGAGATGATTATGAATTAGCAATAGTACCTGAATTTCTGAGAGAAGGAAAAGCGGTTTATGACTTTTTCAATCCTTCGAGAATAGTTATTGGGGCAGAAAAGGATTATGTAATTAACTCTTTAAAAGAATTATTTTTTCCCTTTCAAGCTCCAATGGTAATAACTACTCCTATAACTGCAATCCTAATTAAATATGCCTCCAATGCTTTCCTTGCCATGAGAGTATCTTTCATCAATGAGATAGCCAATATATGTGAGAAATTCTCCGTAGATGTCTTTGAGGTTATAGAAGGAATGAAATATGATAAAAGAATAGGGGGAGAACACTTAAGCCCAGGAATTGGATTTGGAGGCCCTTGTCTAAGTAAAGATCTGATGGGACTTATTAAGATGGCAGAAAAAAATGGCTATGAACCTGATTTCTTAAGAGCAATATTAGAAAAGAATGAACATCAAGTAAGGTATATAGTTTATAAAGTAAAAGAACAACTTTCTGATCTCTTATATGATTTTACCATCTCCATATGGGGGCTTACCTTTAAAGCAGGCACCAATGATGTAAGAAATTCTCTTGCTATAAAAATAATAAATCTATTAAAGAATGATGGAGCAAACATAAAAGCTTATGATCCTTATGGCATGGAAGAGGCAAAAAAACTGATAAAAGATGTGGAATACTGTAACGATATATATGAAGCATCAGAAGATTCAGATTTGTTACTAATTCTTACTGCATGGGATGAGTTTAAAAAAGCAGATTTCTTAAAGTTAAAAGGCCTTATGAGAAAACCCATTATCATTGATGGAGTAAATGTATTAGATCCTAAAGAAGCTAAAAAATATGGATTCATATATAAAGGTGTTGGAAGAGAGTAAAAAATTTCAAACTCTAAGGTCAAGAGAGAAAATCTATAAAGAATTGGAAGATATTGTAAAAAAAGTCATCCTTACCCAGAAAGAGTTTGCCATATATGAAACATTAAAAATTGACGAAGACAATTTTCTTTCCTATATTTTTATCTCACCAAAAGAAAAATTAGTACTAACAAAACCACAAGATAAAGATATAAGAGAATTTTTTGAACGATTAGAAAAAAAACTTAATGAAGGTCTTTATCTTGCAGGATTTTTATCCTATGAACTTGGATATTTTTTAGATTATAAGGACAATATGGATTATAATCTTGAATTCCCATTAGCCTTTTTTTACGCTTATGAAAGACCAATCATCTATAATCATAAGATCGGGGTTTTTGAAGAAGGAATTGATTTGGTAAGTAACCTTTCTACTATAAATCTCAATAAAGAAAATTTAAGATTTAAATTAACTAATCTACGTCTTAATACTTCCAAGAAAGAATACGTAGAAAATATAGGAAGAATAAAGGATTACATCTTTTCCGGTGATACTTATCAGATTAACTACACAATAAAGTTAAAGTTTGAATTTATAGGTTCAATTTTAGGATTATATAATAAATTAAAACAAACCCAAAGTGTCTCCTATTGTGCTTTCATTAAAACAAAGAATTTTTCTATAATATCCTTCTCTCCAGAACTATTCTTTAGAAAAACTGGAGATATTGTTATTGTTAAACCAATGAAGGGAACAATTTCTCGGGGTAAAGATATCTATGAAGATAAAATTCAGGCCCATAAATTACAAAAAAGTATCAAAGACCGTGCAGAAAATATAATGATAGTTGATCTTTTAAGAAATGACTTAGGAAAGATCTCTTTATTGGGTGAAGTAAAAGCTAAAAAACTTCTTGAAATAGAAAAATATAAAACCTTATTTCAGATGACTTCTACCATAGAAGCGAGAATAAAACCAAATATCAATTTATACACATTATTTCATTCCTTATTTCCTTCAGGTTCTGTAACTGGTGCACCTAAAATTAGAAGTATGCAAATAATAAAAGAAGTGGAAATAGAACCAAGGTATGTTTATACGGGTTCTGTGGGATTTATAAAACCAAACCACGACGCAGTATTCAATGTGGCAATAAGAACTTTGTTGATAGACAAAAATGGAAAAGGTGAGTTAGGAATAGGAAGTGGTATAGTAGCAGATTCTGATCCTCAAAAAGAATATGATGAATGCAAACTTAAGTATAAGTTTTTGGTAACAAAAGCTCCAAAGTTTAGATTAATTGAAACAATTTTGTACTGTGCTAACTTTAATAATGAGATTAAAAATTTTTATGATTTGAATCTAAATATAACAAAAGAGAATTTTGAACAAGGATATTTTCTCTTAACATACCATTTAGAAAGACTTAAAAATTCAGCTTTATATTTCGATTTCCAATTTGATGAAGACCAAATTTTAGATAAGTTATATCAGGTTAAGAAAAAATCTAACAGAACAATCATACAGAATAAGACTATTACTTTCAAAAAATGGTGATGTGGAAATACAAAAAATTGTATATGATATGAAAAACTTTTGTTCTAAAAATATGGAAAAGATTACCCTCTCAAAAACCCTGATAGATAAAAACAATGTTTTCTTGTATCATAAAACCACTAACCGTAGGATTTATAATAGAGAATATAAAAAATACTCAGAAAAATTTTTTGATGTTTTATTTGTTAACAAGAATGGTGAGGTTACAGAGACATCACGGGCAAATATTTTTATTAAAATAGGAAATCATTATTATACACCCCCAAAATCCTCAGGATTACTAAATGGTATATTTAAAAGATTTTTAATGAAACAAAATAATGAGAAAATTAAAGAGAAAAAGATAAATGTAGAAGAAGTTTTTAAAGCAGAAAAATTATTCATTACAAATGCTGTTTTCGGAATAAAAGAGGTGGAAATATACAAAACCTAATTTAAATGTATCCTATGGAAAAATATATAAAAATAATTAAAGAAGAGACATTTATTCCTATTAGTTAAAAAATGATAAGTGTTTAAGAGAAAGCTATCCTGAGAAGATAGAAACAAAAGATAAAGAGATTATCAATCAAAATATTGCTCTTGATTTTCTTTATGTTCCCAAAAGAATTTGTTTAGGTAATTAAATAAATCTAAATATATTACTTGCAATAATTTATAAATCATTATATAATCCCAAAAGGCTAAGTTTCAAAAAACATAAACATATATGAAAAGAGGCAGCTTTATTCAATATCATAGATCATATAGAAAATTCAATTACTCAATAAAGAGCATTTTCTTTGGTTTGACACTCATAGTTTTACATTTTGAAATATTCCTATTATCCTTCTATCCACAAATAACCCTTTTTTTATGTGTGAATTTACTAAGAAATTTCTTCCTCCTATTCAGGATATAAATATAGTAACAAGCGAAAATAATATCTTCAAAAATGTGTACATTTTAGATATGGAAGGGAAATATCCCCCCTTAATTTTCTCCTTTTTACATTACTTCTATCTATATTTGGCATTATAAGTTCAAATTTTATTAAAGCTAAACCGATTCAATTATGGATTATATTTGTTTTTCTATTGATTTTAATATCTTCTATCTTTTTTATCCTTTTTCCCTCAAGATTCCCATATAACATTAAAACTTTCTCTGAACTATACATAAACACCCAAATTGATATCTGGCTTACTGTACCGATAATAATGGGTACAGCATTAGTCCCAATTCCCCATAATCTCCTAACTAAATTTATAGTCATTATTATCACTTTTATATATTCTATTATCTTTGGAGTTATAAGATATACCTTCTTTATACAGATTCTTTTGAAATTTACCTATCTTTTTTTCTTGCCTCTTTACTTTACTCTCTGTCCTATTATAGATTTTATTTATATTGTTAGATCCTACTCCTTATATACGGGGATAATAGCAAATAAATTACAGAAAAGTAAAGAAAAATGGAAATGGGTATACTAATACTAAAGGTATATTTAATCTTTTTAGTGTCAATAATCACCTTATATTCTATAAGACATTTCTTATTTACCCTAAATAGAGCCTTTGGGGAACAAAGGCTCGGATACCATGATATAATAGATTCTGATTTACCTTCAGTAAGTGTGCTTATTCCTATGCATAATGAAGAAAAAGTAGCAGAAAATATCTTAAAGGCACTTCTTAATACAGATTATCCAAAAGATAAATTAGAGATAATACCTATAGATGACAATTACACTGATAGAACAAAAGAGATCTTAGAAAATTACCATAGCAAACATCCCCATATTATTAAACCTTTTTACAGAGATGCCTCTAAAAAAGAGGAAAATCTCCACCCCTCAATGATGCATTACAGATAGCAAATAGAGAAACAATTATTGTTTTTGATGCAGATTATATTCCACCTAAAGGAATAATAAGAGATCTTGCTTTAGCCTTCTTAGATCCTGAGGTGAGGGTAGTTATGGGAAGGGTAATCCCTTTAAATATCTCAAGAAACCTTCTAACAAGATCGTTTGATCTTGAACGAATTGGTGGATACCAAGTAGATCAACAAGCAAGATATAATCTAAAACTTATCCCTCAATATAGAGGAACAGTTGGTGGTTTCAGAAAAGAATTAATTTTAAAATTGGGAGGATTTAACCCTAAAATTCTTGCTGAAGATACAGAACTCACAATAAAAGCATATATAAACGGAGTAAAGGTTTGTTATATGAATAGGGCTGAATGTTATGAAGAAGCACCAGAAACATGGCATGTAAGAGCAAAACAAATAAGAAGGTGGTCAAGAGGTCATAATCAAGTTATGTTTAGATATCTAATACCTCTTATTAAATCCCCTTATTTATCTTTAAGGAAAAAGATAGATGGAGTTTTTCTACTCTGTGTATACTTAGTGTCTGCCTTATTTCTCTTAGGATTAATAGATTCTATTATTCTCTTTTTCTTAGGAGAAATGCAGATCTTAAGTAGCAGTTTTTTTATATTCCTTGCTGCATATAATTCCTGTGGTAATTTTGCTCCCTTTTATGAAATTGGGTTAGGAGCCATTCTTGATGGGGTTACCTATAGAATATTCCTATTACCTCTACTTCTTTTTAATTTCTTCTTCAACATGTGGTATTCATCTTTAGGTTTTTTTGATGCCTTAATAGACTTAATCACAAAAAGAGATCCTACTTGGCATAAAACGGAAAGATTTAGAAATGGGGAAGAGATAAATTGTTGCTGATAACATTTATATTCATCATACTTATTATAATTCCTTTTATACCAAGCATAAAGGAGTATATAAGTCCGAGGGATATTCTCCCATTAGAGATTAACTTCTATTATTCAAAAAATCCAAGATACTTTTCAGAATCCTTTAAAAAGAAACTGAATGAAAAAATAAAGATTGAAGATATACAAAAAGCCCTTGAAAAAACAAAAACTTTAGAATTCAATGAAGAAGAAGTAAAAGTTGAGCATACCGCATTTATAGAGTCTCATACCGAAGTGGACAAAATTCTATATACACTTGGTAATTTAACCTCAAAGGAAAATGTAACTTTCAAAAAAGAAGTTTATACAAAAGGTAATGCATATATAGGTGCTAATAATCAAATACGAGCAATGGCATGTGAAGGTGAAATTCACTTAGGTAAAAACACAAAGATAATAAGATGGCTCGACTCAGAAAAAGACATATATGTAAATGAAGGCTGCGATTTAGGTGTAAGCACTACATCAAAGGGCAAGATTAAAATAGAGAAAAATTGTAAATTTAAAAGGATTTATGCTAAAGAGATTTATACCCATTCCTCTTTTAAAGAAAAGGAAGAAGATAAAGAAGCCTATATAAAAGGAAACATAAAGACCTATAGTAATCTTATTATAAAAGGGAATATTGAAATTGATGGAAATATATTTGGAGAAAAGGATATCTTTATAGGAGAAAATGTACATATAAAGGGAAATGTCTTCTCTCAAGGAAAGGTGTTTTTAGAAGATAAAGTCAAGATTGGAGAAGAAGGAAAAACAATATCTACAATAGCTAAAAAGGGAATATATATTAAAGGAAGGATAAAAGTGTATGGTTTTATGATGACCGAAGGTGAGGGAACTATAAATTGAGAAAATACATTTACTTTTTACTGATTGGCTTCCTAATTATATCTTTTCTTTCCTTTTTCCCTAAAAATTTTTTAGAGCTCTATTCAATAAATAAAAAAGATTTTGAAGTACTAATTTTATACAGCAATTCTTTAAAAGATTATCCATACATAATGGATGCATATAAAAAAGTTTTAGAAGAGGAAGGCGTAATCTATAGAGAAGTTAATATTTTTAATCTAATTACCTTAAAACCTGAAAATATTCTAAAATTCAAAAATACAATCATATTTCCTGACGGAATAAATCAGTATCTTCCAAAAGAGGCAAAAGGTTGGATAGAGAAGTACTTAGAGATGGGGGGGGGTAATGTATTTTTAGCATATGATGTGGGAATAAAAAATATTAAAAACGCGTATCTCGATGAAGGATTATTTTCAAAAATCTTAGGCATAAACTATATCACCTATAAAAAGTATAAAGATAATTGTTTTACTATTGGTCATCTCCATATTGAAAATAAAACAAATCAAGATTTTTTAGAAATCCCTTACTGGAAACTAACAAATGGACATCTTTTAGGAGGCTATTCTTATGGAGAATTAGATTATCCTATATCAAGGGTTGATCTAAAGGAAAGCTTTAATAATGAGGATATTTATGCCTATGTAATATCAAAGGATGGTAAAAAATATCCAGGAATTATAATAAAAAATTATGGACAAGGTAAATTAATTTACACAAACCTTCCCTTGGGATATCTTAAGGCCTATGCTGATGATTTTCCTCTTAGAACATTACTTAGAGTTTTTCTCTTCAAGATATCAAAAATTCCTTATTTAGTGAATTCTCCTTATGGAAAGGGAGGCATTGTAATAAATTGGCATGTAGATTCTAATATTGATTGGAAAAGTATCCCCTATATGCTACAAAATAAATATTTAAGAAAAGGTATTGAATATTCTATTCATATTACAGCTGGAGATTTTAGGGACAAGCCGGCAGATATTTTAGGATTTGATGCATGTGGAAAGGGAAGGGAATATGTAAAAAAATTAATTCCCTTTGGAATTATAGGATCTCATGGGGAATGGGCTCATAATTTCTTCTCCAATACTATAATAAAGGGTGTATTTGGAGAAAAGGAAATTTATGAATACATATCAAAAAATAACAAATGCTTGGAAAGCATAACAGAATACAAAATTACAGAATACTCTGCTCCTAATGGTGTTCATCTCCAACCTGTAAATACTAAGGTTTTAGAAAAACTTGGAATGATATGTTATTATTATACAGGAGATAATGGATCCTCACCTAATCGAACATTCATCAATCGTAAATTAGTTTCCAATAAGGTCATTGCCTTCCCTATTTCTTCCCTTGAAAAATACGCCTCCTTTTTAGAGATTAAAAATGGAGGAATTAAAGAGGAAGAAGCAAAAAATTGGCTTTTTTCTCTAGTAGATTACGCGATTAGAAATCGCTCTATAAGACTTATATATTCTCATCCTTATGATATTCCACTATATCCTCATGCATTAAAAGATTTCTTGGATTATGTAGAAAATTTACAGAATATGGGAATCATACATATAAAACCCATGTGCTATTATGCTAATTTTCTATTAAGATTTTTAAATACGAAATATAATATAAACTTCTCAAATAGCAAAATAACCTTATCAAATAACAAAAAGTTATCTGGAATAACCCTGGCTCTACCCAAAAACTACATAGTAAAAGACCTTCCCTCCGGAATTATTTTAAATGATGATAAAGATTACCAATATTTAATAATAACCGATAAATACACAGATAAAAAATTAACCATCCCATTTTCTTCAAAATAAATAATCCATCTTTACTTAATTATAAAAGTCAGTGTATTATTGAATAAAAAAGCTGTAAAAAAATAAATAGTGTGGGAGGTAGTCTTTTATGATAAATCCTAAGTTGCCCTACATATGGTATGGGGGAGATTATAATCCTGAACAATGGGACAAGGAAGTATGGAAAGAAGATGTAAGACTTTTCAAATTAGCCCACATCAACATTGCTACAGTGAACGTCTTTTCTTGGGTTCTTTTACAACCCTCAGAAGATACCTATGATTTCTCAATGCTGGATGAGATCATAGATAATCTCTGGAAAAACGGAATCTACATCTGTCTTGCCACATCCACTGCCTCTCAGCCTCACTGGATGTCAGTAAAATATCCAGAGATTCTCCCCGTAGATATAAATGGAGATAAGAGAGTTCATGGAGGAAGAGTAAATTTTTGTCCAAATAGCAAAATATATCGTCATTTTGCAGGGAAACTTGTAGAAAAATTAGCAGAAAGGTATGCTAATCATCCTGCCGTTTTAGTATGGCATGTAGCCAATGAATACGGGACCTACTGTTACTGTGAAAACTGTATAAAGGAGTTTAGAGATTGGCTAAAAAGAAAATATGGTACGTTAGAAGAGTTAAATAAAAGATGGTATACTACCTTCTGGAGCCAAACAATTTATGATTGGAATGAGATTACAGCCCCCACATTAAGAAGTGTAATGTTCCACCACTGGTGGACAGGAAAACTTACTACTGTAGCTCAAGGGATGGTACTTGATTATTATAGATTCATGTCAGAAAGTATCTTAGAGTGCTATCTAAATGAATACAATATAATAAAAAAATACAATCCTAATATACCTATAACCACAAATCTCATGGGGACCTTCAAACCCCTCAACTATTTTAAATGGGCTAAATATATGGATGTGGTTTCATGGGACAGTTATCCTTACCTAACTGATGATTATATTAGTATTGCTTTTAGACACTCTCTTATGAGAGGCCTAAAACAAGGAGAACCCTTCATGCTTATGGAACAAACCCCCAGTCAAACAAACTGGCAGCCCTATTGTTATATTAAAAGGCCAAAGGTTATGAGACTTCAAAGCTACCAAGCAGTCGCCCAAGGTGCAGATACAGTCATGTTCTTCCAATTAAGGCAATCAAGAGGAGGACCTGAAAAATTCCATGGAGCTGTTATCTCCCATACAGGACATGAAAATACAAGGGTCTTCCAAGAAGTTAAACAGTTGGGAGAAGAATTGGAAAATTTAGGTGATGCAATTTTAGGGAGTAAGGTAAGATCTCAAACAGCAGTTATTTTTGATTGGGAGAACTGGTGGGCTCTTGAAAACTCTCAGGGTCCCAGTACAGCAATTAATTATGTGGTAGGTGTAGAAAGTTACTTCAGAGCTCTCTTTGAAAATCTTATGGGTGTAGATGTAATAGGAATAGAAGACAATCTGGAAAAGTATAAAGTAGTAGTAGCCCCCCTTCTTTACATGATAAGGAAAGAGACAGCAGAGAAAATGAAAGAATATGTTAAGAAAGGTGGAATTTTCATAACCACCACATTAAGTGGATTAGTAGATGAAAATGATCTGGTATATCTGGGTGGATATCCCGCCCCATTAAGAGATCTTCTTGGAATATGGGTAGAGGAATTTGATGCCTTACCACCTGAGATGAAGAATGAGATTCAAATAACAGATGAATTTAAAAAGGAATTTTCAAAGGAGACCTATGAATGCAACTTAGTATTTGATGTAATCCATTTAGAAAAAGACACAGTAAAGGCTATAGGTGTATACACCAAGGACTATTATAAAGGTCAACCAGTGATCACTGTAAATAAATATGGAGATGGATATGCTTATTATATAGGATCCTTTGCATCTCATGAATTTTTAAAAGACCTAATAAAATATATATCTAAAACCCACAAAATAGAGCCATTATTCAAAGATGTACCTTATGGGGTTGAAATTACTCAAAGGATAAAAAATAACAAAGTATTTACCTTTGTATTAAATCATACAGAAGAAGCAAAAAGAATAAATATTGGAAATAGGAAAAAGGACCTTATATCTGGAAAAATATATGAAGGAGAAGTAGAGATACCTCCAAGAGAAGTACTAATCCTTGAGGAATAAAAAATATATAGGGAGGGAGAAGATTATTTCTTCTTCTCCATGAAAGACTAAATCATGATATTTTTTATTATTGCCTTTTACCCTGAAGCAAAACCATTAATAGAACATTTTAAGCTTCAAAAGATTTTATCCTCTAAATTTGAAGTTTTTTTCAACAACCAGATCTTTCTTATTCTAACAAGGGAAGGAATTATAAGATCTTCCATAGGTACCACATATCTTTTGACAAAATTTTCTGCCCAAGAAAAGGATATAGCCATAAATTTAGGAATATGTGGAGCAAAAAATAGAAGATTTCAAAAAGGTGATATTATTTTATGCCATAAAATCATAAATCATTACTCTAAAAGGGCCTATTATCCAGATATTATCATAAATCATGATATGAAGGAAGGCATCCTTGAAAGCTTCATGACACCTGTAAAGAAAGATATGGAAGAGGAAATAGAAGGGGACATTGTAGATATGGAAGGTGCTGGATTTTTTGAGTCTGCATCCTTCTTTTTGCCCCCTCATAATATCCATTGTATAAAAATTGTCTATGACTTCTTAGATTACGAAAAAGTTAAAAAGGAAGAAATCTCTAATCTTATTTATAATCATATCCCTAAGATAGAAAGATTTATTTACTCTTTATCGGAATTAAACAAATTTGAAAAATTACCATTTGAAGAGGAGAATATAAAGAATATTTTAGAAAAGCTAAAGAACAGCCTAAATCTTACCTTCTCAATGACTCATGAATTGGAGAAATATTTAAAGGGCTATATAATAAGAAAAGGTAATATCCCTAAGGAGATCTTTGATTTTCTTAATATAAAAGTTGCTTCAAAAAAGGAGAGGAACGAATACTTTGAAAGAATTAAAAAGCTTCTCTACCCTTAGACCCTTTTCCCATATATATGTGGAAAAAGAGGTTTTATTTCATCCTATAACACAAAAAATCCTAAATAGATTTCCCCAATCAATAATTATAGAGATTGATAACTATAAAGAAGTATTTTCAAGATCAAATCAAAATTATAGAATTCAAGAGCTAAGCAGAAAATTAATATTGGCAAAGAAGAGAAAGGAATTTCTATATCCAGGCCCTCCTTTATGTCCCAATTTTGGACAATATTATTTTTACTATACAACCTTAATCCTTAATTGCATCTTTAGCTGTGGTTATTGTTTTTTAAAAGGGATGTATCCTTCAGCCCATATAGTAGTATTTGTAAACATAGAGGATTACTTTAAAGAAATAGACAAAATTTTAAAAGATCATCCCCTATATCTTTCCATATCCTACAATACCGATCTTTTAGCTTTTGAAAAAATAGTTCCCTTCTTTAGCATGTTTTTAAATTATGCGGAGAATAAGAAGGATTTAATTATTGAAGTAAGGACTAAATCAGCAGAATATAAAATATGGGAAAAAATAAAACAAAAGGACAACATAATTTTATCCTGGACATTGCTCCCTGATGAGATCATTAAAAAGTATGAAAAGACACCCCCTTTAGATCTTAAAATAAGGGCTATAAAAAGGGCTATAGACTACAATTGGACAGTAAGACTAAATTTTGATCCCCTTATTTATGTGGAAGATTATAAAGAGATATATCAAAGTTTTGTACAAAGAATATTTCAAGAAATTGATCCATCTAAGATATATGATGTATCCATAGGAGTTTTTAGAATCCCAAAAGATTATTTCAAAAGGATGAAAAAAATCTTTATAAATGAGGTCACCCTCTTCCCTTACGAAGAGGGTGACAACGCCTATACCTATCCTCACGACCTAAAAAGGGAACTTATTAACTTCTTAACCGAGAAGGTATCTTTATATATTCCGAAGGAAAAAATCTTTATCATCTAAATTATCTCTTAGAAGATATATATTCTAAAAGCTCTCCTTTCATATCATGAGCATATTCCCAAGCAAAAATTCCGCCAAGTTTATATCTCTTTACATAATCTATAACATAATCTAATGCTTCCTTATCCATATATGTAATAAAGGTATCTCCATCAAAGAGATATGGAGCCTTAGCCACATCATCCCAATATCTTTTAAATTTTCCATTATTTATAAGCTCCTTTATCTTATCCCAAGAAATAGCATCTATACTCTCTTCATATGGTTGGAATAATCCATTATTTTCATTTTTAACTCCCTTCCAGCCTCTTCCATAGAAAGGTACTCCTACCCATATCTTTTCCGATGGTACCACATTTAAGTAAAGCTTTACCGCTTGATCAGTACTCCATCCTCCCCAAGCAGGATCCTTTGGGTTGTTATAAAGATTTGCATGATGGCCTGTAGTAGAGCTCCAAGCTCCATAATAGTCGTAACTCATGATCTTCAAATGATCTACTATCTTAGAGACTGCCACCACATCATTTTTCTGAAGGAACCAGGGAGAGGCAGGTACTGCAACAGATAAAACATAATTTTTTCCAGTAATTTCTGAAAGATTTGAAAGCATATCTCTTAATTCCTTAAGTAAAATCACATAATTTTCTCTATCTTCTGGCCTTGTCTTTATAGGAAGTTCCCAATCTGGACCTACAGGATATTCCCAATCAATATCAATACCGTCAAAATCATAATCCAAGATCATTTTCTTAGCATTAGCACAAAACTCAGCTCTTAATTTCGGATCATTGGCCATATCTGAAAACCCTTCTGCACCCCATCCACCTACCGAAATTATTACCTTTAAATCTTTATATTTTTCCTTTAATTTCTTTACCTCTGATTTTAAATCAAAACCCAGCTCCACATCAGGTATAAATATTTCAGATCCATTTCTTATCAATCCAAAGGCAATATTTAACTTATAAACCCTCTTAAGGTTTAAATCGTCTCCCTTCCAATATATTCCCTTACTTATCTCCTCTTCTGTATCCCCCAAGGGCCAAGTTCTAATATATGTTCCCAGCAAAAAATCTTCACTTCTTGAAAAAGAAGAATTAAAAAAAGTAAGATAAAAAATATCATAGATACTAAACAAATTAATCTTCTCATTTAGAATCCCCCCTTAACAATTTTTAAATTAATTATATAATTTTTTAGTGGATATAGTCAACTATATTAACTAAATACAATCTACAAAAAACTGTTGAAATTTTAAAGCGCATTTTATTAAAATAAAAAAAAAAAAAAAAAAAAATATATGGAAGAGAAAGATATATTAATAGTAGAAGATTCGCCAGCTCAAGCAGAATATCTAAGAAGAATTCTTAGTAAATATGGGTATTCTTCTTTTGTTGCTTTAAACGGAAAAGAGGCTTTAGAGATCCTAAGGGAACACATTCCAAAAGCCATAATTTCTGATGTGATAATGCCAGAACTCAATGGCTATCAACTTTGCCAATTAGTAAGACAAGATGAAAGGATAAAAGATATAATTTTTATTCTCCTTACCTCTCTTTCTAATCCAAAAGATATAGTAGAAGGGATAAAGGTAGGAGCAGATGGGTTTATAGTAAAGCCTTATGAGGAAAACTATCTCATTTATACCCTTCAATATCTATTATCTTTAAAAGAATTAAGAAAAGCTGGAATAATTGAAACATCTATAGAGTTTATTCTTTTTGGTAAAAGATACCGCCTAAATACATCTCAAATCCAAATATTAAATTTACTTTTATCAGTCTATGAGAAAAAATATGAAGAAAGTTTAGAAATAAAAGAGCTTAAAAACACTATAGATAAATTAAGCAAAGAGATTACTAAGATAAAAGAGCAAGAAAGTGAATATGATCTTCTTATTGAAGGAATTCCTGCTCCTATTATAGTAATTAGAAAAGATAATGAAGAGGTTATATCAGCTAACTCTTATGCATTATTCTTTTTCAATATGAAAAAAGAAGAGATTATAGGAAAAAAAATTACTGATATTTTATCCTTATCTCCTTTTTATTTATCAAAATTTAAAGCCCTACTTATTCAAAATCATGAAAACAAAAGCTTCAACATAAAAGGAAAATTACCATCAATAGAAGAGGAATTTGAAATTATCGCCACCTATATAACTTATAGAGAAATACCTTCTTTACAGCTTGTTATTAAGAAAGGTTAAAACCCTTTTCTCTAAATAGATTTATACAAATATCTACCACTTCTTCATAATACTTTATACCTTTCCCCTTCTCTATCTCAGCAAGGACTGTATCAATACCAAGAGGAGGACGATAAGGCCTGTGAGATGACATAGCCTCTACCACATCTGCCACTGCTACTATACCTACCTCCAAGCTTATATCCCCATTCTTCAACCCATCAGGATAACCTGTACCATCGAGCCTTTCGTGATGATGATACACAATATCCAAAACCTCTAAAGGAAAATCTATATTTTTTAGGATGTCATATCCCTTTAAAGGATGAGTCTTTACAATCTCAAACTCAATAGGAGTAAGTTTTCCTGGTTTATTTAATATCTCCCCTGGAATTGCAATCTTACCAATATCATGAAGTAAATCCCCTATGTAAATTGCATCTATTTTATCCTTGGAGAACTTCATCTCTTGGGCTATTCTTTTAGAAAGCTCTGCAACCCTTCTTTGATGGTTGGCTGTATAAGGATCTTTGTGCTCTATAATTGAAGATAGGGTTTTTATTATCTGTTGGGAATAATGTTCCAATTTAGAAACTAAACTTTTTAGCTCTTTTTGAAGACGCTTTTGTTCCGTTATATCTACGATATACGCAATTAACCTCTTCTCTTCAAAAATAGAAATTATGCATCTTAAAGTCTTAATTTCATAATTTGGATCAATAAACTCCAATTCAAAATCTAACTTTTTACCTCCATTATATAATTTAATGATTTCTCTTTTTATAATATCAAGGTTTTGAGGAGTAAAATAATTAAATAAATTTTCCTTAAAATTTTCTAATGAAAAATCCACACATTCCCTTTTAAAAGCATTATTTTCCTTAATAGGTTTTATCCTATGTATTAATTCAAATATGGCGTCAGGATATGCAATAAAATAAGTCTCAAGATTCTCTCCTATAACCCTTCTTAAAGTTTTTAGATAATCCACAAGATCTCCAATATCAAGCTCAACAATAGGGATAGGTGATTCTTGAAAGACTAAAAGATTTTCTTCACAAATCTCTTTTATCTTTTCAACCTCATAGATTATATAAATAGAAAGATTCTCCTTTGTAAGAGGAAACACATGATAATGTATAATTTTTTTATTTTGATTCTTGGTTAAAAGCTTATCTATCTTTAATATATCTTCAACATCTACCCCATTCAATTCTTCCTTAGAATAACCAGAAAGCCTCTCAAAACTCTTATTACAATCAAGAATCTTTCCATCCAAATCTGTTATTAAAATGGAAAAATCAAAATCATCCCTCATCAAAAAGCTCCTTTTCCCTATATATCCCAATTATATCATAGTATAATAATATCAAATTATGAAAAGGATAACTTTTTTTGTAACTTTTATTATCATATTCTTCAATATATCTTATCCTCAAAGTATAGACCTTAGAGGAAATATGAATTTAAATCTTTATTACTCTTACTTTTTAGGAGATAACTCCCTAAATTATTTTTCAGATCTCAAAGAAGGTTTTTATCTCAACCAAAACTCTCAATTTTCATTAAACTATTTCCTACCAAATCTATCCCTATCTTTTAATTATCAATCATATCCTGTAGAAAAAATAAACCTTTCCATAGACACCTATAAGGTTCTTCTATATTTCAGTAATAATTTATCTTTATCACTATCTCCCCTAACCCTTCACAATAAAATCCTTAATGGAATATATGCGAGCTACAAAAACGATAAGTCAAATATATTTTTTGTAGTATCCCAGATTGAGAGCAAAAAGAAAATAGCTAAAATATATGGCAATAATTCAGAAGGTCCCTATTTCATAGGGGACTTCTTTCTTGTACCAAATAGAGAAAGGATCTTTTTAAATGGAAAAGTCTTGGAAAGAGATACAGATTATATTATAGACTACACCTATGGAATTTTATATTTTAGCTTCCTTATATCCCAAGAGGACGAATTACTTATAGAATATGAGGTTTCAGGATTTAAAGAGATATATACCCTTTTTGGATTTAGTCTATCTTATAGTCCTATTGGTATAAATTTTATAAACCTACAAGATACGGGTACTAAAACTAATAGAAGATTTTTAGAAGGGAATATTATATTTAAAAATAATTTTCAATCCTTAGAAATAAGAAGATCTTTTTCCTTCTTAGACGAGATTTATTCTGGATATGCAGATTATATAAAATATTCGTTAACACTTCCAATATTGAATATAAATTTTGAATACCTATTTGGAGATAAAAATTATCCATATATACCTCAAGTATTAGGAAACCTAAATCTTATTTCAGGAGAAAAAATCTATTCTTTTAATTTAAAATTCAATCCCTCCCTTATAGATTTTCTTTTTAAATTCTCTAAAGGAAAAGATGGAGAAAAGATTATAAGTAATGCAAAATGGAATATATACTCTTCTAATATCCTTTTATCTTATAAAAAGGAAAATAACAATGTTACCAATGGAATATTTTTTACATATACAAAAGCCTTCCTAAATCTTGGATATCAAAAAGAAATCTCCCAAAGCTATATATCTGATACCTATTCTTATAGTTTTCAACCAAAAACACATAATGCCCAATTTTATATATCTATATCTAAGAAAAATATAAATTCATCTGGCTCTATTTTAGAGGAAAATCAGCAAAATACAGGAATCACCATATTAAGTAGATCATGGGAGATTGGTTTTGGAGAAAATTACAAGGAAAATATAAATTTAAACCCTTCTTCTCCAATAAATATTACCCAAAGTTTTATCACTGATGGATACAGTTCAACTTTTGAGCTCAATTATGTACCTGTTCAAGATATCTCTATTTACATAAATAATGTATATGTAGAAAATAATGGGACCTTTACCTATTATTTACCAGATGGTACTTATGAAACCTATACCATAAGCTACACCATAGAGGAAAATCTATTAGATATATTATTTGAGGATGAAAAAGGGAAAAATCCTCCACCCTCTGGGCTCACCATAACTATAAATTATAAAGCCTACATTCCTCTCAAAAGTATTACAAAAACTGATACTTTTAGCCTAAAGCTAAAATTCCCAAACCTTTCTCTCTCTTTGTCTTATCAAAAAATCCTAAAAGATCTAAAGGAAGATAAAGTACTTTCACTTTCTACTTACGGCATGATTCTTCCTTCCCTTTGGATAAATATTACAGGAAATACTTACCTTGGGAGAACAAAAAATAATATTTCTCTAAATGCTACTTATTATTTCAATCCTTCCTCCATATATTTTGGCCTATATTACAATGAAATAGAAGATAGAAGGATATTATCATCAAATATTAATTTGAAACTTTCCCTTACACCTTACGAAGCCAATTTAGGCATAGACTACTGCAGAAATGACTATTCTAACAACTATTTCCAAAATATAGGTTATAATCTAAACCTAAAAAGAAAATTTAATACATGGGAATTAAAGGGGAATATATCTCAAAACTGGAAATCAGCATCCTATAACCTTGGCCTTTATAGAACAAATCTCCAAAGTCTATCTATATCCTTTAATTATTTTGAAGGAAAGAATGAATTTTTACTTTCCCATGAAGGTTATAGTAATTCTGCCAATAAATATACTCTCTCCTTTTCCTATTCTCCTTTTAAGCTAAAAGATAATATTTTTTACATAAAATATGTATATAATATATTAAATGACCAATTTCTTTCTATTTATCAGATAGGTGTAAAAGGTTCTATAAATTTTTAAAATTTGACATACATTTTTGTAAGTAGTATTATTATCAAGGAATTTATAGGAATGAAAGGAGCGAAAGACCTTGAAAAAGAACAAATTCTATATTACAACTCCCATATATTATTCAAATTCTGAACCCCATATTGGGACTGTATATACTACAATCGTTGCAGATACCTTTGCCCGATTTTATAGGCTAAAAGATTATGATGTATTTTTCCTAACAGGTCTTGATGAGCATGGCCAAAAATTAGCAAGAACCGCCCAAGAAAAAGGCTATTCTCCTCAAGAATATGTAGATATGATGGCTCAGAAGTTTTTAGATACATGGAAAAAAATTGGAATAACAAATGATGATTTTATAAGAACAACCCAGAAAAGACATGAAGAAGTGGTACAAAAGGTCTTTCAAAAGCTATATGAAAATAGATATCTCTACAAAGGTACCTATGCAGGATGGTATTGCACCCCCTGTGAAACATTCTATCAAAAAGAGGAACTCCATGATGGTAACTGTCCAAATTGTGGAAGACCTGTGGAATTTTTAGAAGAAGAAACCTACTATTTTAAATTATCTGAGTTTGGTCCCGCTCTCTTAAAATACATTGAGGAACATCCAGAATTTGTTTACCCTGAATCAAGGAAAAATGAAGTAATAAGCTTTATAAAGAGTGGATTGAAAGATATAAGTGCTACAAGAACTACGGTAAAATGGGGAATACCTGTACCCTTTGATCCAAAGCATACAGTATATGTATGGTTCGATGCGCTAGTAAATTATATAAGTTCCCTTGGGTACTTAAGTGATGATGATACAAAATTTAGAAGATATTGGCCTGCAGATGTGCATCTTATAGGTAAAGACATCTTAAGATTCCATGCCATTATATGGCCTGCCATCCTTATGGCTCTAAATATTCCATTACCAAAAACTGTCCTTGCCCATGGATTCTGGACCATAAAGGGTGGAAAAATATCAAAATCAAAAGGAAATAAGGTAGATCCTCACGAATTGATAAATATTTACGGGGTAGATGCCTTAAGATACTTTCTACTTAGAGAAGTCCCATTAGGATTAGATGGAGAATATAGTGATGAAGCTTTCCACAGAAGATATACTTCAGATCTTGCCAATGATCTTGGAAATCTTTTAAATAGGGTGCTTACAGTAGCAGAAAAATATAGTGAAGGGAAAGTGCCAAATCCCTCAGAAATGAAAGAGGAAGATAAAGCCTTATGGGAAAAAACAGAAGAGATGGCAAAAAGGGTGGAAGAGGATATGGAAAAATTCAATCCCTCATCTGCCCTTGGTAGTATTTGGGAAGTTATTCAAGATGCCAATAGATACATAGATCAACAAGCTCCTTGGAATTTAACATCCGATAAAGAAAGATTAAATACAGTAATCTATACCCTTTTAGAAGCTTTGAGAAGAATATCTATCCTACTTTATGCCTTTATACCTGACTCAGCTGTCAAAATACAAGAGCAGTTAGGATATCAAGATCCACAATTCTCTTGGGACCTTATCAAGGATGTTAAGATTCCAGTAGGACAGAAATTAAACAAGGGTAAAATCCTATTCCCAAGGGTAGAAAGAAAGGAAAAGGAAGAGAAAGAAGAAGTTAAAGAAGAACCAAAGATCACCATTGAAGAATTCAAAAAGATAGATCTCAGAGTAGCCAAAGTATTATCAGCAAGAAAGGTTGAAAATAGTGATAAATTGCTTCTTTTGGAGATTGATTTAGGTGACGAAAAAAGACAAATAGTAGCAGGGATTGCAGAACATTATAAACCTGAAGATATAGTAGAAAGGGAAATCATTGTGGTGTATAATCTACAGCCGGCTAAAATAAGAGGATATGAATCTCAAGGTATGCTTCTTGCAGCCAAAGATTCAAAGGGTCGCCTTGCTATATTGACTCCTGAAAAGGAGGTAGACCCAGGATCGAAGGTGAGTTAAGATGCCATTAGCATTATACAGAAAATATAGGCCCCAAACCTTTGAAGAGGTTGTAGGCCAAGAGTATATAGTAACAACATTACAAAACAGCCTTAAGTACAACCATATAGGTCATGCTTACCTTTTCGCAGGTCCAAGAGGTACAGGAAAGACCACTGTTGCAAGAATCTTAGCAAAATCTCTTAATTGTGCAGAGGGTCCAACACCAACCCCATGTTTAAAGTGTGCCTCTTGCGTGGAAATTGCAGAAGGAAGAAGCATAGATGTAATTGAAATAGATGCTGCCTCTAATCGTGGAATAGATGAGATAAGGGATATCAGAGAGAAAGCAAGACTCTTACCTGTAAGGGATAGATATAAGGTATATATCATAGACGAAGTCCACATGTTAACAAATGAAGCCTTCAATGCCCTATTAAAGATATTGGAAGAGCCTCCAGAACATGTGGTATTTATCATGGCAACCACTGAACCTCAAAAGGTACCTTTAACTATTCTTTCCCGATGCCAAAGATTTGACTTTAGAAGATTAACAAGGGATGAGATAGTAAAACAATTGGCAAAAATTGCAGAGAAAGAAGGGGCTAAAATAACAGAAGGAGCATTAAAACTCATTGCCTTACAAGCTCAAGGCTCCTTAAGAGATTCAATAAGTCTTCTTGAACAGCTCTTGGTATATGGAGATCAAGAGATCAATGAAGAACTTGCAAGAAACCTTCTTGGCCTTCCCACCTATGAATTTACTTATACTTTTGCAAAGGCCCTAGGAGAATATAACTTAGCAGAAGGATACAGTCTTCTCCAACAGATATTTCAGATGGGTAAAAACCCTCAACAATTTGTAAGGGATCTTTTACAGCATTTTAGAAATTTACTTCTTCTTAAGGCAGATCCAAGGGTTGGAAATCTTCTCTCCCTTACTCAGGAAGAATATGACGAACTTATAGAGGAAACAAAACTATATACTATAAAAAGATTACAAGAAATAATTGATCAGCTTCTTATCTTAGAAAATAGACTTAGAGACCTTACCAACGCTCCCTTAGTTATGGAAATGCTTCTAATCCCTCTCTTCATAAAACCAGAAGGTGGAGAAGTAATTTTAGAAGCACCATTAGAGAAAGAAGAAAAGAAGGTAGAAGTTAAAAGCCAAGAACCAGTAAAAGAAGAAAAGAAATCAGAAGAAAAAGGTATAAATATAGAGGTTATCAAGGATAAATGGACAACTGTATTGGAAAGGGTAAAGAAGAAAAAAGTATCCTTAGAGGCCATGCTTAGAGAGGCAAGAATTGTAGGAATTGATGAAGAAGGAAGATTAGTTCTTGGCCTTCCCAAGACATTATCATTCCTTAAAGAGAGATTAGAAGAAAGACCAAATAGAAGTGTGGTAGAAGAAAAAATAAGAGAGGTTTATGGGGTACAGATCCCAGTAAAATTTATTATGATGGAGGATGATCTAATTTTAGATAATCCAAAAATCTCAAAGAAAGAAGATAAATTATCCACTGATGAGATAAAAAATTTCTTCAAAGGCAAAATCTTAGAATAGGAGGGATAAAGTGAAAGGAAATCCATTTGAAGCCATGAAACAACTTAAGAAGATACAGGAAAAAATGGCAAAAATTGATCAAGAACTTGAACAGACCTTAGTTGAAGGTACAGCAGGCGGCGGAGTAGTGAAAATAGTGATAACTGCGAAGGAGGAAGTAAAAGAAGTAAAAATAGATCCCGAAGTAGTTAATAAAGAGGAGGTAGATGTATTGGAGGATCTCATCTCAGCTGCTTTAAGAGATGCCCTTACAAAGGCAAAAGAGAAGGCAGCTGAAAAAATGGGAAGTCTCACTGATGGACTTCCTTTTCCTCCTGGACTTTTCTAAATATGCCTGAAAAAAGCTTATTTGAACAGCTCATTGATGAGCTAAAAAAGATACCTGGAATTGGGCCTAAGTCAGCTCAAAGGATAGCCTTTTACCTTATAAAACAACCCCAAGAGAATGTAGAGCATTTAGCAAACACCATCTTAAAGGTAAAAAAACAAACAAAATATTGCTCCATATGTTATAACCTCACCGAAAAAGATCCATGTGAAATATGCTCCAACCCTGATAGAGAACAATCTATTATCTGTGTAGTTGCAGACCCAAAAGATGTATGGGCCATAGAAAAGACATCCCATTTTGAGGGAGTCTACCATGTCCTTGGAGGACTTATTTCTCCCCTTGATGGAGTATTTCCTGAAGATCTAAGAATAAAAGAGCTAATAGAAAGGGTTGAAAAGGGGAATATTGAGGAGGTAATGCTTGCCACCGACTCTACTCCAGAAGGAGAAGCAACTGCCCTTTATATAGCTCGTCTTTTAATCCCCTTAAAAGTAAAAGTTACTCGTCTTGCCCACGGTCTTCCTGCTGGCACAGAACTTGACTTTGCCGATGAAATCACCTTAATCCATGCCATAGATGGAAGACAAGAACTAAAAATAAATTTTTGAAGAAGGAGGTTGAAGTATGAAGGATATGTTAGAAGTTCGCTGGCATGCCAGAGCAGGGCAAGGAGCAAAGACCGCTTCTTATCTCCTTGCTGAAACTGCCATGGAGGCAGGAAAATTTATTCAAGCCTTTCCAGAATATGGGCCAGAAAGAACAGGAGCACCTATGAAGGCTTATACAAGAATAAGCGATAAACCTATAAGAATCCATAGTCAAGTATATAATCCAGACATAGTGGTGATCCTTGATAAAAGCCTTATAGGGAAGGTAAATGTATTAGAAGGAGTACCTTCCGATGGAATCATCATCGTAAATACTACTCAAGATCCGAAGGAGGTTAGAAAAGAGCTTGGAATCTCAGATAGGAAAATCTATACCGTAGATGCTACTGGTATAGCTCTCCAAACCATAGGAAGGCCAATACCAAATACCCCAATGCTTGGAGCCCTTATAAGAGTAGCTCCAATAATTTCCTTAGAAGAAGTACTCAATCAATTGAAAAAGAAATTTGAAGGTAAATTTAAGCCCGAGGTTATTGAGGGTAACCTTCAAGCTATAAAAAGAGCTTACGAGGAGGTAAAAGGAGAATGAAACTTCCAGGATGGAAAGAATTAGTTAATTTAGGTCCAATTCTTCCAGCATCTACTTCTAAAGAGTATAAAACGGGAGATTGGAGAACCTTTAAACCAGAAATAGATTACAGTAAATGTACCACATGTATGTTTTGCTGGCTTTTCTGCCCTGATTCTGCTGTGAAATTTGATGGACAAAAAGTATATATTGATTACGATTATTGCAAAGGTTGTGGAGTCTGTGCAGCAGAATGTCCTGTAAAAGCTATAACCATGAAAGAAGAAGAAAAGTAAAGGAGGGAAGAAGATGAAAACCCAAGTTAGAAAAATTGCTATAGAGGGAAATGAGGCGGCAGCATTAGCTTTTAAACAAGTAAATCCTGACGTAGTAGCTGCTTATCCTATAACTCCATCTACCGAGGTGGTACAAAAATTTTCTGAATATGTGGCAAATGGAGAAGTAGACACAGAATTTGTACCTGTAGAAAGCGAACATAGCGCTATGAGTGCTTGTATTGGAGCATCCGCTGCTGGAGCAAGAGTTATGACATCTACAGCATCTCAGGGTTTAGCCCTTATGTGGGAGATGCTTTATATAGCAGCATCCTTAAGGCTACCTATCATAATGACAGTTGCAAACAGAGCTTTATCTGCTCCTATCAACATTCATGGAGATCACAGCGATGCTATGGGAGCAAGAGATTCCGGATGGATACAAATCTTCTCTGAAAATGTACAAGAAATATATGACAATATATTCCAAGCAGTAAAGATTGCAGAAAATGAAAATGTAAGATTACCTGTAATGGTAGGATATGATGGATTCATAACAAGCCATTCAGTAGAAACTATTGAGCTTCTTGATGATGATGTAGTAAGAAATTTTGTTGGAAAATATAGACCAAGATATACTTTACTTGATGTGGATAATCCTATCTCTGTTGGACCCCTTGCCCTTACTGACTCCTACTTTGAGTTTAAAGTAGCCCAAGCCTATGCCATTGAAAATTCTCTCCCCATTATTAAACAGGTAGGAAAAGAATATGGAGATCTCACAGGAAGATATTATGACGTAATTGAAAAGTATAAGATGGACAGAGCAGAATATGTAATAGTAGCCATGAGTTCTACAGTAGGCACAGCAAGAGAAGTGGTAGATAGCCTTAGAGAGAAAGGGCTTCCTGTAGGACTCCTTAAAATAAGAGTTTTTAGGCCATTTCCCACCGAGGATATTGTAAATGCATTAAAGGATGTAAAAGTAGTAGGAATTCTTGATAGAAGCATGGTACCAGGATCCTTTGGAGGACCTCTCTATCATGAGATCACATCTGCCATGTATCATTTCGATAAGAGACCATTAGCCCAAGCCTATGTATATGGTCTTGGTGGAAGAGATATCACAACAAACCATATAGAAAAGGTATTTGAAGAGCTTATGGATATAGGTAAGAAGGGTAAGCCAAATCCTCTTACCTATATCGGAGTAAGAGAATAGGAGGTGCTAAAAATGGCAATAAATCTTAGAGAATTAGCATTAAAAGAAGAGAGATTAGTAAGTGGACATAGATTATGTGCAGGTTGTGGTGCTAGCATTATTGTAAGAATGGTATTAAATGCCATAGACGAACCAGTGGTAGTAGCAAACGCTACAGGATGTCTTGAAGTAGCAACCACTATATTCCCATTTACATCTTGGAATGTACCATGGATCCACAGCGCCTTTGAAAATTCTGCTGCTACTATATCAGGAGTTGAGGCAGCATATAGAGCTTTAAAGAAAAAGGAGGAAATAAATAGAGAGATAAGATTTTTAAGCTTCTCAGGTGATGGTGGTACCTATGATATTGGTCTCCAAGCCCTTTCTGGTGCCATTGAAAGAGGACATAGAGCTGTATATATATGCTACAACAATGAAGCTTACATGAATACAGGTATACAAAGATCTAGTGCAACCCCAAGAGGAGCCTTTACCACAACCTCTCCAGCTGGAAGGGTTATTCCTGGTAAACCCCAAAAGAGAAAAAATCTTACTGAAATGATGGTAGCTAATGGTGCAAGATATGTGGCACAAGCCTCCCCAAGCCACTGGAGAGATTTGATGGAAAAAGTAAGAAAGGCTGTAAATACAGATGGTCCTGCCTTCTTAAACATATACTCCACATGTCCCAGAGGATGGAGAACACCAGATAATTCTGCTATAAGCATATCAAGACTTGCGGTAGAAACTGGAGCTTGGTTCCTTTATGAAGTAGAAGATGGAAAATACAAAATAAATTACAAACCTGCAAAAGGATTTAAACCCATTGAAGAATATATCAAGGCGCAAGGAAGATTTGCCCATCTTTTAAAGCCAGAAAACGCCCACATATTGGAAGCCATTAAAAAGGATCTAGAAGAAGAATGGAATAGACTCCTCAGACTTGAGGAAGTTACAAATAAATAGTCATGGATAAGAATAGGCACCTCTCCTATAGGAGAGGTGCCATCCCTATAAAAAAGAATATAGATTATAAACTGGGAGTACATCTATTCCGAGGCGATAGATCTATTTTTGAAGATATAAAACTATTAAAGATAAATACCGCTCAAATATTTTCTGGAAATCCAAGAAGCTACAGACCTAATAACGAAAAACTTCCCACCTTTCCTTTTTCAAGCATATTCATCCATGCACCCTATGTAGTTAATATAGCATCCTCCGATGAAAAAGTATGGAATCTATCTATAAAAAAGGTAAAAGAAGAATTAAAAATTGCCGAAGAAATGGAATGGGAAGGAGTAGTAATACATGCAGGAAGCAGTAAAAAAATGGGAAAAGAAGTAGCTAAAAAAAATTTCTTAAAAGCCTTAGAAAAAATTTTTGAAACTGATGGATTTAAAAGGGCAAAACTTATTATGGAAAATAGTGCAGGAGAAGGAGACGGCTGGGGATCTACAATAGAAGATCTAATCTCTGTATATGAAGAATTTCTCGACATTTATTTCTGTCTTGATACATGTCATCTTTTTGCAGCTGGATATAATCTCAAAAATGAGAGAGTATGTAGAGAAACCTTTTATAATTTCTTTGAAAAGATACCCCAAGAAAAATTAGTTTTAATCCATATAAATGATTCCTATTTTCCCCTTGGATCAAAAAGGGACCAGCATGCTCATATAGGAAAAGGTGCCATGGGAGTTACAGCTTTTCAAAATCTCTTAAAAATTGAAACCATAAGAAGAATTCCTTTAATACTTGAAACTCCCAAGGATTCTCCCATGGCAGACCTTTATAATTTACATATAATAAGAAAAATACTTGAAAATTCTGACTAACCTATCAAATATTTCTTCACAAATTTCATCTTCTCATAAGTATGGAAGGTACCTCCACCCTCATGTCCATTAAAAGGATAAATCTTAATATCCTTTTCTCCTCTGTAGTGATTATAGGCTGCAAAAACAGTAGATGGAGGACATATCATATCCATGAGACCTACAGAAAAGAGAGCTTTAGCCTTTGCCCTTGCTGAAAAATTCACCCCATCAAAATAGGAAAGAGTTTTAAAAACCTGCTCTTCATGATCTCTATGAGTCTTCAAATATTGCACTATCTCTTGATATGGATATCCATCGGTAATTTCTACAGCCCTTCTATAATGGCACAAGAAAGGAACATCAGGCATAGCAATCTTTAGATCTATACCTATATAGGTAGAAAGTCCAACAACAGCAAGAGTTATACCTCCTCCTTGACTTCCTCCTGTAATACCAACCCTATTTTTATCTACCTGAGGAAAGGATAGTAAAGTTTCCACTGCCCTTACCGCATCTGTAAAAACCCTTCTATAATAATATTTCTTTGGGTCCAAAATACCCCTTGTCATAAATCCAGGATATTCTGGATAAAAGGGTGCATCATCATAATCAGGAGTATCTCCAGGACTCCATGAACTTCCCTGTCCTCTTGTATCCATTACTAAGTGAGCAACTCCCATATTAGCCCACAAAAGAAAATCATAAGCAAAACTCCTTCCACCGCCATATCCAATATATTCCACAATCCCAGGAAGATTATCCTTTCTGTCCTTTGGAACAATAAGCCATGCCTTTATCCTCTGTCCCTTATAACCAGAAAAAGTAACATCATAGGTCTCCACCAATTTAAGTCCAAAATCTACCTTCTCAAAAACAGGATCCAAAGGATATTTTCTTGATTCTTCAAGGGTCTCTTTCCAAAAATCATCAAAATCTTTAGGCTCTTCCCTTTCAGGTAAATATTTCCAAAGCTCTGAAAGTGGTAGATCAAAAAGTGTCATAAAACACCTCCTCTTTAAGTTTTTGAAAATAATTATACTATCTTATAAGAAAGATGATAATAGAGCTTTTTAAAACATGTAATCTAAATTCTATCTACAAAGAATCTTTCCTTTGTTTTTTTTCTTAAAGGAGGGAAGTAAAATGGCATATATTAGAACTATTAGAACATATGAGATATAAGAAGGATTATACCTTATTAAAAACCCATATCTTTTCTTCAATTTTAACAGCTATCTTTTATCATGTTCTGTGGATCAAAATAATAAAGTGAACATCCTTTTTGACCCTCTTCCTTTAAGATGTTTTAAAGATTTTGTAAAAACTGTTAATGACCTAATAGGAATAGAAAACATTGATATTATTTATACAAACCATCAAGATCCAGATCTTACCCCTTTTGTTCCTGATTTTCTTGACCTCTACAAAAAAGCCTTCTATCTTACTTCTCAAGATACATGGAGACTTACAAGTGGATATAATATTGATCCAGATAGTTTTCAACCCATCGAAATAATTCACAATAGAAAATTAAAGTTTAGCAAAGATAGTGATGATTGTCTTCAATTTATTCCTACCCCTTTTGTCACTTTAGAGGTGCTTATGCATTATATTATCCTAAACTAAAGGTCCTTTTTACAGGAGACCTTCTCGGAGGAGCATCTACAAAAAAATCTGAAGGAATATATGCGGATAAAGATTCATGGTTTGGTATTAAGCTTTTCCATGAAGTTTACATGCCCACAAAGGAAGCCTTAAGACTTACCATAGATCAAATTGGAAGATTAGATCCTATTCCCGAACTTATTCTCCCTCAACATGGAGATATCATAAAGGGAGATTTTAGTTATAGAGTTTTTAAAGAGATTAAACAAGATTGATGTTGGATTGGATTATATAAATAAAGAGGAAAGAGAAAAAGAACTTTATATAAGAGTCTTTAATGAAATACTGGACTACGCAAAGAGTAAATATGGAGAAAAGGCAGTGATAGAGAAATTGAATAATATAAGCATTCAAATGTACAACTATCCTAAGACCATTAAGATAGAAAATGGAGTAATCTCTGAGGTTTATATACCTTCCAACCACTGCTTTTGTATTTATATATTATTTCTTCTGCCAAGATCTTCCTGAAAAAGAAAAAGAAGATATAAGACTTCAAGCTATTGCAACATTTAAAAAATATGATTTAGAGGTGCTAGAAGAATTATCACAAAAAAGGAACATCCCTTATTTGCAATATCAGAAAATTTTTAAATTAATAAGAAGATAAAAATAGAAAAGCCCTCCACATAAAATTGGAGGGTTTCTTATTTATACTTTTTGTACTTTCTGTAAAAAGGCACTCATATCTTCAAAAGTACCAATAATATATAGAATATCTCCTCTATAAATTTTTTCCAATGGACTAATATTACTTATAACATTACCTCCCCTTTGAATAGCCAAAATTGATAAATTATATTTTCGCCTCAATTCCAATTCCTCTATTGTTTTTCCTATAATTGATTCTGGTGGCTCTATCTCAAAAATTTTAACATTAGCTGAAAACTCCATATAATCAATAACATTTGGAGCTACTAATCTTTGAGCAAGTCTCACTCCCATATCCCTCTCTGGATATACAATAAAATTCACACCAATTTTCTCAAGAATCTTTTCATGTGGCTCACTTATAGCCCTTGCAATTACAAATTGCACACCAAGTTCTTTAACCAAAAGAGCTGTAAGTACACTTGATTCCACATCATGAGCTATAGCAACTATGGCTACATCTACATTTTGTACTCCAGCCTCTCTTAAAGCATTAATATTTGTAGAGTCCAAAACCCTTGCAAAAGAGACATAATCTTTGATTTCCTCAACCTTGCCTTCATCTTTATCAATAGCTATTACAGAATATCCCATTCTTTCAAGGGTTAAAGCCACTGATACTCCAAACCTTCCTAAACCTATCACTGCAAAACTCGTGAGTTTTGCCTTATCAAGACCTGCCTTTTTTAGACTATAAGCTAAAGATTTCATAAATTATCCTATACTCACCTCCTCAGTTGGGTACTCAATATGAGATCTCTTTGATACAGGAACCAAAATTGCCATACCTGCAGTAACAGTACCAATTCTTCCTAAAAACATGGTAATAATAATAACCAATTTAGCAAAATGAGAAAGATAAGGAGTTATACCTGTAGAAAGCCCCACAGTACCAAAAGCAGATACTACTTCAAATAGGATGGAAAGAGGAGGAAACCGCTCTGTTATAAGAAGAATAAACCATCCTAAAATTACAAGAGTAATGGACAGTAAAAATACAGTATAAGCTCTTTTCACATTATCCCAAGTAATAGTTCTATCTTTAAAACGTACATTTTTTCTTTCTAAAAGTACCGCTACTACACTTAACCAAAGAACTAAAAAAGTTACCGTCTTTATACCGCCTCCTGTTCCTCCCGGAGATGCACCAATAAACATAAGTATTATTAAAACAAGAAGAGTAGAAGGATAGAGCTTTCCAATATCCAAAGTACTAAAACCGGCTGTTCTTGAAGTAACAGACTGAAAAAAGGACGCTAAAAACTTCGACCATAGATTTAAAGGCTTCAATGTCATTGGATTATTATATTCAAGCATAAAAATAAAAATGGTACCTATAATAATTAAAAATACTGTTATGCTAATTGCCATCTTACTATGCAGAGAAAGATGAAGCTTACTCTTAGTAAATTTTTGGATTAAATCATAAATGACAATAAAACCAATACCTCCAATTACAATAAGAGAGGTTATTGTAAAAACTAAATGAGAATTAGAAACATAACCTGTAAAACTTCTGAAACCCCCAATAACATCAAAACCCGCATTACAAAAAGCAGAAACGGAATGAAATATGGCAAATTTTAAGCTCTTTAAAAAAGGATAATCTTTTATAAAAACAAAAAACAAAGAAAGAGCTCCCATTCCCTCAACAATTAAAACAGTGATTAATACACTTTTTAAAAAGGAAACAATCCCTTTTAAAGATGTGGTATTTAATGAATATTGCAAATACAATCTTTCCTTAAATTGTATCCTCCTATTTAGAAGCAACATCATACCTGTAGAAATAACAGCATAGCTTAATCCACCAATCTGTATCAAAAGAAGTATTACCATATGCCCAAAATGAGACCAGTATGTACCTGTATCCACAACTACAAGCCCTGTCACACAAGTAGCAGATGTGGCTGTGAAAAGGGCAGTAAGAAAATCAGTAAACTTACCTTCTGCAGAAGAGAAAGGTAACATTAAAAGTAATGTACCTGTAAGAATTACTAATCCAAAACTTAAAATCAAAAATAAAGCAGGATTTAAACCTCTTTTTTTAGAAGATATCTCACCATCAATCATAAAAAACTAAGTAAAAATACACCTCTTTTCATTTCAAATAAAACTTTTCTTAACATCTAAGTATTCTATATCTAAAGCATCTATGAGTCAAATTTACAAAATTAAAAACCAATTGTAACATACTCGCCATAAGGTCTTATATATTTAATACATTTTTAATTGAAGCTCACAGGTTTAATAATTTAAAATAAAATAGAACATCCATTTAAGAGAGGTATAAAAAATATGGGAAGTGTAAAGGATCTAATAATTTTAGAGAATCCAACTGAAAACACCTTCGGTAGAGGAAGATTTGTCTTTTCCGATAGATATTCTGTATTTGATTATGGAGAAATGCCAGACCTGATAGAAGATAAAGGTAAAGCTATATGCATAGTTACATCTTTCTTTTTTGAAAAATTAGAAAACCTGGGAATTAAAACCCATTATATAGGAGTAGTAGAAGAGGATAAAGTAAAATCCCTTTCTGAGCTAAAAAATCCCTCCAATATTCTTGAATTTAAAATGGTAAGAGTAGTGAAACCTGAATTAAAAGATAATATTTATGACTATTCTATTTTCCAAAGCCTTAAAAATAATTTTCTCATTCCCTTAGAGGTTATATATAGAAACTCCCTTCCAGAAGGTTCTTCTGTATTTAGAAGATTAAAAGATGGAAGTTTAAAAATTGAAGATCTTGGACTCAACAAGATACCAACACCAGGAGAAAAACTTGAAAAACCAATAGTAGACTTTTCCACAAAATTAGAGGTAAATGATAGATATTTATCAAAAGAAGAAGCCTTAAATATAAGTGGTCTTTCAAAAAAAGAATTTGAAAAACTCATAAATATTACCCTTTTTATAGATGATCTTATAACCTATGAGGCAGAAAAAATAAACTTAATAAACGAGGATGGAAAATTTGAATATGCCTTTGATACAGAGAGAAATTTTATGGTAGTAGATGCGTTAGGTACCCTTGACGAATGCAGATTTACCTATAATAGTATACCTATAAGTAAAGAAATAGCAAGAATATATTATAGAAAAACTGACTGGTATAAGGAAATAGAAGAAGCAAAAAAGAAAGATAGATTTCATTGGAAAAATATGGTAGGATCTCCACCTCATCTTCCAAAGGAATTAAAATACCTTATATCCTCTATATATAAAGCATACGCTAATGAAATAACTCAAAGAGAATGGTTTGATACTCCTCATATGAAGGACCTTTTAAATCGACTCCAAGAACTTCTTTAGTAGATACTTAATTTCCATAAAGACCCTTCTTAAATGTTTGTAAACTTTATAACATACCCTTTTTTAAAGGTTTCCAGCTTTCATTGTCCTAACATTATCCACAATTGTGGATAACTTTGTGGATAGGTTGTGGATAACTTTGTGGATAACTTGATAAAATTGTGGATAACTTTGTGGATAGAATATTAATTGTGGATAATGTGGAAAACTTTGGAAAACTTATCCACAATTAAAAATCCTACATTTCATAACTCTTTACAACTTATCCACAATATCCACATCCCTAACTACTACAACAAGATTTTTGTTTCATAATATTCCCCTTGTATTTGTAACAGTAGCTGTGGATGAAATTTTGTGGATAAAAAGAAAAGCCCCCTAATTAGGGGGCTTTTCTTTGAGAAAGGAAATTCTGACTGGGCTTTGTTTCTTCTGGAAAAATTATAACTTATTTTTTGAATTTATGCAATAATATAAAGAAGATTTAAAATTACTACAAATAACACGAGTTATCAGAATAATTTATGTAAAGTAATAAAATTTTTCTGTCTGTAAAAAAGTTTCAGAGAAAAACGATTTATTTTAAAATATGATATAATTTTTAATATGATTCAGGAATTGGAAATTATAAAAAGACTTATTTTTTCGTTAATCCTATCTGGAATAATAGGATGGGAAAGGGAGAAGGAAGAGAAACCAGCTGGATTTAGAACTCATATTCTGGTTTCTTTGGGATCTACCCTTTTTATGATTATTTCAGCCTATGCTTTTCCTAATACTGATCCAACTCGTATAGCAGCCCAAGTAGTTACTGGTATAGGTTTTATAGGTGCAGGTACTATTTTGAGAAATGAATATTCGGTAAAGGGTTTAACGACAGCAGCAAGTATATGGGCTGTCTCAGGTATAGGTATGGCTGTTGGTGCTGGTCTTTATTTTCCTGCCGTTATTACCACATTTTTTATATTAGCAGTTCTTATATTAGCAACAAAATTTGAAAAATTATTTATAGGATCTCATAGAGATTTAATATTAAAATGTAAAATAGAAGATAAACCAGGTGTAATAGGTGAGATTGGTACTATTCTTGGGGAACTTAAGGTCAACATAAAACAAATAGCTTTGAACTCTATAAATGAAAATATAGCAGAATTAAATTTAATTTTGAGGTTGCCAGCTAAGGTTAAAATAGAAGAGATTATGGAAAAACTATCAAAATTATCAACAGTAAAAGAAATAGAGATTATTTGAAGAGGGGAGAGACAAAAAATCCCTCCCCTCTTCATTTTATTGTTATTTCTTCCAAAATTCGACCATTTCTCTTATTTGTTTTGTTTTATATTCTTCGTATTTCTTTGCTCCTAAGTCATCTAAGCCTTTTAAAAATTCAGCCCATACTTTATCAAAATCTTTTTTAGGTGCCATTACTACCTTTGGAATATTTTTGATTACATAATCAAATAGTTTATTCCCAATGGCTCTCATATCTTCATCTGGGGTAGGATACATCCAGAGATAGCCCCATGTTTTTACAGGATAATCTTCAGCCTTTGGGAATAGATCTTTCCATATTTCTGCTTTATATGCTGCAAGCACTTTCTTTTCTACATCCGTATAATTTCTTCTAATATCTTCTTTTGTGGTATCAGGAACTACAGGATTTCCCGTAGAATCAATATGGTAATTAGGAAGTCTTGGCCAAGGATAAACATATACTCCTATTCCAGTTTTTCTTCCAAAATATGGATCTGTTCTTCTTGCTTGATCTACATCAGGTAAGAATTGTCTCTTTCCATTTACATATGTATGATGTACTCCTTCTATTCCCCATTGCCTCAAAATATTAGCATCTTCTGTGCAAAGCCAGTCAAGGAATTTTATAGCCCTTACAGGATCTTTACAGCTTTTGGTAATGGCTATACCCCATCCACCTGTATAACCTACTCTTACATCAGGAGGAGCCTGTTTTATTCTCTCGCTTACAGTTACAGGATAATATCCATACATATATTCATATTTTCCTGCTCTTCTTAAAGCTGTAATTGGTTCTCCCACTGCCCATCCCGCATCAATTAATGCCAAAACTCTTCCACTTGCTATTTTTGCCTTATATGTATCTTCTTTTTGTATGAATGTTTCCTTATCCAATAAACCTTCATTCCACATATGATTTAGCCATCTAAAATATTCCTTCTCTATAGCTCTCTTATAGTGGAATGTACACTTTAATGTTTTTGGATCTACATATAACTCCCCGTCATCGGGGGCTCCTGTAGCTTGAAATGCTGGATTTGTTACACTGATTACTGTTCTCCAATCATCAGAACATAATGTAAGTGGTATAGATGGAAGGCCATCTGTAGTTGGATGCTTCTTATAATATGTTTTTATTGCATTTTCAAAATCTTTTAGAGTTCTTATTCTTGGATATCCAAGTTCCATAACTACTCTGTGTTGGAGCATGAATCCACCATTTACATCAAGAGTTCTATCATTATCTGTGGTTAAACCGAGACAGTAAATATGTGGATCTTCCTTACTCCATTTTAATCTCTTTAGGTTTTCTCCGTAAGCCTTTTTAATATTTGGAGCGTACTTTTCTATTAAATCGTCAAGAGGTATTAGTGCTCCTGCATCTTTTAAAAGAGAAAGATCTCCTTTTGCATATATTAAATCTGGATAATCTCCACTTGCTGCCATAATTTGTATTTTTTCTCTTACAGCAGCCTGGTTAGGTGCGTATTCTATATCTAAGGTTACTCCAGTCAAATCTTTTATCTTTTGGGCTACTGGACTTCTGAATTGGTCATCATTGGGATTAACTTCTCCGATATATACTTTAAATGTTATAGGCTTGTTTGCTTCGGGTGTAGGATTCATTGGTTTAAATAATTTTGCTTGAGCATTTACTTCTTTTATACTAACACTAAAAACAAGGCTAATTACTAATATAGAAGCTAAAAACCATCCTAATAATCTTTCTGTCCTCCTCATAAAGTTTATTCCCCCTTTTTAATATGGATTTACAGAAAATTATTAAGTAAAAGTTCTTTTTTAAACACCCCCTTTCTTAATTTTTTATTGCCCCAAGAGTCATTCCTTTTACAAAATACTTTTGTAAGAAGGGATATACCACTACAATAGGTAATGTAGTTACTATGGTCATTGCCATTCTTAATGATTGGGGAGTTACTCTCATAGTTCTTGTGGGATCTAAGTTACTGTAGTAATCAATAGTAGTGGAACTTGCTGCAGCATTAGCAAGGATTTTCTGAAGTTCATATTGCAAGGTAGTAAGATTTTTATTTCCTCCACAATACAAATAAGTATCAAACCATGCATTCCAATGCCCTACTGCTACAAATAGTGCAACTGTGGCAAGAACAGGTATACACAAAGGCAATATTACCTTTAAGAATATGATAAAATCATTGGCACCATCGATCATAGCTGATTCTTGCAGTTCAGATGGTAAGGTATCGATATAAGCTCTAATAACAATAAAATTAAATGGATTTAAAAGTCCTGGGAGGATATAAACGAGAAAATTATTCATTAGACCTAAGCCTCTTATTAAAAGGTATTCAGGTACTAATCCTCCTCCTACATACATGGTCATTACAAATAAAGTGGTTATAAATTTTCTTGCGAAAAAGTCTTTTCTACTAAGAACATAGGCTACAATAGCTGTAGAAAAAACGCTAGTTATGGTCCCTATTAAAGTTCTTAAGGTTGATATTAAGGTTGCTATACCAATTGTAGGATAATTAAATATTTCTTTGTAATTATCTAAGGTAAATACTCTGGGAAATATGGTTATTCCACCTTTTATCGTATCAAAAGGATCATTAAGAGATACAGCTAAAACATATAAAAAAGGATATAATGTTATTACAACTAATAATATCATTATTCCATGGTTTATAATGTCAAATATTTTATCTCCTAAACTTCTATTCATAATCAAATCCTCCTAAATAATTTTGTATCCTGTAAATTTTTTACTTAATTTATTTGCTGAGAAAAGAAGAATTAAGCTTATTACAGATTTAAAAATTCCTGCCGCAGTACCAAAGGAAAATCTTCCTGCTCTAATGCCATAATCAAGGGCATATAGATCTATAACGTCGGAGACATTTCTTACAGCTGAAGTTCTTAAAAGGAATTGCCTTTCAAATCCAATGTTTATAATGTTTCCTATACTTAAAATGAGGATCAAAATAATGGTAGGCATTATACCTGGTAATGTGATGTACCAGATTTTTCTAAATCTTCCAGCCCCATCCACTTCTGCTGCTTCATATAACTCTGGATTTATGGCTGTCATGGCAGCTAAAAATATGATGGTATTCCATCCCAACTCTTTCCATATATCTGAGAAAACAACAATCCACCAGAAATATTTAGGTTCTCCAAAAAACAGTATAGGTTGTTTAATTAATCCTATTCTCATAAGAAGATAGTTTACTACCCCATCAGGTGAGAGCATGGCATGGACTATACTTGCTACTATTACCCATGAAACAAAGTGGGGTAAGTAAGAAATGGTTTGTACAGTTCTTTTGAAGATGGAATTCCTAATCTCATTTATTAAAATAGCAAGTATTATGGGAAGAGGAAAACCAAAAATAAGTCCTAAAAGACTCATAGCAAGAGTATTTCTCATAACAATATAAAATTCTGGATCAGAGAACATCTCTTTAAAATATTTCAATCCTACCCATTGCTGTTGAAAAATGGATATTCCTGGCTTGTAATTCTGAAAGGCTGTAATCCATCCCCATAAAGGAATATAACGAAAGATAATAAGCCATATAAAAAAAGGGAGAATCATAATAATAAGATATTTTTGTTTTTTTATTGTCTTCATCAATTGTTTCACCATAATCCCTCTTTCTTTTTTCTCAAAAATTATCAGAATATTTCCTTTAATAAAACCTTAAAAAATAGAAATTTTTAGAGGGAAAAAATAGACATTTTACAATTTACAAAAATTGTATTAAAGATTTATACTTTAAAAAATTTTAAACTTGAGGTTATCTATGTTTGTCAGATTTTCTGATATAAAAATGTACAAGAAACTCATAATTAGTTTTATAGCCATCTCTATTATCCCTATATCTATTCTTGGTACAGTGACTGTGATTCATTTTAGAAATTTTGCTTTAGAATCCTCAGCAAAGGAAGTTTATAACAATTTAAACTCTGCAAAATTCCAAATAATGAAAGTTACAGAGGAAGTAGTAAAGATTGCAGATAAATTAATGATTGATCAAAGATTAAAGGAACTTTTGCTTTATAGATATAAATCTCCAATAGAAACCTTTATAAAATATTCTCAGTACAAGGAGATAGAAAATTATAAAACTCTTTTTGCTAATGCTATAGCCCATATAAGGATATATTCTGAAAATCCAAGTATTTTAGAAAATGGAATCTTTTATAAAGTAAAGGATTATATTAGGAAAGAGAATTGGTATAGGACCGCTATAAATCTAAATGGATTTATAAGATGGGAATTAATTTATCAGAAAGAAGACATTTATCCTGAAAACTACTTTAGTCTTGTAAGGCTTCTCAGAGATTCTTATAACGAAAGTTTTGGGGTTTTGGTTATTAATCTAAATAAACTTGAACTTAAAAAGATATTAAATAATCAAAGTTTTGATACTTTTCTTATTAAGGATGATGGGTATATTGTGGCAAGCAATAATGAAAGTTTGATAGGTACTACATTTCCTATTGATAAATTAAAAATTATGCAACCTAATGGATACTCATTAAAGTATAATAATAAAGATTATAGAATTTTTGGTACTTATTTACCTCTTGCTGGTTATAACAAGGATTTTTACCTTGTAAGTATGGTGCCCTTGGACTATATAATGAGGGAACCTTACAGTATGTTCAGATTTGCCCTAAGTATAATAGCTATTACAATAGGACTTTCTATCATTTTTACTTTAATATTCTCTAAGAATATGAGTAAAAGAATTGCTATACTCAATGATGTAGTAGATGAAATATCTCATGGTAATTGGGATTTGGAGTTTTCAATACCTGGAAAGGATGAAATAGGAGAACTTGCTGAGAATGTAAAGAATATGGCAAGAAATATAAAGATGCTTAATGAGTTAGAGATAAAACAGAAAGAAATGAAGTTAAAAATATTAACCAATAATTTGAACCCCCATTTTCTATTTAACACTTTGGAGACCATTCATATGATGGCTATATGTAAGGAACAATGGGATATTGCAGATATTACTCTTAAGCTTGGCAATCTCTTGAGGAAGATCATAGAATTTGAAGGAAAACCTATAAAGTTAAGGACAGAGTTGGAACTTATAAAAGATTATTTAAAAATACAAAAATATAGGTTTGAAAAGATAGATTATAGGATAAATATATACGAGGATATAGAAGATCTATATATACTTCCTTTTCTTATTCAGCCTATTGTGGAGAACTCTATTATACATGGTCTTGAGGAGAAAGAAGAAAAGGGAATGATAAATATCAATATCAAAAAGGAAGAGGATAAATTAATCATATCAGTAGAGGATAACGGAGTAGGGATGTCTCAACAAGAAATAGAAGCGATCTTCAACACCGAGGATTTAAGTGGAAAAAGAATAGGCATAAAAAATACCATGGAAAGGATAAAACTTTTTTACGGAGAAGAGTTTGGAATTAGGATTCAAAGTGAAGAAGGAAAGGGTACAAAAGTAGATATAGTACTACCTTATTATATGTTAAAGGGAAGGGATAAATATGTACAGAGTATTAATAGTTGATGATGAGCCTATTATAAGAAGTGGATTAAAGAAAATTATAGATTGGGAAAGTTATGAATTGAAAGTTGTGGGAGATGCGGATAGTGGGGAAGATGCATTGAGGAAAATCTTAAAGTTGAATCCTGATCTTTGCATTGTGGATATAAAGATGCCAAGAATGGATGGATTGGAATTAATAAAAAAAGTTAAAGAGATTGGTATTAGAGTTAAATTTATAATTCTTACAGGTTATCCTGAATTTGAATACGCAAAAAAGGCTATAGATTTAGGAGTAGAAAGTTATCTTTTAAAACCTGTAGATCCTGAAATTCTTAAAGAAAAGGTTATGCAAATTATAGAGCAGATAAAGAGTGATAAATTAATACATGAATTATCTCGTGATAAAATCTTAGAAAGGCTTATAAAGGGAGAATTAAAAAATATTAAGGAAGAAGATCTTAACAGAATTTATAATTTCAATTTTCCCTGGAGTTCTTATGAGATAGTATTAACTAACGATTTGAATATTGAAGATAAAAAAATTAATAATATTGATAGTATAATTCAAACTTACACTTTTATAGGAAATTCTTTATGTTTTCTTATTACAGATATAAAAAAGCCTTACTTTAGAAGGAAGTTAATAGATATAAAAAGACAATTCAAAAAATTATATGGAGTTAACATATCCTTCTTTGTAGGCGAAAAAGTCTATAAACTTATTGATTTGTCAATATCTTATAAAACTGCTTTAAGATTAAAAAGTAAAAAGTTTCTCTTTAATCAAAATGAAATAATAACTTATCCTAAGGAGGTTAAGTTTGGTGATTTTCAGAATACCGATGAATCAAAAATAATTCACGAAATTATAAAAGCTATAGAGTTTGGAAATCTAAATAACATCAATCTTTTTCTTGAAATAAAAATGAATAATCATGTTATAAGGGATGATGATGAAGAAGAAATAAAATCAAGTTATCTAAATCTGTTTATAAACGTAATAAATTATTTCTCTTCTAATTATCCTTTCTTTAAGGAAATGTCTAACAAATATTTAGATAAAAGAATAATATGTGAATTTTATAGAAAGCGATCCCTTATAGACCTTCACAATTTTGTAAAAGAAATGGTGTTAAACGTGTTAAGAGATTTTTCAGAGAAAACAGGCAATAATGTACTTTCTCAGATAATAGAATATATAAATGCTAATTATTATAAAGATCTTAAATTAAAGGATTTGGCAAAACAATTTGGATATAACAGTAGTTATTTTGGAAAGGTATTTAGGAAATATACAGGTGAGAAATTTAATACCTATATTGATAGGGTAAGGATAAATAAAGCCAAGGAATTACTTTTAAAAGGTGAGAAGGTAATAGAAGTGGCAGAAAAGGTTGGTTATAAGGATCTGGATTACTTTGTTTTTAAATTTAAAAAATATACAGGAAAAACCCCTCAAGCATTTAAAGAAAATATCTCTTAAAAAGCCACATTTCCGCATAGTTTTCCAATTAGTTAAGTTTTGATACACTTTTTATATAAATTTAATAATTTTAGTTTCATTGAAAAGGGTATTAAATTAGTTTTTTAATTATATCAGGAAAGGAGATGATAAAATGAAAGTAAAAGAGGTAATATTGAAGAATAAATCAGGTTTGCATGCTCGTTCCGCAGCTGTTTTTGTTCAGACAGCAAGCAAATTTAAGAGTAAGATAATAATAAAGAAGCAGATGCAAAAAGTATATTAAAAGTACTTTCCTTAGGGGCTAATCAGGGGACAAAGCTTATGTTAGAAGTTGAGGGGGAAGACGAGGAAGAAGCTCTTAAAACCCTTTCGGAGCTTATAGAGTTGGGTTTAGGAGAGGATTAGTGGGTAAACGGGATAGAAAAGAGAAAATTTTAAATGTTATTTTAGAGGCTTCTCATCCTATAAAGATAGAAGATGTAGCAGAAAAGACAGGCTATAGTTTATCTACTGTCAGAAGGGAATTAAGAAGTCTTGAAGAGTTTTTATTTGCCCATGGAATTGAAGTTAAGCACCTCCTATATAAAGGTATTCATATTACAAATCTTAAAAAAGACTCACATCTTCATATTATGTCTTTATTATCCCAAAATGAACAGATAACTAACAAAGAAAGGCATAAATTGATGATTCTTGACCTGCTATTATCAGCAGAAAAAATAACATTAGAAAATTGGGAAGAAAAATTCAATATAAGCCATCCGACAACTGTAAAAGATTTTCAATTAGTAAAGAAATGGATTATCAATCACAAACTAAATGTGATAGCTAAACCTCATTATGGAATTAGATTGGTAGGTGAAGAAAAATATATTAGACAGGCAATTTTGGAGAATTTATCAGAAGAAGAAAAAGGTAAGTTGTTAAATGAGATACTTTTAGATTATAAAGCAAATTTATCTTGGATTGATATCTTTAATGATTCCTTTTTTGGAATTATTAAGTTTTTAAATGAAATAGAGAATGTATGGGATGTAAAATTTACTGATGATAGTTTTCTTCAATTATTGTTAATCATAGGGATTTCTATAAGTAGATTGAAAAAAGGATATAGATTGGAGGGCTTTTATACAAATTATTATGATTTCAATCCTCCTTTTGATATTTTAGAAAGTTTTTATGATTTAAATTTAGATGATATGGAAAAAGATTTATAAACCTATACTTACTTTGTTCTGAATTAGAATCTGGTAAGAGTTTTCTTAAAGAAGATAAGGATTTAAGAAATATTTTAGAAAAGGAGATCCTCAATTCTTATTCTTTTAAGAGTAATACCTTTAAGATTTTTTGAGTCATATACAGACTGCTATCTTCAAGATAAAGAATAATATACATATATAATAATATGTTAGAAAAAATAAAGAAAAACTATCCAATCATATACTATATTTCATCCGAATTATCAAAGACTCTTGAAAAAAGATTTGATATAAAGATTCCAGAAGAAGAAAAAGGATATATAACATTATATTTGTTAAGACTGTTCGAAAAAATGGCTAAGAAGAAAAAGATTATCTTAATATGTCCTTCTGGAGTATTAACAGCAAATCTTTTAGCAGAGAAAATAAAAAAGATATTTGAAGATGTTGAAGTTGTAAAGATAACATCAGTAAGAGACTTACCTCGAAATCCCTCTAAAGGATTTATATATGTTAATACCATTCCACTTCCTAATTTTGGATCACCTTATTTTCAAATTTCACCATTATTCTCTAAGGATGACGAGGAAAAGTTCAAAAATTACATTTATAACTTTTATAGAGAAAATGTTTATGTAGAGATTATGGAAGTAAAAGATGAAAATGAGATTTTACAATACATCCCTAAGGACTCCACTATTATTGCTATAAAGGAGAGATTATATTGGATCTACTCTAAGGAGGAACCAAAGGAAGAAAAGTTTATTTTATTCTATGACCCCAACAATAAATCCTATTATATGTATATCCATCTTTTTGATTATTTTAAGACTATATGGTTGTCTCAAAAGATAGCCACAAATGTATCTTTGAGAAATTTAAATGGAAACAGTAAAGATTATTTACTTAAATTGCTATATTCTTTTGAAAGGGGAATTTAATATGAAGATAATAAAGGGTATTTCTGGATCTCCTGGAGTTACCATAGGAAAGATTTTTCTTTGGATTAAGAAAGAAAAAGATCTTAATTATAAGGGAGATGAGGCAAAAAAGATTTGGAGAGAAGCAAAGGAAGATCTTAAAGAGGAATTAAATAATAGATTAATGGATTTGTCTGAGACTGAAAGAGATCTTGTAAACTTTTATTTATTACTTTTAGATGATCCTGCTTTTGAAGAATTTCTTTATGAAAAAATAGATGAAGGTTTAGATTTTAAGACTGTAGTTGAAACAACCACTGAAAGGTTTAAAAAAGAGTTTTTAAATCTGGATGTTTATTTTAAAATGAGGGCCCAAGATATAGAACCTCTTAAGGAAGAAATATTTAGGGTAGTTGTTGGAGATAGTTATCCAAGCTTAGAAGAACCTTCCATATTGGTATCAAAAGAAGTAACACCTTGGCAATTAATTAATATTACAAAAGATAAATTATTGGGTATTGTTAATGAGAGGGGAGGGGTTCTTTCTCACCTTTCCATAATAGCAAGGAATTTAAATTTGCCCCTTTTAATAGGTGCTAATGTTTCAGAGATTAAGGGGAGAACTGGCTATTTTAGATGGTGAAAAGGGAATTTTAATATTAGATCCTTCCCCTTTAGATATAGAAAAATATGAGAAATTATATGAACGTTATAAGATACTTCAAAAGAAAGCAATAGAGTTCAAAAACTACATACCTAAGAAAGAGAATGGAGAAAAATTCTTTATCTCAGGAAATATTGGTAATTTAGAAGATGCCTTTTTAGCTTTAGAGCAAGGGGCAATGGGAATAGGCCTTTTTAGAACTGAATTTTTATTCTTGGAGAGGAATGAACCCCCATCTGAAGAAGAACAGTACAAAATTTATAAGAAAGTTGGAGATCTATTTTTAAATTATCCTGTTATTATAAGGACCTTAGACATTGGTGGAGAAAAAATGTACCCTATATACAGTTTGAGAGAGAAGAAAATCCATTTTTGGGGCTTAGAGGAATTAGGTGGTGACTATATGAAAAAGTATTTTTTAAAACACAGTTAAAGGCGATTTTGAGGGCAAGCATTGGAAATAATATTCATATGATGTTTCCTATGGTAGATTTGGTAGAGGAGGTAATAGAAGCAAAGAAACTTGTGAAAGAAGCAGTAGAGGAACTGGAAAAGGAAGGTAAAGAATATAAAATTCCCCCCATTGGTATAATGTTGGAGACACCCATATCTATTCTAAACATAAATAGATTTGCAGATTTTGTGGACTTTTTTAGTTTAGGTACAAATGATCTTTTTCAATATACCTTTGCTGTAGATAGAACTAACGAAAAAGTCTCCTATTTGTATAGGCCATATCATCCTGCTTTTTGGGATTTAATTAAGGAAGCAATAGATTCTGTTCATAAAATTGGTAAGTGGATTGGTATTTGTGGTGAATTGGGTGGAGATTTAAGGGCCTTCTTACTTCTATATTCTCTTGGTATTGATGAGGTGAGTGTAGCTCCATTAAAGATTCCAATTTTAAAGTTATTGAGTTCTAAAATAGCTAAGATTGATGTTTCTTTTGATTCATTACAAGAAGATGAACTTTTAGAAGTATTAGATAAGCATTATCAGAAAATCATGGAAGAAATAGTAAGTTAATAGTTAATTTTTGAAAGAATTTTAATTCTTTAATATTATTTTAACTTTCTTGAATAAGGATGATGTTTCTTTGATAATATTCAAAAACGAGGTGGTGAAAAATGTTAAATTTCTTAGAGGCTATAGGAAATAGAATAGAGATTATAGATGAGATTGATTCTTGGGAAGAGGCGGTAAGAATTGGTGGGAAACTCCTGGAGAAAGAGGGTATTGTGGAGCCTAATTATATAGATAAAATGATTGAAGTATGTAAGGAATTGGGGCCTTATGTGGTTATTGCTCCAAGAGTAGCAATCCCCCATGCTCGTCCTGAAGATGGGGCAAAATCCCGTGGTGTTTCTTTATTAGTAATAAGGAAAGGAATAAATTTTGGATCTTATAATGATCCTGTTTATCTTGTAATTTCTTTTGCAACTCCTGATAGAGAATCTCATCTTGAGTTTTTACAAGATTTGGCAGAAATTCTTCAAGATTCGGAAAAATTAGCAGAACAGTTTATAAGTGTTAAAGATAGAGAGGAAATTAAAGATTATATTAAAGAATTCTTTTCTAAAGTTAATACATAAAAAAGGGTGTTACAAATGGTGAGTAAGAGACTTAAGATTGTTGCTGTTTGTGGAATGGGTTTAGGTAGCTCCTTAATATTAAAAATGAATATAGAAAAAGGTAGTGAAGGATCTTAATTTGGAAGCAGATGTTTCAACAACAGATATATCTACTGCAAAGGCAGTATTAGGAGATGCAGATATTGTTATTACTTCTCCAGAGTTGGCTCAACAACTTGGGGAGTTAAAAGCCAAAGTTGTTACAATTAAAAATTTTGTTAATTTTCAAGAGATGAAAAAAGCCTTGGAGAAAACCTTAAAAGGTTAAAAAATATATGGGGAGGTGTTTATATGTGGATTCTTAAGTTTATCCAAGATATCCTAAGTGTACCTGCAATTTTGGTGGGTGTTGTGTCTTTTGTAGGTTTAGTGTTTTAGAAAAAGACATTTTCAGAAGTAATAAGTGGAAGTATAAAAACTATCTTAGGATTTTTGATCTTAGTGGCTGGTGCCGTAACTTTGATTGGTTCTTTGAATGCATTAGGTCCAATGTTGGAAACAGGATTTGGAATAAAAGGGGTTGATCCTAATAATGAGGCTATAGTTACTATTGCCCAAAAACCTTAGGTAGAGAGACTGCTTTAATAATGGTATTTGGTTTCCTTATAAATATACTGCTTGCCCGTTTTACACCATTTAAGTTTATATGGTTAACAGGACATCATAACTTTTATATGGCTGCTTTAATTTCTGCAACCCTTGGAACAGCAGGTCTTACTGGAGCAGGACTTGTAATATTAGGGGCAATAATTTTAGGATTAATGCAGGTTTTGATGCCAGCATGGATACATCCTTATATGAAGAAGGTAACAGGTTCTGATGATATTGCTTTAGGTCACTTTGGTACCTTAGGATATTTTGTTTCAGGTGCTATTGGAAGTCTGGTTGGAAAGCCTGAAGATAGTACTGAAAATATATCCTTCCCAAAGAGTTTAGGGTTTTTGAGAGAATCTTTAGTAGCAACAGGTATAACTATGATTATAGTATTTTTAATTGCAAGTATTGCAGCAGGTCCTTCCTTTATAGAATCTAAATTGAGTGGGGGTCAGAACTTTTTAGTATATGCAGTTGTACAAGCTTTAACTTTTGCTGCAGGAGTGGGTGTTGTAATTTATGGCGTTAGAATGATAATATCAGGAATTATACCAGCATTTAAAGGAATTTCTGATAAGATTGTACCTGAAGCGAAACCTGCATTAGACTGTCCTGTAACATTTCCTTATGCTCCTAATGCTGTAATAATTGGTTTCATATTTAGTTTCTTAGGTGGAATTGTTTCTATGCTTCTTATGCCTTTGTTTGGTTTACCGGTTATCATTCTAGGTTTGGTACCTCATTTCTTCGTAGGAGGTACTGCTGGAGTGATTGGCAATGCGACAGGAGGTAAAAAAGGAGCTATTTTGGGATCCTTTGTAAATGGTATTATTATTAGCTTTGGTGCAGCATTGTTACTACCAGCTCTCGGAACACTTGGATTTGAAAATACCACTTTTGGTGATTCTGATTTCCAATGGTTAGGAATATTAATAAGTTTAATAGCTAAGTTATTTAAATAGCATAAATCAATCAATAGGTATATAATAGAATAGATTGAATTTAAAACCCCCTGTTTTTGCAGTGAGACAGGGGGTTTTTATTAGGGGGTTAAATAAAATGAAGACAAAGAGGGCTTTTTTAATTGAGCCAAGAAAATTCAAGATTGATTATGTGGATGTGGAGCCAAAAAGAAATGAGGTATTGGTAAAAGTTGTCTCTTGTGGCCTTTGTAATTGGGAACTTAATCATTGGCATGGAAGGCTCGGAACTTTTCCACAATCATTGGGGCACGAATGGGCAGGAATTGTGGTGGATGTTGGATCTGAGGTTAAAGATCTAAAGCCTGGAGATAAAGTAACCGCATTACCAGATGATCTTAGTGGTTTTTCAGAATATACAGTAGTGGACGAAAAAAATTGTGTGAAACTTCCTGATAATATTGATATTAAATATGCCTTAGGAGAGCCAATAAAGTGTATTGTTACAGTTTTGAGGGCAGTTCGGCCTGAGGTTGGAGATTATGGGATTGTTGTAGGATGTGGTTTTATGGGATTATTATGTATTCAAGCATTAAAAGGGAATACATTATCAGAACTTATTGCTATCGATATTGATGAAAAGAAATTAGATATGGCTTTAGAGTTTGGTGCTACAAAGATAATTAATGCAGGAAAAGAAAATGTTGTAGAGAAGATACAAGATATAACAAAGGGACATATGGTCGACTTTGTAATAGAAGGTACTGGAAATCCAAATGTATTAAATATTTGTCAAAGATATTTGAAGACAGGGAGAGGAAGATTAATTCTGATGAGTTCTCATGAAACTGAGTGCGAGAAATTTGATTTTAGAGAGGCAATAAAAAGGTCCATAGAGATAATAGTAGCCCATCCTTCTTATTCTTTAAATCCATATGATGATTTAAGAAGGGCGGTAAATCTTTTAGAGAAGGGGACCTTTAATATAGAAAAGTTAATAACACATAAATTTTCCCTGGAGAATATTCAAGAGGCATTTGAGACTTTAGAGAATAAACCCCAGGGATATATCAAGGGATTAGTAGTTATAGCTGATTATAACTATTAGGATAGGGAAGGAATATTTTAAATCTATTCCCAATCAAGTAGTCTTTTTTCTCCTTCAATCTTTTTAATATCTGTAATATCTTGGGTTACTTCCAAGGTTCCAAGATAATTGCCATCTTTATCTCTTACTGCAAAATATCTTATATATATTAATCTTCCATTTAGATTTATCCAGAAATCAGCATGATCTTTTGTACCATTTTTAAACTCTTCTATAATTTTTTCTACTATGTGAATACTCTTTTGAGGGTGACATTGCTGTACCTTTCTACCAATTACAGCTTTTGTTCTTACAAATATTCTATCCTTTGTCTCACTAAAATATCTTACCTCATCATTTTTGTCCACAAAAGTTATATCTACAGGTAAAGTATTTAAAACTGATTCTAACTCTTCCAATGTGAGACTTCCTGTAGGTAGATTTATCATGCCTTCCTTCTTTTCTAATTCCTTTTCTTCGGTCTTATCTACTGGTGTTAATACAGATGGGGGAGTGAAACAGCAATATCCAATCTCATCAAATTGAAGTCTTATATCTTTTAATTCATCCTCAGAAAGTACATGAAGGGCCATGGGGAAAAGAATGTTATTTTCTTTATAAAAGTGGCTTGAAAGCATTTCTGAAAGGTCCATAGCAAGGAGGGCTAATTTTCTTACAAATTCTTCAGGTGATATGTTTTTATAATTGTCCATAAGTTTATAGATATCCTTCTTTATGGCTCTTATCTTATCATGATCCATCCACATAATGGCAGGTGGTTCTGTTATTCCATGTTTTTCTAAATATGGGAAAAGTACATTTTCTTCTCTTAAATAATGTTTCTCTGACTCCTTAAAGTGATTTACTATATCTTGTAATTCGTTTAATTTCTCTTTTCCCTCCTCATAATCTTTTATATTTCTCATTTGCTCAACAATATTCTTTAATTTATCTGCAAATTCTAAAAGGGCTCTATGCTCTTCCATGAGTATTGTTATGGGATTTCCTGCTCCACCTTCGGGTCCTTTTTCTAAGGATTCTTGGAAAACTGCCAGATGTACCTCACAAAGTCTTACTACTTCCTCCCTTGGAAGCCCTTCTTTAATTAATTCTTCTTCAATTTGGGCTATCTCTGTAGGAGTTATGCTACCAAACATCTGTTTAAATTGCCTTTTTAGGACTTCGGGATCTTCTCCTTGGTGAATTTTCTTGATAAGCTCCTTTAATGCTTCCTTTCTATTAATTCTCATTCCAAAAATCTCACTCATTGGTAAAACCCCCCAATCTTAAATAGATGATTTAAAATTTCTTAATCTTAGAGAATTTGAAACCACAAAAACAGAGCTAAAGGCCATAGCAAAACCTGCGATCATAGGGTTCAAAAGAATACCCGTAAAAGGATATAAAACACCTCCCGCTATAGGTATTCCAAGAGTATTATAAATAAAGGCCCAGAAAAGATTCCATTTAATGGTGGATAGGGTCTTTTTGCTAAGCTCTAATGCTCTTACAACTCCTTTCAAATTATTTCCTACAACAATGATATCAGATGATTCTATGGCAATATCAGTACCAGATCCCATTGCTATTCCAAGATCTGCTTGAGAAAGAGCGGGAGCATCGTTTATCCCATCTCCTACCATGGCAACAGATTTACCTTCCTTTTGAAGCTCCTTTATTTTGTTTAATTTATCTTGAGGAAAAACTTCTGCAAAAAAGAAAGATAAGTCCAATATTTTTGCAACTCTTTCTGCAGAAACCTTATTATCTCCTGTAATCATTCCCACCTCAAGACCCATATCTTTTAATTTTTTAACTACCAATTTTGCTTCTTCTTTTAACTCATCTGTAAAAGTTAAAATTCCTATAGGGATATCATCTTTTTTTAAAAGAGTGACAATTTTTGACTCTTTTATATATTGTTCATAGATATCTTTTATTACCTTACTTAGCTCTACTGGTTTTCCTAAAAAATATTTTGAATTATTTATTACTCCTTCTATGCCTTCCCCTGGGATTTCTTTCATCTCTAAGATTTCTATAGGCTTTATCTTTTCAGTTTCTCCTTTTTCTAATATGGCTTTTGCTAAAGGGTGGTTTGAAAATTGCTCTAAGGATACAGCAATTTTTAAAATCTCTTCCTTTGAAGTATTATTTAGAGGAATAATATCAACAAGTTTTGGCTTTCCATAAGTTAATGTTCCTGTTTTATCAAAAATTATGGAATTAATTTTATCAGTCTTCTCAAGTACCTCAGCATTTCTTATAAGAACTCCCATTTGAGCACCTTTTCCAATTCCAACAATAAGAGCTGTTGGTGTAGCAAGGCCTAATGCACAAGGACATGCAATGATTAATACCGCTATTAAGTTAGAAAGGGCATAGTTAAATGATGGTTTGGGGCCGAAAATGAACCAAAGGATGAAAGTAAGTATTCCTATCATTAAAACAGTAGGTACAAAAATACTTGCAATTTTATCTACTAATTTTTGTACTGGAGCTTTTGTGTTTTGGGCAGATTCCACTAATTTTATTATCTGAGCCAAAACTGTTTCTGAACCAACTTTTGTTGCAGTTATTTTTATAACTCCATTCAAATTTAATGTTCCTGCAAAAACTTTGTCTTTTTCTTTCTTTTCCTTTGGGATACTTTCACCAGTAAGCATAGATTCATCAATAGAAGTGTAGCCTTCTATGATTTCTCCATCTACTGGAATTTTTTCGCCTGGTTTTATAAGTACTATATCTCCTTTTATCACATCATTGATAGGTACTTCTATAAATTCATTTCCTCTCATAACTAATGCTTTTTGGGGCTTTAAACTTATTAATTTTTTTATAGCAGTAGAAGTTTTTCTCTTTGCCTTTAACTCTAAGTATCTTCCAAGTAATACAAAGGTAATTATTACAGAGGATGTATCAAAGAAAACCTCAGGTGAAAGTCCTTTAACACTAAAAAAAGAAGGATAAAAAGTGGCTAATGTACTATAAAGATAAGCTGATGTAGTACTCAGAACCACTAATGTATTCATATCAGAGGTTTTATGTTTGAGGGCTGTCCAAGCATTTTTATAAAATTTATATCCACCATAAAACTGTATAGGTGTAGCTAAGAGGAGAAGTAGATATGTGGGAAATTTAAAAAAGAAGCTTCCTAAAAAGATAGGAATAGTAAGTATTAAGCTTATAATAAATCTTCTTTTTAGATCTTTTAGCTCCTTTTCCCTATATAACTCTTGGGAATCTTCTATTTCTTCTTCCTTTGGATTTAATGCTTGATATCCCAATTCATTTATTGCCCTTTGTATATCCTTTAAGGATATTAATGAAGGGATATATTCTATATATAATTCTTCTTTTGCAAAATTTACATCAGCCTTTATAACACCGTCTAAATTTCTTAAAGTATTTTCTATCCTTTGAGCACAACCTATACAGCTCATTCCAGAAATTGGTACTATTGATTTACTACTTATAACCTTATAACCTAATTCTTCCACTTTATTTTTTATCTCTGTAAGATTTAAGTTATCCCCTACAATTTCTGCTTTTTCCAAAGAAAAGTTTACTTTAACTTCTTCTATTCCTTTTATATTCTTTAAACTATCCTCAATCCTTAACGCACAGCCTGCACAACTCATTCCAGAGATAGGAATTATAATTCTTTTTCCCATATATAAAACTCCCTTTTATAAAACTTTTCTTTTATATTATATACCAAAATGGTATGATTTCAAATTAAAAAATTTTAATAATGGAAAAAATAAAGGGTCTGAATTTGACCCTTTGTTTCGTTAAAATGACAAGTAGAAAAAATAAAGGAGGTGATATGTAATGAGACTCAAAAGTATATTATCTTTATTGTTTCTTTCTATTCTACTTTTTAATTTAGCTTTTGCTCAAAGCTCTGCTCCAAAACTATATGTTGAAAAAGTAAATAGCTCAGAAGGGTATCTTATTGATCCAGTAAAAACATATTTTATAGAAAAGATTAGAGAAAAAGGTATAGAAGTAGTGTATGATAAAGCACAAGCAGACTATATAGCAGAGTTAACAATAGTATCTGCAAATAGTAGAAGAAGTTTTAACTGGGTATTTTTATTCCTTTTCTATTTCTGGCCTATAGTTCCTGCTACTACTGTTCAAGGAGATGCTGTTGTAGCAGTAAGAATATTTGATGCAAATGGACAAGAAGTAGTTTTTGATCAGGCAGGATCATTGAAAAATGGAATGTGGTTCTTTGGTGATTTTGTCTCAGGAAATTCTGTTAAAAAGGATGCAGCCTTAGATTGTATAAATAAAATAGTAGCAAGAATCAATATAAGATAAAATTTCTTTTTAGGGGGAGATTTAACATCTCCCCTATTTTATTGATGATCAAAATTTTTAAGTAAATTTTTCATTTAGGGGGGTTAAAAGTGAAAAATTTTTTAAGTTGTTTTTAATCTTTCTTTTTTATTCCATTATGATTTCTGGATGTACACCAAAGGATACATTATCACCTCAAGTCTCCATTTCTCTCTCATCTTCTGATGTGAATAATCTATCTGGAAAAGTAACAATAAGCGTAAATGTAGTTGATAGATCTATGGCTAAAGATAGTCAAAAAGGGCCAAGTGGAATTGGTAAAATAGAATTATTTATTGATATGACAAAAGTTATGGAAAGTACAACAAGCCCTCTCACCTACTTGTGGGATACAGAACAATATAATGATGGATATCATACTATAACAGCAAAATCCTATGACAATGCTGGAAACATGGGAAGTGTAAGTGTAAGCGTTAGGGTTGTTAATGCTGAATGGCTCTTTTTAGTTTACTTAGATGGTGATAATAATTTGGAAAGCTCTGCTATTAAGGATATGAATGAGATGGAAATGATTGGTTCTACTAAAAAAGTGAAAATTCTTGTACTTTTTGATCGCATACCAGGATATGATACATCAAATGGGAACTGGAGTAATACAAGGCTATATTATGTTACTAAAGATTACAATACAAATAATATAAACTCAGTTTTGATTGAAGACTGTGGTGAATTGGATATGTCAGATCCAAATACATTAAGGAGTTTTATTGTTTATGGGATGCTATATTTTCCTGCAAAAAAGGTGTGCTTAGTGCTTTGGAATCATGGGGGTGGAGTTTATCCAAGATCACTGTCAAAGGATGATGTTCAAAGAGGTATTGTTTGGGATGATACTACGCCTTGGTTACCCATGGAATTGTTTAACTATTGATAAGGTTAGAATTGCCATTGGAAATGCAAGGCAAGTTACAGGAAAGAAAATAGATGTGATTAATATGGATGCTTGTTTGACACAGATGTTTGAAGTAGCTTGGGAATGGCAATATGAGACAGATTACTTAGTAGTTTCAGAGGCTATAGTTCCTGCTGATGGTAATGATTATTACACATTACTTTATCATTTAACTCAAAATCCCACAATGACGCCTTCACAGTTTGCAGAAACTATAGTAGATGACTAGTACAATTATTATAATGGAAAAGATAATACTACCTACTTCTTATATAAAATTGAGATCTGCTTTTAACACAGTAAAGATCAAGTTTTCAGCCTTTGCAGAAGCTCTTTATAGAGCTGATGATAATCAAATGACAATTATTAAAAATGTTTGGAAGTACGTAACATACTTTGATAAAACGGAATATAATGATCTTTGTGATTTTGCATATAAGTTATATTTAAGTACTCCAAATTCAAATATAATGATAAGAGCCTATGATTTAGTATATGCTCTATTAAATAATGTTTATTACAAAAATACTGGTAACTATGCAAATAAAGCATATGGTTTATCAATCTTAATTCCTACATATGATTCCTAGCAAAATTATAATGGATATAATCAGTATAATCTTCTTAAAATAAATCAAGATACTTATTGGTGCTATTTTGTTCAAAGATTTGCTTATTATACTCTAAATTAATTTATTTGTATTGGAAATATGGCAGGATGTAAATAAATTTTCCTGCCATATTTTTTTTGTGAAAAAATTTAAAGGGTCAATTTTTGTCATTTAAGGTTGTTACAATATCTGTATAAAATAAAAAGTGGGGGTGAAAAGATGAAAGAGCTCAGAAAAATTACATTATGTTTAATTTTCTCCTCTATATTAGGAAATATCTCTATATTAGGAAATATATTGGGAGGAATAGCAATTTTAATTTCTGGCTTAGTTATTTTTCCATCTACTTATAATAAAATAGTTGAAAAAGCAAATATATCTTTATCAGCGGGTGTTAAATTCCTAATTGTTTTAATAGCTTTGATTATTTTTCAGCTACCACTGATAGTAGCTATTTATCAGAAAAAAGTAATGTAAATTTGGTATCTGAAACTAAAAAGGCAGAAGTAGCAAAAAACCTGAGTTGGAATTAGTTAGTTTAAAGATAGAGAGGGATGGTTCTGGGGGTTATGTGATAGGTGTGGTGAAAAATAATACTAATAAGCAATATAATTATGCACAAATTGAGATAAACCTATATGATAGTCAAGGGATACAGCTGGGAGTACCTTTGCAAATATAAACAATTTAGAGCCTGGAGGTATATGGAAATTTAAAGCACTATTTTTTGAAAAAGAAGCAGTAAAATCCAAGGTAAAGTCTCTTTGGGGATATTGAAAATTTAGGATTAATGAGAGGGGGAGGAATTTTTTTTAAGGTCAATTTTTAACACTTTAGGTATTTATAATATAAATCAGAAAAAATTAAATGGGGTTTAAGATGAAGATTATAGATTATGTATCTAAAGTGAAATTTGGAAATCCTCAAAAATATGAAAATATAACAATTATACCAATCTTTGCAGAAATAGAAAAAGTTCCTGAGTTTATAACCTTAGACGAAGCTTTAAAAACAAAGGAGTTTTACATAAAAGAAGTAGATCAATTTGGTACAGTGCCAAATTTAAAAGTAATAAGTAAGCTTGATCAAAAGGTATTCATATTAGATGGGGAAGAATTAAAAGGTGGAAAGCAAAATAGGGTAGTGAATACATCTTTATTAATAAAAAACAAATCTGAGTTTGTAATTCCTGTAAGCTGTACTGAAAGAGGAAGATGGCACTATGAATCTCATCATTTTGATGAGCCAGATGTAGTAATACCTGCTGATATTAGAAGAATTAAGAATAAGAGTGTATTCAGCTCTTTGATTTATGGAAGTAAATACAATTCAGATCAAGGGATGATATGGGCTGAGATTGAAAAGTTGCAAAAGGAGTTTGGAGTGTACTCTGAAACATCAGCTATGAGGGATGTTTTTGAAAAAAGAAGGAATTTATTTGAAAATATGAAGGAAAAATTTCCTTATATAGAGGGGCAAAATGGGATAATAGTATTTCAAGATGGAAAATTTGATGGTTTAGACATTATCTCTCTAAAATCTGCCTATAAAAATCTTCATGATAAATTGGTAAAAAGCTATATATTTAGAAGCAAGCTTTTGAAAAAAGAAAATAATGGAAATTATAGGGATGAGTATGAGGAATTTTTAAAGGAAATAGAAAGAGTAGAACCATTAAAGTTTAAATCTCCTGCTCTTGGATGGGATGTAAGAATTGCAAGCCAAAATTATGTAGGAGCTATTTTAACCTATGCAAATAAGCCTATACATATTAACTTTTTTGGAAAAAGGATTACAATTACAATAAATATTTTGATTAAGCAAGGGGGATGAAAAATTTGAGACTCAAAATAATCTTAGAAGGGGATATTCTTCCCATTGATTATCGTAACCATTTTATGAGCTTTATAAAGGAAGCCTTGAAAGTTTCAGATTTGGGAAAGGAATATTTGGAGAATCTTTATAAATATGAAGAAGGGGGTGAGATTAAGAATAATAAATCAGGAAAGCCTTTTTGCTTTGCAGTAAGATTTTTACATGATAAAGAAGAATTCAAGAAGGATAAAGACATTTTATATATTAAAACACCCATAGAATTTTATATCTCAAGCCCAGATCCAGGCTTTTTAGTTGCTCTCTATAATGGCCTATTAAGTAAAAGGTTATATCCCTTTAAGATGGGAGAAGGAGAGATAAAAAAAAGAAAAAGTATTGTACTTCTTAGAGAAAAAAGTATAAAAGAAAATAAAGTGGTTTTTATGACTCTTTCTCCCATCCTTATAGAGGATAAAAATGATAAGCCACTTCTTCCTATTAGTCCAGAAGATGGAAGCTCTCTTTCTAAGGAAAGCGAAGATTTTGTTTACTTTCTCAGAGAGTTTAATTACATCTCTGATACTATCTTAAAAAGTGTGAGGGGATATGGATTAAAAGAAGGATTAGATTTTAAACCTATTAAGCTAAGAAAAGAAGTAGTTAAACATAGGATAAGGGAAAAGGATATAGAGCCAAAACTTTATACTTTTACATGCTTTTCTGGAGTATTTGAATTATGTGGTGATAAAGAAGACTTGAATTATTTATATCAGCTTGGTTTTGGACTAAGAAGGGCTCAAGGTTTTGGAATGGTGGAGGTGGTGTGAATGGCTGATAATGTGATGAAGCTTTATCCTGGAAATTGGTTATACAATGCAGGAGTAATTGGATTTTTATATTCATTGGAAAAAGTTGAAAAAATTCCTTATGAGGATGTGGCAAATTTTAATGATGACGGTTCTGTAGAAATAAAAAAAGATATTTTTGAAAAATTGAAAGTTCGTGAAAGGTATTTTAGTGAAGAAAAAGAAAAAATATCTTCTATTGTTGGAAAATCAAATTTGTATAGAAATTACTTACAAGAGGTATGGAAAAATAAATTCCCTGACTATGTTAAAAAACTCTCAAAGATTGAAGAAAAAGATGATACTATACCTTGTGGCCTTTGTTATAGAAAAATTCATTTATCAGATGATGATATTAAAGAATTAGAAAATTTAGGATTAAAAAAGTTTTTAGAGGGTATATCTAAGTTTGACATGAGACATTTATCCACATTAGGTCCATCTATGGGAGAATTTCCAAATGGTTTTTGGAATAATTCTAAAACCTTTCGTGTGTGTCCTCTATGTGCATATTTAATTATTCATCATCATCTATCATTGGTGGAGCTTTCTGATAAATCTAAGATCTTTGTGAATGCTCCTTCATTTAAGGTTATGTGGCATTTAAATAGATATGTAAAAGAAATTTATGAAAGAGAGAAAATAGAAGTAATAAGAGAACTTTTGGGAATGTCTATTATAGAATTGACTCTAAAACTTCACATTCAGCTTGGCAAATGGACAATGATGAATGTAGAAGTAGTTAGCCAATATAGAGAAGGAGATAATGATAAAATAGAATTCTTTTCTTTACCCTATGAAACTATATTACTCCTTTTGGATGGTAATATAGCAAGATTAATCAATGATATAGGTGAGATAAATGTTTTGAATTTAGTCTTGGATGGTAAGTACAGAGAGATTTTAGATTATGGAGAAAGAGTTTTTAAAATAGGACTTAAAAATAAAAATGATTGGGGTAAGCATGAGAAAGAATTTATTAATAAAAAGATAAAAATGGATAAGAATAAAGCTAATCTCATATCCTTTTCCCAAAAACTTTTTAAACTCTATGCTCTAATTGAAGAGAAAATAGGAAAGGGGGTTTATGTATGAGTGATAACTTCAATTTTGACGAAATAATCAATAATATTAAAGATCAGATTAAGAATGGAGTGGTAGAATACGAATCTTTTAAAAAATTGGTAGATAGTTATAAAGAACTTGGTTTTCATATACAAAAGCTATTGGAATTTGCAGTTAAAAATACTAAAGAAGATAAAGATAAATTGAATAACCTATATGAAGAAATTAAGGAAGAGAATATAGCAAATCTTTGTGATCAATTGAGATCTTATGGGGAAAGATTAAGATTTAGGAATTCTGGGGTATATGAGAGATTTTATGATAAGAATAAAAATGCTCCTGCAGGAATGACGTTTAGATTGCTTGAACTTTCAAGACTTGGAAAAAGAGATGAAGTTTTTTACATAATACTTAGAGAGTTTGCTACAGCTCAAGAAGAGGTAGATGAGAAGCTTGTAATGGCTTTTAATCCCAAATATTCTAGTGATGTTTTTAGAACCTTAATTTATTCCTTTTTAAGTGGGCTTTTAGGATAAATTTTTATATAGGGGGTATTAAGAGATGAGAGATAATAAATTAAGTCATATAACTCTTACGGTTATTTTTGAAGGATCCGCTTTAAATAGAGATGAGAAAGTTGGTGGAAATATTCTTTCTATTAAAAAGCTAAAGAAAGGTGATAAAGTGGTAAGCTTTATAGGAAAACCCGCTATAAGACATTATCTTTTTGAAACTTTAGTAAAAGCTCACGGATGGAAGCCGAGCTCTGTTACAGGACAAGGTAATGTGGTTCAATTTGATATTACTAAGGATGACATATTAACAAGTCCTGAGCTTGATGCTTTTGGATATATGTATACAATGGGTGACCAGCAAAACTCTATTACGAGAAAGGCTCCTGTTGGAATAACAAAGGCGATAGGATTGGATCCTTACGAAGGAGATATGGCATTTTATGCAAATCATGATTTGGTAAATAGGGGAATAAAACAAGGACTTAAAGTAACACCTAATCCTTACAATAAGGAAGAACATTATTCCTTTTACAAAGTAAGCTTTACTATAGATGTGGATATTTTAGGTAGAGATGAGTGGATTATTGAAAATTTCGAGTATGATAATAATTTATTAAGATTAATTTTACAAAAACCTCAAATTGCAGTAATTAAAGACGTAAACAAAAAAGAAGATGATGAGGGTAATATTTATTATGAGGTTAAGGATGGAAGAATATATGTAAATGGTAAGGAATTAAGAGTGAGTAAAAATCTAATGGAAAGTGCAGATAAGAAAGGAGGAAAGGATAAAACTGAGGAGACAGCACCAGAAACTATTAAGTTCAAAAAGGATATATTAAAAGGTAAGGAAAAAGGCGAAGAATCATCACAAAAAAGACAAGAAAAGTCTATTATATTTAAAAATTTTGAACAGGATGAAGAATATTATATTTTATATGCTTCCAAAGAACCTGAATATGATGAATCTCAGAGAACTCTTAAAGTAGAAGCTGGGCTTCAAAAAGTTATTGGAGATCAAGAGATTAGATGTGAAGAGGTTGAGAAAAGTAAAGTTTATAGATTAGTAAAAGAATGTAAGGAAATAGGGAAAATAAGTATTTATGAATATGGTAACATATATAAAGTAATATTTGAGATTAATGAAGAAGAAAAGAAAGAGCGTATTAAACAAATCCTTGAAACTATAAAAGATGGTCTTTATGCCCAATCAAGTAATGAGTTAAACACAATTATTCCTCTATTTTTAATAGCTGGAAAAGTAAAAGTTCCATCTCCTATATTCCATCCTTATATAGAGATCATTCCAATAGATGATATATCTTACCAAGTTGTGGGGATAAATGATGCTTTGAATAATAGTTGGCTTAAAGAAGTATTTATTATGGATAGCCAAAAAATAAGGGTTGATAAAGATAAGCTAGTAAAAGAGGTAACACATGATTGGAATGAATTCTTAGAAAGTCTTGGATTAGCTTCTTCAAATTCAGAAAAGGGTGGAGATAATTAATGGGAGATAAGATAACATCCTTAAAGATTAAGATATATCAGCCTCAAGCTCATTATAGAATACCTTTTACATATCAAAGGAGACATACTTATCCTATTCCACCCTATTCTACGGTTCTTGGTTTAATCGCTAATGTTCTTGGAATAAGAAATGTACCTGGACAAGAAGAGCCATGTATTAAAGAGAACTGTGATTGTTCATATCACAAGCTTAAAGATATCAAAATTTCTGTGTGTGGAAAATTTCAGGCAAAGACTAATGAATATACATGGTTTAGAAACCTGAATAAAGAAGCTCATAATAAGAGATTTTTAGTTGTAAATAATAGATATGTATCGGGACATATAGAGCATATTGGTGGTCAGAGTCCTTGTATTCTTGACATATTAAACGAGGTTGAAATCTTAGTTTATCTTTATCATCAAGATAATGATTTTTTGGAAGAGATTAAAGAAAGTTTCGAGAATCCAATAAATAGAGGATCTCCATTACATCTTGGAAGGGCAGAAGATTGGATTGTAATTAGGGAAATGAGATATGTGGAGTTGGAGATGGAAGAGATAAATGGTAACTATGGATATTTCTTTTGGATACCTGAAAGAAATTTAAATAATTCTTCTTTAATTGATAAGGTAGAAGGCTTGATATACTATCTACCAACTTTTTATAGGATAAAAGATGGGGTTAGAAATTTTAACTTCTTAAGAACAAAGCTAAATGATGGAAATTTAGGAGAGATATTTGTATATATGGATAAATTGGAAAAAAGGGAAAATTTGACCGATGGTATACCTATATTTTTTGCTGATTTAAAGGGGGGTTAAGATGGCTGAAATTTTTGCTAAATCCTTTGAGAGAGATGGAGAAAAAATAACTTTATCAAGACATACGCAGGATGCCTTAGAGGTTTTTAAAAGAATAAAAAGTAAGTTTGGGAATGAAGGATTAAATGAAAAACTATTAGAAGCTGTTGAATTTGCTATATTTTTGCACGATCTTGGTAAGGTATTACCGGCTTTTCAGATAAAAACACTTAAAAATAAAGATTATGAACCTTTTGATATATATTATGAGGTTCCCCATTCTCTCTTTTCTATCTTTTGGATATCAAAGGATAAATTAAAAGCTAAATTTGGGGAAGAGTTTTTTAATTTCATTGTATCAGCTATCTCTTATCATCATTGGAGAGATAATTTCGATGATTATATAGTAAGAGACAATGAAATATTGAGAAAATTATGTGAGAAAGTGCAAGGAGAATGGGGAGAAAAATTAAAGAACAATTTGATAACAGAATTTTCAAAATTTAATGATTATAAAGAATATATAGGTATAAATCGCCAATGGGTTAAAGGTATTCTAAATAGAAGAAGTTTAATGAATTATGCAATACCTCCATATAAATTCGATTACGAGCCTTTGAGAAAGGAAGTAAAGAAGGAGTGGATACTTATAGCAGGATATTTGCAAAGATGCGATCATTTTGCATCTTGGTGTGAAGAGGAAGGGGAAGATTTAAATAAAGTTGAAATAGAACCTAAAGATTATCAAAAGGTTATTGATATTATAAAGAGCAGAATAGGTGAAGGAGCTTGGCAATTTAATAATCTAAAAGATGAAAATTTGATCCTTATCGCACCTACGGGATACGGAAAGACAGAATATGCCTTTTTGTGGTCTAAAGGCGATAAGTTTATATATACCCTTCCTCTACGTTCTGCTGTAAATCAAATATATGAAAGGGCTAAAAATATATTTGACCAAAATAAAATAGGTTTACTACATTCAGATGCTGATGTTTATTTGTTGGAAAAAGAGAAAGATGTGATTGATCCCATTAAAGCCTATGAAATTGCAAGACAAATCTCTTATCCTGTATTAATATCTACAGGAGACCAATTTTTTCCTTATGGTTTAAGACCACCAGGATATGAAAAAATATTTTCTTTGTTTTCTTATTCAAGGCTTGTGATTGATGAAGTGCAAGCATATGATCCGCAAGCCTGCGCTATTATTACGAAATTTATTGAATGGATTACAAAATTGGGCGGAAAATTTTTATTAATGACTGCAACGTTACCCACCTTTGTATTAGAAAGAATTAAAAAAGTTACGGACGGAAAACTTCAGATAATAAATATTTATGGGAATGAGAAAGAGAATTTTAAGAGAGTATTTAAACACAAGATAAAGATTAGATATGTAAATAACGAACTATCTGAAAGTGAACTAAAAGAAATAATAAATACTGCTGAGAAAGGAAAGAGAGTTCTTGTAATTTTGAATACCGTCAATTTAGCTCAGAGAGTTTTTGAAGAGTTAAAGAAAATGACAGAAGAAAGTAATATGGAATTAAATAAGAATATCTATCTCTTACACTCAAGATTTACTTTTGAAGATAGAAAAAATAAGGAATCAAAATTTTTAGAAGAATTTAAAAATCCTAAGGATCCATCAGAAAAAGAAGGAAAAATTCTTGTGGCTACTCAAGTAATAGAGGCTTCTCTTGATTTGGATGCAGATATTTTGTTTACAGAGATATGTCCTCTTGATGCATTGGTTCAAAGAATGGGAAGAGTCTTAAGAAGATATTTTTACAGAGATGGCAAGGTTATAAACAAGAGTGATAACAATGAATATGTAATAGATTCTAGGGAATTTAAAGCATACAGTGAACCAAATGTCTATATATGGGTATTTGAAAATGGAGGAAGTAAAGGTACAAGCAGGATATATATGAAAGAATTGATTAATCTTTCAATTGTATGGCTTTTGAAAAAGAGAGATATTTTTAATAAAGAAGAGGGAATTTCAAAAGACTACTTGGTTGATAATGAGAAAGGTAAGGGTGGTAAGAAAAAAGAAGATAATATATATCGAGAATTAATTGAAAAAAAATGGGATAAGAATATAGATGGTAAAGAAATTGAAGTTTCTGAATATGATAAATATTTTTTAGTTAAGTTGTTTTATAAAACTATGGAAAAATATAAAGATGATGTAAAAGATAAAAGCTATCTTAGAAAATTCTATGATACATTAGATCTTCTGGATTCTGGATGGATGTCAGAGAGAAAATCTGAGGCAGAAAGACTTTTTAGAGAAATGTATACAGTTCAAGTTGTTCCAAAAACTCTTATGGAAGAATTTAAAAAAGATTTAGAGGAATTTGTAAAGAAAGAAGAAAACTTTAAATATACTGTTTTTAAGGAAAAAATTATTTCGAAATTCTGCGTAAGTGTAGATTTAAGAATGTATATGAAAGATGATGGTTTAGATACTTATAGACTAAGAAGAATAACAGAATGTTTACCTGAGATATCCATTAGTGATTTTCAAAAATATAATAAATTAAATCGTTGGTTAAGTGATATTTACTATGATAATGAGGCAGAGTACGAAAGTGAAAAGGGGTTTATAAGGGAGGAGAAATAATATTTTTAAATGAAAGATTTATCCTTATCCCAAGATCTTAGAATAACAGGAATAAAAATAAATTACCTATTTGTTTGTGAAAGAAAATTATGGCTCTTTGATAGAGGTATTGGTATGGAACATACCTCGGAAAAAGTGCTATTGGGAAAAATTTTAGAGGAAAGTAGCTATCTTTCGGAGGAAAAAAGAAAGATTATGATTGATGAGCTTATATGTATTGATATTCTCTCTGAGGATGAGATAAGAGAAGTTAAATATAGTAATAGAATGGAAGAAGCAAATAAAATGCAAGTTTTATATTACCTATATTATTTAAAAAAATTAGGAATAAAGAAAAGAGGTATTCTAAATTATCCAAAGCAAAGAAAAAGAGAAATAGTTGAGCTTACTCAAGAATATGAAAAGAAAATAGAGGAGGCTCTCCTTAAAATAGAAGGAGTAATAAAAATGGAGAAGCCTCCTCCTGTTGTTAAAAAAAATTATTGTAAAAAGTGTGCATATTATGAATTTTGTTTTGTAGGGGACTGAAGATGGTGAGAGATTATTATATATTTTCCGGTGGTTCTTTGCGAAGAAGAGAAAATACTGTTTATTTTGAAACATCTAATGGAGAAAGAAAGTTTTTCCCAGTTGAGAATATAGACAGCATACATCTTTTTGGAGAAATAGATTTAAATACAAAAGTACTAAATTTTCTTGCACAAAATAACATTGTATTACATGTATACAATTATTACGGCTATTACTCTGGCTCTTATTTGCCCAGAGAAAAAAATATATCTGGAGAAGTTATTGTAAGACAGGTAGAACACTATTTAGATAAAGAAAAAAGATTTTATCTTGCTTATTCTTTCGTAGAATCTGCCCTTTTTCATATGATAAGAAATTTGAGAAATTATGATGGAACTGAGGAAAATCAAAAGAAAATTGAAGAGGAGCTAAAGAAGGCAGCACAATGTGACACTATAAACGAATTAATGGGATGTGAAGGAAGAGCAAGAGAAAGTTATTATCAAGCATTTAATATATTTTTAAGAGGTAATTTTTATTTTGAAAAAAGAGAAAAAAGACCTCCTACAAATCCAATTAATGCTTTAATTTCTTTTGGTAATTCTTTAATTTATGCAATAATTGTATCTGAGGTCTATAGAACCCAGTTAAATCCAGCAATAAGTTATCTTCATGAAGTAAGAGAACGAAGATATTCCCTCAGCCTTGATATTTCTGAAATATTTAAACCTTTGATTGTAGATCCTGTAATATTTAAGCTTGTAAATAATAATATGCTAAAGTTATCAGATTTTGAAAAAGATATAAATTATTGCTACCTTAATGAGGACGGAAGGAAAAAATTTATTCAAGAGTTTGAATCCAAAATTCAAACTACGATTAAGCATAGAAAGCTAAATAGAAATGTATCATATCGATTTCTTATAAGGCTTGAATGTTATAAATTGATAAAGCACTTTTTAGAGGATGAATTATATAAGCCATTGAAGGCTTGGTGGTAATCATGTATGTAATTATTACTTATGATATAAGTGAGGAAAGAGTAAATAAGGTAAGGAAAGTGTTAAAAAGATATTTCAATTGGGTACAGAATTCCGTTTTTGAGGGTGAGATAACTTTGGCAAAACTTGAGAAGTGTAAATTAGAATTAAGTTTCATAATAGATAAAGATGTGGATTCTGTATACTTTTATCTTATAGACAATAGAAATAATGTTAACAAAACTGTTTTAGGAATAGAAAAAGATGTTACAGACAATATATATTAATTTGTTTATCTTGCAGCAAACCTCTTTTGAAGTGATATCCCTTAAAATTATTGAAAAATCTAAATTTTAAATATGAAATTTTTTATTTGATAAAATTTAACTTGAAGTTCACTGCAATTATAGTTTAATCTAAAAATTTTGTAATTATATATTAGAAATTGTATAATACTATAGTTATAATTTAATTTGATTGTTGGGGGTTTGATCTGAACTATGTGGGATTTAAATTGCATAATTTGGAGACTTGAGAAACAAGAAACAAGGTTTGATCTGAACTATGTGGGATTTAAATTATGGGTGGTCCTCTCCTTACCCCTCCCAGGGGGAAGTTTGATCTGAACTATGTGGGATTTAAATGGGCAGAGAGGGAAGAGTTTGCATACCACTCCTCGAGGTTTGATCTGAACTATGTGGGATTTAAATTCAGGGATAACAGTTACTAAGCTTGTAGAAGTACATGTTTGATCTGAACTATGTGGGATTTAAATATATCGCTCGAAGTAATAATCAAGAATCTTGCTATAGTTTGATCTGAACTATGTGGGATTTAAATCAAAAACTTTTTTGAAGAATGGGATGTACACTTTTGGTTTGATCTGAACTATGTGGGATTTAAATCATGGCTATGCATGCTTAAAACTATACTTAGACATGTTTGATCTGAACTATGTGGGATTTAAATTTTGTCATCAATACTGTGTCTTTTTATGGCCCACAAGTTTGATCTGAACTATGTGGGATTTAAATAAACGAAGAGGGAAAGGAGTGGCAAGGATGAAAAAAGTTTGATCTGAACTATGTGGGATTTAAATAGTATTTGGCAAAGCTTTGAAATCTCGTTGTCTTTGGTTTGATCTGAACTATGTGGGATTTAAATTCTACCCTCTTGCACTGGAGATATGTTCTCTCTCTTGGTTTGATCTGAACTATGTGGGATTTAAATTTACAACACTTGTTAGATTTTCTAGTGTCATTCTTTGTTTGATCTGAACTATGTGGGATTTAAATAGACCTGGTCTGGCCAGGTCTTGGCATTGAGAGAGGTTTGATCTGAACTATGTGGGATTTAAATTTCTTTTTTATTTTCTTCTTTTGCTCTAGGCCTGACGTTTGATCTGAACTATGTGGGATTTAAATTAGAAATCGATAAATTCTTCTTTCTTTAGAAAGTCTGTTTGATCTGAACTATGTGGGATTTAAATTCCGAGGGGGAGTATGTATTCCCGCTAACGCACTATAGTTTGATCTGAACTATGTGGGATTTAAATCGTATTGTTTATTTTTCTAAACAAGATTTCGCCAGGTTTGATCTGAACTATGTGGGATTTAAATAAAGATATATTCAAGTACGAAGATAAAGAAGGATGGTTTGATCTGAACTATGTGGGATTTAAATCTATCTGGCTCTCTAATAAACCCGAACTTATAGAGAAGTTTGATCTGAACTATGTGGGATTTAAATTAAGGCTTGGGCTTCGCCCCAAGCTTGAGGATACTGGGTTTGATCTGAACTATGTGGGATTTAAATATATCTTAATTTTAAAGCGCAGGCTCTTACTACTATGTTTGATCTGAACTATGTGGGATTTAAATACGCCTATTTACATCAGTGAAGGGTGCTGTTGCATGTTTGATCTGAACTATGTGGGATTTAAATCTCTCTGGCGGATCATGGTTAAAAGGAGACATTGCAGTTTGATCTGAACTATGTGGGATTTAAATAGAGATGATATAACTGAGCAAGATATTTTAAGTACGTTTGATCTGAACTATGTGGGATTTAAATAACGGAGCAAGGTGGGTAGTTCGATACAAAGATAGGGTTTGATCTGAACTATGTGGGATTTATATGACATACATTGGGTATCGAAGGGAAGAAGGGGATAAAATAATCTAAGAGGAAATATAGAGGTGGAAGAAATGCGTGAGGGACAAGGAAGAGATGGAAGGGAAGGATTTCTAAAATATATTTAATATTTCTTTACCCATCAAAACACATAGCGCAATATTCTCTTCATGGGAATTCAATTCTTTTGAAAGAAACATATTTATCACGAGTTAATAGCTTAAATATAAGTTTATGGTTAGAGAGGGTATTGTTTAATTGATGAGGCCATTTATTGTGAAAATTCCTTTAATGTCTTTTCTTTATTGAATTAAGATGATCATCTATGAGTATTTCTATTTTTTCTCAGCTTTTCTATAAGTCTTATAGATCTATATCCTTTGAAACATCTACTAATATATAAGTTATCTAAATTTGATTACGGAGCTTTATTATCTGGAGAAAAAGATAAAAAGTCCTTCTTTCCAAAAAGATAAACCTAAAATAGCTTATTTGTCTTCACAGTTATTTGTTTTTATATGTTTAATCTTTCCATACTCAAAATATACATCTGTTTTCTTAGCCCCATGAGTTAGTTGAAGTCTTATTGTTTTCCTACTAAAGGATAAAATCTCACGTTTATCTCATACTGATAAGCTTTTTAAATCACCATTTAAATTCATGGCCTTTCTTCTTTTTAAAAACCTTATACTCTTATTTAATAAGATTGTATTACAAAAGGGAATAGGATATTTTCTTTTGTATATAACTATATTCCTTTCATTTTCCACTTCAAATTATTTTTTTAATATCCCCAATTTTCTATTGACATAAAAATTAATTTATGATAACCTTGCTAATGTAGTATACAGTATACAGTAAAAATAATAAATAAGGAGGTGAAATGTTTTTATATAATTTTGTTATTTCTTCCTATTAAATTCTCCCTATTGAAAAGTTAATTTAAAATTTTGAGGGGAGGTCATCAAAAATGTTGAAGAGAACCAGAATATTTTTAATTTCCCTGTTGCTGTTAAGTTTATTAACTGTTTCTACTAATATTGCTAAAGCTTGGCCCGAAAGACCAATCACAATAGTATGTTTTGCGGCTGCAGGGGGTGGCACTGATTTAGTAAATAGAACTCTTGCAGGAGTAATGCAAGAGTACTTAAAAGTTCCAATAAATGTTGTAAATATGACTGGTGCAGGTGGAGCAGAAGCTGTAAATTATGTATGGCAACAGAAACATGATGGATATACTTGGCTTGGACATTCAGAAGGAATACTATTAATGCCATTAAACAACGCATTTCAATATACCACAAAAGTTTGGGAAAGCTTCATTCTAGGAGGGTCACCAGAATTATTCTCAGTAAGGAGTGATTCACCATATAAGAGTATGGCAGAAGTTTTAGAGGCAGCAAAAACAAAAGAAATTAAAATTGGCGCTTCTATACCAGGTGCTATTCATCATATGAAGTTAATGTATTTAGTTAAAGTAACAGGTCTTAAATTAAAGTATATACCATATCCAGGAAGCTATTCTTCTAATGTAGCTTGTTTATCAAGAGAAGTAGATGCAGTAATGACGTCTTTGCAAGAACAAAGTGAATTCTTAAAGGCTGGAAAATTAAGAGCTTTGGCTACAATAGAGAAAAATGCTTTAGATGTTCCGGTTATTGGAAAGATTCCATCCATAGTAGAATTTGTACCTCAGTTTAAAAAGATACCTGAGATTAAGCAATTTTTAGGATTTTCTGTTCCTTATGATGTACCTGCAGATGTAATAACAAAAATCAGATCCGCCTTCATATATGCCTTAAGGACAGAAACTGTTAAGAATTTTGTGGATAAAAACTACCTTATTTTATACGGACTATATGGAACAAGAGCTAAATCATTTATTCAAACTTTAGAAAGTATATTTGCATGGCTTGCATGGGAAGCAGGAATTGTGAAAGAATCCCCCGAAAAATTTGATATACCAAAACCTGCCTTTTAAATTTAGGGAGGTATAAAGTTGCTTAAAAAGGAATCTTTAAGAAAAGCAGATGTTATATTTTCTATTGTTCTAATATCCTTAGGAATTTATGTTCTAATTAATGCATTAAAAATGCCTGTAACAGGACTTCCAGGAACTGTAGAACAAGAATTTTATGTTGCGCCTGGTTTTCTTCCAGCTATTGTAGCAATTGTGTTAATAATTATGGGATTAGCCTTATTAATAAATGGTCTGAGATCTGGAGGAAAAATTTCCAAAAAAGATATTGTAAATGTTATAAAAATTGCTAAATCAGAAATTTTTCTAAAATCTATTATAATAACTGCTTTAATAATTATATATACCTTTCTATTGATTGGAAAATTACCTTTCTTTTGGGCAACTTTTATTTTCTTAGCGGGTTCTATGCTCTTCTTAAGGGCAACTTCTTGGTGGAAAATTATTCTGATTTCCGCCTTAGCTTCGCTTATAATTACATATAGTTTTGGCACCTTAGCAAGGATCCCCCTCCCTTAAGAGGGGGATCCTATTCTTTTTAATATGGGGAGGAAAAGTTGAAAAATGGGAATAGCAATTTTTCTAAAAGAGTTGTTTAATATTTTAACAAATACACAAATAATGGTATTAATGTTTTTTTCCACAATTTTAGGAATAATAATAGGAGCACTGCCAGGACTTACAGCTACAATGGGTATAGCTTTGTTAACAGGTATAACCTTTGGGCTTCCTGCGAAATTAGCTATCCCAATACTTGTTTCTATATATGATGGGGCTATTTTTGGGGGAAGTATCTCTGCAGTTCTTATAAACATTCCGGGAACTCCAGCATCTGCAGCAACAGCCCTTGATGGGTATCCTTTGGCAAAACAGGGAAGGGCAAGGGAAGCTTTATTAATAACAAGATTTGCATCATTTTTAGGCAGTTTATTTGGAATGATATGTCTTTTGGAAATTGCACCCCTATTAAGTAAAGTAGCTCTACAATTTACCTCCCCCGAATTTACCCTACTGGCAATATTTGGAATAACTATATGTGGTTCCTTAACATCCCCTGATTTAGCAATTAAAGGTTGGATAGCAGGATTTTTGGGAATTTTAGTATCTTGTATTGGTATGGATGGACTTCATGGCTTTCAACGATTTACCTTTAATATTAGAGAACTTCTTGGTGGTATAGCCTATGTGCCTGCTATGATAGGAGTTTTTGGTATACCTCAAGTTCTTATTTCATTAAGATATACTGCGGTAGAATCAGCAGAGATTTTGGAATCAAAAGTAAGATTATCTGAATTTTTTAAAATAATAAAAAACCACATCATGTGTATTTTAAGATCAGGAGTTATAGGAGTATATGTAGGAACAATTCCTGGAGTGGGGGAGGATGTTGCATCTTGGCTTTCTTACGATACTGCAAAGAGAACTAGTAAAAATCCAGAAAAATTTGGAAAAGGATCTTATGAAGGTATTATAGCTTCTGAAACTGCCAATAATGCCTGTATAGGTGGAGCTATTATACCATTATTGACCTTAGGAATTCCTGGAAGTCCACCTGCTGCAGTTTTACTTGGTGCATTACTTCTTCATGGTGTAAGACCTGGTCCTATGTTACAATTTGAATTTCCCAATTTTATATATGAAATGTCTGCCCTGCTTGCTGTAGCATCTTTACTTTTGTTTATTTGTGGAACACTGATGACATCCATTCTTGTACCCATACTAAGAAAAACTAAAAATGAGATCTTAATGCCTATTGTAGCTGCACTATGTGTTATTGGTGCTTATGCTATAAATATAAGTCTTTTTGATATTAAAGTTATGGTTATTCTTGGATTGATAGGATATCTTTTAGTAGAAATGGGTTATCCCATGGCACCTTTTGTATTAGGAGTAATTTTAGGTCCTATGATTGATATAAATTTAAGAAGAACACTCCTTACTTCAAATGGAAGTATTCTCCCATTTATCACAAGGCCTGTAAGCATAATACTTTTAATACTTATTGCATTTTCATTTATCTCACAGACATCTTGGTGGAAAAATTTAAGAAGAAAGGAGAAAAAAGCATGAGACCTAAATATGCCATAATCACTGGATTTTTAGGAAAATTAGCTGATAGATTTGCAGAGTATCAACCAGCAAGGTCTTTAAATGAAAAATTTGAGCTTGCTAAAAAAGTACCTCAATGTTCTGGATTAGAAGTGATTTATCCTTCAGATTTTGAAGATCCCGTTCTTCTTAAGAAATTATTAAAAGATTACGATTTTCAAGTTTCCTCTGTTAATCTTAATGTGAAAGCAGAAGAAAAATGGAGATTTGGCTCCTTCTCTTCTTCAAATAAAAAAACAAGAGAAGAAGCTATTAAATATATGAAGACCGCTATGGATTTTGCATATGAGCTTGGATGTAATTTGGTTACATGTGCTCTTCTCAATGATGGAAATGATTATCCTTTTGAGATCAATTATATAAATTCTTGGAATTATGCAGTGGAAAGTATAAGAGAATGTGCGGATTATAGAAAAGATGTAAAAATTAGTATTGAGTATAAACTTTCTGAACCAAGAATGCATGTAATTATAGGAAATGCTGGTGAGGCTGCATATTTTTGTGAGAAAGTGGGAAGAGATAATGTAGGGGTTACATTAGATGTAGGGCATGCTTTCCAATCCTTAGAGGTTCCTTCAAAAAGTTTGTCCATCTTAGGGAGTACTGGAAGATTATTTTATGTGCATATAAATGATAATTATAGAAATTGGGATTGGGATATGATCCCAGGTACAGTGAATTTTTGGGATTACCTTGAGTTTGTCCTTTATCTTAAAAAAATTGGATATAATTCTTGGATTACAGCAGATGTCTTTCCTCAAAGGTTAGATCCTGTAAAAGTATTTACAAAAACCTTTGAATGGATGGACTTTTTGTATGACCTTGCTGATGAATTAGAGAAGAAAAATATTTTTGAAATAATTGAAAAAGGAGATATCATAGAAACTCTCTCATTAGTGAAATCTATAATAAAATCCTAAGATTTAGAGAAGGATGATTTTATGTATAAATATATAGAAATTGAAGAAAAACTACCAATATTAATATTAAGATTAAATCGTCCAGAGGTGCAAAATAAATTAAATATAGAAATGATGCAAGAAATAAGCTCTTGTTTAAGAGAGATTGAAAAAAATAATGAGATAAAAACAATTGTTTTATCTTCAAGAGGAAATATCTTTTGTGGTGGGGGAGATTTGGGAAATTATAAAGAGAAGAAGGTGTTGGAATTAAAAAGGTTTGGTGAGGAATTTGTTAATCTTCATCTTTCTATTATTAAATTGAACAAACCTATAATATGTGCCATAGAAGGTGGTGCTTTTGGGGGAGGACTGAGCTTAGTAGATGCATGTGATTTTGCTATTTCCGCAAAGGACGCAAAATTTGGTTTTCCAGAGATAAAAGTTGGCTTAGTTCCTATGATGTCTCTTGCAGGAATTGGAAGAACCATAAATAAAAAACTGATTAACAGTTTATCTCTTACTGGAAGGGAGCTATCTGCAGAAGAGGCAAGAAGTTTAGGAATAATAAATGAAATAGTAGAAAACGGAAAGGCAGAAGAAAGAGCAATAAAATTTGCATTAGAAATATCTGGGAAGGATTTAATAGCTATTACTTTTTATAAACAGCTTTATAGACAGATTTACGAGAAAGATTATGAAGAGAGAATTGAAAAAGGACTTAACATTTTTGTCAATCTCCTTAAAGCAAAGGGGGAGAAAGATTGATTCCTAAGAGGGAATATATTAAGTATAAAAATTGGGCTCTTGAATATTTTAATAAATCTCATTTAGTAATAAGAGAAGATGAAATAGACAAAATAGAGGTAGCTGATTTTGGTTTAAGTGATCTTGAAAATTTCTGTATTATGACATTAACTTTTTTTAATACTGAAAGAATTAGTGCAAAGGTGATAGTTGTTCCCCCAAGAAGGATATGTCCAGAACATTGGCATCCTCCTGTGGGAAATGATCCAGGAAAAGAGGAGATAATAAGATTAAGATGGGGAACTCTTTATCTTTATGCAGAAGGAGAACCTAATTTATCTCCTAAGGCTATATTACCAGACTACAGAAAGAAATATTTTACCGTCTGGCATGAGATAGTAATGAAACCAGGAGATCAATATTATTTTAAGCCAGGGATAAAACATTGGTTCCAAGCAGGAGATGAAGGAGCAGTTATTGATGATTATTCTACTTGTTCAAGAGATGCCTTAGATCAATTTACAGATCCTGATATTGTTAGAATTCCAGTTATAAAGGAGGAATAATTTGACTTATGAATAAGAAAAAAATAATAATAGGGGTTGCACCTGTTGGGGGATGGGGAGAGGGCAATAATAATCCATTAACACCAGATGAAATTTCAAAAGAGGTATATGAGTGCTGGAATGCAGGTGCGTCATATGTTCATCTACATGTTAGAGATAGAAATGGAAAATTAACTGATGATCTTACTCTCTTTAGAGAAACAGTTGAAAAAATTAAAGCTAAGACTGATATTATTATAGATGGTTCTACAGGAGGTTATCCTTCTTTAACTCCATATCAAAGGAGTCTTTCCCTTGATGTGCCTGGAATTGAGCTTGCATCGTTGAATATGGGCTCTTGTAATTTTTTTGATGGGGTTTATATAAATTCTCCTCAGGATATTGAATTTTGGGCAGGTAAAATGAAAGAAAAGAATATCAAACCTATATTTGAGATTTTTGAGGCAGGTATGATCAATAATGCTATAAATTTGATAAATAAAGGGTTCTTTAAAAAGCCTTTTCTTTTTGACTTTTGCCTAAATTTTCCTGGGGCCATGCATGCATCTTCTAAAAATGTAATTTTTTTATCAGAACTTCTACCAGAAGATTCATTATGGGGCCTTGTATATTTTGGAGGAGAAGATTTTATGTTTATGCAAACAATGGCCATGACACTATCAGCAACTATGGTTAGATGTGGCTTTGAAGATAGCCCTTATATTGCTCCTGGAGTTCGTGCTAAAAGTAATGTAGAGCTTGTAGAAAAAATTGTAAGTATTGCAAGGGAGATAGGAGTAGATATTGCATCTCCTAAGGAAGCAAGAAAGATTATGGGATTATCTTAGAGTACGAACTTTATTTTTTGCTATTTCTATGCATGCTTCTGATATATGTTTAGGAGATAATCCATAAATTTCAAATAGTTCTTTCCAATTACCAGATTCTCCAAAAGTATCTTTTAGTCCTATTCTTTTCATAGGTACTGGATAATTTTCTACAAGAACTTCTGCTACTGCACTTCCTAATCCACCAATTATATTGTGATCCTCACATGTTACAATTCCACCTGTTGTTTTTGCTAAATTAATAATGAGTTCAGAATCTATTGGTTTAATAGTACTCATATCTACAACTTTAACTTTAATTCCTTTTTCTTTTAGTATTTTTACAGCTTCTAATGCCATAAGAACCATGATACCTGTTGCTATTATTGCTACATCATCTCCTTCATCTAAAATAATTTTACCTTTACCAATTTCAAATTTATAAGAATCGTCATATATAATAGGAGAAGGATTTCTCATTGTTCTTAAGTAAGTAGGGCCATAATCCTTGGCTATTTCAAAGACTGCTTTTTTTGTAGCAATCGCATCTGCAGGATGAATTACTTTCATATTAGGTAAAGCTCTCATTATAGCTATATCTTCTGTACCTTGATGGGTAGGTCCGTCAGCGCCAACTTGTATGCCTCCATGACTTGCATGTATTTTTACATTAACATTTGGATAGCAGATAAATGTTCTTACTTGTTCACAGGCACGCATACTGGCAAAGACTGCATAAGTGCTTGTAAATACAATTTTGCCTGTAGTAGCAAGACCAGCAGCGACAAGCATTAAATTCTGTTCTGCAACACCTACATTAAAAGCTCTATCAGGAAATTTTTTATGAAATGTAGTAGTATATGTAGATTTTGAGATATCTGCATCTATAACAACTACATCTTTATTTATTTCTCCAAGTTCAGCTATTGCCTCTCCAAAAGCTTCTCTTGTAGAAATTTCCTTCATAATAAAGACACCTCCTTTTCTAATTCTTCCATAGCTTTCTTATATTCCTCTTCATTTGGAGCAAGCCCATGCCACTCTACTTCGTTTTCCATAAAAGAAACTCCCTTTCCTTTTATAGTATGAGCAATGATAACTGCAGGACCACCTACTTTAAAACACCATTGGAATGCATTTAATATTTCCTCAATATTATGTCCATCTATCTCTTTCACCTTCCATCCAAATGCTTCCCATTTTTCTTTAAAAGGCTCAATGTTCATTATTTCTCTTAGCCAACCATCCACCTCAAGACCATTGTAATCCACTATTGCATAGAGATTATCTAATTTATAATGAACTGCACACATAGCAGCTTCCCATATAGCTCCTTCTTGACATTCCCCATCGCCTAACATAACAAAGACTCTGGAATTTTTCTTATTCATTTTTAATCCCAAAGCCATTCCTACAGCAATTCCTAATCCATTTCCAAGTGAACCTGAAGTATAGTCTAATCCCGGCGTTTTCTTCATATCAGGATGTCCTTGAAGAATAGAATGGGTTTTTCTAAGGGTCCATAGATGTTCCCTATCAAAGAATCCTCTTCTTGCAAGTGCAGCATAGTGAATAGGACATGAATGTCCCTTAGATAAGATGAATCTATCTCTATCCTCCCATTGTGGGTTCTTAGGATCAATGTTTAAAATTTCAAAATATAGAACTGTAATAATATCTGCTGCAGATAAAGAACCTCCAGGATGTCCTGCTTTTGCTTTATATATCATCTCTATAACATCTTTTCTTAATTCCCAACTTATCTTTTTAAGCCTCTTAACTTTTTCTTCCCAAGTTTCCATAATTTTTAATACCCCCTAATTAATATATGTAAGTTTTTCATATATCTCTAAAAGAGTATTCTCATCTCCCACATTTCCAGGAAAAACAACATATAAAATTCCTGAAAATTTGCTACCATCTTCAAGTCTCCATACAGGGATTCCTGGATATATTTGTCCTATTACTTTAACTTTTTCTGCCTGTAATCCTCTTTTTGCGATTATATAAGAGGTTATTCCACCTTTTGCTATAATAAAATTAGGTCTTTCTTCAGTGTTTTTAATTAGATCTCCTAAAAAGTTAGATATCTTTTGTCCTATTTTTAGGTCATTAATTCCTCTTTTTGTAAAGTATTCTCTTTCTGTGTAAATCATTACTGATTTATTTGGAGAAAGATATTTATTAATATCTCTTATTATATTTTTGAGATAGGAATTATAATTGTCTACAATTTCTTTAATTTTTAACTTAATATCAACAATATTTTTTGCCTTTTCAATTAGCTTTGATATCTGTAAGGTAGTCTTATATACATAAGATCCAACCACTATCAAACCTTTATTCATCTTTATAGGATTTATTAATTCTTTTTCTTCAATCCCTCCTCTAATTTTCACAAAAGAAGAGGCGGTTCTGTATAAAAAACGCTTACCTTCTTTCTCTGCCTCTATAAGCCCTAAAATGAAGATCTCCATGTCTTCATAACATATTGAGTCAACAACAATAGGTTTTCCATTTCTTACTCTTAACAAAATCTTTTTTATTTCTTCAGGTCCACCTTTCCTTATTGTGTTTATATCCACAAGAATAGTATCTTCTTTTTTCCAAAAACCTTTTGATTTTTCCTCAATCCAAAGAGGCAAATAAGCATTATTGTATTCGAAAACAGGATCCTTGCTAAATTCTGTCTTATTTACTTCTACCAATTCATTTTTATTTAATACATAATGAGTTCCATTAATAGTAATTCTTCCTCCCTCATAAAAGAATGGGGCAAATATAATTCCATCAAAGGGACCTAAAATTTCCATCAAAGTTTTTATTTCTGGATAGAAATGTCCCCTTAGAGTAGAGTCACTTCTACTTATTACTTTTAATTTTCGAAGATCACTTATATTTGCTAATTTTTCAGCTATCTCTTTATTTATTAATTTTGCCTTTTTAGGAGAATATGCCCTTGAATTTGTTAAAATATAAAAGATATTTTCGTTAGAGAAGGTATTTTTCAATAATTCTGTATTCCAATCTAAAAGAATTGAAATATCATGGACAGTTTGACACCCAGTTGCATCATCATCAATAACAACAATTTTATTATTTAAATCTTGATTTTCTCTTCTAATTTTTTCTCTTGTATTAGGAATTTTTATTGGTTCTGGAAAATTTTTTATAGTTTCAAAATAATCCGTAAATATCACCTCTTGTTTAGAACCTCTTTGTTAACTAAGGTTCTTGGAATTCTTCCCTCAAAAAAGTCAATAATATTTTCTGCACATAAGATTGACATACCTCTTCTTGCCTCTTCTGTTGCACTACCAATATGGGGTAGCATAACAACATTTTCAAGTTGGGAAAGTTCTGGCTCAAATTCTGGCTCCCTCTCATATACATCTAATCCTGCACCATAAATCCATCCCTCTTTTAATGCCTTAACTAAGGCTTTTTCATCTACAACAGGACCTCTTGATGTGTTTATAAGTATGGCTGATTTTTTCATCAATTTTAATTCTTTTTCTGATATGAGATGTCTTGTTTGAGAAGTTAAAGGAACATGGATGGAGATAAAATCTGATTCTTTTAACAAAGTGTCAAGATCTACAAATTCTGCAGGAATTTCTTTTTCTGCTGTTTCATTTCTATATAGATCATAATATAGAACTCTCATATTAAATCCCTTCGACATTTTAGCAAAAGTAAATCCTATTCTTCCCATACCGATAACTCCGAGTGTCTTTCCAGTAATCTCTTTTCCTAAGAACAATAAAGGATCCCATCCTTTGTATTGACCTGTTCTCATAAATCTATCTGCAACGATAACTTTTCTTGCGACAGAAAAAAGTAATGTCCATGCAAGCTCTGCAGTAGCATTGTTTAACACATTAGGTGTATTAGTTATGTATATTCCTCTTTTAGTTGCTTCCTCTAAATCAATATTGTCGTATCCTACTGCGTAGTTAGCTACAATTTTTACATTTTTCCCTGCCTCAAAAAACTCTTTATCTACCCTATCTACAAGCTGAGTAATAACAGCATCTTTATCTTTTATCTTTTCAAGAAGCTCTTCTCTGGTCAGTGGTCTATTATGAGGATTTATTTCTACATCATAACCTTTACTCAATAAGAGATTAATACCATCTTCGATAACTCTTCTTGTCACAAGAATTTTGGGCATAAAATATTCCTCCTTATATTTTAAAATGAACACTGTATACTGTATTCAATTTTAATACTAATTTTTGAAATTTTCAAGTGATTTATTTATAGAGATTAAGGTATTTATAATTCTGATTTCATCTTTTTGATTGTGTTTCTTATATGCCTTTGCATAGATTTTTCAGCTTTTTCAGGATTTTTCTCTTTAAGAGCTGAGATTATTTCTAAATGTTCAGGGTAAGTTTCCTTCGGGTCTCTTAAAAGTCCTTGGAATAAACAAACACTTAGTAACCAAAAGTTGTTTGTTACCTTAGTTAAAATATGATTTTTAACTTGTTTAGCTAAGCTAGTATGGAATTCAATATCCGTATTTCTGTATTCTTTGTAATCATTTTTTTCATATGCGGATTTATATTTTGATTCAATATAATTTAGCCAATCAATATTAGGATTTTCTGCAAAAATTCTTGCAGTAAGTCCCTCTAATAATGCTCTTATTTCAAAAACCATTATTAATTCTTCCTTTGTTAATTTTCTGACAAAAAATTTCCCATTCTCTTCTTTTATTAAGTAATCTTTTTCTAATTGGGAAATAGCTTTTCTTAATGGTGTTCTGCTTACTCCTAATTCTTTTGCAAGTTTTTCTTGAATAATTTGGTCTCCTGGTTTTAAAATTCCCAGTTGTATCATTTCTTTTAATTTTTCATATACTAATAGATCTAAAGTTTTTCTTTCTATTTTTTCCATATATTGCACCCTCATATGTAGAATAAATTTTTCTTTTAGCACACAGTATACCACAAAATTTTTATAAATAAAGATGGTTTTATTACTTTTACAAAAGTGGAAATTTTTGCAGTTATATATAAAACTTTTTAGTTTATAATTAAATTTTACTTATAAAGTTCTTTCATAAATTTCTCCTTTACAAAATTTTAAAAATATTTTATAATTTAGACTAAAAAAGTATGGGATATAAATTTGTAGGGGAGGGTGTGCAGATGAAAAAATATTTTATCTTTTTTTTAATTTTTAATCTTTTTATTCTTTCTGGATGTGCCTTTCCTCCAGCAGTAACATTATCTACACTTAATAGAACTGGAAGAGTCTTAGAAGAGGGGGAAAAAGAAATAGGAGTTACCAATTTTCTTCATATACCAACAAATATATATTTTTCTTATGGATTAAGAAATAACTGGGAAATTCAAGGTAGATTAGGACTTACTTCTGGACTTTCTGCCTTTAATATTTATCATGGAGAAGTAATTCTTTTAAAAGAGCTTTTCAGAAAACAAAGTTTTCTTTCTAATGGATCATTAGGGGTAGATATATGGTTAAATCCTGAAGATAATTTTTATGGATACAATCTTTCTACTGGTTTTACTTTGGGATGGATTCCTTTTTCAAATTCCAATTCAAATCTTGGTCTCTATATACCTATCACTCTTAATTTTATCGGGCATAACTATAACGAAGATTGGAAATCTGGTACTATATTTATTCCCGGAATAGCTGTAGTTTTATATATTAATAACTTTAGCTTAAAGGCTGGAGCAAACTTACCTTCTTATTTAGATCTTACACTCTTCTTTAATAATCTTTATAATTTACTTACTAATAGAGAAATAGAAATAGTGACAGTGGGAGGTGTTGATGTACAAGGTAATATTGGTTTAGAATTTTCATATAAATGGTAGATTAAAGGAGGGGATAAATAACAGCCAATACTACTTTTAGTATCTATAGTATTAGGACTTATTTTATTTAAAGTTGCTTCTTACTTATCTCAGAATTTTATATCCGTGCATTTTCTGGAAAAAGATAGATATCTTAATTCGCAAGATATATTTTTCTCTTAGATCTTATTCATTTAGATCTTCCCCAAATATTTTAATTCTTTACCTTTGAAGCTCGTAAATTTTTATTTCACTCTCTCCTAAAATGATAACCTTTCTTTTTTATTTTTTTCACCTTATAATATTAGAAAAATATTTCTAAATAGATAAGATATGAGTTTAAGAGAGATATCAGAAAAAATTATTAGAGATTCCTTGGATAGAGTAAACCCTAAATATGCAGTAAAGAGATATGTCTCTTATGATGCCAAAGGGAGAAGAATAAGGGTTAAGGATAGGGAATTTGAGGTAAAAGGGGACTTATATCTTCTATCAGTAGGTAAAGCATCTTTTCCAATGACGGAAGGTATTATAGAAATTTTGGGGGATGTAATTAGTAAAGGATATATCGTAGTTCCTTATGGATATGAGGGAGTTACAAAAAATAATATAGAAGTTCTTTATTCTTCACATCCTATCCCTGATGAGAATGGAGAAAGATCAGCAAGGATGATTTATGATTTTGTGAAAAATTTAAAGGAAGATGATATACTAATTTTTCTATTATCAGGAGGAGGATCCGCACTTCTTCCCCTACCAAAGGAAGGAATTTCTCTTAAGGATAAGATAGAAACCACAAAACTTCTATTATCATGTTCTGCAAGAATTCAAGAGGTAAATGCAGTGAGAAAGCATTTGAGTATGATAAAAGGGGGGCAACTTGCGGAAATTTGTAAAGGGACAATTATTACCTTGATCATATCAGATGTTCTTGGAAATCCATTGGATAGTATTGCTTCTGGTCCTACTGTTCCTGATCCTACCACTTATAATGATGTTTTTAATATTCTAAAAAAATATGATATATGGGAAAAAGTGCCTGAAAAAGTAAGAGAACTTGTAAAAAAGGGATTATCAGGAGAAATTCCTGAAACCCCAAAATTTATTGATGAAAGGCATTATGCGGATGTAATTCTATCAAATAGAGACTGTTTAGAAAGGGCAATAGAATCTGCTAAAGATTTTGGATTTAATACTCTCTTAATCTCGGGATTTTTGGAAGGAGAGGCAAGGGAAGTTGCAAAAGTTATTGCTGGAATTGTTAAAGAGATAAAGTATTCATGTAATCCTACTTCTCCAACATGTGCTCTAATCTTTGGCGGAGAAACTACTGTAACTATAAGGGGAAATGGATTGGGAGGAAGAAATCAAGAACTTGCTTTATCTTTTGCTATTGAAATAGCTGGAATGGAGGGTGTTCTTTTGACAGCATTTGCTACTGATGGAAGAGATGGACCTTGTGACTCTGCAGGAGCTTTTGTAGATGGAACAACAGTAAAAAGGGCCCAAGAATTGGGAATGGATCCGATATCATTTCTCTTAAATAATGATTCTTATCACTTTTTTGAGAGACTTAATGATTTAATAAAGATCGGACCTACACATACTAACGTAAATGATATAGTTATAGTGTTGATTAAATAGTCAAGATGGAATAATCGCATTAATAAAAGCAGAGATACTATATACAAAGATGCAAAAATTTTAGCAAGATATCATCGTAGTTTGATCTAATTTATTCGGGCTTTAAATAGCAAAAGCGAGGGGTAAGGTTGAAGTACGAGCTAGCTAAAAAATTGTGAGTAAAGGAAGTAGAACTTGAAATAAGGAGTAAAATAAGGCATTTGAAAAAAGTAGAGTGGAGGTAGGGAAAAGATTAAAAAGGTTGAGAGAGGAAGCATATTGAGCTTTCGCAGTTTATAGGCTTTCAAAGCTTGCATTTTTATTAATACTACTTGGACAATAATCAGACAAATAACAGTTTTTACAATCTACGTTTTTAGGTCTACACCAATTTCTTCCTATCTCCCAACATGACATATCAAAAATCCCAGGATATTCTGGATTTAGTTCTCTTGCAGTTATAATAATTGTTTTATTGTCTGCATCTTTAGGTACTAATCCTAATCTTCCAAAAACTCTTTTTATATGTACATCTGGAGATACGTCTATGGCACTATAGGTACTGAAAGGAATTTTGAAATCCCTTGCTAAAATATTTGCTGCCATTGTTGCTATTTTTTCTCCTACCCCTTTAAATTCTAAGAATCTTCTAACAACTGTTTCACTTTTGGGTTTGTTTTTCCATATATTTGATGCATCATCTTTATGAATCTTTTGTATTGCAAAATAAAGATTTTTAGACATGACATCATTAAATCTATGAAGGTTTTTCCTAATAACTTTCACTCTTTATCTTCATATCCATAGTGCATGCAAAAACAAAAGCATGAGGAAAATTATCAAGATTATTTAATAACTCATCAGCCTCAGGATTTTTGGTAAAAGCTATCTTTTTATAGGGCTAATTAAATAATTCTTTACCTCATTCTCACCCAATTAGATTTAGTAAATTATAATACATCTTAATAACATTTTTGGTTTATTAGAAAGAAGTTCTATCATTCATCTCAGAGCTTTAACTAAGTTTTTTAACATAATAATTTTTAATCCATTTTAAATAACTTCTTCGATCTTATCCATAAGAGAAATCTTAGAATAATAATCAAAACTGGGAGTTCAATACTTGGTCCTATTACTACTGTTAAAGGAACAAGAGGGCTTGAAAAAGCTGATACTGCTACTGCCAAAGAAACCTCTGAATTTCTTGCTGTAGTTGTAAAAATAAGTAGGGCAGCTTCTTTGTAACTAAGTCCTCCAATATAACCCATAAAAAGAGAAATAAACATAATACTAAAGAAAAATATAATTCCTGGAATTATCATTTTAGCTACAATGAAAGGATTCTCAAAAAGCACTTTTCCTTGCGAAGCGAACATGGAAATAATAACTATCATTAATATAAAGGTTTTTAAATAGGAAATAATGGGATTTTCTAAATCTTTTAACCCACCTCTATTTCTTACTAAAAACCATCTAAATAGCCTTGATAAGACAAAAGGTAGGATTAGAAAAATAAAAATACTATAAAATATACTAACAAAATTTATAAAAACTATTTTTCTTGCTAAAAACCACATATAAAAAGGCATTAAAGCAATTTGTAAAAATATGTTAATAGAAAGAAGAGCAACCCCTAATTCTACATCTCCACCAGCAAGCTCGGTAAATACAAGATACCATCCTATGCAAGGAGTAATTAAATATAAGATGAGTCCAACCCAAACATCTGGATAATTCTTTAAGAATAAATATCCAAGGAACCAAGAATATAAAGGAGTAAAAATAAAATTTATTACTATAGCTAAAAGGATAGCTTTCTTTTTATTAAAAGCACTTACAATTCCCTTAGTATCAGTTTTTGTCATGATTAATAATATAACTAAGAATATTCCTATCCTTACTATAGGTATAAGATTCTGAGATAAGTAGGGGGCAACCTTAAATAAAATAAGTCCTAATACTATAGATACTAAAAGTAGTATTGGCTGTAATTTATCCAGAATTCCCAATTTTTTAGTTTCCATATTTATTCCTCCTTTTAATCTGCCATTTGTATGAAAAATTCTAAGCCAATATTACTCTGTATGTCAACACCTCCCACTGTCACTATTTCTATTTCTCTATTAGTAAGTAAGTTATAAAGATTATTAAAGAAGAGTGTAAGATCTAAATAAGAAGGTAAGTTTGCTTCAGCTTTTGAGCTAAAGTTATCCAGATATAAAACTAAAGCAATTTGTTTTAGGCACTTTTTAGAAACGTAGGTACTACTTTAAAAAAGTAAGATGAAAACTTGGTGAGAAGACTTTTTTTGATTCATAGGCTGTTCTCGTCTATTTTTTTATGGGGGTTTAGATCTTTCTATTAAATCAAGAATATTTTATAGAAGAAACTAAGTAGACATATATTAGTATTGCTGAATGTTTAAAATCATTTCTTTATTTTCCAGTTAGATTTGCCTCTTTTTCTAAGCTAAGAAATAGATATTGAGGAGAGAGGAAAGAAAGTTCTTTAAAGAATTAGATAAAGGGATAATCAGTTTAATAAATTTTATGGAATGAGAATAAAAGAGAAGAATAGGCATAGATTTTTTGAGAGCAGTAAATGGATTTAATTCATATGAAGAATGGAAAACATTATGGTTGAGAAATAGTCTATGTTTAAAGGACTCGATGATGAAGATTCTGTATTTTTTCCTGTGGGATATTGAAAAGATGGTAGGAGCTTCTCCTTTTGAAGACAGAATATGGATTTAGCTCTGACGTTCTTTCTTTAAGCTTTCTTATCTTGGTTAAGTTATTAATAGAACTTATTTATTTTGCCAAAATTCTTTAATATCTTTACAATGTTTATATAATATGACAGAAAAATTTCCTATATAAAAAAGTAGTAAATGCATTTCTCCTAAAGTCAATTTATAAATAATGTAAGGAATAAGTACTATATAACCTATGATTACTCTTAATGCATCCTCTCCTACAGTGGTTCCTCTTGGTTTTATTATTGTGAATATGGTAAAGGTAGTACCAAGGATGGTAGGTGCCTCCCATTTGGTAAGTACAGACCATGCTCCAAAGGATACTGCTACAGCTTTTCCCCCTTTAAATCTTAACAGAGGTGAAAAGGCATGTCCAAGGACTCCCGCAAGGGCTGAGATAGCTATAATATATTTATTCTCTACCATACCTAAGGATATAAAAATGGTAAGAGGTAAGGCTCCTTTTAAGTAATCAAGAAGCAAGGCTAAGATCCCATATTTCCATCCTTTTACTCTCCATAAATTTGATGCCCCTGGATTTCCATCCCTTATCTTTGATAGATCCACATTTAACATTTTAGCTGTAAAGTGGGAGTACATCATGGAGCCAGAAAGAAATTGAAAAAGAATTACTAAAATGTTAATCCACACGAATTTTCCTCCCCTTCCATATCACGGTTTTTATAAAGACGGTTCTAAATATGGAATAGGAAAAGACAAATAAAAAGAAGATAAAATGTAATGGGAAAAATAGGGCATCATACCATTTATAATCTCCTAATTTTCTTTGTAGTATATAAAATTGAAAGGCATAGAGGGGGTATAGTATATTAAAAAGATTGCTCTTAAAATAGAAGATGCTTGCATATACACTATAAATATAAAAGAAAATGAGAAGAAAGTTTAATATATTAATAGAAAATGCTCCTTTTGCCATATTTTTACTAAAACCTCTAAAAAGATCTAAAATCCCATTTGGATACATTCTAAATTTTATATATCCATTTCCTAAGAAATTATTTACAGGTATATTTTTTTGAATGCAATTTTTAGCAAGGGACATGTCTTCCACTACTTTATCTTTAACTTCTTTATGACCTCCCACCATTTCATAGTCTTTTTTAGATATCAACATGGCTGGTCCAAAGGCTCCATCTTTTTTACCAAGTAATGCCATGGAGAATATGGATACTAAGTTAAAGGTAAAATTCAAATGCTCATAAAACTTTTCAAATCTTTGATAAGGCCAACAAGACACCAATCCTTTATATTTTTCATAACTTGTTAAAAGAACCTCTATAAAATCTTCTCTTGGCTCCACATCAGCATCAAGAAATAAGAGTAATTCCCCTTTTGACTCCAAATAACCATTCCATATTGCCCAATTCTTTCCTACCCAACCTACAGGTGGCTCCTCATGTAAAGATACTACCTTTACATTAAACCTTCTTGCTACCTCTTCTGTATTATCATCAGAATTATCATTTACAACTATGATTTCATAAGGTCTGTAAGTTTGCCTTTCAAGAAGAGAAAGAAGCTTGGGAAGATTTCTCTCTTCGTTTCTTGCAGGAATTATGACAGAGATGTTATAGTGTTTTGAGTTTAGCTCTTCCCTCTTAAGAAATTTAAGAGTCTTATAGTATAACCATCCTATTCCCCAAGAAATTATAATTATAATTTCTCTCATATTTTTATATTATATCTTTTTTTTGTTAAAAAATTAAAATAAGTATTATAATAGATCATAAAGGTTAAAAATTTATTAAAAATGGGGAGGTGTCTTATGACTAAAAAGAGAGTATTTTCCATTCTTTTAATCTTCTTCTTAATGTTAATTTTTGTAACAAACGTTGGAGCACAAACGAAAAGGGTAAGACTTAGTATTATAGATGTGGCAGGAAATTTACAACTTACCAAAGATGCCATAGAAGCCTTTAAATCAGCTCATTCTGATTTAGTAGAGGATATAGAGTATTTGAAGGCTACTGCTCCAGAACTTCCAGCAAAGATAAAGGCTCAACAAATGGCAGGAAATGTTACTACTACTATGGTACTTACTGGCTATGATGCTATGGCCTCTGGTTTGGAGATGGGACTTTGGGAAAATATCTATCCAACGTATAAGCAATATTTCCCTGGCCTTGAAACCAAGTATCTTCCCGGGGCAAAAGCAGCTTTTGATCTCTTTCAAGGATATGGAATAGTAGTGGTATATTGTCCTGGAGGTCCCATGTTTACTTATAATCCTGAGAAAGTAAAGAAGGTACCTCAAACAGCTGAAGAACTTCTTGAGTGGGCAAAGGCAAATCCTGGTAAATTCATGTATGCAAGGCCTGCAAACTCTGGACCAGGAAGATGCTTATTACAAGGGTTACCCTACATATTAGGTGATAAAGATCCTAAAAATCCAAAAACATGGGAGAAAACATGGGCATATCTAAAAGAGCTTGATAAGTATATAGATTATTATCCTACTGGTACTGCGATTACTTTTAGAGCTTTAGCAGAGGGAAGTGTTTATATAATTGCAAGCCATCTTGGTTGGGATATGAATCAAAGGATATTAGGGGTAATTCCTCAAACCTTTAAGGGCTTCTTCTTGAAAAATACCACTTGGGTAACAGATGCTCATTTTATGTGTATGCCAAAGGGGTTAGATGAAAATCGCAAAAAAGTTACTCTTCAACTTATGGCATGGCTTTTAAGACCAGATATGCAAGCTTTAACATATGATAATGGATATTTCTATCCTGGCCCCGCCATAAAAAGTGTTCCTCTTAGCAAGGCCCCATCTGAAATACAAGAAAAGATTAAATCTGCTATGAGAAAAGAATATGATGATGCTATAAGAAAATTCCCAGCAACCACTCAACTTGGGGCAAAAGAATTAGTAGAAGCTTTCGATATGTGGGATAGATTAGTAGGATCAAAAGTAAAGTAAAGGATAGAATGGAAGGGGAGGAGATAATTCTCCCCTTTTTTTAAAAATATGAAATCAAGGTTAAGGGGGATAGAATGAAGGATTTTAAAGAAATTAAAATCCAAAATCTTGTAAAATATTATGGTAATAGAAAGGTTGTAGATAATTTCAATCTTACTATTAAAAATGGAGAATTTATTACCCTTTTAGGTCCATCTGGTTGTGGAAAAACTACTATTTTAAATTCAATTGCTGGCTTAATACCTATTGATGGAGGAAGTATATACATAGATGATGAATGTATAGATGATGGAAAGAGATTTGTACCACCTGAAAAGAGAAATTTTGGGATGGTTTTTCAAAATTATGCCCTTTTTCCTCACCTTACAGTTTTTGAAAATGTAGCCTTTGGGCTGAGAATTAGAAGACTTCACCCTTCTGAAATAAAAGAGAAAGTTATTAATGCTTTGAGAATGGTTCATTTAGAGGAGCATGTAGATAAGTATCCAAGGCAGCTTTCAGGTGGTGAACAACAGAGGACTGCCTTAGCTCGTTGTATAGTAACAGAACCTCGTCTTATGTTACTTGATGAGCCTCTTTCTAACCTTGACGCCCTTCTTAGAATCGAGATGAGATACGAATTAAAAGCTATTCATGAAAAATTGGGTATTACTACTATTTATGTGACCCATGATCAACAAGAAGCATTAGCCCTATCCGATAGAATAGTGGTATTAAATAAGGGAAAAATTCAGCAGATTGGCACTCCAGAAGAGATCTACTCTTATCCAAGAAATTTATTTGTAGCCAATTTTTTAGGGTTCAGGAATATATGGAATGTAGAGCTTAACTCTGCTAAGAATGGAGAAATTGAAATTAATTTAGGGAATTATATTTTAAAGGCAGCGCTAAATGAGAAGTACAAAGAACATATTCACAATTCTATTAGAGATAAAAAGAAGCTTTATATTTCTGTTAGGCCTGAAGATATAAGGTTGGGAGAAGGACCTATTAACTCCTTGGAAATGAGAGTAGAAGTTATTGAATATTTAGGTCAGATAAGACAGCTTTGGGGATATATTAATAATAATTTACGTATTGAAATATCTACTTTTGAAAACGTGAGGTTTAATTCAGGAGAAAAAATTAAGATATATATTCCTCCCGAGAGAATTCTTGTTTTTCCTGAGGAGGATGTCCAATGAAAAAGAGAGAATTTTTAACAGTATTTTTATTGCTTTTACCTGTGCTTATATACTTTATTTTTCTTTTTGTCTATCCATTTATATATGGTCTTTATTTAAGTTTAACTAATGATGAGGGAAAATTTACCTTAGGAAATTTTATAAAATTTTTATCTGATCCTTGGGATGCTAATACTATATGGATTACTTTAAAGATAGCCATACCTGCTACTTTATTGAATGTATTAATAGCTATGCCTCTTGCCTACTATATGCGTCATGGAATAAAGGGAGAAAAATTAATATCTTTTCTCTTGATTTTGCCTATCACATTAGGGAGTGTATTTGTGGCAGAGGGTATGCTAACTTATATGGGACCAAACGGTTGGCTGAATAAGATATTATTAGCATTAAAAATAATAGATAAACCTTATAGGTTTACCCATAGTTATTTGGGAGTTCAGCTCGCTTTAATAATTCAAGGTTTACCTTTTGTATTTTTAATGCTTTTAGGATATATATCTGGAATTGATCCAACCTTAGAAAAGGCTGCAAGTATACTGGGTGCAAATAGATGGTATATATTTAGAAGAATCATGTTTCCCCTTTGGATGCCAGGAATAGCTATGGCTACTTCTTTAAATTTTGTTATGAACTTTACAGTTTTTCCATCTGCTGTGTTATTAGGACAGCCATCTGGACCTACAAGGGTAATCTCTATATCAGCTTATCAGTGGGCTTTTGAAAAATTTGATTTTCATATGGCGTCCGCTATAGCTATCATTATGGGCTTAGTAGAGCTTATTTTTATCTTTATTGTTATGCTTATAAGACAAAGGTTTTTTAGAATAGTTGCTACCTCAGGAGGAAAGGGATAGGAGGTTTTTATAAGTAATGAGAAGAATAAAATTTTCAGGAATATTATATTGGATAGCCATCTTTGTTTATGTATTTAATGTTTTAGGGATAATCTTTACTGTAGTTTTGAATTCTGTAAGTAAAAATTGGTATACGGATTGGTTTCCTAAGATATTTACCTTAGAATGGTACTCATATATGGCTAAAGAGCATGATCTTCCACAGCTTCTTTTTGCTACTTTTGCAGTGGTGATATCTGTAGCTTTGACCTCGCTTCTTATTGGTTATCCTGCTGCGTATATTTTTGCAAGATATAATTTTAAATTCAAAAATGTTTTTCTATCTCTTCTTCTTGTACCTATGTTGGTACCTCCTATGACTTATGGTATACCTTTAGCAGCCATGCTATATAAATTAAGACTTGCTACAAGACTTTCTGGAGTGATTCTTGCTAATATAGTGCCTATAATTCCTTATGTAGTACTTATCTTATATCCTTTTATTGAACAGATAGATGTAAGTTATGAATCTGCTGCAAGAATTTTAGGAGCAAGTAGATTAAGAACCTTTGTTAAGGTATTATTACCTTTAACAGTACCTGGTATATTTACAGCAGCCCTTCTTTCTATTGTAAGAACTATCGCCATGTTTGAGTTGACCTTCTTGGTAGCAGGGCCAAAATCTCAGACAGTTATTGTAGCTCTTTATTATGATGCCTATGCAGCTGGGACACGTCCTCCTCAGGCTATAGATGCTCTTGCAGTAGTTTATTTTCTAATCACTATGACCTTTATTTTAATAGCCTTAAAATTTGCAAGTCCTACCCAATTTGTATATAGGGGTAAATGATTTACAAATGAGAGGGAGGGGTTAAATTGTGGGGATTTCTATTTACTGAGGAAAACTTGGAGGTTTTTTAAGAGATAAACATAGGGAATGTGAGTAAAATAGGAATTCTTAAATTATTTGATAAAGTTAAAAATATCCATTCTTTTTTTTTGGGAATTTTATCTGGGTAATTGTTTGTATATCCCAAGGCTAATGCCCCAAGAGATTTATGTCCTTCTGGTATTCCCAATATTTTTATATACTCTTCTGCTTTATTTACCATATTAATTCCTCCTCCTAATTTCAATATATTTCTATATTTTTAAGGGGAGAAGGAGAAAGTTAGATAAAAAAAACTATATTTTCCTTCATAATTATATACTTTTCTTTAATTTCAAAAAATTTTAAATTTTTCTCTTGATCTTTTTCTTATTCTCCTTATTTAACAATGCATGAAGTATTAAAGGATGTAATAATTCCTTTGAAAGTCCTTTTTTAAATTTTTCTATAGGAATTATTAAGGAAGTAAATCGATAATTTTTTGAAAATTGGTAGGAGTAGGAATAAAGTAACCTTAATAAATTATACCCCTCCCAGATTAAGGGAGGGGTTATTATATATATTTTTGTAAGGGAATTATTATTTATGAAAGGCTAAAATTTTAAACCTGTCATAGCAATTCCTCTTATTACATATCTTTGAGCAATTAAGAAGACAATAAGTATAGGAAAGACAACAATAGTTGATCCTGCAAGAATTGTTCCAATGTTTTCTCCATACTGTCCTGCAATAACTGATACTGCAACAGGTAATGTGTACATGCTTTCATCAGTTGCTACAATGAGAGGCCAAAGAAAAGAGTTCCATGCTTCAATAAATGCAAAAACAAAAGAAGTTATAAGAAATGGTGTAGAAAGAGGTAAAATTATTTTAAAATAGATAAAAATTTCGTTTGCTCCATCTATTTTAGCAGACTCTATTAAATCATCAGGTATTCCTTTTATAAATTGTCTCCAGAAAAATATACTTCCTGCTCCAACAAGACCTGGAATTATAATCCCTTGATATGTATTTAACATGTTAAGAATTCTTACTATTAAATATGCAGGGATAAATGTCATTTGACCCGAAATCATCATTGTAGCTAAAATAAGAAGTATTAAAGTATCTCTTCCTCTAAATCTAAATTTAGAAAAGGCATATCTCGCCATTGAATTAAGAAGAATAGAAAGAGGTGGTGCTATGATAACAATAATTAAAGTGTTTAAGAGAGGTTAAAACTATATCCAGAACCTGTGTTAGATATTACTAAACCATAATCCCCATTACTTATTACATTTATCCAAGGCTTAGGAGTTTGTGGGGTTTTTATGACATACTCCTTCCCATTTTCAGTGAAATAACCATATTTATTCTCGAAAATTTTCTCTTTCATTTTATCCTCTCATATATAACTTTTTTGAAATAAAATATGAAACGTTTCTACTTTAATTTTATTTTAAATTTTTCTCCTGTCAAGGGGAAATTTTGGGGAATTTAACTTTAAAATCTTAGTATTTTTAATTTATTCTTTATAAAAATCCTTGAAGATTTGAAAAAAAATTGTATAAAATTATAAAAAACGTTTCTTTAAAAGGAGGGATTTTATTTGGTCACTATAAAAGATGTGGCAAAGCTTGCAGGTGTTTCTATCTCTACTGCTTCTTATGCATTGAATAATAGTAATAAGGTAAGTGAAAAAACGAGGGAGAAGGTTTTAAAAGCTGCAAAAGAGTTAAATTATATCCCTAATAAGTTTGCACAAAATTTAAAAAAGCTAAGAACTGATTTGATAGCCCTTATAGTTCATGAGATTAATGGTCCCTTTTATGATAAATTGGTCCAGGGAATCCAAGATGTTGCTCATATTTTGGGGTATAATTTGGTCATTTTTTGTGAGTCTAGTCATGGAAGACCATCTTCCTTAGTTTTTTTAAAAGAAAAAATATTTAATGGTGCCATAATAATGACTCCTGTGGTCTCAAATGATGATATTAAAGAACTTGTAGAAGAAAACATACCCTTGGTCCTTTTAGATAGGAAATTAGAAGAGGTTAATGTATGTAGTGTTCTTATAGATAACGAGAAGGGTGCTTTTGAAGCAGTAAAACATCTTATTGAATTAAATCATAAGAAGATTGGTTTTATTAGTGGTCCTCCCGATTCTTATGATAATAAAGAGAGATACAAAGGATTTGTGAAAGCGATGGAAAAATTTGGATTAAAAATAAATGAAGATTTAATTATTCAAGGTAATTTTACCGAGGAATCAGGTTATAAAGCCATGAAAGAGTTTGTTTCAAGGAAAAGAAGAGAAATGCCCACTGCATTTTTTTCATCTAATGATGAAATGGCAATTGGAGCAATGAAAGCTTTGCAAGAAGAGGGTTTTAAAATTCCTGAACATATATCTATTGTGGGATTTGATGATATAAACTTAGCTCAATATGTTCAGCCTAAGCTTACAACCGTAAGAAGACCAATGTATGAACTTGGTTCTTTTTCTGCTCATATGTTAATAAATATAATAAAGGGAAGGTTAAAGTATAGCAATATTACCTTAGATGTTGAGCTTATCTTAAGGGAATCTACCAGGAAAGTCTGATTAATTCTTCTTTTATTCCTTTATCTATAACCTCTAACAAGATAAAATGGGGTTTCCCTTCATCAATTTCTGCTGATACGTAAGGGCGAGCCCCTCCAATTCCAGAAATTACATAGGTTACCCCATTTATTACCTTTCTATAGTACATATGAATATGTCCTGAAAAGACATAATTTACTTTATATTCTTCAAAAATTCTCATAAGTTCCTTAGATTCAAGAGGATCCGCCTTATGAAATAAGAAGAAAAAGCTGGGAGATATAATGGGCTGATGCATGAAAACAAATTTATATTTTTTATCTGTATTTTTTAGTATGTTAACAAGCCAATTCATTTGTTCTTTTCCTATTTTTCCTGAAGAATTATTAAGAATTATAAATCTTGAGTTTTCGTAATCAAAATAATAATAAAGAGGTCTTCCTGTAAAGGCTTGAAACTTTTCACCTTTTGGATCACCCTTTAGATCATGATTTCCAGGGACAAAATAAATGGGATTTTTGACATCTTTTATAAGATTTCTTAAAAAATTATATTCTTCTTCACTACTATTATCTAATATATCCCCTAATTGGATAATAAAATCTGGTTTTCTTTTTATAATTTCAGAAAGATTTTTCTCAAATATTCCCTTTACTGGCCTACCTGCTCTATCACCAATAACTACAAAAGTAAAGGAATAAGAGATAGAAGATATTTCCCAAAATATAAAAAATATGAAGAATATTATCTTAAGTATTTTTTTCATCAGATTTCACCTCTTAGATAAATAGACTAAAAGTCCAAATTGAGATAATCTTGTTACTATTATACAAAAAGGGTGGTTAAAATTTAAGATTTATAAAAAGGAATTGAAATTTATAACTTTTCGAACTCTTGAGGTTGTGTTAAAATTTTAAAAAACTATTTAAAAAATTAGAGAAAAAGGAATGAAAGTATTAATTACTTATTTCTTGAGGTAAGATATGAGAGATAAACTTTTTATAGCTGTACTTCTTGGCTCTTTTATTACTTCCTTTTCTGCCTCATCTATTAATGTGGCTTTACCTGCTATTGGCAAGGAATTTTATCTTTATACTGTTTCCTTAAGTTGGTTGTCTACTTTATATCTTCTTTCAAATGCCTTTTTTCTTCTTCCTTTTGGTAAGATTGCTGATATTTACGGAAGAAAGAAATTATTTTCTATAGGATTATTGGTATTTTCTATTGGAGCCTTAATAAGTATATTATCTTTTAATTATGATATTCTCGCATTTTCAAGGATTATTCAGGGGTTTGGAGGATCTATTCTTTTTGCCACAACCCCAGCCTTAGTGTCATCTATTTCATCATCATCTGAAAGAGGTAAAAATTTAGGATATTATGTTACATCTGTGTATTTAGGTTTGTCTTTGGGACCATCTTTAGGCGGTTTTCTTACTCAGTACTTTTCATGGAGAAGTATTTTTATATTTACTTTAATATTAGGGATGATTTCTTTTATAATGAGTCTTTTTGTAGAGGAAGAATTGGAAGGGCAAAGTAGTGGGAAATTTGATCTTTTAGGATCTTTTCTTTATGCCTTTTTTGTTACTTTTATTTTATTAGGACTTTCAAATCTGAAGAATGAATTGGGAATCATTGGTATCTTATTTGGAACTTATCTATTATTTTTATTTTATTTCGTAGAAAAGAAGATCTCTAATCCTATATTTCCTATAAATCTTTTTAGAAATAGAAGATTTATATTTTCAAATTTATCAGCTTTGATAAACTATGGTGCTACATCTGCCCTTTCTTTTCTTTTGAGTATATATCTCCAAAGTGTAAAATATATTGCTCCTCATATTGCAAGGTTTTTTACTATCCTTTCAGCCGATTTCGCAGGTTATATTTTCTCCATGGGCAGGAAGATTGTCAGATAGGAAAGATCCAGGTATAATAGCTTCTTTGGGTATGTTGATAATCTCTATAGTTATATTTTTCTTATCTTTTCTTTCTCTTAATACTCCAATTTTTCTTATCCCTCTATCCGGATTTTTCTTAGGTTTTGGTTTTGCACTTTTTTCCTCGCCTAATACCAATGCTATTATGGGGAGTGTGGATAGAAGTCTATATGGTGTAGCTTCTTCTACTTTAGCAACCATGAGAGTTTTAGGGCAGACCTTTAGCATGGCACTTGTTAATTCTATTTTTTCTATTTTGTTGAAGGATATGTCAGGTTTGGAATTTTCTCGTGATTTCATGTATGCCTTTAGAATACTTTTATACATTTTTACTTTACTTTGTGCTTTAGGGATATGGGCATCTTTTCAGAGAAACAAAGAATGAGCTTAAGATTAAATAGTGGCTATATTGATGAGATAGGTAGTCAATTTTTCATTTTATAATGGGAAATTTTTAAAAAAGTGATTTAAATCACTTTTTTAATTTTATTAATGTGCTAAAATATTACAAATAAAAATAGAAGGAGGGGGTTTCTGTGAATATTAGGAAAGTTTTAATTCTCCTTCTTTTAGCTTTATTTATGGGAGGTTGTACTCCAAAACCTACTAATAATCCTCCCAATACTCCATCAAATCCATATCCTCCAGATGGTGCAACTTCTGTAGTTCTTGATCCAGTATTGAGTTGGCAATGTACAGATCCAGATGGGGATACTTTAGTATTTGATATTTACTTTGGAACAAATGCTAATAGTCTAACTCGTATTAAAGCAGATCATAACTCTACGAGTTATCAAATAATAGATTTAGGGTTCAATACTACCTATTATTGGAAGGTGGTAGCAAAGGATGGAAAGGGTGGTGTGAAGGAAGGACCAGTATGGAGATTTACTACTCAAGCAGAGGGACAAACAAATAATCCACCAGATGTTCCTGCTAATCCAAATCCACAAGATAATACACAAAATATTCCTACAGAGGTTATTCTAAGTTGGGAGTGCTCAGATCCAGATGGAGATCCTTTATATTTTGATATTTACTTTGGAGTAAATCAGAATAATTTAGGAATATTGGTAAAAAACCACCCTACAAAAAGCTGTCAGGTTAAAAATTTAAATTATAATACCACCTATTATTGGAAAGTAATTGCAAAGGACAGTAAAGGAGCTCAGACAGAAGGACCTATATGGAAATTTACTACAACCCAAAGTGGAGATGTGGCAAAGGCAAAGGCATTAGTTGCTGATTTAAGAAATACCATACTTACAATACATGATTATAAGGGCATAGGTGTTCCTGGAATAGTTGATACACCATTTAATAGATTATCTGAGGAAATATATGAAAAGATTGTTCCAGATCTTAGTGAAACAATAGATAGGTTAGGATTTGTTTTATCTTGCATGTCTCAGGTATCCCCTCAAGGTACATATACTTTTACTTATACCGATTTAGATTATACCCTCTATATTACTGCTGAATTCATTCAATGGGAAAACTCTTCTACGATTCAAGTAACTTTTCAAGGATATAAAGGTAATTATCTAATTGATGATGGTAATCTTACAGTTAATTTTGATGCTAATAATTTCCCAATAAGCGGAAATTTATTAAATGTTACTATGGGAACTAAGGATGGTAATATGAGCATAAATGGAAACTATATAGCTCAACGGCTTCCTAATTCTGGTTATCCTGCCAAAATAGAAATTACAGGTATGATAACTTCTCCTTATGTTACTGTTGATATTAGTCGTGATGGAAGAAAACTTTATGCAGAGTTTGGAGAATGGTATAATCAAAATCGAGGTGTATGGTTATCTTATTTGAAGAAAATAGATATTTCTGGACAAATTACAACCACAACAGCCCAAGCAGAAGGAAATCTTGATGCTGAATTTGTATTTGTAACCTATCAGAATGGTAATACACAAAATCCTCCCAAGAATATCTCCTTTACAGGAACCTTTAGAGAGATTAAAAATGAGCAACCAACTGGTGCTTACTTTACAGGTACTATTACAGGTGAATATCTGAATCCTGAAGAATATAATCCCTATAATGATTATGGACCTAATAATTTCCCAAAGTGGAATGCTAATTTCACAGGTCATATAGAAGCTCCTAAAAGACCAAAGATTGATGCAAATCTGGGAATAAGACATGATACATATCAGGTTTATGTTATAACTGCAGGATATGAAAGGACAAATACTGGTGGTTCAAAGGTATGGCTTAAGACGCCTCAAAATCAAATTTCTGCTTATAATGAAGCTACAAAGATATTAGATGTTACCCTTAACAATCAGGATGACTTAATTGTTAAATTTATAGTAAATGGAAATCAAAGCGGAGATCGTGTATTTACGGGTACTATAAAAAACAATGCTGGTATGAACCTTGCTGATCTTTACCTTTTAAATGGTGTTCCTATGGTTAAGTATATTGACGGATATATAGAATCCATATTTTAAATAAAAAATTTTTAGGGGAGAGGGTATCCTCTCCCCTTTTAGTTCTATGAAATTAAAATTAATCCCTTTAATGTTCCTTTTTGTTATTAAGACTTGTTATGGTTTTTCCTTTTCAAGTGATGCATTCTTTTCTTTTAATAGTATATCTTTAAGTAATTTTCTTAGTCTTTCTTGGGATGATATTTTAAATGGAGATATAAACACAAATCTAAAGAATCATATGTTCATGTTGTATAGGAATCAAATGAAAATTTCTTTTAAGGGATTTGAAATAGGAGCCTTATTCTATAGTGAATATTACGGTTATATTAATAATTCCACGTTGAATTTTATAAAGGGATTGATTAATAATGATCTCTCATTAGGTGATTATGATATTTATGGAGAGATTAAAGGTTATTCTGTAGGTGGTATTTATATGAAAAGAAGGGTAGATCTTGGAAATTTTTTGACTCTGAATTTTAGTCCTAAATTATATATAGGCTTTGATTATCAAAATGGTGTTTTGAAAGGTAATTTTTCTAGAATAGATGAGATATCATATAGCTTTGATCTTTTATTGGATTATATGTATAACAAAAATTTATTTTATCATCGTATAGACAATACAAAGGGTAAAGGTATAGGTTATTCCTTTGATTTTGATATGATTTTTAGTCCCTTTAAAAACCTTTCCTTTTTTATAAATATTGAAGATTTATGGGGAAGAATTTTTTGGTTCCACATTCCCTATACTGATGCTAAGGCATCTACTGATAGGGAGTATGTGGATGAAAATGGATATATAGCTTTTAAACCTTTAATAAGTGGTTATGAGGGTTATAAAGACTATATTCAACTTCTTCCTTTAAGATTAAATATAGGTATAGCTCATAAAGGGGAAATGGATGAATTCGTTATAGAACTATCTTTCAAAGAAGACTATAAATCCCTTTTTATAAGATACTATTTCGGTTTGTTTTCATCAAATATTGAAAAGTTAACCCAAATCACCTCTGAAAGGTTTAAAATAATAGATAACCTTTCTCCTTCAGGTTCCTATTTTATATTTTATATAGATAATTATCAGTTCCTTAATATGGTTTATGGTCTTTCCTTTTTAATGTAAATTGTCTCCTCTGAGCTTTCCAGGGTATCTCCTGATACCTTTATATAGATCTCTCCTTCCTCTTCTATACTTTTAATTACAGCTAGTGCTTTACCTTTATATAGATATCCAAAAGGACTTACAAAGGATCCATTGAAAAATGGATCCGAATTTCCAAGAGCTATTAATTTTCCATTTCCCTTTACCTCTACTGTTATTTTATTACCAGCATCAGGCACCTCTAATCCCTTTTCATCTACCGCTATAATTTTTATATAGCATAGATCTCCATAAGAGATTAGTTCTTTTCTATCAGGAATAAGTATTAACTTTGAAGGATTAGAGGTGGTTTCTAATCGGTCTCTACCAACTTCTCTTCCATCTTTATAAGCTACAACTTCTAATATCCCAGGTTCGTAAGTAATATCATAAATAGTCTTGAATTTTACTTTTTCTCCCGAGATTTTTCTTCCAAGAGAGTTTCCATTTAAAAAGAGTTCTACCTCATCAGCATCCGCATAAATGTATATTCTTATAGGTTTTCCTTCATATCCTTTGAAGTTATAGCTTCTTTCTACAGGTTCCCATGACCATGCTCTCATATATAGTTTCTTCCCATAAAGCTCTGGAGAAAGCGCAAAAATTATAGGATCTTTTCTATTTCCCCATACAATATCTCTGTAATAAGATTGAGGCCTTTTTTCACCACATATGTCAATATCTCCACAATTTGCTAAAAACCAGGGATATTTTCCCAAGAAATTGTTAGCTTCTTCTCTGTCTACAGATACTCTTCCGATTCCTGCCTCTCCCAGATAGTCAATGGCAGTCCACACAAAATCTCCAATAACATTTGGATTTTCCAATGTTTCTATCCAATTTTCATACATGGTATAAGGGAAGGTCTCGGTACCACATATTATACGATCTTTATATTTAATCCTATCGTATGCATACCTATCAATCTTATAGTTATATCCCGCCACATCTAAGTGTTTAAAGAATCTCTTGGTTATTTCTCCCCATCTTTCTTTTGTTTCTTCATTGCCTTTCCATATACCTAAAAGGACAATATTGTCTTCCTCTATATCTTCTACATTTATACTTTCAAAGGCAAGACCGCAAAAGGCAGAAGTAACAAATCTCGTAGAATCAAGCTCTTTTACTTTTTTAGCTAATTTATCACTCCATTCATATATACTTGAGTATCCTTCTTCTCTTTCCCAATCTATACCAGATCCCCAAGTAACTTCATTACCTATAGACCACATTATGATGGAGGGATGATTAAAATCTCTTTTTATAGTACTTTCTACCTCTTCTTCCCAGTATTTTTCAAAATATATGTGATAGTCATAGGATTTTTTACCGCATGTCCAAACATCAAAGAATTCGTCAATTACTAATAATCCTAATCTATCACAGGCGGATAAGAAGTAAGGAGCATAGGGGTTGTGAGCAAGTCTTACAGCATTAAATCCATTATTTTTAAGAATTTCCACCTTTCTTTCTTCAGCTCTATCATAGCTTTTGCTTCCTAATATCCCATGGTCATGATGTATACATCCACCCTTTAATTTTATAGTTCTACCATTAAGCTTAAGCCCTTCCTCAGGAGATATGCTTATACTTCTAATACCAAATTCAGTCTCAGATATTTCAATTTCCTTTTTTTCTTTCATTACTCTCGCCCTAATTTTATAAAGATAAGGATTTTCTATATCCCAAAAGATGAAATTAGAAAATTCTATATCTGTTCTAAATTCTTTTTCTTCTTTTGGATTTATTTGAAAATCTAATTCTTTAGTTTTCAATAGCTTATTCTCTTGGGATATAATTTCAAAGATTAATTTTCCATTTTGGACTTTGTCATCAGTGTTTTTTAATATAACTTTGGGATATATAATAGCTCTTTCACTATTTAATATGTCATATGTTACATGAAATTCCCATGGTTTTATATAGACTTTATCTCCTACATGTAGCCAAACATGTCTATAAATGCCTGTTCCTGCATACCAACGAGAACTCGGTTTATGATTATTTTCTACATGAACAATAAGGGTATTTTTCTCTCCAATTTTTACATATTTAGTTATATCTACAAGGAAGCTAGTATATCCATAAAAGTGTTTCTTTACTAAAAAACCATTTATAAAAACCTCGGAAATTCCCATTATTCCTTCAAATTCCAAGATTAAATTTTTATCTTTGTATTCTTCCCCAAAATCTAACTCTTTTTTATAAAAAAGGCTACATCCAGCGGTAAATCCTTCATCAGGTCCAGATGGATTTTCCTTTCTTCTTTCCTTTTCAATAGCTATGTCATGGGGTAAATCTATCGGAATCCAGTTTTTTTCTCTCATAATGGAACCAATATAGTTAAGAGAACTTTCTAAGTATTCCCATGACCTATCTATATTTATCTTTTGCATATTAATACCTCCTTTGTAAAGCTAATTGGGAAAACAGGCAACTTTATGTTGAGGAGAAACTTCTATAAGTTTTGGTTCTTCTTCAGCACATTCTGGTTTTGCTTCTGGACATCTAGGGTGAAAAGCACAACCTAGGGGTGGGGATATTAGTGATGGAGGACTTCCTGATATCCCTTCTCTTTGTTCTTTTTCTCCTATTTTAGGGAGAGATTGTATAAGATATTTTGTATATGGGTGGATGGGATTCTTAAATATTTCTTGAGTTGGTGACTCCTCAATTATTTTTCCTGCGTACATAATAGACATTCTTGTTGTTAATTGGGCATGTATACCCATATCATGGGTTACTATAATAATTGTATTTTTAAATGTTTCTTGGATATCTTTGAGTAGCTGAATGACAGCTCTTTGGGCCACAACGTCTAAGGCAGTAGTTGGCTCATCTGCTAATATAACTTGAGGATGCAAAAGAGTTGCAAGAGCAATTACAACTCTTTGACGCATTCCTCCTGAAAGTTGATGGGGATAGGCTTCTAATATTTCAGGAGATAGTCCCAAATCTTTTAAATGTTCTCTCATTAGATCAAAGTATTCTTTTATATCTTTTGCTTTTATATGACTTTCTAAAATTTCTAAAAAGGAATCTTTTACCTTTTTTACAGGGTTTAATACATGCATGGACCCTTGAGGTATATAAGAGATGAAAGACCATCTTAAGTTTTTAATCTCTTTTTTGGAGAGAGAAAAAACATCAATAAAATCACAATTTGTTTTATAGAATAATTTTCCATCTATAAGTTGGAGGGGAGGATCTAAGTTGGCAAGTAATGCTTTTAAAAGGGTAGATTTTCCACAACCGCTTTCTCCTGCAATACCATATATTTCATTTTGTTTTATACTTAGGTTAACATTACTAACTGCTTTAATTACTCTTTTTTCTCCCCAATATTCCAGTATATAAAAGGCTTTTAAATTTTCAGTTTTTAATACTTCGCTCATTTTTATGCTCTCCTCCCATTATATAGGTGGCATTTAACCATTACATTTTCCACCATTACTTCTTTTGGTTCCTCTTTTCTACAAATCTCCATCACGTTTGGGCATCTGCCTGCAAATTTACAACCTGTTTTAAGATACTCTGTATATTCTGTATCTGCAATACTAATCTTTCTTTTCCATTTTTTCTCAGGATCGGCCTCAGGTATGGATTCTATAAGAAGTTGAGTGTAAGGATGTCTGGGATATATAAGAACTTTTTCTACAGGTCCCATTTCTACAATATTACCACGAAACATTATTGCAATTCGCTCACTAACATAATAAGCAGTGGCAAGATCATGAGTTATGTATAAAACACTTAGTCCTGTTTCTTTCCTTAATTTTGAGAAAAGATTTACTATTGACATTCTTAAGGATGCATCTACCATTGAAACTGGCTCATCTGCTATTAATATAGATGGATTGGTTAAAAGAGATCTTGCAATAGATGCTCTCTGAAGTTGTCCTCCAGAAAGTTCGGTAGGATATCTACCGTTTATTTCATCAAAAGATAGTCTTACTGCTTTTAATTTCTCATTGATTATTTCTTCTGCTTGAGCTTTGTTTTCAGCCATTTTGTAGTTATATACTGTCTCTAAGAAAATATCGTCTATAGTGAGGAGAGGGTTAAAGCTTTCAAAGGGGTTCTGGAATACTGCTTGGACCTTTTTTCTAAAATCTTGAGATTTATTTTTTTGAATAGATTTCTCTTCTATAATGATATCTCCAGAAGTTGGTTCTTCAAATCCTAAAATTATTTTAGCGGTAGTAGTTTTTCCGCAACCACTTTCTCCTGCAAGGGTAAATATTTCAGCTTTATTTATATAAAAGGATACATTATCAACTGCAGTTATCTTAACTTTTGAAAATATACTTCCTATTGAATATACCTTTGTTAGATTTTTAACCTCTAATACTTTTTCCATTTTTAATCTTCCTCCATAAATGGCGTGAATATAAATATTTTTTATTTTCCAAAGCCAATTCTTTGAAAGCGAGCCCTTGGATCTAAATATTCACTTAAACTTACAGATATCCAGTATAATGCAACAAAAAGCAGAATAGCAGTAACTATAGGAGTAAGAAGCCACCACCAAAGCCCCATAAATAGAGCTTGTCTATATATGGCGGTTTGAAGCATGGTACCTATGGTAGGTACTGTAGGATCTATACCAAGGCCAAGATATGCAAGAGTGATCTCCATACCAATAGCCCAAGACATATTGTTTATGAATGTGGTGAAGACTATTGGTAGTACATGGGGTAAAAGCTGTTTTCTAATAATTCTTATGGTGGGCATACCTGAGAGCACAGCTACTTTTATAAATTCTCTTTCTCTTAAACTTAAAACTTGTGATTTAATTACTCTTGCATCCCAAGCCCATGAGAAGAAAGCTAATAGTATTCCTAAATTAAAGAAATTATTTGTCCAGTCTTTAAGAATCATAGATATTGCAATAAGAATTATTAAGAAGGGAAGTACCATGGTTGTGTCTCCTATAGTAGTTATAACTCTGTCAGTTGTACCACCCTTGTATCCTGCTAAGATTCCTACAATTACTGCAATTATTCTTGAAAAAAAGGCAGTAACTAATGCAATTATAAGAGAATTTTTTATGGCAAAGGTAAGTTGCCAAAATACATCTTGTCCTAGCCAATTAGTACCTAAAGGATACTTAAAAGATGGTGGAAGGCCGGAAGGTACTTGATACATTCTTTGTGGATTATAAGGTGAGAAAAAGGAAAGGATAACTGAAAGAGTGAATATACAAAAAATAATGAAGGCGATAACAAATCTATAGTCTTTAAATAGATCATAAATTAAACTTTTAAAAGTATTCACTTTTTTCATCCTCCAGTGAGAATTAAGTTTATTATCTATAACGTACTCTTGGATCGAAGAAAGGATAAATAAGATCTAAAAATAAAACTGATGTGGTAACTGCTACCACAGATATACACATAATTCCCATAATTAAGTTATAATCAGCTCTCATTATGGCATCATATAAAATCTGCCCAATTCCTGGATAGGTAAAGACCATCTCTGTGATTAATGCTCCACTAAATATTCCTCCAAATTGTAATCCTAATTGGGTTATCATAGGTAACATGGCATTCTTTATGATATGGCTAAAAACTATATTTTTCTCATCTACTCCTGCTGTTTTTGCATATATTACGTGATCTTCTGTCTGTATGCTTTGAACAATTAATTTCATGCTTTGAAATTGCCAAGCTATTCCCACCACAAGAAGAGTTAAGGCTGGTAGAGTGGCATGTTTTATTATGTTTAAAATGGTTTGCAAGTCAAAAGATAAAGTTCTTCCTACACCTATACCTCCCCCTAAGGGAAATATGGGAAATATATAGGAAAATAAAATAAGAAATATAAGAGCAGTTATATAATAAGGTATAGGCCTTATAATCATGATTAATATATCAATAGCTTCCATCCACTTTTTTCTAAAATATCCCACAATGCCTCCTGCAATAACTGCTATTATCCAACTCAAAATGGTTGTTACAGAAAGAAGTCCTAAGGTCCATGGAAGAGCCATAGCAAGGAGTTGATTTACAGGTGTTGGGAAGCGAGAAAGAGAAGGGCCAAAGTTTCCACTAAAAAATCTTTTCCAAAACATTATATATTGGTCCCCAAGGGTTCCTTCCAGACCATACAATTGTTTAAGGATTTTGATTATTTCTTCTTGTTTTTCAGGAGAAACATATACTCCAAAGGTTTGATATTGAGTAAGCTGTTGCTTAACTGGATCTACAGGAAGGAGACGTGGGAAAATGAATATTGCAGTTAAACCAAGAAAAGTTACTATTACATATTGGATTAATCTTGGTATTAAATATCTTTTTATAAAAGACATTTCTCCCTTATTCCTCCTTTTATTGAGGGTCAGGCAAGGCTAACACCTTGCCTGACCCAGAATCAATATTTACTTTCTTCCTGTTGGTTTAATTTGATGGAGAATATACTTTAACTGAGGCCAAGTTGTAAAGTTGTCACTACGTGCATAGTCATTCTTAGGACTTGGCCAGTTAGTCCAATAATATTCATCAAAGACTATAGCAATAGGACAATTGAAACAAGGAATAGCAACCATTTCTTCTATTTGAAGTTTTAATCCTTCAAGGCCAAGCTTTTTGATGGTGGCAAGATCACTCCAACGAGTTTTTTCAAGAGAAGAGATTGTCTTATCCATTCTTGGATCGCTCCATCTGCATGCCCATCCAAGTGTAGGTTCTCCGATTGGTCTTACATACTTACTATTCATGGCATTAAAGCATAGGTAGAGGTCAGGATGTAATCCCCAAGGTTCACCAGCGAATCCACCATGTCCTGTATTTAAAACTTCAAATTGTCCATTTAAGGCAAGAGTTGCAGCTGCTGCAGATACATTGAATACTACATCAATTCCAAATTTCTTCCATTGTTCTGCAACTCCAAGAATTACAATGTTTGCCATATCAGTAGGATCTGGCCCTCTTAATATTGTTATTTTCCATGGTTTTCCATCAGGTAGATACCATTTTCCTCCTATTTTCTTAAATCCATTCTTTACTAATAATTTCTCTGCTACATCAGGAGCATATTTCCACCAACCATATCCTAATGTAAGCTGTACCTCTTCTTTATTTTTAGGATCAATATCTACCTTATAGTTTTTCTTTGCCCAATCAAGAAGTCTCCAAGGTGCATCTGGATCCCACGGTTTGAATTTTTCTCTACCACCAATATCAAGAGTAAGATCCTTTAACCATGGTTCTAATGGCTTAAAGTACCAATCGTAGAAGTTTTTACCTACTACAAGAGGAAGTCCTGGGGTCATAGCCACCATCCCGTTATATGTGGATATAGCTAATTCTACGATATCAATTGATAAAGCAAGAGCCCATCTCACATCTTTATTATTGTATGGGAATACTAAATGGTTAAAGGCAGGACCTCTTGTAGATATATCTCTTGGATCAATGTATGGCCATGTATCACGATAGCTTCGTGTGGTATTACTCATTTTTAACATTGTTAACATTTGTTCTGCTGTTCCTTGAATAGCATCGAGTTCATGTCTTAACATAGCCATATTTTGCTTTTCTGGTGGTCCATAATTGATAAATAATACATATTCTGGTTTAGGTTCTCCAAATAATTGTCCTGTGACAGTTCTTTGCCAATCTGTTCTCTTCTTCCAAAGTACCCAGTAACCTGCAGGGTCATGGCTTACATATACGTAAGGTCCTAAGCTTACTGGTGGGTTAAAATCATAAGTAAGTATATCTTTCACTTTACTAAATATACGCTTAGGCATTGGTCTAAGAGCGCCCCATCTTTCTAAGAAGAAGGTATGAAATCTGGCGTTTGGTTTGTTAAGATCTACAACTACTGTATATCTGTCAGAAGCATAAACCCTTTTCACGTCTTGCATAGCACCATGGTAATCAAGACCTTCAGTATTCTTTACTGTTTGGATTGTGAATACCAAATCATCAGCTGTAAATTCAACACCATCACTCCAGTAGATGCCTTTTCTTAATTTAATTACAAGTCTTGTAAAATCTTTATTGTATATAGGACCTTCAGAAGCTAAAGCATTTATTATTCCACCTTTTACTACATCTGGATTTAATGTCCATAACGGCTCTGTTACAAATTGATGAAGACCGCAGTTTTGTGCCCTCCATCCTGCCCACAGGTTCCAGTTACCTGGTACAGGTAAAGGAGCAAAGAGAAATGGTAGAATTAAGGTTTTGTCTCGAGGTATACCTGCGGGTAGTACTTGGGCTGTTGTACCGGTTAGGGAGAAAAGTACTAAAAGGATCGCTAAAATTAAAAGTACCTTTTTCAAGAGTTGCGCCTCCCCCTTTAAATAAAATTTTTATTAAAATTTTGGTACAATAAGTATTATATATGAGGAAAAAGTAAAGATCAATAACTTTTTTAATTATATGATTATAAATAGCATATTTCTAAAAGTTAAACCACAAAACAAATTGGAATGTCTAAAAATAAATTAGAAAATTTTTTAATAACTGATTTTTTAAATTATGATAAAATAATGAATAAATATTTAGTGGAGGTTGTAAAAGATGCGAAGTAAAATTTTAATTTTTTTACTTTTAAGTCTTATGTTATTGGAGGTGAATTTTTCCATGGATGAGGTTAAAAGTATCATTCTAGTTACTAGAGTTTTCCCCGAAGGAGAGAAGGTCTATGCTGTAGTTTTGGAATATGCTTATGAGGTAGATGGGAATAGGTTGAATCCAGATATATTTGAAGTGGAATCAAAGCTTGGTTATGTTGGCAAAAGAACTGTGAAAAGGGTATATGCAAATTCAGATGGAAGATTAGTAATGAATTTTTTTGCTAATAGAGGAAGATATGTAATTATAGAATTAGATCCTAAGGATATGAATGCTATTACAACATATTTTGATAACAATAGGTTTTTAACAGGGAGGCATAAATTAGAGTATTTAGTAACTCAAAAGACTGATATATATTCTATTGATGGTAAGAAGATTCCAGCCTTTTCTTTGAAAAATACCGATGAGAAACATTTGATTATCGATGATTTTATAGCGGAATTATATCATGATAAGGAGCTAAACTTAGATCTACCTTACCGTTTATTTATTCCTAAGAATACTGATCCTTCTAATAGATATCCCCTTGTAGTCTTTCTCCATGGAGCAGGAGAAAGGGGAAATGATAATTATTTGCCTCTTGCAGGGAACAGAGGTGCCATAGTTTGGGCAGAGCCAGGACATCAAGCAGAGCATCCTTGTTTTGTACTTGCTCCTCAATGTCCTCCTTATAGCAGTTGGACAGGACTTATTACTGGTGGAAATCCTTTTAAGGCGAATAAAGAGCTTTTGGCTGTAGCAAATCTTATTAAGGATTTAATATCTAAATATAATATTGATAAAAATAGAATATATATAACTGGGCTTTCAATGGGAGGATATGGTACTTTTGCTCTTCTTATAGAGCATCCCGAACTCTTTTCAGCAGCTATTCCCATATGCGGTGGTGGAGATTTAAATAGTGTAGATAGAATAAAGGATATTCCAGTGTGGGTATTTCATGCGGAGGATGATCCCTTAGTGCCTGTTTTCTTATCTCGTGAGATAGTAAGAAGGTTGGTTGATATTGGAGGAAAAGTTAAATATACAGAATTTCCTAAGGATTATCTTGAATCTATAGGATATCATCCTCATGCATCTTGGGTGCCTGCCTATGAGAGTGAAGATGTGATAGATTGGCTATTCTCTAATTCTAAATAAGGGGTTTATATATGGGGTATATAAGAATATCGGATACAAAGGATTATTTTATTAAAGATGGAAAAGTATTTTTCTATTTTGCAGATACTTGCTGGAGTGCCTTTACAAATATCACTTTAGAGGAATGGAAAGATTATTTAAATTATAGGAGATTACAGGGATTTAATGCTATCCAAATTGATGTCCTTCCTCAATGGGATAGAAGTGCTACCGATATTTACATGGATCCCTTTGAAGTATTACCCAATGGAAAATGGAACTTTAATAAGATAAACGAAGAGTATTTTGAAAGAGCAAGAAATATGGTAGAGATGATGGTTGAGAGAAATCTAATTCCCGCTTTAGTAATACTTTGGGCAAATTATGTACCGGATAATTGGTTATCTAAGATGTTAGCAGAAAAAGGTATCTCTCACGTTATACCAAAGGAAAATTTAGAGGAGTATTTATATTATGTGATAGATAAATTCAAAGATTATAATCCTATATTTATAATATCTGGTGATACAAATTTTGAAGGGGATGGGGCAACAGAATATTATTTAAAGGCATTAGAGATGGCTAAAAAGTATGCTCCAAATTCTCTGACAACTTTGCATCTTTGTGGTGGTTATGCTGATGTACCTGAGGAAATAATTAATTCTCCTTACTATGATTTTTATATGTATCAATCTTGTCATTTTAAAGATAAAATGCATTGGGCATATGAAACAGCCCTTAAATTTTATAATAAAAAAGTCAAGAGGCCTATTGTTAATGGAGAACCTTGCTATGAAGGGATAGGATCTATAGGAAATTATAATGTATATGGTAGATTTACAAGGAATGATGTAAGAAAGGCTGTATGGCAAAGTCTCCTCTCTGGTGCAAAAGCTGGGATAACATATGGAGCTCATGGTATATGGTCTTGGGAGAAAGGATTAGGGGAATATTCTGTTTCTGATTATGCTGTACCATATTATTGGAGAGATGCCTTAGTATTTCCTGGAGTTTACGATGTGAGTTTTGCAAAGTGGATTTTTGAAAAATATGAATTATATGATATAGAACCAGCCAATGATTTACTCATAAATGATACCCAAGAGATAAGAGTATCAAAGGGAAAAAATAAGTTAGTAATATATAACCCATATAATTCTAATGTATTATTGAGATTGACTGAGGATTATAAGTGGGAAGGAATAGAGCTTATGGAAAGAAAAATTTTTGTGCCAGAAGTTAAAAAATTAGAAGGTGAAACAATAATTAAAATGTCTCCAGTAAATAGTGATTATTTATTGATAGGATTAAGGTAAAATAAAGCCCGTAGTTCATAGACTACGGGCTTTTTAGATTAATTTTCTTACCTATTCTCCTATTACTCTCTCAACTAAATGATCGAGAAAGGCATTTAGATCTCTCCATCTTATAGCCGCTAATATTTCATCTCCTTTTTCATCTGGTACTGTATAACCATCATCGGTGACCATTATTTTTATTGGCTCAATTTCTATGAGATCATGAGAATAGGCTAAATATACAGCAACGGTATCAAAAAGGGTTGAGGAGTAATTTTCTGGATCTACTTTTGTCCATGGGACAAGTTTTGACCATATTTTATAATTTTCTATTAAGACTTTTAGAATGGGTTTTTCTGAATTATATATCGTTTTGTATCTTTTCCCATCCAAGAAAACAAGACCACAAGTATCTAGGGGAGTTATTATTTTGCCTTTAAAATCTGATGAAAACACCTTTCTAATAGAGGGAATATCAGATTTTACGTTAGCTTCTGGCTCTCTACCTTCTTTGCCTCCATAACCCTTATATATACTTCCATGCATTCCAACAAAATAACATTTTTTAGGTAGATCAGGATAGATTTCTATCGCCTTTGCTATATTTGTAGCAGGTCCTATAGATATTATAGTAACTGGTTCTTCCGAATTTTTTATTAGATCAACCATGGCTTGAATACCATCTTCATATATTTCTCCTTCGTAGGAATTTATATCGAAATCTTTTATAAAAAGCTCTTGAAGATTTAAAGAATTTTGGGGATCTCCAAGACCTATACCAATTGGAATTTTTTTGTCTGCTATTTTAAGTATTTTGGCAATAATTTTTGCCCTATAAATAGTATCTCCACTTACAGTTGTTATTAGTTTAACGTCCAGTTCTGGGGAGTTGATAAGCATGATAAGAGCCCATGTATCATCAATATCAGTTCCAATATCAGTATCAAGAATTACAGGAATCTTATTCATATAATAACCTCCTAAGCTAAATATTTAGTTTTATTATAGATTTAAAATCACATTTTTAAAATAATGGGCTTGAGAATACACAGACATCTTACCTACTCCGTATTCTTCTTGTAATTTTTTCATGGCTTTTACAAAGGCATATGGTCCTTCAAAAGGAGGAAGAGAATCTACATCAATACCCATGACTTTTGCAAGCTGTATATATCTTTCTAGTACTTTAGAAGCAAAAAGTGTATGGTATACCTCTGAGATCATAATTAGTCCTTCTAAGGTATTTACAATGAATCCTTCTACTTTTTTCATTTTTCTCCTCATTGGTTATAACTTTCCATGGATTTTTCGCTGTACTAGTACCAGCTGTAGTAGTTATTGTAACTCTTTGTAGGACAGGTTTTTCTATTCTATGTTAAGAAGAATTTTATCAAAAACCACATATTCAATTTTTAAGCTCTTTAATATATTAACTTAATAATTTTTTGTTTCTTAATTTTTCTAAACTACCATGTCCCAAAAGAATTCTTGGAGGAATTATTATCTTTTTGCATCTCCTTTTTATTTAATTATGTGGGAATTGTTTTTAGTAAAAATTATAAACTTAGTGTATTTTTTGTCAATCAACAAAGAACATTTCTGATAAATATCTTCTTAAATTGTTGACAAAAATATCATTTTTAATCTATAATAATCAAAATTCTATCAATATATGAACGTAATATGGTCATAGTTTAGTAAAAAGGTGATGATCCTCAAGAAAAAGAAGGAGGTATAAAGATGTCTTTAGTAGAAAAGGAGATAAAAGAACAAGCCAAAACTTTGCCTCTTACCCTTGAATTTATGGAGAATTATTTTATTAAGGAAAAGATACCATCTTTTATCTTGGAAAGTGATTTAATTTATTTTGTGGGATGTGGTACATCCTTATATTTAAGCCTTTCTGCTAGTAGATTTTTTACATTAAAAACAGGGAAGGAGACAAAATTTCTTCCTGGGGGAGAAATATATTTTGCATCCCATGAGAATATAGGAAATAAATCTTTAAAAAGATCAGCTATTTTAATATCTCGATCAGGGGAATCAACAGAAGTGATTAAAGCAGGAGAAGTTTTTAGAAAAATGAATATTCCATCCTTAGGCATAACTTTGGAACCCAAGAGTTCTTTAACAAAAATATCTAATGTAAGCATAATACTTCCTTTTAGGGAAGAATCTATTGTGATGACAAAATCTTTCTCTGGAATTCTTTTGTCTTTAGAACTTATTGCAAGTTATATAATGGGAGAAGGTTTTAATACTTATAAAAAGCTTGTGCAAAAGACACTTGAGATTATTCAAAAAATGGAAGAAATAGCTGAAGAGCACCTAAATTTTAAACATTATTTCTTTTTGGGACTTGGAGTAGAAGAGGGAATTGCCAGAGAATCTGCCTTAAAACTGGAAGAAATGTCTCTATCAAAGGTAGAGGCTTATTCTACTTTTGAATATAGACATGGTCCTAAATCATTAGTAGAAGAGGGTTTTTTAGTATCTCTCTTTAGAAGAGGATTAAAGGAAGAAGAAGATCTTATACAAGAATTGGAATCTTATGGAGCAAAGGTTGTTACTATTGGGGATGATGGAGATCACATTCCTGTATCTTATTTGCCAGAAAGTATCTTCCTTAAGGTATTATGGGGACAGATTCTTGGCTTAAAGATAGCTTATTATAAGAATGTAAATGTGGAAAGTCCAAGAAATCTTACTAAAATAGTAATGTTTTGAAAAAGAGTTTTGTATTTTTAATTATTTAGAATTTGTATTCTTTTATGGCTAAATGTGGGTAAGTCAAAAAAGTATGATTTTGTTGGTGGAAGAAAATTTTACCATCAGAAAGGGGAGTTTTAGGATATGAAGAGTTTCTTAAGGTTTCTATCCATAACTCTTTTAGTTGTGCTTTTCTCTTTATGTATGGTGATCAATACTTCTCTCGTTGCCTTGGCAAGAGAAAATCCATTAAAGAACATTAAAAATTTTGTGTTCTTTTATGGACAAGGTAAGGTGGATAAGTTAGAAAAGTATGATCTTATTGTTGTACAAGATTACACTCTTACAAAGGAGGAAATAGATTATTTGAAAAGTCGAGGAAGAAAAGTAGTAGTGTATATTAGCATAGGAGAAGCAGATATAGATCCAGCTACTCTTGGAATACCCAGAGATTGTGTACTTGGCAAAAATAAATACTGGAATTCATGGTTTATGGATTCAAGATGTGTAGCTTGGCAAGATTATGTATTAAATCGAATGAGGGATATGATTGCTAAGAAAGGATATGATGGCTTTTTCTTAGATACTTTAGACACAGCAGTTGAATTTACAGATACAATACCTGGAATGGTAAACCTGGTAAAAAGGATAAGAGATACTTTTTCTAATGCTATTTTAATTCAAAATAGAGGGTTTCCACTTCTTGAAGAGACAGGAAAATATATTGATGCACTTTTATGGGAAGTTTTTGCCAGTAGATATAATTTTGAAACAGGAAAATATGAGAAACTTGTTATATCAGACACTTTAGTAAAAGAGCAAAAAGATCTTGCTGAAAAATATGGTTATATCATATTAGTTTTAGATTTCAGTGGTGAGTATGACATAGAGCTTATTAATTATGTTAGGAATCAATGGCAAAAATATGGTCTTTTAGGTTCAATTACCGATCTATTCATCTCAAGGATCTATGATTTAAGTAAGGCTGTAAAACAAAGGGAATATGATAGGGAAAATACTGATCAGCTAATAGTTATGGGGAAAAATGATAAAGGTAATATATATGCTTACATATATGGGCCTGGATGGAAAGAATTAGAGAATTTTTATGGTTCTTTAGCAAGGAAGTGTGAAGGTTGGGATGCAGGCGTAGTTCTTACTTTTAAAGAAAAGAAGGATTCTATCTTTTATGTTACTATTTACGATGATGTAGACTTACCATTGAGAATAACCACTTATGATGGTAGAAGTTGGCCTTTTATTGCTTCAGTACCAGTTGAAGGTAGTAGGGTTTTTAAAACTTTTGAAGTGAAGTTAAAGGGAGAGGAAATTTTTGATAGTGATCCTGACACTCCTTTAATACAACAAAAGTTTGGTTTTCAAGGGGTAAGGGTACTTCTCATAGGATATCCTAATAAGCCAGAGCTTCATTTTGGGAGATTTGAAATTTCAAAGGGAAAGGATAGAATATATTTTAGAATAGGAAATGCTGGACTCTTACCTGCAAGAAATGTGGAAGTTCTCATTCTTGATCACAGTAATAATGTTTTAGAAAGAATTCTCATAAATGAATTGAAATCTAATGAGGTTAAGGAGATAGAGTATATAATTCCTAAAGGTGCAAATATATCTGACCTATATTTAAAGATTGATCCTGATAATAAAATAGATGAAATAATTGAGGAGAATAATTTATTAAAAGTGGATATAAAGTAGTAGATAGGGGTGTGTATGTATTATCTTGGAGTTGATAGAGGAGGCACAAAAACCTTAGCTTGTATTGTAGATGAGAAGGGTAAGCTTGTATTTTAAAATGTTTCGGGGCCTACTAATATATTAGAAAATGGGGAAGAGATTTTTAGGAAAAACATAAGGGAACTTCTATTACCCGTATTGAGTGAGATAAGACCAGAAGAGACTATATCTTGTTTTGGACTTCCTGCAGTTGGTGAATTTAGGGATAATGTAAAGCTATTAAGAAAGATAATAAAAGAAGAGATTCAAATTGATGCTAATTTTATTGTAAATGATGTGGTAGTTGGTTGGGCTGGTGGGAATTTAGCAAGGGATGGAATCCATTTGGTGGCAGGAACAGGGAGTATTGCTTACGGAAGAAAAGGAAATAGAGAAGTAAGGGTAAGTGGGTGGAGAATTATTATTGGGGATGAGGGAAGTGCCTATTATATAGGGGTAGAAACTCTGAGAGAAGTAAGTAAAGAACTTGATGGAAGGTCTAAAAAGTCATTAATTTCCTTAATGCTTTTTGAAGAATTAGGTTTAAAAGATACTTTAGATTTCATCAACTTTATATATGATCCTAATAAGGATAGAAGGTCAGAGGATAGCATCAGTAGCAAAGATTACCTATAAGATAGCTTTAAAAGGGGAAAAGAAGGCTATAAAAATATTGAAGGAATCTGCAAAGGAATTAGTTTTAGCAGTGGTTACAGCAAAGAAGAAGTTAAGACTTATGTATCCAGTTGTGACATATAGTGGAAGTGTAATTGAAAAGAATGAAATTGTGAGGGCAGAATTTATAAAGGCCCTTAATGAAGAAGGATATAAAGTAAGACCTACTCAGGTTTCTCCAGTGCTTGGAGCTATTGTTTATGCCTATGTTAATTATTATGGATATTATCCTGATGAAAGTTTCATTGAGAACCTAAAGAAGTTAGAAAGGAGTGAAGAAAATGGATAAAGTGAGTGTAATAATGATAGGAGCTGGAAATAGAGGCTACGAGGCATATGGAAAGATAATTTTGAAAAGACCTGATATAAAGGTTGTAGCGGTGGCAGAACCAAACGATATAAGAAGGGATAGATTTGCAAGAGAACATAGTATACCGAAGGAATTTCAATTTAAAAGTTGGGAAGAGGTGTTTGAGAGAGAAAAATTTGCTGATGGAGTAATAATAACAACCATGGATAGAATGCATGTAGCACCCGCAAAAAGTGCTATAAAGAAGGGATATAAAGTACTTCTTGAGAAACCAATTGGAGTAAATATGGAGGAGATTAAAGATCTTTATGGAGAGGTAAAAAAATATAATGCAAGTATAACTGTAGCCCATGTTTTAAGATATACACCATTCTTTCAAAAGTTGCGGGAGCTTTTGAGGAAAAAGGTAATCGGAGATTTAGTGGGTATTAATCTTGTGGAAAATATTGGATTTTTCCATTTTGCCCATAGTTTTGTAAGGGGAAATTGGAGAAATAAAGATACATCAGCTCCTTCTATTCTTGCTAAAAGTTGTCATGATTTAGATATTCTTCTCTTTTTAGTGGGAGAAAAGGTTAAATATTTATCATCCTTTGGAGAATTAGTGCATTTTAGGAAGGAGAAAGCTCCTTCTGGAGCAGTAGAAAGATGTTTAGATTGTAAGATTGATTGTCCTTATGATGCTAAGAAAATTTATCTTGTAGATTACACAGGTTGGCCTGTTTCTGTGATATCTGAAGATTTATCGTTAGAAGGAAGGTTTAAAGCTTTAAGAGAAGGTCCCTATGGAAGGTGTGTTTATTTCTCTGATAATAATGTGGTAGACCATCAAGTTGTTTCGTTAAAATTTGAAAATTCCATATATGCCACCTTCACCATGACAGCATTTACAGAGAAAATTACAAGAAAAATTAATATTTATGGAACTCATGGAGAGATTTATGGGGATTTAGATAATAATATTATTGAAGTGAAGTATTTTGGAAAAGGTGAAGAATTGATAAATCTCAATTTGCCCTTTAGAGATATGTTAGGACATGGTGGTGGAGATGAGAAAATTTTAGAAGAATTTGTTAAAGCATTAAAGGGAGAAATAAAAGATACATTATCAAACATAGAAGAATCCATTGAAAGCCATCTTATGGCTTTTTCTGCAGAGGAATCTAGATTAAATAATAAAATAATTGATATGGATCAAGTAAGAAGAGTATTCTATGAAGTATGATAATTAGTTAAGTTATTTATTGCTTTTTTTAATGATTCTTCATAATAGGGCATATCGTCCATATTATATAGTTCTAAGATATAGTTTCTTAATACAGAATAAAGTGGTCTTTTAGCAGGTGCTTTAAAGTTTTCTGGGTTAAGTGGAATGATTTTGTCTTTTGAAAGGCCTGCTATTTCTGCTACTTTACATGCAAAGTCGTATCTTGTAATGATTCCTTTATTGACAATATGATATGTACCGAAAAGTTGGGTACAGGAAAGTTCTTTTACTTTTCTTACTAAGTCTTTTGCATAGGTACAAGATGCAAAATGATAATTACTAAGATGAAGTTCTCTTCTTTCCTTTAAAGTATTATATATCTGGGGTAGAGCATTATTTCCATATTCGCCGAATACATAAGAGGTTCTTATGATGAAATATTTTTTACAAAATTCTTTTGTAAAAATCTCCCCATATAATTTTGTTTTTCCGTAGGTATTTATAGGGTTTGGTGGATCAAATTCTGTGTACAGGTTATCCTTATCCCCTGAGAAAACATAATCGGTACTTATATAAATAAAAGGTATATCTAAAAGAGCACAGGCAATGGCTAAATGTTTAGTGCCTAAAGCATTTACTTTCCATGCTTTTTCTTTGTCTTCCTCACACATATCTGGAGATCTTATGGCTGCAGGATGTATTACTAAATCTGGTCTTATTTTTATGATTTTATCAATTGTATCTTTATCTTCCATGTTCATATCCTGGTGAGTTATAGGAATTACTTCCTCTTCCTCAAACTCTTTTAAAAAGTAGCTTCCTAAAAAACCTTTACTACCTGTTATTAATACCTTTCTTTTCATGCTCTTTCCCACCCAATCTTTTCCAATCTACTTATGAGATCTTCCTCATCCCCCAAGAGGATAATGAAATGATTACCAATGGGGCTTTTTAAGAATCTTTCGTCTTTTATCTTTACTGATATCTGAGTTCTACACATATTATTTTCCCAAGATTTTTCTACCACTTCTCCAGTAAATACAGTAAATATACGGTTTTTCCCAATTCTTAATATGGTAATTTTATCCGCTTTTATGTGTCCTTCTATACCTACACTACTTAAGGTTTCAAAATGGGTGTTAAGATTAAAATACTTAGGAATATTAACAGAAATGGTGCAATGGGCAAAGGTATAGATGTTATTGTCTATCCTTGTCAAATTGGCCATAAATGGAGTTTTACCAGTTAATTTATAGGAAATAAGCATGGTTGCGAGAGCCTCTGTGTCTCCCTCACAACTTGCTATGATTCCTTCCGCATTAAGTAGGGATAAAGCAAGGCATCCTGTAATCTTTAAATTTATAGCAAGGTCAAAACATCTAATTGTAATGGCACTTAAATTGTATTTTTGGATAATTTTCTTTAAGGCTGAATAGATTTTGGTTGCTTTTTTAAGCTCTTCAAAAGAGATCTTTTTTTCCTTTGATAAGTTCCATATCTTATTAGCAATTTCTATATCTTCTTCCATGTTTTCTTCCACTTCGGTAAGGGAAATTTCTACGATATTTAATCCTAGCTCTTTTAATACATCATAATTTCCACTTTTTATTAGCCAATCACTTGGTTTTCCTATAATTCCCACGTTTTTGTTTTTTATCTCATCAATGGTTTTTAAAACTTTCATAGTCTTTTCTTCGGGTTTTGGAATCAATATGGTTTTTATTCCTTTTTCTTTGGCATATGCCTGTATTTCTAAACTTGCAGCTAAGCCGTTAAAAGTACCAAAAGGAATCAGATAAAGACCATCTTTTAAATAAGGTATAGATAGCTCTTCAGTTCCTCCTGTAAGTAATATTAAAGCATCTGGATTTTCACTTTCTTCTAAAGTGATATATTTTCCAAAGTATTCTTTTGCTTCTCTTAATTTATTTTCAACATCATAGGCTATTGGACTTAGTAAAAATTTAACCTTCATTTTATTTCTCCTTTCCACAACTTATCATCTTTACATATTCTGCCATCTGTTTACCAAGAAGCCTGCAGGCTTTCTGTTCTGCCTCTTTTGGATATCCAACAGAGACAGCTCCATAATGGGCTGTAACACCTGGGGCTGAGTAGTCTGGGAGTCCAAATACTAAGTATCCATAATTCATAAGAATAGTTAATATGGAATATAGAGTAGCTTCGTTGCCTCCTCCAAGTCCTCCTGAAGAGGAAAAGGCTGCTCCGATTTTTCCTTTTACTTTTCCCCATGCTATGCTAACACTTTCATCAAAGAATTTTTTAAGTTTCCATGTAAGGGTACCACAATAAGCTGGAGATCCAACTATAATTCCATCATAATTTAAAAGATCTTCAGGTTTTGCTTCATCTACGTGCTTTAGAGTAACCTCAACTCCTTCTACTTCTTTTACTCCTTTTTCCACTTCTTCTGCCATCTTTTTTGTATTACCAGAAACACTATCATATATGATTAATACTTTTGGCACAAAAATCCCTCCTTATATTCAAAAATATCTATCTATTAATTATCTTAAATTATCTTACTATACTTTTGAGTTTTTAATCAACGAGAGTAATAGGTAAGGGCGTAATTTTTAGTAGGGGTATCAGTCCTGTAATATATATGATGATAATTATTAGTACTTTCTATCCAGTCCCAAATAGCATCCCAGTCAGTATAATAATCCTGCCAAAAGATTACATTGTATGGTTTATTGTTATATGGGCATATTAAGGGTTCTGGGAAATATTGAGGATTATTAAAAAAATAGGTTGTAAAGGCCCAGGCATCTCCAGTAGGATCAGATCCTCCATCAGGATAGGCTCCATTTTTTAAATAATATAATTCTAAGGATGTTTTTATAATTCTCATGTTCTCAAGTTGAGTGTTTCTTTTGGCTTGTCTTATGGCATCAAAATATAATGGAGTTGCTATGGTAACCAAAATAGCAATAATCGAAATGGCAATTAGGAGCTCCAATAAATTAAAACCCCTCGCCTTCATATTATCAATTTTATAATAATTATAAAAATATTTCAATCTCACTATAATTCAAGATCTTCATCTCTGGAGTTGGTATCATGGATTTTTATACATACACATCAGTGCCTGCTCATTCTGAGTTTGTTTCATTTAATATATTGTATTCTCCTTATTTTTTGTTTTATAATATTTCTTAAATGAGGGGTATACTTTATCTCTTTTCATGGGTTATAGGATGGTTATACTATAAGACTCTTAAATTTCTTAAGAGGGAAGAGCTAAACTCAAAACACTATAACATCTCTGTCATCATTCCTGCAAGAAACGAAGAGAGAAATCTTCCCAAGCTTCTTTCTCTTCTTGAAAGGCAAACTTACAGACCTTATGAAATCATAGTTGTAAATGATAATTCTGATGATAATACAGAAGAGGTAGCAAGAAGGTTTAATGTAAAGGTAGTATCTTTACATGAGGAGCCACCTGTAGGTTGGGTAGGAAAGAATTGGGCAATATGGAATGGTTATTTGGAGTCAAAAGGGGAATTACTCTTATTTCTTGATGCTGATGTGGAGCCAAGAGAAGATTTTATAGAGGTTCTTTTAACAAGTTATGAAAAATATAAAGGATTGGTGTCTTGTTGGCCTTATCAAAGATTTGAAAAGTTTTATGAGCATTTGAATTTTATATTTAATCTTGGAGCAGTTATTACCATGTCTTCCTTTGGTAAGGAAGGGGCATATGGTCCGGTGATGCTTATATCCAGAGAAGATTATGAGGAAGTTGGAGGACATTTAGAGATAAGAGATAAAGTAGTGGAGGATTTTTATTTTGGGAATCTTTGTATGAAAAAGGGAATAAGCGTTACAAACCTTCTTGGAGGAGAATATGTAAAATTTAGGATGTATCCTGGAGGTTTTTGGGATTTATTAGAGGGATTTACAAAGAATACTTCTCAAGCTATATCTTCTTTGAGTATTAAGAAGGTTTTATATCTTTTAGCTTGGTTTTATGGAATGTTAGGAAGTTCTTTTTATGATGGTATTTTTAATATTTTTTATCTATTTTTTGTTTTTCAGCTCTACATATTAACAAGGAAATTAGGAGATTATAACATTTTAGATTCTTTTCTTTATCCTTTACATTTTCTTTTCTTTGTATTCGTACTTATCTATTCTACAGTGAGGGGATCCTTTTTAAAATCTGTTTCCTGGAAGGGGAGAAGAATTAATGTGGGATAGTTTGATGATAATTTTTCTTCAATTTCTCTCAGGATCTATGATGTATTCCTATTTTATAGCTAAGCTACTCAATATAGATTTAAAAAAGGTAAGAGATGGAAATCCCGGAGCTTACAATCTCTGGATTTCTACAAATTGGAAAATAGGAATATTGGGTGTGCTTCTTGATTATCTTAAGGGAATGTTTCCTCTTCTTTGGTTTATAAAATATAGGGATCTAAAAGATAGGTTTGTAATTACTACCGCCGCTTTGGCAGGAATACTGGGTCATGTTTTCTCTCCCTTTCTTGGAGGTAAAGGAGGAAAGGCTATATCAGTTTCTTTTGGTGCTTGGACAGTAGTAACTGGTCTTCAAGGACCACTCTTTTTAGGTCTTTCCATGTTTATATTTAATCTGGCAAAATGGCATGGAGCATCCCCCGAAGAGGATGCTCTCAAAGTATTTTATGGTTTTTTGTGCTTAATTCCCTTTATAATTTATAAGGTTCTTACTGGAGATATTTATATCTTATATTTCTTTTTAGTCAATTTTATTATTATCATTTATACCCATAGAAGAGAACTTTATAAAGTTCTTGTTAATGCATAAATTATTCTAAGGATATTTTTAGATTTACAGGATTCTTAATAATATCCGAGACAGGACATCTTCTTTCTACTTCTTTCATAAGCTCTTCAATTTTTGCCTTGTCTACGGGAGCTTCAATCTTAACCCTTACTCTTACTTCATCATATCCAGCTCTTACGTTAGGATCTCCCATAAATCCCTTTGGATCAAGATCACCTTCTGTATAAATCTCTACATTTTGAATAGGAATATTTTTCTCTTTTGCAACTACTTGAATTACGATTCCTAAACAACCGATAAGGGCTGATAATACTACTTCTACTGGATTAGGAGCAGTATCCTCTCCTCCAAGGGAAGGTGGCTCGTCCATGTAAATAGTGAATTTGTCCCTAATTTTTGCCTCTACTTTGAGTTTACCGATCCATTTTCCCTCTGCCTTAAAAGTAACTTTTCCCATTACTATATACCTCCTTGTTAATTTTAACTTCTGTTATTCTAACATCTCCTACTAAAAAAGTAAATATTTAATAGTTTAATTATTTTGATATATAATATTAACATGAGAAGTAGGGGGTTGACTTTCATAGAAGTAATGGTAGCAATCTTTATCTTAGGGATTATTGTCCTATTCCTTGCTAATTTATTTACCACAAGCCTGAATTTATTCTTTGGGAAATCAGAAGAAAACGAAATATTTCATAATGCTCAGATAATTCTTGATAGGCTTGCCAGGGATATAAGGCAGGGAAGGGAAATCTTATATATGAGTACAAATACTCTTACTATAAATCTTAGTACAGGTGTGACTCATACATACTCCATAGTGGTGGATGCGGATGGTAAAAAATATTTTGCCCTTGATGGACAGATTCTTGCAGGACCTATTGAGAACATAACTTTTACGGGTACAAGGCTTGATAATACTTATACTTCTAATCTTCGTGAAATAAGGTTCATTATATTTACCTTAACTATGATAAATGGAATGAAGTATTCAAGCAATGTGGGATTGAGGGCAGATATACCAACAAGTTTGGGGGAAGTTTTGATAACGGAGATAATGTATGTTCCCCCTACAAGGGATAAATTAGGGAATAATATTGGAACAGCAGATCTCCAGTTTGTTGTGATTTACAATAATTCTCAAAATCCTGTTGATCTAAGAGGATGGAGTATTAATGGAAATCTATTTACAGTATCAGTAAACAATACATGGACTTTATTTCCAGGAAAGTCTGCTGTTATAGGGACAATAAATTCTAATTTAATCAATTCTTATTATTTTCCTTTACCAGAATATGCTATTTATATAAAGACAAATAGTTCTGGACTTGGAAATGGTGGATCAATTTTAAATAGTAGTGGAGATATGGTTGTAATAAAAGATAGTTTTGGGAGAATTGTTGATCAAATAAGTTTCACCCCTTCCTTTGGAGGACAACCTGGAAATACATCAGGACAGTATAGGGTATGGTATTCCATGGTTAGAAAGTCTCTTTCTTTGCCAACACAGGATGCATCTAATTGGACAAACTCTTCTAATTTAAATTATATAACTTTTCAAGGAAATGTAGTATATGTAGCATATTGCCTAATGCCTAAATTAGTGATATCTGAGATTATGTATTATCCTTCTCCATGCACTATACTAAGATGGAATACGTCTGATCAAAGAATGATGGAATATATTGAGATCCACAATCCTACGTATTCTACCATATCTATGGCTTATCTTGATTGGTATAATAACTATGCTGTATATACTCCTTCAAATCCTATTATGAGCCTTGTAAGTGGAACATGGAATCTTCTGCCTGGCCGGTATATGGTGGTTAGTGGAACTTCTGCAGATATTTTAGGTTGGTATGGGTTATCTGGTATAAATTATGCAAGAGTTTCTAATAATGGATTAGGACCGTCTTTTGGAGAGCTCCCAAATGATTCTTATACTATTACTTTACTTGAGCATCGTTTGGCTCAGAATTATGAAGTGATAATTCCTGTATGTAATGTATATTATAATTCTTCAATGGGAGGTCAGCCTGTTTTTGAGGGAAATACAGAAAGGTATTATTCATTGGAATTAAAAAATGTTGGTCTCTTAGGACTTTTATATGATGCTTCCAATTTTGCATCTTCTAATAAGTTGTGTTATAGTGTTCAAGGATATGATGGGAAATTTTATTATATTTATGCTACGCCTGGCTCAAAAAATTCTATATCTCCATGAAAGAAATTAAGAGGGTTATTCTTAAAAAGGGTGTCCATACAAAGATTGTAAGGGGAAACCCATGGATTTATGACAATGAGATATCTAAGGTTTTAGGGGAGATAAATCCTGGAGATGTAGTAGATATTTATGATAGTAGCAACAGCTTTATAGGTAGGGGATATATAAATCCTAATTCAAAGATAAGGGTAAGAATACTTACGAGGAAAGAGGAAGAAATAAATAGGGATTTTTTTAGAGAAAGAATTATTAGGGCATGGGAATACAGGAAAAAAGTTGTAGATACATCATCTTGTAGAGTGGTTTTTGCAGAGTCTGATTTTCTTCCAGGACTTATTGTAGATAAATTTGAGGATATTCTTGTTATACAGACATTAACCCTTGGTATTGATAGATTTAAGGAGATAATAGTTGAAGTATTAGATGAAATTTTTAATCCTCGGGGAATATATGAAAGAAATGATGTACCTGTAAGAGAAATAGAAGGCCTTCCTCAGATAAAGGGTCCTATAAAGGGAGATTTTGATCCTAAGGTAATAATTAATGAAAATGAAGTAAAGATATTGGTAGATATAGAGGATGGTCAGAAGACAGGATACTTTTTGGATCAGAGAGAAAATAGAAGGGCTTTAAAAGGTTTGGTAGATGGAGCAGAGGTTCTTGATGTATTTTGTTATACAGGTTCCTTTTCTCTTCATGCTTTAAAATATGGGGCTAAAAGAGTTTTAGCGGTAGATTCTTCCAAGATAGCTCTTGAATTAGCCAAGGAAAATGCTAAGTTAAATGGATTTTTAGATAAGATAGAATTTGTTGAGGAGAATGCCTTCCATCTTTTGAAAAATTTTCATAAAGAGGGTAGAAGTTTTGATGTGGTGATTCTTGATCCTCCTGCCTTTGCAAAATCCCAGAGGAATCTTGATAATGCTTTAAGAGGGTATAAAGAGATTAATCTTAGGGCTATGAAAATAATAAAGGATGGGGGTTTTCTTATCACTTGTTCATGTTCTCAGCATGTTACACTGGAAATATTCCAAAAAGTAATTGAATCTGCAAGTTATGATGCAAACAAAATATTGCGACTTGTAGAGTTTAGATATCAGGCAAAAGATCATCCTATTCTTTTTTCCTATCCAGAGTCGTTATATCTTAAATGTGGAATATACCAGGTTTTAAAAAAATTATAGCTTTATAACAGAGGAAACTTCCTCTTTATTTTCTAATATTATGGAAAAGATTTCCTTGTCTATGTATTTTTCAGTAGCTAATTTCTTCATATAACTTAATACTTTATTTTCTGAAAGCCCCAATCTATAGGGTCTATTCTCTAAGAGGGCTGAATAAATATCGGATATAGTGATTATCCTTGAAGGAATTGGGATACTCTCTCCTGATACTTTAAAAGGATAACCTTTTCCATTTAATTTTTCGTGGTGATATGAGGCCCATATAGTAATATCTTCGTATGGAAGCCCCTTTTTAAGGGTAAGATATGTTTTAAAAGGATGTACTTTAATATAATCGGTATCTTTTTTAGATAATTTTTCCTGCTTTAAAAGTATGGAAGGGGGTAATGCTACCTTTCCTATGTCATGTAGATATCCTGCTATTTTTATTTTCTTAATCATTTCTGAATCGTAGCCTAATTTTTCTGATAAATAGGAGGCAACATTGGTTACATTTCTTGAATGTCTAACCTGAATCTTACTTCTATAGTCTACGATTCTTGCTACAGCTTTAGAAAGTAGTAAAAGACCATCTATATCTAATTTTAAATCACAGGAGAAATCTTCAGGAGATGGGGTATCATAATTTACCTCAAACCAAAAAGATTCCTTGTTAGATAGGGATAAGAAGGCCTCTATTACATCTTTGTTAAATAATTTTTCCCCTTCTTCCTTTACCCTTTTGATAATCTTGTTTTTTTCCTTTAATATATATTTTTGCTTATTTAATTTATGATCTATGAATTCAGCAAGAAATAAGATTTGGCTCTCTATAGGTACAGGATCTTCTTTATATATATTTCCTTTCCCAAAATCCCATGCTATATGGTGATATTTTATAATTGGGGAAACATTTTCTAAGAAGGGTATATCAGATATGAAAAGACTTCCTTTCAAAGCATGTTCTTCTATTTCATTGGAGGAGTTTCTAAAGTTATTGTTACCATTTCCAGCATCGTGTAAAAGAGCTGATATTATTAGGTTATACTTCTCCTTCTCGGATAATTCCAATTTATCTGCTATAAATAGAGATAAGTTAGCTACCCGAGAGGAATGTCTCCTTTTTTCAGGTATCTGATTGTCCAAGTTTTCAGAAAAAGCAAGTAAAAATTCAAGTAGTGACACTTTTCTTTCCATAATCCACAAAATTTTAACATGATCCAAAATTTTTTGTCAAAAAAACTTTTGTTAAATTATTTAAAAATTTTTTAAACAACTTAAGCCTTATAATTTCTATCTTTTTATAGATTTTACCCAAAGGGGTTGATTTTTATTTATTTTTTAGCTAATGATAACTTTATCTTTGCCCTCTTTTTTGGCTTGATACATCAAATTATCTGCCCTTTTTATTATTTTCTCCTTATCATCATCTTCTTTCACTAATGTTCCTCCTATGGACACAGTAACCTTTATAACTTTTTCTTCCAGATTTATAAAGGAGTTTTTTACTAAGATTCTTAATTTTTCAGCAAGTTGATATAAAATGTCTTTTTCTTCCACATCAGAATATACCACAATAAACTCTTCTCCCCCATATCTACCTACTGTATCTGTGGCTCTTATATTGCTTTTTAATGTTCCAGCAACGGTTTTTAATACCATATCTCCTACCTTATGACCATAAGTATCATTAATTTTCTTAAAATCATCAATATCTATGAAAAGTACTCCAAATCTATGATTATATTTTTGAAATTCGTTAATTTTTATATCTAAATAAAACTCCAGGAATCTTCTATTGGTAATTTCTGTAAGTTCATCTGTATAGATTTTTTTATAAAGTTCACTTACCATCTTCTTTAAATGTAAAGTTTCGGAAGCCTCTCTGAAGATTTCAACTGCACCTATAATTTCCCTGTTCTTATCTTTTATGGGATTTACACTTACAAGTACTGGTATTCTCATCCCATCCCTACGATGTAAAAAGACTAATTTCTCAACTGTTTTATCCTTTTTCATGGCATGGACTAAGGGACATTCGGTTAGACATAATTCATTTCCTTTTTCATCTATATGTCTAAGGATATTATTGTAGCAGTATTTTCCTATAATTTCTTTCTTTTTATATCCCGTAATTTTTTCTGCTGATCTGTTCCAATATATGATTTTTCTATTGTTATCTACAAAATAAATACCGTCAGTAACATGCTCTAATAATTTTTTGTAAAAATTTTTAGAAATAGCTTTTATTTTATCCTTTTCATTCATGTGATTATTATAGTCTCTCCTTTCTTTGGGTAAATTACTTTGCAAAAATCCTTAAATTGGTCATAGAAGTCTATATTTTTATCCCTTTCTGTATGGACAGGTATTAGGTATTCTGGTTTTGCATAATCAATTAGTTTTATTATTCCATCTCCGTGGATATGTCCACTGGCATGAAAGGTAGATTCTTCTCTATTTTCTACTAAATTTCCCCTTATCTCTATATGGAAGTAATTTAGCCAATTTTCTATCTTTTTTTGATCTATTTTCCTCTCTTCATTAAAGGCTTCAATTGAGGAAAATATATAGGTACCACCGTTGGGTAATATATCAAGTAGAATATGAAAGTCGTAGTAAGACATACAGAGGATAAAATCATCAGGATTGTTTCTTATTTCTTTTGCGGAGATTCCTTTTCCTTGTATATCATATCTATCTAAAAGATTCTCTTCCCACGCTTCATAAGAGCCTTTTGGTTTTTTGTAAAAGGTTATGTACTCATCTTCCTTAGGGTCAGGATATCCAACTAAGGATAGTGCTTCCAACAGATATATATCCTTTAGGGTTAATACAGGTCTTCTTCCTACTGCTTTTGCTATTTCCAAAAAACTCATTAATCGATCAATATTTCTTGCGCCAAAATCAGCAATTATATATCCTTTTAAGTTTTTAACAATATTATAGATATTTTCTTTAACATCTTCTTCCGAGTATAGGTGAGTTACCTTAGGATGGGTGCTCTCACATATTAAGACTTTTACAGGTATTTCCTTTAATTTTTCAATAAATTTTTCTGAATGTTCTTTATTTCTTCCATGTAATCTCAGATCTCCAGTGTATACAATCCAACCTATTTTTGTCTTTATGGAAAAGCTTACTGCTCCTGGTATGGAGTGGTTCACAGGAAAGTAAGTAATCTCAAAAGGACCTATCTTATAGGTTTCATAGTCTATTATGTTAATTGGTTTATTTTCTATATCAATATTTTTTTTATCCTTTTTTTCAAGTTTATTCCAAAATTCCTCTATCTTAGATATTGATCCATTACCAAAGGTGATATATGGTCTCTTTATAAATTTGTTTCTTTCTGCTTTTAAGACTCCATTTTCTTGAGTTTTTCTCCTTACCAGGCATAGATCAGATATTATTTTGCTCGTATTCTCTAAGCTCTTTATTATAAGGGATGATATGAGGGATGTAATAATAGGTATATCCTTATGGATGTAGGAAAGGTATCCTACATGATCTAAGTGGGCATGGGATATAAGAATAGCTATAGGATTTATTTCCCAATACCATGGATGATTTTTCAAGTTTTCCCAAATTTCTGGGATTGTTAAATCTTTTCTATATATTCCTTCCAAAGGAGGTATAAGGTTTAGATGGTAAGGATCATAAATTCCAAAATAACTTCTTGGACTTAAGAATTCATCAAAGTATTTGTTATCTTTGTTAAAATTAATACCAAAATCTAAAATAAGGGCTGATTCGTTCTCTTCTAAGAGTATTTTGTTTCCCCCTATATAACTTACCCCATCAAAGAAAGTAAGTTTCAAGCTCATGTTTTATTTTATCATATGATATAATAAAGGGGAAAGAAAAATTGGGAGGGATTTTATCATGCTTGAGACAATTAAAGTTATTAAATCCAGGGTAAGTGTGAGAAAATATTTAGATAAGGAAGTACCTAAGGAAATTTTAGAAGATCTTGTAGATTGTGGTAGATTGGCACCTTCTGGATATAACAGACAGCCATGGGTTTTTCTAGTAGTAACAGATAAAGCTCTTAAAGAGAAATTAGCAGATGTGACACCATGGGGTAGGTTTTTGAAGGAGGCAGGAGCTGGAATTTTGATCTTTTGTGAAAAGGATGAAGAAACAGCCTTGGAAGATGCATGTGCTGCTGCAGAAAATATTATTATTTCTGCACAAGCATATGGATTAGGTACTTGTTGGATAAACTCATATAAGAAAGCTCATTCTGAGGATGTTAAGAGACTTGTCAATTGTCCTTATAATCTAGAGCTTATGGTTATGCTTGCAGTAGGTTATCCTGCAGAGATCCCTCAAAGGCCAAAGAAAAAGGAACTCCATGAGGTTTTAAGGTGGCAGACTTTTTAAATCTTGATATATTGTTTGAAGATAATCATTTACTTGTTTTAAATAAACCTACAGGTATCCTTGTACAAGGAGATATCACAGGAAAGAAGACTCTTTTACAAGAGGCAAAGAAATATATTAAGATTAAATATCAAAAACCTGGTAATGTCTTTTTAGCTATAGTGCATAGATTAGATAAGCCTGTGTCTGGAGTAATAGTTTTTGCCAGGAATAGCAAATCAGCTGGCAGGCTTTCGGAGGTTTTTAGAGGAAGAAGAGTAGAGAAGGTATATTTAGCGTTAGTGAAGGGTATTTTTAGAGAAAAAAGTGGTATTTTAAAAGATTATATTCATTGGGAGGAACCTGAGAGAAAGGCAAAGATTGTATCAGACGGTTCCATGGGTAAAGAGGCTGTAACATTTTATGAGGTGATAGATGAGGATAAAAATATGTCCTTAGTAAAGCTTATACCTCATACAGGAAGAAAGCATCAACTAAGAGTACAGCTTTCAAAAATAGGTCATCCTATCTTAGGAGATGAAAAATATGGAGGAGGTAAAATCTTTAAAGACAAAATATTTCTTCACTGTTATAAATTAACCCTCCCCCATCCTGTAAAGAAGGAGAATATGGATTTTAAAGCTAAGATTCCAGACTTTTGGAAAGATTTTTGGAGATATGATATTAGTAAAGAGATCCTATCTCTTCTGTAATCCCATTATTTTTAGCTATTTCAGAGTATAATTTTGCACTTTTTCTCCATATTCTTTCCTTTGTATCAAAGTTTGTCTCAAAAAGCCCAAATCTTTGTTTAAATCCTTCTGCCCACTCAAAATTATCCATAAGACTCCAATGAAAATATCCCCTTACATCTACTCCTTCTTTTATTGCTTTATGTAATGCTATTAGATGGGATATTAAGTATTTTGGTCTTCTTTCATCTTTGGCATCTGAAATACCATTTTCGGTAATATAGATGGGTTTTTTTGTTAACTCCCAAAATCTTTTAACTACTTTATAAAAACCTTCTGGATGTATCTCCCATCCAAAATCCGATCTTTCATTATCGGTAGATGTATTTGGTAAAGGGTTAAAAAAGGTCTTAATTCCCATTAGAATTCTTGTGTAATAATTTATTCCTAAATAGTCCAATGTATCTTTTGCATATGGGATATTTTCTTTTAAGAGAGGGGAGGAGAATTTACCAGTAATAAGGGTTTCTATGAAAACACGATTATATATTCTATCTGCAAAACTTGCAATTTTTCTGTCTATAAAAGATTTGGGATTCAAAGGCTCAATTAAAAGTACATTATAGGCTATACTTGCTTCTGCATCTTTTCTTGTATCATGGATTAATTTATAGGCTTTAGCATGGGCTTTTACCATATGATTTAATACTTTTAACATCTTTTTTAAGCTCTTTTCCTGGGGAGGAAATTCTCCATAAAGATATGCCATAAAGGCATAGGCATTGGGTTCATTTATGGTCATGTAATATTTCACAAGATCTTTAAATTCATTTACTACTTTTTCCACATATCTTAAATAATATTCAATAGTTTCTGGATTTAGCCAACCTCCTTTTTTAGCTATCCATAGGGGATTGGTGAAATGATGAAGTGTAACAAAGGGCTCTATATTTCTTTTTCTTAAAGAGATGATCATATCTTTGTATCTGTTTAATGCTTCTTCATTGAATTTTCCTTCTTCAGGCTCTATTCTACTCCATTCAATGGAAAATCTATAGGCATTATTATTTAACTTTTGTATTAGGTCAAAATCTTCTTTATATCTGTTCCAGCTATCACAAGCGGATCCTGATATCTGTCCATCTTTGACTTTTCCTTGATTTTCAAACTCCCACCAATCATTATAAATGTTACCCCCTTCTATTTGGTGAGATGATGTGGCTGTACCCCAATAAAAATTCTTGGGAAACTCATATTTTACCATCCTATACCTCCCCAAAATAAGAAAGATATATCTTAGTATATCAAATCCTTTATCTTATTCCAGCTCCTGACATAAGTCCTCTTACAATATATTCTTGTAGAAAAGTATAAATAACAACTACTGGGATAATAGTAACAAAAAGGGCTGCCATCATAGCCCCATAATTGGTTCCGTAAGCACTGGATACCAGGGAGAGTAACACACAGATAGGTTGTTTCTCTCTTAAGGGAAGGAGAATAAGGGACATAAAAAGGTCATTGTAAGACCAAAGAAATACAAATATTCCGGCTGTGACAAGAGCAGGTATGGAGGTAGGTAATATGATTTTTAGAAAAGTTTGAAGTACAGATGCTCCATCTATATATGCTGCCTCTTCTAATTCTATTGGTATAGATTTCATAAAGCTGGTAATGGTAAGGATAGAGAATGGGAGAAAACAAGCGGTTTGAAGAAGTATTAGGGAAAGATAACTTCCAGAAAGACGAACTGTTTTGAAAACAATAAGGGCGGGAATTACTATAGAGAAGGCTGGAACTAATTGAGCTCCTACGAGGAAGGAATTTATTAAATTTGCTCTTTTAAAGTTAAGTCTGGCTATGGCATAAGATGCAAGGCTTCCTAAAAATAGTACCAGTAAAGTTGTGCTGAAAGAAATAATGGTACTATTTTTAAATCCCTTTAAGAAATTTATATTTCCGTAGTTTGAAAGTTGAAGATAATTTTCTATATGAAAACTTGTTGGAAAAGATAATGGGTTTAGCAATATTTCACTTGTGGGTTTAAAAGAATTTATCATTACCCAATATATGGGGAATAATGTGGTTAATCCCCATAGGATTAATAATGTATATTTCAAAAGAGAATATAATTTTCTCATTTTTAATTCCTCCTTATGCCTGATATATAATTCTTTCTCTTTTAGTTATTATCTGGGCTATAAGAGAGAGAATTATACCAAGGAATATAATAACAGTACCTATAGCACTTGCATATCCTTGATTTTGTCCTGTAAAAGCTACAGTATAAAGGTAGGTACCTAAAACTTGACTTGCATCCATAGGACCTCCTCCTGTTATCACATAGACCACATCAAAAACCTTAAATGTACCTATAATTACTAAAGAAATACATACAGCTAAGACATCCCATATAAGGGGAATAGAAATATAAAAGGCTTTTTTAAACTCACTGAAGCCATCTATTTTTGCAGAGTCATGGATACTTTGAGGAATCTGATATAGAGCAGATAAAATGATGACAAAATAGAAACCCACATATTGCCATATGACAGGTATAAGTACTGCCCATAAGGCAGTTTTTGGTGTAATCCATAAAATCTTTTCTTTACCCAAGAGGGAAAGCAGTGAATTAAGAAGCCCATAATCATAGCTATACATAAGATAGAATAAAAGACCTATTGCACTTCCTGAAATTATTACTGGAAAAAGATAAATGGTCCTAAAAAATTTATATCCTCTTCTTAAAGTATCTACAATAAGGGCTAAGACAAGGGCTATTCCTATTTGAAAGACAACAGCAAAAAGGAGCAGTATGAAAGTATTTTTAATGGCTTTAATAAAGGATATATCTCTGAAAAGATACTTATAATTTTCTATTCCTATAAAAGATTTATATTTTGAAAAATCTCTCCAATTAAATAAGCTGTAATAAAAAGTGGCAAAAAGGGCATAGTAAATGAATATGCCTATGATGATTAAACTTGGCAAAAGAAACCACAATTTATATTTTTTTGTATATCTCTCCTGCATATTATTACCTCCTTCAAAACAAAAATCAAAAGGGGGAGAGGGCTTTTTGTCCCCCTCCCCCAAAAAGATTTATATAAAGGGGGAGTAAGTATTACTTTTGAGCTCTTTCATGAATTTCTTTTGCTTCTTTTAGTAGATCCTTTGCTGATCTTTCTCCTGTAACTACGTAGGAGAGTCCTAATCTTATCTTTGTAAAGGCTTCTGGTACAATTTGAGCGTCAATTGGCATACATATAGCTCTTGCTTTTGCCATCATATCAAATCCACTTTTTGCAGCAGGTGAAAGACCAGTAAGAGTAACTTTTACTGCAGGAACTCCTGCTATGGATACAAATTTGGCTACAATCTCTGGAGATGTCATGAATTTTACAAATTCAACAGGAAGACCTTTCTTTTCAGTATTTGCCTTTTTGCTAACATACCAACCAGATCCAAAACCACCGATTATGTCGGTGGGATGAGCTTTTCCACCTGGAACTACTGGAAGAGGCATAATAACAGTATTTTCTTTATCTTTTAATCCTCCTACGCACCATGATCCATTAACCATCATACCAGCCTTCTTAGTATAGAAAAGTTCACGGGCTTGATCATCTTTTATAGTAAGTGCATCCTTAGGAAATGCTCCCAATTTATATACTTGTCTAATGTAGTTTAATCCTGTCTCCCAAGATGGATGGAATGGAGTATCGTGTCCCTCTGGCCCACCAGCAGAAAGAACAAAAGTCTCAATTAAGTAATAGGATTCAAGGATTGATCCAGCAATTGGGATAATATTCTTGGATTTCAAAATGCTAATAGCCTTTATGAATTTGTTCCAATCTGTAGGAAGAGCAAGATTATATTTCTCAAAAAGATCTTTATTAACAAAGAGTCCTTCATAGAAACCTATGGTAGGTAATGCATAGATTTTTCCGTCGTATTCTTTAATGTCCCCCTTGTAAGTGGTGAATTTTAATGCTGCCTTATTGAAATTATCACTCCATTTTTTATCCTTTTCTATTTCTTCATCCCAGGTATAAATTTTTCCTGTCTTTAATAATGGTATAGCGTCTGCTCCTGTGAAGAAGAACATAACATCTGGTTCATTATCTGTAGCAAAATCAGTTTTTACCTTTGTTCTTATAGCATCGTTTGCAGTAGGTACTGCTTCGTCGATAATTTCTACATTTGGATATTTCTGCTTAAAAAGTGCCATAGCATCTTTCCAAGCAGGGGAGAAGGGGTCCTCTCCTGTGAAGTATGTAACTACTCTTAATTTAACTGTGCCTTGAGCAAAACTCATAAAGGTACCGAGTAAAAGTAAAACAGCTATTAGAAGTAGAATGGACCTTAATTTGGATTTTGAGAAAGACATTTAAAACACCTCCCTATAATTTTGTCAACTAAGTTGACTTTTAGGGAATTATATCATTAACTTTTCATTTAGTCAATATAGTTGACTAAATTTTTAAAATAATATCCCTTATCTCCAAATTAATTGAAAAAATAAGGATTTAACTATAAAATAAAAACCTTGATGATACTTTTGATAAAATGTTAATATTATCTTCAGAATGTGAAAGGACAAAATAAATAATTTTACTAACGCAGAAAAGATAAAATTTGGGGGAGGTGTACTGTGAATATTAAGCTTGACCACATATCCATTATTGTAAAGGATGTAGAAGAAAATATTAGATTTTACCGCGATATATTAAGTTTTAATGTAAAGTTGGGTTTTTATGATGAAGGAGAAAAGGCAAGAATTATCTTTTTAAATATGGGTAATTCAATGTTGGAATTAATAGTACCAGATGATTCCCCAATTTATATGGAAAAGAAAAAATGGGAAGATAGTAAAAAGACAGGAGTAGAACATATTGCTTTTTTTGTGGATGATATGGATAAAACTTGTGAGTATTTAAGATCAAGGGGTATTGAATTTGTTTTAGGACCTTTGGAATTTCCTGATGGAAAATATGCATATTTTTATGGTCCTGAGGGAATTTTGTTAGAATTAATAAGCTGGAAGATGTAAATATGAAAAAGATATATCTTGCTGTACCTATCATAAATTACTACAATCAAGATCTTACAAAAGGATTAGCTAATTTAATACAGGATCTTGGCTTTGAGCTTGCTTCTCCATGGGTGCTTTTAGGAGTTGATACAGATATATCTCCTCAAGAGGTATTTGTCAGAGATACTATGGGAGTTAAGTTCTCGGATATAATTGTGGCAGAAGTCTCCAAGCCAAGTCATGGGGTAGGAATGGAGATAATGCTTGCCTATATGGAAGGGAAAAGAATAATACTTTTAGCCAAAAAGGATGTAAAATTTTCAGCACTTTTGGAAGGAATAAAAGGTGCTACTATAATAAGATATGAGGAGGAGGGGGAACTTTTTGATAAATTAAGGAAAGAATTGGGGGAAGGAGAAGTTTAAGATGAAAGTAGTGATTTTAGCTGGAGGATTTGGAACAAGGTTAAGTGAGGAAACAGATTTAAGGCCAAAACCTATGGTTGAAATAGGTGGTAAACCTATACTTTGGCATATTATGAAAATATATTCCGCTTATGGATTTAATGATTTTATAATCTGTCTTGGATATAAGGGATATATGATTAAGGAATATTTTGCAAATTACTTTATCCCCAATAGTGATATTACTATTTCTCTAAAGGAAAATACAATAGAAGTACATAATAACTATTGTGAACCTTGGAGAGTAACTCTTGTTGATACGGGATTAAATACACAGACAGGGGGGAGGATAAAGAGAGTACAAAAGTATATAGGAAATGAAACGTTTATGGCTACATATGGTGATGGGGTTGGAGATATTAACTTAAGAGAACTTTTAGATTTTCATAGAAAGTATGGTAAATATGCTACTGTTACTGCAGTACAACCTTCGGGTAGGTTTGGGGCTTTAGATATCAGTGATGAAAATCTTGTGATAAGTTTTGAAGAAAAACCAAAAGGAGATAAAGCTTGGATAAATGGTGGATTTTTTGTTTTAGAACCTGAAATTTTTGAGTATATATATGGTGATGATACTATTTGGGAGAGAGAATCTTTGGTAAAATTGGCAAGAGATGGACAACTTGTAGCGTATAAGCATTATGGATTCTGGAAGCCTATGGATACACTAAGGGATAAAAGAGAGTTAGAGGAGCTTTGGAATAGTGGTAATCCTCCATGGAAGGTGTGGTCTGAATGAAGGTTTTAATTACAGGTGCCACAGGTTTTATAGGATCTCATTTGGTAGAAAATTTAATAAAAAACAATATACATGAAGTACTTATATTAAAGAGAAGCACATCAGATATATGGAGAATAAAGGAATATATAAGAAAACTAAGGGCTTTTGATATAGATAAAGAAGATATAATGGAAATATTAAAAAATGTAAAACCTGATGTAGTAATTCACTTAGCAACATACTATAGGAAATATCACAATTATGGTGATTTGCCTTTTATGCTGGAATCAAATATAGAACTTCCCACTAAAATATTAGAAGGTATGGCTTCAGTAGGGGTTAGGCATTTTATAAATACAGGTACGTTTTTTGAAAAAGTTTATAATTATGGTTTTCAGAGTATATCATATCCTTTTAATTTATATGCTTCCACTAAGCTGGCTTTTGAAGAAATTTTAAAATTTTATGCTTTTAATTATGGTATTAAAGCTATTACTTTGAGGATCTTTTCTCCTTATGGTTATAGAGATAATCCTAATAAGTTGATACCTTACTTAATAAAAAAGGTAATTAATGATGAGGAAATAGATATGACAGAAGGTTTTCAATCCTTAGATTTTATTTATGTTAAAGATATTATTGATGCTTATATAAAAGCTATGGACTATATTATTGATATGAAATGTATATATCAGAGTTTTGATATAGGAACAGGAGTTACGCATACTTTACATGAGTTGGTATGTCTTTTGGAAAAAGTTTCTGGAAAAAAGATAAAAGTTAATTGGGGAAGAATACCTTATTCAAATAATGAGGTTTTTTTTAGTAAAGCAGATATAACCAATACTATTAATTTTCTTAAGTGGATACCTAAATACGATTTAGAAAAAGGCTTGGAAGAAACTTTTGAATATTATAGCATGGGAAGGTGAAAAAATGGACTTTGGAGATAAAGACCTTTTAAAAATTAAAGGGGTAAAAGGTAATTATATCCAAGGAGTATATATAAAACAGTTAACTAAGATACCAGATGAGAGAGGAGTAATATATCACATGTTAAGATCTGATGACCCTATTTTTGAAAATTTTGGGGAGATATACTTTTCTTTAATATATCCTGGGGTTATAAAAGGTTGGCATCTTCATAAGAAGATGATATTGAATTATGCAGTGATTCAAGGGATGATAAAACTTGTATTATACGATGATAGAGAAGACTCCCCAACAAGGGGTAATTTGATGGAAATATTTATGGGAGAAGAAAATTATTTATTAGTAAAAATACCTCCCATGATATGGAATGGTTTTAAAGGAATAGGTACTAAAACTGCTATAGTTGCAAATTGCGCCTCTATACCACATGATCCAGAAGAGATAATAAGGTTAGATCCTTTTACAGATAAAATACCTTATGATTGGTCATTGAAACATGGCTAATATTTTTCAAAACTATAGAGGTAAAAAAGTATTAGTAACAGGACATACTGGGTTTAAAGGGTCTTGGCTTACACTATGGCTAAGCGAATTAGGGGCTGAGGTAATAGGTTATTCTTTAGAACCCCCTACCAATCCATCACTATTTGATATTTTAAATTTAAAAGAAAGAATAATTCATGTTGTGGGTGACATAAGAGACGAAGAAAATCTTAAAAAAGTATTTAAAAAATATAAGCCAGATATAGTTTTTCACTTAGCTGCCCAACCTTTAGTAAGGTATTCCTATATTGCTCCTCGCTATACTTATGAAGTTAATATAATGGGAACAATAAATCTATTGGAATCGGTAAGGGAGATTAACGATGTTAAAGCAGTTATAATTGTAACAAGTGACAAATGTTATGAAAATAAAGAATGGTTTTATGGATATAGAGAGATTGATCCTATGGGTGGGTATGATCCTTATAGCTCAAGTAAAGGATGTGTTGAACTAATCGTATCAGCCTATAAGAGAAGTTTTATGGATAATTTAGGAATTGCTTTATCTTCCGTTAGAGCAGGTAATGTTATAGGGGGAGGGGATTGGCAGGAAGATAGACTAATTCCAGACTGCATAAGGGCGTTGTCAAAAGGAGAAGCTATAAAGATAAGGAAACCAAAGGCAATAAGACCATGGCAGTATGTATTAGAGCCTCTTGGAGGGTATCTTCTTTTGGGTGTTAAAATGTTAGAGAATAGAGAAAAATTTAGTGGGGCATGGAATTTTGGACCTTCTGATACAGATATTTTAACAGTAGAGGAGGTTACAAAAAAGGTAATAGAATATTGGGGGGAAGGAAAATATGAGATTTTAGAAAAGGAAGATGATTTTCACGAAGCTAATCTTTTAAAACTTGATTGTAGTAAGGCTCATTTTTTGCTAAATTGGTATCCTGTGTATGACATAAATGAAGCATTAAAAAGAACAGTAAAGTGGTATAAAAGATATTATGGTGGGTATTCTAAAGATATGTGTGCTTATTCTCTTATGGAAATACAGGACTATGTAAGAAAGAGACAGGAAAAAGGAGAGTAAAGGAGGAGATTGTATTTTGGAGGCTGGAGATATTTGTTTTTGTAATCTTCCATTAGAAGAGACAAATAGTCAAGAAAATTATTTATTTGTTATAGATAACAAAGAAAATAATGTTTTAGGGGCTTTAATAACTATTGGCGAGAATATTGGTGGTATATGTATAAGGCAAGAGGAAATAGAAGAGAGTAATTTGTCAGGAGATTTTTGGATAAAGCTATATAGACTTTATAATGTACCTCAAAAATCATGTAGAAAAATAGGAAGGGTAAAGAAAGAATGTCTTGATAGAATTTTGCGCGAATTTGTAAAATATGCGGGAAATATATATTTCTCTAATTTTCACAAAAATAAGATACTCAAAACAATTCCCCCATCGGGTAAAGTAATAGATGAAGATGATTTAGATAATCTTATAGATGCTTCCTTAGATCAGTGGTTAACAGCAGGAAGATTCGCTGATGAATTTGAAAAGGAATTTTCTAAATTTTTAGGGAGAAAATATTGTGCTTTAGTGAATTCAGGATCTTCTGCTAATTTAATAGCCATATCTGCTCTTACTTCTTATAAATTGGGAGATAAAAGATTAAAGCCTGGAGATGAAGTAATTACAGTTGCAGCAGGTTTCCCAACTACTATTGCTCCAATTATACAAAATAATCTTATACCTGTATTTTTAGATGTAGATTTAGGAACCTATAATGTGAATGTTAAACAGTTAGAAAATGCGATTACGGATAGGACAAAAGCTATATTTCTTGCTCATACCTTAGGTAATCCTTTTGACTTAGATAAAGTGAAAGAAATAGCCAATAAATACGATTTGTGGGTTATAGAGGATAATTGTGATTCCTTAGGATCAAAATATAGGGGAAAGTATACTGGAACATTTGGGGATATAGCAACAATAAGTTTTTATCCTGCACATCATATGACAATGGGGGAAGGTGGAGCAGTTTTAACAGATGATCCCAATTTATATAGAATAATATTGTCATATAGAGATTGGGGTAGAGATTGTTGGTGTCCTCCTGGAAAGGATAATACATGTGGAAAAAGATTTAGCTGGAAACTTGGTGATCTTCCTTTTGGGTATGATCATAAATATATATATTCCCATTTGGGTTATAATTTAAAGGCAACTGATTTTCAAGCAGCATTGGGATTATCTCAACTAAAGAAACTTCCTTATTTCATTGAAAAAAGAAAAGAAAACTTTAATATGTTATATGAAGGATTTATAAAGGAGAATTTAGATGAATATTTCGTACTACCTCATTGGCTTGATCATGCAGAACCAAGTTGGTTTGGTTTTATATTAACCATAAAGGATGATGCCCCCTTTGAAAGGAAGGAATTATTGGAATTTTTAGAAGAAAGTGGTATAGGCACAAGATTGCTTTTTGCAGGAAATATTTTGCGACAACCAGCTTTTGTATATAATGAAATTAAATACAGGGTTGTAGGAGAATTAAAGAATACAGATAAAATTATGCATGATACATTTTGGATAGGAGTTTGGCCAGGCATAAATAGAGAGCACATAGAATATATGATAGAAAAGTTTAAGGAATTTATTAATAGGAAAAAATCATGTATAAAAATATAGAAAATAATACTCAAGATCAGCCTAAAATTTCTATTGTTTTACTTAACTGGAATGGTTGGAAAGATGCTATTGAATGCTTAGAATCTCTTTTCCAATTAAATTACCCTAACTATGATGTTATATTAGTGGATAATGGATCTTTTGATGATTCTGTGGAGAGAATAAAAGAATATTGTGAGGGGAAAATAAGGGTTGATTCAAATTATTTTTATTACAATGCTGATGATAAGCCTATTAAAGTCTTAGAGTATTCTGAAAATATAGATATAAAGATTTTAGAGAAGATTGATGCTTTAAATACATATAACAAAAGACTTTTTTTAATAAAAACTAAAGAGAATTATGGTTTTGATAAAGGGAATAACATAGGTATTCAATTTGCAATTAAAAAATTAGATCCAGACTATATACTAATAATTAGTAATGATGTAGTAGCAGATAAAAATCTTTTGACAAATTTGGTAAGTATGGTAGGAAAAGGTGTGGGTTTAATTCAACCCAAAATTTATAATTACTATGATCTTTCAATAGATAATTTAGGCTTTTCTTGTGATGTTATAGGTAATACAAGACCTATAAAAAATTTAAAAGGGCATAAACCTTTTTATTTAAGTGGTGCATGTCTTCTAATAAGCAAAGATTTAATTTTAGAGATTGGTGAGGATGGAAAATTATTTGATGAAAAATTATATGCATATTTTGAAGATGCAGATTTGTCCTGGCAAGCAAGATTATTAGGATATGATATTAAAGTCTGTTTAGATGCAATATGTTATCATAAGGGGTCGCAAACTACTAAAAAGTTTAATTTAAATACATTTTATTTGGATTATAGAAATAAACTTAGGGTTTTAATTAAAAATTATTCATTAATTAATATTATTATGTTTTTGCCTTTAAGTATATTAATAAAATTTCTTACTGTTTCATTTAAGACAGCTTTTTCTTTTAATTCTGGATATTTTAAATCCTATATCAATGCGTTGTTTTGGAATATAAGAGAGTTTAGGGATGCTATAAAGCAAAGAATAGTAATACAGAGTAAAAGAAAAGTTAGGGATAGGGAAATATTAAAGCATATGGAGATTATTCCATTCTTCTATTTAAAAAAGTATGAGTAAGTACATAAACATTTGTTTTTTATTCTATACACCTCACCCTTTCCATAAAGGTTTAGCTGATGCTATAGGAGCTTGGGATTTAGATATATTAAGTAAGAAAAATAGCCCTTTTAAAAGAATCTTTTTATATTTGAAATATGCTCTTAATTCCTCATCAGATGATATTTTATTATGTGAAGGAACTTTTTTAATACCATCATTATTTAAACTTCTTCCTATCAAAAGATTTAAGAAGACTATTATTAATATTTCAGCAGATCCTAAATTATTTTATATAAAAATAAAAAGAATGAATTTTTTAGAAAGGCTTTTACATAGATTAGCAATACCTAATGTAGATTTGTTTATATGTATAGGTAACATGGTAAAAGATCTTTTAAAAGAGGTATATCCTAAGGCTGAATATATAGTTGCTTACCCTTTTATTGATGAAGAGAGATATAAATATCTTTTGAATATTCCTGTAAAAAGTGAATTTAATCATAATATTTTATTCATAGGAAATGGTCCAGATTACTACTACAAAGGCTTAGATCTTTTGGTGGATGCCTTTAAAATTGTAAAAAAAGAGGTAAAAGATTCTGAGCTCTTTATTTTAGGTAATTGGAGTAAAGAGATTAGAGAAAAATTTAATTATGAAGGGATTAATTTTATTGGCTTTTCAGACATCTACGAGTATATAGAAAAATCATCTCTTTATGTACATTTAGGAAGAGGAGATACTTTCCCTGTTAGTAATCTTGAAACTTTGCTTGGTGGAATGCCATGTATAATTTCGGAATATACTGGCACAAAGGAGATAATAAGAGAATTAGGGGAAGATTTTATTTTGCCTTTGGAATCAAGAAAGGTAGCTGAAAAAATAATAGAATATTTCAATTTATCTACGGATGAAAAGATTATCTTATCTCTAAAAGCTAAGGAACTAGGTAAAAGATTTAAAAAGGGAATAGTTATAGAGGATTTTATTAAAAAGTGGAAAGGATGGGTAAGATATGAAATATAATGATAAAGTTTATGTCAATATTATTCATTATTCTGGTACTTATGATACTTTAAAGCTTATTGAGAATTTTTTAAACATTTCATATCCATATTTTCAATTAATTATTTTAAACAATAATCCCCAGTCAGATTTAGAGTCTTCAATAATAGAGTGGATTAAAAGTAAAAACATTAGATTGATTAAGGAATATGTAGTTAATGATGTAATTAAGGAGTTTAAATTAGATTCTTTTCTTTATCCTTTAGTGTATATTAAGGTTGAAAAGAATAAGGGATATGCTAATGGTGTAAACAGAGGTATTAAATATGCTTTGAATAAGAATGATTTTTCTTATATGTGGATATTAAATAACGATATTATTGTAGATAAGGACTCGTTAAGATATCTCGTGGAGTGTGCTGAAAAATATAAGAGTAATGGAAAGAAAGTAGGAATTATTGGATCTAAACTTCTCTATTATTATAATTCTAATATACTTCAAGGAATAGGTGGAAAATATAGTAAATATTTTGCATTAACAAAACATATAGGTGGTTTTGAAGAAGATAAAGGCCAATATGACAGAGATGGAATTAAGATTGATTATGTAATAGGTGCAAGTATGTTTGTTACTAAGGAATTTTTGGAAGATGTAGGCTTAATGGATGAAAGATATTTTTTATATTTTGAAGATCTGGATTGGTCAGAGAGGGCAAAAAGAAAGGGATATGAATTAATTTATTGTTGGAAAAGTAAGGTATATCATAAAGAGGGGGGAAGTATTGGCTCAGATTCTAAGGGGCTTAAAAAGAGTAAATTATCTGATTTTTACGGAGTTAGAAATAGAATTCTCTTTACCAAGAGATTTTATCCGTTATATCTACCCTTAGTTTATTTAAGTTTTATTGGCATTATTTTGAATAGAATTAGAAGACAACAAATAGATAGATTAAAATTGATAATTAGAGCTATTTTAGAGAGAGATTATGAGGATGCTTAAACTTCTTGTTGATGCAAGAATGATTGATTCTTCAGGTATAGGTACGTATCTTCAAAACTTAATTCCTTTTTTGAAGGAACACATGATTTTATGTCTTTTAGGAGACAAAGAGAAAATAAATAAATATATTGATTCTGGTGTAAATATAATTCCCATGAAATCTTCTATATATTTTCCTTTGGAGCAAGTAGAGTATATTTTAAAAGTGAAAGATGTGGATGTTTTTTGGTCTCCCCATTTTAATGTGCCTATATTTCCTGTAAGGGTAAAAAAAAGAATCGTTACTATACATGATGTTTTTCATTTAGTTTTTGAGGATTTATATAGTCTTTTTGAAAGAAGTTATGCTAAGCTTCTTATAAACTCTGCAGTTAGATTTTCAAATTTGATAATTACAGTATCTCAATTTTCAAAATCTGAGATATTGAAATATACAAAGGTAAAAGAAGAAAAGATAAAGGTAATATACAATGGGGTAGATACAAAAAGATTTAAAGTATATCATGATGAGGAAAAGATAAAGGTAAAGAATAAATATAGTCTACCTGATAAATTTCTATTTTTTGTGGGAAATGTAAAACCTCATAAGAACCTAAAAGGGTTATTAAGAGCCTTTGAGAGAATTATAAGAAAGGAAAAGGATATATTTTTGGTGATTACGGGTAAAAAGGAGGGTTTTATAAAGGGAGATAGAGAGATTTATGAGGTGTTAAATAATAAATATTTAAAAGATAAAGTAATTTTTACCGGATATATAGATAATGAAGATCTTCCTATTTTGTATAATCTCGCAGATCTTTTTGTTTTTCCATCTTTTTATGAAGGATTTGGGCTACCACCTCTTGAGGCTATGGCTTGTGGATGTCCTTCTGTGGTTTCTAAAATTCCTCCATTGTTAGAAATTTGTGGTGATGCGGTATATTATGTGAATCCTTATGATGTAGAAGATATAGCAGAGGGAATTATTAAGGTTTTAAAAGATCAGAATTTAAGAGAGAAAATAAAAAGGAAAGGATACGAAAGAGTAAGAAATTTTTCTTGGGAAAAATCTGCTATGGAACATTTAAAGACAATAAAAGAGGAAGTAGGTAACTAAATATAAGGGAGTTTAAACATTATTTACTCTTTCTATGTATTTTTTTATGTCGAATTTCTCCTCCAATCCCCTTTTGCTCATATATCTGACCTTTCCAAAGATTTTTCTTTCTCGAAAAGGTCTATCATGGGATCCAAAACACCAAGATATACCTGAATATCCATTAGGATCTCTGCCATCTAGAGAATATTTATCATTTAAATAACAAATAAAATCAAAGGCTTGCTTGGGATGTAAGGTCCATTCGATAACTTTTTTGGCCCAATACATTCTCATATATCCATGCATTTTTCCTATTTTTAATAATTCTTTTTGAGCTGTATTCCAATATATATCGTGGGTTTGTGCTTTCTCTAAGTCTTCCAAGTTATAGATATAATCTCTTTTATCAGAGAGATGTTGCTCCAAGGTATATTTAGCCCATTCTGGAATACCTTGATATTGGTTATAAAAAGGATTGTAGTAACAGAAATTTCTTGCAAGCTCTCTCCAAATAATTAATTCATTAAAAAAGCTTTGGACATTTTCGTCATTAAAATCGTAATTTTTCAGAACTTCAAGGACAATTTTAATGGGAGATATCTGTCCAAAATGTAAATATGGACTTAGATTTGATTGATAATCATATGCAGGGTTAGATCTTAATTCTTTATATTTATATAGTTTATTTTCTATGAAATCTTTCAACCTTTTTTCTGCTTCATCGCTTCCGCCCGTAAAATATTTCTCAACTGTTGTTACTGAATTGTCAATAGATAATATCCTTAATATTTCATCTACATTTTGAATTGATAAAGGATTGAAGCCGAAATCATATCCATGTGATTTAACTTTTGGTGTTAACTTTTCTAAAGGTTTGAGATATATATTTAATAAATTAAAAATCTTAGGCCTAATAGTCGAAGCATAGGGTTCTTGTTTTGAAGAGGCAATTTCAATAGGTAAAATTACATCACTTTCTATTTCAAATACTGAGACTTCAGACTTGTCTGCTATCTCTTTATTTATTTTTCGATGATGCCTTAAGTATCCTTTATCTAATATGACAGCCACATAATTCTGGGAGTTATCTATTACTTTCTTGTAAGGAGGATTAATCTTTTCAATGATAAATTGAAGGCCTCTTTCTTCTATATTTTTCTTTGTCTTTAATATACCTTCTAACATAAATCTGTAATATCTAATATTGGAAAACTTATACATGTCAGAAACCGGAAAATATACAACTAAAGGCTTGTTCAGTTGATTAGAAAGATGTACTGAAAATTCTAAACTGTGATTTTGATCTTCTCTTTGACTTAATGACATATAATATAAGACAAATTTACCATCTTTATTTATATCTTTATTGTTAATTTTTCTTATTCTCTCTTTATCCATTTTTTTATTAATCTTTTGAATTTAATATGCTTATATCTATAATCCATTCATATCTTGATCTCTCATTAAATTTTTGAATTGCTTCTTTTTTATGTTCTTCAAAGGTTTTTCTATCACAATTGTTTACATTCATAAAATGCTTTATAAGATCTTCCAATTTTATTTTGCCTTTACTTGCCAATATATTTGCTATCCCCCAATGTTTTATAAGATGACATTTTTCACAAAGACTCATAAATCCTTTTAATTTTAAGATATGATTCTGGTCATCATAGTCCCATACTTCATGGCAGTGGAGTTTACCTCTTTTACCACATATGCTACACTTGTAATTTGCCCTTCTAAATACCTCTTTTCTTATTCTATCCCATACTTCCTTAGGTAGATATTTTCTAAGATTTTCCCCCCAAGCACTTTCTGGGATAAGTTCTATTGTTAACTTTAAATCCTTTTTTGTCATTAATTATTAAAATAAGTCAATACCAATCAAGCTAAGAAGTAAGATAAGGTTTAAAATTGTAACTATCGTACCAATTAAAATGAGTATTGTATTATCCCACTTAGAATTTGCAAATTTTCCCATCACATTTCTTGATGAGGTCAATTTTATAAGGGGAAAGATAGTAAAGGGAAGTTGAATACTTAGCATTATTTGGCTCCATATAAGTCCTTGGAAGGGATCAGATATAAAGAATAGTATAAGTAAGGCACCTATCAGGGTTATGGATATTCCTATACGAGTATGATTATCTTTTAGATCAAAAGGCTCATGGGATATTCCAGCCCATATACTTCCACCCGCCATAGCTGCTGTTATGGAGGATGAGAAGCCAGAAAATAATAGAGCTACTGCAAAAATAGTAGAAGCTAAATTTCCAAGGATAGGTTTTAAGGTTATATAGGCTTGTGGAAGTTCTGTAATTATGGTGTTATTCTTATAAAAGGTTTCTGCTGCAATAAGAATCATAGAGCTATTTATAGCCCATCCTACAATCATAGCTAATATGGTATCAAGGTATTCATATTTTAATTGCTTTTTTATTATATTTTCTTCTTCTAAATTCCATTGCCTACTCTGAATTGTTTCCGAATGTAAGAATAGGTTATGAGGCATAACTACAGCCCCCATAACACTCATAATTATGGGAATAGAATTAGGAGGGAATGAAGGTACTGTCCAACCTACAACTGCACTTTTCCAATTAATCTTTACTAATGATAATTCAAATAAGAAAGAAAGACCTATAAGAGATACAAATCCAATAATAAATTTCTCAAGTTTTCTATAGTTATTTGATATCAACATATATATTACAAGGAGCGTTGTAAGAGTTGCACCTATATTGATGGGAAGACTAAAAAGCATATTTAGACCTATGGCTGCTCCTAAGATTTCTGCAAGAGCGGTAGATATGGATGCGAGCATTGCTGTAATAAGTATGAAATAACTTGTTTTCTTAGAAAAATATTTGGCTACTGACTCAGAAAGACATAGTCCAGTAGCAATCCCGAGGTGGGCTGAATTATGTTGTAGAAATATGAGCATGATGGTAGAGAGGGTTACCATCCAAAGCAAAGTATATCCAAATTGGGAACCTGCTGACATGTTAGAAGCCCAGTTTCCAGGATCAATAAAACCTACGGTTACAAGAAATCCTGGTCCAATATATTTTAATATATCTAAAGCACCAAGATTGGGTTTGTGATTTCTAAATAGATCTTTTATTTTATTTAGCATACTTATTTATCTTTCTCCAAATACTTTTTATATCCTAAACTTTCTAATTCCTTTGCTTTATTCTCTACTTCTTCTTTCATTTTCTCTTTGTAGTCTTTTATTTTTTCCCTTAATTCTGGATATTTCACTCCTAATATCTCAATTGCCAAAATCCCTGCGTTCTTTGCTCCATTTATGGTAACAGTAGCTACAGGAATTCCAGAAGGCATCTGTACTATAGATAAAAGAGAATCTAAACCATTCAAAGATGAGGTCTTTATAGGAATACCAATTACGGGTAGAGGAGTAAGGGAAGCAATAACCCCAGGTAGATGAGCTGCACCTCCTGCAGCAGCAATTATTACTTCTAAACCCCTTTTTTCTGCCTCTTTTGCATATTGAAAAGCTCTTTCTGGGGTTCTATGGGCAGAAAGCACAGTTATTTCATAAGGTACTCCAAATTTTTCTAAAATCTCAGCAGTCTCTTTAACTACAGGAAGATCACTATCACTTCCCATGATAATTCCTACTAAAGGTTTATCCATGCAACACACCTCCGCAACTTTTTTTTTATAATAACTTATAACTATTTTTTAATGCAATATAGAAGATGCATTGAGAGTATGTTTTTAGATTTTTATTCTCATTATCACTAAAATTTTCCTTACTCTTTTTCATCTTTTTAAATATCTCAATTTCTTATGCAATATTCTTCTATGCTCTCATGTTTTAATACTGCCTATAAATACAAGCTTAAATCCTTTTTGTACCTCTTCTCAGTACCTTTTTAACGTTCTTCCCTATTATTTATACCTATTATTTATAACCTTAGCTGTTTCAATCCCTTATAGGTACGCTACAAACCCTCTCTCTTTTTTTGAGAATAGTATAGAATACTTTCGTTTCAATCCCTTATAGGTACGCTACAAACTCTTGTGCAGCCTGGAGAGAGGCACATTGGAAAGAAAGTTTCAATCCCTTATAGGTACGCTACAAACACATACTATGCGCCACTCATACGCCATATATACCCTGTTTCAATCCCTTATAGGTACGCTACAAACGAGAGGAGTGTGAAAGGAATGAGGAACAAATACGAATAGTTTCAATCCCTTATAGGTACGCTACAAACTTCCTCGAGAGATTCGAATCTCTCAAGGAAGATATTGTTTCAATCCCTTATAGGTACGCTACAAACCAGATTTTTCCTTGCTTGGAAGCTTTTAAAAAAACTTGTTTCAATCCCTTATAGGTACGCTACAAACAAGGCGAGTACGTTGCGTACTCGCCTGATATACTCCTGTTTCAATCCCTTATAGGTACGCTACAAACTCTTTCGACGAAATCTACGTCCCTTGTCTTATACTGGTTTCAATCCCTTATAGGTACGCTACAAACAGAAGATATATCTCCAAAGGAGATTTGGGAAATCGCGTTTCAATCCCTTATAGGTACGCTACAAACTTGTTCTTCTGAGATTTCTCTAGGAGCATGGCTACAAGTTTCAATCCCTTATAGGTACGCTACAAACGCCTGAAAAAAGGTCAAACCTGTTTCGGTCAGAAATCGTTTCAATCCCTTATAGGTACGCTACAAACAAGATTTTTCCTTGCTTGCAAGTTTTAACAAAACTTGTTTCAATCCCTTATAGGTACGCTACAAACAAGAAAGGAGTGGGTAGAATGAAAGGAGAGAAGAAACGTTTCAATCCCTTATAGGTACGCTACAAACAAAAAACTTCTTGACAAAATTTAAAAATGTATTCTAGTTTCAATCCCTTATAGGTACGCTACAAACCAGGCTGCACAAGAGCTCTTGTGCAGCCTGCAAAGAGTTTCAATCCCTTATAGGTACGCTACAAACAGTATACCTCTCGCCTCCATCCAGGCGGGATTTGGGGTTTCAATCCCTTATAGGTACGCTACAAACGTTACTCCAGGCCTGGCAAATAAAAAAAAGAAAGGAGGTTTCAATCCCTTATAGGTACGCTACAAACTCTCTATCTCGGGCCCGTATGTCCAGTCCCAGAAATGTTTCAATCCCTTATAGGTACGCTACAAACTCTCAAGCCAGGCCTGGCTGCTCCAGGCCTGGCAAAGTTTCAATCCCTTATAGGTACGCTACAAACATGTGTGGAACTCTTCCCAATCTTCTTCAATTTTTGTTTCAATCCCTTATAGGTACGCTACAAACTTTACAGGCAAGATATTTCCTTGCTTCTAAATTTGTTTCAATCCCTTATAGGTACGCTACAAACGGGAAGATGTTCACACGTACGTGTGCTACACGTACGTGTTTCAATCCCTTATAGGTACGCTACAAACTGTATACTGCTTTCGCATATTCGCATATTCGAAAATTGTTTCAATCCCTTATAGGTACGCTACAAACCTCTATAATATACTCAAAAGTTGAGAGAGAGGAGGAGGTTTCAATCCCTTATAGGTACGCTACAAACCTCTATCCCAAGGTGTACGCATTTTCAAAGTTGCTCTGTTTCAATCCCTTATAGGTACGCTACAAACCTCGAGAAAGAATTGTTCTACATTCAGGGCCCGGACGGGTTTCAATCCCTTATAGGTACGCTACAAACACTAGAAATATAGAATATCTACAAAAAGATGAGTTTGTTTCAATCCCTTATAGGTACGCTACAAACCCTTGCGCATCCTGGAAAGATGCACACTGGAAAGAAAGTTTCAATCCCTTATAGGTACGCTACAAACCGTTTCAATTTATTTATCCCAAAACAAGATAGTATTGTTTCAATCCCTTATAGGTACGCTACAAACTTTGCACTGGGACACCCAGCAGGCTAGTCATAAGCTCGTTTCAATCCCTTATAGGTACGCTACAAACCGGAATATGTCAGAGAGCACAATTATCAAGGCATCAGTTTCAATCCCTTATAGGTACGCTACAAACGAAAGCTTCCCTCTCCTTGAAATATACTTCTTTCGTGTTTCAATCCCTTATAGGTACGCTACAAACACACAAGACGCACAAACGCACAAAACGCACAAAACGGTTTCAATCCCTTATAGGTACGCTACAAACCCGTAGAAAGGGCAAAAATAGAACTCTCCAAAAATTACTACCCTTATAGGTACGCTACAATTTTGTGGGTAGTATAGCATAAGAAAAGTCAGATGTAAATAGGGTTTGATATAAAAAAATATATTTCTGTCGATCCCCCAGGGTTTTGGGGTTATCGGGGGTAGACTGTAAAAATAGTTTTTAAGAATAAGCTAAATTGTTTTCTAATAAAGCAAAGAACTATTTTGAAAAATATTTGGGATAAAAAATCATTAAGAAATTAGTAAGATTCAAGTTTAGCGATGAAAGGAGGCTATCTCTAATTGTTACATTTTCTGTCGATCTCAAAAAATTCTTGAGAGATCTTATTTTTCTTTAAATGTATATGTAACAAAAAATCAGCCTGAGATATTTAACTAATCCCAGGCTGATTTTATGGTTTAATTTTTAGGTAAGCTAAGTATTGCTTGGGATAGTTCATTGATAGCTTTTGTTAGGTTTTCAATTCTTGTCTCTATTCTTAATAAAAGTATTAAAGACACAACTATGGGAAATCCAAGATTACTTATTAATTGATATATATCTTTCAAGACTTACACCTCCATATGGATATATTTCTTTTTTTCGTCAAGTTTAACGAAGGAGAATTTTAGATTTTTTGCTGTGTTATATACTTCTTCTAGATCTGTGGCTGTGATATCACAAGCAAGTCCTTTCATATGTTTGGAATTTGGTGCTCCTCCTACTTCTTTGTTATGCTTTTCACAACGATATCCACTTGTAATTTTTATTTTTCCTTTTACCATGGCATATAATTTTTCCATTTCATCAAGAAGAAATGGGAGTATCATTACCCTTTTACAACATGGGCATTGAAAATCTTTAAGGTAGAAGTTTTTAGATATTTTAATATCATTTATTTCAGGCATTTTTGTCCTCCTTATGTTCAAGTCCTATTATTACTTTTGAAATAATCAATGGGATTAGATGTTTTTCAAAAAATATGGGTAAACATTCTGGACATACAGGATTTTCATCTATGAAAAATACAAAATTTTTCTTTTGGCTACATATTTTGCATGTATAGCTTGGAAAGGTTTGATAGAGGAAGCTAAATTTAAATTGTACTCTTTTTACTAAGTTTTCAAACATATTTAAATCTCCTTTCTTTTGGGTGGAGGTATTACCTCCACCCTTTAGTTTTAGTCGTAGTAATCACTAATGTTTGTTTCTGTTATTTTTGTGTCAACTTTTTCTACCAGATCTCCTGTTTTTCCTTGAAATATATTTTGATTTATTATTGTATCCATAGCGCTTAAAATTTGGGCTTCTGTTAAATCATCCTTAGGATCAGAAATTCTTATGGTAAAGTTACTTCCTCCACTGTCTTTAAATATCATTCTCAAATATTTTCTTGTGGAATAAGTGGCCATCTTTATACCTCCTTATTTTTTAGATTTCAGATAACTCTTCATCATTAGTTCTTACAACTTTAACTATTGGAAATTTTTGAAGGGATCCCAAAGCTTGAGCCACTGTATATACTGCCTCATCTGATACATCTGCTTTTATATTGTTGAAGCTTCTGTTTCTTAATACGGGGTTTCCTTGCTGGATTCCTACCTGTATTCTAAGGATAAGTCGGGAGTTATAAGGTAAGCTCTGTACTGCCATTTTTTCACCTCCTTCTTTTGGGCTTTCTATTAAATAAATCCTAAGGATGGGTGACATAAAATATGTTATAATTTAGAAAAATTCTTTGTAGGGGGTAAATAATAATGAAAAAAATATCCATATTTTTAATCATTTTTATGCTTTTTATTCTCTCCTTTTCCTTTTCTCAGAATTTAATTGTTTATCAGAAGAATTTTGCTGTGGTATCTCTTGAAAAAGAGGTAAAACTTACAAAGGGGGTTAATTTTATATCCTTAGATGAGATCCCTCAAAGTATAGATGCGGGAAACTTTTTTATATATTCAAGTAAGGGAAATAGAATTTTGGAGGTATTGTATCCTCCATCTGGTATTTTTATCTATTCTTCTGAAGATATGATTGATACTTTAAAGATTGTTTATATTCTTCCAAATATTAATTGGAATGCTGTTCATTCCTTTTTCATTGATAAAGATAAATTAAGATTTTCTTCTGATATTTATCTACAAAATAGATCTGATATGAGTTTTCAAAAAGTAAAGCTTTCTGTTTTGGCAGGAGAAATAAATATGGAGAGGGGACCTCAGGAAATGCTAGAGGGAAAAGGTTTAAGCGTTCTTGCTATGCGTGACACCTCTGAGACAGAGTTAAAAGAAGTAGAAGGTTATAAATTATTTGATCTTTCAGGTGAATATAGTTTAGCTAAAGGAAGTACGAAGATTATCCCTATTATAGATGCAGAGATAAATAATGCTATTAAGAGATATGTTTTTCAAAATGGAAAAGTTTATATCTTATGGAATATAGAGAATAAAAAAGAGAATGGGCTTGGTATTACTATACCTATGGGAAATCTTAAAATCTTTGAAGTGGTAGAGAGAAGGGCAATCTTTTTAGGAGAAAGTAGCATACATAATATACCGGTTGGAGAAAAAATAGAGTTAATACAAGGGATAGATTTTGATATAAAGGGAGAGAGAAAGATCTTGGAGAGTAAGCAAAGAGTTGAAGGAAAATATGAGATAAAAGAATCAAAGGTTTCAGTAGAGATAAGAAATAGTAAAAAGGAGGATGTGACTGTAGAGGTAAGGGAATATATTTATGAAGATAGTGTGGAGATTGTTTCTTCTAATTTCCCTTATGAGAAGATAGATAAAAATACTTTTGTTTTTTATGTAAAGGTGAAGGGAGGGAGTTCTGCCACATTGATTTATAATTATACTTCAAAAAGGCTTAGATAATAACTTTTTGTAGTATAATTTATCTTATGAAGAAAAAGAGTATATTTAAAAAACGGAGTCTTTGGCAGACAATAACTCTTCTCATTGTGAATTCCTTTTTTTTAGCTCCTTGGGGTAAGCATATACCTGTGCCAGTTTTTAATTGCTATTCTTGTCCATTAGCAAGTTTTGCTTGTCCTATTGGTACTCTTCAGCATTTTATAGTGCTTCATCAATTTCCCTTTTTTACTCTTGGTATTCTTTTTCTTTCGGGTTTACTTCTTGGGAGATATTTTTGTGGCTGGCTTTGTCCCTTTGGTTTTATTCAAGACCTTCTTTATAAAATTCCATTGAGAAAGATAAGGATAGAAAATAGATTTGCTACTTTTATAAGATGGAGTATTCTTATTATTCTTGTAATTTTGATCCCTTATTTTACTCTTGAACCATGGTTTTGTAAGCTTTGTCCCGCAGGCACCTTAGAAGCTGGAATACCTCAAATCCTAATACGTCCACCTCTTAGAAGTCTTATTGGTTTTTTGTTTGCCATTAAGATTCTATTGCTTATCTTATTTATTGTTTCTTCAATATTTATATCTCGTCCTTTTTGTAGATTTGTATGTCCTCTTGGTACTATCCTTTCTGTTTTCAATAAAATTTCCTTTTATCATTTAGAATTAAAGCCTACCTGTCTTTCTTGTAGTTTATGTAAGATAAAATGTCCTGTAAATATAGAGGTTAATAAAGATCCTAGTTCTCCTCATTGTATCAGATGTCATGAATGTTTCACTTGTGGACAGGTAGAATGGAAAATTGAATAGTAAAGAGGGTGATACTTTGAGAATAACTTTTTTAGGGGCTGCAGGCGAGGTTACAGGATCTTGCTTTCTCTTGGAAAATAATAAGAAATATCTTGTAGATTGTGGTATATTTCAAGGAAAATCTGAAAATGAAAATGCGATACCTTTCCCTTTTGATCCTAAGGAGATTTCTGGGGTGATTCTTACTCATGCCCATTTGGATCATTCGGGAAGAATTCCTAAGCTTGTAAAGGAAGGATTCAAGAGTAAAATATACGCTACTTATCCTACTATAGAACTTTGTGAAATTCTATGGCTGGATACTGTAAAACTTATGAAAGAGGAAGTAGAAAGAATAAATAGGAAAAATCTTAGATCAGGTAAGCCTCTTATAGAGCCTCTTTATACGGAAAGAGAAGTAGAAATGGCCATGAAGCTTTTTGAACCAGTGCCTTATGATGAAATGTTAGATCTTAATGATATAAAGGTTAGGTTTAGGGACTCTGCCCATATTCTTGGTGCATCCTCCTTAGAGGTATGGGGAGATAATACTAAAATAGTTTTTTCTGGAGATATAGGACCACAAAACAATGTAATGGAAGGAAATCCCCCTATTATTGAGGGAGCAGATTATGTGGTAATTGAATCTACCTATGGTGATAGACTTCATAAGTCTTTGGAAGATACAAGAAAAGAATTTGAATCAGTTGTCTTGGACGCTTTAAATAGTGGAGGTAAGGTACTTATACCTTCCTTTGTGGTAGATAGGGCTCAAAGGGTGATATATGAAATTATGCTTTTATCCTATAAATACCCAATTTTAACAAAAATTCCTATATTTTTTGATAGTCCTATGGGCAAAAAGGTTACAGAGGTTTATGAAAGGCATAGTAATCTTCTTTCGGGAGAAATTCAGAAATATTTTCTTGAAGGAATAAGCCCTTTTCAATTAAAAAATTTAAAATTTTTGTCTACCACTGAGGAATCAAAAACTATAAATGATCTTGATATAGGATTTGTTATTGCAGGAAGTGGAATGTGTACGGGAGGAAGAATTCTTCACCATTTGAAACATAATTTATGGAAAGAAAATACCCATTTGATTTTTGTAGGTTATCAGGCGGAGGGGACATTGGGAAGAAGGATTGTTGATGGTGAGAAGAGGGTACATGTGATGGGAGAGGAAATAACAGTTAGGGCTAAAATTCATACTATAAATGGATTTTCTGCTCATGCAGATCAAAGGGATCTTTTAACTTGGACAGATAATTTTCAAGGTGACCCTACTTTTATCATAGTTCATGGAGAGCCTAAGGCTTCTCAAACCCTTGGACAGTTATTACAGCTTAGAGGAAGAAAAACTATTATTCCTACCTATGCCCAAACCTTAGATTTGGAAAAGAAAGAAATTATAACTCCAAAGGTTACTCCTAAGATTGATGTATATTCTTTAATCTCTGATTTAGAGAGTTATATTACGAAAATTAAGTCTCAACCAATTTCTCAGGATATTGATACCTATTCTCTTTTAAATTCTGCCTTGATACTTCTTAAAGAGATAGATAAAAGGAGTACAAACGCATGAGAATTACAATCTTAATTTTATCCTTTTTTCTTCTTTTCATTTCTTCTTTATCTTCTTGTGTTAAGGGAGATTATGCACTAAATGTGATTTATGAACTTTCTGATAAAAAGTATATGGGTAGACAAGCAGGTACATTAGAAAATAGGGAGGCTATTAATTTTTTGTCTTCAGAATTAGATAAGATAAATATTAGTAATTATTTTTTGCAGGATTTTCCTGTGGAAGTTTATGAGCTAAGGGATATGCCCGAATTTGCTATAAAGTATAATCAGGATTTAAAGAAATTTAAGTATAGGGAAGATTTTAGGGATAGATTTTCGGGAAGCTGGAAAGTAGAAGCTCCTATTGAAAGGGATGTTAAGAATATTAAAGATAATTTTTGGCTTACAGATTACGGGAATGGAGTTACGAAGTCTCAGATTGTTGCCTCTATTTATGGTGCAAAGGGAGTAATATTGGGTATACCAAAGGATATGACGGAATTGATTTTTGAAAAATCCTTGTTCTTTCAAAATAGTAATCTACCTGTAATCTATATTTCTTCTCAAATATTTCAGAATATAAAGGATCTTTTAGATAAGAAACAAAAAGTAATAGGTTATTATAGAATTGAATATGATAAAAGATTAGAGAAAGCTTATAATCTTATTTTTTATGTGCCATCAAAGATAAAAAGTGATAAAGTTTTATTAATTTCCGCCCATGTAGATCATGTGGGAAAAGATCCTGATAACACCTTTTTTCCAGGTGCCAATGATAATGCCTCAGGCGTTGGGGTTTTAATGGAGATAGCAAAATTAATATTGGAAAGAGGTAATGATTATCCCTTTAATATATTATTCTTAGTTACAAATGCGGAGGAGATGGGGCTTTTAGGAGCAAAATACTTTGTGGAAAATTCTCCTATTCCTCTTGAAAATATATTTTTAAATGTAAATTTAGACTGTGTAGGAAGGGGAAAGTTCTTAATAGTAGGTTATAATACGTATGCTGAGAAATATATTAAAAAATTGAGTGTACCTGCAAATTTTGTAGAGAATTATTATCTGTCCGATTCAGATCAATATATCTTTCATCTTCTTAAGATTCCTGTTTTCTTTTTTATAAGAAGTGATTCAGAGGGATATATTCCTGATCTTCATCAAAAGTCTGACACAAGAGAAGAGATAAAAAGAGAAAATTTGGTAGAGACAATGGATTTGTTTTTTAACATATTAGATGATATGAGTTTAAAATTTTTTTAATTTACTTTACGATTGATTTGTCTAAAATTAAAATAAGGGTAGTTTAGTTTTTATGGGTGAAGAAATATATGAGTAAAAATGTAGGAGATAAAATTTTTAAATGTCTTGCCATTTTTGCAAGTCTCCTTCTTGTTCTTCTTGTTATATCCCTTTTTATATCATTGGTTATTTATTCTATCCCCAGTATAAAGAAATTTGGATTCAAATTTGTAATAGATAAGATATGGGATCCTGTGGCAGATAAGTATGGGGCTTTACCTGCTATATATGGTACATTGGTTACATCTTTTCTTGCTCTTCTTATTGCCTTTCCTATAAGTATTGGGATTGCTATATTTATCTCGGAGCTTGCTCCTATCTTTTTAAAACGTCTCTTTTCTTTTATTATTGAGCTTTTAGGGGCAATACCAAGCTTAATTTATGGTATGTGGGGGCTTTTTGTTTTCGCTCCCTTAATTCAACTTAAGATAGGTCCTTTTATTCAAAGAATCCTTGGATTTTTACCATTCTTCCAAGGTTATCCTCTGGGAGTAGGATATCTTACCGCTGGAGTTGTCCTTTCTATTATGATCATCCCCACTATATCTTCTTTATCTCGTGAGATATTGATGGCGGTTCCTACGGATCAGAGAGAGGCAGGATATGCTCTTGGTATGACTAAGTGGGAAGTTATATCAAAGGTGGTTTTAGGGAATGCAAGATCTGGAATTTTTGCAGCAGGAATTTTAGGGCTTGGTAGGGCTCTTGGTGAGGCTGTAGCTGTAACTATGGTAATTGGAAATTTTCATGATATATCAATATCCCTTTTCTCTCCTGGGGTTACTATAACCAGTGTAATTATAAATCAGTTTGCAGAAGCAACAGGTGAGTTAAAGCTTTCTGTACTTATGGAGCTGGCCTTAATTTTATTCTTGATCACTTTTTTAATAATGGGGTTTGCACGATACTACATATTGAAGAGGATTGTTAAAGAATGAGTTATAAAACAAGAAAAATAATAAATAGAATAATGTTGACCATAAGCGTGATAACTTTCCTCATTGGATCTTTATTTCTTTTTTGGATCTTGGGAGATGTATTTCTAAAAGGTATCAGATATATAAATTTCAGTCTTTTTGTAGAGCTTCCTAAGCCTCCAGGTGTTCCGGGTGGTGGAGTTGCAAATGCTATTGTAGGTACATTAATTCTTACTATAGTAGCATCTTTAATTGGAGTACCTATAGGTATGATGATTGCTATAGCTATTACAGAATATCATTTAGGGAGGCTTGCATGGTGGGCTAAATTTTTAACAGAGGTACTTACCAGTTTTCCAACTTTAATCATAGGTGTCTTTGTTTATACCATAATTGTTATCCCTATGAGGACTTTTTCAGCTCTTGCGGGAAGTATAGCTTTATCTATAATAATGCTTCCTGTTATAGCTAAATCTACAGAAGAATCTTTAAAAATGGTGCCTATCTCTGTAAGAGAAGCAGCTTATGCCTTGGGAGTACCAAAGTGGAAAACAATTTTGAGAGTGGTTATTCCTTCTGCATCCAGTGGTATAGTAACAGGAATAATGATTGCAGTAGCAAGAGTTATGGGAGAAACTGCGCCTTTACTTTTTACTTCATTTAATAATGTATTTTGGAGTCTTAGCTTAACCAAGCCAATTGGAAGTCTTACTGTAACTATCTTTAATTATGCTACATCTCCATATGATGATTGGAGAAATAAAGCTTTTGCATCAGCTCTTGTTCTTGTCACTATTATTTTGATTTTAAATATAGTTGCTCGAATATATGCGAGTAAAAAAGGAAAACGCTAAGGGAGGAATGTAAATTGGATAAGATAAGAGTTGAAAATTTAAATGCATGGTTTGGGTCTATGCATGTCCTTAAAGATATTAATCTTACTCTTAAGGAGAAATATATTTCGGCTATTATTGGACCATCAGGATGTGGAAAAACTACTCTTCTTAGATGTTTTAATAGATTGCATGAATTGTCTCCTGGTGCAAGAGTTGAAGGTAACATCTTTTTAGATAATCTAAATATATATGGTAAAGATGTGGATCCTGTTATTGTAAGAAGAAGGATTGGGATGGTATTTCAAAGACCAAATCTTTTTTCCAATATGAACATTTATGATAATGTAATTGCAGGATATATCTTAAACAATAAAAGACTTTCAAAATCAGAAAAAGATGAAATTGTAGAAAGAAGTTTAAGGATTGCTGGAATTTGGGAAGAGGTTAAGAATAGATTAAGGGAGTATCCTTCTAGCCTATCAGGTGGGCAACAACAAAGAGTTTGTATAGCAAGAGCCTTAGCTGTACAACCTGAGGTGCTACTTATGGATGAGCCTACATCAGCTTTAGACCCTATATCTACATATAGGATAGAAGAGACCATAAGAGAGTTAAAAAAGGAAGTCACAATAATTATTGTTACTCACAATATGCAGCAAGCAGCAAGAGTATCAGATGAGACAGTATTCATGTATCTTGGAGAAGTTATTGAGACAGGACCTACTGCTGAGATTTTTACAAATCCGAGGAAAAAGCTTACTGAGGAGTATATTACAGGAAAGTTTGGATAATTTATTCGTGAAGCTCTTTTAATTCTCCTGTCTCCATGTAATATATTCTTTCTGCTATATTGGTTATATGATCTGCTATTCTTTCTAAGAATCTTGCAATCATAAGATATTTTACTTGCTGGGGAGCAGTCTCAGGTGCATGTTCGATCTCTTCTATAACCTCATCATATATTCGGTAATATGTTCTATCAATAGCGTCATCTTGGTCTACCACACTTAGTATGAAGTTAATATCTCTATTAACAAAGGCATCCAATGAATCACAGAGCATTTTTTCTACCAATTCAAACATGTTTGTTAAATTTTTGTTTAGTGGTAATGGGGGTAGTTTGATTAGTTCAATAGTGAATTTGGCTATGTCTACACAATAATCTCCCATTCTTTCTATATCACTTATGATTTTCATTGCAGCAGCAATTACTCTAAGATCGTGAGCCATAGGTTGCTGAAGGGCAAGAAGCTTGAGACAGTTGTCCTCTATACTCCAATTGTATTTATCCACAATATCGTCCATATCTATAACTTGTTTTGCTAAAGCCTCATCTCTATCTATTAGAGCTTTTTTACTTTTTTCAAGCATATACTTTACAGTGGAGCCCATTTCTACAAGTGAGTTCTCTAATTTTTTAAGTTCTTCTAAGAAATTCTGTCTAAGCAAATTTTCTTATCCTCCTTAAAACCCATTTAGGATTTTAGTAATTATACCAATAAGATTTTATTTTTTCAATTGTAAAAGAAATTATAGGATAGTGTGTTATAATGTTGTTAAAATATAAGTTAGGGAAAATTGGAGGTAAAGAAATCATGGGTAGAGTTCTTGAGGGGAAAAGGGTTTTGATAACAGGAGCTTCTCGAGGAGTTGGTTATGAGATTGTAAAGTTATTTTTAGAAGAAGGGGCAAGTATAATTGGTATTTCGAGGGATGAGAAGAGATTAAGAGAAGCAGAGTCAGAATTTAAGAAATTGGGGGATTTTGAAGGTCTTGTATTAGATATATCTCAAAAGGGTTTTGAAGAAAAGGTGGCTGAATCTGTCAAAAATAGATGGGATGCGTTGGATATTCTTATTAATAATGCTGGAGTAATGTTAGCTTATAGGGGATTTTTAGAAGAAGATAGGGATGTATTGGAAAAAACTTTTCAAGTGAATCTCTATGCCCCATATTATCTTATAATGGCTATGGTACCTTTTCTCCTTAGAGGTAATGAACCAAGAATAGTGAATGTTAGTTCTGGAGCAGGTACTTTTTCAGCTATAAGAGAGATGTATGACATTGCAAGCTATAGATTAAGTAAATATGCATTAAATGGTCTTACCATGCTTCTTGCCAATGAAATGAGGGGAAGGATTGCCGTTAATGCTTTAGATCCTGGATGGGTAAAGACAGATATGGGTGGGCATAATGCTCCTGGAAGTCCAAAGGATTCTGCAAAGGGAGCTTTGGCTCTTGTTACTATGCCTTTTGAGGTAACAGGAAAATTTTTCAAGGATGGCAAGGAAATTCCCTTTTAGGATATAGATGATTGTTAAAGAAAGGGAAGGGGATATATTAAAATGAAATTTCCTATCGGTAAAGAGATTTATATTAATACTCCTGCGTCTTTGATAAATCTTAAAGAACTTATTTCATGGTTTAGATTGGAAAAATTTAATGGTGTGCTTTTGGGTGAAAGCTCTAATTTCTTAACGGAGATATTAGTTTATAATGGTATCATACCTAAGGCATACACTCTTAGAGAAACAGAAATTTTGGCGGAAGATAATGCTTCTATTGAGATCTTTGTAAATGATTTTATTGCTAGATCCAATTTAATATCCCTTTATTCTCTTGAAAAAGATATAGTTTTATCTATTTTGATAAGTTATTTTTCTACCCCTAAAATCTTTCAAGAAGAGACCTATCTCTTTGTGGCTGATAAATTAGTAGAGGAGGCCAAAAAAGAAAACACCATATCTCATATATTGATTGAAAGTCTTTCTAATAATGTTCATTTTTTATTTAGTAAAGGTAAATTTTTGGGATATTATCAAGAAAGGGATGGGATTTTGAAAGATGAACTTTCTATTTCTGAGTTTTTTGAGAATAAAGAAAATCTTCTTAGTTTCTATCAAATAAGGGAAGAGGAATTTGAAAAGTTAAATATTCCCTCCTTGAGATTTAGCTTTATAGAAGAAGATATAACTTCTTGGATAAAAAAGTTATTGGAATATGTTAATTACGTGATTAATTACTACACTAAATTTGGAATGTATATTAAAAATATGGAAAGTTTATTAAGAGATTTGAGGATATTAGGGAAATCATTGGTATGTTTAGATAACAATTTTACAGTTAAAAATGAAATTATGGAAAGTTATGACGAGGTAGAGAAGGAAGTAATTGAACTTATAACAAGAATAAATAAGGAGCTTGCTGGTGTATGGGGTGAGAAATTCGTTAAGCAAAAATATATTCAATCTTATAAGAAGTTTTTGGAAGAAAATCAGAATGATAGGGTAATAATTGAGCTTCTTGATAGGTTGAATCCAGAGAATATTGAGTTTTGAAAGGGGGAAGGGATTTTGAATACAACGTATAAAAGGCTTAGTATTTTATTTATTATTCTCTTTTTACTTCCATTTTTAGTATTTTTAGGTGTGAGTTTTTTGTTGGTGGAACAAAGATTCTATCCAATTCTCTATCAGTTTTCCATTACTCTCTCTTTGGGAATTGCCCTTTATTACTTTCTTAAAATGGACCGTAGATGGAAAGGTTGGATTGGTTGGTTTTTCTTGTTTTTGAGCTTAATCCTTCTCTTCGTGGGTGATACAATATGGAATTTTTATGCCATATTTTTGAATCAAGAGGCTCCTTTTCCTGGTATATCTGATATTTTTTATGTTCTTTTTTATCTTCTTGCTTTTACGTTTCTTTCCTATTTTATAAGGCTTTTGAGGATTGAGTTAAATCCTTCTGAAAAGTTTATGATTGCAATAATATTATTGGTATTTTTAGGCCTTCTTATTCAGCAAGTTATACTTCCGATTTTAGTTTCTAACACTCATTGGCTTGAAAAAACCTTAAATGTTTTTTATCTTCTTAGTGATTTTATTATACTGGTTTTAGCTTTTGTGCTTATGATTCAATTATGGGGTGGTAAAGTAGCAAAGAGTTATGCTTACTTTATTCTTGGTATATCTGCTTGTACAATTGCTGATATTGTTTTTTCATATATATTTGGGAATTATGGTGTATCTAATTGGGTAGATATTTTTTATCTTTTGTCCTTTCTTTTACTTTCCTTTTCTGTAATTAGTGAGAGTATGTTGTATATAAATAAGTGAAGTATTTTTTGATTAAAATTTTTATTGTAATTTTTTAATTTTAGGTATATAATATTCTACAAACGATTGCGTATAAGTTTTTAAAGGGAGGTGGGATAGCTAAGGGAATAAGATTTTATCAATGTATTGAAACGTTTTTCAAAAAAATATAGTTAGGGGGTTAGTGATTTTATGAAGAAGTTAGTTTTCTTGAGTTTAGTATTATTAATGGTATTCACATTATCTCAAACAGCCTTTTCACAGTTGGGACCAAATGTACCAAGAAATGAAACTATCATAGCAAACATATTAAGTGGAAGAATTGGATCACCGGATAACTTTAATGTATGGCCAGCTACATGGCGATCACCCGATAGAGGAATACAACAATTAATGCTTGAACCAATATGGATAGTAGATCCAGCAACTGGAAAGGTCATAAATGCTCTTGCAAAAGAAAAGCCAATATATAACAGTGATTTTACAAAGATGTTAGTAAAATTAAGAGAGGGATGCTACTGGAGTGATGGAGTAGAATTTACTGCTGATGATCTGGTATATACAGTGGAACTTATAATGAAATATCAAGAATTAGGATACAATGCCACCTTTACTGAATATGTAAAAAAAGTATACAAAACAGACAAATATACAGTAGTATTTGAATTGAAAAAGCCCAATGCCAGATTCCATGCCTATTTCTTAGATAGATGGGGAGCTTGTAGGCCATTACCAAAACATGTATTTGAGAAAGTAAAAGATCCAATAACCTTTGATTTCAAACCACCAATAAGCTCAGGACCATATGTATTACATAGCTATGATCCAGGTGGATACTGGGTACTCTGGCAGAGGAGAGAAGACTGGCAAAGAACACCAACAGGAAAACTCTTTGGAATGCCCCAACCTAAATATGTACTCTTCTACTATTATGGACCAACCGAAAAACAAGTCCTTGCCCAAAACAACCATCAATTAGACATGGCAGATCTAACTATGGAAGGCTTAAGATCAGTATTATCAACCAACCAATATGCAAGAGCATACAGAAAAGAATTCCCATATATAGTAAACGTAGATCCATGTGTAAGTGGAGTCATATTCAACAATGCAAAAGCTCCATGGAATAACAAGGAAGTAAGATGGGCATTAACATTAGCTATAGATATAGTAGACTATGTAGGACTTGCTTATGATGGAGCAGTAACTGTATCAGCCTTACATATTCCAGCGACACCAGCCTATATGGAATGGTACTTCAAGCCTCTTGAGCCATGGTTAAAGAACTTAACAATAACCGTAGATGGAAAACCATTTAAAGTATATGATCCAGATGTACCAATGAGAATAGCAGAATATGCCAAAAAGAGAGGATACAAGGTACCAAGCGATCCTAACGAAATTAGAAAGATATTTGGATTAGGTTGGTATAAGTATGCACCAGATGTGGCGGAGAAATTACTTATAAAGAATGGGTTCAAGAGAGATAAAGACGGAAAATGGCTTACACCAGAAGGTAAACCATGGAAGATCACCATATTAACACCACCCAACCCAGCATCAGTAAACTTCAGGAATGCCTTTGCGTTATCTCAAGTATGGAAGAAATTTGGAATAGATACGGAAGTATATGCTACGGAGAATGACGGAACATTAATGAACGTAGGTGATTTTGAAGTATCCACATCAGGACAATGGCCAGCAAGAGAACCATGGGGTGGACATCCAGACTTATACAGAACACTTGAGCAATTTAGTTCAGCCTATTACAGACCTCTTGGAGAATACTATCCAGGACATCAATGTAGATGGACCAATCCAAAAATGGATGAGATCATAAAAGAAATGCAAAAAGTAAGTTGGGATTCTCCAAAGAACAAGGCATTAGGAATGGAAGGATTAAAGATAGTAGCTCAAGATATGCCAACAATTCCAACATTCACATATCCAGGAGTAGTAGGATATGATGAATACTACTGGACCAATTATCCAACAGCAGAAAATCCATATTGTATACCATATCATCATTGGCCTAACTTTAAGTACATGTTACCATTCTTGAAGCCAACAGGAAGGAAGTAAAAAAGTAAGCCCCCCGAAAGGGGGGCTTTTTATTTTTACCTCTCTATAAAGAACCTTTTATCTCTTATAATCCTATTGATAGTTAATACTCCTTATAGATATTTTTATTGTATAATTTTTTTAAATCACAGCCTTCAAAAGGAGGTTATCTATCTTTTATGGAGAAAGATTTTAAGCCCAACTGGGAGGAAATTTTTGACCCAGAAGACTACATATATTTTTATGAAGATATGCTTAATGATGAAATGACACAAATAGAGGTAGATTTTATAAGAAGGGAACTTGATTTAAAAGAGCCAAAAAAGATTCTTGATATGGCTTGTGGATATGGAAGGCATGCCAATAGACTTGCATTATTAGGACATGATGTTACTGGATTGGATATAAATGACAGGTTATTAGATATGGCAAGGAAGGATGCGGAAAGGTTGGGTGTAAAGGTTAATTATATTTCGAAGGATGTTAGAGATATGGATTATAATGAAGAATTTGATGTGATAATATCTATGTTTACTTCTTTTGGATATTATGAAGATGAAGAAAATTTTAAAATTCTTAAAAATACTGCAAGATCCCTTAAAAAAGGTGGAAAATTTTTGCTTGATATAAGTAATAGGGATTTTATTCTTAAGAATTTTTTACCTTATACTGTTATGGAAAAAGAAGGGAATTATATGATTGATTTTAATTTTATAGATATTACGGAGAGTAGAATTTATGCAAAGAGAATAATAATAAGAGATGGTAGGAAAAAGGAAAAGCCATTTTTTATAAGAGTATATACACCTACAGAGATTAAACTACTTTTGGAGATGGTAGGATTAAAAGTGATAAAATTCTTGGGGGGATATGATAGTAGTCCTCTTTCTATTTCTTCCCGTAGAATGATTGTTATCTCTGAAAAATAGTTTAGAGGGAGGTAGTATATGAGAAAAATCTTTTTTGTAATTCTCTCTTTAATATTACTTTTTAATATCTCACTTTCTATGGATTTTCAGACTGCTAATAATCTTTTTTATGAGGCAAGAAGAGATAGAGATGTAAATAAAATCATATCTCTTATCTCTGAACTTGAAAAGGACTCTAATCTTCAGAAAGGTACTTATCTTCTTACGGTACTTGCAGATGCATATTTAGAGTATGGATATTGGGGAGTTACAGGAAAGGATAAAGAAAAGATATATGAAAAAGCAAGAAGTTACGCAGAAAAAGCAATAAAACTTGATGACAAAAATGGAAGAGCTTGGTATATTGCAGGTGCAGCTATTGGTAGGCTTGCCCAATATAAAGGTATTATACAAAGCCTTTTTATGTTGGGAGACTTTGATAGGTATATAAGCAAAGCTATAGAGATTCTTGAAGATCCTTTATATAAAACTTTTGCCCTTCTTGCTATGGGGATGAGATATAGGGATGTACCATTTCCCCTATATAATTATGGAAAGGCAGAATATTATATGAAAGAAGCCTTAAAATATACTCCTGTTTATCCTAATGTTTACTTAGAGCTTGGTTATTTATATCTTAAAATGAATAAAAAGGATCTGGCAAAAGAAATGTTTCAAAAGGTTATAGATAGTTCTCCTCATCCATGGCTCTTAAAAACTCATGAGGAGTCAGTATCTTTAGCAAAACAAGAACTTTCTAAATTAAAATAGATTAAGAAAAAGCACCCCAAGGCTTTTTAGCCTTGGGGATTTTTTTATTCTTCTATAAATTTAGGAAGCTCGTCTTTTGTTATAATGAAAGGATGATTGAAGACTTTTTTGATATGAGATGGTTCATTTTTATTTGGATCACTTTCGAATCCACTCCATGTCATAAACCATGCCCAGTAAGCTTTCTCCTTAATCATAGCATCAGGATCTGGTATAGTTCCTGTTTCCGTCATGGCCACTAATTTTTTACCACCAAAAAGTTTTACAATATTGTAGAACATGCCTGTAGAGGGTGAATAATCTTTATCTTTTAGATATATGTCAGCTCCAACTATGTCTACATATTGATCTCCAGGATACCAGTCAAGAGCAGATGGAGAATCAGTAGTAGTCCAAACCCATATTAGATTGTTTATTTTATGATAATTAACAAGTCTATCAAAAAGAAGTCTCCATAATTTTTTGCATGGTTCTGGACCTTTTGCTCCCCACCAAAACCATCTTCCTTCAGCTTCATGGAGAGGTCTCCAAAGGACTGGTACTTTTGCTTCTTGTAGTCTCTTTAGTTGTACTGCTATAGCATCTATATCTCTTATTAAAAGCTTGTAATCTTCAGATTCTGGATGATTCATCGCATATTCGAGATCAAAACTTGTGGCTTGCGTATAAAAGCCTCTCCACCATTCCTTTCCTGGTACATCATATAGCCCCTTTGGAGCATTCCAATGCCATTGAAATTGTACAATTCCTCCCATTTTCCACCAATCTATAGCATCTTCAACATCCCTGGAAGATGCTCCCCTTTCTACTCTTGAGGGAGAGTAATCTATCATATCAAAACCACATATAGCTGGGAATTTATCAGTTAAGGTCCAGATATAAAAGGAGTCTTTATAGCCTTGTTGTCCTGATAAGGTATATTTTCCATAAATACTTACAAGGTAATCCATCAATTTCTGAGCTTCAGGAGATGGATTTGGAGTTACCAGTTTATTAGTGGGATTTAATGATGGAATTTCCGCCTTTTTTATCTTAAAATAATCCAGCAAAATCCATCCCCAACTTTTTACAATACTTATTGTATTTTTCCCTTTCTTCAATGGTATTAATCCTCCTGACACAATGGTAAAGCTTTGAGATGGTATAAATTTTATATTGGTTTGAAAGGCTCCATTTACATAAAGTGAATTTTCCTTATATCCATATGGAGCTGCATATCCAATTATAATCTCATACATACCATCTTCTGGTACCTCTACAGTAACGGTGCAAGAATCACCATCTTGATCAAATCCATCTACATATCCACTGCCTTGATATCCTGGAAATGTTTTTGCTATAAAAGTACCTTTCAATATTCCGTTTTCTGCTTGGATAGTTATTTCTGATTGAGAGATAGATATGGAAACTATTAAAAGAAGAAGGAGTGTGAAAATAATATACTTTTCCAATAAGATGCCCCCTTTCTTTTTTTGTAATTATTTTACATTTAATAGTGTGTTTATGCAATAATAAATATTTACTTTATAAAATTGTAACCGTTTATTAATTATTAATAAAAATAAAGCCTTGGACTTAAATCCAAGGCTTTATAATGATTACAAATTTTGCTTATTACCTATTCCCATTCACAGATAAAGCCCTTTTGAGTAGTAGGTACATTTCCCCATTTTCCAAATTTTTCTAAGGTTTTATATATTATAAGGTATTTTTCTACCTCTAAATTATTTGGTTCTCCTATGTCCCAATTATAGAATATAAATGGCTCTCCGGTTATCCACTTAAATTTTCCTTCCTTTTCTTCATATTTGGCTCCTAAAAAGTAATCATTTTGTTTACCATAAATAGATAGGAGAAATTCAATAAATCTTTGCTCTTCTAAGGATGTAATGGTGGTAAGATGTCCTCCCATGTTTTCGCAAAAATCTTTTGCTTCTTCCCAACTTAGATTTTTATCTATAACTGCATAAATGTGATTATTGATAGGATTTGTTATTTTTACTATATTTACTGTTTCTTCTTCTGCTTTTTTAGGAGTTTCTATAAAAAGGGATGGAACTTGTCTGTTTAATCCTATGTAATATCCACCATAAAGGTGGCTTCCTACGCTATTTACTTGTATATAATATGTGCCAGGTTTTAATTTTAAAGAGATTTGGTAATCAGAAACTCCTATGTCATTTCTTGCTATCTCTTGTTTGTTTTCATTATATATATAGATTGAGGAAATTAAAGTGGGTTCTTCTGTAAAATATATATCTAAGTTCATTTCTTGAGGAATATAGAATTTGAAGAAGTCATCTCTATCTTGTTTTTCATTTCCATAATATCCTAATGTTCCTGAAATTACAGATGGGATACTTAAATCTACAGCATTATTAATGTTATCGTTTGGTTCCTTGTCTCCCTTAATGTTTTGAGGTATAAATGTATTTTCTATAGTATAGCCACCGTAATGGATGTCCCAAATACTTGATATTAATAAATAATATGTTCCAGCTTTTAGATTGGGATAGATAAGTTTATATCTGCTATTTCTCGTTTCATTTCTCAAAATTTCTCTTTTTCCATTTACATCATAGAAATAAGCATAGGTGATTAAAGTATCATCGTTTGTAATAGTTATTTCTAAATAACCATCTGAAGGTAAAGTTATCTTAAATCTATCATTTCTATCCTGGCTACCATTTCCATAATATCCTAAATGTCCTGAAACTTTTGAGTTAATTGGGATTTCTTGAGATTGATCACTATTTTTTTCCAGATCTAATATTTCGTTTGGTTCAATATCATTATCTAATGGATTAGGTATAAACTTATTCTCAATTTTGTAACCACCATAATGAATATCCCAAACACTTTGAATTAATAAGTAATATTTGCCTGCTTTTATGTTTGGAAATACCATGGTGTATTTACCTCTTGAGGTTTCATTTCTCATTATTTCTCTCTTCCCATCTACATCATAAAAATAAATATAGGTTCGAAGGGTGCTATCATTAGTTACAGTAAATTCTAAATATCCATCAGAAGGAACAGTAATTTTATACCAATCTTTTCTATCCTGGCTACCACTTCCATAATATCCTAAATGACCAGTAACTTCAGAATTTATTGTCATAACTTGAGACTGATCTATATTATTTGCTAAATCTAAGTTATCATTTGGTTCCTTATCTGGTTTAAGAGGATTTGGGTTAAATTTATTTACTATTTTATAGTTTCCATAATGTACATCCCAAAAGCTTTGTACTAATATATAGTAGGTGCCGGGTTTAAAGTTTAGTGATATGTTAAATTTAACTCTTCTGCTTTCATCTCTTGCCAATTCTCGTGCCATATTAACGTCGTAAATATAGGCTGATATCATTAAAAAAGGTGATCTTGTGAATTCTATGTTTAAGGTTCCGTTGGAAGGAACAGTAATTTTATACCAATCTTTTCTATCCTGGCTACCACTTCCATAATATCCTAAATGACCAGTAACTTCAGAATTTATTTCTATATCTTTAGCTTCGTCTATTCCTTGTTTTAGATCTACATTATCATTAGGTTCTGTATCATTTTTTAAAGGATCTTTTTCAAAAATATTTGTTAAGGTGTAATTTCCTTGCTGTTCCTCGTACCATCGGGTTACTTTTACATAATATTTACCTTGTTTTAAAGCTTTTCTTATTACCAGTTTTTCATTTCTTATACTATCTTCTGCTCGAGCAATTTCTTTCTTCCCATCCGTATCATATAATAATATTGTTACATTTAGAGTTTTATCCGATGTTAGTGTTAATACAAGAAGGCCATCAGAATTTAGGGAAACTTCCCATATGTCAGATTTTATTGGAGATTTCAAGTTACTTGTAACAGTTCCATTTAAAGGTAAATTCCCTTTATTTATTTCCTGGGTCTGAGCTAAAGAGAGTTTCAATGATAGGGAGGATAGGATTAGAATAATTAAGACAAAAAGAAGAAATTTTTTAAACATTTTAAATTTCCTCCTTATAATGATATTTCATTCAATAGTGTAGTAGGAGAAGATAAATTAATTTGAAGATAAATTAATTTTTTACCTCCCCCTAAAATTCTTAATAACATTATAACATAATTTTTTTAATGATGAAAAATTAAATTGGTATATAATAAAAGAATCTCTTGATTACAAAGAGAATATTTGTAGATAATACTAAGGAATATGTGTAATATTGGAGGTAAATTTTATGGCAAGGAAGATTTTAATTGCTATGTTTTTAAATCTGTCCATGGCACTTTTAGAGATTATAGGGGGTGTTATCTCTGGAAGTCTTGCTTTAGTAAGTGATGCTTTACATAACGTAAATGATTTTTTTTCTTTAGTGATAAGTTATCTTGCAGAACTCATTTCAAAAAATAAAAAGAGTAACAAATACCATACTTATGGATACAGAAGGGTTGAAATTCTTGCCGCTCTTTTAAATGGGATTTTACTACTTGTTATATTTTTATTTTTGATTGTAGAAGCTTTTCATAGATGGAGATCTCCTAAAGAAGTACAGGGTTTACAAACATTTATCATAGGTATTATTGGACTTGTAGGTAATATTTTGGGGGCTTATGTTCTTCATGAGGATTCCCATCATAATTTAAATGTTAAAGGGGCTTTTTTACATCTTTTATCTGATGCTTTGTCTTCTGTTGGAGTTATAGTTGGAGCTATTTTCATAATTTTTTATAAACTATATTATATAGATACTATAATCTCTCTTCTTATAGCAGGTTTCATTTTTTATAATTCAATAGATCTTTTAAAGGATACTATTCATATTTTGATGGAAGGTACTCCAAAAGGCATAAATATAGAAAGTATTGTTTCAGAGATATCAAAGATACCAGGAGTTAAGAACGTACATCATATTCATTTATGGCAGATATCAAGTGAAGATTTGCTTTTTTCTGCTCATGTGGTATTAGAGGATCAAATGCTTTCTAACGCTGAGAGGATTGCAGAAGAGGTAAGAGAACTTTTAAAATGCAAATTTGAGATAGATCACTCAACTATTGAACTTGAAACTGAAGGGGGAAACATAGATAAGAATTGTAGGTGTGAGTACTGATGTTTAATTTTTTGCCTATAAATCTTGATGAGGTAAAGAGAAAAGGTTGGGATGAATTGGATGTAATAATTGTTACAGGAGATGCTTATGTGGATCATCCTTCTTTTGGATCTTCTGTTATTGGTAGAGTCTTAGAGTATCATGGATTTAAGGTTTGTATAATTCCTCAACCTAACTGGAGAGATAAAAACTCTTTTAAAATACTTGGGAGGCCAAGACTCTTTTTTGGTATTACTTCAGGTTCTGTAGATTCTATGGTGGCTAATTATACTCCAAATAAATTAAGACGTAAGGAAGATGCCTATACCCCATCAGGAACTTATGGTAAAAGGCCTGATAGAGCAGTTATTGTATATGCTAATGTGGTGCATGAATTGTATCCTGATGTACCTATTGTATTAGGGGGACTTGAAGCAAGCTTAAGAAGATTTTCTCATTATGATTATTGGGATGATGAGATTAGACATTCTATTCTATTAGATTCAAGGGCAAAGATTATTGTCTATGGAATGGGGGAAAAACAAGTAGTAGAGATTGCAAAACTTACTGCAAAGGGTAAATCTTGGTATGAAATATATAATGTACCAGGAATTCTTTATTCTCTTAGTGAGAAAGAGTTTAAAGATTTTGTAGAGAAAGGAATATTAAAAGATTATATAATGCTTCCTTCCTTTGAAGAGGTATCTCAAGATAAGGATAGATATCATGATTTTAGTAGAATGTTACTAAATGGGATGAAAAAGAGAAAGACTTTGATACAAAGAGATGGAAAAAGATATCTTGTACAGAATCCTCCTATGGAATATTCTGAGAAAGATTTAGATTTAATATATTCTTTACCTTTTCAAAGACTTCCTCATCCTTCATATAAAGAAAAGATTCCAGCTTTTGAAACAGTAAAAACTTCTATAATTTCCCATAGAGGTTGTTTTGGAAGTTGTACTTTTTGTTCTCTTAATCTTCACCAGGGATGGCAAGTAATATCCCGTAGTGAAGATTCTATATTAAAGGAAGTCTATAATCTTTCTCAACATAAGATATTCAATGGAACAATTTCTGATGTAGGTGGACCTACTGCCAATATGTATAGGTTAAGATGTAAGGTTTATGGTATACCTGGATCTTGCACTAACAGAGATTGTTTATTTCCTGAGATATGTCCAAGTTTAGTTATAGATTTTTCTCCCCAGCTTAAACTTTTGAAAAAAATAAAGGAAATTCCTCGAGTAAAGCATGTGTTTATTGCTTCAGGGATAAGGTATGATCTTGCCTTAAAAGATGTTGATTATATAAAGGAGATCATAAAAGAAGGATATATTGGAGGACATATTTCTGTAGCTCCAGAACATGTAAAGAATAATGTACTTGAGATTATGAAGAAGCCTAAGTTTGAGGTTTATGAAAGTTTTATAGCAGTATTTGAAGGGATAAAAAGAAAATTGAAGAAAGAGATATATGCTATTCCATATTTTATATCTTCTCATCCTGGAGCTACATTAAAAGATGCATGGGATCTTGCTATTTATGTGAAAGGATTAGGCCATTATTTAGAGCAAATTCAGGATTATACTCCATTGCCACTAACTCCAGCATCTTGTGCGTTTTATACGGAGTATCATCCTGATAGAAAGGAAAAAATATATGTGGCAAAAACCTATGAAGAAAGAAGACTTCAAAGAGCTTTGGTACAATATAGAGATAGGAAAAATAGGGAATTTATTTTGAAAAATAAAAACAAGATACCTTTTCCTATTGATAAATTGTTAAAGTAGTTCATAAATAAATCATTTTTCTTGTCATTCCGCCATCAACTATAAAGTTTGCTCCTGTAATAAATCCTGCGTCATCTGATATTAGGTATAGGACAAGACTTGCTATATCTTCAGGCTTTCCTACTCTTCCTACAGGATGCTGTTTGTGATCAAGCTCTGTAAGCTCTGCGGGTTTTCTTAGGCTCTTTTTCTTCCACTCTGAGACTTCAATCCAGCCAGGACTTATACAGTTTACCCTTATATCAGGACCAAGACTTATAGCAAGGGCATGAGTTAGTGCATAAATTCCACCTTTTGAGGCTGAATAAGCTTCCGTATTTGGCTCTGACATAAAAGCTCTTGTAGATGCAATGTTTATAATTACCCCTTTTTCCTTTTTGAGATAAGGATAGGCATATTTACTACACAAAAAGGCTCCTGTTAGGTTTACCCCTAAAACTCTATTCCATTCTTCTAAAGTGAGTTCTGATATATGTTTGTTTATTCCAATTCCAGCATTATTGATAAGATAGTTAATTTTCCCAAAGAGATCTACAGTTTTTTCTATCATATTTATGACATCTTCTTCCTTAGATACATCAGTTCTGATAAATTTTATCTCTCCTAAGGATGAATATTCTTCTTCAGTTTCCTTTCCAGCCTCCTCATCGATTTCCGCAATTACTACTGAGATGCTATTTTCCAGGAATTTTTTGACTATGGCTTTTCCAATTCCTTGCCCTCCTCCAGTTACAATGGCAACTTTTTTATGCATACTTTCCAAACCTCCTTATTGTGGATAATAACTTTCAATATTATATTATTATTTATATCCTTTGTTTAAGTGTTCCCTACAAAGTATTTAATTTAACAAACACTCTTAGAGGGTTGGAAGTGTAAAAGTTTAATATCCCAAGGAAGATTATTAATAAGGAGGTATATTAAATGGAGAGGGATATAAAAAAACTTATCTCACAGATGACTCTTGAAGAAAAAGCTTCTTTATGCTCCGGTCTTGATTTCTGGCACACAAAACCCATCGAAAGACTTGGCATACCATCAATAAGAATGTCTGATGGTCCCCATGGACTTAGAAAAGAAGAGACCATGTTCAGCAAGACTGTACCTGCCACCTGTTTTCCACCAGCATCATGCCTTTCTGCCTCTTGGGATAGGGATCTAATTGAGAGAGTAGGAAAAGCTATTGGAGAAGAATGCCAGGCAGAAAACGTACAAATTCTACTTGGACCTGGAGTAAACATAAAAAGATCTCCCCTTTGTGGAAGAAACTTTGAATACTATTCTGAAGACCCTCTTCTCTCATCTGAGATGGCCAAACACTTTATAAAAGGAGTACAAAGTGAAGGAGTAGGAACATCTATAAAACATTTTACAGCTAACAACCAAGAACATAGAAGACTTACAGTAAGTGCAGAGATAGATGAAAGAACATTAAGAGAGATATACTTAGCCAGTTTTGAGAAAGCAGTAAAAGAGGCAAAACCATGGACAGTAATGTGCTCTTACAACCGAGTAAATGGAGTATATGCCTCTGAAAATGAATTTCTTTTAACAAAGGTATTAAGAGAAGAATGGGGATTTGAAGGATTTGTAGTATCAGACTGGGGAGCTGTAAATGACAGAGTAAAAGGACTATCAGCAGGACTTGATTTACAGATGCCTTGTGATGGGGGTTGGGGAGACAAAAAGATCATAGAAGCAGTAAAGAAAGGAGAAATAAAAGAAGAGCTTTTAGACAAAGCAGTAGAAAGAATACTAAACATTGTCTTCAAGGCTATAGATAATAAAAAAGAGAATGCCACATATGACAAAGAAGCCCATCACAGAATAGCAAGAGAAATAGCAAGAGAATGTTTTGTCCTTCTTAAGAACGAAGAAAAGATCTTACCATTAAAGAAAGAAGGAAGGATAGGTTTAATAGGAGCCTTTGCAAGGAAACCTCAAATACAAGGAGGAGGAAGTGCTCATGTAAATCCAACCATGGTAGATGACGCAGTAGAAGAGATCAAAAAGCTTGTAGAAGAAAAAGCAGAGATACTTTATGCAGATGGATACAAGATAGAGACTGATGAAGTAGATGAGAACCTCATGGAAGAAGCAAAAGAGGTAGCAAAGAAATCAGATGTAGTAATAATCTTTGCAGGACTTCCTGAAAGATATGAATCGGAAGGATTTGACAGGCCTCACATGAAGATGCCCGAGAATCACAACAGATTAATAGAGGAAATAGCAAAGATAAACGAAAATGTAGTAGTAGTACTCAGCAATGGAGCACCAGTAGAGATGCCATGGGTAGATAAGGTAAAGGCAATACTTGAGACATACAGAGGAGGACAAGCCTGGGGAGGAGCAGTGGCAGATGTAATTTTTGGGGTTGTAAGTCCATCAGGAAAGCTACCTGAAACCTTCCCAAAGAAACTAAGTGACAATCCATCCTATCTCTTTTTCCCAGGGGAAGGAGACAGATCAGAATATAGAGAAGGAATCTTTGTAGGATACAGATACTATGACAAGAAGGAGATGGAAGTACTCTTTCCCTTTGGACATGGCCTTTCTTATACCACCTTTGAATATTCAGATCTGATTTTAGACAAGAAAGAGATGACTGATAAAGAGATATTGAAGGTAAGGGTAAAGGTAAAGAATACAGGAGAGATGAAAGGTAAAGAGATAGTACAGCTTTATGTAAGGGATGTAAAAAGTAGTGTAATAAGGCCAGATAAAGAACTAAAAGGATTTGTAAAGGTAGAGCTTGAGCCAAAGGAAGAAAAAGAGGTTACTTTTGAGCTTGATAAGAGGGCCTTTGCCTACTATAACGTAGAGATAAAGGATTGGTATGTAGAGACAGGAGAGTTTGAGATACTAATAGGAAGATCATCCAGGGATATAGTACTCAAGGATAAAGTATTTGTGAAATCTACAAAACAAATTAAGAGAAATTATCATATTAATTCTACCATTGGTGATATCTTAGATGATCCTGTGGCATGGGAAAAACTTCAAAAATTTTTATTGGAACTTGAAAACAGATTTTCTATACCGTCATATATAACTGCGATAAATAGGCCAGAAAATTATTTAAGAAATGATTGTTTGAGAAGGATGATATTCTATTATGTAAGAAGAGGGGCAGATCCAGAAGATGTAGAAAAACTTTTTTATAAATTAGTAGAGGAACTTAATAGCTGATTAGAGGAGTATTTGGGGGGAGAGGGGAAAAATTATAAGGAGTATGATAGATTATTGAACGTATAATTTTATAGGGGGAAAGTATTTTATGAGAAGATATATTATCCTTATTCTTTCTTTCATTACTCTTATAACTATTACCTTGGCCCAAGAAGAGATATCCATAGCCAAGGATTTTGTATATCTTATGTCTCAAGGTGATTATGAAAAGGCGGTAGGATATTTTTATTCTTCAGTATCTGCTGTTATTTCTTCTTCCAAGTTGAAAGAGATATGGGAGAGTCTAATAAAGGGAGTGGGAAGTTATGAGGGGATAATTGAGGAAAGAACTGAAGAATCTGGAAATTATAAAATTGTATACTTAACAACAAAATTTTCTAATGCTTATATAGATATTAAGATGGTTTTTCTAAATAAAAATATTGTTGGTTTATTCTTTTTACCTGCCCAAATAAAAAGCTTTAACACTCCACCATATGTAAATCTTGAGGCTTTTGAAGAAAAGGATTTAAAAATTGGTAAAGATTTTGTTCTCGCTGTAAAGCTTACTATACCAAAGGGAAAAGGGCCATTCCCAGTAGTCATATTTGTCCATGGAAGTGGTCCAAATGATATGGATGAGACAGTAGGACCTAATAAGATATTTAGGGATTTAGCATGGGGGCTTTCAAGTTTTGGGATTGCCACTTTAAGATATGATAAAAGAGCAAAGATATATCCTCAAGAATTTTCTAAGTATGAAGATGGTTTCACAGTAATGGAAGAAGTGATAGTAGATGTTCTTTATGCCATAGAGTTTGTTAAGACTCAAGAAGAAATTGATAAGTCAAAGATATTTATTTTAGGACATAGTTTAGGAGGAATGCTTGCACCAAGGATAGCAAGTCTAAGTAAGGATGTAAAGGGAATTATTATCATGGCAGGACCTACAAGACTATTAGAAGATTTAATATGGGAGCAAATTAATTATATTGCTAATTTAGATGGCAAAATAGATGAGAAGGAGAAGGAACAACTTGAATTAATAAAAAAGGAAGTTGAAAAATTAGAGGATCCAGAATTAGCAACAAAATACTCTTTATCCATGAATATACTAGGTGCTCCTGTTAAATACTTTTTGGATTTAAAAAATTATGATCCAGTTAAAACTCTTTCTGAATTAAATATTTCTGCCTTAATTATACAAGGAGAAAGGGATTATCAAGTAACTATAAAAGACTTTGAAGGTTGGAGCATATTATCTAACAATAGAGAATATTAAATTAAAGTTATATCCTAAATTAAATCACTTATTCATGGAAGGTACGGGAAAGAGTACGCCAGATGAATATAACAAGGTAGGTAACATACCAGAATATGTAATTAAAGATATAGCTTTGTGGATAAAAGATCAAAAATAAATGTATATTTCTATAGAATTTGTGAGGTTTAAAAATTATTATATTATTGAAATGCTACAATTTTTGTTGTAATATATGTATTGTTAAATTTTTAACAATATTAAAGGAGGAATTTTAGAATGGATGTAAAACCTAATTATACCTTGGATGTCAGAGGAGAAGTTTGTCCTGTACCAGATGTGGAAACAAAGAAAAAGTTAAAGACGATGCAATCTGGAGAGGTTCTTGAAGTACTTATCGATTACGCTCTTTCAAAGGAAAGAATTCCTCAAGGGGTAAAAGAGGTTGGAGGGGAAGTTCTTGCAATTGAAGAGATAGGTCCCAGTGAATGGAGAATTCTTATTAAAAAACTATAGAAGGGGGTTGTAAGATTTATGATTTGGCAAGGGCTTTTAGTAGGAATACTTTTTGGCGTTGTTTTACAGAGATCAAGAATGTGTTTTAATTCTGCTTTTAGAGATGTTAAATTTAGTAAGGATAATTATCTACTTAAAATGGCAGCATTAGCTATATTAGTAGAAACTATAGGATTTCATTTGGTAGCTTCCTTAGGATTTATTAAACTTAATCCTTTACCCTTTATCCCACTTGCTCAGATTGTAGGTGGATTCTTATTTGGAATGGGAATGGTACTGGCTGGTGGTTGTGCAAGTGGTGTTACATATAGAATTGGAGAGGGTTATATAACCTCTATATTAGCAGGTCTTTCCTTTGGAATAACAGCTTCTGCTGTAAGAGGAGGAAAATTAAATTTTGTGAATTCATGGGTTGGTAAGCCCATAACTGTTAACTTACAAAATCCAGGTATATATAATGCGGTAGATGGAAAGGTAAATCCTACTCTTGCAACTCTTTTGGGGATTAATCCGTGGATTATAGCTATAATTTGGGCAATTATTTTAGCTATCTATATATGGGGTACCAAGACTACTGAGAGACAAACTACAGGGCTTAATTATATTACAGGAGGTATAGCTCTTGGAATAGTAGGAATCATTGGTTACCTTTCTCAAAAGACATATGCCTTAGGTATTACTGGGGGATGGATCAATTTGTTAAGGGCAACAACAACGGAAACAAGCTATAACTGGATAGGAATGGAAGTTCTCGGTATAATTATTGGAGCATTTATATCTGCTTTAGCTTATAAGGAGTTCAAATTAAGGGTTCCAAAAGATCCCAAGACTTATGTTCAGGTTATAGTGGGTGGTATTTTAATGGGATTTGGAGCAGGAGTTGCTGCAGGGTGTAATATAGGTCATGTCCTTTCTGGTCTTCCTCATCTTGCTTTAGGTTCTATTTTGGCTACTATTTTCTTTGTTTTAGGAAATTGGTTTATGTATTGGTATCTATTTCAAAGGAAATAATAAGTGAGGTGAATAAAATACTATGCATATTGCCATACAAGTAAATGTTCCTCCCTATACATATGAAGATTTAGATACAGCAATCCATTTAGCAGAGGCAGCTTTGAATAGAGGGCATAAAGTATCCATATTTCTTTTTGCTGATTCAGTTCTTTCTGTAAATTCAAAAGTGAAACCTCTAAGAGTAGATAGAAATATTCCTTTAAAGATGAAAGAATTGTCAGAAAAAGGGGTAGAGATTCATATTTGTGGATTGTGTGCTGATTATAGAGGTTTATCTTCTGAGAATACTGTTGAAGGGCCTAAATTTTCTGGAGTTCCTGAAATGGCATCTTTAATTTTTAATGCAGATAGATATATAAATTTGATGCCGTAGGAGGAATAGAAATGAAAAAAGTTTTATTTGTCGTATATCAAAGTCCGGGAGGATCTATTTGGGTAAACGAAGCTCTTCGTAGTGCTTTTGGTATGTATGGTGAAGATTTAGAGCCTTCTATTTTATTGATGGAAGATGCGGTGGTTGCAATCAACAAAAATACTCACCCTGAGAATCTTGGATGTCTTTCTCTTTCTCTCTCTTTTAAATATTTGGAGAGATATGGAACTCCTGTATATGTAGTGAAGGAAGATTTGGAGAGTAGAAAGATAAAGGAAGAAGATCTGGAACCTAAATGGAAGGCAAATATCATTTCAAAGGATAATCTTTCTGATTTTATACATTCCTTTGATAGAGTAATTTTCTTCTAAATGAGGTGGTAAAAAATGGCACTTATAGTAATTAAGAAAAGTCCTGTTGAAAATATAAGCAAAAGGATGTGGGAAATTACAAAGCCAGGAGATATTGTTATTTTAGTGCAAGATGGGATATTTTGGGCTATAAATGAAAAGAGTAAAGAATATTTAAAAGATGGTGTTTCTGTGTATACATTAAAGGAAGACTTAGAAGCCAGGGGATATAGGGAAGAAGATAGCATATATGGTTGTATAGATTATAATGGTTGGGTAGAATTAATTGAAAAGAACGAATTGATTATATCTTAAGGAGGCCCAAGTAAATGGAAAAGTATGATGTAATTTTTTTAGGTGGAGGATCTGGAGGTTATGTAGGAGCAATTAGAGCAGCAGATTTAGGAAAGAAAGTGTGTGTGATAGAAGAAAGAGATTTAGGAGGAACTTGCTTAAATAGAGGTTGTATACCTACAAAAGCTCTTTTAAAGAGTGCAGAGATTTATAGCAGTATTAAGGAAGGACATATATTTGGAATAAAGGTTGATTCTTTTGGATATGATGTGAATGGAATATATGGTTGGAAAGAAAATGTAGTTAAGAAATTAGTAACAGGTATAGAATACCTATTCAAGGCAAGAAAGATTACTTTAAAAAAAGGAAAGGGGAAAATTCTTGATAATACTACAGTAGAAGTAGAAACAAAGGAAGGGAAAGAATTAATTAAAGGAGATAATATTGTTATTGCTACAGGATCGGAGCCTGCTATAATTCCATCTTTTAAGATTGATGGGGTAAATGTGCTCACATCCGATGATGCTTTAAGATTAAGAGAAATCCCTAAGGATATACTCATTGTAGGGGCAGGGGCTATTGGTATAGAGTTTGCAAACTTTTATAATGCTTTTGATACCAAAGTAACTATTGTGGAAATGATGCCTCAAGTGGTACCTACTTTGAAGGATAGGAAGATTGCTACTCTTCTACAAAGAATTTTAAATAAAAAAGGAATTGAGATCAAGACAGGAGCAAAAATAGAGAATATAGAGGTTAAGGATGGTAAAGTATATTCTACTTTATCCACAGGAGAAACTATAGAAAGTGAGAAAGTGCTTGTCTCTATTGGAAGAAAATTAAATTCCGATAATATAGGTCTTGAAAATGTGGGAATAAATACTGAAAAAGGTAGAATAGTAGTAGATGAATTTCTGAGAACAAATGTGGATAATATATATGCTATTGGAGATGTAATAGGTGGTCTTTTACTTGCTCATAAGGCCATGAAGGAAGGAGAAGTAGTAGCTGAGATTATTGCAGGGGAAGAAAAGAAAATGGATTATAGAGTACTACCATGGGCTATATTCTCTACTCCAGAAATTGCAGTTTGTGGTTTAACTGAGGAAGAGGCAAAGAAACAAGGTATGGAAGTACTAGTAGGAGAATTTCCATTTACTGCTAATGGTAAGGCAGTTACCATGAATGCTACTGATGGACTTGTAAAGGTAGTTGCAAGAAAAGAGGATAAGGTACTTATAGGAGCTCAAATAGTGGGTCCAGAAGCCTCTGTAATGATAGCAGAACTTGCTCTTGCTATCAAGAACAATCTTACCCTTGATGATGTGGCAGATACTATACATACCCACCCTACTCTTCCAGAAGCTATTATGGAGGCAGTAAAGGTACCTTTAGGAAGTGTACTACATATTGCTTTAAGAAGATAAGAAAATATAATGAGGAAGGCAAAAAGCCTTCCTCATTTATTGTGTTTTTTTAATAATTTTAAGTTTTATTCCTCCAATTTCAATTCTTTTTACTTCTTGAGGATTTTTTAAGGGTGTAAATATATATATGATTCTTTTTTCCAGATCTATGTTCTCCACAATTCCTAAGGAAAGTAATTTCTCCCTTTTATCTAAAAGACCTACCAACCTTTCTCTATAATCTTCTTTTGTGAAATCCACATATTTATCTATGGAGTAAACTAAGAAAAGAGGAAAAACTAAGATTTTGCTATCTTGAAAATATTTCTCATATCTTTTTTCTCTGAATTCTTTTCTTTCTTCTGGCCCTCTTTCTCTTGCATATGGACTTCTTGGTACTTTATAAACCTTTTTGGCAAATCTTCCTATAATTTTTAATAATGTATCTAATTCATTTAAAAAGTATATTCCTACAATAAAATCTGGATTAATAAGAGAGGTTTTGTAGTATTTTAAAATTTTTCCTAATCTTCCTTGTACAAGGCCACAGGTATTTATAATTATCAAATCTGCTTTTTCTTTTGCTTCATCAAGAAGCTTTCTTACTCCTGTTATTACTTGTAAAAATTTTCCTACAGGAGTAATTTCTCCTACAAAGCACCAACTATTTACAAATATATTTTCTGAGCTTGATATTTCCCCTTCTGGATAGATAAGAGAAATAGTACCTGGTAAACCAATATCTGCTTGTCCTAAATCGGAATTAATTACTGCTACTTTTAATCCATTCTGAATTCCCAAATCTGCAAGATATTTTACAAATGTACTTTTACCAGCATTTGTGAGTCCTAAGACAAGAATAGTACCTTTCTCATTTAGGATCTCTCTTGTGGTCTCTTCCCATTCTATAGGGATATGAAGCATTTAGTCTCTTATTCTAAAATTCTGTTATTTTCGGTAGATTCTGGTAAAGTTCCTCAAGACCATAAAACTCTCTTGCTCTGGGAGAGAAAATATGAACTATGAAATCGTAGTAATCAAGAAGGGTCCATCCAGTACCTTCTCTTCCTTCTACTCCTCTTGGTGTAAATCCAAGTTTTTCCATTTCTTCTTCTATAGTTCTCTGAATTGCTTTTCTTTGAAGTGGAGTAGTACCTGTGCATATTATTATAAAATCGGTTATACCTAATGCTTTTGAGACATCAATAATTACTATATTCTCTCCCTTTTTCTCCAATACAATCTGAGCAACTCTTAAGGCTTTTTCTCTGCTTTCCAAGAAATTCATCACCCCTCCTTTTTGTTATTAACTCTAAAATATTGATTTAATATTTCATCTAACTTTTTCCTATCTGGAATTACATAACTTATTCCATTAATATTTTCTGGAGTTCCAGGCATTAGAAAAGTATGAATATCTTCTTCAGTTATATCCAAGAACTTACTTGCTATCACTAAACTCTCCATAAGGGAGATATTGGTGGAAAGAATAGAGCCAGCAAGTGATATGTAATAGGGAAGATTGATAAGGTTTACCTTCTCTTTTGCTTGTTTAAATAAGGCTTTTAAAAATTTTTGTTGTCTTTCTATTCTTCCTAAGTCTCCCATTAAATCATGTCTAAATCTCACATATCCTAAAGCCTCTTTACCATTTAAATGATGAAGACCAGGATAAAGATCTACAAGGAATTTATCTGTTTTATCCCTATAATACATCCTTTTTTCTACTTCTATATCTACACCGCCTATGGCATCTATAAACTTTTCAAATTGATGAAAGTTTACCTTTACATAGTAATGTATAGGAATACCGGTAAATTCTTCAATGGTTTTTAGAGATAGATCAATTCCTCCATAGGCATAGGCATGATTAATCTTTGTATATCCATAATTAGGTATATTTACTCTTGTATCTCTTGGAATAGATAGTATATATACCTTTTTATTTTTAAGATCTAAGGAAGAAATCATTATGGTGTCTGATCTTCCAGGATCATCTTTTCTTTCATCTACACCGAGCAGAACCACATTTATTTTATCCACATGATTTAAAGCTACATCTAAGAGGTCTACTTTATCCAAAGAAGGATAATTTTTGGTAGGAGTATAGTTATAACTTCCTTGGATGTAATAATATCCACCAACTCCTACTGCTATAAGTACTAATAGGAGTATTAGAATTCCTATTGCAAATATTTTCCACTTCTTCATATATATATCTCTTACCTCCAATCCTTACTTCTTTTATTAATGTTATTATATACCTAATAAAAGACCCCTCCAAAAGGAGGGGTCTTTTTATTTTAATATTTTAGATTAGTCTAAACTATTGACCACGATTTCTTCTTTCGCGTGGTCTTTCTTCCCTTGGTTTTGCTTCATTAACAACAATTTTTCTTCCCTTTACTTCTGTGTTGTTAAGTTCAGCTATCATTTTTGCAGCAGAATTCTCATCTACTTCAACAAACCCAAATCCCTTAGATCTTCCTGTATTTCTGTCAGATATAATTCTTGCAGAATACACAGTACCGTGATTTGAGAATATAGATTTTAGCTCTTCTTCTGTTGTAGACCAAGGTAAATTACCAACATACAAAGTCTTACTCATTTTTTCACCTCATGGAAAGTTTTTAGATTTTTTAAATTGGGAAAGCTTTTTACGGGAGCATTTCCAGAACCCCTGAGAACTTGGAACAAATAGGATACTGCTCGGTACACTTCACCTCTCTTTCTGGAAAATAAAAATGCTTGAGAATTCATTTGGTGGGTCCAAAGGATTCTCAAGCATTTTCTTTCACTTTTGTCTTTGTTTCTCAAAAACCTAAACATATAGATAACCTTAATTGTAGGATTAACTATACCATATAAATTTATAAATGTAAAGTATATGATATAATTATCTTCAAGTTTTAGATAAAAAAAGGAGGAAGGCTTATGAAGATAGCCAATTGTAAGGCTGGAGAGAGAAATTTTGTTGGCCTTTTTTATGAGGATAAAATGTTAAATCTTTCTAAAGCTATCCATATATATTCCTCCATATACGAAAAGACTCCCAAGAATGTGGATAAAATTGATGATCTTCTTTATATAGATGATCTTCGTGAATATTTGAGTAAAGTGTTTGATTTTATTCTTGAGCATAATTTTATTTATACCCTTACAGAAGAGAAATTTAAGTACCTTCCTCCCATATTAAAGCCTCAAAAAATTCTTGCCTTAGGCAGAAATTATTCTGAGCATGCGAAAGAGCTAGGGCATAAAATACCTAAGGAGCCTGTCTTTTTTAGTAAAGCACCATCTTCCCTTATTGGACATGAGGATAAAATAGTTTATCCCTCGTTCCTTACAAGGGTAGATCCTGAAGTAGAGTTAGGAGTGATAATAAAGAAGAGAGGTAAATATATAAAAGAAGAGGATGCTTTTGATTATGTTCTTGGCTATACTATAGTAAATGACGTTACTGCCAGAGACATGCAGGCAGAGGATTTTCAAAATACTAATCCTTGGTTTAGATCCAAAAGTTTTGATACTTTTTGTCCTGTAGGCCCCTATTTAGTATTTAAAGAGGATTTAAAAGAACCTCATAACCTAAATATGGAACTTAGGGTAAATGGGGAGATAAGACAAAAGAATAATACTAAAAATATGCTCTTTAAAATTCCTCAAATTATTTCTTATATTTCCAAACATCTAACCTTAGAGGCTGGAGATATCATAGCTACTGGTACACCTTCAGGTATTGCTCCTATAAATCCTGGAGATGTGGTGGAGTGTTTAGTAGAAAAAGTAGGTGTATTAAGGAATAAAGTAGTAGAAGAAAAATTATAGCGTTATTTCTTTTCTATAAGTTCGTCTAATTTACTGAGTACCTCTTCTACGTGTCCATCTACTTTTATATTTTTCCATGAATATACAATCTCTCCCTCGGGAGAGATGATAAAAGTGCTTCTTATTGTGCCTTCTGTCTCTTTACCATACATTTTCTTCTTTCCCCATGCCCCATATTGTTTAATAACCTCTACATTTGGATCAGAAAGTAGAGTAATTTTTAAATTATATTTTTCTACAAACTTTTTGTGACTTTCTATAGAGTCTTTGCTTATTCCCACAACTTCCACATTCCTTTTATTGAATTCTTCGATCTTTTCTGAGAAATTCACAGCTTCTTTTGTACAACCTGATGTCATATCTTTGGGATAAAAATATAGTACTACCCATTTACCCTTAAAGTCTGAGAGACACCAATCTTTTCCATTTTGATCTTTTAATGTAAAATCTATAGCTTTCATAAATTCTCTTCTGTCTCCTCTACCAATTCTTTCATAAGATCCTTTACACTTACAATTTTGTCGACCCTATAAGCATTAGCTCCTGCAAAAGCAAATCCTGCTTTTAAGTTTCCCTTTTTGGCATTTAGTAATGCTAAGGCTATGCAATATGGAGTATTTTTGTAGTCACATGTCCTTATGCATTGAAATACACATTTGTATGGTTTCTTTTCGCCCCTTTCAACTGCATCTAAAAAATCATTTTTTATGGCTCTTCCAGGAAGTCCTACAGGACTTTTTATAATAACTATGTCTTCTTTTTTAGCCCTTATGTATTCTTGTTTAAATTTTTCGTCTGCATCACATTCATAAGTTGCTACAAATCTTGTAGCTATCTGTACGCCACTCGCCCCTAATTTAATGAATTTTGCTATATCTTTTCCATCATATATACCACCACCTGCAATTACTGGAATTTCTTTATCATATTTTTCTTCTAAGATTTTTACCTCATCTAATACTTCTTTTAATCTGTTCTCTAAGGTTACATTAGGGTCTTCTAATTCTTCCTTCTTAAATCCTAAATGACCTCCTGCTAATGGTCCCTCTACTACAAAAGCGTCAGGTACATAATTGTATTTTTCAATCCAACTTTTGGCAATGATTTTAGCCGCTCTTGCTGAGGAAATGATTGGTACTAATTTTGTTTTTGCTCCTTTTATAAGATATTTAGGAAGGTCTAAAGGAAGACCTGCCCCTGAAAAAATAATATCTACTTTTTCTTCAATTGAAGTTCTTACCATATCTGCAAAATTAGAAAGGGCTACCATTATGTTTACTCCAATTATGCCCTTTGTTTTTTCTTTTGATTTTCTAATTTCATTTCTTAACGCTCTAATATTAGCCTCAATAAAATTTTCAAAAAAATCTGGCTCATCCATACCAATGCCTGCTGTACCTATTACACCTATACCTCCAGCTTCTGCTACAGCTGATGCAAGTCCTGAAAGAGATATTCCAACAGCCATACCTCCTTGTACTATTGGTATTTTGGCTACTAAATTCCCAATTCTAAGTTCTGGTAATTTCATTTATTTCCTCCTAAAAATTTATATACCCATAATATTGTATCCTGCATCTACATAGAGCACTTCTCCTGTTATTCCAGATGCAAGATCACTTAAAAGAAAAACTGCGGAATCTCCTACTTCTCTATGTTCAATATTTCTTTTTAAAGGTGCTTTTTCTCTGTGATATTCAAGCATATCACTAAATTTAGCTATACCTCTTGCAGCCAAAGTACTTAATGGTCCTGCAGAGATAGCATTTACCCTTATATTTTCCTCTCCTAAATCATAGGCTAAGTATCTTACTGAAGCTTCTAATGCTGCTTTGGCAACTCCCATCACATTATAATTAGGAACTACTTTTTCAGCTCCATAATAGGTCAGAGTAAGTATTCTGGCTGGTTTATTTAATATTCTTTTGAATATTCTGGTCATAGCCACAAAGGAATATACACTTATTTCCATGGCAGTTAAAAAAGCTTCTTTAGAGGTTTCAATAAAGGGATTTTTTAGAGCGTCGGATGGGGCATAAGCTATGGAATGTACAAATCCATCTATTTTACCTACTTTTTTCTCAATCTCCTCAGCTACTTTCTCAATATTTTCATCTTTGGATACATCACATTCCACAAGCAATGGTTTTGGGTTTAGGTCAGCTATTAATTCTTCTACATTTTCTCTTAATCTTTCATTTTGATAGCCAATAATAACCTCTCCTCCAAATTTCATTATAGATTGAGAAATAGCCCAAGCAATACTTTTCTTATTTGCTACATTAAAAACAGCAATCTTCTTCCCCTCCAACATAAGATATACTCCTTTCTTTTTAGGATTTATTTTAAAAAATTATACCATAATAGGTGTTATAGGTTTATTCTTCTTCAGGATGTACAGTTATAACTTCTACTCCTTCTTTTTTAAGCTCTTCCATATAATGAGATGGAACATTGTCATCAATGATAATCTTATGCATAACATTTGTGGGTGCTACAAAAGAAAAACATTCCTTTCCAAATTTACTATGATCTGCAACTCCTATTATCTCTCTTCCCATCTCTATAATTAATTTTTTAATTTGAGATTCAGCGATACTTGCAGTATACATGCCTTTTGAAGGTATAATTCCAGATATACCTAAAAATACCTTATCAACCCTAAATTCTCTCAAAACCCTTTCTGCTAAAGGACCAATGAGAGCAATGGTTTCTTTTCTTAGAACACCACCTGTTAATATTACTTCTACACCTCTTGCGTTCAAAAGTTCTCTTGCAACTTCTATTGAATTTGTAAGCACTGTAAGATCATGTTTATTTTTTATATTTTTTGCTATTTGTAATGTGGTGCTCCCTGCTTCAATAAATATAGATTCACCATCGTTTATGATCTCTGCAGCCTTTTTCCCAATTGCCATTTTTTCTTTAAGGTTTTGTCTTTTTTTGGTTGTAAAAAGAGGTTCAAAGGAAAAACTATGAGGTAGTATTGCTCCACCATGGGTTCTTTTAAGGAAACCCTCTTTTTCCAAGGCTTCCAAATCTCTTCTTATTGTAGCTCCTGTAACATTGAATAATTTAACAAGATCGTTAACCTTGATACTTCTCTCTTTTTCTAATAGTTCAAGTATTTTAGATCTTCTTTCGTCAGGAAGCATGGTTTGTATCACCTATCTATTTTATTTTTGGATAATAACATAAAAATTCGGTGATTGTCAAAAAAGGGGGAAATTCCTTCACTTATCAGGTTCTTCTTAACCTTTAGCCACATTTTTCTGGAATAAATTATAAAAAATTATAAAGAGTTTTTGTTCAAGAGTTATATAATTTTATCTTTGTGTATTTGAATGCATAGATCCCATCTAAGTAATGCTTTATGGAGAATAATATTTATCTTTATTATAGCTTTGAATAAGCTATATTCAGGGATTTGCTAACTTTCAATTTTTTAAAAAAATCTTATTGACCTTTTTCAATTTTTATAGTATTATGTTATCGTTAACATAAAAGTAATAAATAGGGGGATCTAAGATTGGTAACTATTAAAGATGTGGCTAAAAAGGCTGGAGTATCAGTAATGACCGTTTCAAGGGTTATTAATGGGGGTAAAAATGTAAGTGAAAGTACCCGAAAGAAGGTCTTAAAAGCTATTGAAGAATTAGGCTATGTTCCTAATTCTATTGCAAGAAGCTTAGTATTAAATAAAACTTCTACTTTAGGACTTGTGATCTCTGATATAACAAACCCATTTTTTACAACAATTGCTCGTGGCGTAGAGGATACTGCAATTTCTAAACATTACACAGTAATAATATGTAGTACTGATGAAAATCCTGAAAAGGAATTAATGTATGTAGAAGTTTTGGCTAAAAGTAAAGTAGATGGTGTTATCTATGCCTCTGCATCTGGGAAAAAAACTCCCTTAAAATCTTTATTCCTTAAAAATATACCTATAGTCTTAATTGATAGAACGATTGAAGCTGTTAATGACTTAGATATTGTAAGAGGAGATAGTGTATATGGGGCGTATTTGTTAACAAAACATTTAATTGAATTAGGGCACAAGAGAATAGGAATTGTGGTAGGAAGTACATTTATTTCTACAGCAAGAGATAGAGTAGAAGGATATAAAAAGGCTTTGAACGAGGCAAAAATTCCTATTGATGATAGTTTAATAAAAATTAGTGAGAGGTCTAAATTCTCTAAGGAAGATGGATATAGATTAACAAAAGAGTTATTAGAGATAAAAGATCCTCCAACAGCTGTTTTTGGGGGTAACAATTTAATGGCTATTGGTGCTATGTTAGCAATTAAAGAAAAAGGATTGGAAATTCCAGATGATATTTCTCTTGTTTCTTTCGATGACATTGAGAGTTTGTCTGAGGTATATCCTTTTCTTACTGTAGTAAAACAGCCAGCCTATACAATGGGAGTTTTGGCTGCGGAACTTTTAATAAGGAGAATAGAGAATAAAGATAAGATACAAGAAAAAAGAGAGATTATATTGACTCCTGAATTAATTATAAGAAAGTCTACAGCTCCACCTAAGAATTAATTAAAGAGGGGAGGATATTTTCTATGAATAGATTATTTCCTATTAGAGTTGGTGAAAAAAGGTTTATAGAGGATTACCCTAAGGTAGGAATTCGTCCAACTATAGATGGAAGATATGGGGGGGTAAGAGAGACTTTAGAAGATCAAACTATGAATCTTGCAAAGTCAGTTGCAGAGTTTATTGAAAATAATGTTTATCTTCCTAATGGAGAAAAGGTTAAATGTGTAATCCCAGAAAGGTGTATTGGAGGAGTTGCAGAAGCAAGAATGGCAGATGAGCTATTTAGAAAAGAAGGAGTAGGATTATCTATAACTGTTACTCCTTGTTGGTGTTATGGAGCAGAAACAATGGATATGAACCTTGATATCCCAAAGGCTGTTTGGGGATTTAATGGTACAGAAAGACCAGGAGCGGTTTATCTTGCAGCAGTTTCAGCTGCTCACAATCAAAAAGGACTTCCAGTATTTAAGATTTATGGAAAAGATGTTCAAGATAGAGATGATTACACTATCCCCTCTGATGTAAAAGAAAAGATAATTAAGTTTGTAAAGAGTGCTTTAGCAGTAGCTATTATGAAAAACAAGTCTTATCTTTCTATAGGTAGTGTATCTATGGGAATTGCAGGATCTATTGTTGATCCTGACTTCTTTGAGGATTATTTAGGGATGAGGGTTGAGTATTTAGATATGACAGAAATAATTCGTAGGATTGAAAGGAAGATTTATGATGAAGAAGAATTTAACAGAGCAATGGAGTGGGTTAAAAAATATTTGAAAGAGGGGGAGGATCCTAATCCACCTGAAAAAAGGGTTAATGAGAAAAAAAAGCAGGAAGTATGGGAATTTGTAGTGAAGATGACGTTAATAATCAGAGATTTAATGGTTGGAAATAAAAAGTTAGAAGAACTTGGTTATCCTGAGGAAAGTTTAGGACATAATGCTATTGTAGCTGGATTTCAAGGGCAAAGACAATGGACAGATCATTTCCCAAATGGTGATTTTCCAGAGGCTATTTTAAATTCATCTTTTGATTGGAATGGATTAAGACAACCTTATATATTGGCAACAGAGAATGATAGTCTCAATGGAGTGTGTATGTTATTTGGTCATCTTCTAACTAACACTGCTCAAATTTTTGCTGATGTTAGAACTTATTGGAGTCCTGAAGCAATATATAGGGTTACAGGATGGAAGCCTGAAGGTTTAGCCCAAAACGGAGTAATTCACTTAATAAATTCTGGACCTGCTGCTCTTGATGGTACAGGAGAACAAGAAATAGACGGAAAACCAGCTATAAAGCCATTCTGGGAAATAACTGATGAGGAAGTTTTGAAATGTATTAATGCCACTAAATTCTGTTATGCTAACCTTGGATATTTTAGAGGTGGTGGTTTTTCTACGGACTTTACTACAAGAGGGGGTATGCCAGTAACTATAAGTAGATTAAATATAGTTAAGGGGCTTGGCCCTGTTTTGCAGATTGCAGAGGGTTACACAGTGGAACTTCCTCCCCATGTTCATGATATTCTTGATAAAAGAACAGATCCAACTTGGCCAACTACATGGTTTGTCCCTAAGCTTACTGGAAAGGGTGCCTTTAAAAGTGTTTACTCAGTAATGGAAAATTGGGGTGCAAATCACTGTGCTATTACTTATGGGCATGTGGGTGATCTTTTAATAACCCTTGCATCCATTTTAAGGATTCCTGTTTGTATGCATAATGTGGAGGAAGATAGAATATTTAGACCAAGTGCTTGGTCTATGTTTGGTACTCAAGATTTAGAAGGAGCTGATTATAGAGCTTGTTTAAACTTTGGACCACTCTATAAAAAAGTAAGAGGATAATAAATTTTAAATAAGGGGGATGAAACTATAAATACTGAAACCTTAGTCTTAATGGAAAATATAAATAAGAGTTTCCCAGGAGTCCAAGCTTTAAAGGATGCTTATTTTGAGCTGAAACGTGGCGAGGTACATGCATTGGTTGGAGAAAATGGAGCGGGAAAGTCTACATTAATGAAGATATTAGTTGGCGCTTATAGAAAAGATTCGGGAAGAATTATTTATAAAGGGAAAGAGGTAGATATCCTTAACCCTCGGTTTGCACAAGATATGGGTATAAGTATGGTTTTCCAAGAATTAAATTTAATGCCTCATCTCACAGTAGCTCAAAATATTTTTATAGGTAGAGAACCAAAAAAGAAAAATATACCAATATTCTTAGATGATGACGAGATCAATAAAAGAACAAAAGAACTTTTAGATATGCTTCATTTAAAAGTGGATCCAAAAGTAAAAGTTTCAGAATTAACTGTTGGTAAACAGCAAATGGTTGAAATTGCTAAAGCCTTATCATTTAATTCAGAGGTAATAATTTTTGATGAGCCAACAGCTGCTTTAAGTGAAGCGGAAACAGAAGAATTATTTAGTATCATAAGAAAATTAAAATCTCAAGGAATAGGGATAATTTATATTTCCCATAGATTGGAAGAATTAAAACAAATAGCTGATAGAGTAACTGTCATGAGAGATGGACAATATATAGGAACAGAGAACATAGAAAATGTGACCATTGATAAGATTATAAGCATGATGGTGGGTAGAGAGATTTATGAGACTCTTAGAGAAAAAGAGGTAGAGGAAGGGTCTGAAGTTGTCTTAGCTGTTAGAAACTTAAAAAGAGGAAAGATATTAAAAAATATTAATTTTGAGTTAAGAAAAGGGGAAATCTTAGGATTTGCAGGATTAATAGGGGCTGGAAGGACAGAGTTAGCAAGAGCAATATTTGGTGCTGATCCCATCGATTTCGGAGAAATATATGTAAAATCTAAAAAGGTTAATATTAAAAATCCATGGGATGCTATAAAGCACGGTATTGGATATCTATCTGAGGATAGGAAAAGATATGGTTTAATGCCCAATTTGGACGTGAAGACAAATATAATTTTGCCTTCCATGAGTGAATTTTTGAAAGCATTAGGTTTTGTTGATGATAAAAAGGCAGAGAAAGTTTCAAATGAATATGTTCAGAGGTTAAAGATAAGGACGCCATCTATTAGACAAAAGGTTATGAATTTATCTGGAGGAAATCAACAAAAGGTTGTAGTTGCAAAATGGCTTTTAAGAAATTGTGACATACTCATCTTTGATGAACCTACGAGAGGTATAGATGTGGGGGCGAAAAATGAAATATATAAGCTTATGAATGAATTAATAAAAGAAGGAAAATCAATTATAATGATCTCCTCAGAGCTTCCTGAAATATTAAGAATGAGTCATAGAATTGCGGTTATGTGTGAAGGCAGAATAACAGGGATTCTGAATGTTGAAGAAGCCACTGAGGAGAAAATATTGAAATATGCTACCATGTATGAAGACCAAAAGGAGGTTTTAATTTAAATGGTTAATAAATTATCAGCTCTTTTCTCTAAGAGTGGACTAAGACAAATTTTAATGTTTGCAAGTCTCTTTTTGCTTTTTACGTTTTTCTCAATTGCTTCACCTAATTTTTTGACTTATGAAAATGTGGTTGCAATTTTGCTTGCTACTTGTGTAAATGGTCTTCTTGCTCTTGGTGTAACCTTTGTTATTATAACAGGTGGTATTGACCTTTCTATAGGTACTGTTATGACTATATCCTCTGTGATGAGTGGCGTTTTTATAGCTTTTTGGAAACTACCAGTATTTATTGGTGTTTTAGGAGGAATATTAACAGGTACCTTAGCTGGTTTTATTAATGGATTTGTTATATCAAAAATGAAATTACCTCCTTTTATTGCAACCCTGGGTATGATGATGATAGCAAAAGGTCTGGCCTTAGTTATATCAGGTTGTAAGCCAATTTACTTTATGGATGCTCCTATATTTAATAAGATTGCTATGGGATCTATTTTAGGAAAAATAATACCAGATATTGGTGAATTTCCTAATGCAATTTTGTGGTTTATCCTTTTCATAGTTATTGCGAATATTCTTCTCAACAGAACCGCTCTTGGAAGATATACCTTTGCTATAGGAAGCAATGAAGATGCAGCAAGATTATCGGGATTAAATGTTGATAAATGGAAGATAATAATATATTCCTTGTGTGGAACTTTTGTGGGCATAGCTGGCGTTATAATGGCCTCAAGATTAAACTCTGCTCAGCCAGCTTTAGGTCAAGGATATGAGTTGGACGCTATAGCAGCTGTAGTAATAGGAGGCACATCATTAAGAGGTGGTGAGGGTTCTATAATAGGAACAGTCATAGGTGCATTAATTATGAGTACTCTAACTAATGGTCTAAGAATCCTTTCTGTACCTCAAGAATGGCAGATTGTAGTAAGTGGAATTATAGTTATTGGTGCTGTTTATCTTGATATGATGAGAAGGATCAGAGAGATATGATAATCTGGGTAATATTTGCCAAAAAGGCAAATATTATAAAAAATACTTTAAGGGGGAGGTTTAGAAAATGAAGCGCTTCCTAATCGTATCCTTAATGTTCATTTTCCTTATTGGGCTTTCCATTACATCAGCTCAAAGACCCTACATTGCTATGGTCTCTAAAGGATTCCAGCATCAATTCTGGCAAGCAGTAAAGAGTGGCGCCGAAAAAGCAGCAAAAGATTTGGGCGTAACAATAACCTTTGAAGGTCCAGAATCTGAAGCAATGGTAGATAAACAGATTGAAATGCTTCAAGCAGCTCTTGCTAAGAAACCTGCAGCTCTTTGTATTGCAGCTCTTGATAGTAAAGCAGTTATACCATATCTTGAGAAAGCACGTCAAATGGGTATTCCTGTAATTGGATTTGACTCTGGAGTAGATAGTGATATTCCTGTAACAACGGTTGCAACAGATAATATAAAGGCTGCTGGTTATGCTGCAGATAAAATGGCAGAATTTATAGGAAGAACTGGAGAAGTGGCTTTAGTAGTACATGATCAAACAAGTAGGACAGGAATTGATAGAAGAGATGGATTTGTGAACAGAATAAAACAAAAATATCCATTGATAAAAATAGTTGATATTCAATATGGTGGTGGTGATCATCTTAAATCTACAGATTTAACAAAAGCTATCATTCAAGCTCACCCAAGGTTAAAGGGTATATTTGGAGCAAACGAAGGATCAGCTATCGGAGTTATTAATGCAGTTAGGGAGATGAATAAAGTTGGAAAGATAGTTGTTATAGGATATGATTCTGGAAAACTGCAGATAGAAGCAATTAAGTCTGGATTGATGAAGGGTGCTATAACTCAAAATCCAGTTGGAATGGGCTATATGGCTGTTGAGGCTGCTGTAAAAGCAATTAAGGGTGAAAAGTTACCAAAATTCATAGACAGTGGATTCTACTGGTATGATAAGACAAATATTGATGATCCTAAGATAAGAGAGTGTCTCTACGAGTAGGAGATAGAAAAAGGTAAATAATAAAAGGGGAAGGCTTTTGGCCTTCCCCTTTTATTATTACTATCTTTTTTTAGATATTTATTTTTATTTTATTAGGCAAATCTAAAATTTCAATATCTTTTTCAATAGTTGGTTTTTTCAATACTAAAATGAATCTTAACTCAGGTGTAATAGGATAAGGTAACCAGTGCCATACTCCCTCATTAAGGACAAAAGATACTGTGCCATCTATCCAGAAAGCCTCTATGTAATTTAAATCAGGCATGTTTTTCCCAGGAGTTGCAGGAGCAAGACAAATTATTCCAACCCCCAATATAGGAATAAAAGCTTCTGAGGATTGGTTATGTCTTTCTATTTTTTCCAGGATAAAAGCTCTATTAAAATCTCTTTTTATCTCCAAATATCCTAAACATCCCTCGCTTCCAAGAGATGAAATATCAGCGATATTATGATAGTAGTTAAAGACTTCTGATTTTACTGCAGGAGGATTATTAAAAGGAGGAACTATTAAGGTCCCAAATTTTATAAAATTTTCCTGATTAGGATATTTAACTTTAATCTCCATTTTTTCCTCCCCAAAATGAGTTTTATATACTTTAATTTATTTTTATTTTCTATCATTTTTATTTTATTGTGTCAATGAGTATAAAACTTTATAGATAAACCATCTTAATGTTTTTGTCTTTCTCTTTTTAATGAAAATATATCCTTTATGTTGAAAGTTTTATGATTTTATTGAATTATTTTCATTTTTTGACAAAAATACATATTTTGTATAAAATAAAAATAAATGAAATCAAAAGATAAAAGAAAATGAAAATTTTTGATAATGGGGGAGGTGAGTGGTTAAGTACCTAAGATTTCGGATGGATATATAAAAATTTTTAATTAGGAGGAGTTGTTTATGAAAAAGTTTTTGACCTTTTTGTTAATTGTTCTTCTTATTACCTTAGGTACACAAGGATTTGCTCAGAAAAAGTATGTTATTGGGTTAGTATGTAAAACTGCTGGTAACCCATTTTTTGAAGCAGTAAATAAAGGAGCTCAAGAGGCAGCAAAAGAATTAGGAATTACTGTTTTATACCAATCTCCAGCTGCATCAAGTGTTCAGGGACAAATTGATATTATTAACTCAATGATTGCTCAAAAAGTTAGTGCAATTTGTGTTTCTGCCAACGATCCCGATGCTTTAGTTCCAGTATGTAGAAAGGCTCAACTCAGAGGTATTCCAGTTGTAACTTTTGATTCTGCTGTAAAACCTGAAGGAAGAAAACTTTTTGTAAATCAAGCAGATATGGAACAAATAGGAAGAATTCAGGTTCAACTTTTAGCTAAGTTGATAAATTATGAGGGTGAAATTGCTGTACTAAGCGCTGCCTCTACCATGGCTAATCAAAATACATGGATAGCATGGATGAAAGAAGAACTCAAAAAACCAGAATATAGTAAGATGAAACTTGTGGCCATAGTGTATGGAGATGATATTAGAGAGAAAAGTTATAATGAAGCAATGGGATTATTTAAATCTTATCCAAATTTAAAGGGAATAATTGCACCAACAACAGTAGGTATTGCAGCTGCTGCTCGTGCTATTGAGGATGCAGGACTATCAGGAAAAGTACAGCTTACAGGTCTTGGTTTACCAAGTGAAATGGCAGAATATGTGAAGAGAGGAACATGTAAAGCTTTTGCTTTATGGAATCCTATAGATTTAGGTTATGCAACAATATATGCCACATATCGTTTATTAACAAAAGAGATAAAGGGTAATGTAGGAGAGATCGTTAATTTGGGTAAGCTTGGAGAAAGAAAAATAGTTGATGAAGGAAATGGTGGAAGAATGATAATTCTTGGTCCTCCGTTTGTATTTGATGCATCTAATATAGATTATTGGTCAAAAGTATACTAATTAAAAAGAAGGGGAGGGAGAATCTCTCCTCCTCTTATATTGTATTTATTAGAAGAAGGGGTTAATAAAGCATATGAGCGATTATATATTAGAGGTTTTGGGGATATATAAAACTTATACAGGAACGAAACCAGTTTTACAAAATGTTGATTTTAATTTAAAAAGAGGAGAGATTCATGCTTTATTGGGAGAAAATGGGGCTGGAAAGTCTACTTTGATTAAAATTATAAGTGGTGTATTGCAACCTAATAGCGGAGAGATTATTTTAGAGAGAAAGAAGATTCATCTGAAAAATTCTATGGATGCTCAAAAATATGGTATTGCTGCTGTTTTCCAGGAGCTTGCCTTATTTTCGGAATTGAGTGTAGCTGAGAATATATTCATCGGCCATTATAAATATAGTCCATTTTTAAAAAATATTGATTGGAAGAACCTATATAAAGAAGCTGAGAATTTATTAAACTCCTTAGGGATAGAATTGAATCCTAAGATTACTGTAAAAAATCTCAGTATAGCTGAAAGACAATTAGTAGAAATTGCAAGAGTTTTATCCATAAATCCTAAGATTTTAATTATGGATGAACCTACTTCTTCCTTGACATTAGAAGAAACCCAAAGACTTTTTAATATTATAAGAAATCTTAAGAATAAGGGCACTTCTATTATATTTATTTCTCATAGGTTGGAAGAGGTTTTTGAAATAGCTGATAGAGTGACAGTACTAAGAGATGGACAATATATAGGAACAAGAGATGTAAAAGATACAAATGTGGATGAGTTGATTCAAATGATGGTAGGAAGAAAGTTAGAGGATATGTATCCTAAGGTAGAGGCTAAAAAGGGTGATATTCTGCTTAAGGTAGAAGGATTAACAAAACATGGAGAATTTTATGATATTTCCTTTGAACTTTATGAAGGAGAGGTTTTAGGAATAGCAGGACTTGTAGGTTCTGGAAGAACAGATGTTGCTCAAACTTTATTTGGAATAAGAAAAAAAGACAAAGGTAGGATATATATAAGAGAAAAAGAGGTAGAAATAAGTAGTCCTAAAGATGCTATAACTCATGGAATAGTCTATGTTCCTGAAGACAGGCATCAGCATGGACTACTTTTACCTATGGATATTGTATGTAACGTTACTCTTCCTATTTTACAAAGTTTAGCCAATAAAGGAATTATTAATAAACAAGAAGAAGAAAATCTTACAAAAAGATACTATGAATTATTAGATATTAGAGCTACGGGATTCAGACAAAAGGTTATGAATTTATCTGGAGGAAATCAACAAAAGGTTGTCCTTGCTAAGTGGCTTTCTACAAATCCAAGGATTCTTATTTTGGATGAACCTACAAGAGGTATAGATGTGGGGGTTAAAGTGGCTATTTATAACCTAATCAATAAATTGGTTCAAGAAGGTTATGGAATAATACTTATCTCTTCAGAAATGCCTGAGGTGATAGGTATGAGTGATAGGGTTTTGGTGATGCATGAGGGAAGATTAGTGGGAAGCCTTTCAAGAAAGGAAGCAACTCAAGAAAAGATTTTGTCATTAGCTTGGGGAAGAGGACATCTGGTAAAGAGTTAACGATTAAAGGAGGCTGTTTATGACAGAGTTAGATACTTTGAGTGGAATAAAGAAAGATAGTAATATATCAAGGTTGAGAGAGATAGGCATGATATTTCCTCTTTTCTTTTTTGGTCTAATTATAGCTATAAGAAATCCCTATTTTGTGACCTAGGAGAATATTCGTTATATTCTTCTTGATGCATCTATATTGAACATTGTGGCTATAGGAGAAATGATGGTAATTTTAACTGGGGGAATAGATCTTTCTGTTGGCTCTAATCTTGCCTTGACAGGTATGATTGTCTCTATGCTATATAGAGATCTGCATAATCTTCCGGTTATTTTAGCACCAATTTTAGGTATTATTATTGGGGGTATATGTGGAGCTTTAAATGGTTTATTTGTAGCAAAAGGTAGGGTAATCCCGATTATAGCTACACTCTCTACCATGTATATTTTTAGAGGGCTTGTTTATATTATAAGTCAGGGAAAGTGGGTTAATGCTCATGAAATGCCTGAAGGTTATAAGCTCTTAACAAGGGTAGAAGTTTTTGGTATTCCTATCTTGATTATTTATGCTTTTATAGTTTTTCTTCTTTTTTACTATATACTCAACTACAAATCTATAGGAAGAAGTATATATGCAGTAGGTAATAATCCCCAATCTTCGGTCTATATTGGTATAGATAAAACAAAAGTACTTTTTTTAGTCTATCTAATATCAGGAATTTTATCAGGTCTAAGTGGTGTTTTATATACTTCAAGATTTGCCTCTGCGGAAAGTAGTGCTGCTGTAGGGTTTGAATTATCTGCTATTTCTGCTGTAGTTATAGGTGGAGTAAAAACTACTGGAGGATCAGGAAAAATAGGAGGGGTTGTTTTAGGGGTATTATTGTTGACCATGATAGTAAATGGGTTAAATATTATGAGAATTTCTCCCTTCTATAAGCTTGCTCTACAATGACTTATGTTTTTGACTGCAGTAGTAATAGATTCCTTGATAGCAGAAAGAACTCAAAGAAGGTATAGGAGGAAATCATGAAGTTAAAAATTAAAATTACTTGGGAAATAATCTTACTTATATTGATTATATTAGTATTTGTAATAAGCAGTATTTTGTCTCCTTATTTTTTAGATATAGTAAACCTACTTGATAACACCACTAATTTTATGGAGAAAGGATTAATCTCCCTTGCTATGGCGTATATTATTATTAGTGGAAATATAGATATCTCAGTAGCATCAAATATGGGAATGACATCTGCTTTTATGGGTGTCCTTCATAGAGCAGGTACTAATATTTGGATTTGTGTTTTAATAGGGCTACTAATAGCTACTTTAGGAGGATTTTTAAATGGTTATCTAATTGTTAGATTTAGGTTACCTGCTATAGCAATAACTCTTGGTACTTACGCTCTCTATAGAGGAATAGCTTATATTTTATTACAAGACACAGCAGTAGGAATTGAATCTGAAAGCTTTATGTACTTAGGACAAGGGTATATAGGAAACACTCCCATTCCTTTTTCATTAGTAGTATATATTATTTTTGCTTTTATTTTTGGCTTTATATTACATAAAACCACTTTTGGAAGATACATATATGCTATAGGGAATAATGAGCAAGCGTGTAAATTTTCAGGTATACCAGTAGAAAAAATAAAAATAATATTATTCACTCTTATTGGTTTTATGTCTGGTTTAGGAACTATATTTTTAACATCAAGATTAAGCAGTATAAGGCCTGACATAGGTAGTGGTTTAGAACTTGAAGTTATAGCAACAGTGGTTTTAGGAGGAGTAAGCATATTGGGTGGATCTGGAAATATGATTGGGGTTGTACTTTCTCTATTTTTACTTGGATATCTCACTTATAGTCTTAATCTTTTAAATATACCAAGCCAAGTGATAACTATTATACTTGGATTATTATTAGTATCAACGATTCTAATTTCTAACTTTATAGAGCAAAGAAGAAAACTTGTAAAATCTTGAAAGGGGTGTTTAATAAATGGAGAGAGAACTTGGTGCTAAGATTTGGCTTATACCAGATGCATATTTGCCGGATGTGGGTGATGTTAATTTACCAAGTCATGAGTCTACATGTATTTTAAATGTAAATGATAAACCTGCTACTGTTAAATTTACCTTCTATTTTGAAGATAGAGATCCGATAGAGTCAAAAGAGATAGTTGTTCTTGCAAAGAGAACATGGCATGTAAGATTGGATAGATCAGAAGAAATTCTTGGGGTGAAGCTTGAGAGAGATGTACCTTTTGCGATTAAAGTGGAGAGTAACGTAAAGATTGTGGTGCAACATTCAAGATTAGATACAAGACAACCCAATCTTGCCTATATGACTGCTATTCCTTGGAATATCGATTAATTAATATTTCTTTAATGTTTTTATGCTTGACATTTAAGGGTGTAATGTTAATATAAAAGAAAAAGAAATGAAAATAAAAAATAAAAATAAATAAAAGAAAAAAATAAAAAGGAGGTGCTAAAGTTGCCAAAAGAGATAAAAGTATTCCCAGAGTTTGAACCAGGATATATTGATGTTGGCGGGAAAGTCCCAAAGTTTCAATATAATAAATCCCTTAAAGATGAATTAAAAGAGGGAACAATAACAAGGGAAGAAAGTATTGATCTTTTTAAATGTATGCTTATGATTAGAAATTTTGAAGAGATGATATATGAATTGAGGGCAAATAAGGGGAAGTATGGGAATATACGCTATTTATATATAGGAGCTACTCATCTATCGATAGGACAGGAAGCAGTACCTACGGGTGGAATATCGGTTATTAAGAAGGATGATTATATAACAAGTACTCATAGAGGACATGGAGATGCAATAGCTAAAAGTTACTTTGGATTAAAAGATATGTCAGAAGAGGAGCTTTTTTCTTTTATAGAAAGTAACAAAGAGATTGCCAATTTTTTAGGTTATGACTGGAAGAACAAAAATAAAAATATTTTATATCAATGCGCTCTTGATATAGAACTCTTTATGGCTATAGGAGAACTATTTGGAAAGGAATGGGGGGCATGTAAGGGAAGAGGAGGCTCCATGCATATTGCGGATTTTAGTGTAGGTCATTTAGGGGCGAATGCCATAGTTGGAGGTAGTATGGGAATTGCAGTGGGATCTGCTATGGCATCAAGATATATGGAGGATGGAAAAGTAATCCTATGTTTTATTGGAGATGGGGCTATGAATACGGGTATAGCTCATGAGGCGTTGAATATGGCTTGTATGGCTCAATTCACTAATGGGTTGATGAAGAAAAAGTTTGGTGTACCAGTCATATTTATGGTTATTAATAACCAATATGGAGAATCAGGTCAGCAAAAAGGAGAGGTCACAGGAATAGATTATATTGCAGAGAGAGGATTTGCTTATAACAAAAAGGGAATGCATGCTGAAGTAATAAATGCTATGAATGTTCTTGCTGTAAGAGATGCAGTAAGGAGAGCAGTGGAAAAAGCAAGAAGTGGAGATGGCCCTATTTTGCTTGAGTTTTGGGGATATAGATTTATGGGACATTCTTTAAGTGATACATTGGAAAAACCAGAGGAAGGTACTTATCGTACATATGATGAGCTTCAAGAATGGAAAAAATATGATCCTGTAGAAAATTTTGCTAAGGAATTGATAATGGCTGAGGTACTTACAGAAGAGGAAGTAGAAAATCTTAAGAGAGAGGCTCGCAAAAAGAATGAAGAAATAGCTGCAAAAGTTATAGAATCTCCCAATCCTGATCCTAAACAAATGACTCTATATGTATTTAATGATACTCCTATTGACGATTATGTACCTGAAAAGTTTAGAAACATTACTGTGTTAAAAGAGCCAGCCTTTAAAGATAGGGATCCAGAGATAGAGATAAATTATAAAGAAGCTATAATTGAAGCCTTGTATCAAGAAATGAAGAGAGATGCAAGGATACTCATGTGGGGAGAGGATATTGCTGATTATGGTGGTTCTTTTGGAGAAACAAAAGGTTTATTGGAAATATTTGGTAGAGATAGAATATTTAACACTGCTATATCGGAAGCTGCAATAGTAGGAACAGGAATTGGTGCTGCTATGAGAGGATTGAGACCTATTGTTGAGATTATGTATATTGATTTTATTTTAATTGCTTTAGATCAAGTGGCAAACCAAGCTGCTAAGATGCGTTATATGACTGGTGGACAAGCAGAAATACCTCTTACCATAATAACCACTATTGGTGGTGGTAAAGGATATGCTGGACAACACTCTCAAAGTATTGAATCCATATTAACCCATTTTCCAGGATTGAAAATTGTTGCTCCATCAGATGCTTATGATGCAAAGGGGCTTTTAATATCAGCTATAAGGGATAAAAATCCTGTGATTTATATAGAGCATCAAAATCTTCTTCAAGATCCATTACTTTTGTCTCTTTCAAAAAGAAAAGTACCAAAAGAGGATTACATAATTCCAATAGGGAAGGCAGATATTAAAAGAAAAGCTAAGAATTACGATAAAAGTGTAACGGTAGTTTCATGGTCAGCCATGTTATATGCGGTTTTAAAGGCATCAGAAGAGTTAGAAAAGATAGGAATTGAATTAGAGGTTATAGATTTAAGAAGTCTCTATCCTTTGGATATGGATACCATAATAGATTCAGTAAAAAGGACAAGAAGATTTGTGATTGTAACTCAAGCAGTAGAGTTTATGTCATTATCAGCTGAACTAATTACTCAACTCTTTGAAAAAGCAAATTCATATTTGGAGAGACCACCATTGAGGATAGGGGCTCCTTATTGTCCACCCCCAGCCTCTCCAGTTCTTGAAAAGGCTTACCTTCCCAATGATAAGAGAATAATAGATGAGATTAAACAGTTATTTTAAAAAGGAGGAAGAGTGAGAATGGTAAAGAAAATTGTTATGCCAAAGGTTAGTGATGTAATGGAAAATGGGACTGTCACTACTTGGCTTAAGAAAGAAGGAGAAAAATTGCAGAAAGGAGAACCATTATTAGAGATAGAGGTGGAAAAGGCAATAATGGAGATAGAGAGTGAATATGATGGTTATTTAAGAAAAATATTAGTAAAAGAAGGAGAAACAGTTCCTGTTGGTACTGTTCTTGCTTATGTTACAAATACCTTGGATGAGGAAATTCCTGAATAAGGAGGCATAAAATTTGAGTGGAGATAATGAGGTAAAAAAGATACTTTTGAGTACTACCAGAAGGACTATAGCTGAGAGACTTTTGAAGAGTAAGCAGAGTATACCTCATTTTTATGCTGAGTTAGAGATGGATGCTACAAACTTAGTGAATGTGAGAGAAGAGTTTATAAATAAAAATAAAGTAAAAATATCTTATGATGATCTTATTATCAAGGCTGTAGCATCCTCTATAAAGGACTTCCCTTTAATAAATTCTCGTTTTAAGGAAACAGAAATAGAACTTTTAGCGGAGATAAATGTTGGTTTTGCGGTTGCTTTAGGGGATGAAGGTGTAGTGGTGCCTGTAATTAAAAATGCTGATAAGAAAGATATTCTTCAGATATATGAAGAGAGGATTTTATTGATAGAGAAGGCAAGAAATAGAAAACTGAGAGTTGAAGATATATCTAATAGAAGTATAACAGTAAATAATGTAGGGGTTTTTGGAATAAAGTCCATATTAGCCATAATTAATCCGCCTGAAGTTGCTATAGTTACTTTTGGGGCTATTCAAGATAGAGTGGGTGCTGTAAATGGTGAGATAATGGTTAGGAAAATGATGGATATTACACTTTCAGCAGACCATAGAGTAATAGATGGGGCTTATGGTGCTAAATTTCTTGTAAAGATAAAAGAATTTCTTGAGAATCCTAACTTGTTATTAACTTAGGAGGATAATAAAAATGGAAACCATAGCTTTAAGAATGTATGGAAAGATGGATCTTAGACTTGAAAAATTTGGGCTTCCCGATATTAAGGAAGATGAAATACTTGCAAATATAATTTCAGATACCAGTTGTCCATCGACTTATAAAGAGATAGTACAGGGGGCAGAGCATCCAAGAGTACCAAAGGATATTGATAAAAACCCTGTTATTGTGGGACATGAAATGGCAGGTATTATTTTAAAGGTTGGAGAAAAATGGAAAGATAAGTATAAAGAAGGACAAAAGTTTACTATTCAACCTGCCCTTTTATATGAAAAAGGTCCTGTAGGTGTATTAAGTGCTCCTGGTTATTCATACAAATATTTAGGGGGGCTTGCTACAAGGGTCATTATTCCTAATGAAGTGATGGAACAAGATTGTCTTTTAATATATGAAGGAGATACTTTCTATAAGGCCTCATTAGTGGAACCTTTGTCTTGTGTGGTTGGTGCTGTTAATGCTCAATATCATACAAAGGAAAATTCATATGAGCACATAATGGGTATAAAGCCTGGAGGTAAAGCTGCGATTTTAGGTGGAGCAGGTCCTATGGGTCTTGCTTTTCTTTCTTATCTTATTTATGGGCCTCAAAATCCTGGATTGTTGGTGATTACTGATATTGATGATTCTAAGCTTCAAAGAGCCATGAGAGCTTTTCCTTTAGATAAGGTTAAAGAAAAGGGAATAGATATTAGATTTATTAATCCTACAAAAGATCGATCATATAAAGAAATAAAATATGATGATATCTTTGTATTATATCCCAATCCTAAATTAGTTGAGGAAGCAGACTCTCTCCTTAATAGAGATGGATGTCTAAACTTTTTTGCAGGACCAACAGACCATAATTTTACTGCATGTGTTAATTTCTATAAGGTTCATTATGATAAGCATCATTTTGTGGCTACATCTGGTGGAAATGCTAATGATATGAAAATAGCTTTAGAGCTTATTCAGAAAGGTATTATAGATCCTTCTCCTATGATTACACATATTGGAGGTTTGGATGTGGCAAGAGATGTGCTTTTAAATTTTCCTAATATTCCTGGAGGAAAGAAATTAATCTACACCCACATAAAATTTCCCTTGTCAGATATTGACGATTTTGAAAGATTAAGCATAGAAGGTCCTACAGAGCTAAAAGATATTTACAGAGATCTATATCAGATTGTTAAAGAGAATAATGGGTGGTGGTGTAAAGAAGCAGAAGATTATATATTAAATAGGGGGGAGAAAATAGATGTGTGATTACCAAAGATTAAAAGATAGGGTAGCAATTGTTACTGGATCAGCTCAAGGGCTTGGTGAGGCTCTTGCTTATAGGCTTGCTAAGGAAGGTTGTGATGTAACTGTTGCTGACATAAAAATAGATAAGGCTCGAGAGGTAGTAAGAAGAATTGAAGAAGAATATAAAAGAAGAGCATTAGCCGTGAAATGTGATGTAACGAATGAGGAAGATGTGAAAAATATGGTAGAAAAGACGGTTGAGGTTTTTGGAAAACTTGATATAATGGTGGCTAATGCTGGGATATTGATAGCTCATGATATTACTGAGTTTCCTCTTGAGGATTGGAAAAAGGTTATTGATGTAAATTTGACAGGCTATTTTCTCTGTGCGAGAGAGGCGGCCAAGGTTATGTTGAAGCAAAGATCAGGTGTAATAATACAGATTAATTCAAAATCTGGTAAAAAAGGGAGTTTTAGAAATTCTGCTTATTCTGCATCTAAATTTGGAGGAATAGGTTTTACTCAGAGCATTGCATTAGATTTGGCTCCATATAATGTAAGAGTGGTAGCTGTCTGTCCTGGAGATCTTTTGGATTCACCTTTGTGGAAAGAAAGTCTATATGATCAATATGCAAAGAGGCTAGGAATTAGTAGAGAAGAGGTAAGAGAAAGATATTTAAAACAGGTTCCCCTTGGAAGAGCATGTACTTATGATGATGTGGCAAATGTGGTGGTATTTCTTGCCAGTGATGAGGCATCCTATATTACTGGAGATGCTGTTAATGTTAGTGGTGGAGTAGAGATGAGGTGAACAAATGAGAGTACATATAGATATTGGTGTTAATGGGGCCTTTTTAACAAGAAGATGGGAAGAGCCTGAAAATTTTATAAGGCTTACAAAAGAGCTTGGGTATGATTACCATTCTTTCTGTAGTGATGTTTTGGATCCCTTCTTTAGTGGCGATAAGGAATATCAAATAGAGACAGCAAAGAGAATAAAGGAGTATTCAGAAAAATATGGTGTAGATATATGGGACTACTATACAGGAATGGCAACCCATAGGTTTCATGGTTTATCTCATAGTAATGAAAGAGTGAGAAGGAGAATGAAAGAATGGATTATATCTGCTATAAATATTGTAAGGGAGATGGGAGCAAAATATCTTGGGGGACATTGGGATGCTATTTCTGTAGAAGTATTGCAAGATCCTTACAAAACAAGAGAGAGGATGAATTACGTTTATAATACTTTTAAGGAACTTGCTAAGATTGCTAAAGATAATGGGCTTTTAGGCATTTCTAATGAACAGATGTATATACCAAGTGAAAAACCATGGACATTAAAAGAGGCTGAAGAATTTCTTATTGAAGTAAATAAAGATAATGAAGGGGTTCCTGTTTACTTAACTATTGATGTGGGCCATCAGGCTGGAATGCATTACGGACTTGCAGAAGATGATCTTTCCTATGAAGAATGGTTAAGAAGATTTGCTTGTTTTTCTCCCATTATTCATTTACAACAGACAAAACCTGATTCAAGTAGTCATTGGCCATTTACAGAAGAATATAACTCTATAGGGCATGTCAAGATTGAAAAAGTACTTTCTGCAATAAAGTCTTCTTTTAAAAATTATAAAGAAAATCCTGTATCTAAATATTTGAATCCAGTAGATAAAATAGTACTTATAATTGAAGTTATTCCACCTTCCACAAAAACTGAGGAGAAAGTATTAGAAGAGCTTAAAAAGACCTCTGATTACCTACGAAATTATATTCCTAAGGGGGGAATTTATTATGAATTCTAATATAGCAAAGCTTAAAAAGGAGCTTATAGAGATAGGGAAAAGACTTGCTATGGAAAACTTAGTTGTTGGGCCTGGAGGAAATATAAGTGCAAGGCTTGGAGATAGAATATATATAAAAGCAAGTGGTTCATCCTTTGAAGATGCTACAGAAGAGGACTATATAGGAGTAGATATAAATTCTGGAAATGTTATAGACGGTGATAAAAGGCCTTCCTCAGAAATTTGGATGCATCTTGAGTGCTATAAGCAAAGGGAAGATGTAATGGCAGTGATTCATACCCATCCTGCATATGCTATTGCATATGCTTTTCAAGATGAATCTTTAAAACCCTTTACCCCTGATATGGTTGCTCTCCTTGGAGGAGAGATTCCAGTAATTGAGTATGTAGTACCAGGAGGTAAAGAGTTTGCTGAGGCAGTAGGAGAGATTGTAAAAAATCATAATGGAGTTTTAGTAAAGAATCATGGTCTTGTTACAGTTGGGAGAAATTTAAAAGAGGCATTATATAGAACTTTACTTATTGAATCTTCAATTAAAGTAATTTTTGTGGCAAGACTCTTTGGAAAGATGCGCTTCTTTACAAAAGAACAAATAGATGAAATTGATAATTTAGAGGTTGAAAAATATAGAAAAAAATTATTAAAAGAGAGATTTTAAACTATTTCCAGGGAATATTATCTTTTCGCCTTACTTGGATTTCGTCAATGACTGCATTATTTCTAAATCTTAATAGAAATACAATAATTTCTGCAATTTCATAGGGTTGTATGAGGGATGATTTTTCAAGATCAGGCCTAACTTTGTTAACAAGATCAGTGGCAACTCCTCCTGGAGATATTAAGTGTACTCTTATACCATATTCATACACTTCTTAAGCAAGGACTTTTGTGAATCCGTGGAGTGCATGTTTAGATGCAGTATAAGCACTTTGATTTACATATCCTTTATATCCTACTACTGAAGATATATTTATAATAGTTGGAATTTCCGAGTTTTTCAAATAAGGTATGGCATATTTACATAAAAAATTAAGGAACCTTTGCATTAGTTGTCATTAAATTATCCCATTCTTCCTCTGATGTTTCTAATAAAGGTTTGGAAAGAGCTGTTCCAGCATTATTTATTAATATATCTAATCCCCCAAAATATTCAATTACTTTCTCAATAACAAACTGTGGAACATTATTTTCTGTTAAATCTATTGGCAAAATAAATACATCAATGTTTTCTTTTGATAATTCATCTTTTAGTTTTTTTAATTTATTTTCATCTTTTGCTATAAGAGCAAGGTTAAACTTTTCCTTTGCAAGCCTTCTTGCAATTTTCTTTCCAATCCCTTTGCTTGCTCCTGTAATTAAGGCTATCTTTTTAGCAAGGTTAACCATGGCTTTATTATATCATGACCTTGAATATGAAAGAATCTTGACATAAATGAAAAATAAAAATAAAATATAAACGTAAAAATATACAAAATCTTTGCATAATATTAAAGGGGGGTGATCTGTAAATATAAAAATCTCTCCCAAAATAAAATAAAAAGGGGGTTTAAAGTTATGAAGTTCAAAGGTATTTTAGTGTTTTTGTTACTTCTTATTGTTGTTTTGACAGTTAATTATTCTCAACAGCCTATAAATTTAAGGGTTGCATGGTGGGGAAGCCAAACCAGACATAATCAGACTCTTGAAGTAATCAAACTGTTTGAAAAAAGATATCCTAATATTAAAATAACGCCCGAATATACATCATGGAGTGAGTACTGGACGAAACTTAATACACAGGCTGCAGCTGGGAACTTACCTGATGTAATACAACATGATTATCAATATATTACTGAATGGGTAAATAGAGGATTACTTTTACCACTTGATGATTTTGTTAAGGATAATGTAATAAATCTAAAAGATGTGGCTACTAATTATATAAGGCCAGGAATAGTAAATGGTAAACTCTATGGTTTAAATCTTGGTGTTAATGCCCTTGGTCTTGTTTATGATCCTGAATTATTTAAACAAGCTGGTGTTCCTCTTCCCAAAAATGATTGGACTTGGGAGGAATTCAAAGGTACAGTTATACAAATAAAGAAAAAACTTGGTATTTATGGTGTTGAAGGATTTACAGGACAAATAGAATGCTTCAAAATTTGGTTAATTGAGAATGGAGAATGGTTATATTCTCAGGATGGTATGTCCTTAGGCTTTAGTAAAGATACGTTTGTAAAATGGTGGAAAATGATGCTTGATATAGAGAATGCTGGTGCTGCTCCAGATGTAACAGTGGATGTTTCAAGGACAGGTCTTGGAGTTGAAGATCAATTTATTGTTAAAAAGAAATCTGCCGTATCTCTTGCTTGGAGTAACCAGCTTATTGCTATATCAAAGGCTGCTGGCAGACCTTTAAAGATGGTTCTATTCCCAAGGCTTGATAAGAAATTAAAATCTGGTACCTATCTTAAAGCATCCATGTTTTTCACTATTTATTCCAAGACCAAATATTCTAAAGAAGCAGCTATGTTTATTGATTTCTTCACTAACAGTTTAGAAGCTCATAAGATTATGAAAGCAGAAAGAGGAGTTCCTATTTCAAGTAGAGTACAAACTTTCTTAAAACCATATCTTGATGCTCCTCAGAAAGAGGCTTTTGCTTTTGTAAGACTTGCAGAAAAAGAAGGATCACCTACACCTCCGCCTGATATTCCTAAACATGCAGAGATATCAAATAATGTGATAGCTCCTATATGGGAACAAATTAGATACAAGAAGGTTGGATTAGAAGAGGCCTATGATACTCTTAAGAAAGAAGCAGAGAAAATATTAAAAAGGTAATTAAAATTTTTAGGGGGAGAGTGTTATTATTCTCCCCCATTTTTTATACTTTATAAGGGGAGTAGATGTATTATGAGATTATCTAAGAAAAAAAGATCCAATATTTTAGCAGGATATTTTTTTATTTCTCCATGGATTATAGGTTTTTTAGCCTTTATTTTGTTTCCACTTGTAGCTTCTTTTCTTTTATCTTTTACTAAGTATGATGTCTTAAGTACTCCTAAATTTATAGGTTTAGGAAATTGGTATAGAATGTTTTTTGAGGATAGGCGTTTTTATAATGCATTAGGAGCAACTCTTAAATATGTAGTTTTTGCTGTTCCTTTTAGGTTACTGTTTGCTTTTATTATTGCTTTGGTGTTAAATCTTTCAGAACATAAGATAATTAGGTTATATAGGGCTATATACTATGTACCTTCTCTTGTTGGGGGAAGTGTAGCGGTAGCAGTAATGTGGAAACAAATTTTTGGTATGGATGGACTTGTAAATTATATATTACGGAATATTTTGGGGTTTTCTGAAAATATTATGTGGCTTGGTGATCCTCGTTTTGCAATATGGACTTTAATTTTACTTGCAATGTGGCAATTTGGATCCCCTATGCTTATATTTTTAGCAGGATTAAAACAGATACCTGTAGAACTATATGAGGCTGCAAGTATAGATGGAGCAGGATTTTGGAGACAGATTTTTAAAATAACATTGCCTCTTTTAAGTCCTGTCATATTTTTTAATCTTGTTATGCAAACAATTGGAGGATTTATGGTTTTTACACAAGCTTATATTATAACAGGGGGAGCACCCTTAGATACTACCCTATTTTATGCTCTTTATGTATATCAGAAGGCTTTTAGAGATTATGATATGGGTTATGCATCTGCTATGGCTTGGTTCTTATTAGTTGTGGTAGCAGTCGTGACTTTTATTTTGTTTAAAACTTCTAAAAAATGGGTATATTATGAGGCTGGGGAGGTTAAGTAATTTATGATAAAGAAAACTTTAACTTTTTATGTAATATATTATATTCTAATTAGTATTTTTGCCTTTGTGATGATTTATCCACTACTTTGGTTGATAGGTTCATCATTTAAAACGCATCAGGAGATATTTTCAGATATGACATTACTTATTCCTAAGAAATTTACGATTGAGAATTATATAGAGGGATGGAAAGGGTTTGGAGGTATAACCTTTGCTACTTTTTTTAAAAATTCTTTTATTTTATCCACTGGAGTAACTATTGGTATAGTTATATCATCAACCATGATTGCCTATGGACTTTCAAGAATTGCTTTTCTGGGAAGAAATTTTTGGTTTATGACTATAATGTTGACCTTACTTCTTCCCGGACAAGTTCTTATTGTTCCACGATATATACTTTTTTATAAACTTGGTTGGGTTAATTCCTTTAAACCCTTAATTGTTCCTGCCTTTTTTGGGGGGCCTTTTTTTATTTTTTTAATAATGCAGTTTATAAGAGGAATTCCTTACGAATATGATGAGGCTGCATCTATTGATGGGGCCAGTAAATATCAAATATTTTGGTATATTATTTTGCCAAGCTTAAAACCTGCTTTAATTACCAGTATAATCTTTGCTTTTTATTGGACATGGGATGATTTTATGGGACCATTATTGTATTTAAATAAACCAGAATTGTATCCTGTAGCTCTTGCTTTAAAGGCTTTTGCTGACCCTACAACTATCACAAATTGGGGGGCTGTTTTTGCTATGTCAGTTCTATCGCTTGTTCCTATTTTTATTATTTTTATATTTTTCCAAAAGTATATGGAGACAGGTATTGCTACTACCTCTGTATCAAAGTTATAGAATTCTTAATAATTAAAATTAGGAGGTCTAAAAATGGCAAATGTTAAGATTGCTTTTGTAGGGGCAGGAAGTGTCAGGTATACCTTAACTCTTATCTCGGATCTTTGTAAAGTAAAGGGATTAAATGATTCTTCCGTATCATTAATAGATATTGATGAAGAAAGATTGAATGCTGTATACAACTTTGCAAAAAAAATTAACGATGTACTTGAAGCGAATCTTAAGATAGAAAAAACTAAAGACTTAAGATTTGCTGTAGAAGGAGCAAGCTTTATTATTAATACTGCTCTTACAAGGGCTGAAGGGCATGAAGATGGATATGTACAATATGAAATTATTAGAGAAGTTGGGGAGAAACATGGTTATTATAGGGGTATAGATAGCCAAGAGTTTAATATGGTTTCTGACTATTATACTTTTACTAACTATAATCAATTAAAAATTTCTCTCGATATAGCAAAGGTGATAGAAAAATACGCTCCTTCTGCTTATATGATGCAGACTGCAAATCCTGTTTTTGAGATTACTCAGCTTGTCTTACGCCAGACTAATACAAAGATAATAGGTTTTTGTCATGGTTATGGTGGAGTTTTTGATTTGATAGAAACATTAAATTTGGATCCTAAAAAAGTGGATTGGCAAGTTGCTGGAGTAAATCATGGTATTTGGTTAAATAGATTTTTATACAATGGGGAGAATGCATATCCTCTTATTGATAAATGGATAGAAGAAAATTCATCAAAATGGGAACCTAAAAATCCATGGGATGCCCAATTAAGTCCTGCATCTATAGATATGTATAGATTTTATGGGATGATGCCCATTGGAGATACATGTAGAAATGGAAGTTGGAAATATCATTATAATTTAGAGACGAAAAAGAAATGGTATGGTAAATTTGGATGCATAGATAATGAGATAGAAAGGCCTAAATTCTATGAAGCTTTAAGAGCTTATAAGAGGAGGCTTATTGAATTATCAAAAGATGATAAAGTAAATCTTTTGGATGTTTTTCCTGAACTTAAAAAGGAAAGTTTGAGTGGTGAACAACAAATTCCTTTTATTAATGCAATTGTAAATGGGGAAAAACAGAGGTTAGTTTTAAATATCCTTAATAATGGAATTATCTCTGATATTCCTAAGGATGTGGTGGTGGAAGTTCCAGTAATAGTAGATAATAGTGGAATACATCCTGAAGAGATTAAGCCTGATTTGACAGATAGAATTAAGAAATTTTATTTAATACCTCGAATTATGAGAATGGAATTTGCTATAGAAGCATTTGCTACTGGTGATAGAAGAGTATTAGAAGAAGTTTTGATAAGAGATCTAAGAACAAGATCATATGAACAAGTAAAGGAAGTTATAGATGAAATTTTAAATTTACCTTTTAATAAAGAGATGAAAGAGCACTATTCCCACTAAGAGTTATTAAATATTTATTTCTTTACCATAAAAAGGCTATTTAATTACCTTGGTAATCCTTCTTAGCAATTTGAAAGAGAGGAGGGTTACCAAGGTTTTTTTGAATTCATAGTTTTTATTCTCTCAACAATACAGAATTGATGGCAATATTACCCATATCTACATAAAAGATTGATTTTATTTATTATTGACCATAACTTTTTTTTATGATAAAAAATAAAACATAAAAATAATAAAAAAAATGAAAATTAAATTTGAAAAAATAAATATAAAAATAAAAATATATATAGGGGGTATTAATATGATAGATTATGAAAAAAGGTATGAGATTTTAAGGAATATGTTAGAAGATGAAGGTATAGATGTAGAGGGGGTTGAGAGGAAGTTAAAGAATTTTAGGGTCGAAACTCCTTCGTGGGGTTATGCTGATTCTGGAACCCGATTTGCTGTATTTAAGCAAAAAGGATCTGCAAGAAATGTGAAGGAAAAGTTGCAAGATGCTGCTATGGTGCATAAATTAACTGGAATATGTCCTACAGTTGCTCTTCATATACCATGGGACATGTACGATGATTGGGATGAACTATTAAAATATGCTGAATCTCTTGGGGTTAAACCAGGTGCAATTAATCCAAATCTATTTCAAGATGATGATTATAAGTTAGGAAGTTTAACTCATGTTGATAAAAAAGTAAGGGAGAAGGCTATAAATCATATTAAAGAATGCATAGAAATAGCTAAAAGACTTGGATCTAAAGATATTTCCCTTTGGCTTGCTGATGGTACTAATCATCCTGGGCAAGATGACTTTAGAAAGAGGAAACATAGATTAGAAGAAAGCTTAGGAGAAGTATGTTCTTATTTGAATTCCGATATGAGGCTTCTTATAGAGTATAAGTTTTTTGAACCTACTTTTTATCATACAGATATTCCTGACTGGGGAACAGCAATGATTCTTTCAAGAAAGCTTGGAGATAGGGCTTATGTACTTGTAGACTTAGGACATCATCCTCTTGGAACAAATATAGAGCAGATTGTTGCTATTCTTGTGGATGAAGGAAAACTTGGGGGATTCCATTTTAACAATAAAAAGTATGCAGATGATGATCTCACTACTGGCTCTATAAATCCCTATGAATTATTTTTGATATTTAATGAGCTGGTTTCTGCGGAAGAAGATGGTTTAAAGATGAATATTGCATATATGATAGATGAGTCTCACAACCTTAAGAACAAAATAGAAGAGATGATACAAAGTGTTGAAAATATATTTAAAACTTATGCAAAAGCCTTGATTGTAAACAGAAAATTGTTAAGAAATTATCAAGAGGAATGTGATATTGTCATGGCAGAAAATACATTGGTAAAAGCCTTTGATACTGATGTTATGCCATTAATTTACAAAGTAAGAGAAGAAATGGGGGTTCCTCTTGATCCATTGAAGGCTTTCCGAGAAAGTGGTTATGTGGAAAAGGTTGTTAAAGAGAGAGTATGAGGTGATAAATATGAAAGAGAGAAGGTTTATTGCTATTGATCTTGGGGCAGAAAGCGGAAGAATTATGTTGGGAACCTTGAAAGATAATAGAATAACTCTTGAAGAGATTCATAGGTTTGTAAATAGGCCTGTTGATATTCTTGGGAGACTTTACTGGAATGTTACTCAGATGTTTCAAGATATTAAAGAGGGTTTAAGTAAGGCTTTTTCTAAATATAGAGATATAGAGAGTATGGGTATTGATACATGGGGTGTAGATTTTGGATTAGTAACTAAGGAAGGTTATTTGGCAGGTATTCCTGTGTGCTATAGGGATCATAGGACAGATGGGATTCTTGAAAAGGCTTTTAGATTAATGTCTAAAGGAGAAATCTATAAATTGACGGGAATACAAATAATGCAAATTAATACTTTATTTCAACTCTATAGTATGGTGCATGAAAAATCTTCTCTCTTTAATTCTGCTCATAAGCTGTTATTTATGCCTGATCTATTTAATTTTATGTTGACGGGAGAGATGTTAACTGAATTTTCTATTGCAACTACTTCTCAAATGTATAGTCCTTTTAAAGATAGTTGGGAGGAAGAGATCTTAGAGAAATTTAGTGTACCTAAGGATATAATGCCTCCTATATTTCCATCTGGAACAGAAGTAGGTAATTTATATAAAGGAATTCAAGAAGAATTAAATGTTAAGGATGTTTCTGTAATTGCTCCTTGTGAACATGATACAGGATGTGCTGTAGTGGGAGTTCCTGGAAAAGGTGAGAATTGGGCATATATTAGTTCAGGAACATGGTCATTGATGGGGGTTGAACTTAAAGAACCTATTATAAATGAAGAATCTTTTAAGGCAAATTTTACTAATGAAGGTGGTTATAATAAGACTTATAGATTTTTGAAAAATATAATGGGGCTTTGGCTTTTACAGAGGGTAAAAAGAGAATGGGCTAAAGAAGGGTTTGACCTATCATATTCAGAGATTACTAAATTGGCTGAAGAGGAAGTACCCTTTAAATATTTTATAAATCCTGACGACGTATTGTTTTTAAATCCACCGAGCATGGTGAAAGCAATTCAAGATTATTGCTATAAAACCCATCAAGGTATACCTGAGAAAAAAGGAGAAATAGCAAGATGTATATTAGAATCTCTTGCTTTTAGGTATAAAGAAGTCTTTGATGATCTTGAGAGAATTTTAAAGAAGAAGATCAAAGTTTTACATATTGTGGGAGGAGGCTCACAAAACCAATTACTTTCACAGTTTACTGCTGATGTTCTTGGTATACAAGTTATTACTGGACCTGTTGAAGCAACTTCCTTAGGGAATATAGTAGTACAAGCTATAACAAAGGGAGCAATAAAAGATATAAAAGAGGCAAGAGAAATTATTGAATCCTCTTCTGATATGAAAACTTATTATCCAAAGGATACTGAGAAATGGCAAAAAATGTATGAGAGATATAAGGAGGTTACAAATATAATTTAAGTAATCTTTTTCTTTTAGATTGAAATCCCTCTCAAAAAGATATAAAATAAAATATAATAATTTTAGATTGGGAGGGGTAAATCATGGAAAAATTAAAGGAGCTTTTACAAGAAGCTGACTGGACAAAAGAAAAACATGTTCCAGTGATAGATATACTTGAAAAAGATAGAGAAAAGGGAGTTAAAGTAAGGGTTTCTGTAGGAAAAGAGATTCCACATCCCAATACATCTTCTCATTTTATTGCTTGGATTGAAGTATATTTTCTACCAGAGGGAGAGAAGTATCCATATCAGCTTGGAAGATTTGAATTTACATCTCATGGGGCATCCACACAGGGTCCAGATACAAGTACTGTTTACACAGATCCAATAGTAGAATTTGCTTTTAAGACTCAAAAAGATGGCAAAATTTTTGCTTTATCCTATTGTAATATTCATGGACTTTGGGAAGGTTCTGCAGAATTAAAGTTCTAACTTTTTCGTCTAAAAATATAAATTTATTAAAGGAGAGCCTTTTAGGCTCTCCTTTTTTTATAGTAATAAAATTTATTTAATATATTTTTTTATATTCATACATTTTATTTACTCATTTAGTGAATTCTTTGTATTTTGTCTCAAATTTACTTAATTTTTTCTTGACTTGAAAAAACTTATAAATATATAATTTTATTACTAATAATGCAATATTATTGTATTATATGCAAAAGGGGAATAAAATGAAACTAAAAAAAGTATATTTAAGTGTAAAGATTGGAATAATTTTACTTTTTATTATTGCTCTACTAAGTGGATGTTCTCCTAGGAGTGAAAGTGTTAATTCATCAGTTCCTAATTCACCATCAAATCTAATTGGTGTAGTACTTTCTGAGGTAAGGGTTAAATTAACTTGGGAAGATAAATCTGATAATGAATTGGGTTTTATTATTGAAAGAAAGAAAGATGGAGAAGATTGGCAGAAGATTAAGGATATACCAGCAAATATTACAAGTTATATTGATACGGGACTAAATCCAGGAAAGAAATACTATTATAGAGTAAAAGCATATAATGCTTATGGTAGCAGTACATATTCAAATGAGATTGTTTGTATTACTCCCATTATTATTTCTCCTACTAATCTATCGGCTGGGATAACACCGGATGGAAAGGTTAAGTTAATTTGGGAAGATAGATCTGAGATAGAGGAAGGATATAAGATAGAGAAAAAAAATAATGGTAATTGGATAGAAATAGGATCTGTACCCTCAGATATTAATGTTTATGTTGACAATGATGTTACCTATGGAAATACTTACTCTTATAGGGTAAAGGCATATTATTCAAATGTAGAGAGTGAATATTCTAATGAGGCCTTTGTTTTTGTTGCCCCAAATTGTAATGGTGTTGATTTCTCTTTAATGGGTTTTGCAACCTTAGGTGATGGAACTTCAGGTGGTGAGGGTGGAGAAGTAGTTTATGTAAGTACTGGGACTGAACTTCAAAAGGAAATAAATAAAGGAGGACCAAGGATAATATATGTAAATGGAACAATAACTCCTGAAAATAATTCTGGAAAATACGTGATAAATGTTAGAAATGTTTCAAGTATATCTATTATAGGTGTAGGTACGAATGGTGAATTAAATGGAGTTGGAATAAAAATTAATAATGCTAACAATATAATAATTCGTAATCTTAAGATTCATCACGTAAAAGACCCTAATATAGCAAGTCAAGGACCTGATTGTATTACAATTGAGGGCCCTGCAAGAAATATTTGGGTTGATCATTGTGAGTTTTATAATCAATTCCAAGGAATTGATAAAGATTACTACGATGGCCTTTTAGATATAAATGGAGCTGTAGATTATGTTACTATTTCTTGGTGCTATTTTCATGATAGTTGGAAGACAAGTCTAATAGGAAGTTCTGATTCTGATAATTACAATAGGACTATTACTTACCACCATAACTTTTTTAGAAATTGTAATTCGAGACTTCCAAGTTTTAGATTTGGGGAAGGGCATATCTTTAGTAATTATTATCAAGACATTCCAGGTTCAGCTATTAATTCACGAATGGGTGCAAGATTAAAGATAGAGCATAACTATTTTGAAAACGTAAGAAATCCTATAGGATCTTGGGACAGTCAAGAAATTGGCTTTTGGGATGTGGTAGGTAATATATTTGTTAACTGTTCAGGAAGTATGCCCACAACTTCCACGTGTTCTTATACTCCACCCTATAGCTATATGCTAACACCAGCTGAGAGAGTAAAGGAAATAGTTACTGAGTATGCGGGAGTTGGAAAGATTAATTTTTAAAAGAAAGGAGGTGCGACTTAGTAATCTTTTTAATTAAAAAATAAATCCTAAGGGGGGATAAAAATGAAAAGCTTTAAAATTTTAAGACTTATTTTAGGTATTCTTCTAATACTAATGTTAGTAGGTGGCTGTGCCCCTAAACAAGAACAACCTCCTCAACCTACTAAACCAAATGCTCCATCAAATTTAGTTGCGGAGGTTATCTCAGGTACAGAAGTAAAACTTACATGGAAAGACAATTCTAATAATGAAGATGGATTTAAGATTGAAAGAAAGACATTAGATGGAGAATGGACTGAAATAGCAACAGTAGGTGCAAATGTAACCACATATAATGATACTGGATTAACTCCTGGTACAACTTATTATTATAGAGTAAAGGCATATAACTCTGTAGGAGAAAGCGATTATTCAAATGAGGTTTCTGTGGTTCCTTTATACTTACCTACTTGGGGTACTCAAGATTGGACTAACACATTTGAATTTCCAAGTGGCTGGGTAGAAGGAAATCAAAATTATCCGATGCAAAACTTCTGTACAGTACAGGATGGAATCTTAGTATTTGATACTACATATACTGGTGGAGCAACTCCAAGTTTCCGTTATAACTTTGAAAATTGTGCTCCAAATTCCTTCAGTATGACAATAGTACTCAAAGCTAAAGGAGATGTGGGAACAAATGTGACAAGAGCATGGACTCTTGACATTCAGACTACTTTATATAGAGGAGGTTTTGAGATTCAAACTAATCCAACACAAGTTAGGATATTAAATGGAACATCAACTCTTGCTCCCTATACTATGACTACTACTGATTGGCATATATATTGGTTTACTGTAAATTACAATTTAGACGGTTTGTATGCTAAGTTATATGTTGATGGTAATCCAACTCCAGTTATTGAAGGCAATATAACTGCTGCTCCTTCTACCACACCTGATACTCCATTTATGAGGCTTGGTGATACTTCAACATCATCTTCTAGCTTGTATAAAGGTCAGATTGACTGGATATTCTGGACCTTTGATGGTGCTTTTGCTCCAAATGAGGTAAAACTTCCGGAAGGTTTTAGTTTGAATCCTTAAAAAATAATATTTAGAGGGGACTTTATCTAGAGAAGTCCCCTCTTAAGAAACTTTGGTAGGAGGATAAAGGATTATGTCACGAATCATATTAGCACTATTTATCCTTATTACTCTTTTGTTGACAGGATGTTCTGCTAAACAAGTTGGAGAACAATTTTATGTTGTTATAAATAATCCTCCTAAATCTGTAGTGATAGATAATCCTTATATTATAGGAATAAAGCCTAATCAGGATGCTTATTTAACGTTTTATTTAAATGATGAAATAGTATACCAAGAGAAAGAGATAAAAGGAGGAACTGAAAATCTTATTCATATTTCATTTAAAAAGTCAAGGGATAATTGTTTGAAAATTGAGATAAAAAGCAAGAAAGATGAAAAATTGGAATATAAGTATGAAAACATACTGTTTCTTCCAAAGATTCATATAGTGGTCGATAAAAATTATCAAGGTGAAGAAGGAATAGAAGTAAATGGGAGAAGATATTTTAAGAGTTTGAAAAATGCTATTTATCATGTAATGTTAAATCAGAGTATTTATGCTAACCAAAGAGTCTATATATTTATCAAAAGTGGATATTATTATGAAAAAGTTAATATTGGATTTCCTAATATAAGCTTAATAGGGGAAGATGTTAATACAACAAAAATTTATTATGACCTTGCTGCAGGAACTCCTTTACCTGGAGGAGGCACTGTAGGTACTTCAAATAGTGCAAGTGTTACTATAAATAGTAGTGCAACAGGTTTTACTGCAGAAAATATAACATTTGAAAATTCTTTTGATGAGCTTAATACTAATATTACCAGTAAACAAGCAGTGGCTGTTCTTACTCAGTCAGATAAGGTTGTATTTAAAAATTGTAAATTTATTGGAAATCAAGATACATTGTATGTTAGAGGAGGAATCCACTATTTTGTTGATTGTTATATAGAAGGTGATGTTGATTTTATTTTTGGGGACGGAACGGCAGTTTTTGAAAATTGTACTATTTTCTCTGTAGATCGTCCTGGGATAACACCAAAAGGTTATGTTACAGCTGCAAGTACAAAGATTGGAAATCTGGGATTTTTATTTATTAACTGTAAATTGTTAACAAGTGTTACAGAACCTAATTTAGTATATTTGGGAAGGCCATGGCACCCTAGTTCAGATCCTTATAGTGTTAATTCAAATGTGGTGTTTAGAAACTGTTATTTAGATAGTCATATTCATCCTGATGGCTGGACTGCTATGAGTTCTAAAGATCCTAATACAGGTGAGACTATTTGGTTCTATCCAGATACCGAAAGATTTTTTGAATATCAAAATTATGGTCCTGGAGCTGTTATTAATGACAAAAGGCGTCAATTGGAGGGAGATAATATAAGTTTTTATTCAAAGGAGAACTTTTTAAAAGATTGGGATGTTGAGAATTTTATTTTGAAGCTTTATGAAAATTAAGAAATTTTAAAAGGGGGATAATTTATGAGAAGAATAGTATTTTTAATGCTAACATTGTTAATGCTTATAGTACCAGTATTTGCTCAGGTAAATATATCTTACAAAGTAGACTTTTCAACAAAATATTATCCTGACTCAAAAAAGGTTAATTTTAACCCCAACTATTATTTACAGTTTACTTATAAAGAGTCCAATATCAATGCATATCTTGATATTAGAGATGGGAGTTGGAGAAGTTATTTAAGTTTTTCAAATGTATTAGGTTTACTGAATATATACTTTGCTAAATACTATTTAAACGTGGAAGGAACAAAAGCTCTTTTTGACCCAATTTTGTATAGTAGATTGGGAGGTCTTAATGGATTTCAAGTTTCTTTGAGTAAGCCTATAAAGTTAACTGCTACATATATTCCAAGGCAAATTGAATCTGATGTAGATTTTAATCTTGGAAGGTTAACTCTTAAGGCTGAAACTTTACCAATGTCTGGAAAATTTATGGGATTGAATATTTATGGTCTGTATGACAAAGACATGCTTAATATGATTGACACATACGTTGTAGGAGCAGAGGCAAATCCCTTTTCTTTTTTAAGCCTATTCTTTGAATATGGAAATAATGCAAGACAATGGGCTGTTGGTGGATATTTAAAGCCTATTTTGAATTTAACATTATCAGGATATTACAGGGGTGATGGGGGTTATAAATTAGAATTTAATTTAAAAGATATTATCCCTAAATTAACTTTAAATGGTGCTTATTTTGTAGCTCCCGACTCTGCAAACTATATGTATCTTTTACTTGTTTTGCCTCCTCAGAAACTTGGCAATATAGATGCTTTGTATGGAAGATATACATCTTTCAAAGATTACGATGTATTTTATTTTAGATTAAGTTCTACTATAGGTAAAATTTCTAACACTTTGAGAATATATAAAAATTGGAGCTTTGGGGCTGGATGGTTTGATACTACTCTACCTTTGTCTTTTGAAGATGTAATTACATTAAGTTTCTAAAATAGAGGGGGTGTATTTAATGAATTTAATGATAAGATTAAAAAGATATTTCCTTTTAGGTTTAGTGTTTCTTTTCATTTTACTAATAGCAGGTTGTGGAGCACCATCAACTGGTGGACAGCCTACTACTAAGAAGTTAACTATTGAAGGCTATGATGAGCCTATGATTGGTTTTGCAACCATGGGACAGGGAACAACTGGTGGACAAGGAGGAGAAGTTGTAGTAGTGCATGATTACTTTGAATTTTTTGATGCAGTTCACCATGCTGATGATACTCCAAGAATTGTTCTTGTGGATGGAACTATTACCTATACTTCCAGTTATCTTTTAATAGACTCCAAATACACAAATGCAATTAATATTGCATCGAATAAAACTATTTTGGGACTTGGAGATGGCGCTACTATTGATGGAATAAGTATAAGGATAGGAAGACAAGGTGATCCAGAAAAGAATATCATTATAAGAAATATAACTTTTAATAATGCTCCAGACGATAACATATCCATATGGTGGGGTTCTTCAAATATCTGGATTGATCATTGTACTTTCAAATCAGCTGTTGATAGTAATGTGGACGTAACAAGGCAGGCAAATTATGTAACGTTATCTTGGAATAGATTTGAAAATGTAGGGGCAAAAGGAGTAAGTATTGTAGGAGGTAGTGATACTTTACCGGATGATGCAGATTATCTTAGAGTTACTTATCATCACAACTTTTTCAATGGTACTGCAGGTAGAAATCCAAGAATGAGATATGGAATAGTACATATCTTTAACAATTATTATACTGATGTTCAGCTTGGTCCTAATGCTTCCTGTGCTGTGAGAGCTCTTGTTGAGTACAACTATTTTGAAAGGGTTCAAACTCCAACTAATATATCTACACCTCCAGGATTTATAGTACTTTTTAAGGATGATCCAGAAAACGGAGATACAAATGTATATATAGAGAGTGGTACTCCTCAGAAAAACTTACCTACTTTAGATCAACTAACAGATGGTACAAATTATGATTTTAGAAATAGAAAAGATGAGTGGCTAAATATATCCAATTGGATCCTTTATAACTACTCACCTGAAGATCCTAATAATCTGCCAAGCGTAATCTTAGAGAAGGCAGGAGCTGGAAAGATTATAGTTAAATATGAGTAAGATAAGGGGAGTCCTTTTAGGGACTCCCCTATTGAGATCTTTCCTTTTTATTGGTTAAAAGGAGGTAACAAAATGAGAAAATATATATATTTGAAGATGTTATTTATAGTACTTCTGATTATTTTTATTTCAGGATGTACTTCTTTTACTCCTAAAACTACATGGAGGAAGATTCATGGATATTCAGGCAATGAATATGTTAACGATATTATCAGAACAAAAGATAGGAATTATGTTCTTGCTGGAATGAGTAATTCTAAGAATATTAATGGTGAGGATGATTTTTATTTCTTAAAAATTGATAAATGGGGAAATGTTCTTTGGGAAGTTTTCTTTTTTGGAGAAAAAGATGACAATGCCCAAAGTGTCATAGAAACAAGGGATGGAGGGCTATTACTTTTGGGTGAGAGTTACTCTTATGCCACGGGAATTTCAAAAGATCTTTTTGTAATGAAGTATGATGCTAAGGGAAATCTTTCATGGGCTAAAAATTTTGGGGGAATGGATATGGATGGTGGAAGACAAGCTATTGAGGATATAGATGGGAATTATATCTTAGTAGGATGGACAAGATCTTTTGGGGAAGGAAACTCTGATTTCTATGTGCTAAAGTTAGATCCTAATGGAAATCTTATCTGGAGTAAAACATGGGGAGGAAGAAATTTTGATGAGGCAAATTCCGTAGTAGAGACTGAAGATGGATATTTAGTATTAGGATTTACTATGTCTTACGGTAATGGTGGTAAAGATATCGCTCTTGTAGAGTTTGATAGAAATGGAAATGTACTTTGGTATAAGACCTATGGGGGAACAAAAGATGATACAGGAAATAGGATAGAGAAAACAAAAGATGGAAACTTCATAATAGTTGGAACTACTCTTTCTTATAGTGCCTATAGTGATGTTTATGTTATTAAGATTGATTCTAATGGTGATGTAATTTGGGAAAGGGTTTATGGGGGAAGTTTGGCAGATGAAGGTGAATGCATAAGAGAAACATCAGATGGTGGTTTTATAATATCAGGAAATACAAGATCTTTCGGGGTTTCTGGGACAGCTGTATATTTACTTAAGTTAGATTATGATGGAAACTTATTATGGCAAAAAGTATATGATGGAGATGGAGATGATGATGGTAGAACAGTAATTGAAACAGAGGATAATGGATTTATTGTGGCTGGACTAACCAGATCTTGGGGAACATCCTTAGGAGATGTATTAATTATGAAACTCAACTCTCAAGGAGATTTTTAATCTTAATTTAAAATTTGCTTGAAAAATTTTAATAGCTTGATTATAATATAATACAAATGAATTTCATAATATACAAAGGAGGTGTTAAGGAGATTAGAATTTTTTATATTTTGCTTTGATTTTCTTTTATTAAAAAAAACTTAATTTGGGGGGATTAAAAAATGAGAAGAAATTTTAAATTATTTGTGATCTTGTTGGTTTTAGTCTGTTTCTTATTGGTTATTTCTCCAGCTCAACAGCAAGTTACTTTAAGAATTATCTGGTGGGGCTCTCAGGATAGACATAATAGAACTTTAAAAGTTATTGATTTATTTCAAAAGAAGTATCCTAACATAAAGGTAGTAGCTGAGTATACTGGATGGTCAGAGTATTATACAAAGCTTACTACTATGGCTGCTGGTGGTAATTTACCAGATATAATGCAACAGGATCATGCCTATCTAAGAGGATGGGTAGAGAAAGGATTTTTGCTTCCTCTGGATGATTTAGTAGCCCAAGGAGTAATAAATCTCAAGGATGTAGCAAAAAGTATAGTAGATTCTGGAAAATTATATGGAAAACTTTATGCTATAAACTTAGGTAATAACTCTCAAGCCTTTGCTGTTGATCCTGAAGTCTTTAAAAAAGCAGGTGTACCTCTACCTCCAACTTTATGGACATGGGAAGATTTCAAGAGAATTGCAAGGATAATTCATAGAAAACTTGGAATATATGGAGCAGCAGAAAACTTAGGAGACCATAATGTATTTAGAGTATGGACTATAGAGAATGGTGGCTATCTATTTAGTGAGGATGGAAAATCTCTTGGATATGAAGATGATAATGTTTATGCAAGCTTCTATAGAATGCTTCTTGAATTACAAGATGAGGGTGTAATTCCATCAAGAGATGTGGAAGTAGCAAGAGGAAGTGTAAGCCCTGAGCAAAGATTCATTTGTCTTGGAAAATCTGCTATGCAATTTACATGGAGTAACCAGCTTACCGCTATGAGTAACGCTCTAAAAGGAAAACAATTAAGACTTTATATGCTTCCTACACTAAATGGAAAAGTAGGTAACTTCTTAAAGCCTTCTATGTTTTTTGCAATAAATGCAAAAACTAAGTATCCAAAAGAAGCTGCAACCTTTATAAACTTCTTTATCAATGATATTGAAGCAGCAAAGATATTAATGGCAGAAAGAGGAGTACCTATTTCCAAGAAAGTACAACTTGCACTAAAACCACTTCTCACTCCAGTGGAGAAAGAGATGTTTAATTTCATATCTATAGTTGAAAAATATGGTGCTCCAACTCCAGCACCTGATCCAGAAAGATGGCAAGAGATTTATAACAACGTATATACTCCTCTCTATGATCAAATTATGTATAAGAAGATTACACCAGAAGAAGCAGCAAAGAAGTTCAGAGAACAAGTAATGCAGATATTAAAGAGGTAAGTAAATTTTATTTGGGGAAGGGAGGCAAACTCCCTTCCCTATTATATTTTGAGGAGGTATTAGAGGATCTATGAAAAAGCTTACTAAGAAGAAAAAACATGATTTACTTACGGGATATCTTTTTGTAAGCCCTTGGTTAATAGGTTTTATTGCCTTTATAATTTTTCCACTTGTAACTTCTTTATACCTTTCATTTACCAGATATGACATCTTGACTCCACCAAGATGGATTGGTTTTCAGAATTGGATAAGAATGTTTACTCAAGATTTCAGATTTTGGAATGCTACAAAGGCAACTTTTAAATATGTTTTATTTGAAGTACCATTAAGACTTATTTTTGCGTTTATTGTTGCTCTTATATTTAGTATGAAAGAAAGTAAAATTCTTAATTTATATCGTGCTATCTATTATATACCTTCTCTTATTGGAGGAAGTGTAGCTATAGCGGTAGTTTGGAGACAGATATGGGGATATGATGGAATCATTAATGCATTTCTTTCTATTTTTGGAATTCATGGTATAAACTGGCTTGGAGATACTCGTACTGCTATATGGACTCTTATTTTACTTGCAACTTGGCAGTTTGGATCTCCCATGTTAATATTTTTAGCAGCATTAAAACAGGTTCCTACTGAGCTTTATGAAGCTGCGACTATTGATGGTGCAAGTTTTTGGAAAAGACTCACATCTATTACTCTTCCTATGATTACACCAGTTATTCTTTTTAATCTTATTAACCAGATGATACATGGTTTTATGGCTTTTACACAGTCCTATATTATTACTCAGGGAGGTCCATTAGATTCAACTTTGTTCTATGCGGTTTATATGTATAGGAAGGCTTTTAATGATTTTGAAATGGGTTATGCTTCAGCCCTTGCCTGGTTTATGTTAGCTTTAGTTGGCTTATTTACTATTATCATTTTCAAGACCTCTAATCGTTGGGTTTATTATGAAGCAGAGGAGGGAGTATAAGTGAAAAGGAAAACTTTGAATAATATAATTTATTATGCCTTTGTTACTTTTCTTGCCTTTATTATGGTATATCCAGCCTTGTGGATGTTAAGTAGTTCTTTTAAACAGCCATGGGAGATTTTTAGTAATGTTTTAAATCTTATACCCAAGGAGCCTACAATAAACAACTATATAGAAGGATGGAAGGGATTTGGTGGTATAACTTTTGCTACATTCTTTAAAAATTCCTTTGTATTAGCAGGTCTTAATACCATTGGAACAGTTATATCTTCAACTCTTGTAGCATATGGACTTGCCAGAATTCCTTTTGTAGGAAGAAAAATTATATTTACTACTGTAATTCTTACCTTGATGCTTCCTATGCAAGTTCAGATTGTACCCAGGTATATTTTATTTTCTAAGCTTGGATGGATAAATACATTTAAACCTCTTATAGTACCGGCATTTCTTGGAGGACCTTTCTTTATATTTATGATTATGCAATTTATTAGAGGAATACCTAAGGAACTTGATGAGTCTGCGTTTATTGATGGAGCAGGAAGATTTGGTATTTTTTATCATATTATTCTTCCCAATTTAAAACCAGTAATTACAACCGCTACCATATTCTCTTTCTATTGGGCATGGAATGATTTTATGGGACCTTTAGTATACTTAAATAGTCCTGAAAAATATCCAGTATCAGTGGCATTAAGAGCCTTTTCAGATCCTTCTGCAGTAACTAATTGGGGAGCAGTTTTTGCTATGTCTACGTTATCTTTACTTCCTGTGCTTATATTATTTGTATTCTTCCAGAAATATATTGTACAAGGTGTAACCACAACAGGACTTAGAGGATAGAAGGGGGAGGAATTAAGAAAATGAATAATGTAAAGATAGCATACATTGGTGGAGGATCTAAGGGTTGGGCTTGGAAGTTTATGGCAGATCTTGCTCTTGAAGAGAGTTTTTCTGGAGAAGTGAGACTTTATGATATAAATTTTGAGTCTGCAAAAACTAATGAGATTATTGGAAATAGAATAAGCGAACAGAAATCTGCTAAAAGTAAATGGAGATATAAAGCTGTAAAGGAAATAGGGGAAGCATTAGAAGGTGTAGATTTTGTTGTTATTTCTATTCTTCCAGGCACATTGGATGAGATGGAAATAGATGTACATCTTCCAGAGGAGTATGGTATTTATCAATCAGTAGGAGATACACCTGGACCTGGAGGGGTTATAAGAGCTTTAAGAACTATTCCTATGTATATGGAATTTGCTGAGGCTATTAAAAAATATTCTCCCACTTCCTGGGTTATTAATTACACAAACCCTATGGCTCTTTGTGTGAGAACTCTATATGCAGTATTTCCTAAGGTAAAAGCAATAGGTTGTTGTCATGAAGTGTTTAAAATCCCTAAGATTTTGTCTCTCATGTTAAAGGAAAAGGAGAATATTGATGTCTCTATCTCTGAGATAAAGCAAAATGTTTTAGGAATTAATCATTTTACATGGGTAGATAAGATTTCCTACAAAAATATGGATCTATTACCCATTTATGGTGAATTTGCAGAGAAATATTATTATGAAGGTTATGAAGAAGAGAAAGGTAGATGGACTTGGGATTATTTTGCATCTGCTAATAGAGTAAAATTTGATCTATATAAAAGATATGGAATAATTGCAGCTGCTGGTGATAGGCATTTAGCTGAATTTTTCCCTGCTTACTGGTATTTGGAAAATCCTGAAAAGGTAAAAGAATGGAAGTTCTCTCTAACTCCTGTATCCTTTAGAAGACAGCAAGCAAAAGAACTTTATGAGATGAGTCAAAAGCTTGCTAAAGGAGAGATGGAATTTCATATTAAGCCTTCTGGAGAGGTTGGAGTCCAAATAATGAAAGCTCTTCTCGGTCTATCTGATTTCATAACTAATGTTAATTATCCTAATGTGGGGCAGATGGATGGAGTACCAAGGGATGTGGTAGTTGAAACTAATATATATATAACAAGAGATAATATACTACCTATATATGCAGGAAAATTACCTAATGATGTAAATTCATGGGTTTTGAGGCATATTATGAATCAAGAAATGATCCTTCAAGCAGTTTTGGAAAAAGATTTAAAGCTTGCTTTCAGAGCTTTTTATAATGATCCATTAGTGGAGTCAAGATTAAATCATTCTAAAGCCAAAGAACTTTTTGATAGAATGATTGATGGTACAAAAAGATTTCTAAAATATTTTGAAGAAAAATAAAGGAGGTATAGAGTCATGAAGAAACTTTTTATTCTATTACTAATTATTGCTTTATTAATGGGTTTTGGTTTCTCTCAAGAAAATATAGATGAAACTATACTTACTCTTAATGATAAGCCATTAGGTTTTGGCGCAGGGACAACAGGTGGGCAGGGTGGAAAAGTTGTAACTGTTGATAATATTAATGATTTTAAAAAGTATGCACAAGATAAAGATCCATATATTATTCTTGTAAAGGGAATTATAGATACTAGTAAAGAACAGGGTCAGATTACTATTGAATCCAATAAGACTATTATTGGCATAACAGAAGATGCAGGTATTGTTGGCTGGGGTTTATATCTAAAAGGAGTAAGTAATGTAATTATCAGAAACTTAACCATTAAAAATACTTTTGAAAATCCTAAAAATGATGCCATAACTGTGGAAAGCTCTAAAAACGTTTGGATAGATCATTGCACATTAACCAGTGTTATGGTTGTGGTACCAGAAAGAGAGAAGGAAAAGGATAAAGTTGATGCACTGTTAGATATTGTGAAAGGGTCTCAAGAAGTCACTGTTTCATGGAATATTTTTGAAAATAGTTGGAAATGTACTCAAGTAGGCAGTAGTGATAGCTCTACTGTAGATGTAGATGCAAGGGTAACTTATCACCATAATATCTTTAGAAATACTAATTCAAGAAATCCTTCTGTAAGATTTGGGGTTGTCCATATCTTTAATAACTATTATCAAAATATACTTCTTTATGGTATTGCATCCAGGATGGGGGCAAAAGTTATTGTAGAAAATAACTATTTTGAGAATGTGAAAATTCCAATGACTACTCAGTTTGAAAGTCCACAGGATGGATATATAAAAGAGTCTAATAATTTTTACTGGGAATGTGGAGAAAATAATATAACTCAAGAATTGGAGGACTTTAATATTCCTTATGAATATGAATTAGATGAAGCTGATGTGGTTCCATATTTATTGGAAAATGGTGCAGGAGCAGGAAAGAGGGTGCTTTTACCTTAAGGGAGTGATTTTTATGAAAAGATTATTTCTCATTATTTCTTTATTCTTCTTAATACTTTTTATCATTTCTTTTTCTCAGGAAAATGAAAAGTTAGATTTTTGGCAGGGTGTATATGGTGGAGAGAAAAGTGAAAAAGGTTATGGAATAGTTAAAGGTAAAGATGGATATATTCTTGTAGGGGAGACCTCATCTTTTGGAAATGGTAGCAAAGACGTTTATATTCTTAAGATAGACAGAAAAGGGGAAAAGGTTTGGGAGAAATTTTATGGCGGGTCTAAAGATGATTATGCCTATTCTATTACTGAGACAGAGGATGGATATCTTGTTGTTGGTGGTACTAGATCTTTTGGAGCAGGAAATAGTGATGTATATCTGTTAAAGATAGACGAAAATGGAGATCTTTTATGGCAAAAAACTTTTGGAGGTAAAGGTTTTGAAGAGGGTTGGAGAGTGACAAAGGATTCTGATGGTAATTTTGTCATAGTTGGAAGGACTAATTCAATGGGAAAAGGGCAATATGATCTTTATCTATTAAAAATCGATGGTGAGGGTAATAAGCTTTGGGAAAAAGCATTTGGAGATAAAATGAGCGAATATGGATATGGTGTAGTGTCAGATAGGGATGGTTATGTGGCTGTAGGAACATCAAATTCTTTTTCAGAATCTCAGGATATCTATGTGGTTAAGGTAGATAGAGATGGAAATTTGAGTTGGGAGAAGATTTTTGGGGGTAGGGGATTTGATTATGCCTATGATGTTACTTCTTGTAAAGAGGGTTATGTAATTGTTGGGAATTCTAACTCTTTTTCAGATAATACCGATCTATATGTAATAAAGATAGATAAATATGGAAACAAAATATGGGAGAAAACTTATGGTGGAAAAGGTTATGAGACGGGTTTCTTTATTATGCCTTTAAAAGATGAAAAGGGATATTTGATAGTAGGTGGATCTAATTCTAAAGGGATAGGAAATAGTGATGTATATGTAGGGAAGATTAATGAAAATGGGGATCTTATTTGGGAGAAATTTTTTGGTGGAGCGGATTTGGATGAGGGGTGGGGAGCCATATATGATCTTGATTATGTGGTAATCATAGGTAGATCTGAGTCTTTTAGTACTGCTAATAGTGAGCTTTATGTAGTAAGATTTAGGGAATAAATCTATAGAAAGAGGGAGGAAATATGGTGGATATTATTTCTTATGGTGAGGTGATGGTAAGAATCACCCCCGAGAGATATCGTACTTTTCTAAGTAGTAATACTTGGAACGTGGAGATAGGCGGTACAGAGGCTAACGTTCTTATCTCTCTTTCTTTGTTAGGATTAAAAACTGAGTTTATATCTTTTTTTCCTAACAATTTTTTAGGATATAGGGCTCTAAGTGAGCTTAGAAAATATGGTGTTGGAACAAATAGGGTGAGGTTTATATCAGAAGGAAGAATGGGAATGTATTTTGTGGAACTTCATCATAGAACAAAAGGTATTAAAGTGCTTTATGATAGAAAAAATTCTTCTTTTTCCTTGTCTCCTCTTTCTGATAGTGATCTTGATTATCTAAAAAAAGCCAAACTTATTCATCTTACTGGAATAACTCCCAGCTTAAGTGAGATATGTAAAAATAATGTGATAAAGATATGTACATCCAAAAAAGAGAGTCAAAAATTATCCTTTGATGTAAATTATAGACAAAAGTTATGGAGTGTAGAAGAATGTCGTAGATTCTTAGATATAGTGATTCCTTTTCTAGATATACTTTTTATTAAGAAAGAAGATTACAAATTACTCTTTGGAAATGATGTAGAAGATGATAAAATTTTATATAATCTTCAGAAGAGGTTTGGAAAGGAAAAAATTTATATTCTTACAAGAGGGGAAGAGGGATGTTCTGTACTTTATGGGGATAAATATTTTCTTCAAAAGGCTTTATCTACAGATATAGTAGATAGAATTGGGGCGGGAGATGCCTTTGTTGCTGGTTTTCTCTATGGATATTTAAAGGGTAAAACTCTTGAAGAATGTGCCAAATATGGAAATATATTAGCATCACTAAAGATGAGTATATTTGGTGACTTTTTAGCCTTGGATGAAGAGACTTTAGAAGGGTTTTTAGAATCTTTTAATAATGAATGGAGTGTAGAAAGATGAAATCTAAAATAGGTATTGGAGCTGCAGGGCAAACTTTAGATATTCTTGAATATGTGGTTTTAGCTGGAAGAGAGGTTTCTTTAAAAGAGATATCGGAGGAGATTGGGCTTCACATATCTACTGTACATCGTTATCTGTCAACTTTAATTGAAAAGGGATATGTTAGAAAGACACCTGCAGGATTATATAAGCCAGGATTTAGAATTCTTGAACTTTCTTCCTATATTCTTCAAAGTCTTGATTTAAGAGATATTGCTCGTCCTTACCTTATTGAGTTAATGGAGAACACAAAGCAGACAGTACATTTAACTATAAAAGATGGATATGAAGGAGTATATATTGACAAAGTAGAAGGTCCAGGAACTCTTCCTATGATGTCAAGGATAGGTATGAGAATGCCTCTTTATTCAACGAGTTTTGGAAAAGTTCTTCTTGCCTTTAGTTCCGACGATTATATAGAGGATTATCTTAAGAAGGTGCCTTTGATTCCAAGAACAGATAAAACTATTACAGACCCTAATAAATTAAGAGAAGAATTGCAGAAGGTTAGGAACCAAGGATATGCTTTTGATAATGAGGAGAATGAAAGAGGAATAAAGTGTATTGGTGCTCCTATTTTTGATTTTTCTCAAAGGGTTGTAGCTGCAGTCTCTATATCTGGATACTACTTATCAGTAGAGGAAAATAAAGATATATATCTCTCTGAACTTTTGAAAACTTGCGAGAAAATATCTAATGCTTTAAGGGGTAAGAAATAAAGGAGGAAATTTGTATGGACTTATCTTGCAATTATGTGGGATTAAAGCTTAAAAATCCTATTATTCTTGCATCTTCAGGACTTACAGAAAATGTTAAAAATATGAAAAAATGTGAAGAAAATGGAGCAGGAGCAGTGGTAGTAAAATCTCTTTTTGAGGAAGAAATATGTAGGATATCACCTACTCCTCGATTTGAGATAATAAATAGGACTATGGGACCTCTTAGATCTCAAACATTTTATTCCTTTGAGCAGGCAAGTCCTTTTGGTCCTGAAGAATATTTTAAGGAGATTAGTAAGGCCTTAGATACCTTGTCTATACCAGTAATCCCCAGTATAAATTGTATAACCGATGAGGGTTGGCTTAAATATTCAAAGATGGCGGAAGAAGTAGGTGCTCCTGCTCTTGAACTTAATGTCTCTTGTCCTCATGCATCCATATCCTTTAGAGGACAAGATGTGGATGATACTATCTTGAGAGTAGCGAAAATGGTAAGAGAAAATGTAAAGATTCCCATAATTATAAAACTGCCTATGCAACTTTCATCTCCTCTAGCAGTAGCTAAAAATTTGGAAGATATTGGGGTTGAAGGGGTTGTTATGTTTAATAGATTAACGGGTCTTGATATAGATCTTGATACAGAAAAGCCTATTTTACATGGTGGTTATGCTGGACATGGTGGTCCTTGGGTATTTAATTATGTTCTGAGATGGATTGCTACCTCTCGTCCTCATTTGAAATTATCAATTGCAGGCTCTGGAGGAGTGAGTAGTGGAGATGATGTGGCTAAGTATATACTAACTGGTGCTGATGTGGTTCAAATATGCAGTGTGGTCTATCTTATGGGTTATGAAATCATTTCAAAAATATTAGAAGGATTAAAGAGATTCATGGAGAAAAAGAATTATACAAGTCCTTCAGAGTTTAGGGGAAAAGTTTCAGGGAAGGTTATTCTTGGAAATAATGATATTGATAGAAGACATCTTTATGAAGCATATATAGATGAAAATCTTTGCACATCTTGTGGGATATGTAAGAAGGTATGTATTTATGATGCTCCAATCCAGAAAAATGGGAAATATATCATTAGTGATTTATGTGATGGTTGTGGTTTATGTGTAAAGCTTTGCCCTGTAAAAGCAATACGCATGATACCAGGGAGGAAAGGCAATGAAAGTAATTAAGGGTGATGTGATAGTTATAGGTGCTGGAGGGGCAGGTCTTAAGTCTGCTTTAACTGCATATGAGAAATGTCCCAGTTTAAAAACTGTTTTATTATCTAAAAAGCCAATTGGAAAAGGCGGAGTAACTGCTAATGCTTTTTCAGATAGAATGGCTTTTCATGCTACATTATCCTATACATTACCTATACAAAATAATTATATTTATCATGCTATGGATATATACAAGACTGGAGGAGAAGTGTCGGATTACGATCTGGCTGAAATAATGGCTAAAAATAGTGAAGAAGCTATTAACTACCTTATATCTATAGGAGTGCCTTTTGTGAGAACCCAAGATGGAAAGATTGATCAATTTCTTACCGATGGTTCTGAATATCCCAGGGCATGTTATGTAGGACCAAACACTTCTATTGAGATAGCTAAAGCGTTAGCTAAGAAGGTAAGAGAAACAAATATTGAGACTTATGAAAATGTAATGGTTTATGATCTTATAGTCAAAGATAATAGAGTTGTTGGAGCAAAAGCTTTAGATATGAGTACGCAGGAAAAAATAATTATTAAGGGAAAGGCTTTTGTGATTGCTACAGGTGGAGCAGGATCTTTATATCGTCAAAATGTATTTACTTCAGAAATGACAGGTGATGGATATGCAATATCTTTAAGAGCTGGGGCTCAAATGGTTAATATGGAGTTTATGCAGATTGGTATATGCCATCCTCAGATTCTCTTTGCTGAATCAGGAAGTATGTTTAGGGCATTGCCTAAAATAGTAGATGAAAATGGTAGAGAATTTTTATTAGATTATCTTTCAGATGAAGATAAAGCTAATCTTTGTGTTCTTGAGTTTAAAAAGGGAGCTCATTGGCCAGTATCTTACGAATCACCTACAAAGGTAATTGATTTGGCTGTCTATCATCATATAAAACAAGGTCACAAAGCATATATGAATTTTATGGAAAATCCATCTTACTTATCTTATGAAAGTATCCCAGAAGAAATATTGAAATGGAGTGAAAAGATTGGAAAAAAGATTTTTAAAGATACTACTCCCTATGAAAGGCTTAAATTAATAAATCCTTCAATTATTGAATGGCTGAAAAATTATAACATAGATCTTTCCAAGGAATTGCTTCCAATACAAAATGCTCTTCAACATTTTCAAGGAGGGGTAAAAATAAGGGAAGATGCAAGAACAAGCTTAGAAGGACTTTATGCTGCTGGGGAAGTAGCAGGTGGACAACATGGTGCCAATCGTCCTGGGGGAAATTCACTGCTTGATACTCAAGTATTTGGTAAAATAGCGGGAGAAAGTGCAGTTCAATATGCTTCTAAAGTAGATTTTGTAGATTTTAATTTGGATGAGATAGAAGATAGAATTTCTCAAAGGGGTTTACCCTCAAAGTTAGTTAGGGAAAAGATCAGAGATATTGTATCTGAATATGTATTTTTAGTTAGAATGGAAGAAGATATCAAAAAAGGTATATCTTTGATAAAGGAAATTAAAAAAGATGGTGTTTCCTTGGATGAGAATGGGCTCTTCTATTACTATGAAACTTTAAATATGTTAGATGTTGTGGAATTAATATTAAACGCTATTTTAATAAGGGATGAAAGTAGAGGTCCTCATTTAAGATTTAAAAAGTTCAATCCCCCTGTTATGGATTTTCTTCCTAAAAGACCTGAATGGAATAAGTACATAATATTTTATAAAAAAGATGGAGAGTTAAAATATGAAATAAAAGAACCTATAAGACCTAAAAACTATGAATGCTAAGGTTGCAATTCTGGAAGAATTTGATAAACCCTTAGTTTTAAAAAGTGTAGAGATACCTGAAATTCCTTCTGGTGGACTTTTAGTAAAATTAGTTACATCAGGTATTTGTGGATCAGATCTGCACATCATAGAGGGAAAAGATCCCAGAGTGCCTTTGCCTATAATTTTAGGTCATGAAGGGGTAGGAGAAGTAGTAGAGATTAAGGGAGAAAAGAAGGATCTTAATGGGGTACCATTAAGGAAAGGAGATTTAATTATTTGGAATAGAGGGATTGTGTGTGGAGAATGTTTCTACTGTAAAGTATTAAATGAGCCATTTTTATGTGAAAACCGAAAAGTTTATGGAATTAATAGATCTTTTTCAGAATACCCCTATCTTCTTGGAGCATTTAGTGAGTACATAATATTAGAAGAAAAAACTGAAATCATAAAACTTTCTTTAAAAGTAGATATAGAAACAATGGTGATAGCTGGTTGTTCAGGAGCTACAGCAGTTCATGCCTTTGACTATTTGAAGGATAACCTATTAGATAGTACTGTGGTGGTTCAAGGTGGAGGACCTTTGGGGCTTTTTTCTGCTGCTTTAGCTAAGTATCAGGGAGCTAAAAATGTAGTGCTTATAACGGGAAGCCTAAAAAGAGTAGAGGTAGCTCAAAAGATAGGTATTGATCTCGTAATAAAAAGAGACGAGTTTACTGAGGAAGAAAGAATAAAAAAAGTATATGATATAACATACGGAAAGGGTGCAGATGTGGTAATTGAGGCTACTGGTTTTAATAGTGCTATAACTGAAGGAATAAAATTACTTAGAAAAGGTGGTACATATTTAATAGTTGGAATTGCTACACCTCAAGATAAAATACCCGTAGATTTTTATGATATCTCTTCAAAGAATTTGAGAGTTCAAGGAGTATGGGTAAGTGATGCAAGACACTTTAGAAAGGCTGTAGCATTCATAGAAAAACATGAGAATATTTTCAGAGAAATGATAACTCATAGAATATCCTTAGAAGAAATAAATGAAGGATTAAAACTTTTAAGAGAGAAAAAGGCAGGAAAGATAGTGATAGATAGATTTTAAAATAGGGGGAAAAATCCCCCTATTTTTTTAAGCTGTAGATTTGTTTATGAGTTTATATAAAGGACAATATCTTACGGCCGCAGTAAATACTAAAATAAACCCTATTATGTGTAAGATTATACCCCAAGCAGTCCCTGAAACAATTCCCCATTTTGTTAGATGAGGTAAAATCATACCAACGATTACCCTAATGATGGCATCAGTCTTTCCAACGTTCATCCTTTCACCCCCTATTTAGATTTGGTTTTTATTATATTTATAAATTTATAGCTCGTCAATATTATCATCTATTTGTTAAACCCTTTCAAATTTTCATTTACATTTTAAAAATCAAGATAGTAAAATAGATATATGTTTTTAAAAGAGGAGTATTTGAGGAAGAGGTGAAGAAAATTGAAAATTATTGATTTAAGAAGTGATACTGTTACAAAGCCTACAGAAGAGATGAGAAAAGCTATGTATTTGGCTGAAGTAGGTGATGATGGGTATGGTGAGGATCCTACAGTAAATTTATTAGAAAAAAAGGTAGCAGAGCTTTTAGGTAAAGAATCCGCTCTTTTTGTAGTCTCAGGAACTATGGGAAATCAGGTGGCTCTTCTTTCTTGGACATCGAGGGGAGACGAAGTTATACTTGAGGCAGAATCCCATATGTACTATTATGAAGCAGGTGGGATGGCAGGAAATGCTGGGGTGCAACCATTCCTTATTCAAGGTGAAGATGGAATGATGCCCATAGAAAGGATTAAAAAAGCAATTAGACCTGAGGGAAGAGTATTTCCAAAAACTTCTTTAATTGTTTTAGAAAATACTCACAATAGGGCTGGGGGAAAGGTACTTCCTTTAGATTATATGAAAGAGGTATATGAATTGAGTAGAGAATATAACATACCTATTCATCTGGATGGGGCAAGAATTTTTAATGCTTCCATTTATTTAAAGGTTCCTGCAAAGGAGATAGCTAAATATGCCGATTCAGTGATGTTTTGTCTTTCCAAGGGTCTTTCTTGCCCTATGGGTTCTCTTCTTGTAGGATCTTCAGATTTTATTGAAAGGGCAAGAAAAAATAGGCAAAGATTGGGTGGAGGCTTGAGGCAGGCTGGAGTAGTTGCGGTTTGCGGTCTTTGGGCTTTAGATAATATGATAGATCGCTTAGAGGAGGACCATAAAAAGGCTTACAATTTATATGAATTTATCAAAAATATACCAATTTTTGATATTAAAAAGCCTGACACTAATATTTTAAAAGTGAAAATAAAGAATGGTTATAAAGCTTCTGATTTAATTAAGAAATTCAAAGATTACGGATTACTTGCTACAAGTTTTGATGAAGAGACTTTAAGATTTGTGACTCACAAAGATGTATCCTTTGATGATATTGAGGAGGCAAAAGAGATTATAGAAAGAGTTGTAAACTTCTTTAATTAATTCTTGTGCTTTTTGGCTCTTTTTATTGTTTCTTCATAATAATATATCTTTCTCTCAAGAATATTTCTAATAGCTTTTTCCTCTTCTTCAATTTTTTGTCTTCTATATATTTTCTTTTCTCTTCAAGGGATAAATCTCTAAATAAAAATTTGTAATATAATTATATCATTTTTATAATTTAAGGAGGGATCAAAGATATGAAGACCTATAGAAAAGAATTGTGGTTTAATCTTCCAACAAGAAGGGGGTTTGTGAATATCACAGATACACTACAAAAATGTGTAGATGAGAGTGGGATTAAAGAGGGGCTTCTTCTTTGTAATGCTATGCATATTACTGCAAGTGTTTTTATTAATGATGATGAACCAGGACTTTTAAGGGATTTTGAAATATGGTTAGAAAAGCTTGCTCCTGAAAAACCATATGATCAATATTACCATAATGTGGGTGAAAATAATGCTGATGCTCATTTAAAGCGTACCATAATGGGAAGAGAAGTGGTAATAGCAATTACTGATGGTAAGCTTGATTTAGGTCCATGGGAGCAGGTTTTTTATGGTGAGTTTGATGGAATGAGGAGAAAAAGAGTGCTTGTAAAAATAATTGGTGAATAGTTGTTTTACTATAAATTTAACTCAAATTAATTAAAATTATTTTGTGAAGGAGGCTTTAAATATTTTATGGCAGATGAATATATTTTTAAAAACCCTTTATTCCCTATTGATGAAAGAGTAAAAAATCTTCTATCTTTACTTACCCTTGAAGAAAAGATTAAGTTGCTTCCTACCAGGCAGGCACCAATACCCAGATTAGATATAAGGGAGTTTCATATAGGTGGGGAATCCGCTCATGGTGTAGCTTGGTTGGGAAAAGCTACGGTGTTTCCTCAACCTATTGGTCTTGTATCTTCCTTTGATAGAGATCTTATGAAAAAAATAGGAGAAGTGGTCTCATTAGAGGCTCGAGCTTACTATTATATGAGGGGAAAGATTGGGGGGCTTATGCTCTGGGCTCCTACTGTAGATATGGAGAGGGATCCAAGATGGGGTAGAACGGAAGAAAGTTATGGCGAAGATCCTTTTCTTGCTGGAGAGATGGCAAGTGCATATATACAAGGTATGCAAGGAGATGATGAAGTATATCTTAAAACCGCAATGACTCCTAAGCACTTCTTTGCTAATAATAATGAGAAGGATAGAGATAAATTTTCTGCCAATATTGATCCCAGAAATATGTATGAGTATTACTTAGATGTTTTTAGGAGGGTTATAGAAAAGGGAAAGGCTATGGGAATAATGACCGCTTATAATGCTGTAAATAGTATACCTTGTATAATAAATCCCATAGTAAAGAAGGTTATAAAAGAAAAATTTGGATTAAGTGGATATGTAGTAACTGATGCTGCAGATTTTAGCCAAACAGTTACCTCACATAAAACTTTTGATAATCATTATGAAACAATGGCTTATGCTCTGAAAGCTGGAATTGATGCCTTTACAGATGATCCTAATCTTGTTATTGAATCCGCATGGAAAGCTCTTGAAAGAGGATTAATAACTGAGGGGGATATTGATAGGGCTGTTTTTAATACTCTTCGTGTAAGATTTAGACTCGGTGAATTTGATGAAGAAATAAGTAAAAAATTTTATGTTTCTCCTAACAAAATATGTGATAAGGAGCATTCTCAGCTTGCATATCAATCTGCTCTTAAATCTATTGTACTTTTAAAGAATCAGAATAAATTCCTTCCTATAAATAAAGAAAAAATAAATAATATTGCGGTCATAGGTCCTTTAGCCAATAAAAACTATAATGATTGGTATAGTGGTACTTACCCATATAAAGTTTCTATTCTCCAAGGAATAGTAAACAGATTCTATAATAAGGAAATAAAATATTATGATTCCTATGATATTATTGCAATAAAATCGGTAAAAAATAATAAATATTTGAGAGCTATAGAATCAGAAATCAGTCCTGTATGGGCTATAAGCGAAGAAATTGGTCCAAGGGAAAAATTTAAATTTATAGATTGGGGATGGGGCAATAAAAGCCTGCAATCTTTAGCAAATAACAAATACTTAACTTGTGATGACTCTAATCTTTCTATCCTATCTGCATCAGAAGAAGTATTTGGGTGGTTTGTAAAGGAACTTTTCCAAATAGATTCCTTAGGAGATGGTACCTTCTATATTAAGACTTGGCATGGAAAATATCTTTATATAGATGAAGAGAATGGAAATTTGATTAAATTCAAAGATAGTTTTGAAAACCTTCCAGAGGAAAAATTTATAATTGAGAAATTAGAAGATGGTATAGAAAAATCTTGTAGTTTAGCAAAAGAATCCGATTTAGTAGTATTATGTGTGGGGAATAATCCTTTAGTAAATGGAAGAGAAGGAGAAGATAGAGTAGACATTGTTTTACCAGATCACCAAGAGAAACTTATCAGAGAGATTTATAAAGTAAATCCTAACACAGTGCTTTTAATAATTAGCAGTTATCCTTACGCCATTAATTGGGCAAAGGAGCATATACCAGCCATTTTATGGTCTTCTCATGGGGGGCAAGAGATGGGAAATGCTGTAGCAGATGTATTGATTGGGAATTATTCCCCAGCAGGAAGATTAAGCATAACATGGTATAAGTCAGTAAATGATATACCTCCCATAACAGATTATGATGTAATAAGGGGAAAAAGAACCTATATGTATTTTGATAAAGAACCCCTCTTTCCTTTTGGACATGGACTTTCTTATACCAATTTTGAGTATAAAAATTTGGTTTTAGATTCTAAAAATTATGGAATAAAAGATGAAATAAAACTTAGTTTTGAGATTGAAAATGTAGGAGATATGGATTCTGATGAGGTGCCACAAGTTTATGTAAGGATTGTAAATTCAAAGGTAAAAAGGCCCAAGCTTCAGTTAAAAGGTTTTCAAAGAGTATTTATTCCAAAGGGAGAAAAAGTTAAGGTTGAATTTACAATACCAGTTTCGGAGCTTTTTATATGGGATGTGAGAAAAGAGAGGTATTTAGTTGAGAAAGGAGAATACGAGATTTTAGCTGGTGCTTCATCAGAGGATATAAGATTGAGAGGAAGAATTTATGTGGAGGGAGAGGAAATTGAAGATAGAGATCCTTTTGAGAGAATGAAAGCTTTTAATTTTGATGATGGTCACAATTTAGTTTACAATACAAAAAGAAATTGGGAAGAAACTTATGTAATCTTTCACCAAGAAGACTCATGGATACTATTTCAGGATTTAAATTTTTATAGACCCTCTCAAAGGATGAGGATGGAAATATCCACTACCAAAAATTCCAAAATATTTTTATATTTTAGCAAAATTGATAAAGAATTTTCTTTTGATGTAATAGATACTTTTAATGAATGGAAAGAAATCGTTTTTGTTTTAGAGGAGAATATTTTAGGTAAACAAGATATGTATATAAGAGGAGAAAAGGAAGTAAAAATAAATTGGTTGAAATTTGAGTGAGGAGGATGATTTTATGAGATTTACTGATGGGCATTGGCGTATCAGAGAAGGTATAAGAATACACTATCCTTCCATGGTTTGGGATTATGAAGTTAATGAAAAAGAAGTTATAGTATATGTACCATGTACCTTTGTTAGAAATAGGGGAGAAACTCTATTTGGTCCTCTTTTAGAAATTCATTTTTCAGCTCCATTTCCTAATGTTATAGAGGTGATATCATATCATTTTAAAGGGGTAGTAGAGAGAGGACCATCTTTCGAATTAAATAAAGATAAAAATTTTAAACCTGAGGTGTTAGATAAAGAGGATGTGATCATATTAAAATCTGGAAATCTTAGGGTTGAAATTAATAAAAAAGGAGTTTTCAAATATACCTTCCTCTGGAAAGATAAAAGATTAACATCTTCTGGATTCAGGCATATGGCTTATGCTATTGATGAAAACAAGACTCCTTATATGGTTGAGCAGTTGGATCTTGCTGTAGGGGAATTGGTATATGGCCTTGGAGAAAGATTTAGTCCTTTTATAAAAAATGGGCAACAGGTAGATATGTGGAATGCTGATGCAGGAACTATTTCAGATCAAACATATAAGAATATACCTTTTTATATAACAAATAGAGATTATGGGGTTTTTGTGAATCATCCAGAAAGGGTTTCTTTTGAGATAGCCACAGAGAATGTTGAAAGAGTGCAATTTAGTGTGAAAGGTGAAAAGATAAATTATTTTATAATCGGTGGTGAAAACTTAAAAGAAGTTCTTGAGAATTATACCCTTCTTACAGGAAGGCCTGCTCTTCCTCCTTCTTGGTCTTTTGGACTTTGGCTTACCACATCTTTCATAACCAATTACGATGAAAAAACTGTAACAAGTTTTATTGATGGGATGAAGGAGAGAAATATACCTTTACATGTTTTCCATTTTGATTGTTTTTGGATGAAGGAATATCATTGGGTTGATTTTGAATGGGATCAAAGAGTGTTTCCAAATCCCGAAGATATGTTGAAGAGATTAAAAGATAGAGACTTGAAAATATGTGTATGGATTAATCCCTATGTAGCTCAAAGATCAAGACTTTTTGAGGAAGGAAAAGAGAAGGGTTATCTTCTAAAAAAACCTAATGGTGATGTATGGCAAACTGATGATTGGCAACCGGGTATGGGAATTGTGGACTTTACAAATCCTTCTGCGAGAAAATGGTATGCTGATAAGTTGAAAAAACTTATTAGAATGGGAGTTGATGTATTTAAGACAGATTTTGGAGAAAGAATACCTACAGATGTGGTTTATTATGATGGATCAGATCCTGAAAAAATGCATAATTTTTATACCTATCTATATAACAAGACTGTTTTTGAAACATTAAAGGAGGAGCTTGGAAAAGAAAATGCCATAGTATTTGCTAGATCTGCTACCGCAGGAAGTCAGAAATTTCCAGTACATTGGGGTGGAGATTGTTTATCTACTTATGAGTCCATGGCAGAGACATTGAGGGGAGGACTTTCTTTGGGTCTTTGCGGTTTTGGCTTTTGGAGTCATGATATTGCAGGATTTGATAGTTCTGCTACACCTGATCTTTATAAGAGATGGGTAGCTTTCGGTCTTCTTTCTTCCCATTCCAGACTTCATGGGAATCATGATTACAAAGTTCCATGGTTATATGATGAAGAAGCTGTAGATGTATTGAGATTTTTTGTAAATTTAAAATGCCAATTAATGCCTTATCTTTTTGCAAAGGCATTAGAAGCAGTAAAAAAAGGTATTCCAATGATGAGAGCTATGCTTCTTGAATTTGAAGAAGATCCTACTTGTCATTTCTTAGATAGACAATATATGCTTGGAGATTCTTTACTTGTGGCTCCCATATTCTCGGAAACTGGAGAGGTAGAATATTATCTTCCTAATGTAGGTATATGGACAAATCTTATAACAGGAGAAAAAAAAGAAGGAGGAAGGTGGTACAAAGAAAAGTATGATTATTTCTCTTTACCTCTTATGGCGAGACCTGGAAGCATAATTGCTATAGGTAATAATAAGGAGAAAACTGATTATGACTATTCAGATAATGTAACTTTGTATGTTTTTGAGCCTCAAGATGGGAAAGTATCAGTCTGTGAAATATATAATCAGCAAAGAGAAGTAGAATTAAAGGTGAATTTATTAAAAGATAAAGATGAGATAGTAATAAATGTAGAAAAGGATTCTGGAAAGATATTTTCTGTACTTTTGTTTAATGTGCATGAAATTAAAAATATAGAAGGTGGGAGTTCGGAAAAAACAGATAAAGGCATCTTAATAAAACCTGAAAAGGGTGTTAAAAAGATAAACATTAAGTTTTAGAAAAAAGCCCCCTAAATAGAATAGGGGGCTTTATTTTTTTTATTTTTTCAAATAATCCTTTAAATAATCTATTGATGATTTAGCAGATTCCACATATTCACTATTTGGATAATTTTTAATTAATTTTTCATACTCTTCTATAGCCTTTTTGTAATCTTCAAGGAATTCATAGCTTAAGGCAATTTCATATTGAGCATCGTCAGCATATTCACTGTCAGGAAAGTCTTTTATAAACTTTCTATATGCTTCAATAGCTTCTTTATATTTAGCATCATAATATAATTCTCTTGCCTTTTCATATGCCTCTTCATCTGGTGTTTTTTCCTTTACAGTCTCCACAGGAGAAGTAACAGCAGGAGTCTCAGGGGTGGATACTTGCTCGGGAGCCTTTTTCCCTGTGGTTGAGATAATTACTCCTATAATTATTACCACAATAATTGCCACAATTACGTAAGGAAACCATTTTGGAAGATTCTTATTCATATCTTTTCTACCTCCTTTTTTATGGATTAGATTCTTCCCATAATATGTTAGACGTAAAAATTTTGTAATTATTCCTAATTTTAAAAAATAAAATTTAGTATTACTGAAATAAAATATAAAGAAAGTACGATAAGTCCTGTTTTCCTTCCTATAATGTTGTCCCTTTTAAGAGATATACTCAATGCAAGTAAGATGATTAGTATTACTGGCACTATATAAGTAATAAATTTGTGATCAACTTTTATGGGATTTATTATAGATGCTATTCCTATTACCACTAATACATTTAGTATACTTGCACCTATTATATTTCCTACTCCTATGTCTGGTACCTTTTTTATTGTTGAAATAACAGAATTAGCAAGTTCTGGAAGAGAAGTACCTAATGCTACTAATGTAAGTCCTATTATAAGTTCTGAAATATTAAAAAAGCGAGCAATATTTATACTACTCTCTACTAAAAATCTTGAACTGACAATAACTGCTCCTATACTAAGTATCATAAGTATGAAAATTTTTATGGCTGAGTTTTGGTCTTGGTAATTTTCAGACTTGTTGTCTCCTTTAACCCTATAAATTATATAGATAAATATGGCATACATGGTTAATAAAATAAAACCTTCAAATCTTGATATTTTCATATCAAACATTAATAAAAATAAAAGAAAATTAATAAATAATAAAAAAAATGAATTTTTCCATGCTAAATCATCCACTTTCATGGGAGAAATGAGAGAACATAGACCAAGAATTAGGGCGGTATTAACAAGAACACTTCCTAAGGCATTACCAAGGGCTAAATTACTGTTTCCCTTTAATGAGGAGATTATGGATACTGTGATTTCAGGAAGTGTTGTGGCGATACTTGCTAATATAAGGCTAATAACGAAATCTTTTACTCTTAGTTTTATCCCTATTATTTTTAAATATTCCGTAAATTTATCAGATCCTTTTATTAGAAAAAATAAGCTTATTATGAATATTATTACATCTTTTAACATTAAAAGTTTCTCCTTTCTTTCAGAAAGTATTATCTATGATAGATTTATATTATCATATAGAAGAAAGTTTGAAAAAATTGTGGATTCTGAATTGAAATATTAATGAATGGTTTCGTAGCATCTCTTTTATTGTGCAAAAATTTTATTTAAAGGGCATAGTAGCCCCCCTCTTAGACTCCATTAAATCCCCTTAAACTCTTTGAGCTTAATCTCTCATCTTAAAAAATCAAGTATAATAACCTCTCAAAGTTGATCTGTTGTGTATATAAATTGTCTTATCTCCTTCGGATAATTCAAAAAGTTAATATTGCTCCTCAAGCATAAGGTTTTCCAAAAGGTGTTTAAGTAGCTTTTTGACCTCCTTGTGAAATAAATTTAAAATACCCTTATAAGGAATAAAAAATTAGGTTTAGCTTTTGTCGTATTATGTTAAATCCCCTAATTTTGTTAATTTTTGTGTATTAATCCTCAGGGAACCTACCATGCTCTTTTTTTACCTCTTAAAAATTTGCACAACTAATGAGACACTACCAATGGTTAAGTATGTTTTTTAGTACATTATGCTTTATAATGTTGTAAAATAAAATTTGTCGGAGGTGGTTATGAAGTATAACTTTGATGAGGTTATAAACAGACGTAATACAGCCTCCTTAAAATGGGATGCTGTTTATGATATATTTGGGGATAAAGATGTTCTTCCCATGTGGATTGCAGATATGGATTTTGAAGTTGCAAGGCCTATAACTGACGCAATTCTTAAAAGAGCTGAACATGCAATATATGGATATACTACTATTCCTGAATCTCTTATAGATGCAGTGATTGAAAGAATTAAGTCAAAGTTTAACTGGGATGTTAAACCTGAGTGGCTTATTTTTACACCTGGTACAGTCTCTGCTTTATATACAGCAATAAAGGCGCTTGTCTCTATTGGGGATAGTGTACTCATACAAGAACCAGTATATTATCCATTTATTAGTGCAATAAGGGATAATGGGGCTCATATTGTGAGTAATGATTTAAAACTTGTAAACCATCATTATGAAATTGATTTTGATGATCTTAAGGGTAAATTTTTAGGCAAGGATGAGATATTTACAGGCTCAAATCATATTAAGGCAATGATTTTATGTAATCCACACAATCCTGTGGGGCGAGTTTACACAAAAGAGGAATTAGCAAAGATGGGTGAGATTTTAATTGAAAATGAAGTTGTTGTCATCTCTGATGAAATTCATTGTGAAATTGTTTATACTGGTCATAGACATATTCCCTTTGCATCTATATCAGAAGAGTTTGCAGATAACTCTATTACTCTTATTTCAGGAAGTAAGACTTTTAATATTGCAGGATTAGAAACCTCTATTATAATAATTCCAAACAAAAAACTCCGTAAGAGATTTATTGAGGCAAAAGGTAAACTTTTATCAAATCCAAATCCTTTTGGACTTGTAGCAACAGAAGCTGTATTTCGTTATGGTGATGATTGGCTTTCTCAGCTTCTTGAATATCTTGAAGAAAACCTAAAGTTTCTCATTGATTACGTGGAGAAGAGAATTCCAAGGGTTAAAGTTATTAAACCTGAAGGTACATACCTTGCATGGCTTGATTTTAGAGAACTTGGTATGGATAAGTATACTTTAAGCGAATTCCTCCGAAAGAAGGCGAAGATTGGTCTTGATGATGGCTATATCTTTGGTAAATCAGGAGAAGGATTTGCCCGTCTTAACTTTGCTTGTCCCCATAGTATTCTTGAAGAAGGCCTTAGAAGAATTGAAAAAGCGGTGAAAGAGATTATTTAAATAAATTATTAAGGAGGTCAACCTATGAGATATAAAATGCCAGAAGGACCTTTTGAGCCTACTTGGGAATCCTTGAAAGATTATAAGATTCCGGATTGGTATAAGGATGCTAAATTTGGGATATTTATACATTTTGGAGTCTATTCGGTACCTGCTTTTGGTAATGAGTGGTATCCAAGAAACATGTATATAAAAGGTTCAAGGGAATATGAGCATCATTTAAAAACATATGGGGATCATAAAAAGTTTGGATATAAAGATTTTATTCCTCTTTTTAAGGCAGAGAAGTTTGACCCTTATGAATGGGCTGATCTTTTTAAAAAAGCAGGTGCTAAGTATGTAGTACCTGTTGCAGAACATCACGATGGTTTTGCTATGTATGATTGTAGCTATACCCGATGGTGTGCCAGTAAAATGGGACCTCAAAGGGATATTATTGGAGAACTTGCTAAAGCAGTGAGAGAAAATTATCTTACCTTTGGAGTTTCTTATCATAGGGCAGAACACTGGTGGTTTTTACATGAGGGAATGAAATTTGACTCTGATGTAAGAGATAGGAATTATTTTGACCTATACGGACCTGCCCAGCCTGAAATTATGCAACCCACAGAAGAATTTTTGGAGGATTGGCTTTTACGGCTTTTTGAGATTGTAGACAAATATCAGCCTCAGCTTATTTACTTTGATTGGTGGATAGAACAACCAGCTTTTGAACCTTATTTAAAGAAATTTTTTGCCTATTATTACAATAGAGCCTATCAGTGGGGAAGAGAGGTAGTAATAAATTATAAAAATTATGCAGTACCGAGAGAATGTGCAGTATGGGATATAGAAAGAGGAAAACTTGGAGATATTGATCCCATATATTGGCAAACAGATACCTCTATCTCTCGTCTTTCTTGGGGATATATAGAAAATGATATCTATAAATCAGTTAAAGAACTTATTTGGGAACTCATAGATATTGTGAGTAAAAATGGAAATTTTCTTTTAAATGTAGGTCCTAAAGCTGATGGAACTATACCTGATCCTGCTCGTGAAATTCTTTTAGAGATAGGTAATTGGCTTCTTAAAAATGGTACTGCTATTTATGGTACAAGACCATGGAAAATTTATGGTGAAGGTCCTACAAAAGTAGCTCATGGGCCTTTTAGTGAAAAGGAAATAAGTTATACAGGAGAAGATTTTAGATTTACTACAAAGGGAGATGACCTTTATGCTATTTTAATGGAAAAGCCTACAAAAGGAGAAGTTTTAATAAAGTCTCTTAGTACAAATTTAACTTTATATAATAAAGAAGTTAAGAAGGTAGAGATTTTGGGAATAGGGGAAATTGGATTTGAAAGAGATGATAAAGGTCTTAGAATACAAATTCCAGATTGTGATAAATTAGATTATCCTTTAGTATTTAAAATTATGGGGTAAATAAAATGAGAAATTTATTCTTAATTCTCCTGTTTACTATTGTATTGATTATTATTATCTTTCAAATAAAAGATTATTATTATGGATTTAAATTAAAAAATGAACTTAAAGCTTTGGAAAGGAGTGTATCATATAAAGAGAGAGAACTATTAAGTTTTATTAGGAGAGACCTTATTGATAACAGAGGGTTTATCATATCAAAAATAGAAAATGGAAAGCCTTTGGAATATTCCCTTCTGGAATCTTATGGAGAATTAATGGAATATGCTTTATTAAGGGGAGACAAAAATCTTTTTGATATTCTTCTTTCAATAGTGAATAAATATTTTTATAATAAAGAAGGATATCTCTATTGGAGGATAAATAGGTTAAACTTGAAACCTGATAATAGTACTGCTTTAATAGACTCTTTAAGGATCTTGTATGCTCTTTTATATGCTTATGATACTTTTAAGGATAAAAAATATATGGAAATGGGAGAAAAAGTGGCGGATGGAATATTGAAATTTAATTCATCAGGAGAATTTTTTGTAGATTATTATGATGGAAATATGAAAGAAAAAGCTAATAAAATTTCTCTATTCTATTTAGATCTTAGGAAATTAAAAAAGATAGCTGAAATATTGCCTTCCTTTAATAAATACCACATTACATCAAAAAAGATCCTTGAAAACTCTGTATCCATAAATAATCCCTTTTTCCCTAAGGAATTTGAATTCTTTACTTTCTCGTATAAGACCTATTATCCTCTAAATATGTTGGAACAGGTAATTACTGCTATAAATTTTGATGATACGAATAAAATAAAGGATTTTTTAGAGTTTGTAAAAAATGAAATAAATAACTATAATAAATTGAATATATTCTATATGGGTTATAAAGGGATGAATGATCAAGAAAATGTAGGGTTATATGCTATACTGGCAAGGTTGTTTATTTTTGATGATAATAAATTATGGGCTAAAAAAATCTTGCCTTTTGTTGAAAAATTTAAGGGGGATAAACACTCTGGTTATGGGGATTTTTTGGGAAAAAACTTTTATGCCTTTGATCAAATAGAGGTATTATTAACATTAACATATATGGAGGATTAGATGAATAGGAACCTTTTAAAGGATAATCTTATCTTTAGTCTTCTTTTAATTTTCTGGCTTTTAACCTTGATAGTAATATTTAGTACTAGTTACAATGTAAATTTTATCAATTATCTTTTGTTTTCTGCTCTTATTTTGAATATGTTGATATCCTATAATCTTGGGATAACTTCAGGTTTAATTGCATCCTTATTTATAATTTTTATTTATGGCTCTTACTTGCTATATTCCATCATTGTATTAAACACTATTACAGAATTTAAGTGGGAATATGTTTTTTGGCTTATTTCATTTCCTATAGGTGCCTTTCTTGCAGGAAGTTTGGAGAGGGAATATGGATTTTTAAAGGAAAAAATTAAAGAGTTTGAGGAAAGAGAAAAATTGGTTTTATTAGATGATGTTACTGGATTTTATAATCCTTTTGGGTTTTTCCAGAGATTAGAAGAAGAGATTAAGAGGGCACAAAGGTATAAGGAGACTTTTTCTATACTTTACATTAATATTGTGGATTGGAAAGAATTGAAGAATATATATGGAGAGGATGGATATAAGAGTATCTTAAAGGTGATTGCAAATGAAATCTTAAAGAATACAAGGACTACAGACATAAAAGGAAGAATAGAAGATGGAGTTTTAGGCATTATATTGCCAGATACCGATATCAATTCCGCAAAAATAGTAAAGGAGAAACTTCATAGAGCTTTGGATAAGATTATTGTTGAAATGGGAGGAAAAAGAAGAGTTATATCATTAAAGATTAAAATTGGAGAGGCAGAATTCCAGGAAGGTGAAGATACACTGATTATTTGGGAGAGAGCCAAAGATAGTAGTAAATATGATGTGTAAATTTAAGATAATTCTTATCTTTCTTATCTTAATTATTTTAACCCTTTCCTTTGCAGAAGAAACTAAGAGAGTGTTAGTAATTTATGACAGTTTTTCAAGGATAGGAGAAGATTATCCAATTGAGAATCATTTAGAAGAATATTTGTCCCATTATGGTGTATATGTAGGATCTGTTAATAGTGAAGAGATTTTACCTGACGTAACCCAATACGATCTTGTTATATATTTGGGATTTCAAGAGAAGCTCTTAAAAATGGATTTTTTAGAAGAGATTTCAAAGAGTAAAAAGATTGTTTGGATTGAGGAAAATATAGATCAGTTTGCAAAATATATAGGATGTAATGAATTCAAGGATGTAGGAAAAAGATACGGCTTTATAGAAGTAAATTATAAGGATTACAAACTTTCTTTTGATCCTCAAACTTTTATTCACATAATTCTTCCTAAAAAAGCTAATGTATTATCTTATGTATCCGATGATTTAAATAAGTTTCCCTATGTATTTCAAATGGATAATCTTTATTATTTTGGAAGATTAGATTTTAGAGATAGTACTGGAACAGTTTTTTTAGATCTTTTACATGATATTTTAGGAGTTAAGCATCCTTCCTTTAAAAAAGGCCTTATAATTATTGATGAAATAAATCCTTTTACTGATGCATCTCTCCTTCAAGAAAAACTTTCAGCGGTCTGTTGTCAGCAGATTCCTTATTCTATAGTGGTGTATCCTACAGTAAAAAAAGATGGAAAATTATATTATCTTAGTGATAATGAAAAGCTTATTAAGGTTTTGTTAGAGATAGAAAATAGTAATATTGGTATAATACAGGGAAGTTATTATGAGAAAAACTATGATTCAAAGATAAATAGTGATTTAAATCTTTTGGCAAGTTATGGAATATATCCCATTGCTTTTAAATTTTACGGTGTACCTTATAAAGAGAGGTATATTGATGCTGCAAAATTATTTAGGATCCTTCTCGATGACGATCTGGTCTTTACAAAAAGATTGTATACACTTATCTATCCAATAAATGCAGGCTTTTATAATCCAAAGGATCCAAAGAATGTGAATTTAATTTTAAGAAAAGCAAAAGATTTTTTGGCTTTGAGAGATGCCATATTAGGAATTTCTATACCTATATATTTAGATAGGGAAGACATAGAAAGACTTATACTGGGTTTGAAAGATTTGGGTTATGATTTTCTTGATCTTTTAAAAGAGCCATATCATGTGGAGAATGATAAATTAATAATAATGAATAAAAATGGGAAAAAAGTTGTTGTAAGCAATGTATTGCCGTATTCAAAAAGTAGATTAGAAAGGTTTTTTGAGAAATTTGTTGAATATTTAAGAATTATATTGATATTTGTGATAACAAGTTTTATTGTTATTATTCTTTATCTTGTGTTTTCCAGAATCAGATTATATGAAAGGGGAAAAAGGCAGTGAAAGTTCTGACTTTCTGGGATTATGCTTTCGTAATATCCATGGTAATGACTTGGTCTGTTCTTTTATATCATATCTTGCTAACCTATTTTGGATATCGCTATTTTCTTATAAGTTTAGGCTTTGAAGAAGATGAAGAGATAAAAGAGTATCCTTTTATCTCTGTTTTGGTACCTGCTCATAATGAAGAAAAGGTTATAGGCAATACAGTAGATGCTATAGCCAGGTCTTATTATCCACGTGATAAATTCGAGATCATAGTGATTAATGATAGTTCTACTGATGGGACAGGAGAAGTATTAAAAGAGAAACAAAAGTTATATCCCAATCTTAAAGTACTTGAGATTAAGCCCCCCTTAGGGGCGAAGGGTAAATCAAATGCTCTAAATCAAGGATTAAAGATAGCAAAGGGAGATTATATAGTGGTTTATGATGCTGATAATACTCCAGAAAGAAAAGCAATTTATAATTTAGTGAGATTTATAATTAAGGATGATAATCTTGGAGCAGTGGTAGGAAAATTTAGAACGAGAAATAAAGATAAAAATCTCCTTACAAGATTTATAAATATAGAAACCCTTAGTTTCCAATGGCTTATTCAAGCTTCAAGAAACTATTTTTTAGGGCTTACTACTATTCCTGGTACCAACTTTATAATTAGAAAAGACCTTTTAGAAAACATTGGGGGATGGAATATTCATTCTCTTACTGAGGACACGGAACTTACTATAAGAATATATAAGGAGGGATATAGAATAAAATGGATACCACAAGCAGTAACTTGGGAGCAAGAGCCAGAAAGATTAAAGATTTGGATAAAACAAAGAACAAGATGGGCAAGAGGTAATATTTCTGTGATTGCTCAGTATTTGAGGAATATATTTAGTTTAAGAAGCAAAATTGCTTTTGATATTGTTTATTTCTCTTACATCTATCTAGTGGCTTTTTCTGTCATTTTAATTTCAGATATTATTTTTGGGTTAGGGCTTTTAAAAGTTATAAAACTTAATGTGGGAGGGCCTCTATTTACTATATGGATATTAGCATATTTACTTTTTATAACTGAGACTTTTATATCTTTGAGCTTGGAAAGGGGAGAAGGTAATTTAAAAAATCTTCTACTTATATGTCTTATGTATTTTACATACTGTCAATTATGGCTTTTTGTTGTTATCAGGGCAATCTATTTTACCCTTAAAGATAGAATAACAGGTAAAACTGTGAAATGGTATAAAACAGAAAGGAGTTTAGAATAATGAGGAGATTTTTGTTCCTTTTTCTCATAATATTAATGATGGTTCCTGTCTTTGGCTATGATAATATAAAAGTGTACAATTTACCTATAACCTCTCAAGATGTTCTTCTTAATTTACCTTTAAATAGGTACTCCTTTTGGTTTTATATTCCGGAAGGTGTAAATATATTGGACAAATGTTATTTAAATCTAAATTACTTTTATTCGGAGACCATGAATTCTCACGAGTCTCTTTATACAATTCTTGTAAATTCATATCCTATCTATAGTAGCTCTATTGTTAAAAAGGAAGGAAATTATGCAAAAATTACTGTAAAGATCCCTGTAAAAAGATTAAAGTATGGATTTAATGAGCTTTCTATTTCTACAAGACAAAGAAGTATAGAAGGAGCTTGTAAAGATTTAGATAATGATGCAAATTGGTTTATTATTCATAATACCTCTATTTTACATCTTGAAACCACAGATAAACCTTATAAAATTTCTTATTTTCCTTATCCTTTTATGGATTTATTATCTCTAAAAGTGATTAATTCCAATATCTATTTAAATGAGATATCAAATCAAAATTTAGATATTCTCTTTAAGCTTGTCAATAATCTTTCGATACAGGATAGATATAAAAGGCTTTCTTTTAGAATCTTTTTGGATGATCCTTATGTTAAAAAAGGAGAAAATCAAATATTAATTGGAAGTTTGGATAGATGGAGAATTTTTAATGATAAAAGTTTTACTAACATAGATGAGGATTCAGGTTTATTATATTTAGCTAAATACAATGATAATTTGCAAATATATATTTCTGGTAAAAGGAAGGGTATTGAAAAGTCCATAAAATATCTATTGAATCCTGAGCAGATAAAATTAACAGAGACAAATCCTGTTATTATAACCTCGGAGTCTTCTTTATCTGAAAGAGGAATTGAAAGTAAGAAGGTTTTAAATTTAAAGGATCTGGGTTATAGTAAGGTGGTAATTTCAGGAGTCCATCATCAAAGTTTTTCTTTTCCCTTAAAATTACCTATAGGTTATCAATCAATACAGACAGGTTCTTATATAGAGCTAAAATTTTCCCATTCTCCTGTATTAGATCCTGAGAAATCAAGTATAACTCTGTATATTAACGGGATTCCTGTAAAGGCAGAAAGATTATATGGTGGGAATATAGAAAATGGAAGGTTAAAAGCATATTTTCCTAAGGAGCTTTTGAAAGAAAAAGAATGGAATATTGAAATAAAATTTTATCATGCATTGAAAGATTTGGATTGTGATAAAAGATATGATGAGATTGCATGGACAAAGATAGATGGAGACTCAATTATTTATCTTAATAAGGGGTATATAGAAGAATATCCAAACCTTAGGAATATATGGAGTGGAAATTATCAAGATATATACCTATGGTTCCCTCAAAATCCGTCCCCTAATGAAATATCTTTAATGGCAACACTTATAGGAAAGATTTCTCAAAACACAGGTAATATTTATAACTTTAAAGTAATTTTAGGGGACGAATTAAAAGAGGAAATGAAGGATAAGGATATCATATTTATAGGTAGTTTCTATGATGATAGATTAAGGAAAATTGAGAAAAATCTATGGGTAAAACCAGAAGGTAATAAATTTATTTTTAAAAAAGATTTAGGTATATTCTTTGATGGTTTTACAACAGATATAGTTATGCAATCTGATTATTCTCCTCTTGGAGGAAATGGAAAACTATATGTTATCTTATACAATGACGAAAGTTCTCTTATTAAGTTTAACAATTTTTTAGATGATATAAGGAATATAGGAAAGATATATGGGCAGGTTTTCATAATGACAAAACTTGGAAATACATCATCTTTTAATCTTGTGGAGAGAAAGGAAAGATTTATATCTATTTTTGAATTCCGACCTTTGATTATCTATCTTGCAGTATTTATAATAGTTTTAGCAGTAAATATTATTATATTAATCATTATGAGAAAAAAGAATATAAGAGTTTCAAAATAGAAGGTAAAGTATATTTCCTTGGGGTAAGTAAGGCATCTTTTTCAATGGCAGATGGAAGTTATGGAGATTTTGGGGAATTTAATAGATTAAGGTATATGGAGCAGTACCTTATGGATATGATGGGCTTTGGATGGGAATATTTAAGTTTTATCTTTTAATGTAAGTTGACCTATCCATACTAAGGTGAATAACATAGTTATAGTGAATTGAAATTAGTTATAATTTATTATATAAGTTTTTAAGAAATAAATAATAAAGGGGTGAAGATTATATCTTCGGAAAAAGAAAAATCTTTTGAAAACTCAAAGGACAGTAGTGATTTAGTAAATCTTAGCAGATATTTAATCAAAGCTCAAGAAGAAGAGAGAAAAAAGATTGCAAGAGAGTTACACGATGAAATAGGGCAAATACTTACTGCTATAAAGATTAACCTGGAATTATTAAAGAGAAAAATAGGCAAAGACTTTGAAGGGCAAATAGAAGAAAATATAAATTTAATAAATAGAGCTATAGAAGAGGTAAGAGATATTTCTTTAAACTTAAGACCTTCCCTTATTGATGATTTAGGACTACTTTCGGCTATAAAATGGCTCGTAGATAAAGTTAAGGAAAAAAATAATCTAAATATAGAACTCTCCTTGAAACTTGAACAAAAGGGTATTCCTAAAGATTTTTCTATAACTATCTTCAGAATAATTCAAGAAGGTCTAACTAATGTTGTGAGACATGCCGAAGCTACAGAGGTTTCATTAAAAGTAATACAAGAAGATGATGAAATTGAAATATTTATTAAAGATAATGGAAAAGGATTTGATATAAAACAGGTTTTTAAGGATATTAGTAAAGGGAGGTTTTTGGGGCTTCTTGGTATAAAGGAAAGGGTTGAACTTCTTAACGGAAGAATTGAGATTAAAAGTGAAATCCAAAAGGGTACAGAAATAAAAATTAATATTCCTTTAGAGAGAAATATATGAGTATAAAAGTTATAATTGCAGATGACCATACTTTGGTAAGAGAAGGTATTAAATCTCTTTTAAAGGATGTTGGGGACATAGAGGTAATTGCAGAGGCAGGGGATGGAGAAGAAACTTTATTAAAAGCATCCGATCTTAAACCAGATGTTTTGATACTTGATATTTCAATGCCAAAGGTTTCTGGAATAAGATTTTGTGAAAAGATTAAAGAAATCAATGAGAATACAAAAGTGGTTGTAGTATCAGCTGATATACAAAAACAGACAAAAGAACTTGCTATGCAGAAAGGTGCTTTTGCTTTTTTAAATAAACCGGTTATTGAAGAAGAGGTTATAAATATACTTAAGAATATTTCAGGGGGCTAAAATGATCTTGAATGAAAACCAAAAGGATGCTCTTTCTGAGCTTATCAATATTGCCTTTTCAAGGACTGCAGCTTCTCTTTCAGAGCTTACAGGGGACAGAATTATATTAGAACCACCCAAGGTTGATGTTATTCCTATTGAAGAATTGCAAGAGAGGCTTTTAAAAGAAATAAATGGTGATGTAGCTACAGTACATCAAATATTCTCAGGACCTGTATCAGGTGATGCCCTTCTTCTTTTAGATCATCAAGGGGCTATAAGACTTGCAAGTCTTGTATCAGGAGAGGATGTGGAAGTTGATTATATGACACCATCTTTAAAGGAAGTATTGATGGAGATAGGAAATATTCTACTTAATGCCTGTCTTGGTATGTTTGGAAATCTATTGCAACTTCATATTACCTTTTCTGTTCCTAAGATCCATTTAGAAGCGCTCAATGTAATGCTTGATACTCTTGTAATCTCTCAACAAGAGTTAAAATATGCTTTAATAGCTATAACCCAATTCAAGGTAAAAGATAGCAGTATAAAGGGATATTTGGTAATAGTTTTGGGAGTATCTTCCTTAGAAAAACTTTTGGAAAGTCTTGAAAAGATTGGATAAATAGATTATGAAAGAGCTTTTTCTAAACGGTCTTACTACGTGGCTTGAAGAGTACAGTATATGGGGTATCTTCATTACAGATACTGAATTTAAAGTTTTGTTCTGGAATAAATGGCTTGAGGTAAATACAAGGATAAGAAGAGAAAAAATAATTAACAAAAATATTTTTGATGAAATTCCCGAGATTAAAAAATTTGAAAACTATTTTCGTCAAGTATTACAAGGAACTTCTGTTATTCTTTCTCAAAGATTACATAAATATCTTATTCCTATAGAAATAAAGGATAAAGAATACATGTATATGCAACAGACTGTCCAAATCTTTCCGCTTTTGGAAGGAAACGAAGTAAAAGGCGTTATAACAGTAATTGAGGATGTAACAGATAGGGTGAAAAGGGAGGAAAATAACAAAAAGCAAATAAGAAATTTGAAGATCTTAAATGATATTCAAAAATCCATTTTTACGCTAAATAGAGAAGAATTGTTAGATAAACTTTTTGAGGGAGTTGTAAAAATAAGTAATGCTCCCTATGTTTATCTTTTTTTGATAAAAGAGGATAATTTTCTTCTTAAAAGATCCACAAGAAATGTATTAGATTATTCTAATAATTTGGAGAATCCTTCTTGTATTTTAAAAAGAGTTGTTAGTGAAAGAAGAACTATTTATATACCTTATACTAAAGAAACAGATATAAAATGTGTTAATCCATCATCGAATTCTGTCTTAGCTATTCCTATATTAGGTAAAGAGAAGGTATTTGGTATATTAGTTATAGAAGCTCTCGAAAGGAATGCTTTTAAAGAAGAAGATATTCTTAATTTAGAAACAATTGCTATGCAGTCTGCTATAATCTTCGAAAATATTGAGCTATTAGAATCATTAAGGGAATCTGAGACCAGATATAGAGTATTAGCAGAGCAATCCCTTACTGGTGTTTCTTTGTTGCAAGATGAAAAATTTATATATACTAATTCAAGGTTTATTGAGATCCTGAGTTACCCATCAAGACTTGAAACTCTAAGTGATTTTACAAAATATATCTATGAAGAAGACAAAAATAGATTTATGGAAAGATATAATCAGATATTAGAAAACACTTTCGAATATATAATAGATGAAATTAGAATAAGAAAAATAAATAATGAAATAGCATATTTAGAGATCTCTATGGTTAATGTCTTTTATAAAGGTAAAAAATCAATACTTCTATCAATTCTTGATATAACTTATAGGAAGAAGTTAGAAGAGGAATTAAAGTTACTCTCCATAACTGACGCTCTAACAGATCTTTACAATCGACGTGGCTTTATGACTTTGGCAGAGCATACCTTTTCTATAGCCAACAGATTAAATAAAAACATATTTATTATGTTTATTGATCTTGATTTCATGAAAGAGATAAATGATAAATATGGTCATCAGATGGGTGATCAAGCGCTTATTGATTTAGCTAATATTTTGAGAGAGACCTTTAGGCAGAATGACCTTTTAGCAAGGGTTGGTGGAGATGAATTTGTGGTTATGGGTATTATTGGAGAAGAAAATCATAAAGAAGTAATAATTAAAAGACTTCTTGGAAAAGTAGATGAATTTAATAGTAAAAGATTAAGACCTTATAAAATATCTCTAAGTGTTGGAATTGCTATCTATGATCCTAAGGATCCTGTTTCTTTAGAAGATCTTCTTCAAAAAGCTGATGAACTTATGTATGAACAAAAAAGAATTAAAAAAGAGAAACTAAAAGGATAAGAGGGGATAAGGATTAAAAAATTATCCCTATCCCCTCTTTAATTTCTTAATCAAATAGAATCTTCATACTTTCCTCATGATCAAGATCCATTACATAAGTTATACCTGTAACTTCTGCAGCTTCTTTTGTGAGAGCTACTATATCATCTCTTGAAATAAGTTCAAGCTTAAATTTTCTTGCACCTGCCATAAATTGCTTCAAACCAACAGCTAATCTATCAAAGTATCCATAAACTGCAAGTGCAGAAGGTGGTACTTTCTTCCAATCTTCTCCAAGTATCTTTTTCATCTCTGCAACAGCAGTGAAAATCTCTTCCACATCATTACCATACTCTGCATAATCTTTTGGTATATTTCCGCTCTTTATTAAGTTTCCAAGAGTTTTTCCTACCATTGCTGCGGTAAGGGTAGCTCTTCCCATAGCCACAAGTTTTACATATGGAGCCCCTAATGCAAGGCCTTTAAAGATATGATCTTCTAATGTAAATCCACCAGCTATGGCTATTGTAGGTACATGTTTTCCTTTTTCTGCTAACATCTTTGCATATTTGTAAGTTAAAGCTTCTAAGTAAACAGTAGGAATACCCCATTCATTCATCATTCTCCATGGACTCATTCCAGTTCCACCGCCAGCACCATCTACAATTAGTAAATCTGCCTTTCCTTCAGATGCTGCTCTTAAAGCAAGGGCAAGATCTTTTGGCCTGTAAGCTCCTGTTTTTAATGATATATATTTGGCTCCTCTTTTTCTAAGTTCTTCTGCTCTTTTTACAAATCCTTCTACTGAAGCCATACCAAGTCTTGAATGTCTCTCAAACTCCTTAATTCCGCCTTTTGCAAATAACTCTTGAATTATAGGATCATCTGGATCTGGGAAAACAATATATCCTCTATCTTTTAATTGTTTTGCTCTTTTAATATCAGAAAGTTTTATTTCTCCTCCGATGTCCTTTGCCCCTTGTCCCCATTTTATCTCTACAAAATCAATTCCTAAACTTTCAATCACATATTCTAATGTACCGAGTCTTGAATCTTCTACATTTTCTTGAACTATAACTCCACCATAGCCATCTTTTTGCCATTCTTTAAATAATTTAATTCTTCTTTCCATTTCCGGAGATCTTATAACTTTTCCATTCTTGAATTCAGCATCTGGATCTACACCACATACATTTTCGCCGACTCCTACCATTGTGCCGAAAAGTGCAGATCCAATAGCAACGCCTTCCCAGTTGTCCCTTGCGATGAAGGTAGAGCCAAGACCTGTAGTAAACCATGGTCCTCTCAATTTAATGTCACCTATTTTTGTCTCTATATCTACGGCAGGAAAAGTTGCTTTATCAGGATCTGGCTCTACTCCTTGAGCTCCAACACAGGTACCATTGATATTGAAGTGGGAAAAATCTATTGGGTAGTCTTTTTCAGAGGCTGATGTTACTTTTCCGTAGGGCTTTGGATAAATATATTCTCTTCCTCTTACCGCTGATTTTGCAATTTCACAATATCCAGGACATCCATCCAAACAGGTGACACACATTCCACTAAATGGGGAATAATCTTTTAAACGTAGGCGGGTCAAGGTAGCTTCTGAGAAATTAGGTTTTGAAAAAGACATAAAATTACGCACCTCCCCAAAAGAGTTTTCAGGAATTAATTTTGAGTTATTCTAACATTTGTATAATTATGTTGTCAACATTAATTTTTAAAGCATACAAAGGAAAGCTATTGCCTTAAATATTAATGCAGATTTTTGTAAATGGATGATTAATTTTTATAATAAAAGTCTTAATGTAACTATTTTACTTTAATTTATGCTTAAATTTGCTTAAAGTAAATTTAATTAAGTTTTAAATATATATTAACACGAGTAAATTATAATGATCCTTGAAAATAATGAAAAAGGAGGGATGCATAATGAAAGCAATCCTTAAACAGGTTAATATAATTCCAACATTAAGTGAGAAAGAATTAAAAGTTATGAAGAAGGAAGAAAGAAATGTAAAAAATTTAGAAGTTGAGTATTCAATAATTGAATCTCCTATAGTAAACTATTTAACATCAAGGATTGTATAGAGGTCACCTACCCCCATTACCATATCAAAATAAGGGAAGCCTAAAGGCTTCCCTTATTTATTTCGTAAACATTTACTTTTACTAAATTTCCCTCTTAAGAAATAACTAAAATATCAGGTTTAACAAATTTTATTCCCTCTATTTCCAGAGTTATAGTGGTAAATATAAACTGGTTTTGTAATCCTAAGGGGACCTTTTTCTGTAACAATAAAGCTATCTTCTGATTTGTTTCCTGAAATGGAAGGGTTCTAACAAAAGGCTTGATTCTTCAAAACTCCCACTGTAGTTGATGGAGTTACTCTTATTTCTCTGGGATAATATCCCAGAGATCCTTCTTGGTGATGCAATTTCCATTCATCTTTATATCCTCTTTTTTCATACTCTTCTATAGCTGATAATACTCGAACTCTCATTTCTTCTCCAATCTTAGTTTTAAAAATCATAATGCATTCGATTTCTACATTATCTCTATATTGCTTCTTTAGACTTTCAGGTAAGTCTCCAAAATATACCATACATTTAATAATGGCAATTAAGCCTTTGTATCGAGCATTTACTGAAGCCATTACATAATTTTCTATTTTTTTTATTTTTGGATATGGGATGTCTATAATTTTTAATTCTTTCATCAGATGAAACCATAAAAGCTGTAGGTTCTATTCCTTCTTGCCATAATTTAGCGGATATTTTTCCTGCTACCTCTATTTCTTTATCCCCCAGGTTTTGTTTCATACATTAGTACTTCTTCTACAATTCTTGATAATTTTTCTCCTAAGAACATATATCTTTCTATTTATCCTTCTGTAAGTTCAAAACGAAGTTTTCTAAAAGAATTTTCTACAAGTTGGGTGCCAGGAAGAAATATATCACATCCTATTTCTCCATTTTTGACCATGTTTTTTACTATTTCCATCTCTTTATCCTCATACCATTCATATTCAAGGATTTCAAAGCCAATATCTCCTACTTCTTCATCTTTCATTCTTCGTGCCTCAATTTTATTAGCTATCACAAATTGATATTTTTCAGTAATTAATACTGATGTAACTCCTGTCTCTGTAGCAATTCCTACAAAATTTAATCCCCCTGCTTTTATCCATGAAAAATTGGGTTGTTTCTTAATGAGCATGGCTGATAATTTATTTTCTTACATGAATTTACTGACTCTCTCCAATTTTATTTTTACCTCTTTTTAGAGTTTAATATCTCTTTATATCTTTCTACTACTTTATTAACAATCTTTTCCCATGGCTTATAAAGGGTTTTTTGAGCATTTTCACCAACAGATTTTAATCTTTTTCTGTCAGAGATTATTTGTGAAATTTTCTCAGCATAAATATATGGATCATTCTGGGATAAGAAGCCATTATACCCATCTATAATTTCTTCTGATATATTTGAATTCTCAATAACCAAGGAGGGGCATTTGATAGCTGAAGCCTCTTGAAGGACAATCGCAGAGGTATCATAGAGAGACGGGAATGTAAATAAATCAGCCCTTGCATAGTAAGCTTTTAAAAGTTCTCTGTCTAAGATTTTTCCGGTAAATATTATATTTTCTTGAAGATTAAGTTTATATGTTAGATCTTTAAAATATTTCTCATCCTTACCTGTCCCTATAAGAATGGCTTTAAAAGAATACCCCCTTTCTTTTAGTATTTTAAAGGATATTAATAATAGCTCTATATTTTTTTGCTTGATTATTTGTCCTACAAAAAGAAATAAAAATTCACCTTCTTTTAAATTATGAATTTTATTTATTTTTTCTCTATATTCTTGAGGATTTTCAGGAGGAATAAAATCAGTTCCATTAGGCATTATTTTTATATCTTTCTTGAAGCCATATGACCTTAAAGTTTCTGCAGTAGAACGATTTACTGTCCAAACCTCATCTACTTGGTTATAAAATTCTACTATTAATTTTACTGCTATTTCGCTTATAAGATCAGATTTTGTTGCGGATTTGAAATCATCATAATATTTTGTATGAAAGGTAGCTACTATAGGTATTTTTTTCTTTTTTGCTATATATAACCCTAAGACTCCTGTGGAAAAAGGAGAATGAGCATGTATTATATCAAAAGGAATTTTCTCAATTTTTTTCATTGCATTAATGTCTAAAAAAGGAATTCCAAGTCTATACGGGGGTCTAAATATGAGAGGTAATGAAAAGTACCTAATAACTTCAAATTCTTCATTATCTTTATATTTAGGGTATGCGGGGGTAATGACATAGGATATACCATATTTCTTGTTCATCCAATATGCATAGTTTTTTACTGTAATAGCCACTCCATCTATTACTGGAGGAAAGGAATCATTAAATAATCCTACTATCATAGTAAGATAGATTATAGCATTTAAAGTTCCTTTCTTTCAAAAGATATTATTCCTGATATTAATAAGATGAAAGAATATATGAGAGTGAAAATTATATTTTTTAATGCATCCTTCCATATTACACTTTTTAAAATCCATTCATTTTGTAAATAAGAGAGGAACATAGGATTGTACGGATCAATATTGGGGAATATGGAAAGAAGATTAAAAATAATAAATATTCCTAAGAAAATGCCTGCTGATTGGATAAAGTTGTTGCCTAAGGAGCTTGAGAAGATAATAATTGATAAAATAAAAAAGATGTAGATAAAATATAGCAACATAGCTGAGAGAGAATTTTGTATAGGAAATTTTGAAAAAAGAAAATAGGTGTAATAGGCACAAGCTATGAAGGAAATTGATAGAAAGGAGTAGGTTATTATTATTTGAAAAAGGAATTTAGAAAGTACCCATTTTTTTCTATCAATGCCTAAAGCAATAAAGATACTTGCTGTATTTTTATTTTTCTCTTCAGATATACATCCTATGAAAAGTAAAACTACAATAAGAAATACTATCTGATTTAAATTTTTGAAAAACTGCATAAAAGCATCTTTCCAAGTAGGAGGAGGTAGTTGTATTATAAAGCCTTGTATTTCTTGATTTTTGAAAAGATTTTCTATTATTTCTGGTGTAAATTTAGCAATTATGGGACTTGAAATTCCAAAGAATAGGAGGGAGAAGAGGAGAACATAAATTTTTCCTGTTTTTAAGAACTCTTTTAGTTCCTTTTTCATCAATTTCCAGATCATGATATCACCTCAAAGAATATGTCTTCAATAGTAGGTTCAAGAAATTCAAAATGTATTAATGAGAGGTTATTCTCAGAAACAATTTTGGGAATTTCTTTCTGTGCCATAGATATATTATTGATATTTAATAATAAGCTTTTATTGTGAGTTGTAATATTTATAACCCAAGGTTTATCTATAAGTTTTTCCAATAGTATATCTTTATTATCTACTTCAATAGTGATCAATCTTTTAGCATATCTCTTTTTTAGTTCCTCTACCTTCTCATTAAGAAGAAGTTTTCCATCCTTTATTATGGCTACACTATCACATATTTTTTCTACATCAGAGAGAATGTGGGTTGAAAAAAATATAGTTTTTCCGCCTTTTAGAGATTTAATTAGATCTAATATTTCCTTTCTGCCTTGAGGATCAAGGGCTGATGTAGGTTCATCTAATATTAAAAGTTTAGGATCATGGAGCAATGTTTGAGCAATACCAAGGCGTTGTTTCATACCTCTTGAAAATGTACCAATTCTTTTCTTCTCATTTTTCAAATCGACCAATTCTAATACTTCATCTACTCTTTTTTTATCTACTCCTAATATCTCGGCTAATATTTCCAAGTGTTCTTTAGCTGTAAAGTAATTGTAAAAGTTAGGAACATCTGGTAAAAATCCAATTTTTCTTAAATAATTATTACTTTTTAATATATTTTCTCCCATAATTATTGCGTAACCATAAGTCGGTTTTGCCAGATTTAATAACAGTCTTATAGTGGTTGTTTTTCCTGCACCATTTGGTCCTAAGTATCCAAAGATAATTCCATACGGCACTTCTAAATTAAGATTATCTAAGGCCTTTTTGTTTTTGTAATATTTACAAAGGTTAAAAGTTTCAATTATATTCATGATTTTCTCCCAAAGATAAAATATAAAATGGGTCCTAATGTACCAAAGGTCAAGATTATGATTATCCAAAGAATTTTATTTTCCCATCTTATTTCTTCTTTGTTTCTCTTTATTAAATCATTTAATGCTGTAAGCTGAAAGATTATCTGTGTAATAATGAGGGGTAATAATAGGGGTAAATTTTTAGTTAAAGATTCCATTTTAGCTTTTCTCCTTTCTTTCTAATTTCTGGTAAAGGATAAAGGAATAAAGAGTGGTACTTAAAACTATAAGAAGTATTGATAATATGAGAATTATTAAATTCATAAGTGGGGATAGAAAGCCTGCAAATATAATAAGTACTCCACCAATAATAAATATATATCCTCCAAATCTATGGGTTCTTCTCCATACCTCTTCATTGGATAAGGTCAAAGGGGTTCTTATTCCTACAAACCAATTTGGCTTTATTCTTGGCATATAGTTTCCTATGATTATGAAAAGAAGCCCAGCTAAGGTTGGTGTTATTTTAGGTATTAAATCCTTAGAACCTCCTAAGGTAACTATAATGATCGCCATCTGTAGTGTAAATAACAAAAAGATGTAGGCATATTTTATTATCTGATATACTTTTTCAAATTTTTGATAATTTTCCTTTTTGGGATCCAAATAAGGAAGTACTAAAAGTAATAAATAAAAACCAAGACTCATTAAAGGTATGCCAAAAAGCCCTTCGAATTTTGAGCCATATCTATCTATTTCTCCTTTAAAGTTCCAATGCATTGGGATTTTTTCAGGAAAATAAGGATAGAAAAAGATTCCAATAATAAACATAAGGATAATTAATATAATAATTGTTATATCCTTTTTTATAGAGCCTTTTAAACTATACATTTGTTTTTTTATCCTCCTTTTTGAAATTGTCCATAAACCACATAATAATCTCTTGAAATACAGTGGTATTTAGGGAATAGAAAATATATTTTCCTCTCTTTTCATCAGTAATGAGCTCTGCCTGTTTTAATATCTCTAAATGGTGGGAAATAGTAGACCATGATTTTTGAAATCTATCAGCAATCTCTCCTGCAGTCATGTCTCTTTCGGAGAGTATTTTTAATATCTCTCTTCTTGTCTCATCACTTAATGCCTTGAATAAAAGATCAAACCTCATACTTTAACATTTTTATTATTTAGATAAATATCTAAATGTATTTTAACATAAATCTTTTGAGTTGAAAAGGAAAGATAAAAAAAGAGGAGGACCTTAGTCCTCCCCACACGATGAAAGTTTTATATATTTAGATACTTATTGTTTTATGAAAAATTGTTCTGGGAATGCATTTAGAGGAGTGAAAAGAGGAGCATCGCTGATTAGATCTTCTGGTACATTTCTAAAATTATTTTTAACTATTACTAATTGTGGAAGAGCCCCAACAGTACCAATAATCCATATATTCTTCTTATGTAGACTTACAATCTGTCTAATAAGTTGATCTCTCTTTTTGGCGTCCATGGTTTGATTGACTTCATCCCATAAATCATATAGTTTCTTTATATCTCCTGTTGGTTCTTCTCCTTCTTTTCCTTTTGTCCAATACCATCTAGCATAAAGAGGTGCCCAAGGACCATCTGTTATAGTACCTAAAATTCTTCCAGGACTGAGAATGAAGTTAGAACATCTATCCATAACCCAGACTCCAATTTCTATATCTCCAGAGTTACAATTAGTGGTATATAAGCTTCTGTCTATTTGTTTAATTATAGTTTTTACTCCGATTGCTTCCCAGTAACTCTTTATTAATTCCATCACGTTAATATTGGCATTTCCAGGATATGTTGTAAAGCTTACTATTAATTCTATAGGTTTTCCATCTGGTCCTATTCTAAAGCCATCTTTTCCAACTTTAAGTCCCATAAGATAAAGTAATTTTCCTGCTCTTTGAGGATCGTATTGAGCATAGGCTTTTTCCCATCCTGGATCGTAATAGGATGCTCCTTTAGGTATTGCAGCCTGCATTGGAGTTCCAAGTCCTAAATAAAGGATTTTGTTTATTTCATCCCTGTTTATAGCAAGGGATAAGGCTTGTCTGAATCTTACATCTTGGAATAGTTTTCTCTTTACAGGATCTTTTACATTTTGATTTAGGTATATAGCTGGATCAGCACCCACAGCTGATCTCCAACGAATTATTCTGTAATTTCCCTTATCCTTATTCTGCATGAATAGAGTATAATTAGAAAGTCTTATATGTCTATCCATCATGTCAAGTTCGCCTGCTACTGCTTTCATGTTTACCATTTCAGCATCACTGACTAAATAATGTGCTATACGATCTATATATGGTAATTGATTTCCTTGAGGATCTACAGCAAAGTAGTATGGATTTCTTTCCATGATAAATACTGGGTCATTAGTGGATTTGCTCACTACTTTCCATGGGGATGTCATTGGAAGATCAGGGTTTTGTAACCAGTCAGCCTTGAATTTGAAAAGATCATACCATTTATTGAAACCACTAGCTTTTACAAGCTTATCCAATTCATCTTGAGATGTATATTTAGGATGGAATTGTTTTAAATAATGCTTAGGAGCATAGTATGAAAGAGAGCCATAAGTATTGTCAATATACCATCCTTGAGCAGGAATATCATAAATGAATAAGGGTTTAGACTCTGGAAATATAATTCTAAAAGTATATGTATCTATTTTTTCAAACTTTGCAATCTCTCCCTTGGAGGATGTAAATTGGGCTGGCATAGTTGGTGTTAATTCTTTATTGCAAATAATATCCTCATACCAGAATATTACATCATCGGTTGTAAATGGGGTACCATCGGACCATTTAATTCCTTCTCTTATATGGAAAGTATATATTCTCCCATCAGGAGATATGGTATATTTGTCTACAAGCCATGGCAACACTTTTTTACCATCAGAGCTAAATCTTAATAGGTTTGCAGCTGATATTGATAATCTTGCTATTCCCCATCTATCTCCAGGTCCAAGCCATGCTCTTCTCCATGTTCCTCCATATTGCCCAATTTCCTCGTAAGGCTTTATTACTACAGGATTTTTGGGGAGTCTTTGTTCTACAGGTGGAATTTTTCCTTGTTTTACAAGAGATTCAAGCATGGGTGATTCCTTGTATTTTTTCTGGGCAAGAAGCCCATTACTTAGTAAGGTTAACAGGATTAAAAGAAGTGCAATCCATTGAATTTTCCTCATAAATAAACCCCCCTTATTGAAATGCTTATACAAACGTTTTAATAATATTTTATACAAAAAATTTTTTTTGTCAAATTAATAAATAATCGTTAATCTATAATAAATAAAAAGTCTTAAGAGGAGGTTTAAAGATGGAAAAAAACGAATATGTTTCTACCCTTGTTGAACCAAAAGTTTGGCATATTTCGGATTATAGGAATGATAGCATGTACTTAATAGAGGGAGAAAAGGAAAGTGTACTTTTTGACACAGGTATGGGAGAAGGTGATCTTAGATTTTTTGTGGAAAATATTACTAAAAATCCATTAAAGGTTGTTGTATCTCATGCTCATTGGGACCATATTATGCAAATAGATCAATTTGATGAAGTTTACATGAATCATAAAGACTTCAAAATATTAGAGATTTTTGGCATGAATATAAAGACAGATAGGATTAAAAATATGAAAGATGGAGAACTCTTGGAATTAGGTGATAGAAAATTAGAGGTTATTGAAGTACCAGGACATACCCCGGGTTCAATTGTTTTATTAGATAAAGAAAATAAACTTCTTTTTAGTGGTGATGCTTTGGGAGCAGGGCATACCTGGTTACAGCTTTCGGGATGTTTGCCATTAACTTCATATCTTCAGAGTTTATATAAGTTACGTGAAAGAATTGATGAATTTGAGAAAATATATAATGGGCACCTTTCTCAATGTAATATGACGCCTTATTCCAGTGATTACCTTCTTGATTTGATAAAGGCAGTAGAAAAAGTTATATCAGGAGAGCTTAAGGGTGAACCATACCCCTATGGTAATTTTGGAGGCCTTTATGTTACTTATGGTAAAGCAACTCTTGTGTATAATCCAGATAACATAAGGTAAAATTAAAGAAGGATTGACTGTGGAAGAGTTTTGTTATAGAATTTCAGAAAAATGTTTATGCAAATGTTTTATTATTAAATAAGGGGGTAGTTTATGAAAAAGTTATTTATTTCATTAATCTTAATCACTTTAGGTCTCTTTTCTATGAATTCTGCGGTACAAAATACTAGTAAGATTTGTGCTCTTACCTTTGATGATGGACCTGATACAAAACTTACACCACGTGTACTTGATAGGCTAGAAAAATATGGGGTATCGGCAACCCTTTTTGTGGTAGGATTTAGGATAAATGATACTACAAAATCAGTAATTGATAAAGCCCTTTCCCTTGGTTGTGAATATGGGAATCATTCTTGGGACTATAATCCCCTTGATAAAGCTGATCCAAAAGAAATATTAGATAAAATTGCTCGTACAAATGAAGTAATAGAAAAATATACAGGTAAGAAACCGTTATTTTTTAGACCACCCAATTTGGCTATTAGTAAGACCATGTTTGATGTGATAGATATGCCTTTTGTAAGTGGAGTGATTGGATTTGATTGGTTTGGATGTGATAGAACTCCAGAGAATATAGCAAACAACGTCTTAAAAGGGGTAAGAGATGGGGCAATTATTCTTCTTCACGATGTACAGCCAGAACCCCATCCAACTCCAGAAGCCCTTGATATCATAATACCAGAACTTAAGAAGCAAGGGTATGAGTTTGTTACTTTAAGTGAATTATTTAAGAGGAAGGGTATAGATCCTAAAGATCCTAAGTATAAAAATAAACTTTGGGTTTATGTAGAACCATAAATGAAGGTGGGAGGATAAAATCCTCCCACCTGAGAAATTTTATTGAGATGCTAATTTGATATCTTTAAAATATACATTTCCAGTTGCTGGATTTTGTGTTTTTCCAAGCTCAAAGGATAGATTTGCTACAGGATAATCAGCATTGTAGGTAAATTGTAATTCAAAGGTTTGCCAATCATTGGTTAAATTGAAGCTTTGATTTGCATAAAGAGCATATGTTGTTGGATGGAGGAATTTTACATTTATGTCTCTTGCATTATCTGCCTTTGCTTGGAAGGTAAGTTTATAGGTTTTTCCTTTTGTAAGTCCTACCCATTGATTGAATTGTACATGCCAAGAATCCCAGCCGTAATTTTCCACATTTATAGTGACAATCTTATTAGTAGTATCAATATCTGCTGTTGCTGTACCTCCCATTCCATAAGGTGATCCATACCATAAGAACCAATCGTCAGGCCAATTTGTTTGATCATTGGTGAATGGGAAGCTAAAGTCACCGTTATTTATTTCTTCCATTGTTACACCTTTATATACCTTTATATAATCTACATACATTCTTTGTGGAAATACGGTAGTTTCATCTGGATATCCGGGCCAATATCCACCAACTGCCACGTTCATTATGATAAAGAAGGGATGGTCAAATACCCAGTTTCCATAAAGTTCTATCTCCGGTCTTGTTATGGTGAAGAATTTAGTTTCATCAACATACCAAGATATTCCAATTGGATCCCATTCTATAGCAAAGATATGAAAATCTTCAGAGAAGTCTCCTGAGGATAGTGTATAATTACTTCCTTTTCCACTTGCTCCAGAATATCCAGGACCATGTACTGTACCGTAAACTTTATTGGGTTCATGCCCTAAAAGTTCCATCACATCTATTTCTCCACAAGTAGGCCATCCGACTTGTGTAATGTCTTCTCCAAGCATCCAAAGGGCAGGCCATATTCCCTTTCCTTTTGGAAGCTTTGCTCTAAATTCAACTCTACCGAATTTGACATTGAATTTACCTTGAGTCTTCATTCTTGCAGATGTATAGTTATATGTACCATATTGATCAGAAGCAGTTTCTTTTCTCGCTTCTATTACTAAAACTCCATTTTCTACCCATGCATTTTCTTTCTTGTAGTATTCAAGCTCACCATTACCCCATCCAGGAATCCCATTGGCGTGTCCATTTCCAATTTCAAAGCTCCATAGATTTTCATCAAGGGAATCAAAGTTTTCTTCCCATTCTAATTTGTACCAATATTTTTGTCCTAATGCTGGTGGAGGAGCAGGAGGTTCAGCAGTGTCAATTTTGACAAGTCTTACATTATCAATATAAATTGTCCCATTATCTTGACCTAATTGAAATTCAAATCTTGCTCTCTCATCTGTATCATAAACCATCTTGAATTGAAAAGTGTAGGTTTGTTTTGTGGTAGTTATATTTATAGCATATCCCCCTGATTGGTCTACCTGTCCAGATGGACCTGGGTTATATGGTGTCCATCCTCTGTTTGCGTTTCCTCCCACTTTTACACCTATTCTTCTATTTTTGCTTGCCCATGCCTCAAAGCTTACCTCATATATTCCTAAGTATTCTATCTTTATTGGTGATTGTAGCACTTGTACTGACCAGGAATTTGGTCCTCCATTTGTTATTTCTACTTTTAATACTCCATTTTCTACTTTGCCATTTGCGGAAGCACCATCTCCTGTTCTAAATAACCATGTTCCTTGTGTATCAAAATTTCCATCTGGCAGTTCAGGGTAGGATTCAGATATATAGATTAGAGGTTTTGAGAAATCTCCATTTGATAAAAGATTTTCACCTTGAGGTTGGGCTTGTGCTTTTGGAGCACAGCCAGCTATTAATACCATTAAGAGAATACTTAAGGTGATTTTTAATAGATTCTTTTTCATACTTACTTCCCCCTAAATATTTCTTTTTGAAAGAAACTAAAAAGTAAACAGTTTATTTTATATTATTTAAATCATCTTAAAGGTCACCTCCCCATTTTTAGTTTCTCTTTGAAATTATATAATATTAAAAGAATTTTGTCAACTATACTTCCTTTTTCTTTATTTTCACAGCTGTACCATAAGCAAGTATTTCTGCAATACCTTGCATGATTTGAGTTGTACCAAATCTAACTCCAATTATTGCATCTGCATTAAGTCTTTTTGCTTCTTTTATCATTCTATCTATAGCTTGTTCTCTTGCTTCTCCAATTAATTTTGTATATTCTACCACTTCTCCACCTACAATATTTCGTAAACTTGCTAAAATATCTTTTCCTAAATGTCTTGCCCTTGCGGAACTTCCTTTAACAATTCCAAGTATTTCTGTGATCTCATATCCGGGAATAAAATCTATAGTGGTTATAATCATAATATACACCTCCTACCATTTAATATCTTTATATTTTTCTTCTTCGCCTTTACTTGTAAATTTATCTTTTAATACTTTTATAAATAGAAGTCCCATAGCTAAAATTACTAAAAGACCTATTATGCCAACAGGAAAAGCCATGATGAAACCTAAAATTATAGCTATTATCCATGCGAGAATTATGATTAAAAGAATGAGGTAGGAAATTTTTTCTAACATCTTTATACCCCCTATTTTATTTGGTGCGGATGGGGGGACTTGAACCCCCACGGGGCATTTCCCCACAAGATCCTGAATCTTGCGCGTCTGCCATTCCGCCACATCCGCAAAAAGTTTTATGATATTATATTTTATCATAAACCCTAAATGATTTTAATTAAGACCATGTAGAACGGCATGATTATAATACTTAGAAGGGTGGTATAGGTTATCATGACTACAGGAAATTCATAGTCTCCCCCATATATTCTTGAGACTATGGCAGAATTTACCATTACAGGCATGGCAGACATTATGACAAAAACATCTCTCATAAGTTTTGGAAGAGGAATAAAATAATTCAAAATTATTACTAATAAGGGTGTTACTATAAATCTTCCTGTGAATGTGATGATTGTATCTTTATCAAGATTAAATTTTTTAAAATCCATTTGATAAATAATAATACTTATGTAAAAGAGAGATAACGGAGTAGTAAGGTTTCCTATCATTTTAAAGCTATCAAAGATAAAAGGAGGTATTTTTAAATTGGAAAAGATAAGAATTACACCTATAAGAAATCCAAGAAAAGGGGGATTAAATACTCTTTTTAATGTTTCCATATAAAAAGTTCCTTTACCTATTTTTTCTTGAGTATCTAATATAATGCCATAAACACCTATAGTCCACCATATAGTTGTATTTGCCATATAGTAGAGAAGGGTATAAGGAGTAGCTATTTCTCCAAAAAGAGCCTGAGACATAGGAAGACCTATAAATATGGAATTAGAAAGAGAAAACATTCCTGCCAATAGTCCTCTTCTATATTTATTGGTTTTAAATATAAGGGCTAAGTTATATCCTATAATGTAAGAGATAATGATAGATAAAAATGGAATAATGAGTCCCTTAGCAGAATGGATTAAATCTTCTCTTTTAAAAAAAGTAGTAAGATTAACAATCATATTTAGTGGAAGTGATAAGTTCAAAACCAGTTTAGCGAAAAGGTCTGCAGTATTTATATCAAACCAGCCCTTTTTAGATAAGAAATATCCAACTATTAAGATTATGACTATTTCTAAAACTCCTTGTATTGCTGATAAAAATGTACTCATAGTCCTTCCTTTTTTCTTTTATTTTAAATAACTTATCACAGAAAAATTTTTAAATAAAGTGAAAATTTTCTAAGCAATTTTTAAGTTTTTTCTAATTTTTATCTAAGTTTGTACTTCTAAAATTATTTTCAATCTCAAGGGTAACCTTGAAAAAAATAAAAATGGAGGTGCAGTGTTATGAAGTTCAAAAGTTTAGTAATTTTAAGTTTGGTGATACTTAGTGTTTTCTCATTAGCTTATGCTTATGGGCCAAAGTTTGGTAGCTATTTGACTAATGTAAATGTTCAACTTATAAAGATATCTGGTACAGTAAGCAAAATTACAAATGCTCCAGCACTTACAGTAACGATAAAAACAGCATCTGGAGACAAAGAAGTAATTTTAGGTCCTGCTTGGCTGCAAATTGAGGATTTGAAAGTAGGAAGTAAAATAGAAGTTGAAAGTTTTGTATCTCTAGTTACTAATGTGTTTAAAGCAGTAAAAGTGACTGTTGATGGAAAAGAAGTACTAAATTTACAAAATTCTTCTTGGAATAATATTGTTAGAGGTGGTAGAAGAGGATTCCAAAATTATCAAAATTGTCCTTGTTTAAATCTTAAGACTAACTAATTAATTTTAGTATTAATAAGATATGGATGAGGAGGAAGTCAAAAATGGCTTCCTCCTTTTTTATTCTCCTAAATATTCTTTTACTAATGCTACATTCTTTTCTATAAGATCTGGTATGCTCAGCTTATAAGGACATCTTGTAGTACATATTCCGCATTTTGTACAATTTTGAGCTTTCAAATAAGCATCATAAAACCATCCCTGTCTTATAGTTGAATCTGGAAGTCTTCTTAAAAATGAATCCGCTCTTATAATTGTAGAAATGGGTATTCCTTGAGGACAAGGCTGACAATAATCGCATTTTCTACAGAATGTAGATCCTATTTCTCTTCTTGTTTTCTCAATTTCTTCCCATTCCTCATCAGTTAAAGGTGTAAGATCCATTGCTATCTTTACATCTTCTTCAAGTTCTTCTATAGATTCTATTCCGGGATCTGGCACCAAAAACTCCTTCTGGAGCACAAATTTTAATGATAAACTTGGATTAGGAAGGACTCCTCCCGCCATAGGTTTCATAGCGATTATTCCTATATCTCTTTCCAGAGCAAGAGGAAAAACCTTTTCTTCCGGTTCTGTTTCTATAAAGTTATAGCTAACCTGTATAATATCAAATTTATCTGTAATAATTAATTCTGCCAATATATCATTACTGTGGCTGGATACTGCTATAAAATCTATAAGACCTTCCTCCTTGGCTTTTAAAAGTCCAAAATATGCACCATCAGGTTTAAAAATTTTTTCAAAGGTATCTCTATCATTGACACCATGAATATGATAGATATCAATTTTATCAACACCTAAATTTTTAAGACTTATTTTTACATCCTCATATACTCCATCTTTAGTTCTATTTGCAGATTTTGATGATAAGTATACTTTTTTATCAACATCTTTTAAGGCTTTTCCAATTTTAATCTCACTATCTGTATATCCTCTTGCAGTATCAATTAAATTAATTCCAAGTTCTATGGCTCTTTTTACAATTTTCACTGCATTTTCTTCATTTACTCTCTGGATAGGTATTCCTCCAAAGGCTATAGGAAAAACCTCAATATTTGTCCTTCCAAGTCTTCTGCGCTTCATTTTACCAAGTCCTCCTTCTTTTTTACTTTGATGTTATTTTTTCTTTCTTAAACTCTCTTTCTAAGGATAAAAGAAGACTCTCGTAAGATTCAATCTTAAAATTAAGTTTATCTATTGCCTTTTGAATTGCCTCAAGATTTGCTATAAGCTTTTCTCTTTGCTCTATCAAGATTTTCTTTCTTGCTTCTATAGTAGAATCACCTTCTTGAAGAAGCTTCACATATTTTACCAATGCTTCTATTTCTACACCTGCACTTCTCATACATTTAATAAGTTCAATTAATTTGCAGTCTGCTTCTGTATATTCTCTAACTCCATTTTTATTACGTTTTACACGAGGAATTAATCCTATCTTCTCGTAGTATCTTAATGTATCTTTAGAAATTCCATATTTTTCACTTACTTCTTTTATCTTCATAAAAAATCCCTCCCAACTTTATTTTAATAATCCAATCTTTTTAAGCCATTCTACAACTTTATTTTCTAAATCCCTTGATTCACCACCATATATAGAAAAACAATTTAAAATTTTTGCATTATTGCAAAGCTTTGTTATATCTTCTACAATTCTTCCCCTTCCACCCCCACCATGAGTACAAAAAGGTATAATAGTTTTTTCTGAGAAATTATATTGAGATAAAAAAGTCGCAATAGGAGGTGCTATACTACTCCACCAATTAGGTGTACCTACAAATATAATATCATAATCATCTATATTATCAATTTTGTTTTTTATAGGAGGTTTATATCCTTCTCTGATTTCTTTTTTAGCCTGTTGAACTGTATCATTGTAAGACTTTGGATAAGGTTTTTCAGGGAGTATCTCAATTATGGTTCCATCCACATATTTATGTATGATTTCAGCTATCTTACGAGTATTTCCAGACCAGCTATAATATACAATAAGAACTTTTTGATTCATATTTTCACTTCTCCTTTTTAAATTTGATTTAATTATAAACCTTAGAGCAAACTCTAAGTAAAGAAGAATGATATAAAAAATAAAACCCTCCCCTTTTTTTAGGGGAGGGTTTTAAAAGATTTTCAGTAAAATAGTATTTTATGATTCCTTTATTAGTTTTCTTATAGCCTCGAGGGCTTGTTCTGTGTTCATATTTCTTATATCTACTCCTACATGTTTTGTTCTATCAAACCCTGCTCTTTCAAAAGCATCTCTAAACATTTTTGTTTGCATCTTTGGATCGCAACCTGCTACATAAAGTTTTTCAATATTCCCATTACTTTTAGCAAGAGTAGATAGAAAATTGTCTCCATCATCTGCACAAAGTTGAGGATGTATGGCTACAAAGTCAACAAGTCCCTCTCTTCTTATAGTATTAAGAATTTCAAAAATGTTCATATTTTGGAAGGATGGACAAGTACCTTGACATACACAAAGAAGTAATCCTTTCATATTATTTCACCTCCATCAAGCATGATTTTTACTTTATCACCTACAAAGCTAATAGCTCCAACTGGACAGGCTCCTTTTAAACAGCCTTTGCAAAAGTCTACGCACTCTTCGGGATGTACTACATATGGTTTTCCATCTTTTTCTTCATACACCCCATGAGGACAGAAATTTACACAAGCAAGACATCCAATACATTTTTCATAATTAATTACAGGATACCAAGTTTTGGACATACCTCTTTACCTCCCTTTTATCTTATTACTGATTTCTTTAAAACCTCTTGAGTAATTTTATTTGCTATTCTTTCTACATCCTCATCGTCGAAATCTAATGTGGGTACTTTCTCTATACCTTCTTTGGCAATAGTTATTTCATAGGTAGGCTCTATACCATTGTTTCTTATAATTTTCGACGCACATTCTAATTGACATCCATTTATTACTATTAGTTTTCTTGCTTTCTTGGCTATATCCACATGTATTTTTGAACCAGCAGCAATAGCTGATAAACAACACATCCTTGCATTTTCATGCTCCTTAGTTAGTTTAATTGCTACCTCGTTTCCTATTTGACCTACGGAGGATGCACCATCGCAAGTTACAATAATATCAAGATTATCAGCTTCTGAAACACAATGTGGTAAAATTTGCCATCTATTTTTAGGCATAATACTGTCCCTCCTTTTAATTATTTTTTCTGGTACATTTTGTAGCTTATTTTTCCTAAGATCCGTGCCACCAACAAGTACAGATTTTCTTCATTTTATTTCACTTCCTTAGCTATTTCTAACCAACGGGGATCATTAACTCCTATTACACATTTATTTTCTTGTCTTAAAGAAACTCTCAATTTTAGAAGTTCCGTATTTCTTAATAAAAAAGAATCAGGAATACTTAATATAGCCTTATATATATTTTTCATGAATTCATCTTCTGCCTCTTTTACAGAATATAAAACTCCTCTTCCAATTCTCTTTTCCTTAACTAAACCTTCTCTTTTAAGTTCATTCAAATATTTAGAAATGTTGTAATGGGATTCTTCAAGGGCATCTGCTATTTCACAAACATAATATTCTTTACCCATCTTTAAAAGAAGGGTAAACACCTTTAGCCTTTTATTATCAGAAAGGACCTTAAAAATTCTTTCGTATCTTTCCATAAGAGAAATTCACCTTATTTAGTTTCAATAAAGAAGTCATCATTATAGTCAATAATTGCTTCAGATAGATCTTCATATAAAGCTGGATCTATGAAAATCTTTAAGCCATCTATTTCTATCTCTTTATATTCCATCTCTCCTTTCTCTATAATTTCAAGTCTATAAAATCCTCCACAGCAAGAAGACCTAGAAAAATATTCTTATCCCAGCACTTTCTTTGTTATTTTCAGCAAGGATTCTTTTAAACTCTTCAATAGCCCTATCAGTTATATTTATCATTGTTTCACCTCCTTAATTTTCCCATTTGCCCATATTAGCATATGAAAAATTAAAATGCAAGTTAAGATTATTTAAAAATAAATGGGAGTTACTTTTATAAAATTTCTTTTAGGTATTCTTTAGCTTCTACTAAGGAATTGAAAACCTTGTAGGCAATATTCATAATCTCTTCTTTAGGACGCTTAAAATCCAATACTAAAAAAGAAATCATATTGGCTCTGTATGCCCCCAAAATGCCATTTTCTGAATCTTCTAAAACTATACATTCAGAAGGATTTACATTAAGTTTTTTAGCAACCTCTAGAAAGATATCAGGCTCTGGTTTACTTTTTGTTATCTCATCACCACAAACTATGGTGTCAAATTTTTCTATAATCCCTGCTTTTTTCAGTAGATAAAAAGCTTTATCCTTTTCGGTAGATGTGGCAATACCTTTTGGAATTTTTCTTTCTTCTAATAAAGATATTAATTCAAATAGTCCCTCTTTAATTGGTACACCATTATTTTCTATGTGGTCTTGAGTTAATGCTAAAACTTTTTGATAGATATCTGCGAAAGGTAGATCATTGCCATAATATTTTTTAAGGATTTTTTCTGTTTCTCTAATATTTACTCCTATAGTCTCTTTATAAATTTCTTCTGTTAGATCATATCCGTAGTTATTTAAAACAATTTTCCAAAATTGATAGTACAATCTTTCTGTGTCAAAAATTATTCCATCCATATCAAAAATAACTGCTGAAATCTTCATCTTTTCATCTCCTTTTTTACAGTAAAATAAAACATATATATATTTTATTTCCAATTTTTTAAAATTATGTTTAAAGAAGGATGATTTTAATGGTGAAGGATTATATATCTCAGAGTACAAAGAGTCTAATAATGGAAGAAAGAGAAGATCGTTATAAATATCTTGGTAAGGTGGTTATTGATATAGGAGATCTCGGACTCGATTCTATAGCAGAATTTTATGGGATTGTCCATGCAGTATGGGATGATTGGAAGGATGGAGGAATAGATACAAAGACAGCTCTAAGAAGACTTTCCTTATTAAAACTTTTGAGTTTTAAGGGTAAGAATAAAAAGATTCAAGATATAGATGATGAAGTTTTAGAAGAAGTTAGAAATTTTATAGATTATGTAAGGCAAGTAATTAAAAATGAGGGAAAAATAAGAGTTTTTAAGAATCCTTTCTTATTTAGTTGACAGGATAAATATTTGATATATAATATATCAAATAAAAGATAACAGTGGTTTAATGGTTAATTGAGAATGAAAAGGATTGTTAAGGAAAGCATAGGGGAGCAAATTTATAGTATATTAAAAGAAGAAATTTTGCTTGCAAAGAGAAAGCCAGGGGAGCAAATTAATCTTCGTAAATTAGCAGAAGAACTTGGGGCAAGTATAATGCCAGTTAGAGATGCTCTAAAACAACTTGTGGACGAGGGTCTTGTAATAAGAAAGCCGAGGGTTGGTTTTTTTATTCGTAATTTTACTAAACAGGAAGTTGAAGAGATTATGGAGATGCGGAAGTTATATGAGTTATATTGTTTAAATAAATACTTTGACAAAATTGATAGAGGGAAATTAAAAATACTTTTAGAAAAATCCTTGGATGAGAAGGACATTAATCAAAAAACAAAAGAATTTGATGAGCTTGACGAAAACATACATGATCTTCTTATTAAGGTTTCTGATAATTTTTATCTTATAAATAGCTATAACAATATTAAGAACCTAATTATCATATTAAGACACTTAATAGAGGATGAAGTTAGTTTAGCAAGAGAAGAACATACACTTCTTATTAGGGCCATATTAGAAGGAAATAAAGAAAGGGCAATAGAAATATTAGAAAATCATATAGATAGGGTAACTAATGCAATAATAAAGTTATTCTAAAATTTTTAAATTATCTGTTATATCAGATATCAAAAATTTAATAAATTTTTAAAGGAGGTGAGATGAAAATAACAAAGCTTTCTAAAAGTTTTATTAAAAGGGGGAGTTAAAAGTGAAGAGATTTGTTTTGATAATTTTATTCCTACTTTTGCTTTTAAGCTTATCAGTTTATAGTGCTGAAGAGGTATATCCAACAAAGGAGGTTACTGTTATAGTTCCTTGGTCGGCAGGAGGGGCAACAGATCTTCTTTTTAGAGCAATTGCCAAATACTTCCCCAAATATGCCAATGGTCAACAATTGTTAGTCAAAAATGTACCTGGTGGTGGTGCGGCTATAGGTTATGGTGAAGGAGCAAAAGCAAAACCTGATGGCTACACATTGGTTGCAGCTGCAAATCCAATGGTTACAAGAGCTCTTATGGGACCTGCTCCTTATGATCCTTTAAAGAGTTTTGAGCCTGTATGTCTTCTTGTATATAATCCTTGTTATCTTCTTGTAAATACTAGGACAAAGAGATGGAAAAACTTAAATGAATTTATGCAAGAGGCAAAGAGAAATCCAGGCGTAATAACCGTTGGAAATGGAGGTGCAGGTGGGGGAACACATTTGGTAGCTTTAAAGTTTGAGAACAAATTCAGAGTTAAATTTAATCATGTTCCTTTTTCTGGAGGAGCTCCTGCAGTTACTGCCCTTTTGGGAGGTCATATAGATTCATATATAGGATCTGCCCCCGAAGGGCTTCCAAATGTAGATTCTGGAGAATTGGAAATTTTGACAATTTTTTCAGAGAAAAGACTTAAGAATTATCCACAGTTCCCAACTGCAAAAGAACAAGGATATGATTTTACAGATGCAATGTGGAGAGGGGTTGTGGTTCCAAAGGGAACATCACCAAGAATAGTTAATAGGATAGCTGAGATAATGAAGGCAATTTTAAATGATCCAGAATTCCAAAAGGATGCTGATAAGATGAGTCAAGAATTGACCTATTTAGATCCATTAGGGTTTAGAAAGCTTATTATTACTGAATATGCGAACTACAAGACTGTTATAGAAAAATATAATTTAGGGGATTTCTATAAATAATCAAAATGCCCCCGAAAGGGGGCATTTTGGGAGGAGGTAATTTATGTTAAAGAAAATTGATTCAATTATTGGAGTTTTTTTAATCTTGTTATCTATGTTTTTATTAAGAGAAGCTATGAGCTTTCCAAAAAGTCATATAGGTTTAAGCCCAGGTAGTTTTCCTACTTTTGCTCTTGTTGGAATTATCATTTTAAGTTTAGCTTTAATAGTGAGGGACTTTGTAAACGGTGGCTCTAAAATATTTGTAAGATTTACGAAAAAGGAATTAAAAATATTATTATTTTCTCTTGGTTCCTTTTTAATTTTTATTCTAACATTAAATTATTTGGGCTTCTTATATTCATTGATTAATCTGATTTTTCTAATATCTCTACTTGCTGGTTACAAGCCCTGGTATAAAGCTTTATTATTTTCAGTTATTATTTGCTTAGTTTCTTATTATATTTTTTCACGTATATTCTTAGTGTCTTTTTTAAGACCTTCTCTTCCTATTCCTTTTCCTTTTTGAAAGGAGGAATTTGTTAAATGGGAATAAATTTGATAGAAGGTTTTAGATTAATTTTTCAGCCTATTACATTATTTTATCTTATTATAGGAACTATTGCAGGAATTATAGTAGGGGCATTACCAGGACTTTCTGCTTCAACTGGAATAATTCTATTTCTTCCATTGGCTTACAAGATGTCTCCTGCTGAAGCTCTTATTATAATGCTTGGTATTTATGGTGGATCTATGTTTGGTGGATCTATTCCTGCTATCCTTATAAGAACACCAGGTACTCCATCTGCAGGTGCTACTACTCTTGATGGATATCCGTTAGCCCAAAAGGGAAAAGCAGGCCTTGCTCTTGGAACATCTGCAATTGCATCTTCTATAGGAAGTTTTTTATCTACTATTGCTTTAGTAATTATTGCTCCTCAACTTGCAAAAATAGCGTTAAAATTTGGTCCTCCTGAATTTTTTGCCTTAGTAGTTTTTGGGTTATCGGCAATTGCAACAGTTACAGGAAAAGATATACTTAAAGGATTTATTTCTGCATTAATTGGAGTTATATTAGGAACAGTAGGGCTTGATCCTATTATGGGATATTCAAGATTTTCATTTGGCTCTCTTTATTTGGAAAGTGGAATTCCTTTACTTCCAGTAATGATTGGTGTTTTTGCAATTGCACAAGTATTAAGGGATTTGGAAAGAGAAGAAGGAAATATAATAGTCCAAAAGGTTACAATAGTTCTTCCACCTAAGGAGGAATTGAAAGGAATTTTTCTTGCTGCTCTTTTCGGAGGTATTATTGGAATAATTATAGGTATAATTCCGGGAATAGGTGGAAGTGTAGCTACATATGTTGCTTATGGACAATACAAAAGACTGTCTAAGAAAGGGAAATATTTTGGGGAAGGAGTTCTTGAAGGAGTTGCAGTACCAGAGTCTGCAAATAATGCTACTACAGGTGGAGCTTTAATACCTCTACTGACTTTAGGTGTACCAGGAGATATTGTGACTGCTGTTCTATTAGGTATCTTAATTCTTTTTGGGATAAAACCTGGTCCTCTTCTTTTTAGGGAAAATCCTGTATTAATAAATAAGATCTTTGCTTCATTGTTTATAATTGCCTTTTTAATACTTGTATTTGGTCTTCTATCTGCAAAATATAGCCAAAAAATAGTTTATGTGCCTAAGAAGATTTTAACACCTGTCGTCCTTGTTCTTTGTATTATTGGTGCTTATTCTCTCAATTCAAGTCTATATGATGTAATTGTGGCTATTGTCTTTGGAGTGGTTGGATACTTTATGGAAAAATTTGGTTTTTCAGTTACACCTTTATTAATTGCATTAATATTAAGTCCTATCGCAGAGGGAGAGTTAGGAAGAACTCTTCTTATTTCAAGAGAAAACTGGTCTATTCTCTTTACAAGACCTATATCTTTAACTTTTCTTGTATTAACAGTAATCTTTGTTATTTATGCTTTTATAGGTAGAAAAGAAGAAAAATGAAGGGGGAGTTATAGATGGGTTTGAAAGAAGAGATAAGAGTGAAATTAGATAGACTTTTCTCCATAATGGAAGAAGATAATTTGAAAGCTATAGTGTTGAAAAGACATGCAAATTTTAGTTGGCTTACGGGAGGAGCGGTTAATGTCTTATGTACAGCACAAGATACTGGAGTTACTACATTATTAATTACCAGGGACAAAAGTTATGTAATTACTAATAATATTGAAGCTCCGAGAATGGAGATTGATGAGAAAATTAAAGAAAGGGGCTTTGAAATTGTTGAATATCCGTGGTACGAAGGAAACGAATTAAAGGTAATTGAAGATATAGTAGGAGATTTAACTAATGTGGGTTGTGATATCTCTCTTTATCCTTTTAAAGATGTATCTGGAAAAATAAATAAATGTAGATATCAATTATTGGAGCCAGAAATAGATAGATATATTTCCTTAGGAGAAAAAGTATCAGATATTATTGAGAAAGTAGCAGTTTCAACCCATCCAGGACTTTATGAGGCAGAAATTGCTGGAGAAATCTCTCTAAATTTATGGAAAGAAAGAATTGAACCTATTGGTTTTCAAGTGGCAGGAGATGAAAGAGTTTTTCTATTTCGACATCCAGTTCCATTGATGAATCCTGTTAGAAGGCTTCTTCTTGTAAGTGTCATGGTAAGAAAGTGGGGTCTTGTAACAACTATAACAAGAATGGTCTATTATGGTAATCCTCCGGATAGTTTTCTCAAACAATATAGAGATACTGTTAGAGTTGAATGTGAAATGATTGCAAAAACAAAACCTGGTGAAAAGGCAGTTAACATTTTGAAGCGAGCTATAGAAGTTTATGAAGAATTGGGATATAAGGATGAATGGAGAAAGCATCATCAAGGAGGAGCAATGGGATATTATCCCAGGGATTATAGAATAGATTTTAGTACCCAGGATACAGTTCTTGAAAATCAGGCCTTTTGTTATAATCCTTCTATTTCTGGAACAAAATCAGAAGATGGTTTTGTAGCAACATCAAAAGGACCTATTTTTATAACATATCCTAAAAGATATCCTGTTATAGAGCTCGAGATAGGTGGGATTAAATTTAGAAAGCCTGACCTTCTAATTTTATAGGAGGTGAAAAAAATGAGGGATATAGGAATTGCTATAGTTGGACATGGTGTAGCTTCAAGTCTTCATGCTAAAGCTCTAAAGGATGTAAAAGGTGCAAAACTTATTGCAATTGTGGGGAGAGATCTTGAAAGAGCAAAGGAATTGGCAAAAGAATATGATGCAATAGCTCTTTCTCTTGAAGAGGCTTTAAAAAGAGATGATATAGATGCTTTCATAATAGCAACACCTACTGGAACTCACTTGGAATATGTAGAGAAGATAGCGCCATATAAGAAACATTTATTAGTAGAGAAACCTTTAGAGAGCAATTTGGAAAGAACAGATAAGCTAATTGATATATGTGAAAGAGAAGGAATTATTTTAGGTGCTGTTTTCCAACATAGATTTGATGATGCGTCACTTCAGATAAAGGAATATATAGATAGAAATCTATTAGGAAAGCCCATACTTGGAAGTGTTTATGTAAAATGGTATAGGGGGCAAGAATATTATGATGGAAGACCTTGGAGAAAAAATATAGATCAGGCAGGAGGAGGTGCTCTTGCTTTACAGGCATCTCATTCAATAGATTTATTATTATGGTTTTTTGGAAAACCTAAAAGTGTACTTGCATTTTTAAAGACATCTCTTCATAAACATATAGAAGTAGAGGATACTGCAGTTGTTTCTATAGAATTTGAAAATGATGCATTAGGGAGTATTGAGGCAAGTACAGCAGTATATCCAGGTTTCCCAGAAAGATTAGAGCTTCATTTTGAAAAAGGGAGTGCTGTAATTGAGGGTGGAAATCTTGTTTATCTAAAGACCACAGATCCTAACTTACCGATTATAGAGACAGGGAGAGCTGGAGCAACGGGTGCTATTGATCCCAAAGCAGTTGATATTAAACCAATAACGATTATGTTGCAAGATTTTATTGACTCAATAAGGGATAAAAGAAGGCCTATGATTGATGGAAAAGAAGGAAGAAAAGTGGTAGAGATCTTAGACGCAATAAGAAGATCCTTTTTAGAAAGAAAAATTATAACGTTCTGATGTTTAATTAAAATTTCTTTTAAAGGGGGGTAAAATATGAAGAGGTACTTTAAAGGGTTGATTATGGTTTTTCTTCTTGTGGTTTTCACCTTTTCTTTTGCACAATCAAAAGTAATTATTAAAGCAGCGTCTCCTTTTCCAAAAGGTCATATAATTACCGAATCAATGGAGAACTTTAAAAATATAGTAGAGGATCTAACCAAAGGAAGGATAGTAGTTGAACTTCAAATTGCTCAAGATACTGAAGAAGGTGTAAATGATAAATGTTCAAAGGGTATTGTGGACATGCAGTTTACTGGTGGAAGAGCCTTAGAGGTGTTTGCACCGCAGTATTTCTTTATGAATGCACCATTTGTTCTTAAAGACTATGAACATTTCTTTAGACTGATGAAGGGACCTATTGGTGAAAAGGCAAAGCAAGAAATATTAGAAAAAGGTAATATGTATACTCTTGGTTATCTTTATAGAGGATATAGGCAGATGACTTCTAATAAACCAATTTTAGGGTTAAAGGATCTTGAGGGCTTAAAACTTAGACTTCCTGTAGTACCTACATGGGTAAAGGTTTGGGAGGCTCTTGGAACAAAACCTGTTACAGTACCTCTCACAGGTCTTTATCAGGCCTTAAAAGACGGAACCGCAGAAGCATCTGAAGGTGATTTAACCCAAATTTCTGGATATAAACTTTATGAGGTACAATCTTATCTTATAATTACTAATCACTTAGTATCTTTTGGATGGGTTCATATGTATAAACCAACCTTTGATAAGCTTTCTTTAGCTGATCAAAAATTAATAAAAGATACTGTTGAGAAAGTATGTGATTTAGCAACTAAAGAGCTTATTGCAAGTGAAAACGATATTCTGAAATTACTTCTTGAAAACGGAATGAAGGTTATATATCTTGATGCAAAGACCATGAAAGAGATTCGTGAAAAGGCAAAACCTGCTGTGGAAGAATTATTTAGGACTACATGGCCTGTGACAACCTGGGAGGAAGTGTTAGCTCAATAAGTAATTTTGCGTTAATTTTTTACTTCTTACACCCTGGGGAGACCTCCCAGGGTTTTTTATTTAGTACTTGGTAGGGACATGGGTACCAATTTTAAGAAAAATCATATAAGATCTATTTCTTTATTTGATATTTCATCTTTGCTTGCTTCTCTATATTGGCCCTTATCTTCATATTAATTTACGAAATTTTCCCCAAGACATATTGACAAAATTTAAAATTGTGTTAAAATTATAATTGCCACAGGCATCAAGGGGTCCGTAGGAAATCCCAAGATGCGCTTGGCTGAGACAAAGTAAGTCTCAGGGGCTGAGGAAAGGTTAGGAGTAAGCCTCCTTGCTGAGTACTCAGGTGGTGCCAGAGAGTAATGAGGGTATTGGTAAAGCCTGGTACTCTCATGAAACCTGGAGCTAAAACCTGAGACTGAAAGTTCTCAGTAAAGTGCAAATGGGAAGTACTGAGGGGTCCGTTGAGCCTGTGGCACCTTTTTATATAGATATATATTTCTATTTTTCTTTGTTTGGGAGTTTTATTGATGGAAGTAAATATTTCAGGTATAGGGGCTAAAGGAGATGGAAAAACAGATAATACAAGGATAATTCAAGAGGCAATAGATTATTGTTATAATCATGGAGGGGGAAAAGTTATAATTCCTAAAGGTATATACTTATGTAAACCCTTGAGATTAAGATCCAATGTAACTCTTTATTTGGAAGAAGGTTCAATTTTAAAGGCCTCATCAAATATTAATGATTATTACAATATAGGTTATTATCATAATGAATGGGGTGAAGTTACATCATTTTTATATGCTTTATCAGAGAAAAATATATCTATAGAAGGAAAGGGAATTATAGATCTTTCTGGCGAAAATTTCATGGATTTTTCAAAAACTCATAATAATTTCCCTGAATTATCTTCATTGAATGAGGAACAGATTGAAGAAACGGAATGTAAAACCAAAGATCGTCCAAAACAACCTATTTTCTTTTATAATTGTAAGAATATTATTATAAGAGATGTTGTTATAAAAGATTCTCCTTGTTGGACAGTATCAATTAATTCATCAGAAGATATAAGAGTGGATGGTATACAGATAATAAATAATTTGAGAGTACCTAATAGTGATGGTTTACATTTTTGTTCATCAAGAAACATAAAGGTCTCAAATAGCAATTTTGTATGCGGTGATGACTGTATAGCTATAACTGGAATTACTAATTGGGATATACTTTGTGAGAATATAATAGTGAGTAATTGTACTATGGAAACGAGATCAGCAGGAATAAGAATTGGCCATCTTGATAGTAAAGTGAGAAATGTTATTTTGTCTAATTTGATCATAAGAAATTCAAATAGGGGTATAGGAATTTTTGCTAATGGTAGATCTGGTTATGTAAGTTCTATCATGATAAGTAATATAATTATAGAAACCAAGATCTTTGCAGGAACTTGGTGGGGTAAAGGAGAACCCATTGCAATATTGGCTCCTGAATATGGTAATACTATAGAGGATGTGAGTATAAGTAATATAAAATCTCATTCAGAAAATAGTATATTGATATATGGCAAGAATAAGAATATAAAAAATGTGGTTTTAAAAGATATAGATATAAATATTAATTTAGGCAAAAACAGAGAAATTTTTGGTAAATACTTAGATCTATCTCCTAGTGCTAATATACCATTTCCAGATTATATGAGAAAAATTCCCTGGATAATTGGAAAAGATATCTTTTCTTTAAAACTTGAAAATATTACATATGGAATTTCAAAAGGTTTAGAAAATAAGGTTAATATTAAAGGAATCTTAGAAGATATAAAAGAGTTGTCTATTCTTAATGTGATTAGTAAAAGTGTTCTTTAAAAGTAATCCCAGCAAAAGGTAGGATGTTCGGGAAATAGGTTTTCCATCTTTTTAAGGATAGGAATATCTTTTATTTCTATAAGACCTAACTCATAGGCAGTTTTTGGGGATAAAATGCCTGAGATTATTTGGGAAAGAGTATTAATACTTAAAGATAAATCATAATCTGAATCTTCTTTTTTCAAAACTTTTACTTCATCATCAATTTCTATTTCCCATATGCCGTTATTCCATTCTGCATATTCATCTTTAACCTTTATAGAAATCTTATCTTTCACATTATATTTTATTTTAGACAAGGCTTTTTCTACATCAACAATTCTTATCATAAAGGTAGGTTCAATATTACATTCTACACTTGGATTAGGAAGAATAAAGGGAAGTATATCGTTTAATGGGGTTGTGATCTCTACTTCCTCTATATTCATAGCTTGTCTTGAGAATAGAGATAGAAATCCCTTATATGCGGAATTATTTAAGCAGATCATTTCTCTAACTATAATTTTATTTATATTGGTTTTTTCAACATTATAGAGTAGATATCCTTCTATTTTTTGGTCTTCATATATATAAAGGTAGGTAAGGTTCTTTGTCCTAAAGATAATACTTTCCCATCGTTCGTCAGATCTTTTTATTGCTCCAGAAAAGCTCTTAGCATACTTTTCATAAATAGGTTTTATTATCTTCCATTCACTTACTGGTATTCTTTTGACTTTCTCCATTTCTTGGTATCTTGGTATGAGAGAAGTTTTTATTTTATATCTTTTTTTAAATCCGCCAAGTTCCCATCCAAAATTTCTATAAAATTCGAAAGAAAAGGGGTATAAAGAAGAGAAAATCTTTCTCTCATCTTTTGATATTCTTATTGCTTCTTTTAATAAATAATGAACATGTTTTTTCCCTCTTTTTTCTGGAAATGTAGCAACACCACCTATACCTGAAAAAGAAAAAAGTTCATTTCTAATATAACCTTCTAATGCATTTATGCTTAATGCAGATACTAACTTCCCGTTTTCAATAGCTCCTATACAATTTCTGATGTTCTTTTCATTCACCCAAGTGCTTACTTGTTCATAAGGAAGTATAAAAGATTGACTCCAAAGCTCAATGAGTTCATCTATATATGAAGAATTTAATCTTATTATTTCCATAATTTATTCCTCCTTGAAGTTTTCATGTATGATCTTTAATAAAGTATCACCTTTATAAGGATAATCTTCAGTTATCTCCCATATCATAATTCCCCCCAGACCATTTTTTAAAACATATTTGCATTTTTCTTTTATAGATATTTCATCATCATAAGTATAAAAGATTTTTTCCTTTGGATTCCAAAGCCAAGGTACCCTTGCATATTCATCTCTAAACTTGAGATAATTAGGATTGTTTTCTAAGACTCCCCTTATGAAGAAGAAAGGATTGCTACCTGAAGGATGATCTTCAGAGTCATAAATACCTATAGGTATCCCTATAACTTTTGCAAATAATCCATTATCTCCGTAATCTTCACATATCCATCCCTTCCCATAGAATGGAACCCCAAGAATTATTTTTTCTGATGGTACACCATATTTAAAATATTCTTTAACTGCAAAATCGCAATTAGCTCTTTCTCTGCTTAAAGGATCAGGATCTTTAGGATTGGAAAACAAAGGTGAGTGATGATTGGTATATTTATCCCAAATACCATGGAAATCGTAAGTCATTAAATTTATAAAGTCTAAATAGATATGATATTTATCTGGTTCTGTGTTATGAATTATCTGAAAACTTGCAGGAGCTGCTATGGTTAATAAATAATGTTTATTATCTTTTTCTTCTGCTTTTAAAAGTTCCTCTCTTATATCTTTAAGAAGGTATGTAAAATTTTGTTTATCCTCAGGTCTTGTCTTATTGGTAGGTAAGCCTCCTTCTACTGGAAATTCCCAATCTATGTCAATACCATCCAAGCTGAATTCTCTTATAATTTCTAATGCGCTTTTAGCAAAATTTAATCTGCTCTCACGAGTAAGGGCTATATCTGAAAATTCTCCTGAGTCAGTCCATCCTCCTATGGATATTAAAACTTTTACATTTTTATGCTTTTCTTTCAACTCTTTAAATGTTTTCATGTTTTTTGTAAATAGATTTTCATCAAGGGGAGAGACTCTTCCGTCTTTTATTTTCATGAAGGCGTAATTTATGTGAGTAAGTAGATCCCAGGGAAGCTCTTCTATAGAGTAATTTAAATATTCCTCTTTTACTTTCCATTCAGGAAAGTATCCTACTGTTATTTTCTTATGCATTAGTAAACTCCCTTAATAAAATATTAATTTTATTTTAACACATAATTATCAATATTTTATAACTCCTTAACTGATATTTAAAGTCAGTAATTTAAATTATAAACTGAAAAACTTTTAAATAAGGGGGTGCTCCATATGAGTAAAATGGACAGGATTCTCTCAAAGATTCTTCTATTTTCCTTTCTCCTTTTCACTTTTCTATTCTTTTCTTCTAATGTGGTAGATGCTTTATCCAACAGTGTTACCCTTTATTCTAGTAGGCCAGTTAAGTATGTTTTTTGGTTTATTGGAGATGGTATGGGAATGAATCATGTTTATGCTACAGAAATGTTTTTAGCAAGAGAAAGTAAGGAGCCATCTAATATAAGTCTTGATTTTACCAGATTTCCTAATATAGGATGGATGACTACTTATGCTGCAGACAGTTATATCACTGATTCTGCTTCTGCTATTACTGCAATGGCTACTGGAAAGAAAACTTACGATGGTGTATTAAATATGGATCCATCCCTCAAGACAAAATATAAGTCTATTGCTGAAATAGCAAGAGATATGGGATATAAAGTAGGAGTTTTGACTAGTGTATCTATAGATCATGCAACTCCTGCTGGTATGTATGCTCATCAACCCAGCAGAAACAATTATTATGAGATAGCTTTGGAACTTTTGAACAGTAATTTTAATTATTTTGGGGGTGGAGGATTCTTACAACCAAAAGGAAAGGATGGAAAACAAAAAGATATATATGAAATTGCTAAGGAAAAAGGATATAAAATTATTGATAATGTTGAAGATATTAAGAGAATCAGAAAAGGGGATGATAAGGTTATAGCAATAAATCCTATATTAGATAGTAGTAAAGCTTTGCATTATGCAATAAATAGACTTAGAGGAGTAGATATAGGGCTTTCCCTTGCTGACTTTACAAGAAAGGCTATTGAGATATTAGATAATCCAAAAGGTTTCTTTATAGTGGTTGAAGGAGGAAAAATAGATTGGGCAGCTCATGCAAATGATGCTGGAAGTGTTATATATGATGTTTTAGATTTCAATGATGCTGTAAAAGTAGCCTTAGAGTTCTATAAAAAGCATCCCTTTGAGACAATTATTATAGTAACTGCAGATCATGAAACTGGGGGTATGAGTATTGGATTTGCAGGTACAAAATATGATGTATACCCTGAACTTCTTTCTTATCAAAAAATCTCTTATGACGAATTCTCAAAAATAGTACAAGACTATAGGATAAAGGCAGGAGAACAAGCTAAATTGGAAGACTTGTTGCCTCTTATTGAAAAATATTATGGACTTTCCATTCTTGATGAGAACACTAAAAAAGCTTTAGAAGAAAAGGCAAAATCAGGAGATAAAGAGGCAAAAACAAAGCTTCAGCTTTCCCTTAATGATTTTGAAATAGAAGAGATTAAAAAAGCCTTTAGTATATCTGTGATGGATCCTCAAAAGAGACCTAAAGACTATAAATCATATTTAATGTATGGAGGATACGACCCATTAACAGTTGTAATTACTCGTATTTTGAATCAAAAAGCTGGTATTGGTTTTACAACTTATTCCCATACTGGGGCTCCTGTACCAGTATTTGCAATAGGAGCTGGCTCTCACATCTTTAGAGGATATTATGATAACACAGATTTGTATAAGAAGCTTTGTAGTTTGATTGGTATAGATCCATTTAAGGAGTATATTTTATCATCTGAAAATAAAGAGATTTCAGTATCTATATCAAAGTAAAAATTTTACGGGGGATAGAAACTCTATCCCCCAAAATTAAAAGGGGTGAGTAAGCTATGTTTTTAGAAGGAAAGTTGGAGACTCTTGATTTTATAACCTTAATCTCATTCCTTACTTACTCTAATAAAACAGGAATATTAGAGATTTCTATAAACCATAATGAGGGATTAATTTTCATATATAATGGAGAAATTTATAATGTGTATTATAATAAAAGATGGGGGAAAGATGCTCTTTTTGAGATAATGCTTTATGAATATATGGAATTCTGCTTTATCGAAGGAAATTATAAAGGGGAAAGAAAAATATGGGATAGTTCTGAAAAGATTATTTTAGAACTGCTTAAAGATTATGATGAAAAGAAAGCATTTGAATTATCTCCTATAAATATTTAGGAGGATGTTCTTTATGATAAAAGAAAGAATTAGAAAGTTAAATGAAAATTTAGAAATTTTAGAATACATGAAGAATAACTTTGATATAGATGAATTAAAAAAGGATAAAATTAAACAATATGCTCTAAAGTATGGAATATATTTATGTATTACTGGAATAGGTGAGATTGCTTGTGGGTATTTGAATGAAAGAGGTATTGAAAGCATCTCAAGTTTTAAAGAATGTATTGCCATATTGGGAGAAATGAAAATATTGGATAGAATTTTAGTGGAAAGACTTATGGAATTTATGAAATATAGGGATCTTTTGAAACGACCATATATAGAAATAGATATTGATAAACTTTATTCTTTTTTAGAAAGATTAGATCTTGTTAAAGAATTTATAGATAAGATTACAATCGGTATAAGGGTTTAATAGCTATTATAATAAATATGGAATCCGTGCTAAAATATTATCAATCATTATTCAAAGGAGGAATTATTATGATAAAAGAAAAAGGCCTCAAAATAGGTGAGTTAGCTCCAGATTTTTCATTAAAAGATCAAGAAGAAAAGGAATTTAAATTGTCTGATTTTAGGGGGCAAAAGGTACTTCTTTCTTTCCATCCTTTGGCATGGACCTCTGTTTGTGCAAAACAAATGCAATCTCTTGAAGAAAATTATGCAAGATTTCTTGAACTTAATGTAATACCAGTAGGTATAAGCGTGGATCCTGTACCATCTAAAAAAGCTTGGGCTAACAGTTTGGGAATAAAAAAGTTGAGAATATTATCAGATTTTTGGCCGCATGGGGAAGTAGCCCAAAAATATAACATATTCATAGAAGAATATGGATTTTCGGGAAGAGCGAATGTAGTTGTAGATGAAGATGGAGAGATAATATTTTTCAAAGTCTATCCTATTAGAGAGCTTCCTGATATAGAAGAAATATTTCTTTTCTTAAGAGGTTAATTTTTTTAACCTCATCAGAAGATAATTCATCTACTAATACTTTTACTCTTAACTTTTATTTTTCCTATTGACATTTATATTTTTTAGGTGTATATATGTTTATAGCATATATATGGAGGTGAATATAATTGAAGGGATTTTGGCATGGAATGGGAAAAAGAGATGTGGGTTTTGCTCCAGGATTTTGGCTTAGAGCTTTTGTCCTTTCTGCTCTATCTAAGAAGGATCTTCATGGTTATGAACTTTTTAATATGCTTGATGAGTATTTTCCTGAATTCTGCTTTTGCAGAGGACCTTCTGGAATGGGTACAGGTTATAGAATTCTTAGAATCCTGGAGATGGAAAACCTTATAAGATCCCGTTGGGAAACTGGAGAGGGTCCTGCCAAGAGAGTTTATTCAATTACGCCTGAAGGGTTGATGGTAAAAAAAGAATTAATAAATTACATAAAGGAAATGAGAGATAGGATTGATAAATTTTTAGAATTTGATGAAGGAAAGGAGGTGTAAATTATGTGGAGATGGTGGAGAGGTCATGGATGGGGTTTTGGTGGTTATGGAGCTCCTTGGTGCCCATGGTCCTTTTGGGGACGTAGATGGTGGTGGAGAGGTGCAGGATACTATCCTTATTCTGGGCTCACCAAAGAGGAGGAAAAGGAACTATTGGAAACTTGGAAAAAGGATCTTGAGGCTGATCTTGAGGATATAAATAGGCGCTTGGATGAACTTAAGTAAAAATGGGGCGGGTTTATCCCGCCCTAAAATTTTAGAGGTGATTTAAAAATGATGAATTACAAAGAGATTGCAAAGATAATTTATGAGATGGTTGGTTTAAAAAGACATCTTGTTTCTGTGAAATTTATAGATGATCCTAAAAATATTCCTGAAAATATAAAAAGACCAGAAGAACCTATATTTTATTGTACTGGGGTAAGTAGGGCTATGTCAGGGGAAACACTAATAATGCTTCCAGAAGATCATAGTTGTAATAGGGGAGCTTATGCCTTGGGAATTAAAGAGCCACCAATAACAGTTTTGAATGGAGAAATGTATGCTAAATCTCATATGGTTGAGACTCCTCGGGCTGGTAAAAGGTTAATTTCTCAAATTCCTAAACTTCCTATTGGTACTACATATGCAATTTTTTTGTCGCCTCATTCAGCAATAACCTCCTCTCAACATGATTTAGAATCAACAATTATGCACCTTGTTGGAGCTATCAGAGCATGGGCAAAGGAAGATGAAATACTTCTTTTGGAACTTTTCTTAATGCGTGGAATAAAGTTTTAGAAAAAGTAAAAAAATAATCATTAAGGAGGAGTTTAGAAATGGATGTTGGAGATATTTATCTTATAATTGCTTTATTTCTCTTTTTAGTTTCATTTTTCAAAGATAAAGGAAAAACAAGAGAAATTATAAAGGTTGTATATAAGACAACTTTAGTAGTTTTTCCAGTCCTATTTATGATTTTTATCCTTATGGGAACTATTTCTGTTTTTGTCTCTAAGGAAACTATTGCTTCTTGGCTTGGAACAGGAAGTGGTATCTTGGGTATTTTAATTGGAGAACTTGTAGGAACATTTGCTCTTGTCCAGCCAGCTGCTGTTTTTCCTTTTTCAGGAATGCTTTTAAATAAGGGAGCAAGTTATGCAACTATATTTGCTTTTGTATCAACAGCTATTCTTATAGGTGTGTCTACTTTGCCAGCAGAAATAAAATTCTTTGGAAAAAGATTTACTATTGCAAGAAATTTACTTACTTTTGTTGTAGTATTTGTCTTTAGTATCTTTGTTCAATTAATCCTTAAATAGGAGGTTTAAAATGAAAAAGATTTATAAAGAGGCTTTAACATATATTTTAATAGGTTTTTTTATATGGTTAATAATTTCAATTTTCTCTCCCTCCAAGGGGTTAGAAGTGGGTAAGGTAGCTTATAATGCTTTTGTGCAATCAGTGAAAATAATAATTGCAGTATTTTTCTTTATTGGTCTTTTGCAAGTATGGTTGAGTTCTGAAACCATGGCAAAGATAATGGGAAAAGAGGCAGGATGGGTAAAATATGTCATTGCCTCTACAATTCCAATATTTATAGGTGGTTCTCTTTTTAGTATCTTTCCTCTTCTTTCTGTTTTGTTAGAAAAAGGTGCAAGTTATGGTGCTGTTTTAGCCTTTATAACAGCATGGAGTGGAAAAGCCCCTTTAATTCCATTGGAGATTCATTTCTTAGGCTTACATTTCACTATTCTAAGAACAGTTCTTATTATTCCTATGGCTTTAATAGTTGGTATCTTGGGAGAGTTGATTCTTGAAGCATGGGAAAGAAGAACTATAAGAGTAGAAAGGGCTATTGAAGAGGTTTTTGAAGATGAGATTAAAGTGGAAGAAGAAGTTGAGAGGGAGATAGAAGAGGAGGAAGAGAGGGAATAATATGCAAAATTTGATAATGGGTTTAGTACTATTTGTTTTTACTTTAAGTTTATATCTTGTCTATTTTAGAAAGGATAGAAGTAGACTTAAAAAAACTTATAAAAAGTCTATAAAGATGTTTGTCCAAAATTCAATTAGAATTTTTGCTATATTTGTAATAATAGGTCTTTTAGAAAAGTTCCTTTCTAAAGAGGCGGTAGGAAATTTTCTTTTAAAATTTTCAGGTTTAAAAGGGATTATTTTAGGAGATTTGACAGGTGCCATAATGATGGGACCTATTGCATCAGGTTATCCTATTGCTAAGTATCTTTTTGATCATGGAGCAGAAGTTGGTATTGTTTCTGCATTTTTACTTTCCTGGGTACTTATTGGAACAATTTCTATCCCATTAGAATATAAGGATTTGGGGAAGAGATTCACTATAACAAGAAATCTTCTTGCTTTCTTTTCAATAATAGTTCTTGCCTTGATAATGGAGGTATTATTATGAGACAGAAAAGCTTATCCTTCTTAAAAGAATATGCCTTGGAAACAATTATCTCTCTTATAGCCATAATATTGATATTTTTAAATCCACATAAGGCATATTTAGGAGTAAGAAACGCATTTTTCACTTATCTAAACCTTTTGCTTGTAATGATTTCTGTTGCTTTTCTCGCAGGTTTTATATCAGAAGTAGTTCCAAAAGATATCATTAAAAAGATTTTAGGAAAAGAAAGTGGAATAAAAGGGGTATTGTTAGGATCTATTTTAGGAACCTTAATGGTAGGACCTGCCTATGCTTTTTATCCATTTTTTAAAGAGATGATGAGTAAAGGAGCAAGAGTAAGTGTAATAGCAACCACGATTGGAGCATGGGCTATAAAACTTCCATGGATTCCTTTTGCTATTGTACTTCTTGGAGTAAAATACGTTCTTCTTTTAAATTTTCTTGTTTTTGTGTATGCTATACTTTCAGGCTTTATAGTTGAATATTTCGTAAATCTCAAATAAAGGGAGTTTATTTTTATGAATAATATACATAATCATCACAGTAGATTAGGTCTTGAAGGCTTTTGCATATGCCCTAAATGTGGTTACAAAAAGGTACATACTCCAGGGGTACCTTGTAGGGATGAGAGATGCCCAAATTGTGGATCTGCCCTTATAAGGGAAGGATCTTACCATCATAGATTAATAGAGGAAAGGAGAAAGGCAAGTGAGAAGTGAAGATTTTATTAAAGAAAAAGAAAAGATGAGAGAAAGAATGAGTAAAATTCAATATAAAATTGTAGTAATGAGTGGGAAAGGTGGGGTAGGAAAAAGTACATTTTCTGTAAATCTCTCTATAGCTTTTGCTATGAAGGGATCTGAAGGAAAAGTGGGGGTATTAGATGCTGATATACACGGATATAGTATTCCCAAATTATTTAATATTACAGCAGAGAGATTATATCAAGCTGATGAAGGAATTCTTCCTGTGGAAGGCCCCTTGGGGATTAAAGTAGCTTCTGCTGGATTTTTAGTGCTAGATGAGGATTCTCCAATTATATGGAGAGGACCTTTAAAAGCTCAGTTAATTAGACAGTTTTTATCAGATATCCTCTGGGGTGAACTTGAATATTTAATAATTGACCTTCCACCAGGTACAGGAGATGAACCACTAAGTATAGCTCAAGAACTTCCAGATCCAGATGGTGCTATTATTGTAACCATACCTTCTGAGGTTTCAGAAAGGGTAGTTAGAAGATCAGTAAACTTTGCAAAGGCTCTTAATTTGCCAGTAATAGGAATAGTAGAGAATATGAGTGGTTTTGTCTGTCCCCATTGTGGAACAAGGGTGGATATTCTTGGAAGTGGGGCTGGAGAGAAAATTGCAAAGGATTTAAAGGTTCCTTTTTTAGGTAAGATACCTTTAGATCCAAGGATTAGTGAGAGTGGTGATAAAGGAGTTCCTTTTATTTTAGAAGATAGAAATTCTGAAATTACAAGGATATTTTTGGATATTACTGATAAAGTTGGAAATTTTTTAAAAGGGAGGTAGATATTATGAAGATTGCAGTAGCTTCTGACGATGGAAAGACTATTTCCTCTCATTTTGGAAGAACAAGGGGTTTTGTGATTTTTGAGATAGAAAATGGTGAGATAAAAAGCAGAGAATATATTCCAAATACTTTCACTGGACATGCAAGAGGTTTACATGAAAGTAGATTACATCATCACTATAATAGTCATGCAGATATAATTGAAAATTTGAGAGATTGTAAGGCTGTAATATCTCATGGGATGGGTAGAAGGCTATATGATGATTTGACTTCTGCAGGAATAGAGGTTTATGTGACAGATGAGACAGATGTAGATAAAGCTATTGAACTCTACTTAAAGGGTCAACTTAGAAATGTTTCAGAGCTCCTTGACTAAAATAACAGTCTTATGTGATGATAGGCTTTCTTCTCCCCTCTTTTCAGAGCATGGATTCTCCGTATTAATTGAGAGGGAGGGGAAAGCCCTCCTTTTTGATACAGGTGCAAGTGATGTATTTATTAGGAATGCAAATATATTAGGGAAAGACTTATCAAAAGTTGAAAGTATAGTTATTAGTCATGGACATTATGACCATTCAGGAGGCCTAAAATATCTTTTGCCTTTTAATAAGAAATATAAAGTTATTCTTAGAGAAGGGGCTTTTTTACCCAAATATAGTTATAATAGATTTACGGGAATAGATTGGGAAAATCTAAAAGAATTTTTAGATTTTGTTATCGTTAAAGATGAAGTAATAGAGATTTATGATAATATTTTTGTATTTGGTCCTGTACCTTTTAGAAATAATTTTGAAGAACCAGACCTTTATTTTTATGTGTTGAAAGGAGACAAAAAAGAGAGGGATTTTTTTGAAGAAGAATTGAATTTAGTAATTGATGAAGAGGATGGTTTAATACTGATTACTGGATGTGCTCATAGGGGAATTGTTAATATAGTAGAATATGCCATAGAGAAATTTAATAAGAAAATAAAGACTCTTATGGGTGGTTTTCATCTTTATAAATCAACCCTTCCTAAAATAGAAGAAGTAATAAATAATCTTAAAAGGTTTGACATTGAAAATGTAATACCATATAATTGTACAGGAGACAATGCAATAAAAATTATGAAGGAGAAAAAGAGCCATGGATAAAAAGCGTGTTCTTTTCATCTGTACTCATAACTCTGCAAGGTCTCAAATAGCAGAAGGTATTATGAATGCTTTATATGGTGATAAATTTCAGGCTTTCTCGGCAGGAACAAAGCCATCAGTAGTAAATCCACTGGCAATAGAAGTTCTTAAAGAAATAGGCATTGATATCTCTCATCATAGAAGTAAAAGTATTGATGAATTTAAAGGAGAGACCTTTGATTATGTAGTTACAGTTTGTGATAATGCTAAGGAAAATTGTCCCTATTTCCCTGGTGGGAAAAAATATGTCCACAGGGGATTTATGGATCCTGCAAGTGTGAAAGGGACATATGAAGAAAAGCTTTCAACCTTTAGAAAGGTTAGAGATGAAATATTAGAATGGATAAAGGAATTTTTTATAGAAAATAAAGAAGGAAAAGAAGAGTTTTTCTTACCTTAAATTATGAAAGAAGAAATTTTACAAAAACTAAAAGATTATTTTAATAAAAAAGAGAATGTAATTATGGCTTTTCTTTTTGGGTCTTTATCCAAGGAAAAGCTTCATAGACATTCTGATATAGATATTGCTATTTATCTAAAGGAATATGACATAAAAGAAGTAGAAAAAATATGGGATGAACTTGAGGATTTATTAAAAAAAGATATAGACCTTATTGTATTAAATATTGCAAAACCTCTTGTTGCCTTTGAGGCTATAAGAGGAGAAAAGATAATAATAAAGGATTATGATTTTTATGTTGATTATATGTTAGAGTTATCATCTGAAGCTATAGACTTAAAGGAATTTATTTTAGATCTATACAAAATGAGAAGAGAAAATGAGAGATATAAATAAGATTAAAATAATTAAGAGAATAGATTTTATTAAAATGGAATTGCGAGATCTCAAAAGATATGAGAATATAACTTATGAAGAATATAAAAATGATAGAAATATACAAAGGATAATAGAGAGAATTATAGAAAATATTGCCAATGCATTAATAGATATAACTAAAATAATTCTTTCTGAATTTAACATTACCCTTCCAGATACCTACAGAGAGATAATTCTTTCTCTAAAAGAAATAGAGTTTTTTAAAAATATAAATTTTGTTCCTCTTTCAGAGATCACAAGGCTGAGAAATATATTAGCACATCAATATCTTGATCTTAGATGGGAGTTAATTGAAAAATTTATAAACGATGAGAAAGGAGAAATTGAAAAGTTTATTAAAGATCTTGAAATCATGTTAGAAGGTAGTTAACAAATACAAACAAGATTATTGTGGTAATTGTATTAAGAGCTAAAACACCTGCTATAAATTCTGCATCTTCTTTGTCCTCATCTCTCATATATAATGGAATTATAAAAGGAGCTGGTAATATAAACATGGTAAATAAGGCAGATTGGAAAATTTTATCTAAGTGAAGGATTCTTATTATAAGCATTTCATTAAGGATAAATGCTAAGATCAAAAGTATGGTATGCCTTAATATGACTGTAGAGATAGCAAGAGGAAGATTTTTCTTTTTGAATCCTAATTCGTATCCTATTACTAAAGCAATCATAGGTACTGTAATATTGGATAAAAGTCTTAAAGTTTCTAAAAATGAAGATAAAAATATATTTTCTTGAAAAGTATTTATCAATCCTGTTTTTTGAAAGATAATTCCTAAAAAGATAGCAATTATTACAGGTGTTTTTATAAAAGAAGAGAACATGTTCTTAAAACTTTGTTTTTGTATATCTTTAAAGCTTGTAAGTATACCAACCATAACAAAAAATACAAAGGTAACCTGTCCCAAGTCTATAAGGGCAAATTTAAATACATTTTCTGGGCCATAAAATAATGTAAATATTGAATAACCAAGCATTCCTGCTTCAAATCCTGTGAATAATAGAGGATAATACTTTGAATCTACTTTTAGAGCCTTTTTAAGTACGTATCCTATAAAAAGGAGAACTCCACATGTAACGAATATGGTAAAAGCAATTAAAAGATGCTTATATTCTACATTTGTTTGGGAAAAAGAGAGAAAAATTAGAGAGGGTAAAAATAGGTTAACAACCAGTTTTTTGATTTCTCTTAAAGTAGCAGGACTTAAGTATCCACTTCTTTTAAAATATTGTCCAATGGTAAATAAAATTAATACAGGAAATATTTTGCCAACTATTGATAAAAGCATGATCAAGCTCCTTTTTATATATTTTTAAAGATTTTCATCTTGAATTTTATTTTAACATAATGTTTGATATATTAGATATAGTTTTTATTACAAAATTAATTTATTTATAAATTATATTTATGGTAAAATTTTTTCAATAATATCATATATGATGGAGGTTAGAGTTATGGAAAAAAGAACAGATATATTAATAGTTGGGGGTGGTCCTGCAGGTATGGTATGTGCCTCAACTGCTAAAAAATATTATCCTGACAAGCAGATTAAAGTTATAAAAAATGTTAAGAACAGTGTAGTTCCATGTGGTATTCCTTACATGTTTTATAGTTTAAAGAACCCAGAAGATAATAAAATGGGATTTGCATCTCTTGAAAATGCTGGAATAGAAGTAATTGTAGATGAGGTAGTAAAGGCTGATAGAGAAGGGAAATATATGGAGACAAAAAATGGTGATAAATATTATTATGAAAAATTAGTTCTTGCTACGGGTTCACTTCCTATCACTCCTAAAATTCCTGGTATTGAGAAGAAAAATATATTTCCTATTTATAAAGATTTAGACCATCTAAAAGTAGTAGTAGAAGAGGTAAGAAAGGCAAAAAATGTAGTTATAGTTGGTGGTGGATTTATAGGCGTAGAAATAGCTGATGAGATATCTAAGTTAGAAGGGATTAATGTATATTTAGTTGAATTACTCCACCATCTTTTAGCCCAATCCTTTGATGAGGAGTTTTCAATATTAGCTGAGGAGAAATTAAAGTCCAAGGGGGTAAATGTTCTTACTAATGCTAAGGTAGTGGAATTTCTTGGTGATGACAAAGTAAGAAAGGTAAAACTTGAAGATGGAAGAGAGATTGATGCAGATGTTGTAATTCTTGGAATAGGTGCAGTACCAAATTCTTCATTAGCAAGGGCTATGGGCTTAGAGACAATAAATAATGGAGCTATCTGGGTAGATGAATATATGAGAACTTCAGATCCTGATATATTTGCCATAGGTGATTGTGCTTTAAAAAGAGACTTCTATACCCGTAGAAATACACCTGTAATGCTTGCTTCAACTGCTACTGCAGAAGCAAGAATAGCAGGAGCAAATTTATACCAGATTAAACTGATAAGGGAAAATAAGGGTACTATTGCTGTTTACTCAACTTATATAGATGGCTTAGTATTAGCTTCTGCTGGACTTACTGAGAGTAGTGCCAAAAGAGAAGGATTTGAGGTAGTAGTAGGTTCCGTAGATGGTATCGATAAGCATCCAGGAACACTTCCCGGTGTTAATAAAACAAGAGTTAAGCTTATCTTCTCAAAACACTCTGGTGTCCTTTTAGGTGGGCAAGTGGCAGGTGGAACATCTTTTGCTGAGCTAATTAATCTGATAGGTGTTGCTATTCAGCAAAGAATGACAGCATCAGAACTTGAAACATTACAGATGGCTACTCATCCATATTTAACTTGTGCTCCTACTGTATATCATGTGGTTATGGCAGCTCAAGAAGCGATAAATAAAATATTTTTATCTAAATAGAAATTATATGGATATATTTAATGAGTTTTTCAAAGAGTATGATCAATGTTAGGAAGATAATAAGTAGGTCTATCTCTCAGAGGTAGAAGCTTTAAAAAAAGTTATTCCAAAAGGTAAGAAAGGGCTTGAAATAGGAGTTGGAACAGGAAGATTTGCAGAAATCTTGGGTATAGAATATGGGATAGACCCATCTGAAAATATGCTAAGTATTGCAAAAGAGAGGGGAATAAAGGCTTTTGTGGGGAGGGGGGAGGATTTACCCTTTTCTGATGAGGAATTTGATTATGTGGCTATTATTATTACTATCTGTTTTGTAGAGAATTCTCATGAGGTGATAAAGGAAGCAAGAAGAGTTCTCAAAGATGGTGGAAAGATAATTATAGGAATTATTGATAAGAATAGCTATCTTGGAAAAATCTACCAAAAAGAAAAGGAAGAGGGACATAGATTTTATAAACATGCTAATTTCTACTCCGTAGAGGAAATTGTAGATTTGTTAAAGAAATATAAATTCAAGAATTTTACTTTTTATCAAACTCTATTCAGGCCTTTGGAGGATATTAAAGAAGTGGAAAAACCAAAGGAGGGTTTTGGGGAGGGAAGCTTTGTAGTTATTTCTGCAGAAAAATTTATTTAATCAAAAGCCAGTATTTTGTATATTCATATGTTATTACGAATTTGTTTCTCTTAAAAAGTATCAGAGATATTAGAATCGAAAAAAAGAGAAAGAATAGTAAATAGAATTAAAAAATGTGTCTTTTTCTTATGGTAGGTAAAAGAAAGTTTTAAAGGTGGATTTAATACAATATCCTATCCCATAGGGTGATACTTTGGAAAATAATTGATAAGGTGGTTTATATTGAGAAGGGGAAATAGTTAAAGTGAAATAAATTAACGACGAAATATATTAATTTTAATTTATCCTGCGATTATTTTTTGAAATTTCTTTCTTTCCTTTTATCAAATGAAAAGAAAGAGAGATAAGAAGGAATTTTTTGGAGTTTATAAGTATTTTTAAGAAATGTTCTTATAGTTGAGCTTTTTATTCTTTCTGATTTATTTTTAAGCAAGTCTTGTAAAAGAGCTATATTAAAAAGTTTAGATTTATTGTAAGATGGATTATTATAAAAGAATTTAAAATTTTTAGTCCTCTCAATATTATCTTTATATAGATGTAGTTTATTTAAAGACCTTTCTAAAGATATAAGAATCTCAGAGGTTTACTTTAAAGATTGTATCAATGGCATATAAAAACCTGTGGAGATCTTCTCGGTAAAATCCAAGAAAATAGGCAAGTTTATTGGAAAGATGTAGAGAAATTTTAGGATGTAGATCTTTAAGACACCATGAAGAATCATTTAGGGAATTGATTATACCTCTTCATATATTTTTCCAAAGATACGGAATTTAGAGAACTTAGAGTAAGGAATATATGAAGCACAGTAGTTAAGAAGAGTTGTAGCAGTGATTTTTCTTGCGTATTTAGGGATTTGGGGAAAATCTCTTTTAAGATTTAAAAACAAGTTATCTGACTCTTTATCCTTTTTTATTCTTTTTAAAAGGAGAAGTTTTTGAGATAGAAGGAGGAAATAAATAGTTTTATTATTCTAGCAAGGGATTAATCCTTTTTCTACTGTGGAAAGAGCTTTTTGATAGTTTCCATTCCATATATGTTTAAGGGTAAGCAGATAATATTTACAAGGTGATGTTAATTTTTCACATTCAAGGGAAAGATTAAGAAAGGGTTTAGAGAAAGAGACATATTTAGAGGTTATATCTACTACAATTAGGACTTTTTTCTTCGTTATCCTATTTCTTTCACTACCCTTATAGATAAAAAACAAGATTTGGAGATATTATAACATAACTTAATTTGAGCTTTTTTGAGAAATTGAAAAAAATTTTTGAAAAATAGCGAAAAGGTATTTTTTATAGCAAAGATAATGTATATATTTTTGAAAGATGACAAATTTGAAGGTCATATGAGTAGAGGTAATATATACATAATCAATATTGAAAAAGAGAAGTAATAATTTCTTTAAATGGAAAAGAATATAAACCAATTAAATTAAGAAATATCGTTTATATAGGTATTTCTGGAGTAGGTATTATAGCATCATCTTTCCCGTTAAGTGTTGATGATTCTTTTAGTTTATAATTAATAAGGGAGGATGTTAATATGGGAAAAGTAATTGACATTTTTAAAACTATCTTTGGTCCAATGAGTTTAAGAAAGCGTCCAATATTATTTCTTATTCAATTAATTGTTTTTTTATTATGGCAGTTATTATTTTAACTATTTTACCTCCTATTTTAGCAAGGCTCATAATTTTTATTGTAAAACTTCTTAGTCCAATTACAGAAAAGCTCTTAGAAGGCTTATATTAATTGTTTTTTTCTAAGTTTATTCTCTCCCTTATCAATAAGACAATATTTATTGTATAGGGGGAATAATACAGTAAAAGCCCAAAAAGTGATTAGTTCGTATTTTTTTTATTTTATGAAAATGCATTTTGAGTTATAATTAATTTCAAAACTTATAATATGTGGGGTGATCTAATGTGAATTATAAAGAGATTCCTATAGGTATTCAAAAAAGGATTGCACTTATTGCCCATGATAATAAGAAACAAGAGCTATTAGAGTGGGCAAGATTTAATCAAGTTACATTATCCAAACACATACTATATGCAACGGGAACAACAGGTGAAATTTTAGAAAAGGAATTGGGGTTAAAAATAACTAGATTTTTTAGTGGACCGTTAGGAGGAGATCAGCAAATAGGATCAAAGATTGCAGAAGGAGAGATAGATTTTCTCATATTTTTTTGGGATCCTTTAGAACCTCTACCACATGATCCTGATGTTAAAGCTCTTTTACGAATAGCTGTGGTATGGAATATTCCTATAGCATCAAATAGATCTACAGCTGATTTTTTGATTTCATCCCCTCTTATGGATAGAGAATACAAAAGATTAGTACCTGATTATTCAGGTTATCTTAGACGTAAAATCTAAAAAAGCCAAATTAAAAGGATTTTTTATAATAAGGTGAATAGCTTATTTTATTTAAATCAATCTAAGAATCTCTTTAGAAATTTTTGGAATTATTTCTAAGGAATTTTTTATAATTTTGAAAGACTTTCTTTGGGTCAATTTTTATATATTCATGGGCAAGAATGTTTCTAAAGCTTCCTATAGAAAACATCTCTTTTAAACATCTTCATAGGTATCATGGTATATTCTGTATTGGGAAGCTAAAATGTGATTACCAATGTCTAACATTATGTTTATCCCTGCTAAAAATCCTCTTTCAACAATTCATCCAAAGGATAAATTATTTATTACTTTCTCTCCTTTAATATCTTTATATTAAGAAGTCTGTATAGATATTATTAAGTTTAATTTCTATTAAAAGAACTACTTTGGGTGTTAAGGAGTTTCTTTATATCTTCTAAACTTTAAATTACATATCTTTTCTTCTATATCTTTTTACAAAGGAGGATAACTTTTTACACTACTCCTTAACACCAATTTTTCTTAGTTATTTTCCTTTATTCTCTTTTCTAATATATTTTATTTACTTACTAAAAACGCACTCATATAAAGTCCCTCTCCAAGAGGTCTGGTAGCACTTAGCAAAAGTCCCGTGTTAGGATCATATTCGCCTTGGGCAATGGGATATCCTCCAAAATTAAATTGAGTTAAGACTCCACCATATTGTCCCCTTCCTACTATATCCCAAGAAAATCCGATTTGAGGTATGCTAATAATTGAATTTTGTCTGAGAAGTTGAGGGTTTATATAATATGGTCCTAAGTAGTAATTTCCTATTGCTTGAGTTCTTATCTGTTGTTGAGCTTGGATTAAGATATCAATTAAGAATAAAGTGCCTGAAGAGGATGACACTGCATATCTACCCATCCCAAAAGGAGCACTCATACCTTGATAACCTTGGAATAAACTTACTGATGAATATAATTGATAAGTAGGGGATAATTTAACAGCTTGTGGAGGACTTGTAATTTGAGGAATGTTAATATTATATGCTCCTACTAATTGAAGTTCTACTGCTGTAGATGAGCTTAATCCTTGCTTTTCTAATATAGATATTTTTTGTACTGCTCCTTTGTTATCAAGAATTGACATAATTCTTTCCATAGATTGATAATCAGAAGCCTCTATAAGAAAATAGTATAGATTATTTCCATAGGGTCCAAATTCGTAGTTCAGACCAGGAGGAAGTCCTGCTATTTTGGCTTTTTGGACAGAATCTTGTGCCTCTTGGGGATCAATAAAAATCTTTCCATTAAGACGTTCTATTGATAAATCGAAAGATGGATGTCCAGAAGATATGCTTTGAGTAATGATAAAGCTTATACCATATACATCTGACTTATCAATATTTGTGACTACATAGATATAGTATCCTTGAGATGCAGCACCAGAAAAATCATCACCCATTCTGGTACCAGAACCCATATTTACTTGATAAACAAGGGTAACTCCAGGTTTTACCCATGAAGGTATTTTAGTAAAATTAGGTTGAGGGCCTTTATTTTGTCCCCATGATTGAGAGAATATTACAAGATAGAGTAAAAGAAGAATAAACAGTAATTTAGCTTTCATATTTTAGCCTCCTCTCTCTTTATTTCTAACTTATAATAATTATAAGTTACTTTAAATATAATTTTCTGTGACCTATATCACATTTTGTAGTAAAGATGCTGTTAAAATTGGAGAGATGAGTTAAATATATTTTTATCCTTTTGTTATCCCACAAAGGGTTCCTCTTTTCATAAAATTGAAAAGTAGATAATATGGATATAGCATAGATTTCTCTTCATTCTAATTTAAACTCAAAAAATAGCCTACTATATCTTAGTTTAGAAAATAGGATAGGTAAAATTCTACATCCTATTTTTAATTTAATATACAAGGTTAATGCCCGATTTAGTCCATGAAGAGATTTTAGTAAAATTCAAAGGAATGTGGTTTGATTGAGCTAAATATGATTAAAAATGAATTTGATTTAGGATACTTTTTTGAAATATGGTATATACTTATAAGGTATAAAAAGTGAAAAAGGAGGGAAAAAGGGAATGTTTAATGTACTAAGGGGTATTATTTCAAAGGTTCCAGCGGATTATGTGGATATAAGATATGAGAAGATGTGGGAAACAAAGATTGTTATGAATAAGAGGGAGATATATCAACTTGGAGAAAATTCTGGTGATGGGTATGTAATAAGAGTATTAAAAGATGGAGGATTTTCTTCTATTGCTTTTACAAAGTTAGAAGATGCTGAAAAAGCTTTAAAGATTGCCTTGGAGAATGCTATCTTAATTTCAAAGAATTCAAAGAAGGTTAAATTGGCAGAGGTCGAAGTAGTTAAAGATATTTTTATTCCACCTCTTAACGAAGATCCAAGAAAGATATCTATAGATGAAAAATTGGAACTTTTAAAGCACTATAACGAAATTCCTTTGAGGTTTGATAATATAACTACGAATCTTCATTATTGGGAAGTAATAAGGGAGAAATATTTTGTTAGTTCTGAAGGAACAGAAATAAGGGAAGATCTTATAACATGTGAAATAAGAGGTTCCTTGATAAGTTTTGAGGGATCTCTTGTACAGAATGTAAGGGTAGGAATAGGTGGAAGTACAGGTTTTCATAAGCTAAGAAATAGGGAAGATATTTTTGAGAAGAAGACAAAGATTGTACTTGATCTTTTAAAGGCAGAGCCAGTAAAAGCAGGTGTATACAATGTGATTCTTAATCCTGATATGGCAGGCGTTTTTACTCACGAAGCTTTTGGGCATTTTTCAGAAGCAGATCTTATAGAGGATAACCCATCTATGAGAGAAAAAATGAGAATTGGGGCTAAGCTTGGAAATGATATCTTAACCATAATTGATGATCCTACCATGCCAGGACAATTAGGTTTTTATAAATATGATGATGAGGGAGTAAGAACAAGGAGGACTTATCTCTTGAAAGATGGTGTTCTTTCAGGAAGACTTCATTCAAGAAGGACTTCTGCTGAATTTGGGGAGCCTGTAACAGGACATTGTGTGGCAGAAGATTATAGATATGCTCCTATAGTAAGGATGGGAAATATATTTATAGAGCCTAAGGATATGACCTTTGAAGAACTACTGGAAAAGTTAGGAGATGGCCTTTATATTCTGGATGCAAAAGGTGGGCAAACTTCTGGAGAAAACTTTACTTTTGGAGCTCAATATGGCTTTGAAGTAAAAAATGGAAAGATAGGGAAGATGATAAGAGATATTAATATTTCAGGTAATCTATATCAAACCTTAAAAGACATTGTGGGAGTTGGTAATGATTTTGAGCTTGGAGAAGTTGGAGGATGTGGAAAAGGCCAGCTAAATATAAGGTCTTGTCATGGTGGTCCCCATATTCTTGTTAATAATGTTGTCATAGGAGGTGTATAGAATGTTAGATAGATTGATGGATATGACTAAAAAATATACAGATGAGGTGGAGATATATTATATAGATTATTCTGTTTCAAATATATCTTTTGAAAATGGTAGTTTAAAGGATATAGAAAGTAGTATACAATCAGGAATATCTCTTAGAATTATAAAAGATGGAAAATTGGGTTTTTCTTATACAAAAAATCTTGTAGATCCAGAATTCCTTATACAAAATGCAATCCACTCTTTAAAGGGAGATGTAAAAGTAGAGTTTCATTTTCCAGAAAGAAAAGGTATTAAAAGTTTGAATACTTATGATCCAGAGATAGAAAACCTTACAAATACTCAGATGGTGGAAGAAGGAAAAAGAATTTCTGAGATATTAGCTCATAAAACTGGTACTCAGATAAATATAGGTCTTCATAAAGCAGTTACAAATTTAAGGATATTAAATAGTAAAGGAGTAGATTATTCTGTTAAGGCTTCTGTATATTATTGTCATGCAGGAGCTGTGTATCCAGGCTCCTACTCTGCTATAGTTAGGTTAGTTGTAGATAAAAAATTTAGAGAATTTTCTCAAGAAGACATTGATTATATTGCCTTTTTATACAATAGTTCTAAAAAAGAGGTAAAACCCAAGGGTGGAAAAATGAAAGTATTATTTTTGCCAAGCACCATGTATGTACTAATATGGAGACTAATTTTTGCTACTAATGGTAAAAATGTATATGAAAAAACTACGCCTTTATTAGGAAAAATTGGAGAGCAAATCTTTGATAATTCAATAACAATATATGATGATCCTTTAAATGACCGTTTACCAAATGCAAGAAGCTTTGATGATGAGGGAGTTGAATGTAGAGTATTGCCTATTGTTGAAAATGGGATTCTAAGAAACTTCTATTATGATCTTTATTATGCTAGAAAGATGAATACAAATTCTACAGGACATGGTTATAGAGCAGGAGACTGGGGACAAGAAAGTATAAGAGTAAGACCTTTTCCTTCTTTAGAGCATCTCTATGTGCAAACAGGAGATAAAAACTTCTACGATCTTATAAAATTAATAGATAAAGGTATTATAGTGGCAGGAGCTTTAGGTGCCCATAGTGGTAATATCCCTAATGGAGATTTCTCTATCGGACTTTCTCCTGGATTATATGTAGAAAATGGAGAGGTTGTAGGACATGTGAAAGATTCTATGGTAGCTGGAAATGTTTATGAGGTTATGAAAAATGTGGTAGGTATAGAAAACAGGGCGTATGTATACAGCATGGGAGTTTTTCCATCAGTTCTCTTTGATAATGTAAGTGTGGCGATAAAAGAATAATTTTAATGGAGGTATTTTTATGATTTACTTAGCAAATCCAAGTAGATATGTGAACATGATTTATAGAAGGTGCGGAAAGAGTGGTTTAAAATTACCTGTGATATCTCTAGGTTTCTGGCATAATTTTGGTTATAATGATTCTTTTGAAAATATGAGAGAGATGGTAAAGAAGGCTTTTGATCTTGGCGTTACACATTTTGATCTTGCTAATAACTATGGGCCACCTCCTGGATCTGCAGAAGAAAATTTTGGAAGAATTTTAAAAATTGATCTAAAAGGTTATAGAGATGAAGTTGTAATTTCCACAAAGGCTGGATATAAGATGTGGGATGGACCATATGGAGACTGGGGAAGTAAAAAATATCTTATAGCAAGCCTTGATCAAAGTTTAAAAAGAATGAATTTAGATTATGTAGACATTTTTTATCATCACAGACCAGATCCAGAGACACCTATAGAAGAGACTATGGAAGCTCTTTATCAAATTGTGAGACAGGGCAAAGCTCTTTATGTAGGCATATCAAATTATGGACCTGAAGAAACAAAATTAGCTTATGAAATCCTTTCCAAAATGGGAGTAAAGATAATTGTGAATCAGATTTTGTATAACATGTTCTTTAGATATCCAGAGGAAAAATTGTTTCCTGTAATGGAAGACCTGGGAATAGGGGCTACTATCTTTTCTCCATTGGCACAAGGACTTCTTACTGAAAAATACTTATGGGGTATTCCTGATGACTCGAGGGTTAAAAAATCAGGTGTGTTTTTAAAAGAAAGTGATATTACTCCTGAAAGGATTGAAAAGGTTAAAAAACTTTCAGAGATAGCCAAAGAAAGAGGACAAAGTGTTGCTCAACTTGCCTTAGCGTGGGTGTTAAGAAAAAAGGTGGTGGCTTCTGTTATCATAGGTGCAAGTAAACCGTCTCAGATAGAAGAAAATGTTAATAGTATAAAGAATTTAGATTTTTCTGAAGATGAATTAAAAAAGATAGATGAAATATTAAAGAGATAAAAGGGTGAGGGAATTTATTTCCCTCACCCTTTTACTTTTAATTTTCTTCTAATTCTACGTTATCAAGATAAATTGTAGTTGCAATACTTTTTTCACTTATTTTGCCCATATCAAAAACTATTATGTGGGCATCTTTTTTGGGGGTAAATTCCCATTCAAACTTTTGCATCTCAGTGGTAAGGTCAAAAACTTTTTGTTCTACTATTTCCCATGTTTGATCTTGAATGGCTCTTATCTGTAAATCTCTTGGATTATCAGCCTTTGCTTCAAAAGTAATTTTATACTTCTTGTTAGCAGAGAGTGGTACATGAGTTCCAAATTGTATATGCCAGAAAGCATCGCCGGGATTCTTGATCTTTACATAAAATACTCCATTTTTGGCACCATATTCTTCTACTTCTGCTGTTCCTTGTACCACAATATACCAATTAGATGGTGCAGAAAACATGATAGGTTCATCAAAGATGCCTAATTTAGTTACATTTACGACTTTTGCTGTACCTTCTGGAGTCTTTACTTCAGTAACTGCTTGCTCAGTCTCTTTTGATGTTGTTGGGGCACCTGCACATCCAGTAACAAACAAAGTAAAAGCTAAGATTAATAGTAGTGCATAAAACTTTTTCATAGTATAAACCCCCTTTTTAAAAAATGTAAAAGGTTACAAAAGAATTTAAAAAAATAAAAATTTTCTCTTTTCTTTAACACCTCCCTTTTCCCTTAACCTTTTAATTTGTACATAGTATAATACTTTTCTCCTCTCTTATCAAGTTATTGATTAGTTGTGTTATTTAGAAAATTTAAAGTGTAACTAATAACAATTAAAAACTCTTAATATTTTTTTAATTTGACATAGATTTTTGAGGTTAATAAAATATATTGTGAAAAAAATAACGTTAAAAAATGAACAATAAAGGAGTAGAATATGGATAAGCTTATCTTAACACAAGAGATCAATTGTCAATATTGTTATAAATGCCTCAGGAATTGTCCCGTAAAAGCCATAAGGTTTAATAAAGGTAAATCATCAGTTATAGATGATGATTGTGTATACTGTGGTACATGTATTGAAATATGTCCACAACATGCCAGAATCTATAGAACTGATATAGAAGATTTAGAAAAATATATTGATAAATCTTTTCTTATATCCATAGCTCCATCATTCTTTGCCCATTTTGATCAACCTTTTAAAGTTATTACCTTTTTAAGAAAATTAGGAGCAACATATATACAAGAGACTTCCTTAGGTGCGGATATAGTTTCCTTTCACTATAAAAAATATGTCAATTTAAGGAAAGGTAAAACTTCTATAAGTACAGCCTGTCCTGTGGTATATGAATTAGCAGAGAAATATTATCCTGAGGTTATACCTTATCTTTTACCCTTTTTATCTCCCATGAATGCACATGCTCTATATATGAAAAAGTATTTTGGTGATTTTCCTGTAATATATTTAGGGCCTTGTATAGCAAAAAAGAAAGATGGGGAAAATTATGTGGATCTTATGCTAACCTTTGAAGAATTAGATATTTTTATTAAGAAAAATAATATTGATATAGATTCTTTTGAAGAATCTTTTCCTAATGCTCCATTCCCTGAAAGAGCCCGAATATATCCGATAAGTGGAGGTATTAATTCAACTCTTGAAAGTAATTGGGAAAATCATTTAGTGGTTGAGGGAGTAGATAACATTATTAGGCTTTTTGAGAACATTAATAATTATGGAGAAGGATTTTTTGTGGAGGCATCAGCTTGTTTTGGTGGGTGTATTAATGGACCTGCTATTAGGAAAGATCTAACTCTTTTGGAAAAGAGAAGAAGGATCATATCTTATACTGAAAGGATGAAAAGTTTAGAAGGAGAAGTAATTAATTGGGAAAATATAGACCTAAATATAAGAAAGAGATTTGAACCCCAAAAGAAAGTTATAGATATTCCTGAGGAAAAGATAAAGGCAGTTTTAAGGGAGATGGGGAAGGATAATCCTAAGAAGGAACTCAATTGTGGGGCTTGTGGATATGCTAGATGTAGAGATAAGGCTATAGCGGTTATTTTGGGGAAAGCAGAAAAGGAGATGTGTATTACCTATCTTTTAGATAAAGTAAGCTCTGTAAGTAATGCTATTATAGAAAATTTTCCGAGTATTGTAATTATATATAAAGATAACAATTTACTTTATCTAAATCCCTTCGGGGAGAAATTCTTTGAGGATAAATCACCCCTTTTAGATTACATCCTTGAGGAGATCGAATCGGGTAAAAATCCATTAGAAATATTAATTGACGATAAGAGATATGTTTTCTTTATAAAAACTTTTATTCTTCCTGATCAATCAGGAAAGGTATCTTTACTTATTGATATTACAGGAGAAAAAGAAAAGGAAGAAGAATTAAACCTTCTTAAAAAGGAAAGTATGGAGAAGATCGAAGAAGTAATTAATAGACAAATGCTTCTTGCTCAAGAAATTGCTAGTCTTCTTGGTGAATCTATAGCAGAGACTAAAAGTTATTTTGCTAAATTTAAGGAGTTTTTGAAAAAAGAAAATGCTGACCTGTGATATTTCTTATGTCTTTAAAAATAAAGAGGGAGAAGAGGTTTGTGGAGACACTATAAAGATAAAAAAAGGTGAAGATAGGGTTGCTGTTACTGTTTCTGATGGTCTCGGTAGTGGAATAAAAGCAAGTATTCTTTCCACATTAACTGCATCGATGGCAACAACTATGCTTTTTAATGATATGGGATTGGATGATGTTGTGAGAAGTATTTTAGCAACACTTCCAAAATGTAAAGTGAGAGGAATAAGCTATGCCAATTTTTGCAGTGTATTATATAGAGCTGATACTAATCAACTCTATATAGCTGAATATGAATTCCCTGTAGTACTTTTTGTTAGAAATGGTATTTTTTTTGAGCTTTCTAAAAAGAATGTTTTGATAGAAGGAAGAGAAATATTTGAAAGTACTCTTAATCCGCAAGAGGGAGATGTCCTATTTATTATGACAGATGGCATTTCTCAGGCTGGATTAGGTACTAAATTATATCCTTTGGGTTTTGGAATTGATAATATAAAGCGAGAAATCTTAAATCTGATGCATTATAGGTTGTCTTCTAGAGAGATAGTTTATCACCTTATAGATAAAGCAAAGAGATTAGATAGGGGAATCAAGGGAGATGATGCTTTAGCGGCAGCCTTACATTTTAGAGTATTCAATAAAGTAAATATCATGGTAGGTCCTCCATCTAATCCTAATCGTGATAAAGAAGTAGTAGAAAGATTTTTAAGCTTACAAGGAAAGAAGATTATATGTGGGGGTACTACTGCTCAAGTGGTTAGCAAAATTAATGGTAAGGAGGTGAGACTGGATTTAAAAACTATATCTGAGAATTCTCCTCCTATAGGTTATATGGAAGGAGTTGATCTTGTTACAGAGGGCATTATTACTTTAACGCAAGTTTTTAGATATCTATCGGGACAAATTAGAGATTTGGGCTATGGTGCCAGTTTAATTATAGATTTATTGGAAAAGGCTGATAGCATATATTTTTTAGTGGGAGGAGCTATAAATCCTGCTTATCAAAATCCTTTATTTAGTTATGACTTATCATTAAAAGTTAGAGTTGTTCAAGATATAGCAGAAATTTTGCAAAGTAAAGGAAAGATTGTAAGTATTGAATACTACTAATTAGGAGGGTTTTTATGAAACTAAAAAGAAATTTTGCAAAAGTAGAGGAGATCCTTAAAAAGCATGAGTATCGCAAAGACAATCTTATAAAAATTCTTTTGGATGTACAAAAAGAATATAGATATATACCAGAAGATGTAGTCAATTATATTGGTGTAGCCCTTGATATACCAACTGCAAAAATATATGGTGTTGCTACTTTTTATTCCCAGTTCTCATTAAAACCAAAAGGTAAATATACCATCTTGGTGTGTGATGGTACAGCATGTCATATGGCAGGTTCCACATCCTTGATAGAAGCAATAAAGCAAGAGATAGGTATTGGGCCTGGAGATGTTACAGAAGATCTTTTGTTTAGTCTTGATCAGGTAGGATGCTTAGGAGCGTGTGCTCTTGCTCCTGCTATGGTTATTAATGAAGAAGTTTTCGGAAATCTTACTCATGAAAAGGTTAAAGAGATAATAAGAAATTTGAAAGAAAGGGAGAGGGAAAATGCTTAGGACAATTGATGAGGCTCTAAATTATATTGAACAGCAAAAAATAGAAAGAAAGGAAAGATTAGAAAGTCTCAATGTATTTGTATGTGTAGGTACAGGTTGTGCAGCAAAAGGAGCTTTAAAAATTTTTTCTGCATTAAAAGAGCTTTTTGAAAAGAACAATATTAATGCCAAACTCCAAAAATTGGAGGAAGATGAATCTTATGTTAAAAGAACAGGATGTTGTGGGAGATGTTCTGATGGACCTTGGGTAATTGTAATGCCTTATGGATATTTCTATTCAAAGGTAAAAATAGAAGATGTAAAAGAAATATTTGAGGAAACTACATTAAAGGGCAGGCCAGTTGAAAGACTTCTTTTTACTGATCCTGCTACTTCTGAAAAGGTATTTAGTCTTGAGGATGCAAAATTTTTCAAGGCTCAATCCTTCTATATTATGGAAGAAATAGGAAAGTGTGAATGTGATAACATAAATGACTATATGGGTAGAGGAGGATATCTATCTTTCTTAAAAGTATTAAAAGAAGAAAGTCCAGATAAAGTAGTGCAGATGATTAAGGATTCTGGTCTTCGTGGAAGAGGAGGAGCAGGTTTTCCTACTGGAGTTAAATGGGAAATAACAAAAAATAGTAAGGGAGATAAAAAATTTGTGGTGTGTAATGGAGATGAGGGAGATCCGGGTGCATTCATGAATAGAACTCTACTTGAAAGAGATCCTCATGCGGTATTAGAAGGAATGCTTATTGCAGCATACACTATAGGGTCTCAAAAAGGTTATGCTTATATTAGGGCTGAATATCCAGTAGCAGTTTCTATGTTTAGAAAGGCAATAGAGGATGCTAAAAAATTGGGATTAATTGGACAGAATATTCTTGGTACAGGTTTTTCTTTTGATATAGAGATAAAAGAAGGGGCTGGAGCTTTTGTATGTGGAGAAGAAACGGCTCTATTAGCTTCTATTGAAGGAAAAAGAGGAGTGCCAAGACCAAGGCCTCCATATCCTGCTCAAGCTGGGCTTTGGGGATATCCTACTCTTATTAACAATGTAGAAACTTACGCCAATGTTCCAAAGATTATAAGAGACGGAGTAGAAAATTATAGAAAAAGAGGAGTACCTGATTCTCCTGGAACTAAAATGTTCTCTGTAACTGGACCTGTGAAACTTACTGGTATTATTGAGGTGGAATTTGGCACTACATTAAGACAGATTCTTTTTGATATATGTGGAGGATTATCTGAGGGTGAAGAGTTTAAGGCAGTACAAATAGGAGGGCCATCTGGAGCTTGCCTATCAGATGCTTATTTAGACCTTCCTTTAGATTATGACTCTTTAAAATCTGCTGGTGCTATGGTAGGTTCTGGTGGTATTGTAGTACTTTCTAAAAAGACATGTATGGTAGAAGTAGCAAGATTTTTCCTTGATTTTACAAAGAGAGAATCTTGTGGAAAATGTATTCCATGTAGAGAGGGATTGATGCAATCATATAGAATACTTGAAAGGTTTACCCAAGGAAAGGGAACATGGCAAGATTTGGAAAATTTAGAATTTCTTGCCAATCTTATAAAGACAGCCTCTGCATGTGGGCTTGGACAAACTGCTCCAAACCCAATCCTAAGTACTTTAAGATTATTTAGAAATGAATATGTTTCTCATATTGAAGGAATATGTCCTAGTGGAATGTGTACTGCCCTTAAGAAATATGTTATTAATCTGGAACTATGTAAGGGTTGCGGGCTTTGTGCTAGATCTTGTCCTCAGGGGGCTATTTCTGGAGAGAGAGGAAGGCCTTATACAATTGATCAAGATAAATGTGTAAAGTGTGGACTTTGTTTTGAAAAATGTAAATTTAAAGCTATAGAGATCAGATAAGGAGGCAGATAATTATGAAGATATATGTGGATGGAAGGGAAGTAATAATAGGAGATAACGAGAGAAACCTTCTTGAAGCTCTAAGGAAGGTGGGAATTGAGATACCTAATCTATGTTATTTATCAGAAGTATCTATTTATGGAGCCTGCAGACTTTGCTTAGTGGAGGTAAATGGGAAGAATATTGTTACATCTTGTAACTTAAAGCCAGAAGAAGGAATGATAATAAGAACTAATACTCCCGAAATATATGAGATAAGAAAAGGTATATTAGAACTTCTTTTGGCATCCCACAATAGAGATTGTACCACATGTGAAAGAAATGGAAGTTGTAAACTTCAAGAATATGCAGAAGCCTTTGGTATAAGAGAAATAAGGTTTGATAATATAAGAAAAGATGGCGGTGTAGATAAGCTCTCTCCTGTGGTAAGGGATAATACAAAATGTATACTTTGTGGAGACTGTGTTAGAGTTTGTGAAGAACTTCAAGGGGTTGCAGCCATAGATATTGCGGGAAGGGGTTTTGCATCAAAAGTTACACCAGCCTTTGAACATAGTTTGGCAGATGTTGAATGTGTTTATTGTGGTCAATGTGTTGCATATTGTCCTACAGGGGCTCTTTATGTTAGGAACGATATAGATAAGGTTTATAATGCATTAAAGAAGAATAAAGTTGTAATTGGTATGATAGCACCTGCTGTTAGGACAGCTATTCAGGAAGAATTTGGAATGGAAAAAGATCTCTTTGTAGCAGGAAGGGTAAGTTCATTTTTAAAGATGTTAGGTTTCGTAAAGGTTTTTGAAGTACCTTTTGGAGCTGATCTCGTAGCCTATGAAGAGGCACACGAATTCTTAGATAGATTAGAGAAGGGAGAAAGACTTCCTCAGCTTACATCTTGCTGTCCTGCATGGGTAAAATATGTGGAAGAGTTTTTTCCAGCCTATATAGATAACTTATCAACAGTTAAATCCCCACAACAAGCCCTGGGTACTGTTATAAAAGAGATATACTCCAAGGATATCGGGGTACCCAAAGAGGATATATTTTTTGTATCCATCATGCCATGTACGGCTAAGAAGTATGAAGCAGAAAGACCGGAACATAATGGAATAGTTGATGTAGTTTTAACAACTAAGGAACTTGTACAGATGATAAAAGCAAGTGGTATAAAATTATTGGATCTTAATCCTGAAGCCTTTGATAAGCCCTTTAATTTATATTCTCAAGGAGGACTTGATTTTGGCAAAACAGGAGGAGTATTAGGTACTGTACTCTCTGTAATAAATGATAAGGTTAAGATTAAGAAATTCAAAGAGGAAGAAATAGAAAAGGGGATAAGACTTTTCAATATAACTCTTGGAGATGGTAAGAAAGTAAAGGCTATGACAGTGTTTAATTTAGGTAATGCTAAAAAGGTTATGAAAGATATAAGGGATGGAATTTTACAAGTAGATATTATAGAGGTTATGGCTTGTGGTTATGGATGTATAGGTGGAGGTGGACAACCTTATCCTAATGATACTACATTAAGAAAAAATAGAGCTAAGATTCTAAAGGATATGGTAAGTATAAATCCAATAAAAACTCCTCAGGAAAATCCATACCTTATGGATCTGTATAATAAATACTTAAAGCACCCTTTAAGCCATGAAACTCATCATTTATTGCATACCACTTATTCGCCTAAACGAAGGGTACCTGAAGAAGATATCGAAATTTTACCTCTTCCTTTACCTGACGAAGAAAAGATAAAGGTTAGGGTTTGTCTTGGAACTTCTTGTTATATGAAAGGATCTTATAAAATTCTTTCTGATCTTATAGAAATGGTAAGAAAAGAAGATTGGACTAAAAATATTGAAGTTGTGGGTACTTTCTGTACAGAAAATTGTGACAAATCCCCCAATGTTATGATAAATGATATACTTATTAGTGAGGCTAATACTGATAAGGTAAAGGAGATGTTAAAAAAGCATGTTAAAGGAGAATAAAGAATTCATAATGTTTCCAAAAGCTACTTTAGAGAGGCTTAAATTATATCATAGACTTCTTTCTGAGGAGAAAAAAGAATATATTTCTTCTGAAGAGATAGGAGAAAGACTTGGTATTCTTCCAGAGCAAGTAAGAAAAGATTTGTCATATCTTGAGTACAAAGGGAAGCCTAAGGTAGGTTATAATGTAAAGGATCTACTGGAGGAATTAAATCGGTTATTTGGTATTGGAAAATCAACTAAGGTTATAATCGTTGGAGCGGGAAATTTGGGCACTGCTATTACAAATTATCCCGGATTTGCTAACTATAATATTGAGATTGTTGGTATCTTTGATAATGATCCCAATAAAATTGGAAAGAGAATTGGAGATTTAGTAGTTCTTCCTATAGATTATTTAGAAAGAGTCATAAAAAAGTTTGATGTAGAGATAGGTGTAATATGTGTACCTAAGGAATCTGCTCAAGAGGTAGCCAATATTTTGGTAGAGAATGGAATAAAGGCTATCTGGAATTTTGCACCTACTTTTATAAAGGTACCTGAGGATGTAATTGTGAGAAATGAGGATATAACCTCTGGACTTTTATCTTTAAAGCACATGTTAGAAGTTAAAGAGCAAAAAATCAAAAAAGATTAAATATTTTATCTGTGATCTCTTTATCTTCTCTATCCTCCTGGTGGCTAACCATCAGGAGGGTCGTTTTTTTATTATCTAAATGATATTTAAGAAAGGCTTTAGCTTTTTCTTTCAGATTTATATCCAGAGATTTGAAAGGTTCATCAAGGAGTAATAAATTATGGGGAATAGTAAAAGTCCTTACAAAAGAAAATATCTGCAGATAACCCCCACTAAGCTGGTGAGGAAACAGATTCAGGTAATTTTTCAAGTTAAAATAATCTATAAGTTCTTTTAATTTTACTGAATCTTTACAAGTTAAATTAAGATTCTCTTCCATATTTAACCAGGGCAGAAAGATAGGATTTTGAAACATAAAGGATATTTTAATGCCTAGCCCTATTTCTACAATACCTTCATCAGGCTTTATTAGGCCTGCAATAATTTTAAGAAGAGTAGTTTTACCACAGCCATTTGGACCTTTTATTACAATTTTTTCTCCTTCTTCTACTTTCAAAAATATTCCATTTAATACTTTTTTGTCATCAAAACTTTTTTTCAGGTTTATAATATTAATTGCAGTCACAATTTGAGATCCTCCTTTAAGATATTCATTTTCCTAAATATGTATTCTAAGAGTTTACTTATAATAAAGAGATATATGGATATGGCATAGATATATTCAGTATTGAGAAAAGTTCTTGCATAGCTTAAGAGAAAGCCTATTCCATTATTAGTAGCAAAAAATTCAGACATGGCTGATATTTTGAAGGATGAAATGGTTGAATTTGCTAATACTGGAAGTATAAGTGGTTTAATATAAGGAATTAGGAATTTGTTAATATAATCCTTTTTAGAGATGGGATATATTTTGAAAAGCTCTATATATTCAGTAGGGACATTTTTAATAGCATAATAGACGGAAAGATAAAGATTAGGAAATAGCATAATAAAGGTAGTAAAAATGACAGTTCTGCTACCAAAACCAAACCATAGTAAGGCTAAGGTAATCCATATAATTAAAGGATTACTCTGAAAAATATCTATTATATTTCTTATTCCCACATAGAATTTTTCATTTTTTATGTTTCCTAATATAAATCCTATAAAGAAGGCTAAAAAAAGGCCTACTAATGATCTAATAATAGTTAAACTGAGGTGATATAAAAATTCTGTGTCCCTAAGTAAAGAAAAAGTCTTTAAGATTACCTTATGGGGATAAGGGAATATGGCAGGGGAATTTACCCTTAATCCCATAAGGTACCAAAATATAAAAAATATAATCCAAAATGTTATCTTAAATCTTAAGGAATTCTTCATTAGGCAATTTATTATCTATTACTTGAGGTGATTTTTCCAAAATAAAGTTTAAAAATGTTAATAAGTCTTTTTTAGCTGAGTTTCCTTGATATCTGAAGGAAAGTCTCTTAAAGGATAAGTTTATTATATTTTTATCTATCTTTAATATACTGGATGCTTTTTCTATAAAAGGATCTGGATTATCATGAAGTTTCTTGAAATTATCCCTAAAAATTCTATCTATTTTAATTACTAAATCTTTCCTTATTTTTTCATTAATACCTATAGATGTTATAGGAAGATAGGCTTTATTAAAATCCCTATATACTCTTTGGATATCAAGGATTATAGATCCTCCTTCAGAAAGGCACATGGAAACATAGGGTTCTGGAAGTAGGGTATAATTTATCTTTTTAGCTATAAAAAGTGTAGTTATTTCTTGAGGTGTAGAATAGTAGATATGGACTTTGTCTTTTAAATTCTTTTCCTGTAGATAAATAGAAAATATAATATCTTGGGTTGATCCTTTTTGAGCGATGTATATATTTTCTCCTACAAAATCTTTCTTATTTTTATTAGTGACAAGATAAAAAGAAGCCCAGTTAAATGTGGCTAAAAGTCTTGCTTTAATAATTCCTTTATTTTGAAGATTTACAAGGGTTACAAAAGGAGAAATCAATACATCAAAATTCCCATTTTTAACTTTTATTGCCAGTTCATCAATTGTTCTCCAAATAACAAAGTTAAACTTTATGTCTACTTGATCATTGCTTGACATTAAAGAAGCAAAGGGAATTATAGATGGTCCAAAAGGTATTAAAACATTTATCTCTTGAATTTGAGAAAAGGTATTTGTCGAAAAAATAAAGAGAAGAGTGGTTAATGTGAAGATTAGTTTAGATATATTTTTCAAGCTATCGCCTCCCTAATTGTTAATTTTTTCACGAATAATTATATCAAAGAAATATTTAAGAAATATTAAAAATTATTAATCGTGATCTTTTTATAATCTCTATTTTTGATGTATAATTACATCTGTTTATGGATGGTGGTTTAAAGAAAAAGTTTAAAAATTTAATATTTAGACAAAACGTCACTCAGGCAGCAATCCTGATTACAATTCTTGCAACTATTAGTAGGGTAATAGGCTTTTTAAGGGAAATGATGATTGCTGCCTTCTTTGGAGCAAAGAAGTTTACTGATAGTTTTATAGTGGCACAAGCTATACCAGGAGTTCTTGCGGGACTTATTTCAGGAGCATTATCATCAGTATTTATTCCTCTTTATGCTGAATGGAGAGAAAAGAAAGGAAAGGAAGAAGCGGAAAGGTTTACTTCTATTCTCCTTACTGATATATTGATAATACTTGTTGGAGCAACAATTTTTTCTTATCTTTTAGCGCCTTTAATAGTAGAGATATTGGCTCCTGGATTTAATCAAGAAACAAGAAGTCTTACTTTAAGTTTTACCTATATTATGCTTCCTTCTATCATATTTTGGGGTACGTATGGTTTAATTACTGGGCTTTATAATTCGCAAAAAAGTTTTTTCATCCCAAATCTTGCAGGAGTTCTTGGAAGTGGTGTTTTCATCGTATCTATATTTTTATTCCATGGTACATTTGGGGCTTACATACTTCCGTGGGGTTACCTTGTTAATGTATTTATTCAATATATTCTTCTTATTCCAGCTCTTAAAGGGATTGGTGTAAGTTTAAGATGGGAGTTTAATCTGAAATATGAAGGACTCAAAAAAGCACTTATTCTTATAGGACCTATATTCTTAGGACAAAGTGTAGGAATCTTAAATATGGCAGTGGATAGAATTTTTGGATCTTATCTGCCTGAGGGAAGCATATCCGCTTTAAATTACGCAAGTAGGATTTATCAGCTTCCTTTGAATTTGTTCGCGAATGCCCTTGCTACAGCCATTTATACTGATCTTGCATTTAGTGCTCAAGATGATAATTTGGAAAAGTTTAAACTATCTATAGAAAAAAGCATAAGAGCATTATTATTCTTTATTATTCCAGCTACTTTTGGACTCATATTTCTTTCAACCCCTATAGTTAAGCTTGCTTTTCAGAGAGGAGCTTTTGATGCTCTTGCTACCCAAAGGACTTCAGAATCATTAACTTTTTATTCCATAGGATTGGTATTTATGAGTGTCAATTTAATTATGGTGAGAGGATTTTATGCCCTTCACGATACAAGAACACCTACTATGAATTCTATTTTAGCTCTCCTCTCAAATATAGTATTAAACACTATATTTATTAAACTCCTTGCCCATAAAGGCCTTGCTCTTGCTACATCTTTAGCAGCTTTTATTTCTTCTATACTGCTTTACAGATCCTTTAGGTTAAAAGTAGGAGAGGTTATTTCAAGAGAGACCAAAAGAGATATTATGCGATTTATGATTTCTGGATTTCTTATAGGTATGCTTGCCTTCTTTATTTATAGATTTTTAAATGGTGTTTTGCCATCAAAACAAATATATTTTGCTTTTAGTTTATTTTCTGCTATTGGTATCGTTGTGATATTATATCTTTATTTAGGAAATAAGTGGAAGATAGAGGAAGCAAAAAAAATTTGGGCCTTAATAAATAAAGGGCTAAAGTTTACAGCAGGAATTTTGGGAATTAGATAATCTCCCCTTTAATAAATCTGTGAACTATTCCACTCCAATAATTTTTTAAGAGTATTTACCCTGTTTAATGTATTCCCCCTTATATTTAAAAGTGAAAAAATTTAAAAAGGGATAAGTTTATGTTAGATAAACAAAGGATAATAGAAGAATTAGCAATATGGTTTTTACTTTTACTTTATTACAAGTCGGATATAAATGAGCATTAGCTTTGGATAAAAAATCTCTAAGTTATGTAGTTGATCCTATAGAAAATGTGAGAATAATCGCCATATAGTATGTATTATAAAACTTAAAGATAATTTTCTTATACATATAGAAACAAGATCCACTGTTACATATCCTTGTTCCTATTATTAATGACATTGACTAAAGACAATAAAGTATGAGAGATATTTCAAAAGTATCTAATGGGGTATCTAATAAAAAAGAACATAAATAGTATAGGCCATGTTAAAGAGAATCAGTATTTTGTCCATGGGACTACCATTGGATATAGTACTAAAATTCAAAAATAAAAGATATACTATCTAATGCTAAAATATTCTATTACAATTGGGATGAAAAATTGGTGATCAGCTTATGAGCTTCTTTAATAACTTGCCAAATCAAAGAATGCTTTTGAATCTTTGATTGATAAAAATTCTGATTTCTTTTTTTACTGAGCTTGATCCAGATGATGATAATACAGACATAGATTTTATATAAAAATCTCTCTCACTGTTTATACGATAAAGAGGGTTTTATTTTTGTATGAGGGAATATATAATATAAACTTGTCTTACTAAGTAATAGAAAAAAATAAAATTTTATAAAGGTGCAATTAATATGAGGAGATTAAAGAAATATATAAAGAATAACTTACACTTTTTTTTATCAGCTATTTTTTGTGCTATTTTGGCCTTATCCCTTGATATGTTTAATCCTAAAATTGTCGGAGTACTTGTTGATAAAGTAATTATAGGAAAAGATATAACTCCTTTATCTCGATTACTTCTATTCCTAACTTTGATAACAATTTCCAGAGTATTTCTTGGATACTTTAAAGAATATTTTATGGATTTAGGGGGATCAAGACTTGCTTATGAGTTGAGGAAGGATCTTTTCGAACATCTTCAAACTTTGCCTTTTTCTTTTTTTGATGGTATAAATACTGGTGAGCTTATGTCCCGAATTAGAGAAGATATTGAAAATATTTGGTTTACTTTTGGTTTTGGGTTGGTCTTTTTTATAGAACAGCTTTTTTATTTTATTATTGCCAGCATAATTCTTTTCTCTATTGAACCCAGATTAACTCTAATAGTACTTCTTGTAATTCCATTTATTGGCTATACAGCTTATAGACTTGAAAAAGAAAATGATGAGGTATATGGAGAGATATCAGATCAAGGGGTTAGAATGAATACTACTGCTCAAGAAGATATAGCTGGAATAAGAGTTGTAAAATCCTTTGGTAGAGAGAAATATGAGATAGAGAAGTTTTTTAAAGAGAATATGAAAAATTATGAGTTAAATGTAAAACAGGCAAAAATTTTTGCAAAGTATTTTCCTTGGATGGAATTTTTAACTAATTTTTCAATAGCTTTATCTATCACTATTGGCGGACTTTTAGTAATTGCAGAAAAGATGTCTATTGGTACGTTAGTTTCTTTTTCATGGTATGTTTCTATGATTGTATGGCCTGTGAGATTAGGTGGATGGATTGTTAATATGTTAGCTCAGTGTTTGGCTTCCTTAAAGAAGATAGATAAGTTATTTAAAGAGAGATCGGAAAGACCTTATATAACTGAGAAAGTGGATATTAGGGATATAAAGGGAGAAATAGAGTTTAAGAATGTATCTTTTAAATATAAAGATGAGTATGTGTTAAAAAGGATTAGTTTCCATCTAAAACCTGGGGAAACTCTTGGCATTATTGGGGTTACAGGTTCTGGAAAGACCACTTTAGTAAACTTATTAGGAAGATTTTATGAGCCTTGGGAAGGTGAGATATTAATAGATGGTGTTGATATAAGAAAAATTGATTTAAAATTTTTGAGAGAACATCTTTTATATGTTCCTCAAGATATATTTCTTTTCTCTGATACCGTAAGGGAGAATATAGAACTTGGGAAGGATATAGATGATGAAAGAATAATACAAGCTTTAAAGGATACAAGATCCTATTACTTTGTAATGAGGCTACCAGAAAAGCTTGATACTATTATAGGAGAAAGAGGGCTTGGTCTTTCTGGAGGACAAAAGCAGAGACTTACCATAGCTCGAGCTTTAGTGAGATCTGCTAAGATTTTGATTCTTGATGATCCTACTTCTGCTCTTGACTTGGAGACAGAGCTTTATATTCAAAAATCTTTGGAGAAATATAAGGGAGTAACAAAAATTATTATTGCTCATAGGATTTCTGCAGTAAAAATTGCTGATGAAATAATAGTACTTGATAAGGGAGAGATTATAGAAAGAGGAAAACATGAGGAACTTTTAAGAAAAAAGGGTAGGTATTATGAGATTTATCAAGAGCAGTACGGAAAATTTGCCTTTATTAAGGGGGATTAGTTTAAATGCCTTATGCATTAAAAGAAGATGAAAAGTTAGAAGAAAAGGTGAATATAGATATACTTAAAAGGCTTTTTAAATATTTAAAGCCATATAAGAGAGAGGTCTTTATAGTGTTATTTTTTATTTTTGTAGTTATGGCAGTGGACCTTCTAAACCCATATTTTATGAAATTTGCTATTGATAGATTCATAAAGAATAAGGATAGAAATAGATTGATTTTTGCTGGGATTTTAATGATTATCTTAAATCTCTTGTCTATGATATCTGCTAAGAAAAGAACTCAAAGAATGTCAAAGATTACCCATGGAATATTATTAAATATTAGGCAAGATTTATATAATCATATTCAACAACTTTCTTTTACCTTTTTTGATGAAAGACCAGTGGGAAAAATTTTAGCAAGAATAATAAGTGACGTAAACTCTTTAGCAAATCTTTTTAATATGAGCATTACAAATCTTATACCTGATTCTGTTACTATAATTGCTACTTTGTTAATAATGTTTTATCTTAATTCAAAACTTGCTTTATACGCTATGTCTATGCTGCCTCTTTTGTTTATAGTTCTTTTTTCAATACAAACCATAAGTAGAAAAAGATGGCAAATAGTAAGGAAAAAGGGATCTACCCTTAATGCTTTTACTTATGAAAACTTTTCTGGAATAAGAGTTGTTAAATATTTTACAGCAGAAAAATATAGAGAAAATATATTCTCAGAGCTTGCGTGGGATGTGAGGCAGGCTTTTGTTAGAGCTGTGAGAATAAATGATTTATTCTGGCCTATGGTGGAGTTTTCTTGGGGAATAGGTACTGTTATAACCTTCTATTTTGGAGTAAAAATGATTAATGCAGGTGATATTTCTGTAGGCCTTCTTATTGCATTTACAAGCTATGTAGGCATGTTTTGGAGACCTATAATGAACCTTTCTAATTTATATAACAATTTTGTTATAGGCATGGCAAGTGCGGAGAGAATATTTGAAATAATGGATATAGAGCCAAATATAAAAGAGGAAGAAGATGCAATAGATATTGATATAAAGGGAGAAATAGAATTTAGAAATGTTTCCTTTTCTTATGATGGAAAGAGAAAAGTGTTAGATAATGTAAGTTTTAAAATAAAACCTGGAGAGAAAGTGGCCCTTGTAGGACATACAGGGGCAGGTAAAAGCACTATTGTTAATCTGTTATGTAGATTTTATGATCCACAAGAAGGAGAGATTCTTGTTGATGGAATAAATATTAAAAAGATTAAATTAGAAAGCTTAAGAAAACAGATTGCAGTAATGTTTCAGGATACATTTTTATTCTCAGGTACTATTCTTGATAATATAAAATATGGAAGTCTTGATGCTACTTATGATGAAGTAGTTGAGACAGCAAAGAAGGTTTATGCCCATGATTTTATCTCTAATATGGAGAAGGGTTATGATACAAACATTAATGAGCGAGGCATGAGGCTTTCTTCAGGACAAAGACAAATAATTTCTTTAGCAAGAACTCTTATTGCAAATCCCAAAATTATAATACTTGATGAGGCAACAGCAAGTATAGATACCTATACTGAGAGATTACTTCAAATGGGAATTGAGATTCTTCTTAAGGGAAGAACTTCTATTATTATTGCTCATAGACTATCTACTGTGCAGAGTGTTGACAAAATTATAGTTATCGAAAACGGAAGGATTTTAGAGATGGGTAATCATGAGGAACTTATGAAAAATAAAGGAATTTATTATCATATGTTTATGTCCCAATTTAATTATTGGGAGGAAAAAAATAGTGAAATTGTCTCATAAAAAAGAATAAACCCCCTGAGAGGGGGGACTCAGGGGGAGGGGGTGAGAGGGGGAGGTGTCTTTCCTAACTTAATCTTACTTTTTTAGACTTACTAACCTTACTTTTTATTCCCAAACTTTTTTAAAAACATCAACTTTCGTTAAATAAGGTATCAAATATTTAATATGGTGTCAACAAAAAAGAGTTAAAGTTATATTAATTATTTTAAAAATTTGTTAACATCTATAACTCAATTCCCATAAGTTGTAGAATAAAAACTATCTGCCCAGCATGGTAACAATCATGACTTATTATACCATATAGATTGTCTTCTAATGTACCGTATTCTCCGATATTTTTATCAAGGTCATCATCATTCTTGGTTTTTAATATTTCTATAAGCTTATTATGGGTGTCTTCAAGTCTTTTGACGGTATTTTTCCAAGCTTCTTTGGAGGTATCGGTGGGAGTTTTGAAATCATCTTCGGAAGGAAGATCTTTTTCTTCAAGGATACTTAAAAGATATTCTTTCCCAAAAATTAAATGATTTGTTATCTCCCAAATACTATGGGTATTTTCCTTTTTAAAAACTGCCTCTTTTGAAGTAACGTTTTCAAGAACATCCATTACAGAGTGAGACCATAATCCTTTGTCTTTTTGAAAAGCATCATTTATATATTTTATTATCCTTTCTAAGCGATCTCTCATGATAAACACCTCCTAAAAGGTATATTTGTAAATTTAATGATCTTGTTTATAGTTTATCATAGATGTAAAATAAAACTTATGAAAAAAGAGATTTTTTTATTAAAAGTATTCTTTTTTATATACTTTTCTGCTTGGGTATTTATCTTCTCCTTTGTACCTGTTTTTTTAAGAGAAATAAAAGGTTTTTCTATTGGAATGATAGGGCTTTCATCTGCTATCTCATCGCTTTCTGGAACTATTTTTCAGGTATATATAGGTTATTTATCAGATAAGATAGGGAGAAGAAAGCCATTTATTATTTTAAGCTTTATTATGCTTATTATTCTTTACTCTCTTGTTTTTCCTAAATTGAATAGTTTCTGGACTTTTATATTTGTTTATTTTCTTTTAGGGGTTTTTATAAGTACTATAAGTACTATGGCTAATGTACTTGTTATGGACTATGCTGTATCCGAAAATACTGGTACCCATTATGCCTCTATAAGAATATGGGGAAGTATAGGTTTTCTATTACTTATGCTTATTACAGGTTTTTATCCTAAACTGGTAGAGCCTAAGATTATGTTTGTTATGATTAGTTTAATATACATGTTAGGCTTAATGATAAGTCTTATTGTGAAAGAGCCTTCTTCTAAGATTAGCGTGTCTAAGGTTGACTTTAGGAATATAAAGAGATTAGTTTTAAGATCTGATATTAGAAATTTTCTTTTATTTTACATTATTTACTACATAGCTCTTCTTGGAGCATCTTCTAATGTGAATCTTTTGATTCGATCCTTAGGGGGTGAAAGTAAACATATAAGTTTTGCTTATTCAGCAAGCTCCTTTTCTGAAATTCCTTTTATGCTTATCTGGGGACGTTTATCTGATAAGGTAGGAAGAAAACCTTTATTAGTATTTACCTCTATTTTTCTTCCTATAAGGATCTTTGTTTATACATTAACTAAGAATCCGTGGCATATAATCTTAATTCAATTATTACACTCTTTAACCTTTGCTGTTATAGGTACTATACCTGTTGTTTATATGAATGATTTAGTTAATCCAGAAGAAAGGGCTACTGCTCAAGGTTTATTAAGTATGGGAATGTCCTTATCTTCAACAATTGGACCTGTTATCTCAGGATTTGTAGCTGATATTTCTGGCTTGAAAGGTATGTATCGTTTTCTAACCTTTGTTTCTTTGCTTTCCACTTTAATTGCAATAAAATATATAAAAGAATCAAAAAATAAGGTATCCCCTGTTTAGGGGATACCTTATTTAATTTCTAATATTAGTTTTTTATTATCTTGTTAATTTCTTGTGGCAGAGCCACCAATCAAAGCATTCAATTTCTCCTTTTTTAGCAGATTCAAGTCTTTCCTTGGCTGCTTTTACATCCTTTGCAGGAGGAATTATTACATGGTCTTTACCAACAACTTCACTATCTGGCCAGTGAGCGGGCATGGCTACCCCATATTTGTCAGACACCTGTAATGCTTCTACCACTCTTAAAATCTCTTCCATGTTTCTTCCTACTTCTTGTGGATAGTAAAGTATTAACCTAATTATTCCCTTATCATCAACGACAAATACAGCTCTTACAGTGTTTGTTCCTTTTCCTGGATGGATTAAACCAAGTTTTTCTGCTATCTTTCCTGTATCATCTGCTATAATTGGGAATTCAATATCAACACCTAACTTTTCTTTTATCCATTCAACCCATTTTATGTGACTGAAAACTTGGTCAATACTTAAACCTATTAATTCTGTATTGAGAGCTCTAAATTTTTCATATCGCTTTTGAAAAGCCACAAATTCAGTAGTACATACTGGAGTAAAATCGGCAGGATGACTAAAAAGCACAAACCATTTACCTTTATAGTCGTTAGGAAGTACTTTCTCTCCATGGGTAGTTAGAACTTTCATTTCTGGAAAAGGTTCACCAAGAAGTGGAAGCCCTTTTCTTTCAAGATTCTCCATAATTGAACCTCCTTTTTAAAATAATTATTATTTTTAATTTTATATTATCACAAATGAAAATTTTTTGCAATATGGGTAGGTTAAAAATAGATATACAGAGATTGTCAGAAGTGACGAGCGTCACTTTATAATTACACTTTCCATGATATAATAAACAAAGAAATATAGATTATAGAAAAATAAGATATGTTGGGGGTTGAATTGGTTAGAATAATAAGAAAAACGTGGGTGCGAATATTATCAGATTGGATCTTTTTTATATTCTCTATATTTCTTGCTTTTTTTCTAAGATTTGAATTTTCAATCCCTCAAAATTATATTCCAATCATAGTTTACTCTCTTCTAAGAGAAATTGTAATATTTTTTATATTTTATTTCTTAGCATTTAAAATATATAGAACCCTATGGGAATATTTTAGTTTAGATGCATTAAAGGATTTAACTCTTGCACTTACTTTTGAAAAGCTTCTTTTTTATCTTTCAGGTATAATATTTCCATTGGAGGGTTATCCTCGTTCTATATTTGTAATCTCCTATTTTTTGTCTCTTATAATGCTTTTTTCATTAAGGGCTTTTATAAGATGGTTTTATGAAACTACAAAACACCGAAGAAGTGTAGATAATCACTTCAAAAGAGTAGTTATAATTGGAGCTGGAGATGCTGGAGAAAAAATATTAAGAGAGATTAAAACCCATAAGGAGTTAAATTATAATGTTGTTGGCTTTCTTGATGATGATAAGAATAAAATTGGAAAAATAATTCATGGAGTAAAGGTTTTAGGACCTATATCATCTCTGTATCAGATTGCAAAGAATAATTCTGTGGACGAAATACTTATTGCTATACCCTCTGCTCCCACATCTTTAATAAGGGATGTGGTTGGTGTGGCTTCTAAATTGAAAATTACTGTAAAGACACTTCCTGGTATTTGGGAGCTTATTGATGGAAGAGTAAGTATTAACAAGATAAGAAATGTGAAAATTGAGGATCTACTTGAAAGGGATGTAATAAACTTAAATTCGGAAAAAATAATGGAATATATAAAAAATAAGAAGGTTCTTGTAACTGGTGCAGGTGGCTCTATAGGCTCTGAGATATGTAGACAAGTAGCAAGGTATAAACCAGAAAGACTTATTATTCTTGGGAGAGGAGAAAATAGCATATTTAATATTGAATTAGAATTAAGACAACTTTATCCTGATATCCCTATAAAGTCATATATAGCGGACATAAAAGATGGAGATAGAATTTTTTATATATTTGAAAAGGAGAGGCCTCAGATAATATTTCATTCAGCTGCTCATAAACATGTGCCTCTTATGGAGGAAAATCCTGATGAAGCGGTATTCAATAATGTATTTGGTACCATAAATGTCATGGATGCAAGTATATATGTGGGAGCAGAGAAATTCATCTTTATATCTACTGATAAGGCGGTATATCCTGCTAACATTATGGGAGCTACAAAAAGAATAGGAGAGATGTTAGTTAAATTTTACAATAGTCATTCAAAGACCAGTTTTATTGCGGTAAGATTTGGAAATGTTTTAGGAAGTAGAGGGAGTGTACTGGAGGTTTTTAAGAAACAACTTGAAAGTGGTGGTCCTATTACTATTACAGATCCTGAGATGGAAAGATATTTTATGACTATTCCAGAGGCTGTGGGACTTGTGCTTCAGGCGGGAAGTATAGGAAATTCTGGAGATATTTTTGTACTGGATATGGGTAAACCGGTAAAGATTTTAGATCTTGCAAAAAACTTCATTGAACTATCAGGACACTCAATAGAAGATATAGGTATAAAAATAGTAGGGCTTAGGCCTGGTGAAAAATTAAAAGAAGAGCTTTGGGAAAAGGAGGAGAAAGTTGAAAAAACTTCTCATCCTAAAATATACAGGATAGTTTCAAATATGGGTATTGATAGGAATACTTTTAATAGGAAACTACAAGAACTACTGGAATCTGCAAAGAAGAGAGAAAAGGAAGAAATTGAGAGAGCAATTATGGGATTGATTCCCACATATAAAAAAGATATTAATTTAACAAAAAAAGCCCTGAAAGAAAGTAGAGTATCAGAGATTATGTATTACGAAACAAAGGATTAAAGGCTGTTAGAAAGGGATTTTATTATTAAGGGTAATGCCTAATTTTTATATTTTTTGTAAAAGTATTTATTTTTGAAAATTTTGACTATATCTGATGATAATTTAAATTTAAATTTATGTATTTGAAAGGAAAGAAATAATAATGGTAGAGAAGCTTTTGGAGTGGATTGAAATGAATTCTCAAATAATGCTGGGAAAACCTGTGATAAAAGGTACAAGGCTTACTGTTGGAATTATATTAGAAAAATTAGCCTATGGTTATACTGAAGAGGATATACTCAAAGAATATCCTTTTATTACAAAAGATGATATAAAGGCTTCTCTCCTTTATGCTGCTAAATTGTTAGCTCTTGAGGAAGAATATATAGTAGGTAAATAATGATGGAAGTATTTTGTGGCCCATCCTGTGTATTTACCAATGTAATAAATCCGAGGGCATTTATAGAGAGGAAGGTATTTGGTATATATTTAGGAACATCCTTATATATAAGGCGCTCACTGTTCAAAAAGCTCAAAAGGCTTTTAATGAGATAAAGACAAAGGTAGAGCCTTACTATGATGGTGTGAGATTTGTAAGTGAAAATTATTCTACTGAAATTGTAAAAAAGAAAATTAAGAAGTTTTTCTTTGAGATTTTTAAAAGGAGAATAAGATGAAGAAAATAGTTAAAAATTTGTTAAAAACTTATTATAAATTTTATTATATTGAAAATAAGGTTTCTCATTATAAAGAAAATATAATGTATCATAATGTTGCTCCTTACTTAAGAAATAATACTATAACTCCTAAAGATTTTGAAGAAGGGTTACTGTATTTAGTTAAAAAGAGTGTTGGTAATTATTCTTTAAATAATCTAATTGAGAACAATTTTAGAATCTCAGGTAAAGGATTTGTTATAACTATTGACGATGGAGAGAAAGATATAATCAATTATTGTCTTCCTGTTTTAAAAGAATATAGTTTGAACGCTACTCTTTTCCTTTCTCACAAATTAATAGAAAAGAGTTATGGATTTTCATGGCAAAAGGTACCTAAGTAAATAATATTTTTTGAAGAAATAAGAAAATATAAAGGACACAAAATAAAACTTATGAATGAAAGGGATGTTAAAATGTGGTTAGAAGAAGGTTTGGAACTTGGATCACATGGATTGAGACATGTAGGTCTATCATCAATCTCTTTAGATTCGGCCCTTTTAGAGAAAGAGATATTAATATCTAAAGAGATTTTAGAAAGTACATTTAATGTAAAAGTAAATGCTTTCTGTTATCCTTTTGGTTCATTCAATAATATGGTTAAAAGAATATGGTAAAAAAATACTATAAATGTGCATTGACTGTAAATAAATGGATAATTTTGAATAAATTCAATATATGAGATACCAAGGATATCAAGAGGAAACAGTTTTCGGATATTTATTAATTTAAATTTAACGGGGAGGTTAAATAATGAATGAAAGATATGAAAGTTATACTACAGATAAGAAAGATGATAAAAAGAAAGTAGTTTTTCTTTTGATTGGAAATTATGTTTATGATGCAAGAGTAAAGAAAGAAATCGATACTCTCTTAAAAGATAAATATGAAGTTTACCTTATTACAAACTGGCAAAAAGAGATTGTTATGTCTAATTATGATTCAAAAATTAAAATATTTCTCATAAAACCACCTTTTAAAGGGAAGTATATAAGTAATTACTTAATTTCATTTGCAAAATATATCATCTATTTAATAAAAAGTCTTTACTATGTTTATAAAATTAGTCCTGATATAGTTCATTGTCATGACTTTCCAACCCTTATTATTAGTATGTTTTTAGGAAGAAAAATAAAAATAATATATGATTCTCATGAATTATTCTCTGAACTTGACTATATTCCAAAACTTTTACGAAAAGTAGTTAGTTATCTTGAAAAAAGAATACTATGTAATAAAGTTGATTTATTGATTACAACTGATGAATTCCGTTTAAAGTATTTATTGGATAAATACAAATGTTATAACAAAAAATCAATATATCTATATAATGCTCCATATTATAGAGAAATAGAATTGAAAGAAAATTTAGTTAAAAATAAATTTTTGATAGTTTATTTTGGGGCTTTGCAACCAAATAGATATTTAGAAGAGATTATTCTTTCAGGAAAATATTTGGATCCCTTAAAATATAAAATTACTCTTCTTGGCCCTTCTAGCAAAGAATATAGAGATAAATTGGAAATGTTAATATATAATAATGGTTTAGAAAATATTGTTAATATAGAAAAACCTTTGCCTTATGAAAGTTTATTAGATCGAATTAAAACAGAGGATATAAGTTTAATTTTTTACGGAAAAAAGACTTTAAATAATTTTTTATGTTCTCCTAATAAACTTTTTGAATCGATAATGATGGGATTACCAGTCATTGTTTCTGATAATCCTATCTTAAAAAAATTTGTTAGTAGCTATTCTATAGGAGTTGTAGTAGAGGATGTAAATCCTTATAATATAGCAATGGCAATTATAAAAATGAGTAAAATGGATATTATGAAACTTAAGTCAAATTGTATACAACTTGGTAAAATTTTCTGTTGGGATAATGAGAGTAAAAAACTTTTAGATGCTTATAGTGGTTTGTTCAATAATTTATTTAAGAACATATAAATTTAAGTTTCTTATAATGAATTATTTGAAGAAAATAGAAAAATATATTTTTTCTTTGCTTTTATGGTTATTATTAAGAGAGGATAAAATATGATTATTCTATTTTTTTTGCTTTCTTATATGTTGTATAAGTTATCTAAATTAAGTATTTTTGTGAGAAATATTATTTTGTTTTTCTTTTTTATTTATATAATAATTCTTATGATTTTTCAAATTAATATTGCTAAAGCTGGAATCAAGGATGGATTATATGGAAGTGATGCTAAACTGTATTATGAAACAGCAAAAAATTTTATTAGGGGAGCTTTATCAATAGAAGAAATTTTTAAACTTAATGGTCCTTTATATGTTTTTTGGAACTATTTATTTATAATAACATCTCCATTTTTTTCTGACTTTATAATTGTATTAATGATAAAGATTTCGAATATTATTTTTATGTTTCTTTTTTCTATTCATATATATACTTTTGCATTAAGAAATAGATTTAATGAGAAAAAGGCTATTTTTTTATTAATCTTGATTTTAATATCTGGTGGTTTCATTTATACATCAATAAGAAATCTTAAAGAAAGTTTATTACTCTATCTTTTTTCAGAAGCGTTGTTATTAGATAAAAGAAAGCTTTCTACTGGAAATATATTTTCATTTTTATTTCTTGCTTATTGTATGCATTATATCAAGCCCTTATCTTTTATGCCATTTGTTTTTAGTTTTTTTGTTAGTTTAGAAAAACCTAAAAAGTTAGTCATTCTTGTTTTATCAATATTTCTTATATTTACTTTTGGAAAATTTACAAAATATTGGGAATATTTAGGATATCAATATTTTTCTGAGGAATTTAAGTCATATAGTCAAACTAACATTGGTATAGAAATTATTCGGAATGAAAGAGATTTTTTGCAAAATATGATAAGAGCAATAATATTGGGTGTTCCACGGATGCTTTTATTCCCAAGTCCTGTAAGATATATGATAGAGATAATTAGAATAGGAGATAACGAAAAAAATTATTATGAGGGAATTGAAACATATATTCTTAAACTAAGTCAATATATATTATGGTGGTACATAATTTTACCTTTATTTTTTCTTAACTTACTTAAAGAAATGAATATACAAGATTTTTCTATAAAGGCTATATTTTTATTCTTCTTATTAACTTATAGTATAAAATTATTAGGTTCAACTGATATAAGAGAGAAATTATTTCTTTATTTTACAGTTTATTATTTAGTTATTAAAAATTTAAAACATAAGTTTACAAAATCAGATTTTTGGGGTTTAATATTTATATATTTTGGTATGGGGTTATTTGACTTGATATGGACAGTAATAAACTTGTGTTGAGGTAATATAATATGAAAATTATTATAACTGTTGATGTTGAGGATCCATATAATCCCAAGAAAATGAGTCGTATTTGGGGTAAAATTTCAAATAATTATTATGGTATACCCAAAATTGTGGAAATATTGAAAAGTTTTAATATGAAGGCAACATTTTTTGTTGATGTATATGAAAAAGAGGTACATGGTGATAAAAAGATGAGAGAGGTTTTATATTTTTTAAGTGATATGGGACAAGATATACAACTTCATACTCATCCTGGTACAGCTTTAGTATGGGGGAAAGGAGGTTTAGCTGGTAGAACATTAAAAGAACAGATAGAAATTATAAAATTTGGAAAAGAGTATATTGAGGATTCTATTTCTAAAAAAGTTATTGCTCATAGGGCTGGTAGTTATAAAGCTGATAATAATACATTAGCTGCTTTGAGTTTTAATAATATAGATTTTGATGCTTCATTATTTTATAAGTCAAAAAATTGTATGATTAATACTAAAGGGGTTTTGTATAATGATATATGTAAAATAGATGGCATTATTGAGATTCCTGTAACAACTATAAAGGTTAATTCAATGTTTTTTAAAAATGTATTATTAAAACTGGATATAGAGCAAGAAGAGAAATTTATTAAGAAAAGTTTAGAATTATTAAAAGAGTTAAAATATAAATATGTAACTTTTTTTATGCATAGTTTTTCTCTCATGATTAATTATTCAAAAGAGATTATACCAAATAAGAAAAATATTGAAAAATTACATAAAATATTATCTTTTATTAAAGAGTTAAATTTAGAAGTAGTTACATTTGATATGCTTAATCCTACTTTAGAGGAATTGGTAGAAATAAAGGATATACCATCTATAGATGTTGATATTATTGGAGTAATAGGCATGATATTAAACAAGTTAAGATCTGAAATTAGATATCAATTTAATAAAAGTTGGATAAATAAAATAAAGGATAGTTATGGATTTTAGGGATAAAAAGATAGTTTTTTTGCTTAGCCATACACCTAATCCACGGATTGTTAAGAGAGTAAACGCTTTACAGGATATTTTTAAAGATATTGAAATCATATATTGGGGTAGATTTAGAGATTTTTTATTTTTCCAAAGTTCTTTAAAGAGTTATCCTTTGAAGTTACCTCATACTACGAATCTATACATCAGAATTTTATATAATATAGTATTCTTCTTTAAGATTATTTATAAACTTTTAAAGTGTCACCCAAATATTATTTATATCAGCGGGTTTGATATGCTTTTTTCTGCTTTTTTGTATAAGATTTTATCTATTAATAAAATTAAAATAATCCTTGAGATTGCCGATCTTCCTCATATGTTATTTAAGAATAAAAATATTATAATGAGTATTTTGGAAAATTTTATTAACTTTTTTATATCTAAAATAGATTTGATGGTGATTACTTCTCCATATTTTTGGGAATGTTATTATTCTAAAGTATATCCTTATTCTGACAAAGTACTTGTCATTGAAAATGTTCCTGAAAAGTCTTTATTTGGTAGTTTTAATTCTGAACCTCATAATTATTTTACTGTTGGGTTTATTGGTTATATTAGATATGTTAAGCAACTTGAAATGCTTTTTGAGGTGTGTAAAGATTTAGATGATGTTAGGGTAATTGTAGCGGGTGGTTGCACAGAAACTGACAAGTTAAAGGAAATTATAAAAAATTATAAAAATGTATATTTTGTGGGACCATACAACTATAAAGAGGATATATTGAGACTATACTCTCAGATTGATATAATATATGCTGTATATGATACAAGCTCAGAAAATGTAAAAATAGCACTTCCTAATAAGCTTTATGAGGCTATTGTGTGCGAGATTCCAATAATTGTAGCAAAAGGCACAAAACTCGCAGAATACGTAGAAAAATTAGGAGTAGGTTTTTCAGTTTCTGATACAGATTCTCGTGAATTAAGAGAATTAATTATTAATCTAAAAAGTAATCCTGAGATTGTCAAGAATATTAAAGAAATAGATAAAAAAATCAAGGATAAATATTATTGGGAAAATGTCAAAGAGATTTTTAAACAAAAAATTATTGAATTGATAGAATAACTTATAGTGGAGGTACATATATATGTTTAATCCTAAAGTTGTTATTATGGGTCTTGGCTATATTGGTCTTCCCACTGCTGCATTTATTGCAAGTAAAAAAATCTATGTGCATGGTGTGGATATAAATCCTCTAATAGTAGAAACTGTGAATAAAGGCAAAATACATATAATTGAACCTGATTTAGAGGGTCTTGTAAAGTATGTGATAGAGAAGGGATATTTAGTTGCTGATACGAAACCAAAAGAAGCTGATGTTTATATTATAGCTGTTCCGACACCCTTTAAAGAAAATCATGAACCAGATATATCATATGTAGAATCAGCAATTAAAATGATAATACCATATTTAAGAGAAAATAATCTCGTTATTATAGAATCTACAAGTCCTGTTGGAACTACGGAAAAAATGGCAAGGATGATATTTAATGAGAGACCTGAATTAAAAGATAAGCTATATATAGCTTACTGTCCAGAAAGAGTACTTCCTGGAAAGATTTTATATGAATTAGAACACAATGATAGAATCATAGGGGGTATTGATGATAATTCCTCAAAGAAAGCTACGGAATTTTATTCTCTTTTTGTAAAAGGAAACTTACATAAAACTAATTCAAAGACAGCAGAGATGTGTAAATTGGTTGAAAATGCATATAGAGACTTAAATATAGCATTTGCTAATGAATTATCAATAATTTGCGATAAACTTGGAATAGATGTTTGGGAATTAATTGAACTTGCTAACAAGCATCCAAGAGTAAATATATTAAAACCTGGTGTAGGGGTTGGTGGACATTGTATAGCAGTAGATCCATGGTTTATTGTTTCTCAGTTTCCTGAAGAAGCTAAACTAATAAGAACAGCAAGAGAAGTAAATAATTTTAAGCCTTTGTGGGTTGTAAAAAAAATAGAGGAAAAGATAGAAGAATTTAAGAGGATAAATAATAGAGAGCCAATAATAGGATGTTTAGGGTTATCATACAAACCGGATATAGATGATTTAAGAGAAAGCCCTGCCTTAGAGATAGTAGAAATGTTAATAAATAAGGGTTATAAAGTTATAGCAAATGAGCCAAATGTTCAAAAAGAATTAATAAATGATAATATTAAAAATTATTCTATTACTGAAGTTTTAAGATTGTCAGATTTAATATTTCTTTTAGTACCTCATAAAGTTTATAAAAGTATCATAAATAATATGGATAATATATATTATTTTTCAATATAATGAGAGGTTGAGAGGTTAATATTTATGAGGCAATTAGTACAAAATTTAAAATCAGGAAAAATAGAACTGGTAGAAGTTCCAATTCCGAAGGTTTCAGCTAATACAATCCTTATAAAGACTACCCATAGTCTTATATCTGTAGGTACAGAAAGAATGCTTGTTGAGTTTGGAAAAGCATCCTTGTTAGAGAAAGCAAAAAGTCAGCCGGAAAAGGTAAAGGAAGTATTAGACAAAATTAAAACGGATGGACTTTTTAGTACTTTTGAGGCTGTAATGGCAAGACTTGATGAACCTTTACCATTAGGGTATTCAAATGTGGGAATTGTAATTGATATAGGAAAAAATGTGGAAGGATTTTCTATAGGTGATAGGGTAGTATCTAACGGGAGCCATTCAGAAATAGTTAATGTATCTAAAAATCTTGTTGCAAAAGTTCCAGATAATGTTGATGGTGAAACTGCTGTTTTTACAGTGTTAGGGTCTATAGCATTAGAAGGGATAAGACTTCTTAATCCTACATTAGGAGAGTATATAGTAGTTGTAGGTTTAGGCTTGATTGGACAGTTAACAGTTCAACTCTTAATTGCGGCAGGGTGTAAGGTTTTAGGGGTAGATATTGACGAAAGTAGAGTTAATTTGGCAAGATTTTTTGGTGCTGAAGGCCTTTTAATAAATCCTGGAGAGTCTCCTATAGAAGGAGCTTTAGCTTTTTCTAAAGGAAGAGGTGTGGATGGTGTAATTATTACGGCTTCTACAAAGAGTAATGAACCTATAGAATATTCTGCGGATATGTGTAGAAAAAGAGGAAGAATTGTTCTTATAGGTTTAACGAAAATTGATATTCCAAGGGATAAATTTTATAAAAAAGAGTTAAGCTTTCAAGTATCATGTTCGTATGGGCCAGGAAGATATGATAGACTATATGAAGAAAAAGGTATTGATTATCCATTTGAATATGTAAGGTGGACTGCTAAAAGAAATTTTGAGGCTGTACTTGATATGATGTCTATGGGAAAAATAAATGTAAGACCTTTAATTACACATAGATTCTCTTTCGATGATGCATTGAAAGCTTATGATATTCTTTTAAGAGAAAAACCATTAGGTATCATACTCCAATATAAAGATAAAAAATCTGAAAATATAGAGGTAGTTAAATTACAAAAGGATAAATTAAGTTTTTTGCCAAAGAAACCGTGTATTGGAGTATTGGGTGTTGGTAACTTTGCTAAAATGGTTTTGTTACCTGCTTTAAAGAAAACAAATGCCTATCTTAAATTCATTGCAAGTTCGGGGGGAATTAATGGTGTATTTGCAGGTAGAAAATTTGATTTTGAATATGCTACATCTGATTATAATAAGGTTTTAGAAGATGAAGAAATTGATACAATTTTTATAACCACAAGACATGCATCTCATGCATATTTAGTTATTGAGGGATTGAAAAGAGGTAAAAATGTTTATACTGAAAAACCCCTTGCATTAAATATTGATGAATTAAAGGATATAATATCTGTTTATAAAAATACTAATAAGATATTGATGGTAGGTTTTAATAGAAGATTTTCTCCCTTTATTAAAAAATTAAAAGAAATAATATCTCAAAGAAAAAACCCTCTTTGTTTAAATATAATGGTAAATGCTGGAGCAATTCCTAATGATAGTTGGATCTATGATTCTGAAGTAGGTGGTGGAAGAATTATAGGTGAAGCTTGCCATTTTATAGATCTTTCTAGATTTATTGTTGGTAATAAAATTACTGAAGTATATGCTATGACTACAAAAGGACATAGTGGATACGATGAAGATAAAATGATAATAAACCTTAAATTTGAAGATGGATCTATAAGTGTTATTAGTTATTTTGCAAATGGTAGTAAGGCTTTTCCTAAGGAGAGAATTGAAGTTTTTAGTGAAGGAAAGATATTAGTTATTGATAATTTTAGATCTTTAAAGGGATATGGGATAAATATTAAGATGAGATCTTTAAAACAAAATAAAGGTCATGAGGATGAAATAAAAGAATTTATAAGAGCCATATCTAATGGCACTGAATCTCCTATTCCTTTTGATGAGTTAATAGAAGTTACCTTGGCTTCTTTTTGTGCTGTAGAATCTGCTAAAAGAGGAAAACCTATAAAATTATTTGAACATTTTAAAGAATTTATAGAATGAAATTAGAGACGATAAAAAATTTATTAGAGGAAATAAGATTGTTAGGTTTTAAGGGTACATTATTTAGAATTTATTATGAATTTTCCTTAAGATCAGGTATCAAAGAATTATTTTCATTTATAAAGCCTAATATTAACATTAGTATTTCTTTGGGGGAATGGAGAAAAAATAAGGTTAAATGTTTTTTTCCATCATTAGAGAATGGCAATGAGGTTCTTAATGAGATTTTGAGAGATGAGGATAAGGAAAAAATTATAAAAATAGCTGATGAGGCATTGAGTGGTAAAATTATTTGTTTTTCAAAGTGGTTTGGTAAATATAAAAATCCTATAGATTGGCATTATAATCCTAAGAAAGAAGTCTCTTGGCCTAAAAATATACATTGGTCTAAGATAACTAAATATGAAAAATTTTGTGGAGATATCAAATTGTCATGGGAAGTTAATAGGTTTCCACACCTTTTTTATCTTGTCAGAGCGTATGTTATAACCAGAGATAGTAAATATGTTAAAGCATTTACTGATCAACTAAAGCTTTGGGAAGAGAATAATCCTTATGATTTCGGTATTAATTGGAATAGTAGTCAAGAATTGGCTATAAGAGTAATTTCTTGGATTTATGCACTTTATATGATGAGCAATGATGATTATTTCAAGGATGATGATTTTCAAAGACTTGTGAGGTTAATATATTATCATGCCAAGCATATTGAAAAAAATATTAATTATGCTTATTATGCTGTTCATAATAATCATTTGATTGGAGAAGCATTAGGGTTATATATAGTTGGGATGCTTTTTCCCTTTTTTAAAGAAGCCAAAAGATGGAAGATAAAGGGTAAAAGAATTCTTGAAGGGGGTAAGTGTATAAATCAATTCTATAAAGACGGTGGTTATTGTCAGTTGTCTTTTAATTATCAAAGATTAGCTCTTCACTACTATATTTGGGCTTTGAGAATAGGAGAATTAAACGGAGATTATTTTAAAAAAGAGATATATGATCTGTTAGATAAATCAGCAAGATTTTTATTTTCTTTTATAAACATAGAAGATGGTAGACTTCCTAATTGGGGGGCTAACGATGGAGCATTATTAAATCCTTGGACTTCCTGTGATTTTAGTGATTTTAGGCCTATTATTAATTCTTTAAGCTATATGACTAGAAAAAAAAGAGTTTTTAGTTCTGGTTTATGGGATGAAGAATTGTTTTGGTTTTTTGGTAAAGAGGCTCTTAAAGCAGAAATACACCCTTATGATTTAAAATCTTATGGTTTTTCTCATACAGGTATTCATATTTTAAGAAAAGATGGAAAAAACTTTATGGTATTTAGATGTGGAAGTGTGATAGATAGATTTGGTCAAGCAGATCAATTGCATGTAGATATATGGTGGAATGGCTTAAATATTGCAATAGATGGTGGTTCTTATCTTTATAATGATGAACTTCAATATCATAGATATTTTATGGGGACAAGATCTCATAATACGGTAATAGTAGACGATAAAGATCAAATGTTATTGCATAGGAGATTTAAATGGTTGTATTGGACAAAAGCCAAGCTTTTGCATCTTACTGATGATTTTGTAGAAGGTGAGCATTATGGTTATTTGAGATTAAGAGGAAGAATAACTCATAGAAGAAAGGTAAGGATTTTAGAAAATGGTACTTTTTTAATAGAAGATAGATTAATACAAGCACAAAATTATAGTCATTCTTATGATTTACATTGGTTAGTTAATGATTTCCCTTATGAGGTTAAAGATTTGGGTAGTAATATATTCAAAATAAAGTTATATACGCTTAAGGGTGAATATTATATTTTTTTGAAATGCGATAAAGAGGTGGAACTTATAATAAATAGAGCTAAGAAAGATGACAAAAATCCTGATGGATGGCAGTCAAGATATTATGGGGAAAAGACTCCTGCTTTAAGTATACATTTGAAATGTAATTCTGATGATGGATGTTATTTTGTTACTATGTTTACAGATAAAGAATATTATGTGGATAAATTGATGGGGTAGCGGTTTATGCATATACTTCTAATTCATGAGATATTCGTTACTCCTGATGAGGGAGGAGGAACTCGACATTATGAGTTAGCAAAATATCTTGTACAGATGGGACATAAAGTAACTGTTATAGCAAGTGATATAGATTATCTTTCTGGAATGAAAAAAAATAAAAGAATAGAAGTAAAAGAAGGAATTGAAATAATATATTCCCCGACATTATCTTCAGTACACAAAAGTTTTATTTATAGAGGATTAGCTTTCTTGTCTTTTTCAATAACCTCATTTTTTGATGCTATAAGGGTTAAAAAAGTTGATATTGTATGGGGGACATCTCCTCCCTTATTTCAAGCCTTAACTGCTATGATTATTGCAATTTTAGAAAGAAAGCCATTTATATACGAAGTTAGGGATTTATGGATTGATTTTGCAAAAGAATTAGGAATTGTAAATAATTCTTTTATATTGTTTCTTTTAAAAATAGTTGAAAAATTACTTTATAAAAAGGCGAAAAGAATAGTTATTAATTCTCCTGGTTTTATCCCATTTATTGAGAATAAAACCCCAAAGGATAAAATAATATTAGTACCTAATGGGGTTATAACTAAAGAATTTGATGTAGAAGCTGATAAAGTGGAAAATTTTAGAAAGAGTTTAGGACTGAATGATAAATTCATAGTAATGTATACAGGAAATATTGGAGTAGCAAATGATATAGAATGTATAATAAAATCTGCTAACCTTTTAAGAAATTATAAAGATATAAGATTCTTGTTAATTGGGGGTGGTATTAAAAAAAATGAATATAAACAATATATAAAAGAAAATAATTTAGATAATATAATTTTTTTGGATCCTTTTCCCAAAAAGGAAATTCCTATTGTAATTTCATCTGCGGATATATGTATAGCAACTTTGAAAGATACTCCGTTATTAAAAACAGTATATCCTAATAAAGTTTTTGATTATATGGCTGCAGGTAAACCCACAGTATTAGCTATGGAAGGTGTTATAAGAGATGTTATAGAAAAGGCAGAAGGGGGAATTTCTGTTCCTCCAAGTGATAGTAATAAATTAGCAAAAGCAATATTATTTTATTATAATAATAAAGATAAAATAGCTATTCATGGAAAAAATGCAAGAGATTATGTCAAAAAGTACTTTGAGAGGGAGAAAATAGCAAAAGAATTTGAAAAAATCTTAAGAGAGATTGTAGATAAATGAAAAGTCAAAACATTAAGCGTCTCATAGATATTATAGGTTTTCTTATAGGACTTACAATAAGTAGTCCTTTAATAATTATTATTTCAATTATAATATATTTAACCATGGGAAAACCTATATTTTTTAAATAAGTGAAATCAGGATTGGAAGGAAAGTTTTTTGTAATATATAAATTTAGGGCCATTCTGGATTTAAGGGATGAAAAGGGAAGTATTATTAAAGATTAAGAGATTAATAGATATTATTGTTGCTATTTCTGTTCTTTTCTTGAGCCTTCCTATCACTTTTGCTACTGCGGTAGCTATATATTCAGAAGATAGAGGACCAATATTCTTTAAACAAAAAAGAGTGGGACTGAAAGGAAAAGAATTTATCCTAATAAAATTTAGAAGTATGAAAGTTAATAACCTTCCTCCTGAGGAAGTAGGACAGGTTAGAGAAGAACATCCTTTGGTAACAAGAGTGGGACGTATAATACGAAGATATCATATAGATGAGATTCCCCAGATGATAAGTGTACTAAGAGGTGATATGAGTCTTGTTGGCCCAAGAGCAACTCTCCCTAGTCAAGTTAAAAGTTATGATAGTTTTCAAAAGCGCAGATTAAATATGAAGCCAGGAATTACGGGATGGGCACAAGTAAATGGAAATACTTTATTGGACTGGAGCGATAGAATAAGATTGGATGTGTGGTATATCGAAAATTGGTCATTGAAGTTAGATTTGTATATCATAATAAAGACTTTAAATACGATATTCTTTGGAGAGCATATTAATGAAAAAGCTTTAAGGGAGGCTATAGAATATGAAAATTATACTCGTGGGAGCAGTTAAAAGTACTCTAGTAGCATTGGAGACAATGGTAGAAAAATCTATAAAACCAATTACAATAATAACACTTCCTCTATCAAAAGCTTATAGACATTCTGATTTTGTTGATCTGCGCCCATTAGCTTTAAAGTATAATATTCCTATAATAGAGGCCTCTGATATTAATAATCCTGCAACAATAGAAAAGATAAAAAGTTTTGAGCCAGATTATATGTTTGTTATAGGTTGGTCTCAGATTTTAAGCAAAGAGGTTTTATCTATTCCCTCAAAGGGAGCTATAGGATATCATCCTGCATTATTGCCTAAAAATCGTGGACGTGCGGTTATTCCTTGGACTATTCTTCAAGGAGAAAAGGAGACAGGTTCAACATTATTCTGGTTAGATGAGGGTGTTGATTCAGGAGATATTTTTCTCCAAAAAATCTTTTCTATAGATTTTAATGAGACTGCTACAACTTTGTATGAGAAGCATCTTAAAGCTTTAAGAGAGTTGTTATTAGAAGCCCTATCATTTCTTGTAAATGGTAAGGTCCCCCGTATTCCTCAAGACCACACAAAGGCAACCTACTGTGCCAAGAGAACCCCTGGGGATGGATATATTGATTGGAATCTACCTGCTAAATATATATGGACGCTGATTAGAGCTGTAACAGAACCATATCCTGGAGCATTTACCTTTTATAAAGAGAAGAAATTAATAATATGGGAAGCAGATTACATTGGAGACGCTCCTTACTGCGGAATCCCTGGACAAATTCAAGCTTTTGAAGGATCAGGAGCCTTAGTTAAATGTGGTGATGGGAAACATATACTGCTTAAGGTCGTTCAGTTGGAGGGAGAAAATAAGATTTTACCAAGGAATCTTTTTAGACTTCATGAAAAGCTTGGTATTGATTTTATTAGTTTATATCAAAAGCTTCATAAGGAGAAAGATTTATGAGTAAAAAGGTTATAATCATTGCTCCTCATCCTGATGATGAAATCTTAGGAGTAGGGGGAACAATAGCGCGTCTTTCTGATGAAGGGGCAGAAGTTTATGTTATAATTGCTACTAAGGGTTATCCGCCTCTCTTCGATGAGGAATCTATAAATATAGGTAGGAGAGAAGCCTTAGAAGCTCATAAATTTTTAAAAGTTAAAGAAACTTTCTTTCTTTCCTTTCCAGCTGCCAATTTGGATTCAATTCCAAGTAGAGAGATCAATGATGAATTTGCTGAGATATTTAAATCTATAAAACCTGAGATAATATTTATTCCATTCAATGGAGATATTCATATAGATCATCAAAGGATATTTTTATCTGCGCTGGTTGCTGCAAGACCCAATAATTTAGAATTTCCTTTGTTTATATATGCATACGAAACACTTTCCGAAACAAATTGGAATGCACCCTATCTTACTCCCAATTTTGTTCCCAATTTATTCATAGATATCTCTCAATATTTAGATAAAAAGATTGAAGCTTTTAAGAAATATAAGTCTCAGATCAAAGAATTTCCGAATGAAAGATCTGTAGAAAGTTTAAAGATGCTAGCTATGTTAAGAGGAAGTACTGTTGGATGTTACGCTGCTGAGGCTTTTGTCTTAGTGAGAGGATTTTATAAAAGTGAGAAAAAAATATTATAAGGAGATATGAGTTAGGTTGGACCAAGGTCTCTTCTTATGGAATACTTAAACAGATATACTCCAGAGCAAGCAAGAATGCATGAGGTTAAGCCAGGGATGACAGGCTGGGCTCAAGTTAATGGTAGAAATGCTATCTCTTGGGAGGAAAAGTTTAAATTGGATGTATGGTATGTGGATAATTGGAGTATTTTTCTTGATTTAAAGATTATCTTTCTTACCATTTTGAAGGTGTTAAAACGAGAAGGAATAAGTGCAGAAGGTCATGTTACAATGCCTGAGTTTAAGGGAGTAAAAGATGAAGGATAACAGAATAGTAGTTATAGGGGCTGGCGGGCACGCTAAAGTAATCATTTCTACTCTTTTGGAATTAAACTATAAAATTGTAGGTATCCTTGATGATGATCCTATTAAAAGAAATCTGCATATTTTTGATGTACCTGTACTTGGATCGGTAGAACTTTTAAGATCAGGAAAATTTGAACAAGGAATTATTGCTATAGGAGATAATAGGATTCGTAAAGAGATAGCAGATAAATACAGAGAATTTTGTAAATGGATAAGCATAATTCATCCTTTTTCTTATATACACTCAAGTGTTGAAATTGGAGATGGAAGTGTTGTTCTTGCTGGCTCAGTAGTACAACCAGGTGTGGTTATTGGAAAACATGTGATCATAAACACTTCTGCTAGTGTAGATCATGATTGTAAATTAGAGGATTTTGTTCATATAGCTCCTGGAGTGCATTTAGCGGGTGGTGTTTTAGTAGGAGAGGGGAGTCTTCTTGGGGTTGGAAGTTCTGTTATTCCTTATAGAAGAATAGGAAAATGGAGTATAGTGGGTGCTGGAAGTGTTGTTGTTAATGATGTTTCAGATTTTATTACGGTTATTGGAGTTCCAGCAAAACCTATAAAACAGGGATAATAAGTTTTTACGTGAGGTGAAAATATGGAAAAAATTCCTATGTCTGCTCCTGATTTAGATGAGAGTGATATACAGGCGGTTTTAGAAGTTTTAAAATCTGGACGTCTTGCTTTGGGACCTAAGGCTAAGGAGTTTGAAGAATTAATGGCAGATTATATTGGTGTTAAGTATGCAGTAGCAGTAAGCTCTGGTACTGCAGGACTCCATATTTTAGTGAGAGCCTTAGGAATAGGTCCCGGAGATGAGGTTTTAGTACCATCTTTTACCTTTGCTGCAACAGTAAATGCTATTTTGTTTGAGAAGGGGATACCTGTTTTTGTTGATATAGAGCCCGAGACTTATAATTTAGATCCGGATGATTTAGAAAGAAAGATTACAAAAAAAACAAAAGCTATTATGGCGGTGGACATTTTTGGTCATCCTGCAGAGTGGGATAGGATTTTAGAAATTGCTGATAAGTATAATTTGAAAATTATAGATGATTCTTGTGAGGCCTTAGGAGCAGAATACAAAGGTAAAAAGATAGGACAATTTGGAGATGCTGCCTGTTTTGCCTTTTATCCCAATAAGCAAATGACAACAGGTGAGGGAGGAATTATAGTAACCAATAATTATGAAATTGCAAAACTGGCAAGAAGTTTAAGAAATCAAGGAAGAGGAGAAATGTCCGCATGGCTTGAACATGAAAGGTTGGGTTACAATTACAGAATGGATGAAATGTCGGCAGCACTTGGAGTTTCACAACTAAGAAGGATTGAAACATTTTTGGAAAAAAGAGAAAAAGTTGCAAGAATGTATACAGAGAGATTGAAGAAATTTTCTTGGGTAAGGCCCCCAGTAGTAAAGCCTTATGTCCGCATGAGTTGGTTTGTATATGTTATAACTTTGCAAGATGGATTAGATAGGGATGAGATAATAAAAGAATTGGAAAAGGAAGGAATTCCTGCAAGAGGCTATTTTTCCCCTATTCATCTACAACCATATATAAAAGAGATGTTTGGAACAAAAGAGGGTATGCTTCCAATTACTGAAAATATTTCAAAAAGGACATTGGCATTGCCCTTTCATAACAATATGAGAGAGGAAGAAGTAGAAGAAGTTGTGTCAACTTTAGCAAAAGTTGTAGAAAGAAAAATTAATATGTTATTATAACCAACAAATAAAGATAGTTATCTTTGAAGGGAGAAAGTTTATTTAATCTCCATTGTAGATAAGCACTCCTTTTGTAGAATTTGGGCTTTCTTTAATAAAGTCTAAAAGCTTTTTAATATCTCTCATAGTAGGGTTTTCTTTAAGTTTAACCTCAAAAGTAAGGATTCTTCTTTCCCTTTCTCTTGCTATCTCCTTTTGATTAATTATATTTCCACTTCTTAGAGATAAAGCTGATATAAGTTTTCTTAAATCAATAAGTTTATTTGGGAGAGAGCTCTAAAATCTTTTTATATAATGGTGGCATGGAAACTTTTTAAGATAAAGGGTATAGGATTAATTCTTCCTAAAGTCTCTTCGTTGGTAAAGTTTTCTTAACATAAACTAATAAAATTTATTATATAAGGAACATCTCAAAGTTGATAGCTCTTTCTGTAAGACTTTCAGAGATTTCTTTAATAGTAAGGGATTATATTTTAATTCATCTTCGGAATGATTTTTATTCATTACTTGAAGGTTAACACAAATCTTATGGGAAAGCAAACTATTGTTTGTAGTAATTAGTAATGTGCTATAATTTAAGTTAGAATGATATAAATGAGTAAAAATGAAGAACTCATAAAGAAGATAGCTAACGATTTAGGCATTGATTTTGAGGATATTACTAAGGAAAGTCTAAAAGCTTTCTTACAAGAAAAAAGAAGGAAGATATAGGAGGAGGAATTAATGAGTTCTACACTCCCTTTAAATGATGAAAAGATTAAAATTATAGCAAAAGAACTTGGTTTATCTGAAGAAGAATTGATGAAACAAAGTTTGGTAACTTTTTTAGAGAGAAAATTAAAAGAGATAAAGGCAGAGATTTATAAGATAAAGAATAAGTATATGATTTCATCAATTGAGGATTTTGAAAGGCTTTATGAAGAAGGGAAAATAGAGGAAAAAGACTCTTTTGATGATTTTAAAAGGCTGGATCATTTAGAATTTAAAAAAGAAGAGATAGAGAAGATCTTGGAAGAATTAAAGTGATTATAGACACTGAAAAACTCAGGGATATTATAGAAACAGAATATAGCGACATTGTGGAGTATGCATCGTTACCTGATATAAATGAGATAAGAGTTTTCTTAATAGATGGTAGTTTTTGGATATATGGTTTTCTCTTAAGTTAGTGGGAAGATATTCATATCATTGGGAGAGAAGATTTATTGATAATTCTATATACAGGCATGATAATGCACCTCATAGAAATTGGGAGAGAGTAAAGACTTTTCCAAAACATTTTCATAATGGTTCAGAGGAAGATGTAATTGAGAGCTATATTCCAGATAACCCTGAGGAGGCAATTAGAGATTTTTTAAATTTTATAAGAGGTAAAATACTGAAAAGAGAATGATTTAGGTATTGATTATAGGAATATTTCAGAAAAGAAAGATTAGAAGATTTCATTTTAAAGATAATAAAGAAGACGTCAAAGATTGTTTTTAGAAGGAAAGATAAAAAATAAATATTCATACAGGTTAGAGACAAACTATATTGAATGGGAAGCCTTAGAAATGGAAAAGAAAAATTGTACATAGTTAATAAGAAAACTTAACTTTAAAATTTAAGTAAATATTTCTTAACAGGGAGAACAAAATTTTCTATATCATTTCTATTTCTATATTCCACTATTTGAATTAGTTTTTCCTCCTAACTTTTTGTCTACCACTTCTACTCTACTAATCCTTTAGCAATTGATTTATATTCTGAGTATAAATCTATATATCAGTTTTTTGACAAGATAGTCTGTAAATATCAAAAATTGCTTATAATGTTCTTCTTGGGAGACTATCACAAGCAGGAATATAAATATTTTGAGATAAAAAAAGCCTCTTCATCTAATTCAGATAATTCTATATAGTTCTTTTAGAGATGAGCCTATCATTAATAATCTTTCATTATAAAATTTTTATGTATCTATACTATATTTTTCTAAGACTTATCTATTATCTTTACTTCTTCTTTTTTTAATTTTCCATGCATTATCTTTTTGAGAGCCAGAAGGATAAAAAGGGCACATATTTTTTACAGATCTTTATATGCTCTTGAGGTTTATCCATAATTAATATTATTCTTAATTAGATTTTATCATAAATGGACCTTGTTAATTTTGAGAAGATTAAAAGAAAGATTTAGTTTCTCCCTGTTGCCTCACATAATATTCTATATGAATATAAACTTAATCAAATCTTTTTTCCTCTCTCTTTTTGTCACTGCTAGCTTTAAATTTTTATAATCTTCAATTAACCTATTCTTAAATTCCTCCTTTTCCCAATAAGCTTTACTATTAGAAGAAAACTTCTTTATTAATAATTAGAAATTTTCATTTGATAGTCTTTAAAAGTGCTTTTTTATTAACTTTATAATTATATCGGCAAAATATAGCCGTAGTTCTTTTTAAAAATATGATATTGACAAAATTTTAATTTTAAATTAGAATTATACTCCACAATTTACCTAACAATAGCGTTGGGAAAAAAGGAGGGTAAATTATGCTTATGGAAGGTCAGATCAGGATTCCATCAGCCTGTGGCCTTATAGGTTATATTAATAGACGAGGAAAAATTACCTCTGGGGATCATATAGTTAGCGCCATGTCTGTAATGCGTGAAAGGGGTAACGGACTCGGAGCAGGTTTTGCTGGCTACGGAATATATCCTGATAGAAAGGAATATTATGCTTTTCACCTTTTTTATGAGAATACAAAGGCAAAGGAAGAAACATCCCAGTTTTTATATAGATATTTTAATATAGTATATGAGGAAAGTATTCCAACAAGAAAAGTTAAGAATATAAGGCATGCTCCTCTAATATGGAGATACTTTGCAAAACCCAAAGAAGAATATTTATTTGAGGATGAAATTTCAGAAGAAGACTACGTAGTGGAAAAAGTTATGGAAATAAATACGAAGATAGATGGGGCTTATGTATTTTCAAGCGGGAAGAACATGGGTATCTTTAAAGGAGTTGGCTATCCTGAAGACATAGGAGATTTTTATAGATTAGAGGAATATAAAGGTTATATGTGGACAGCCCATACTCGTTTCCCTACAAATACACCAGGTTGGTGGGGTGGTGCTCATCCCTTTGGACTTTTAGATTGGAGTGTGGTTCATAATGGAGAAATTTCTTCCTATGGTGCTAATGTTAGATATATAGAAATGTTTGGATATAAGTGTACGTTGAGAACTGATACAGAGGTAATAACCTATATAATTGATCTTTTGCTTAGAAAACATAAACTGCCTTTAGATATCGCTGTCAAGGCTTTGGCTGCTCCTTTTTATAGTGCTATTGAAAGAATAAATGAGGAAGAAAAAGCAAAAATTAAAATTATAAGGGCTGTTTACCAGAGTTGTCTACTTAATGGACCTTTTGCAATTATTTTAGGCTTTTCTAATGGTATGATAGCTCTTAATGATCGTATAAAGTTGAGACCATTAGTTGCAGCTGAGAAAGGAGAGACCTTATATGTTGCCTCCGAAGAGGCAGCTATTAGAGAGCTCTGTAGTAACCCTGATAGGATTTATCTACCCAAAGGAGGAGAACCAGTAGTAGGCTTTTTAGAAGAAGCGGAGGTGTTAGTATGAAGACTCTGTATGAATCTGATTTCTTAGTTATAAGAGATGAAACAAAATGTATAAGATGTAAGGTTTGTGTAAGACAATGTGCTAATGGTGTGCATGATTATGACGAGGAAGAAGATAGAATAATTTCTGATAATTCAAAATGTGTAGGTTGTCATAGATGTGTAGCTTTGTGTCCTACAAAGGCTTTAACTATAATGAGAAATCCATTAGAATTTAGGGAAAACTATCAATGGACAGCAAGAGCTATAAAAGACATATATAAACAAGCTGAAACCGGTGGAATTCTCTTAACAGGTATGGGAAATGATAAGCCCTATCCCATTTATTGGGATAAGATCTTGATAAATGCAAGTCAAGTTACAAATCCTTCGATTGATCCCCTAAGAGAACCCATGGAAATAAAAACCTTCATAGGTAGAAAACCAGAAAAATTAGAGTTTGATGAAGATGGTAGATTAGTAACAGAGATGCCTCCTCAACTGGAACTGGAAGTTCCTATAATGTTTTCCGCTATGTCCTTTGGTTCTATAAGCTTAAATGCCCAAGAATCTTTGGCAAGTGCTGCAGTAGAGATGGGTACTTATTGGAATACAGGAGAAGGTGGATTACATAAGAAATTATATGCTTATAAAGATAGAGCTATTGTTCAATGTGCTTCTGGAAGATTTGGAGTAGATATAGATTATTTATATGCAGGATCAGCCATAGAGATAAAAATTGGCCAAGGGGCAAAACCAGGAATAGGTGGGCACCTCCCAGGGGAAAAGGTAGGAGAAGAGGTATCTGCCACTCGTATGATTCCTGTTGGTACAGATGCTCTTTCTCCTGCCCCCCAACATGACATATATTCTATCGAGGATTTAAGGCAACTCATTTTTGCCTTGAAAGAAGCTGTAAATTATAAAAAACCTGTTGGAGTAAAAATTGCAGCTGTTCACAATGTGGCAGCTATAGCCTCTGGAATTACACGGGCAGGAGCAGATTTTATAGTGATTGATGGATTCAGGGGAGGAACAGGGGCTGCTCCAACGAGAATTAGGGACAATGTGGGAATACCTATAGAGCTGGCTTTGGCTGCTGTAGACTCTCGTTTAAGAGAAGAAGGAATAAGAAATCAAATATCCATAATAGTAGCTGGATCTATAAGGAATAGTGCTGATGTAATTAAAGCTATAGCTTTAGGTGCTGATGCTGTATATATAGCTACAGCTGCTTTAATTTCCATAGGATGTCATCTTTGTCAAAATTGTCATACTGGTAAATGTAATTGGGGAATAGCAACTCAAGATCCTAATTTAGTGAAAAGATTGAATCCTGAAATTGGAGCGAGGAGAGCTGCAAATCTCTTAAAAGCTTGGTCCCATGAGATAAAGGAGATGTTAGGGGGTATGGGAATTAATGCCTTGGAGAGTTTGAGGGGGAATAGACTTATGTTGAGAGGTGTGGGACTTACAGAAAAGGAATTGGAGATTTTAGGAGTAAAACATGCAGGGGAGGGAATGTAAAGATGATAATAGAGACCAAAAATAAAACAAAAAGGAGGATTTATCCTAAGGAGGAGGTATGTATTGGTTGCCATCTATGTGAGGTATATTGTGTTCTTGCCCATTCTGGTACAAAGGATTTAATAAAGGCCTTCAAAAAGAAAGATAAGCCAACACCGAGGGTTATAGTAGAAGAGAAAGAAGGTTATTATATAACTTTTGCTTTACAATGTAGGCATTGTGATGATCCGTTATGTACTAAAGCTTGTATTACGGGAGCAATGCATAAAGATGATAAAACAGGAATTGTAGTATGTGATGAGGATAAGTGTGTGGGATGTTGGTCTTGTATTTTAGTATGTCCTTACGGAGCTATAAGAAGGGGAGAGAATAAAAAAGTAGCATCTAAATGTGATCTATGCTTAGATGCTGGAGAACCTGCCTGTGTTCAGAATTGTCCTAATTCAGCTTTAGAGATAGTAGAAGCTTAGGGAGGGATTAAATTGAGATATGTAATTATTGGAAATTCTATTGCTGCTTGTGGATGTATTGAGGGGATACGAAAGGTAGATTATGAAAATGAAATAATAGTAATATCTAATGAGCCATATCACGTATATTCCAGGCCTTTGATATCTTATTGGCTTTCCAAGAAAATAAGTGATGATAAAATTTACTATCGTCCTCAGAATTATTATGAAAAATATAAAGTTAAGCCTGTTTTAGGGATAAAAGTAGAAAGAGTAGATTTTGAGAGAAAAAATATATATTTGGAAAATGGGGAAGAGCTTTCATATGATAAACTACTAATTGCTACGGGTGGAAAACCTTTTATACCTAATATCCAGGGTCTTGATAAAAAGAATGTTTTTACATTTATTAAATTTGATGATGTTAAAGGGATAGATAAAGTATTGTATGATGGAATGAGGGCTATAGTTATAGGAGGAGGATTAAGTGGATTAAAAGCTGCGGAAGCTTTAACTAAGAGAGGTTGTAAAGTTACTGTAGTCGAGCTTGCTGACAGAATTTTGGGATCAATCTTAGATAATGAGGGTGCTAAATTAGTTCAAGAGGAATTGGAGAATCATGGTATAGAATTTATTCTTAAAAATTCAGTAATTGAAATTATTGGTGATGATAAAGTGGAAAAAGTAAAACTACAATCCTTAGAGGAGATTCCAGCAGACTTGGTAGTTTTCTCTATTGGGGTTGTACCTAATTTGGATATTTTTAAAGATACTCAATTAAAGATTAACAGAGGGATCTTAGTAAATGAAAGAATGGAGACAAACATTCAAGGTGTTTATGCTGCAGGAGATGTGGTTTCTGCCTTTGATATTATTTTAGGAGAAAACAGAGTGATACCTATACTTCCTAATGCATATATGCAGGGTGAAATAGCTGGTCTGAATATGGCAGGAGAGAAGGCAAAATATGATGGTACATTTCCAATTAACTCTATAGGATTTTTTGATATTCATATGATGACAGGGGGATTAGTAAATCCGATAGATGGTTGTGAAATACTTAAGAGATTAGAGGAAAAGAAAAAGATATATAGAAAAATATATATAAAAGAAGGAAAAATTTTAGGATTCATGTTTATTAACTCTTTTGATAGAACAGGTATGATTGTAGATCTAATGAGAAATAAAGTAGATGTTTCTAATTTTAAAGATAGACTTTTATCAGATAATTTTGGCTTTTTAGACCTTTCAAAAGAGACAAGAAAAGAAAAGATATGGAGGTCTTAAAAATGAGGATAATAGAGGACACTTTTACCATAGATGCTAAAGGAATGCATTATAAAGATCTAAATGAAGAAATAGAAAAAAAACTTAACGAGGGATATAAGAAGATAAAGCTGATAAATGTTAATGGCCAAAGGTATATTGGTGCTGGACTTACCTTCCCAGATAGAGATATTGAGATTTATGGGGTACCAGGAAATGATTTAGGTGTTTTTATGAATGGTCTTAACATAAAGGTATATGGCAATGCTCAAGATGGTGTTGGAAATACAATGAATGATGGAGAAATTGTAATATACGGATCATGTGGGGATATTATGGGTTATGGTATGAGAGGCGGAAAAATATTTGTAAAAGGTAATGTAGGATATAGAGTAGGGATACATATGAAAGAGTATAAAGATAAGATTCCTGTAATCGTTGTTGGTGGAACAGCTGGAGATTTTTTGGGAGAATATATGGCTGGTGGAAGAATTATCGTATTAGGATTGGAAGAAGAGGATGATGAGAATTTATGTGGATATTTTTGTAGTACAGGAATTCATGGAGGGATAATTTATTTTAGAGGAAAAATCCCTGAGTATAAGTTAGGAAAAGAAGGAAAAATTTTGGGAATTGATGAGGAAGATGAAAAGTTTCTCGAAGAGAATGTTAAAAAATTTTCTGACTATTTTGGTATAGACTACAACTATATTATGGAAAAACCTTTTTTAAAAGTTATACCCTTTAACAAAAGACCTTATGGGAAATTGTACGCATATTAAAAAGGAGGGAGAAATCTCCCTCCTTTTTATAGTATTGGTAGATATGTTTCTAACTCATAAGTAGTTACTTGTCTTCTGTAATTATCCCATTCCATCTTCTTATTCTCTATAAAGTTTGTAAATACATGATCTCCTAAAGCATTTCTTACAAGTTCACTCTTTTCAGTAATCTCTATGGCTTCAATTAAACTTCCTGGAAGATTCTCTATTCCTCTTTTTCTTCTTTCCTCTTCTGTCATATGATACACATTCTCTTCTACAGGATCTGGAAGAGGATATTTCTTCTCTATACCTTCAAGCCCTGCAGCTAACATTACAGCAAAGGCAAGATAAGGATTGCAAGCTGGATCAGGAGCTCTATATTCAATTCTTGTAGCTTCTTCCTTTCCAGGTTTATACATAGGAACTCTAATAAGATCAGACCTATTTCTCATAGCCCAGGAAATATAAACTGGTGCTTCATAGCCAGGCACTAACCTTTTATAGGAATTCACCCATTGGTTAGTAATTAGTGTGATTTCTTTTGCATGTTTTAAAAGGCCAGCAATAAAATGTTTTGCGATTGATGATAAATGATATTTATCATTTGGATCAAAGAAGGCATTTCTTTCATCTTTGAATAAGCTCATATGGACATGCATACCTGAGCCATTCTGTCCAAAAAGAGGTTTTGGCATAAAGGTAGCATATACACCATTTAAATAAGCCACTTCCTTTATTGCTAATCTTGCGGTCATAACTATATCTGCCATGGTTAAAGCTTCTGCATACCTAAAGTCTATTTCATGTTGGGAAGGGGCAACTTCATGGTGATTAAATTCAACTGTAATTCCCATTTCTTCCAGCATCTTAACGGTTTGATTTCTCAGATCTACAGCTTCATCCCTTGGTATTAGATCGAAATATCCACCCCAATCTAACACCTCAAGGGGTGGGTTTGGAGATTTGAAATAGAAGAATTCTAATTCAGGTCCAACATAGAATTTATATCCCATATTTTTGGCTTTATTTAACATCTTTTTGAGAACATTTCTTGGATCTCCATCAAAGGGTTTTCCGTTTGGTTCAACTATTGTAGCAAACATTCTTGCCACTTTTATTTCTTTTTGTCTCCAAGGAAGAATGGTGAAAGTTTCTGGTTCTGGAAAAGCAATCATATCACTTTCATCAATTCTTGTATATCCTCTAACAGATGAGCCATCAAATCCCAATCCTTCTTCAAAGGCTTTCTCAAGTTCGTGGGCTGTTATAGTGAAACTTTTAAGATATCCCAATACATCTGCAAACCAAATCTCCACAAAATAAATGTCGTTGTCTTTGATATACTTTAAAACTTCTTCTTTAGTTTTAGGAAAGCTGTTTGTCATTTTTTCCCTCCTTTTTATGGACTTTATATTTTTAAAAAGCAAAACGTAACATTAAATAAAAGATGTTAATTTTTTTAATTTTTTATCTATATCACCCCCTTTTGGGAATAAAATATGGTATAAAAACTTAAATAAGCATTATTGCTTTTTAATCTCTTCTTTGAGATTTTAGATTATAATCTTAGTTTAAAATTAATTTTATGTCAATATCTAACTTTTAAAAAGGTAAAAAGCAATATATTTCCTATGAGTTATATAAAAATTTTTATATGGCTTTATTACCTCTTTCACCAGTCCTTATTCTTATTGCATCCTTTATTTCAGAGACAAATATTTTACCGTCTCCTATCTCTCCAGTTCTTGCACTTTGAATAATTGTTTCAATAATATCTTCTAAATTTGATTCCATTGTTACTATTTCAATCTTTATTTTAGGTAACAAATCTATTCTGTATTTCTCCCCTCTCCATTGCTGTTCAATACCTTTTTGATTACCATATCCTTCTACTTCACTAATTGTTAATCCAGAACATTCTATTTCTTCTAAAGCTTTTTTTAAGTCATCTAACTTTTCAGGTCTAATAATAGCTTCTATTTTTATCATTCTTTCACCTCCTAAGATTTAGTAATACTTTTAAAAGATATATTAGGTTTACGTATTAAAAATTCTGGATATGCTGAATTACCGTGTTCTCCGACATCTAATCCTTCAATTTCTTCTTTTAAACTTACTCTTATCCCTACTGTTGATTTTAAAATATACCATGTAATCAAAGATGTTAGTGTTACAAATATTCCTACAGATAACACACCTATAAACTGAATAAAAAGAAGTTTTAAGCCTCCGCCAAAAAGTAGACCATCTACAGAAGAAAAAGATGTTACCCCTTTTCGTGCAAATAAGCCTACACTTAAAGTTCCAAAAATACCGTTAACAAGATGTACCGATAAAGCTCCGACTGGATCGTCTATTTTTAGCTTATCAAAAAATATAACTGATATCACGACTAAAAATCCTGCAATTAATCCTATGAAGATAGAGCTTATAATATCCACGAAAGCACAAGGTGCAGTTATAGCTACAAGACCCGCTAAGGCACCATTTAGGGTCATACCTAAATCGGGTTTTCCTAATAAAATCCATGAGGTAATAGTTGAACTCAAAACTGCTGATGCTGCAGCCATATTTGTTGTAATGACTATGTGAGATATGGCTTCAGGATCAGCGCTCATTGTAGATCCCGGATTAAATCCGAACCATCCAAGCCACAATACAAAAGTCCCAAGTGTTGCAAGAGATAAATTATGACCAGGAATAGGTTTAACTCTACCATCTTCATCATACTTACCAAATCTTGGTCCCAATAATATCGCCCCTACTAATGCTGACCATCCACCTACAGAGTGAACGACTGTAGAACCTGCAAAATCAAGCATTCCCATATTGGCAAGAAAACCACCTCCCCATATCCAGTGACCTACTATGGGATATATAATCATAGACATAATGAAGGAAAAAAGAATAAATGATTTGTATTTTATTCTTTCTGCAACTGCCCCAGAAACTATTGTTGCAGCAGTACCACAAAAAACCAATTGGAAAAAGAATTTAGCAAGTAATGGAACACTTGCCCAAGATATGGCAGAGTAAACTCCTTTGTAGGCTAATCCTGTAGCAGGCGAGTTATCAGGTCCCTGTAAAAAGAATAAACCTTTTATTCCTATAAATGGTGTTCCATCACCAAACATCAATCCCCACCCTAAAAGGAAATATCCGATAGAAGAAACAGCAAATACAATGAAATTTTTTGAAAGGATATTGACAGTATTTTTTACACGAGCAAAACCAGATTCGACCATAGCAAATCCTAAATTCATAAAAAATACTAACATACCAGCAATTAAAACCCAAAAAGTATCAAGAATAATTTTATTATCCATTTTCTCACCTCCAAATTTTACATTTTTTAAAAATTATTTAAAAAATATAAAAATTTTTCTATCACCTCCTTTAGAGAATTTCAAGCTTCTTGGAATTGTTTTGACATCTTTGTCTAAGGATTTGTTTTAAGTATTATATATTAATATAAATTTATAGTCAATATCAAATTTTTTAAAAGGCATACGGTAAATTATTTCCTACAAGATAAAAATATATATTTAAAAAACTCTTGTTGCCTTACATAATTTTCTATAACGAATATAAATTTAATCCAATCTTTTTTCACCTCTGTTTTTATCACTGCTGGCTCTAAATTTTTATGATCCTTAATTAACCTAATCTTTAAGTTATTCTCTTTAATTAATCTCTTTACCAATAAGCTTTTGCTATAGAATTTCTAATTTCTTTTTCCCTCATAATATCAAGAGAAGGAAAAGGAATTTTTCTCTAATCTCTTTTAAGGTAATAAATACCAAAGCTTGTGCTTCCCAAATGGCATCGTTCATGTCTGTTGTATTTAGTGTATAGCTAAGATATTTTCTTACTTCTACTCTAAATGCTGTAATTTTCCCTTTAGCTTTAGAGGCAAAAGTCATGGAATAATTTCTTAAGACAAAAGTAGTAGATTTATAAAGAATAAGAGCACTTTCTTTTTAAGCTATCTTTTATAACTTTCTCTAATTACAGGCTTTCTTTCTTTGAAATTAATAGTCATGATGTTAGATTCTAATTTTATTGATTTCTTTCATTTAAAAATCCTTCCTTTTATTTTAAAATTTTTAAGTATATTTTTTTGGATGCAATTTGTTCTCTAAATTTATTTGATTTTTTATGTTAAAATAAAGAGAAAAATATAATAGTTGGGGGATAGAGATGAGGAAAATATTTATTTTGATTATACTGGGAATGTTTTATTTACTTTCTATTACCTTAGCCCAAACCTATACAATCTCAAGGTTATCTTCATCAGATGTATTCTTTGGAAGCCCCCTAGACCCTGATAAATATGTTCTTGGGGTTGGAGATAAATTAAGAGTTTATATTCTGAAAGAGACAGGAGAGCCAGATATATATGAGCTTTTTGTTTCTCCAACTGGATCTATAAATCTCCTTGTTGCTGGGAGCATCAAAGTTGCTGGTTTAACTCTTACAGAGGCAAGTAAAGAGGTTTCAAGAAAGATTTTAGCTTACTATCCAAGAAGTAAAGTAGAACTTGAACTTATATTCCCAAGATATATTAAAATTTCCATAACTGGCGAGGTTTTGAATCCTGGTTCATACTTAGTTTCAGCTTTAAGTACACTTGATGATGTAATAAAGGTTGCTGGGGGTTTAAAATCTTCTGCTTCTACGAGAAATATACAGATAAAAAGAGGATATAGTATTATTTCAATAGATTATTTGAAATATGTAAAATTTGGGGATGAAAAAGGAAATCCTGATATTAAAGAGGGAGATATAATATATGTACCTATTGTTAAAAAGATAGTAAAGGTTTTTGGAGAAGTACAAAATCCAGGAATGTTAGAAATAAAAGAGGGGGAGACCTTAAGAGATGTAATAAATATGGTTGGTGGATTTACACCCAAGGCGGATCTATTTTCAGCTTATGTGGAGAGACAGGGAAAGGATAAAAAGGAGATCATTCCAGTTAATTTATATAAATTGATTTATGAAAAAGATGATAAAGAAAACGTTGTTTTAAATGAAGGAGACACATTGGTAATTCCAGAAAGAGCAAACAGGGTTTATGTACTTGGTTATGTTCAAAATCCTAAATCCTTTATAATTAGAGAAAGTACATCCGGAAAAGCAACTTATACCTCTCAAATTCCTGAAGAAATTAGTGAAAATACAAAGGTGAGCGAACTTATAAGAATAGCGGGAGGAATAGTTTCTGTAGGAAGTCAAAGAAGGATTCAAGTGATAAGGGATAATAAGTTGATAAAAGAGATAGATCTTTTTAAAGTTTTGATAAAAGGAGATACAGAAGAAGAAAATATAAAGATAGTGCCTGGAGATATTATCTATGTACCATTAAAAGAAAAAACTGTGAGAGTACTTGGAGAAGTTAAGGTACCTGGTATGTATGAAGTAAAAACGGGAGAGAAGATTGTGGATATAATAGAAATGGCGGGAGGATTTACGGTGAGGGCTGATATGAAAAATATTGTGATTGAGAGATACATTACAGAGAGGAAGCAAGTTATCAATTTGGATCTTTCAAAATACTATAAAGATAAAGATGAAAAAGTGAACATTCCTCTTGAAGATGGAGATGTTATAAATATTCCTGTTAAAAGTGATTAAGGGGGATGAAGATGGAAAGGAAAGTATATTTTTTTGTACTCATATTTTTAATTATATCTTTAGTAGCATATGCTCAAGAGGGGGCAGTTGGAATAGAGGGTATATACTCTGGGAAGGTTATTGATCCAGAGAAATATTTATTAGGACCTGGTGATATTCTTAGAGTATACATAATAAGGGAGACAAATGAGACTTTGAATTTTAACTTAACAGTTTCACCTACAGGATATATATTAGTGCCTCTTGTGGGAAATATAAAAGTATTGAATGTGACTTTGGCGGATGCAGCTCAAGAAGTAACAAAACAATTGATGAGATTTTATCCAAGATCTAACATTATAGTGGATATTATTAATATAAAAAAGGTAAATATTGTTATAACAGGAGAAGTAGTAAATCCAGGTGCATACAGAGTTCTTGCTATAAGTACACTTGATGATGTAATAAAGGTTGCTGGGGGTTTAAAATCTTCTGCTTCTACGAGAAATATACAGATAAGGCGAGGAGATAAGATAATTAATGTTGATTATATGAGATTTCTTAAATATGGAGATTTGGAGCAAAATCCTAATATAGAAGAGGGAGATTTTATTTATGTCCCATTAATGATGAAGAGTGTAAAGATAGTAGGGCAAGTAAGGAATCCTGGTGTATATGAGATAAAAGGAGGAGAGAGATTAAAAGATTTAATAAATATGGCGGGAGGATTAACAGCGAGTGCATCATTATATGATGCGGTATTAGATAGGGTAAATGGAGAGAGAATAGAATTAAACTTATATGGGCTGATATATGGAAGTAGTAAAGAGAGGGAAGAGGCAAACATAGAGTTAAGGGATGGAGATGCGATAACAATATTAAGGGAACAAAAGAGGGTCTATGTTTTGGGATTTGTGAGGAATCCAGGTCCGGTACAACTTGTAGAAGAGGCAAAGACATTGGCACAAGGAGTGGAGACAGCGGAAGTGATAGGAGAAGCGGTAATGGGAGCGAAGGTAAGTGAGATAATAAGGAAGGCGGGAGGGGTATTACCAAATGGAAGTACAAGGAATATAGAGATAAGGAGAGGAGGAAGGGAGGACAACAAATTTGTAGTAGACTTATACAAAGTATTGGTATTAGGGGAGAAGAGTGAAGAAGACATAAAGGTGAATCCAGGGGATGTGATATATGTACCACCTATAACGAAGAGTGTAAAGATAGTAGGGCAAGTAAGGAATCCTGGTGTATATGAGATAAAAGGAGGAGAGAGATTAAAAGATTTAATAAATATGGCGGGAGGATTAACAGCGAGTGCATCATTATATGATGCGGTATTAGATAGGGTAAATGGAGAGAGAATAGAATTAAACTTATATGGGCTGATATATGGAAGTAGTAAAGAGAGGGAAGAGGCAAACATAGAGTTAAGGGATGGAGATGCGATAACAATATTAAGGGAACAAAAGAGGGTCTATGTTTTGGGATTTGTGAGGAATCCAGGTCCGATACAACTTGTAGAAGAGGCAAAGACATTGGCACAAGGAGTGGAGACAGCGGAAGTGATAGGAGAAGCGGTAATGGGAGCGAAGGTAAGTGAGATAATAAGGAAGGCGGGAGGGGTATTACCAAATGGAAGTACAAGGAATATAGAGATAAGGAGAGGAGGAAGGGAGGACAACAAATTTGTAGTAGACTTATACAAAGTATTGGTATTAGGGGAGAAGAGTGAAGAAGACATAAAGGTGAATCCAGGGGATGTGATATATGTACCACCTATAACGAAGAGTGTAAAGATAGTAGGGCAAGTAAGGAATCCTGGTGTATATGAGATAAAAGGAGGAGAGAGATTAAAAGATTTAATAAATATGGCGGGAGGATTAACAGCGAGTGCATCATTATATGATGCGGTATTAGATAGGGTAAATGGAGAGAGAATAGAATTAAACTTATATGGGCTGATATATGGAAGTAGTAAAGAGAGGGAAGAGGCAAACATAGAGTTAAGGGATGGAGATGCGATAACAATATTAAGGGAACAAAAGAGGGTCTATGTTTTGGGATTTGTGAGGAATCCAGGTCCGATACAACTTGTAGAAGAGGCAAAGACATTGGCACAAGGAGTGGAGACAGCGGAAGTGATAGGAGAAGCGGTAATGGGAGCGAAGGTAAGTGAGATAATAAGGAAGGCGGGAGGGGTATTACCAAATGGAAGTACAAGGAATATAGAGATAAGGAGAGGAGGAAGGGAGGACAACAAATTTGTAGTAGACTTATACAAAGTATTGGTATTAGGGGAGAAGAGTGAAGAAGACATAAAGGTGAATCCAGGGGATGTGATATATGTACCACCTATAACGAAGAGTGTAAAGATAGTAGGGCAAGTAAGGAATCCTGGTGTATATGAGATAGTTGCTGGAGATAGAATAAGGGATATTTTATTAAAGGCGGGAGGAATTACGGAGAAGGCATCAAGAGAGAAGGGTCAGTTAGAGAGAGTAGAAAACGGTAAAAAAGTGGTTTATGAGTTTAGAGTAGATAATGCTGTAAAGGGAATAGAAAAAGATAATTTAGAACTTGAAGATGGTGATACTATCTATATACCAGAGCAAAGAAGATTAGTTTATGTATTAGGACAGGTTAGTAATCCTGCTGCTTATGAATATAGAGAAGGACGTAAGCTTACCGAATATATAGGTATGGCAGGAGGTTTAAAAGATAGAGCAGATCTTGGAAGAATAGCGGTAGTAAGGGAGATTGATGGTAAAACTCATATTATTCCTGTTAACATGAATGAAATTGTTAATAAAGGAAGAAGTGATCTGGATATTGAAATAAAGGAAAATGATATCATATTTGTACCTGAAGTATTTATAAAAGGTTGGCAGGATATTGTTTCTATAATTTCTGGTATTTTCTATGTTTATACCATAGTAAAGCCTTTTGTGGGATGGTAAACTGCTAAGACAAGGGGGTCTTAAAAATGATTTATTCCTTAAAAGAGGGAAATCCCAAAAGGGGATGGGTGGTTATTATACATGGTCTTGGAGAGCATAGTGGAAGATATAGAAAAATGGTAGAAGATTTTGTGAATATGGAATATGGGGTTATTACCTTTGATCATCCAGGGCATGGTAGAAGTGATGGTAAAAGGGGAGATACTACAATAGAAGAGATTTTAAATGTAATTGATGATGTTACTTTTGGTATTTCTAGATTTCATGTTTTTGGGCATAGTCTTGGGGGGCTTATTGCTGTAAGATATACTCAAGAAAGGCAAGACAAAATTGAGAGCCTAGTAATATCTGCTCCTTCTTTGGGAGTTAAGGTTGATCTATTGACAAATTTTGTAGCAAGAAGTATTGGTAAGCTTTTTCCACATATCACTATAAATAATAAGTTAGATCCCGAGTATTTATCCAGGAATAAAGAAGTAATTAAAAAAGTTGCTAATGATCCTCTTATGCATAGTAAAATATCTTTTAGGCTTGGATTAAGTATGATTGAGAATATTAGATTAGCTCATGAAAAGGCTAAGGATATGAAAGTACCAACCTTATTTCTTGTTCCTACTGAGGATAGATATGTGGATCCAAATAGGGCGAGAGAATTTTTCAAAAAACTTACCATAGATGATAAGAATTTAATAGAATTTCCAGGTGGATATCATGAACTTTTTGAGGATGAAGAATATAAAGATAGATTTTATAATGCTATCTATGATTGGATAGAGAAACATAATTAAAGATCAAGCTTGTTTTGCCTTCCTAAATAAAAGATTTTTACAGGTCTGATAAGATCCTCAGAGTCATTTTGAGGATTGTTAACTTTTTTAGATACAGGATAGGCTTCCATTTCCTCTGCAGGATAAGGCTTTAGAAGTGAAAGAAGCTTATTAATATCTTTTTCTTCTTTATTTACCCATATTTTCTCATTCTCTTTACTAAGTATTACGGGCATTCTTTCATGAATCTCTTTAACTAACTCATTTGGTTCTGTAGTTATTATAGTGAATGTTTTAATTGCTTTTCCCTCTGGGCTAATCCAGATATCATAGATTCCTGCAAAGGCAAAAAGAGAATTATCTTTCATTTTTATATAATAAGGTATTTTTTCTTTACCCAACTTTTTCCATTCATAAAATCCATCAGAAGGTACTAAGCAACGTCTCTTTAAAAAAGAATCTTTAAACATGTCTTTTTCAAGAAGGGATTCTGCTCTTGCATTTATAGGTCTTTTTTTAGACCTTTCTTTTGACCAATGGGGTATAAATCCCCATATCATTTCTTCTAATTTGTTTGGGCTTCCTTGAAAAACTATTGGTACAAGTTGATCAGGGGAGATATTATACCTTTTTTTTAAATTAACTTCTACTATAATTTTTACATCAAATCTCTCAGGTATTTTTTCTACTTGAATAAGTGTAAATCTACCACACATAAATTATCTCCTTCTATTCCTTTTATAAAATTGTATCGTATCTATATAAAAAAGGCCTCCCATGTAAGGGGAGGCCTTTTTTTGTGTATTATTAAAGGGTTTAATATTTTAATGAGAGACCAAAGACATGTTGGTTAGATAGATCTTTTGAATACAAGAAGGCATAATCAAACTGGATATTATTAAGATTGAATCCTACTCCTATACTGAAGGTGTTTTTCTCGCCATTATATCCTGTTCTGAAAAGTACAGGTATTCCAGGTATTTTTATTTCTGATCCTATGTGCAATCTTTGATAAAAGTACATTTTATCATATAGAGATATATCTAATGCAAGGGTTAATGATACTGATTTAAGATCTAAATTTAAAGCAGAACCTAAAACTAAGTCCTCCTTTCCTACCGACTCTGTGGTCCCAGTACTCCACTTAAGATAGCTTATAGGATTGTACCAACAAGCACCTATTTTTAACATATTATTTACTTCACATATAGCTCCAAGATCAAATCCAAAACCCGTAGCTTTGGCGGTATCAAGGGTAGCAGAATATATATGTCCCCTAAATCCTAAGCTTAGATTTGGAAGAATTTTTCTTGCTATATTTAAACCTACTGCATTTTCTTGAAATGGAAAAAGAAGCTCCTCTTCATTTGTAATCCCTTTGCTTTCTAAACTGGCTCCTGCTATTGTTCCATTTATATTCCATGCCCCTCCAATGAATTCTACTCTTGTAAATCCTTGTGGTATTTGTAAGTGATTAAATCCAATTGTCCATAAATCTATATTGGTAAGTCCCGCGGGGTTATAAACTAAACCGCCTAAGTCATCTGAAATTGCTACATAGCTTTCACCCATACCAGCTGATCTTGCATTAAGGATAATGGGGGAGAAAGCTCCCCCCGTACTACTTGCAAAGGTATATGATAAAAGGAATATGCCAATTATACTAATCAAAATTATTTTTTTCATAATTTTAATCCTCCCTCATACTCTACCAAATTATTAGATATTACTTAATTATACCTATGAATCTATTTATTCTCACCTCTCCTTGATCAGATGTTGCTACAATCTGGAATAAATATAGACCATTCTTTAATGTTTGACCTTTCCAATTTATTCCATCCCACAAGATGCTATAATTGCCCGCTGGCAAGTATCCTAAATATCTTTCATAAAGTTTAACACCGGAAAGATCGTAAACTATAAATTTTACATTTGCATTTTGGGTTATATTGAAGAAAATTTCAGCAGGACCTTCTTTAGGATTAAAGGATTTAGTGAATTTTGTTACATTCAAAAGTGATAATGGCATTGTAGAAGTTATGGTAGTGTATAGATTCTTAGTATTAATATTGTTTGTCTCATCTTTAGCAATTATTTCAATTATGTATTTTCCATTTTGCTGGACAGCTCCACTTTCATCTTTTCCGTCCCATGTATATTGATATGTACCATTTGTGACCCTTGTATTATTTATTAAGGTCTTAGTTAACAAATTCTTTTGACCATTAATTGTGTTGTAAACTTTTATTGTTAAGTAGGAATAGCCAGTTTCCTCTGAGACTGTTACATTTATATTACAAATTTCACCTTTCGAAGGATCAAATACAGAGGTTACTGTAGAAGTTATACTGGGAGGATTTGTAAGTAAATCTCTAACTTTTTTCATTATTGTTCCAGATACTGATGGATCTACCCCTTCTAAACCAAAGGCAAGATACACTACGCCAAAGTGTTTTTCTGGATCTATACAATATAAACCTGCTGTACCTGATGAGGCTATAACCTTATTTACAATAGATGGAGATTTCTTTACCTTTATTTTATCTGGAATTTTTATTTCGGGTATTATAGGAGATGGAGAAGTAGTTTTATAATACACAAAGATGGGTACTGCACCTTCTAATGGATCGATTTCATCTAAGTAAAGCTGGTTTCTAATGGAGTCACTTGTATTAATATCAAAAGATATATTTGCAAATGGGGTATTACTTAAACCTTTTACAGAATATATTCCTACATCATCTTGTACAAATTCTGCTTTTAAGTATTGATTATAGAAGGTCGGACTAATATAACCTGCGGAGTATCCCCATCCAAGATCTTGGCTTGATATAAATAATTTTCCTCCATTATCTAAATATCTCATTATTTCATCTTGTACTGATTGATCATATATGGCTCCCCAATCTCCTGCCCATACTACAAAATTGAACATGGCCATAACATCTGCTGATGGTACAGCTTCATCAGAGAATACATCTATTATAAAGTAGTTGATATTAGCATCTATTAGGGCTTTTTCTATGTATGGAGCTATACCAAAGTTTCCTCCATCATCGGATACTAGTAAAGTTTCAATGGTTGCTGGAGTTGTGAATGATTTTGTTGCCCATTGAGAGTAACCTATAGAGTTTTTAGATCTTACTCTTACATAATAAGTGGTTCCTGGAGATAAGGTTTCCACAAGGGTTGGTCTATATTCATTTTTGTCTGTAGTTATATCAATAATTTTCTTTGTAAAGTTTGGATCTTCTGCTACTTGAAGCTGGCTTTCAGTGCTATTTGGAGCTACCCACTTAAAGAGAGGTCTTAATGTATTTGGATTCTCGTTTAACCATGCAAAATGTCGTATAAATGTGGGTGAGGATGGAACTTCCAACGGTTGTACATATATATCACAGGTAATATCTTCACCAGAAACGGCAATATTTCTTACAGCAACTCCTGTAGGAACTTCTCCGTAAGCATTACTATTTGGTGTGCTATTGGCATCAAATGTTTTATTTCCAGTTGATCCAGGATATGGATGTCCAGAATTTCCAGAAGATACTCTTTTTTCAAGTTGCCATGAGCCATTTGCCTGTTCAAGGGCTACAAGATAATGTAATGTGGGATCAAGCCCTGGATACCACTCTATATCATTTTGGTAACTTCTCATATTTTCATCCACATGGTATATGAGAAGTCCAAATCCTCTTAGGAAACGATCAAATCCAATAGCTTGTCTATTTTCCAATAAGAAATATTGAGGACCTTCGTCTCCGTCAGTCCAAAGTTTGTATACTACTGGTTTTCTTTCTACAGGTGGAATTGTAACATTAGTTGAATTTTCTTTTGGAACAATTGGTGTAACCCATCCAAGCTGGATTTTACTCCATGCATCAAAATGGGAAGGCCCACCACCAAGAGTATATCCTCCAGGACCGATAGGTCCATTCCATGATCCTGCTGCCATAAGACTCCATATTCCAAGCCCCACTGAAGAGTAGTCTCTATCATATAGATCTGGAAGCCTACCGAAAGCATGCCCCATTTCATGTACAAAAACCCCTACAGTTTGAGGAACTATTACAGAATTTCCTTTATTATCTTCGTCTAACATATATTCTGGCTGAATAGTATATCTTATTGGAACTTTTTGGCCATTTATGGTTACATATACTGCAGATGCATGAGACCATATATCGTTGGAATCTCCTGTCCATTCAGCTCCTTGTCCAGAATGGATAATAAAGATTACATCATAATTTCTCAAATCATAACTATTTTCTAATGCATTTTGTAAGACTTCTCTTACTAATTCAAAGACTCCTCCATTAAAACCATGATTTCCATCGTTTATATATGTGGTATAGGTATATTTTGCTGTGTACCATGGGAGTACGGTGGCTGTGATATTAAATTGATCATAAGAATTTTCTAAATAAAACTCTTTTACACTTCCCACATTATATGGATTGATATTACTCCAGTCTGCCCCAATACTGTTAAAAAGTGTATCGAAGTAGTTTGAAGGAATAATATTCTCTGGTTGTCTTGGCTTATCTGTGAATTCTACTGGAATTACAATTGCTCTACCTATTCCTTGAGCTCTTTCAATAGTTCCATAGATTCTAATTCCTTGAGGTATGTTTTCGGGGGTTACTTCTGGAAGTTTTGGAATTTCGATTTTCTTATTTAAGAGTTTTTCATGCGGAGGCATTATGTGTACCTTGGTGATTGGAACAGCTTGTGCAAAGGTAAAGGTAAATAATAAGGTTAGAAAGATAAAGACTGTGAGAAGAATTGATATACCCCTTCGCATCTTCAACCTCCCTCAAATAAATTTTAGTTCTCAATTAGTAATTATTATATAATAAAAATAGTGGTTTTATGACAAAGAAAGGAGGGGAAGAAATGAATATTTTAAAATTTTTAATTATGATTTTAAGTCTTTTATTTCTTTATCAATATACCTCAGCCCAAACTATGCCAATTGTTGAAAATAAGAGTTTGGTTTTGGCGAGGGTAAAAAGTGTATCTTTAGGTAAATTTCCATATGTAGAGTTAGTGTTAGAAGTATTAGAGAGTAGATCAGTAGAAGGGTATAAAAATTTTATTAAGAAAGGAGATTTGATTTTAGCTGTGCCTTACTCTCTGAAAAATATAGATTCTAAAGTTTTGATCCTTCCTGAAAATAGAAATTTACTTTTATGTTATTATTTGAGACCTTTTGATCTTATCTATGCTACTATAGAGCTTGTAGGAGACGAAAGAGGAGCAGGCTATGTTATAAGAGAGATAGAAAGGGTGGGGGATATTTCAAAGGATAATGTTAAGGATATAATCAAAGATTTTATGAAGGTTAGAGGATTAATAAAGGAAGAAGATATTCAAGTAGAGGTGGTAGAAAAAGATAATTATTTTTTTATAAAAGTTTTTGTAGGGGATAAAATATATAATTTAGTGTTAGATAAAGCTCTTGCTATTATCTCTTTTGATTAGCCCTTTCATATAAAAATACTGAGTCTCCTTCATTTACACCTAAATTCTTTGCCACAATTTCACATTTTGCCTTAAGTAGGAAGAAAATATTGTAGCCTCTTCCTTCTAAACCCTCATAATTGGCTTGTCCTTTGGATATGATCAATTTTGCATTATAGAAAATATCTTGATATTCATTAGATCCAAGCTCAGGTGGTTTTCCTACAGATCCTGATCCTGTAGTAATTACCTTAGAGTACTTGTTAAGTCCAACCTCTATTGCATCTTCAAGTATGGCATCATTTATTATAGGATATTCATTTATAACACTTATAATATTTTTCTTTTTAGATAACTCTTCTATCAGAATCCTATCAAAAACTATCTCACCTGCATTGTCTAAAAGATAAAGGATATCATCTGTCTTTTCCAACTCTTGTTTGAAATAATGATAGTGATCTATTGCAAGAGGTGTATTTATGATATCTTTAATATATTCTCTTAAATTTAATTTGGATATATCAAGGATACCAAGATCAATAATATTTCCTGCTATAGCAACTTTTATAGCTGTATAAAGGGGATCTTCGGAAGTTTCTACAATATTTTTAAGAGTATCATATAGCTTAAGGGTTAGGTTATTATAATGTTTCTTTTCCTCATAATAAGGGTCTTTAAGATCTGCTATCTCATAGATTTTTTTAAAGGTTAGATAAGTATTATAGGCTGGGGATTCTGTTGGTGATAAAGTAGATATATACTCGGCAGCTTTTCTTATTATCTCAATTTTTTTTTCTTCAGATAGATTAGATCTCTTTAGTGCAGAAAGGGCTTGTTTTAAAAAACATGGATAACAATCTAATTTTGTCCACATAGCATTTATTTTTTACTTAATTATAAGACAAAAGTCAATTAAAGTAATTTTAAAGAAGATTATTTTTTAAGTTTTTCATAAAAAATTAATGATGATTTAAAAAGTTCAGAGAATTTTTCTTTATCCTTTATATGTTGATATAAAGAGTAATTGATTATATTTCCGTGTACAGCACTATTTCTTACCATTTCTAAAGTTTTAAAAGTATTCTGCATCCATTCTTCTTTTAATATTTTGGGAATTTTACCTCTTAAAAATTCCTTTCTATTTGGTATATCAGGAATTTTATTAACTCCTAATTTTTTTAGCATACATATGGTTATAGCCTCATATATTAATATGAGGCTTTTCAGATATTGATTTTTCTCAAAAAAGTATTTTGCTCTTTCTACCATTCGGTCTTCTAAGAACTCCTTTTCAAGGAGAGGTTGTAACTCTCTCTTTATATTTTCGGCACATACTCTTTTGTATATTTCTTCAATTTTATTCAATTTTGTAATAATTTCTTTTAATTCTTTTTGAGGTCTCCCGTTCATCTCAATTTGAAAATATGTATTTTCTGTATTTTGAATGCCAAGATTTTTGAGAATCTCTGGAAAGTAGCCTGAATGTTTATAAAGTTCATAGGATGTGGACAATCTGAATAGCTCATTTATAAAATCTATTTTTATAACAGGTGCTTCATCTCCTTTCATTTCTAGAGCTCCATAATATATATCTAAGTCTACGATCTTTTTAAAATTTTTTATATACATTAAGGAAAAACTAAGGATAAAGGGCATAAATCTATAACCATGAGTAATATCCAATATTATATAAAGTTCATCGTCAGGAAGGTTTCTTATTAAAAATTCCACATAAAATTTGTAATCTAAAGGGTCTATATTTATTAGCTCTATACCTGGTATATAGTTAGAAAGTTTTTCTTGCCACTCATTTAAAATATCTTTGGATATTCCAGATTTTTCTTCATCGCATACTTTATAATATAGTTCTTCTAAATTATTTTTATAATCATCATCTATTGTGTCGATAATTTCAGACCATGATGATTTTTCTGTACCAAAGATATACCACCTATCTATATTCTTCTCTGTAGATAAATATCGATAAAGGGCTGATCCAAAAAAGGCAGTTTCATAGATTTGTCCATTTTCAAATTTATATTTTGTCTTTATATAACCTTTTCCACTTTGATTTCTGCCAATTCCTATGATAGAAAGCAGTATATTTTTCATTTTGCTATTCCTAAGGTTTTAAAAAGTCTTTTATGTAATCTTCAATTTTTTTCTTGTGATCTTTATCAAGAATTTCTCCTAATTTATAAGATAATCTTAAATTTTCATTATCTTGATCTATAAATTCATACAATAATCCTGCGTGGGCATTAAAATTTCTTTCTAAGTTTGAAGAGGGATATTTTCTTTCTCTATTACCCTTTTCAAATATCTTTTTGAAATTTTCCAGCTCATTATCAAGTAATGTATATGCACTCGTCTCTTTAAAATAATTTTTGATTATTTTCTCATTAAAGTCTCGTAGGATTTCTATTTTTACCCATTTTTTATGTCCTTCTACCTCTATTTTGTTTTCATATTCCTCATATATTTTATAAAAGGTTTTAAGAAGGTAAATGTAAATCCATAAGTTACCTAAAGGATAGTTCATGGATAAATTTACTATTTTTGTATTATCTTCTTCTATTGATAGTTGGTCAATTAATTTTTTTATTCTATTTAGAGTGAGTTTTTCACAGGATAAGTCTAATAGATTTTTAATATCTTTCCAATCTATTATGGTGAGAAAAGCTAATGCAAAGCCCCGCTTTATGGCAGATATACATTCATTAACATGATAAATTATGTGTTTGATAAAATTGAATTCTTGATAAAGATGAGAATATTCATCGCCAAAATTAAAGGGTATTTTATTTATATTCTTAAAATAGTCTACAAAGAAAGGTACATTTGCCTTCTCAAAAGTAATTTCGTGAGTAGTTTTATCTTTATTCAATGGAGTTAGATATACGTAGTAAAATTTAGGAACTTTGTTTTCACAAATATAGTTTTTGGTTTTTTGAGCCACAATAAATCTTCTAAAAGCTTCAACAAGGATCAGAATTTGAAAGTTTAATCCTCTTGATATATCTAATATTATTTCGTCTATATTTTCATCGATATTATCTTGCATAGCTAAAAAGGCAAAGTCTGCTGTAATTGTGTTATCTATAATAAAATTTCTTTCTTCATAATTTCCTTTTACTGGAAGTGTTTCACATCTTATCTGTTCATGGGTTACACCATGCTTTAAAAGATCTTCAACTATTTTTTTCTCTTCAGCCTTATTTAGGGATTCTGGTCTTAAGAGAAGTATTTTAAAGTTTTCATTTTCAGAGATAAGATATTTAGCTATAGCTTCAATAGTAGACTTTCCATTAAAAGATTTTTTATTCTCTATTATATAAGTAAAATCTTTTCCTTCTTGTGGTACAAGAGCACATATTAGCTTACTCATATCTTACTAATGCACACCATCCTAAGGGATAATATTTTTCTCCTATTTTTAAAGCCCATCTTGTGGAAGGGAAGAACTTTGGGTCTATTTTTCTTTTATTTATTACTTTTTCCTTTAATTTGTCCTCTGGTAAGAAGTATCCTAAAGAATTAAAATAATAAGTTTTCCCAAATCCTATAGGAATATATACAAGTTTATTGTTTCCCAATCTTTTTTCTATTTCTTCATAATGTTCTATAAGGTCATTAAATAGATTTTTATTTTTTTGATCTTTATTTTTTAATCTTTCTAAGATTTCTATTTCTTTTTTAACTAATTTGGTAGAATATTTTCTTAGACTTTCCCAAAGTTTATCATCAGGTTTATCATCTGGATTTTTAAAAAACTTGTTCCAGAAATTAGGAAGATTTTTGTTATATATTATCTCTGTATAAAACTCTTTTGATAGTGGTATTGCTAAGATGTATTGAGAAAGTTTTCTATGAGGTAACCTTTCTATTTTATAAAGTTCTAATTCTGTAAATGGAATACCATTAGTATCTCTTACTATTATGTGCTTCATAATATCTGTAGAGATGTCTTTTGGGTTTTCCATTAAAGCTCTATCAACTTCTTCTATTATATCAAGTTGATTTTGACCTTTACTGGATTTTTCATTAAAATAATAAAAGAGTAAGGCACTTCTTATGATTCCTTTTAAAGTACTTCCTGGAATGTAAGCTTTATTTCCTGTGGTTATTGGCATATATATGTTTCTTCTTTTCGAAGAGTTTATTTCAGTTACATCCCCTTTAATCTTAAAGGTGTATTTTGTTACCTTGTCTATGTTAATTTTTTTATCATTTAGGAAGTCAAAAATAGTTTTATTTCGGTTTACTATTAGGTCTGAAAGCTCAGAAATAAATAGCTTTATATCTTTTTCTTTAAAGAGATCTAAAATTTTTTCTTTATCTATTATTTTTAATTCATTTCCTTGAATAATACAGTCTGTAACATTTGAGATTTCTTCACTACTTCTTATTAAAGTAGGGGTTATTGTTTTTATTTTAATCTTCATTTTACAATCCCCTCCTCAAGAGAATTTCCATCCAATGGATTTTCCATAGGAGATAACTCTCATATCTTTTATTGGTGAAACATCCATATTTTGACCTATATATGGGGTCTTTACTAAAGCTCCTTCACCTATTTTGTAATGAGTCTTTTTTCTATAACCTGTTGGTTTCTGATAGTATATGAATCCATCTCTTTTTACTAAATTAAAATATATGATATTATCTACTTCTTCCCTTCTTGGTAAGCTTAGAGATAATGTAATTTCAAGATCTCCATTGTCTGGAATTTCTGATTCATCTTTTTCATAGTAGTCAAATTGTCCTCTTCCAGTACTTCTTTCCCCACCAATACCTTCTTCTATAAGCAAGTTTAAGGCTGGAATAAACTGGTTTAAGGTATCATCTTTAGCTTTTATGAAATATAAAAAGGGCATAAGTTTTTTACCTGTAGATGATTCAATAGAGAAAAGCTCTAAGTTTTCTTGAAAATAAAGCCCTTGTTTTTTTTCTTCTGATGTTGGTACTCTTGGTATGGCTACTTTAGGTTCTAAATTTGTTTCCATGAAAATAATATTTTCATTTTTTTCTCTAAATTCCTTTAATTCTTCATATTCTTCTATAGAGATTAAGAATTTTGAATTTATGGGTTTTAAGTTTCCTGTTGACTTTAAATAGATAATTTCACTGTCTTTGTCATAATACTTAAGTAATTCTTTTAGTCCATTCCACGAAATCCATTGAAATCTTTTATATTTTTTGTGATCTCTTTCGTCATCTATATTTATGGGAATATTGGGCATTGGTAAGAAGAGTATATCTTTTGATGGTCCTCTTAGTCCTGGAAATACTGATGAAATTATTAATTTCTCTTCAAATTCATTAAACTTATTCTCATCAAATATTTTAAATAATGAATTACTGAGGGCAGAAAAAAGTGTATCCGAGTGAATTAAATGAGAGGTTCTATCCATTCTTCGAAGTCCTATATGTAATAAAATATGACCTTCTCTAAATAGCTTAAATATTTCAACTCTCATTATTATTCACCTTCAATTTGCGATTTAATTCGTTTATCAATTCGTTAATATCTATGTCAATTAAAGATTTTATGTTTGTAGAAATAGGAGTTTTTTTATTATCTTCCATATAAGCTCTAATATTCTTTACATAAAAATTAAGGTTTTCAAATTTGATTTGTCCATAGCCTCTGGTACCGCTTCCTCCTAAATAATCGTCCTCTAATAATCTTAAACCTTCAATAAATCCAGTTATTAACTCTTTTATGTTATCATTTTTGTAAAAACTTATAACACTTGAGAATTTAAATTTTGCTCCTGCTGGGACCCTTTCCATAGTTCTTAAAGATAAGGCTGTACCTTTTATTCTATCTATAATATTTTCATTTTTTTCTTCTGTATATTCTCCTTCTTCTAATATTTCTCCAAATTCTCTTTTGAAGTGGTCTTCATCTAAGAAGGAGTCTCTAACAATTAAACGGTTTAAAGTTTTATTTTCTACTGAGTGGGAACCAAAAAGATTACATATTACACAATTTTTTTGACCACAACCGCATGGTTCACTGCTATCTAAATTTGATAGAGCTCTTTCAAGTAGAAATCTAATCTTTCCTTTTAAGGAAGAGCCTGGTATATACGGTACACCTTTGACTGTTTTAATAACAGGGTTATCAAGTCCTCCGATTTCCCCTGTTTCTTTAGATCCACCTATATGTAAACCAGTGAGTAGGGTTATTTCACCTTCTATAAATAATTTACCTATGAATTTATTCATTATTCTCCCCTCCCGTACCCTCAAAAAATTTCTGATATGCAACTAAGGCTTCAGCAAATTTTTTAATATTTTCAATATCCTTTATATTTTTAGCACTTTCTATAAGATCTTTAAAAATTATATAAACTCTTCCTAAAGCTTTTTTATTTTCACCTTTTTCTTTTCCAACCATATATGCTAAGAAAGGAATTTGTAAAAGTAATTCATTTAAATTCTGAGCCTTTTTAATTTTTTCGTAAATCTTTCTCATTTTTGTAGATGTGATTTTATCTTTTCCAGTATTTTCTTTTATAAAATTTTTAATTTTATTATCTAAAATAATAAAATCCTCAGGATCTAGTTGGGTGTAATTTAAAATATTTGATATATAGTTTTCTCCCAGCATATTTTTAACATCGTTCCTTAAATCATCTTCTGTTATATTTTTCTTCTCTCTTTGAGAATCATCTTTTGATTTATTAAATGGTACATTCTTCATTATTATTCACGCCCCCTTCTTGTTTTCATTTTAGTAATTTTAGTAGCAACTATTATTAATCTTGGATTTCTTATTTTTTCTTCCCCCCTTTCAAAAAGATTAGTAAGAAGTATATCAGATAATTTTTCTGCTAATTCTTTGTAATCTCTCAAATAATACATAAATCTCCATATTGCAGGTGGGCTTATTTTCCCTTTTAAACTCAATTTAAGAAGAGGATTAAAGCCTTTTATAGATCTCTGAATTTTAGAAATAACTGCTCTTGAGTATGTTTCTTTACCCTTTTTTAAAATTCCTTCTGTCAGGTTTTCAGAAATTTTCAAAGATTCTTCAAATTCCCTATAGGTTAATACTTCTCCTTCTATACTTATCTTTCCTTTTTGTGGATTTTCCTCTTCGGGATATTTGAAGCTTTTAGCCATTTCTAATCCTTCCTCTACTAATGAGGCTCCTCTTATTAAGGGGTAATTATCTGGTAAGTAGTATATACTTCCTGATATTGTGAATACATCTTTAGAACCTGTATATTCCCTATATTTTAAGTGTACTTTTAATGCAAGTTCGTTTATTTCGTCATATGTACCGATAATAAATAGATCATCTCCTCCTATAAATACTGGATATATATATCCCTTTTGGCTCTTTTCTGATACCTGATTTTCTCTTGGCTTTTGGTATTCTTTTATTAAATTAAGTACTTCTTTTTCAAAAAATAATTCTATTCTTCTGCTTAATATTCCATATCTTGTCAATGCTAATGATTTTTTCTCTGAACTTTTTCCTTTGTGTTCCTCTTTCTCTGAAAGCTTTTTAAATATAGAACCCATGTTATCAGCATCCATCTTTAGATAGGCAAGTTTCATATCTCCGTATTTTTCATTATTTATTTCCTTTATATTCCTTTTAGCTATCTCCTCAAAATCGGTAATATCTATTTTGAAGCTTCCTAATAAAAATCCATGAGGTATAAAATCTTCATTGAGATTTACGTTTTCAAGTTTATAAATTCTTATATTAGGTTTTTTCTCAACATGGGACTCAAATTTTATTGAGTAACCAAGAGCTTTGAAGAATTCTAATAATGTTTCAGGGGTATTTGGTTTAGAATTTACCCTTTCTTCAATAAGGTAATTTGCTTTAATTGCATCGTTTGCAAGCTCCACAAAAGAATTGCATGTATTACACCATCTTTCTTGGGGACTTGCATCTTTAGCTTTCTTTTTACCACATATAGTACAATATTCTCCTTCTCCTATGTTTTCATTCTTCGGATTAATTATGACATCGTAAAAATTATCTAATTCTTTATATCTACTCTTTTTTCTTTTTTCCAATATATTTTTTAGTTCTTTTTTCTTTTCTATAAAATTGAACAAGTCATTTATAGAAAGGTACATCCATTCGATACCAAGATATAAGTCTTCTCCAAGAAGTTTCCACAAGTTTTCTATAATAAAAGATCTAAGTTGTTTTAAAGTATTTTCAGGAATATATGATAATAAAAGATCAAAATTTCCGCCTCCAATGTATATAGCATTTACCTGAGTAAATCCTGTATTTTCAAGAATATATTTTGCTGAATATCTTGTTAATAAATCTAAAAATATAGATTTTCCTTTCAACATTCTGCCAGCCTTTTCAGAAGAGACATTAAAAAGAAAACTTTGAATTCCAGAAAGGTCTCCATTTATAAAAGTAAATAATTTTTTATCAAATATGTCGTCTTGAGTATCATCCTTTTTTTGCTTTAGTAATCCATCTTTTATTTTTTCTAAATCTTCTCTTGTTAGTACTCCCTTTATGTAATTTTTGTATAAGATGTGAGAAAGAGCAGTTGTAATTCTGGAGTGATCATATATGGATATATCAGTTTCAAAACCTACTGTTTGGGCAGGTACATTGGAGAAGTAATATTCATAAAGAAGTAAAAGCTGTTCAAAACTTTCCACATATTTGAGTTTATTTAGAAATTCATTAAAGAGTTTGTAATACTCGTATGGACCTACTTTTACTTCTTTTTTAGGAAATGTATTTTCTAAAGTTGTTAACGGGTAAAAAAGCTCCTCAGCGTTTTCGTCTATTTTTTTAAAAGGGGCTGATAGTGGTATATTTATATACTGTCCTTTTTGTTCTTCCTTTTCCTCTCTTTCCGAAGAGGAAAGCCAATCAGCGATTTGAACTATGAGTCCATATTCGTTAGTAGGATTATGATGATTTAAAACTATATCTTCTACTTCTTCTGTTAAATTCTCAGCTAAGAACTTGGGAAAATTTTTATCTGAATTTTCTCTTAGAACTCTTACTAAGAAAGCAGAATATCTTGGATGTCCATAAGAAATTTTTTGAAACTCTTGAGGTAATTCTTTTTTTTCAAATTTTTTTGTCCTTTCTAAGACTTTTCCTATATCGTGAAATAGAGAAGAAAGCAAAATTTTTGTATCATCCAAGTTTATCCCTCCCCATCAATATAGATATCTAAAACATCCCCCACTTTTATTGAAGGTATGTGAGTTTCTATAACGACAGCTCCTAATCTTGGATCATATACTGCAATAAAGGGAGTTGAGTGGTAATAATGAATTAAAAAGCCATAAAGCCATATAGGTCCTCTTCCACTTATTATTAACCCCTTTCTTGAATTAATTTTTGGAGGGGTAATTTCTCTAAGTATAGATGGTTCTATATTTTCACTAAGAATAAAGGAGAGAATTGTATATTCATTATTCTCATCTGTTTTTATAATTACTCTTTCCCCCATATTTTTATTTTAACATATTTTTATTCATTATCATCATGGAAGTTAACAATTCTATCCGACTCATTTTTTATAATTGAATATTTTTGATTTAAGTCTTGAGCTGCATTATAAACATTCTTCAAATGGGAATTAAAATATTTATTCCAAACATCACTTAAATCATTAAAGTGTTTTTTAAGAGTTTCAAGGTCTTTTATTACTTTATTAACTCCTTCTGAAAGCCTTTTGGCATGTATACCTGCTTTGATTAATTCGATTTTTGTACATAGAGTAGTGGAGGAAGTGACTAAAATTTTTTTAGCATATTGTTTAATATCTTCAAACGCCTCATTTATAATAAAATGATAGATGCTTTCGGAGGGAATATAAGCAAAAGCGAAATTTGTAGTTTCTTTCTCAGGAGCAATATATTTTTTAGATATATCGTCTAATTTATCTCTTAAATTCTTAATGAGTTCCTTTTTATATTTTTGTTTCTCTGATTCTTCTTTTGCTTCTAAGTATTTACAATAATTGACTAAAGGGAATTTAGAGTCTATGAATATCCAACCCTCAGTATATTTTATACAGGTATCTGTTTTTATGCCAGGTGCTATTTCACTTCTTATTTTGAGCATATCCTTAGGAATCTGATCTTTCAATATATATTCTAAGAGGAATTCTCCTAAATATCCTCTTTCTTGGGGATTTCTTAATAGATCATTTAAATTTTTATAGTTTTCACTTTTTTCTTTGGCATATATTTGTATTGTATTTATTTTTCGATTACTCCTGAATCATTCCAAGATTTTAGTACAGAATTTGAAATAATATTTTCTAAGTTTTCTTTTTGAAAATCTATTTTGTTATCTATGATTTTTTAATCTAAAAAAAAGCCACATAATAAATAATAAAGTTGATATAGTAATAAGAAAGGTGACTAAATTTAGCATGTTTACCCCCCTTATTTAAAAAATAAGTTTAAATTGATAATTTATAAATAAGTAATCATTAAAAAAGACGATAGGTATTCTATAGTACCACTTCTTTTGCGAAAAGTTTACCTATAGGTTTCTACTTTTTTTGCAGTCTTCCATGATATTTTTGGGGGTAAAACGTAATTTCTACGCTACAAACCCTTACCTCTTTTCAATCAGCAGTTTCTTTTCTCTATTTTAAAAGTTTTTATTTCCTATTTGGTTTCTTTAAGGGTTTGCTTAAACATTCTTCTTGGCCTCTTCTAATTCCTTAATAATTGATTTGATTATGTCTATGTTATTGAGGATATTCTCTGCTTCCCACCTTGATTGCCTATCCACTACCTCATGATTGTAGAACTTTTCTCAATACATCTCAAGTTTAGCCTTATATTCCTTTATCTTGGCCTCTAATTCTTCTATCTTATTCCTATCCAATTAAATCATCTCCTTATGGTTGTTTTATATTGATAAACATTATACTAACTACCCGTACTTTTGTTTTCATCACATTTTTAATTCTTAACTAAATTTTTCCCATGATATGTTCCGCTTATTGAGGATAGTAGGTTTCAATCCCTTATAGGTACGCTATAAACAAATATCTCAACCTGGAAGTGAGGACAATTGAGGGGTGTTTCAATCTCTTATAAGTACGCTACAATTTTATAGGTGGTATAGCATAAAAAAAGTTAGATGTAAATAGGGTTTGTGATATAAAAAATATATTTCTGTCGATTCCCCAGGGTTTTGGGTTTATTGGGGGTAGACTGTAAAAATAGTTTTTAAGAATAAGCTAAATTGTTTTCTAATAAAGCAAAGAACTATTTTGAAAAATATTTGGGATAAAAAATCATTAAGAAATTAGTGAGAATAAAGTTTAGCAATGAAAGGAGGCTATCTCTAATTGTTACATTTTCTGTCGATCTCAAAAAATATGAATAAAAATAATTTGATTGAGGTTTTTATGTAACAAAAAGTTAGACTTACGATTATATAGATAAAGTTATAAATTTTGTACTTAAATGGTATAATCTATAGAGATTTATTAAGAGATTTATATAGGTTAAGTAAGGAGTATAGATAGAAAATGTTGCTAATTAAAAAATTTAAGTTTGATGCAGCCCATAATTTAGTAAGCTATAAAGGAAAGTGTGAGAGATTACACGGACATACTTATGAATTAGTGATAGTTTTGGAAGGTGAGCCTGATGAGGAAGGTATAATTATGGATTTTGTAGAATTAAAGGATATCGTGAAGAAGGAAATTATTGATGTACTGGATCATAGTTATATAAATGATATAATCTCACAACCTACAGCTGAGAATATAGCTATATGGGTTTGGAATAAATTAGAAGGCAAATTAAGAAGTAAAAATTTTTCTCTTTATGAAGTACAAATATGGGAAACTTCAGATAGTGGAGTGATATATAGAGGTGGATAATTTAAAAGATGTACAAAGTGAAAAAGATGAAAGAGGTATATCCCTAAAAAAAGTAGGGATTAAGAATTTTTATTATCCTATAAAGGTTTTTGATCAAAGAAAAGGTCACCAATATACTATAGCTCAAATAGATCTTTCTGTGGATCTTAGACATGATTTAAGAGGTACACATATGAGTAGGTTTGTTGAGGTTTTGGATGAGATTGATGTGATTAGGCCTGAAAATTTAGAAAGAATTTTGCAGAAGGTTAAGACAAAGTTAAGAGCAGAAAGTAGCCATATAAGACTTATCTTTCCTTACTTTATCTGGAAAAAGGCTCCAATTTCGCAGATGGAGTCGCCTAATAAAATAGAATGTATAATTGAGGCAGAGCTTTTTAAGGATTTGGAGATGATTGTAGGTGTAAAAGTTCCTATTCATACTCTTTGTCCCTGTTCTAAGGAAATAAGCGAGTTTGGAGCTCATAATCAAAGAGCTATAGCAAATATAGAAGTTAAGTCGAAGAAACTTATATGGTTTGAGGATTTAGTTGAAATAGCAGAGAGTTCTGCAAGTGCTCCAGTTTATTCTCTTTTAAAACGTCCAGATGAAAAATATATTACAGAGATGGCATATAATAATCCAAAATTTGTAGAAGATGTAGTAAGAGATATAGCCTTTGTTTTAGATAAGGATAAAAGGATAGAGTGGTATAGGGTGGAAGTAATAAGTTTTGAGAGTATTCATAATCATGAAGCTTTTGCATGTGTAGAGAAAGGGTGGATAAAGAATGATAATGGAATTAACACCTGAATTTTTAATTAAAGAGATAGATAAAGTAGGAGCTCATTTTGATTCTTTTTCAATTTTTCTTAGAAAAAGTAGAATTATTCCCTTGAAGATTTTTGAACTTACGTCTCCTACTGCCAATATTTTGAAGCAGGAGATGCTTTCTATTGGAGGAGATGTTGTAGTTCATAAAAATGTTATTAATTGTGGAATAGATAAAAGTGATGTAATTCTTCTTGGGACAAGAAAACACTATGATATTCTTATGAAGAAATTGGAAAATATCAATTATTTTGATATTCCTAAGGTTTATAATCTTTTAAAGAATTTTTTTGAGAAGGATAAAGTTTCTTATATTGAATCTCCTTGGAATAGAAAAATAACTTTTGATAGAACTTTAATAATGGGAATAATAAATGTGACCCCAGATTCTTTTTATGCCAATTCTCGTAAGATAAATTTAGAAGAGATTTTAAATACTGCTAAATATATGATAGAAAGCAAGGTGGATATTATTGATATAGGGGGGCAATCAACAAGACCTGGCTCTGATCTTATAGATGAAGAGGAAGAAATTAATAGGGTTATTCCTGCTGTAAAGATAATTAGGGAGAATTTTTCAAATATTTTCATTTCAGTGGATACTTATAGAGCAAGAGTAGCTAAAAAGGCAATAGAATTGGGAGCAGATATGATAAATGATATCAGTGGGTTTAGATTTGACGATAATCTTGTCAAGGTTATTTCTGAATATAAAATTCCTTATGTTTTAATGCACATGAAAGGTACACCTAAGGATATGCAAATAAATCCATATTATGATGATGTAATTAAAGAAATATATGATTTTTTCTTAGAAAGATTAAATTATGCAGAGAGATATAAGGTTGATCTGGATAAGGTGATTATTGATCCAGGTATAGGTTTTGGTAAGAGATATGAAGATAATTTAGAGATATTAGCCAGGATAACTGAATTTAAAAGTTTGAAAAAACCTATTTTAATAGGAGCTTCAAGAAAAAGTTTTATAGGAAAGGCTTTAGGAGATATTCCTCCTGAGGAAAGATTAGAAGGCACTCTTGGAGTTACAGCTCTTTGTGCACTTAAGGATGTTGATATTGTTAGAGTTCACGATGTAAAGGAAAATAAGAGAGTAATTGATGTTATAGAGGCTATAAAATGCATAAGGTCTTCATAGCATTAGGGAGTAATTTAGGTGATAAAAGAAAAAATATTGAGATAGCTATAGAAAAGATTAAAGAAAAAGGAATTAATATTTTGAAAGTGTCTTCTATAATAGAAACAGAACCTTATGGATATAAAGAGCAGGACAGTTTTTTAAATGCTGTTTGTTTGGTAGAGACAGATCTTGAGCCATTTTCTTTATTAAAAGTTCTGTTAAAAATTGAAGAAGAGATGGGAAGAAGAAGGATTTTTAAATGGGGTCCGAGGAATATTGATTTAGATATTATATTTTATGATGATTTAATAATTGAAACGGAAGAATTAATAATACCGCATCCTGATGCCCATAATAGGAACTTTGTTATGGGGCCTATTTCTGAGATTGAACCAGAATTTATACATCCAGTTTTAAAAAGAAAAGTGATAGATATATATAATGATCTTTTATAATATCTGTTCTCTTTTATTTTTCTCTATTCCTAATATCTGTCTTTCTGAATATTTTGTGGTTCTCATAATGTAGAAAATAACAGAATCTTCTTCCTCATTTATTATTAATTCTATTTCTCTTTTTAATCTTTCGAATTTTGCTTCTGTTATTTCTCCTTCGAGGACAGAATTTTGTATCCATTCTAAATATTTTCTTGCAGTGTTTAGTACCTTGTTAACTCTCTTTTGATTTACATCATAAACCATTATTATGTACATTTACCATGGAGATATATAAGGAGAATATTTTTCTTCCCCTAATAAATGTTTCTCAAGTTTATAGAGTTCTAATCTTATTAACCTTCTATAAGAAATTTTTCCTAAATCTTTATATTGAATAGTAGTTTTCATTTTTTCTTCAAAGTTTTGCACAAAGAGTTTCATACCTTTTTCCTTAAGGTATACACCATCTAATTTTTCATCAAAATCCTTAGGTGTTATCTCTTTTTTATTTACCATAGAAAAGATGATTCTATCTACAATAATTGGTTTAAATATTTCTGCTACATCTAAGTTTAAAGAAAATCTTCTGAAGTTTGTAGCATGTAAATATCCTATTCTTGGATCTAAATGTGTTTTGTATATTTCTGAGAGAATTGCTGTATAGAGTAGGGAATTTCCAAAACTTATAAGGGTGTTCATATAATTAGAAGGTGGTCTTTTGGTTCTTTCTTCAATGAAGAAATCCTCATTTTCTGTAATTTCATTAAAACATGAATAATAAATATCCCTTATATTGCCTTCTATTCCCATTATCTCATCTACTTTTTTGCAAATTTCAATTCCCTCAGCCAAATCTTCTATGTATTGTATTTTAGGTTTTAATAAATCTTTACCTCTATTTGTATAATAGTTTAAAACCTTTCTTATATTATCAATAGCTCCTTTTACAAAACATTTTGCTAATTCTAATCTTTTTTCAGAATCCAAATAATATTCTGCCTGTTTTAGGATCATATAACCTGAGTTATAATGCTCTCTTGGATAAAAGCTTCCCACATAATATTCATAGTAATTGTAAAAATGAAGGATTATTTCTTTTTGAGATAAATATTCTAAAATTTCTTTATTTAAAGTTACTTCACCAAATATATGCAAATCTCTCACATTTTCTATTGGTAAATATTTTTTCTGACCATCAGAAGTTTCAAAGTATATAGTATTGTGCTTTCTTTTTAATTCTCCACTAGTAAAGATATATATACTTTCACTCATGACCAGCAAAAATCCCTATATGCACAGAGTTTACAATAAGGAATTTTTTGGGGTAACGGAGGTTTTCCCTTATATATGACAACCTCGATCCTTTTAATAGTATCATCAATTTTCTCTTCTAGTTCTTTGTCTAATACTACTCTAACTCTTCTTTTTTCTTTGGGAAATATAAGTAATCCATAAGCATTTATGCCATAGTTATTTTTAAGGGAATATAGGTAAAAAGCAAGTTGAATTTTGGCAATTTCTTGTACCTTTGAACTCTTTTTTATCTCTCCCACAATTAATGTTTTATTTTCAGTTTTAATAAGGTCTATAATCATGTTTTCTAAGCTTATTTTTTTCTTTTCGTCTTTAAAACTTTCTTCATCTATTAATCTACCAAGCTCTAAGTATGGATGGTCTTGATCTGGAGTTATTTGGTGGGCCATTAGCCATGCTTGTCTTTCACATATTAAGAAGCTTTCAATCAAACTCCCTGTAATCATATTTCACCAAAGTAAAATATCGCTTTTAATTTTATATCCTGTTTCTTTGTTATAGAAATCTTCCAAATTATCCTTGGATATATATCCAAAACCATATTCAAAGGCTGGTAGATTTTCTGCTTTTTTGGGAATTGATATCACATATTTATAAAAATCATCTCTTATTTTTAGAAATTCTAATCTTCTTTCAAATATATCTTTTATTTCTTTAAGCTTTATATATTGGTTCCATAGATTTTCTGCTTCTTCATTTAATTCTACAAATACATCAATTTTTGGTTGATCTTCTTCAATAAGTTTGAAATCTTCGATACCTATATATTTATCATTTTCGTTTTCTGTATATCCTGAATATCTTAATGAATATATTGCATCTAAGAAGTTTTTAGATATGTCTTTGGCCTTTCTTTCATTAATCTCATAAAAATAATTTTGTATATAGTTGATAAATTTTATTTCTTCTATTTTTTCATCTTTTTTAAGAATATTGTTAGTAACATCCAAAAGAATTTTGTCATATATATATGAGGCGTATCTTCTTTTTTCATCTTGTAAAGAATAGATGTATACTTCACCAACATTCTTTAGCCAGTTTCTATTACATCTTCCAGCTGATTGGTTTATAGAATCCAGAGGTGCAATATCTCTATAAACAATATCTAAATCAATATCTACCCCTGCTTCTACCAATTGGGTCGTAACTACTATTCTTTTTTCTCCTTTTTTTATACTCTCAATTTTTTCTAAACGTTCCTTTGGTACTATGTGGCTTGAGAGAAAAACTATATCTTCCTTGGTTTTTTCTTTTAAAAGATTATAAAATTTTTGAGCTGAGTTTATTGTATTAAAGATAAACATATATGATTTGTCAGGTTTGATGTTAATGTTTTCAATAAACTGCTCTAATAGAAGGGACTCATCAAGACGAGGAATCAATACTGTACGATTTAGTTTTGTAAAGTAGGCCTCAGCATTTATCAAGTTGAAAGTTTCCTCTTTTTTAAATATAAGGGGTTGGGTAGCTGTAGAGAAAATAATATATGTATTAAATTTTTCTACAAGTTCTTTAAATATCTCTCTTAACAGGTGCCAATATTTTATGGGAATTGATTGTACTTCATCTAATATAATAATACTTCCAGATATTCTATGTAATTTTCTTAGATTTGAATTTTTATTTGAAATTAATGTATGAAAGAGTTGTACAAATGTGGTTATTATTATTTCTGAATTCCAGCCTTCTATTAATATTTTTGCGTGGTCAGGCTCTATCTCATTATCATTATATTTATAATAGGTTTCTGAAAGATGATGATGTTTTAATATTATGGTAGAATCTATGTTTCCAAAATATTTTAGTAGGACTTTTTCGAGCACATTTGCATTTTGCTCTATAATACTTAGAAAAGGTAATGAATATATAATTCTTGGAGTATATCTTTTCTTTTTTCTTATTTCCTCTCTTAGCTTAAGGGCGAAGGCAAAAGAAACAAAGGTTTTTCCAAGACCTGTTGGAAGAGTTAGAGAAAAAATTTTCTGATCAAGGTCAATATCTTTTTTTAACACTTCTTGATATGCCTTTTCTCTAAGTTCATTTATAGGTTTTCTTTCAGCCTTCATGTCTTTTTTATAATTGTCTACTACGGTATATGGTATCTCTAATAGATTTCTTTCTATTTTACCTACCGTGACTTCGCTTTTATCCGCATCTATTAAGATGGAGAAAAGTAGGTTATTTAATAAATAATATTCTGGAGAATTTTCATGTTTTAAATTTTTAATTTTTATTCTCTTAATCTTTATATCTTTTGAAACTTGTTCTATAATTTCTTTTAATTTATTTTTTGAAATTTCACTAAAAAGTGGTTCCTCTATGTTTTTTATTAAGATATTAAATTTTTCCTCTTCTATGCTATCAATTTGTCTATGTAATAGCTCTTTATCTTCTTCAGATATATCCAATTCTATTAGTATATCTAAGAAGTCACCATGATGTCTTTTAACATTTATGTAGGAGATTATAGGAAGTATTATTTTGATGTTTTCAGGAATATTTTCATTTTCAAAAGTTTTCTGAGTTATATAGTAAGCAATAAAGGAGGAGAGGAGAGAGTGTCTTGTTTCTTTTTTACTCTCTTCATCTCTACCAGAGAGTAAATATTCTTGGAAAAATTTTGTGGCTTTTCCTATATCATGGGACAAAGTATTTATTTTTATTATTTTTTGCAATTTCTCCTTTGATAGGAGTAAGTTTTCCATAGGAATGTCGCTTAAGAAACTGATGGCAAGATTCATAGTGTTTTTTAAGTGTATTTCTAAATATTTATCTGGATGGGAAAATAAATTAGAAAAATATAACATTTGTTCCACCATCTTCCTGATAGTATTTATTTACTCTGACTTTGATAGGTTTTCCTTGGCTTTCAAAGACCACATCTTCATACCTCTCTACTATTCTGTCTTTATTCATTATCAATGGGATTCTTTCCTTAAAATAACTTTTTCCTTCTTCAAAAATTATCTTGTTTTCTAATATTTGGGATATAGGGATTAAAGTTGATATAAATATTTCTCCATTTTCTTTCTCTGTAAAATCTTTTATTCCTATAAATTGAAAATCTCCTAAAAGTTCTGAAAGGCCTAAAGAGAAGGTGTAATAACTTTTATGATTTTTAATATTTTCTACAAGTTTGCCAAATATTTCTTCATTCTCATGATAGAAATATATTCTATATCTTGGATCTTTGATAAATTCTGTTTTTACTTGAGTTCTTGCATCATGATTTTTCTTTTTAATTGGTATCCAGATGTTTCCTTTTGTGTTTGTTAAATTTAAGCCTAATCTTATCTTTTTAATAGGATTTACAATTTGTAATGCTATTTTGCAGTTATTAAAGGAAAAAGTTTCTAAGTATTCTTTTCTATCTATTCCTAAAATAGCTCCAAGCATGCCTAATATGGTAGGAGGTGGAGGAAAAGGAAAGGAAAGGGGAGATGATGTGGTATAGAATTTTCTGAAATGGGCTAATTCTCCAAAAATATCAAAAACTAAGACTTTCATTAAAAATCATCTCCTAAAATGGTAGTTCTTCTGTTTGGAAATCTTTTAGAGATTCCTTTAATGTGACTTCTTTCCCGTCTGATACTAAGTTTACTCTTTCATTTACTTTATATCTGATTTTTTCGATTTTGTCCTTATTTTCTGTGAATACCCTTATTAGTTCTGTAATATCTATTTTTACTTGTGATATATCCCTTATTTTTTCATCCTCTATATCTGATATAATTTTTACTCTTCTATCTAATTCACCTATGTAAAAGTATGAATCAGGTTTGTGAATAACTTGTATTAAAAGTCTTGGAACTTGGCCAAATTTTGAAGTAGATATTAAATTCTTTGTACCATGCCATATTCCCTCCATCATATTGTCTATATCTTCTTCAGTAAGAGGAATATTTTGGACTTTTGCTAAATTTTCATTTACTATTCCGTAAAAGGCTATTAAAGAATAAGGAAGAATGTATTTTTCGGTAAAAGTACCTTGAGTTTTGCCTGATTTTGAGGGCATTACTGTTGTTCCTTTTATATAGGTTAGATCAACTTTATGAAGAGATCTTCCAAATTTGAACTGTACTGGTCCAGTTAAAGTCATGGTTTTCCCCTCTACTGCATTGGTTGCTCCAAAAAGTCTTATATCAATACATTTCTCAATAATTTCATTATTATCTTTGAACTCCTTTAATCTATCTTCTTTAGTTTTTAATTCCCCCTTATCGTCTCTTATTTCTCTAACAAAAACTTCTAATCCTTTATACTCGTGTAGATAATCTCTTATTGTCCTTTTAAGTCTTACATCTGTAACAATATTTACTCCTGTTTCTTCATCTATCCTTGGTTTATTTTCGTCCATTGGATCTCCATTTGGATTTGCATCTGTTACGTCATAGAGAAAAAGTATTTCAGATCTATTTTTTAACTCACCCATTTAAAACACCTCCTATCTTAATTTTTTTCTGGATAAATATATGGTATTAGTTCATCTAATAGGTTCATACCACATGCAAAGTAGAAATTAAGCTCATCGTTTGAAAGTTTCCAATTATCTCCAGCCAGAAGTAGATAGTAAGAGGCTTCTTCTGCTAATTTTTGTTTTCCTTTATCAAAGGAATCGTACTCTTGTAATTTATTTATTACTTTTGGAAGAAGCCCTTTAAAGTCTTTTTCTTCCATTTTTAAACTTTTTAGTTGTTTTCTAAAAGGATCACTGCCTCTTTGGGAATATTGTACATTTAATAACATTTGGGTTAAGGCGCCGATCAAGAAAAGGCCCTTTTTAAGGGGATGATTAAAGGCTGGAGAAAATTTTTTAAATATAGGCTCAAATAATCTTTCTTCTTCCATATTTATCACCTCCATACGGATTAAGTCTAAATAAAGTAGAAACAAAAGGGACATTATAGCCTCTTTTACTACAAAGGAGAAATATTCATCTCTAACATACTGAGTTCTTGTTTTTCTCATAAAAAATTGGAATATGAAATCTTTATCTATGGGTCTATTTTTGAATATGTGATCTACAATTTCTAAAAAGTAATTTACAAGGTCTGTTTCTCTTTTATCAGGATCTGATTTTGAAAAGAAAGTCCATAGATTTCTCATAGTGAAATCTGCATTAAATAATTTATCTACCTCTTCTTTTGCTTTGAATATACTTCTTAGTCGAGAGGGTAAAACATCCTCTATGAGTGCAAGGATTTTTTCTGCACTTTGTTTTCTTTCTATAAATAAAAAGTTTAAAGTAATATAATCGTCGGTGGCAGATAAATACTGTAAAATATCTTCCTCATCTCCAAGATATCTCTTAACAGTATTCTTCTTTAGGGATAGCAGTTTTGGAGTATCGAAAAATATGTTATAAACATCTTCCTTTATAAATTCCCTTCCTAAGAGAAATTTGGGGATAAGCTGATAAGAAATTCCTGCCATTTTGAAAGTAAGCTCTTTTTCAATATATTCTTTCCCCTTTTCTAAGCTACGTCTACAGTCTTCACATAATGGAAAGTTTTTCCATGCTTCTTTTTCTTTGAAACCACCAGAGATAAATCCTGGTTTATCTATTGTATAGAAGGCATATATTCCGTCCCCTATGGAAACTTCTTTTTCCTCTAAGCATATAGAACATTGGCCTATATTGGAACCTTTTTTACCCTCTTTTATCTTCACCAATTTTTCTAAAGTTTTTGTAAAAACTTCTTTATCTCCTAAATATTCTATTTTTCCTTCTTTTTTAAACTTTAAGGTTAGAAATACGCCTTCCTTTTTTGGTATATCTTTTAGTTTTTGCTTGAATTCCTCTATTATTTCATTCTCATGATTTTTTAATTCTGTATAAATCTTTTCTAAATATTCTTTTTCCTCTTTGGATATCTCTAAATTTTTTTGTGAAAAAACATCTTTGAACCAATTTAAAACTTTAATAGATAGAGTTTTTTCTATCTCTGTAACTTTGGTAGAAGGTGTAAAATTAGGTCCATTAGCAGGACCACTTCTGTACAGGTATTTTATTTTCTTTTCCGAATCATAGTCTTCAGGTTCAATTCCTATATACTTTATTTTACCGTTTTCTTCAAAAGTTAAGCAAAAAACATTATTATATTTTTGGTTAGGGTTTGGATCTTCAATAAGGATTTCGATCTGGTTTTTGATATTCTTTTTTAATAATATGTCTCCTATCTCTTTAACCGCATCAAGCATCTTCATCACTCTCCTTTCCCCTCCATATTTCCCACATTCCAAATCCTGCTGAATTTTTATTTCCTAAGCCTGTCTCGTAGGTGAGATAAATTAATTCTGGATCCCCTACGAGCTCGTAGATGCCAGTGTATCCTTCTATAATGGTGTCCTTAAATTTTATAATTTTTAAGTTTTCTTGTACTGAGAATTTTAAGGGTTTTATTTCAAGAGACATTTGTTCTGCATCTTTTCCGTAAAGAAGGTGATATTTTTTCTTTGCGTTTTTCTCCATAAGTTTTGAGAATTCTTTATCAATTGGTTTGTAATAATGTACAATTTTTTCACCATCCTTTTTATATAAAGTGCTATATATGGTAATGGGGGATAAAGCTTTAATTATTACTTTATTTTCTATCTTTGGAGTAGTTACTATTTCAAGCTGAGAGATATATATCTTTTTATTGCATAATTCAAATTCTCTTTCTTTAAAACTTCTTTCAGCTAAATTTCCTACTATATCTTCTATGGGAGAAGAGAAGTATATTGTTATTTTTCTCTTAAATATTAATTTTTCATTATCTTTGGAGAGAATGCCCTTTTCCAATATACGGGAAAAAGTGAATAATTTGAATTTTCTTTTTCCTAAAGGGAAACCTATATTATGAAGTTTTGTAGCAAGATCTGGGGTAAAGGTTTTGTATATGAGAGCTTGAATATGGTGATTATAATGTTTTGGAAGTACTATGTCTCCATCTAAGCTTTCATATGTTAATTTTATTCTCATGTCTTCTCCCTCATATATAAGTATACTTCAATTTCTATTCTATTTACAAACTATTCTTTTTACACTTATAGAATACCATAATAAAGTGACAAAATCAGTCCCTGATAAAATATTTATAGAGAAGAAAAATTTAAGGGGTGAAGAATATGATGAAATATAGATATGAAACTATGTTTCCTCATCAGTTACAGGAAATTTTGAGTAGTAAACCCATAGTTTATTTACCTGTAAGTCCTATAGAATGGCATGGAGAACATTTGATATTTGGTACTGATGCTTTTAGGACGAGAAAAGTATTGGAGTTGGTATGGGATGAGATAGGGGGAGTTTTATTTCCTACTTTATTTATAGGTACTGATGGTATAAAGATAAAAAATGGAGAGAATTTATGGGGAATGGAGATGTTTGCAGAAGAAAAAATTCCAGGAAGTGTATTTGTGAAAAAAGATGTTCTTTATTATCTTCTTAGTGATGTACTTTTCTTTTTAGAGAGAACAGGATTTAAAATGACAGTAGTTTGTAGTGGACATATGGCTAAAGAACAGATTGAAGTTATTGAGAGATTGGAAAGTGAATATATGGACAGGGTTATGAAGGTTTTGGGATGGCATTGGGGTAAGGTGAAATATCCAGAGGGACTTGTATCAGCAAATCCTATGCATGCAGGAATAGAAGAGAGTAGTGAAATGATGAGTATAGATTTAGGCTATGTTGATCTTGATAGAATAGGAAGCAATAATGTGGATGTAAAGGTTGGGCTTACAAAAGAAGCTCTTAAAGGTGTAGATGAAAAACTTGGGGATAAAAGATTAAATTGTGAGGCTCAATGTTTGATAAAAGAAATTAAATCTTTAATGAATTTGTGATAAAATTCAATTAATAAATGATATAAAAATAAATAAATGGGGTTAATCTTGCAGAATATTAATTATTTAGAATCTCTCCTTGAAAGGGAAAAAATAGTGTATTTAGATTTTCCACAGGGAAGTGGAAGAACCTATATACTAAAGTCTTTATACAATAAATTAAAATCCCAATCTATCTTTACTCATTATGCATCCCATAGGACTCCTATTGGTGAATTGTTCTTATCATTGCTTGTTTTGATTGATAAAAAAAAGGTTTTTAGAAGAGAAGGATCATATAGTTGGACCTATTTTGAGGCGTTACATACATCCAAGGTTTTTATCTCTTTTGAAAGATTATGAGGCTGAAGAGGTAATCACAAAAGATGCTGAGATCTCTCAAATTTTGGATATTATTAAGGTGATTCTTGAACGTAAAACTATAAAATACTGGTTCTTTGATAATTGGCAAGAATACTTACATTTTAATGAAATTTTTTCAGAACTAATCCCTTATTTAAGGAAAAAGTATGATATAAGATTTTTAATTGCAGGTAAGGATTTTGCTTTGAATTGTTTTAGGTTTAATCCTGATCAGTATGTTGTACCTATAACTAAGGAAGGTATTGTAGTTTATGAAATGTCTAAGGCTTTTAATATTACCCCTAAAGAAGCTGAAAAATTATATAGCTTAAGTAAAGGTAATTGGAATAATGCAGAAGTTATTTTTGTGAATCAATTTAAACCTTTAGATGAGATTATACATGAAAAAGTCTCTAACCTTTATGAGAGTGATAAAAATGCCCTTTTTACTTTCACCATAGTGGGTAAAACATTTTCTTCTACTACTATAAAGGCTGTTAAGGATATTTATGGCCCTCTTAAATTTATGAAGGAATTTGCTGAAAGCAGAATTCTAAAATGGGAATATCCTTTATGGAGATTTGCCTCAGAAGATGTACTTAATAATATTAGAAGCTATATAAAGGATGAAAAAGTTTTAAGAGAGAAATTTACTAAAAAGCTTTCTTCATACAATTACTCTGATTTATGGGGAAGACTGGCTTTACTTTCAGAAGATGATATAAGAAGTTGGACTTTATTTAAACTTAAGGAATATAGAAGTACATATAATCTACAGAGAAAAAGTAATATTCTAAAGGAGATTCTTCAAAAAGAGATACCCAATAGGGATCTTTACAGAAGGGAATTAATTGATTTACTTATTAATTTCCAAGAATTTTCTCAGTCTTTAGAACTTATAAATGATTTAGAAGAAAATAATTTATTTGATTTAGCAACTAAGGTTAGATGTCTATCTTATCTTGGTAAATATGAAGAGGCAGAAGAAATTATTAAGAATAATTTTATGGATATTTCTGTATCTTATGAAACTCCAGAGATTCTTTCAAGAATAGGAAGTTATTATTTCTTGTCTAAGAAGATTGAGGATGGATTATATCTTTTTAATAAATATCTTGATCGAATTATAAATCTTGGATCTTCTCCTAAATATATGGCTAATTTTTATAATATGCTTGCTCTTTTGACTATTGGAGAGAATAAATATGAGAAGGCGCTTTCATTTTTGGAAACTGGTCTTTCTTTTGCAAATAGGACAAAGGACAAAGTAATTTTGCATAAATTATTGAATAATATAGGTGATTTGAAGGCTTACTTGAATGGGCCAAGATCCTCTATTTATGCTTCTTTGAAAGCATATGAGCTTTCAAAATACCTATCACTAAATCTAGTAGTTATAAGTTTGGGTAATTTAATAAAGAAAAAGATTCAATATTCTAATTATCAAGAAGTGATAGGTTTAATCAATATCCTTGAAAATCTTTTAGAGGATATTAAATTTGATTACTTTTTATATTCAGGTTATAGGAGATTAGCAATATCATATCTTTATTATGGGAAATTATATGATTTGGAAAGAGTAATTCAGAAACTGGAAGGAATTAAAAATATAAAAGAGAGTGAGATATTAGTGAAAATATTAAAGACTTTTCTAAATAAGGAATATGATATTTCTGAAGAAGAAGTCCTTAATACTAAGGAGGAACAAATAATTACCTTATATATGAAACTTGCTGCTGAAAAAGGAATTGATCTTTCAAAGTCATTAAGAGGATATCCTACAGACTTTCCTTTGCATGTTTTTTTGAAGGGATTTATTCTAAAAGAAAGCTTTTTTAATCTTATAGGTTACATTGATGAAATGTTAGAAAGATGGGAGTTTTTAGATGCTTTATATTCATACATGCTTCTTGATGAATATATGGTTAGGAGAGAATTTTTTATGGGATTTCTTCCATATGTAAGATTGGAAGCTTTTGAACTTGCTATTCTTCTTGGGATTGAAGATGTGATAAATAAAATAAAAGAAAAGATGGGTGATACTTATAAGGAGATAATGCATGAACACTCCAAACTAAGGGCTCTTGATCTTTATATGGGAAGAGCATTGATGGAGGCAAGAGGAGAGGAAGAGGCTATGGAGATTATATATAGGATTTTGACAGATTTTTTGGAAGATTTTATGGTAAGGATAGATATAGGTGATAGAGTCTTAGAGAAAGGAAATAGACTTTTATATGATTCTCATTTAAGTCTTACTTATAGAAGAATGCCGTATACAATTAAGCTTTATTCCTTAGAAAAACCTTCTCCAAAAGTTTTCTTTGTTATGAGAAATATACTTAAGAATTTTATTATCTTTTGGGAGAAAAAATATGGAATTTATGATCCTTTAACAGGTATTTTTAATAGATCTTATGGAGAAAGAAAAATAGAAGAAGCCTTTTCTGACTTTGTAAGAGAAAAGGAGAAATTTAGTGTTGTATTTATAGATATAGATTCTTTTAAAAAGATTAACGATACTTTGGGACATTTATATGGTGATTACTTATTGAAAGAAGTTGCTAATATTATTAAAAATTCAATTAGACAAAGCGATTCTGCTATTAGATGGGGTGGAGACGAATTTCTTGTAATATTGAGAAAGGCTGATTATGATGATGCTTTAAAAGTGGTGGAAAGGATAAAAATGCATATTGATGATTCTACTAACGGAAAAATAAAAATAAGTTATGGAATAGAGACTTCTTCAGAAGATATTACTTCACCTAATGAATTAATAAGTAGGGCTGATTTAAAGATGTATAAATATAAGTATGAAAGAGGGGAGAGATAAGTCTCCCCTTTTTTATTTGTTTTCTATATCAAAATTTGAAAATGTCCATCCAAATTTTGCAGATATAGTATAAGGATCTCCAAATTCAGTTCCTATTTCCCAGTCTGTAACGTACATTTGGTCAAACTGTTCTGGAGTAATTCTTTTAGAGTATTGCTTAATAATATCTCTCAAATTTTTTAGAAAATCATTTATAGGTATCTTTACTTCTCCTTCCTTTAAATTCTCCTTTGATTTGTAAGCTATATAATCCCATGACATAGGAGATACATAGACCTCCCAGATTATATCTTTAACCCTTCCATTATATATAATTGGAATCTTTATTTCTGCAACCTTTCTACCAGCTGGTCCTAATTTTTGGGAGTAAAGCCACACCATCATTTCAATATCTCCAGAAGATGCTGATTTTTGCTTCTCTTCACGGGTGATCCATGTTTCCATGGCAAAATTTATTGGTAAATAACTTTCATGCCATAAAGAATATTTAAAGTTAAAATAGATATCAGGGAATTTAGATACTTTTTGAGGTAGAACAAGTTTTTCACTAGAGGTTCCATGGACAGACCATGGTTTATAACCATAATAGACTTCAGGATATCCATGTACCCATGAATTTTTATCTTTTAATATAATGTTTTTAATGTCTGCATAATATTCTACTGTATCATCTTTTTCATAAAATGCCATCCAAGTTTCACCTTCATAGCTTAAAATATTCCAAAAATTAAGCTCCATAGTTAGAGGAAGATTTTTAGTTTTGATATCTGCAGAAGAAGGTTCTCTAAGGATAAGAGCATCTTTATAACGTGGTTCTGCCCCTAATATAGGTATCATTAAAAGAAGGAGAAAAGTAAAGATAAGTAAGTGTCTCATTTTATACCTCCTATTTATATTTTTATTATTTATTATAACATTGAATTTTATCTAAGGTTATAACACGTTCATGGTTATAAACTTTAGTTAAATGTTCTTTTGAATTGATGTTGTGATTAAATATAAAAGGGCCAAACCATGGCATAAACCATAAAAAATAAGCCTCGTATTCAAAAACTAAATCAGGATCGGGTATAGGTCCATTTTCAGTTAAAGCAAGAGGTTTTTTATAATCTGTTAAATGGAGAAGGTAATTATAGGAAAATTTCATAGGACCATAATTTCCAGCAGGAACATAGTTATCTATACCAGCTATATCATAATACTCGTTATCAATTTTCCATTCTGGATGAGGAGCATTCCAAATCCAAATGAGATTATTTAATCCGTATTTATTTGTTAAAATGTCAAAAAGAAGATAATATAGTTCTTTGTAAGCTTTGGCTCCTTTTGCTCCCCACCAAAACCATTTTCCATCTGCTTCATGAAGAGGTCTCCATAACACTGGAATATCAGCTGATTTTAATTTTAAAAGTTCATTAGCGATAAGATTTATATCTAATAATAAAGCTTTATTTTCTTCTGTACCAGATTTTAAAGCCTCTTCTAAATCAAAATTCGTGTTAGCTGTATAAAAGGTCTTATCTTTTCCCCCAGAAGGAGCATACCAATGCCAGCATAGAGTTACTATTCCTCTATAATCTTTTCCCCATTCAATAGCTTTTTCTATGGAACCTTTATTTCCTTCAATCTCTATTATTGCATCTTGTGTCATGTCTTCAGTCCTTGTTTTAGATGAATAACTTAAAAGATCAAAACCTCTTAAAGCAGGAAGTTTACCTGTAATATATTCAAGGTAGGCTATCTCAGGTCCAGATGATGTATTTGTATGTTGACCTGCAATTATATATTTGGAGTATATTTTTTCAAAAAATTCTAAAAGTTTCTTGGCAGAACCGGCTAAATTATTTCTAATCTTAAATTCAGGAAATTTAAAATTACTTTTTTCTTTCTTAAAAAGCTCCATATGATGAATTTGAAAATCTTCTGGAATATGACCTATAGAAAGGGTATAATTTCCCTTTTTTAGTTTTAGCTCACCCATGAGGCAGTAATTTTCATTAGGAAAAAGATTAACTTCTCCCAAGGCAAGATCGTTTAGGAAGCAATGACATTTTAAATGATGTTCCTTTGGAGTATAGTAAATATAAAAGTCGTAATAGGATTCTTCTAATATGGAGAAGTTAAATTCTAAAATTCTTACTTCTCTTGAGTTGAAGTTTTCCTTTCTTTCGGTAAAATTTTCTATTTTAATCATATTTTTAAGACCTTTCCCCCTCTTATCTTACCTTGTTTTAATTCTAAAAGAGCTAAATTGGCAGATTCTAATGGATATATTTGAACCTCTGGCTTAAAATTAAACTTTTGAGCAATGGTTAAAAATTCTTCTATATCTTTTCTTGTTACATTTGCTGTTGATTTTATCTCCTTTTCCATCCATAAATCTCTTTCATAATTTATATTTAAAAGAAATTCTTTATCTTTTTCTTCTTTTCTTATTGCATTTATTACAAGACGACCGCCTTTTTCTAAATTTTTTAAAACCGATACAATAGGTCTCCAAGCAGGAGTAGTATCTATTATGGCTTTCAATTTTTCAGGTGTTTCTTCTCCAAAATCTCCTGTCCAGAAGGCTGAAAGTTCTTTAGCAAAGATTCTTTCCTTTTCATTTCTTGAGAATACAAAAATTTTGGAATTAGGATATAGAACTTTTATCATTTTTAGTACTAAATGACCTGAAGCTCCAAAGCCAGAAAGTCCAATATTATCTCCATCTTTTATATTAGCGAGCTTTAAAGATCTATAACCTACAGCTCCTGCACAAAGAAGAGGAGCAGATTCTTCATCTGAGTAATTTTCAGGAATTTTATATGCAAAATCTTCTGAGACTAAGGTATATTCAGCATAACCCCCATCAACATCTCTTCCAGTAGCTTTGAATTCGTTACATAAATTTTCTTGTCCAGAAAGGCAAAATTTGCATTTACCACAAGAATAGTTAATCCATGCAATTCCTATTCTATCTCCTATATTAAAATTTTTAACCTTTTCACCTTTTTCTACTACTCTCCCAACTATCTGATGCCCTAAGATAATGGGAAGTTTGGAAGGAGGAGTTCTCCCCTCAATAATATCAAGATCAGTCCTGCATACTCCACAGGCTGAAACTTTTATTAATATTTCCCTTTCCTTGGGAAAGGGAATAAGTATCTCTTCAAGCACTAAGGGCTCTTTGCATTCTGATAAATCACATATTTTTTTTAAAAGCATAGCTTTCATTTTCATTTTTTTAATTATCTTCTTAAAATGCTATTTCCCCTCTTAAAAATATTAAAGCTATAATAATTCCTAAAATACCTAAAATCCCTAAAAGATAAAAAACATATAAATAACTCCCCAAAATATCCCTTAAAATACCAGAAATTGTAACTCCAATGATTGCTCCAAAGCCGTAAGCGGTAAATACAATGCCATAATTTTTACTATAGTTTTTCTCTCCAAATAATATTACAGTTGAAGCAGGAGCTATAGCAAGCCATGCACCAAGAATTAGCCAAAATATAGAAAAAGAAATTATATAGAAAATTGGATTTTCAGCTTTTGATATTATCATAAGGAGAGTAGCTATTATTAGCAAGATATATGAAGTAATTGCAGATTTCATGGGTAGTATTTTGTCAGTAATCCATCCAAAAAGAGGTCTCCCTAAGGCATTAAAAATAGCAAAAAGAGACATAAGTTTTGCTGTAATTTTAGGATCTAATTTTATCAATTCTTCTCCGACAGGACTTGATATTCCTATAATCATTAATCCCGCTACTGTTCCTAAAAGATAGCAAAACCAGAGTCCATAAAATTTTGAAGTTTTTAACATTTCTTTTAGAGTCAGCTCAGAGAAAATCCTTTTTTGGGTTTTACTCGGATTTTTAAAAGTAAAATTTTCTGGTGGAAACTTAAAGAAAAACCCTATGATAGTTATTAATAATATAAAAACAAATCCTAAAATTTTAAAAGTATTGAAAGGTTCATATAGGTCTATTAACCATCTTGCTAAAGGTGCAGTAATAAGAGGGGATAAACCAAAACCAGAAATTACAAGTCCCATAGAAAGACCTCTTTTATCAGGAAACCACTTTGATATTACAGCAATGGGAACTCCATATACTATGCCAACACCACTTCCTGCTATTATTCCGTATGTTATGGAAATCATATTTATATCTGGCAAAAAACCAGAAAGTATCCAACCTAAACCAACAAGTATTCCTCCTAATGTAATAATATACTTTGGCTTATATTTATTTATAAATCCACCTGAAAGCGCCATAAATAGTGAAAAGAAAAAAAGAAAGAGCATATAGGGAATACCACTTTGTGTAGCAGTGATATTAAGAAGATTTTCTAAGGGTTTTCTAAATACACTCCAAGAATATACTGTTCCTAAGCATATGTAAATAATTATTCCTAAAGGAATATAAAACCATCTTGATTTATGGTAGGTAAGGGAGGGAATGTTAGATTCTTGCATAATAAATAAGCCTCCTTTCTTTTTGTTTAATCTTCAAAATATTTTATCATATCCTTGACAAATTTTATTGTCATACTGTATTATATAACTAATACAGTAATACATAATGAAAGGAGGTGTAGAATGACTGATTTTGATGAGCGTATTCCTATATATCTTCAGATTATGAATTTGATTAAGAAAAAAATAATAAAAGGTGAATTAAAAGGAGGTGATAAATTGCCATCAGTAAGAGAATTGGCAGTGGAGTTAAAGGTAAATCCTAATACCGTTCAAAGAGTTTATCAAGAATTAGAAAGGGAAGGAATAATAGAAACTGTTAAAGGTGTAGGTTCCTTTGTGATAAGCAATGAAAAGAAACTTATGGAGCTTAAAGAAAATTTAGCTAGTGAGAGGATTAAGGCTTTTATAAAGGAGATGAAGGAAATTAATTTATCTAAGGAAGACTTGAATCTTCTATTAGGCAAATATTGGGAGGAGGTTAATTAAAAATGGGAGTTTTAGAGGTTAAAGGTTTGTATAAATATTATGGGAAAAAATGTGCATTAAAGAATGTAAGTTTGTCTGGAGATTTAGGAGAAATTGTAGGGCTTTTTGGCCCTAATGGAAGTGGAAAAACCACTTTATTAAAATTAATTATAGGATTTTTAAGGCCTTCTTCTGGAAGCATAAAAATTGACGGTAAAGATATAGACTATAATACCAGAGCTATAGTCTCTTTTTTACCTGATAATAATTTAATTCCTTCATGGATGAAGATTAAAGATGCCTTTAATTTTTATAAAGATTTTTTCCTTATTTTGAAGAGAAAAAGTTTAAGGATTTGATGGAATATTTTGATTTAAAATTTGAGAGTAAAATAAAAGAACTTTCCAAAGATGAACAAGAAAAAGTATGTTTGAGTCTTGTTGTTTCAAGAAAAGCAAAGGTCTATCTTTTGGATGAACCCTTGGGAGGAATAGATTCAGCTTCACGTGAAAGAATATTAACTAGTATTTTGAAGAACTATAGAGAGGATAGTTTAATGATAATTTCCACTCATCTTATTGATGATGTGGAGTCAATTATTGATAGTGCTGTATTTATCTCCAACGGAGAGATTCTAATTGATGGGAAAGCTGAGACTCTTAGAGAAGAAAAGAAGATGTCCATAGATAGATTATTTAGGAATACATTTTAAGGAGAGTTATGTGTATGTTAAATTTATTTAAATATGGGATATTAGGAAAAAAGAGATATTATTTGATTATTACTGTTGTAACTATTGGAATTTATATTAGTCTTTTTATGGGTTATTTTAGAAATTTAACTCCTGAATTGGCTTTTGTATTGTCCTTTTTAACGTTACTTATGTCCATGATTTTAAATGGGATTTTTAATATTAAGAGTTTAGTATCAGAGGATATGAAGTATCTTTATTACTCTATTCCAATTAATCCTCGTTATACTTATATTCGTAGAATGATTATGGGAGTATTAGAAAGCTTATACATTTTAATCTTAAATTTATTTTTTATGACAATAATAATTAGTAATATGAATCCAGCATTTAAAAACCTAATTATTAATTATTTGCAAAGAGGAGGAATTTACACCATAATACTCTTGGTGTTTGCTTTATGGGAAATTTTTATAATATCTTCAACTTTTTTCATTGCAAATGTTCTTCCTTCTGTGAAAGATCTTTTTAAAAAGATGCTTTATGTAATATCAATTCTTATTTTAGTTTTTGGTGATAAATTAAGATATAAAATTAGTAGCTGGTCTCCTAACAGTCTTAGTTTTAATTTACCTCAATTTAATTATGAAAGTATTACTGGCTCACTAGAAATATCCATAAGTATACCTAGTGGTAGTTTGAGTATTAATGTATTCGTAATAATATTTGATATTATGGTTACTATCTTTTTCCTAATGTTAAACTCTTGGCTTTTTGAGAAAAAGATAGAGATAAAATAATATAAGGGGGTTAAAGTATGATGAAAAAATATTTAATGCTTTTCCTAATTGTTATCTCTTACCTTTTGGGCGTGTCTCTTGCTGATGTGTCCAGCTATAAAGTGTATGCTCAACTTTCTCCTAAGGAAAAAATCATAAGTGGGAAGGTTGAAGTAAATTATGTAAATAATACTGGGAAAGAGATTTCAGAGATTTACTTTTATCTTCCTGCAAATCTTCTTAAGGAAAGAAATCCGTATCTTCACCCACTATTACAGGATTCAAATTATGTAAAAGGATTTGATCCAGGTTATACAAATATATCAAGGGTCACAGATCTTTTTGGAAAGGATATGGATTATATTTTAGAAGATGGGAAGGTTTTTTATCAAAATTATTCTTTAAGGGATAACTATTTGAAGGTAATACTTCCTAAGAAACTTACTCCTGGAGAATCATTGGGTTTAGTTATATATTTTTCTACCAAGTTTCCAGAATCCTACACAGGGGATATGGCATTTTGTAAAAATGCTTTTGTATGGAGATTTGGATGGTTTCCATATGAGCTTCCTTATGTAAATAATGAGTGGAATAAGGGAGGTAGGCTTGTTTCAAGCAATTTTTATCTTGAGCTTTTAGTACCTAAAGAATATAAAGTAGCGGTAGGTATGGATGAAGTAAGAGAAGAGATAGAAGGAGACTGGAAAAGGGTAATTGGGGTAAATGATATTCCAAGAAGATCTTTACCAATTGCAATAAGTTTAGATTATCAGGTATATAGGTTGGCAGATGAAAAATTCCCTGAAATATACGTATATTTTTATCCTGGAAGAGAATATAGAGCAAGAATTTTAGCGTCTTTTGCGAGAGAAGTTTATGATTATTATTCTAAGGTTTATGGAAGTTCTAAACATAGGAGGATTAATATAGTTGAAGGACAAATAAAGGGTTTTTGGGGAATGGCTGCTGATGGTTTTGTGGTTTTAGGCAATACAGCTTTTTATTCAGCAGATCTTATTACTCCTTACCTTTGGGATAGACTTTTAGAATATTTAATTGCTCATGAGTTTGCCCATCTTTGGTGGGGAATAGGTGTAGGTATGGATTTAAATCAAGAAAATTGGATATCAGAAGGGTTTGCTGAATATCTTTCTATCACATATTTTGAAAGGAAGTATGGGGCAAAGGGTGGAAATCTATTTCCTGATTTAGGAGATGATTACTTTTTACAGCTCCTAAAAGATTACGTTTTTGGAGATCTTAATTTAAGAGAGTGGAATTCAGAACTTCCATATTTAATGTATTTGAAAGATGGATGGGATGAAGAGATAGTTAAAGATTATTGGAATAGTTATTTAAATGGTTATAGTACTAAGGTATATAATAAGAGTTATCTTGCTTTAAGGGCTTTAGCTTTTGAAGTAGGAGAGGAAAAATTTGATGGAATAATAAGGGAATTATACAGTGATTATAAGTACAAAATTTTGGAGACGACAGAAATAGAGAATTACTTAAAAAACAAGTTTGGGTTAGATTGTGATAAGTTTTTTAAGGATTGGTTTTACTCTAAAGGAAAGGTAGACTATGAGATATATAGAGTAGAGAATATTAATAAAGATGGTAAGAATTTTGTAAGAATATATATCAAAAATAATGGTAATATAAATATGCCTTTGCAATTGGAAGTAGTGGGAGAAAAAAGTGTAAATTCAAGGGATATATATTCCGGAGTTGTAAGAGTTGAGTATAATGGTGAAGCAGGCTTTGTAGAGGTACCGTTAGAAGGTTCATTTAAGTATGCAGTTTTAGATCCAGATTCAAAGATTCCAGATTCAAATAGAATTAATAATTGGTACCCTCGAAAAATAATCTACACTTCAACAAGAAAAAACCCTTTAGATTCTTATGTGCTTTATTACGATTCCATACCTTCTGTCAGAATAGATCTTTCTACAGGAAAACTAAGTTATGCTTCATATCGAATAGAGTTTTATGATCCTATAAATTTTAATCTATCTCTTGAAGGTTTTTATGAAGAAGATTACAAGGGATTTAGTTTATCTTATATCTATAATCTTCCCAAAGATGATTCCTTTTTATTCCAGTTATGGTATATGGATCCTAATGTGATAGCTGGTGGTGTATCATATACAAAAAATATATGGAGGAGATTTGATATTGGTATAAGCGGAAATTATTGGGATAAAGCCTATGTTTTAAACTTTTCCTTGTTATACAATCAAATGCTTAATAATAAATTATATGTTGATTTTGGGATTCAAAGATTTGCTGATTATTATTCAAGAGCCCTTTTAAGTAATGTTGATTTAAGATTGGCGTTTTCTTCTACTGGATTTAGTTTTTGTAGGGTTCAAGCTGGTTTTAATAAGAATTTTTTAGTTTTTCCTCAGAGTTATTTGAATTTGGATGGAATAGTGGGTTATATCAATGGGAACCCAGAGTATGAGGAGATGTTATCTCTTTCTGATTTTAAATCTTTAACAGATGAATATTTAGGAAAATTTAAATTAAGAATTTTGGCCAATTGGGATTTACCTATACTTAGGGATCTAGAGAAAAAATACTTTAACCTGTTTATATTGAGGAATTTAGATTTCAATACTTTCTTGGAATTTGGTGGGATATGGGATAATATAAATGTTATTTCATTGAATAATTTAAAGTTAGGTCTTGGTTTTGAAATTAAATATGGATTTACCACTGTTTCTGAAATTCCTTTTTCTTTGAACATAGGATATGCTTTTCCAGTGTGGCAAGGAAAACCTAATCCTAATGAATCTGGAAATTTCTACTATTATGTAACTATTGGTTTTTAGAATTTAAGGGGGAGACGTACCCTCCCCCTTTTAATTGTTTTATACTTTACTTATGGGAAACTCCCTTTACTTTAAGAAATTGAATGTTTATAGTTTCAGAGATATGGATATCAGGGCTTACATTTAAATTCATAATATATCTTAAAGATCTTGCTAACATTAGTTTAAATAAGTCTTTATAAGTTGTATTAAATCCTTCAGGGGTTTCTGTTGGTCCATTCATTACATACCACTCTAAGGGTGCTGTGGTAGCTAAAACTCTACCTTTATTATATCTATATTCTATAAAGGTAGGTAAAGTATTAATACCATCTCCTGTGTTTTCTTTTACATAGACCATTAAGTTAGCGATATTAGCAGTGTCTAAATTATCAAATCCACCATGACTTGCATAATTTCCGTATAGTTGTTCTGGGAAATTTTTGGTAATAGGATGTTCAAAATATACTATGTTATTGTATGAATCGTATGCATCCCTCCAAGTAACACCTCCAGGAAGATGAGAAGTATAGTTTCCATAAGCCCAACCATTATCACATGCTATCCAAAAAATTGTACCACCATTTGCTATGAAATTATTAAAGGTTTCTATATTGTTTGTATAGAAGTCATAGAAGTCTTGAGGCTGGTCGCCTTCAATAATTATTAGATCTCCTATATTTAAGTTTAAATTTGGATTTTGATCTCTTATACTTCTATATTCAAACTGATTTTGATTTGTACCTTCGGTTATTCCAATTTCCGTTGATAATATATTACCTATTACTGAGGAGGGAATTCCTGCGTTTGACCATCCTGTTTCTGTCTCTCTAAATATTACTATATGTTTTATAACCTTGGTTAAGATCATTGTTTCAGCAGTGATAGTTTGATTGTCAACAACTTCCACTATTACGTTGGCTGGTTGATAATTTCTATCTATATCTTGAGCTAAAATAAGGTAAGTACCTGCTGGTATATTTTGAAATTTATATGATCCATTATTTCCTGTAACTACGTAGGTATTATTTATATTCAGGGGTGAATCCTCTGTTTGTGGTATTAGATTTACTTTTATATTATTTGATTGATTCTCAGGTTTATCAAAATAATAGACATTTCCTTGAATAGTTGAACTTCCTAATGAAGAATTCTCGGATGGAGGAGTACATCCTGAGAGAAAGATACTGAGAATAAGGATTATTGGCCATATTATAATTTTCTTCACTAATTGGTTACCTCCGTTTAAATTTTATTAAAAAATAGGAGAATTTAGGGAAGAAGAAAAATATTAAAGATAAAATCACCTTCTTATAGAAAGATTTTCTAATTAATTCGGTTGTTTTTTTTATCAAAGGAATTAATTAGAATTTTTTCTATTATAACATTATTATAAATAAAAAAGAAGGTTTTTAATGTATAATCTTTTTAAGAATATAAACAAAAGGGGTGTGATTTTTGTGCCTGCTAATCTTCCTCCGCAGTATTTTGAGGCTGAAAAGAGATTTAGGGAAGCTAAAACTATAGAAGATAAGATTCAGGCTCTTAAAGAGATGCTTGCTATTTTACCAAAGCATAAAGGTACAGATAAAATGAAGGCAGATTTAAGAAGAAAACTCTCTCAACTTATGGAGGAAGCTGAAAAAAGGTCAAAAAAAGGTGGTGGTAGATCATGGGATTATATAGAAAAAGAAGGAGCAGGACAGGTTGTTATAATAGGTCCACCTAATACTGGAAAATCTTTGTTTTTTAGTCTTCTTACAGGAGTGCAAAGCTTTGTGGCAGATTATCCCTTTTCTACTATTTATCCTGTAGTAGGTATGATACCTTTTGAAAACATACAAATTCAGCTTATAGATCTTCCACCCTTTTGGGAAAATTCAGATTCATGGATGTATAATCTTGTAAGAAATTCAGATTTAACCTTAGTTTTTCTCTCACCAGATCAAGGGTCTATTTTAGAGGAATATGTTAAGATTAAAGAAATGCTGGAGAATAGAAAGATAAAATTGGTCTCTGAGAATCCTAGTAAAGATCCTTATTCAACTATAAAAGAGGTTAGAGGAATGATTTTGATAAATAAAATTGATCTATTAGATCCTTCTGAATTAAAAGAAGATGTTGATATATTAAAGGACGATTTAAAGTTGTGCTTAATCTCTGCTGAGAAAGGAATTAATATGGAAGAAGCAAGGATAGAGATATTTAATGCTCTAGAGGTAGTAAGAGTCTATACTAAAAAGCCCGGATATCCCCCAGATTTGGAACATCCATATATTTTAAAGAAGGGATCAAAAGTACTTGATGTGGCGGAATTAATTCATGAAGATATAGCAAGAAATTTAAAGTATGCAAAACTTTATACAAAAGATGGTAGTGTAAAGGGAATTCCTGTGGAGAAAAATTATCAAGTAAAAGATGAAGATATTTTAGAATTCCATATATAGGAGGTGAAGGTTATGAGATGGGCAGTAATTGGTATTGGACAGATTGTAAGGGATAGATTTCTCCCGGCTCTTGAAAAGGTAATAGGTGCTAAGCTTTCTGCGATAGTTACAACAAATCCTGAAAAGGCAAGTGATTTAGCAGAAAAATATGGGGCTAAAATTTATGAAAGAATTGAGGATTTAGAAGATGTGGACGTGGTATATGTAGCCACTCCTAACAAATTTCATAAAGAACAAACAATAAAATGTGCGGAGAAGGGTATTCATGTTCTTTGTGAGAAACCTATGGCTATGAATATGGAAGAAGCAGAGGAAATGATAAGAGCTTGTGAAAAAAATAAAGTAATTCTCGGAATAGCTAACATGGGTAGATTTAATCCTTATAATATAGGTGCAAAAAAACTTTTAGAAGGTAATATTGTAGGAAAACTTGGGATAGTAAAAGCAAGCTTTTCCTTTGTTAACTTAAATAGAGATAAGTGGAGATATGATATTAAACTTGCGGGTGGAGGAGCTATTATGGATATTGGGGTTCATGTAATTAACACTTTACATTTTTTTAGACCTAATAATAAAATCGTTGAGATATGTGCGATTAATGAGAATTATGGGTATGAAGTGGAGCAAAATGCTGGAGCAGTAGCAAAGTTTGATGATGGAGTTTTAGTACTTATGGATGTAAGTTATGATACTTCTATTTCTGTATCTTTTGAGATTAGGGGTAGAGATGGAATTTTATATGTGTTAGATACTCTTTATCAGGAATATGATGGTAAAGTTATTTTAAGAAAAGAAAACAACTTTACATTTTATACTTTTTATGGAGAGAATCAATATATGGCAGAAATAAAGGATATGGAGGATGCTATTTTGAATAAAAGAGATCCCAAAACATCGGGATTTGAAGGGTTAAAGGATATGAAGGTGATTTCTGCTTGGTATGATTCTGCTTTAAAAAAGAAACTGGTTGAGATATACTATTAGCTCTAAGGCTCTTTTGATGAGGCAATTATTACACTTATAAAAATTAACAATCTACCTAATATGGTATTTACATTAATTTCTTCTCCTAAAATAATATAGGAGAAGAAATAACCAAATACTGATTTTGTGCTAAGTATTATTGAAACAACGCTAGGGTGTAAGTATTTTTGAGATAGGGTTTGAAAAATATAAGCTATAAAGGTACTTAATAGTGAAATGTAAGTTAGAGATATTATAAAAGTTTTATCTATCATTATGTTTAATGATTCTTTGTACAATAAGATTGTGAATAAAGATAATAATGATATAGATAAGAATTGGTAGAAAGTTAAAGAAATTGGATCTATGGTACTCACAAATTTTTTAGTGTATATAATGTGTAAAGCGAAAAATAAGGCACAAAATAGACTGAGAATATCACCTGTATTTATATTCCATCTTTCACCGTTATAAAAGAGCAGAAGAATTCCTAATAGGGAAATAAAGGTACTTATAATATGGATTAGGGATGGTTTTTATTACTTAGGAGCCAATATAAAAAAGGGACTATTATAATATTTGTACTTGTGAAGAAAGCATTTCTTCCAGGAGTTGTGAATTTTACACCTTCTGTTTGTAGCCAAAAAGCTAATAATAAAAAGGTTCCTAATATAAACCCTTTAATAATTGAGAAAAGATCTGTTTTTATTAATCTTTTGTAATAAATGAAAAATAGTAGTGAAGATGCAATAGAGAATCTAAGAAAGATAATATAAGAAGAAGATAAATAGAGAGTACAATTTTTTACTGCAACAAATCCCCTCCCCATATTATTGAAGATAGGAATAATAATATAATTGCTAACACCTTAGCATTCATTTTCTATTAATGCATCATTAAGATATTTAGATTTTTCAAATATTTCATACTTGTTAAATAAGGATATCAATATACTGAATTCAAAATTTTCAAATAGACATCTATACTTTTTGAGTTGATTTTGACCACAAGAATTACTGCCTAAAGCATTTTGTTTATAATCGGTATTGAAAATAATGTAATTACGTTTTTGGAGTTTATGAAAGTATTTAGTTTTTTGTAAATCTTCATCCTCATAACAATATGCACTAAAGCTAAAAGTTTTTTTTGAACCAGCAAATAATCCAAATCCTAATTCATTTGTTAGGCTTACATATCTGCATTCTTCTCTATTCCCAGCGTCTTGAGGTTTAATATATTTTATTATTAAGTCATTTATATTTTTTCGTATATGCCTATTATGGTGCTTTCTTTCATATCTGGATAATTTATTTCAGGACCTCTACCATACCATAAAACTTTTTCAAGTTTTTTGTCTAAGTACCATTTAAAACCTATTTTAGGAAGCATTGTAGGTGCTAAATATTTGTCACCTTCTGTATTTCCTCTTACTTTTATATATATGTTTCCATCCGGAATTATAAGATATTTATATTCTAAAATGTATAACCATGATGAATTTAAAGTTCCATAAGTGGCAGTTACGTAAATTTCAACAAAACTTTTATGGGGTACAATATTTATTTTATCGATTCTCTCTTGTAAAAATGATAGTCTGTATTTCTCGATATAATCTTTTACTATATTTCTATCATTATCTATTGGAGCTCTCCATAAATTAAAAAAAGGTCCCTTATAGAGTAATTTGAAACTATTTTTGTAACCATCAGTTAATTTAGCATTTACTTTATCGAATTTTATGTTGAAATCGTCTCCTTTTATTGTAATATATTGTTCATTTTCTTCCATAAAATAACCTTTAGATGTCATAATTTTGCGTTTTGTGTTGTTATTTTCTTTTAGTTTAAATTGATAATAGGAGATAACATGGCCTTTACTTGCCCAAAATGTATTTTCTTTTAGTTGAAAGACAAAATTTATAAAAATCTCTTCATTGTAATTTTTAAGTATTTGGGGAATATTATCTATCACTATGTTTTTTTCTTCTTGAGGACTAATATTAAGTCTATCTATGGTTTTGCTAAACAGGATCTTGTTTAGACTAAAAATCTCTATAGATAGAGTAATATTTGATAGGTCTGAAAAATAGTATAAGTTTTTTATTATAAATTCTCCTTTATTTATATCTTTAGGTTTAATTTTGATTGGAGAAAAGACATTCTTAGCTTCTAAGAGTCCTGGTTTAATACTTCTGTCAGGGAATAGAAGCCCATCAATACAGAAATTTGAATCCTCGGGAAAATCTCCACCGAAAATAAAATTTTCGTTGTTCTTTGTTAATAGGCCATGATCGCAGTATTCCCAAATAAATGCACCCTGAAAATTATCATAATTTTCCATGAATTCTTCATATTCTTTTAGGTTTCCAGGACCAGTACCCATAGCATGTGCATATTCGCAAAGAATATAGGGTTTCTTAGTGTTTTCAATTATTTCTTTAAGAGATCTATTGTAGTTTTCTGATTCTATCCATGTGTACATTGTGGAATATATATCTACAATTTTGGCATCCTTATCTCCCTCATAATGGATTAAGCGAGATTTATCAATACTTTTTATCTTTTGGGCTGCATAAATAAAATTGTCTCCAAAAGAAGATTCATTACCTAAGGACCATATTATTATGGATGTGTGATTCTTATCTCTTTGTAATGTTCTTTCAATTCTATTTTCAAAAGATAATCTCCATTCTGGATTGTTGCTGATAAAATCATATTTGTTTATTATCTCAAATCCATGAGTTTCTAAATCACATTCAGCAATAACATAAATTCCATACTTATCACATAGGTCATAAAAGTATGGAGAATTTGGATAATGGGATGTTCTTATAGCATTGAAATTGTGTTGCTTAAGGATTTTTATGTCTTTTCCAACTACTTCTTTAGGAGTGTAGTATCCTAATTTAGGATGAAATTCGTGTCTATTTATTCCTTTTAATTTAACTTTTTTGCCATTCATAGTAAAGGTATTTCCTTTTATTTCTATTTTTCTAAATCCTACTTTTTGGGGAATTACTTCTATAACTTTTCCATCTTTTTCTAAAATTATAAATAAATCATATAGGTATGGTTCTTCATCTGCCCTTTTTTTAATCTTAAGGTTATCCATGGTTAATTCTAAAGAGTTGTTTTTTGAGAAGTCGTATATATTTTCTGATATTATTTTTTCCTCCTCATCCATTAATATTGTTTTTAATTTGTAGTTCTCTAAGGTTTTATTAAACTCGATTTTCAATTTCAAAGATCCTTTGGAATAATCTTCATCAAGATCTGGAATTAAAAAGTAATCATAAATTCCATCCTTAGTCTCAACTACTAACTCTACATCTCTTATAATTCCCCCGAGCTTCCACATATCTTGATCTTCAAAGTAACTTGAATCTGACCATTTATAAACTCTAACTACAATTAGATTGTTGTTTTCTCTTACAACATGACTTATATCAAATTCGGAAGTTAATCTTGACCCTTTGCTATATCCTATTTCTTTTCCATTTAGCCAAATACTAAAAGCTGAAGAAACTCCATGAAATCTTAAAATTATTCTTTTCTCCAACCAACTTTTGTTGATATTAAATCTTCGTCTATATATACCACAAGGATTTTTTGTAGGTACATAAGGTGGATTTATAGGGAAAAGGTAAAGAAAAACTGTATGGTATGGTTTATCATAACCTTGAGTTTCCCAAGGTGATGGTACAATTATTTCATCCCAGTTTGTGTCATCAAATTCTTCTGTCCAGAAATTATTAGGTGAGTATTCTGGAGCTTCAATAAACATGAATTTCCAAACTCCATTTAAGAGTTTATATCCTATACTTAAACCTTTTTCATAAGTTTTCGCTTTTTCTAATTCTGTAAAAGGTATAAAGTATGCTCTTGGTTTTAGAACATTTATTCCAGTAATTTTATAGTTCTCCCAAAGTTTCATAGATTCCCTCCTTTTCTATTTCTTCTAAGAATTTTAGGAAAATACTACTAATCCAACTAAATGCAGTATCACATAGACCTTCTCCTGTTATTGGATCAAAATTTTCATTAAAATAGCTATTTAAAACTAATTTTATGAATTTAGTTTTAATATCTGTAGAAAAACTCTTTAAAGCTTAAATCATCTAATGAAGAAGTAAGTAGAAATGTGGTGGGCCCCCAAATAGGACCTCTCCAGTATCCTTTTGGGGCAAAATCTGGACTATCTATTGCTTCTGTGGTAAGACCATGTTGGGTAATGAATCTTTTCTGGATATTAATGGTTATTTTTTCAATAATGTTAAGTGGAAGTTTATTAGTGAGTATTAGAGGAATATATTTTTGTAAGCTATTACAATTTATAATATTGTGTTTCTGGTCTAAAACAATAAATTCATTTTGATTCCATAATTTTATTAATTTGTCAAATAACTTTTCTGAAATTTCTTTAAAATTTACGTAATCATTATATCTTTTTAATTTTTGAGCCATATCAGATAGAAGATCAAATAGAACAATAAGATATGAGTTTAAATCAGGAGATTCAATAGGTATAGTTTCTTTGAAAACTGTCGAATTGTCCCAACCGCTTTCATTCCCATGATTGTATTGAATAAGAAAATCTTTATCATCATCTCTGTGATTTAACCACCAAAATCCCCGACTTTTAAGAGGTTCATAGAATTCTTTTAAATCTTCATATAAGCTATGAGATTGTTTTTAGGAAGTATTTAAAAATATATCCAATAATGGGGGTTTACAGAAGTTTTCATGAAAGTATATGTCATTTATAAAATCTGGTATTAATCCATCTTCTCGCTGAATAGAGAAAAAGATTCTTAGGTTATCAAAACTTAAATCTGGAAATTTTTCTATAATTGGAATTATTGTAAACAATACATCCCAACTCCATATATTTGACATCTTATTTTTTGAAGAGAAATATCCTTCATATTTTATTAATCCTCTAAGTGATACTGTATTTGCCCAAAGAATATATTTTGCTAAGGTTATTTGAGGATTGTTATTACCTATCTTAAAATTCGAAGAAAAAGCTTCAAATTCTTTTCTTGTTTTATTTACAGACTCAGCGAAAGAAGGTATAGAATATTGGGGATTTTCACATTTTAAATCTAAAACAGCTAATTCACAACATTCTCTGATAGGTGTAATAGAGAGGATGGAATATTCTGTTCTTAATCCGTCCCATTTATTTATTAGTTTATATTCTCCTTCTTCAATTTTTATAAACAGAAATAAATTATTCCTATGAGAACAATTAAACTCTACTAAATAATTGCTTCTTTCAATAACATAGTCGTAGCTTTTTGTTAAAAATTCCGATTTAATAGGCAGTTTATAAGTTTTTATCTTTAAAATGTTGGAGTTGCTGAAAGTAAAATGTATTTCTCCAACTTTGTATTCTATCTTTAGTAAATATGGTAACATAACAATATCTTTTATCTTTTCACTAACATTTATTCTTATAATCTCTTTTTCGATATCATCTCCACCTGTTAGATGACCGATTAAAATATTGTTGTCTTTGTCAATTAAAATTCTTAAATAAGATCCTCTTCTTGTAAATGGTATGTTACTTAATTCATATTTACTTATTATCATTAAATCACCTCTTTATTCCTACACTTGCAATTCCCTCAGTAAAGTATTTTTGTGCTAAAATATAACACAACAATGGTGGTAAGGATACAATTGTTGTTATTGCCATTATTTTGTTTATTTCAATGTGATGTAAACCTCTAAACTGTGCTACACCTAACATAAGAGTGTATTTTTGAGGATTATTTATAAATATTAAAGGGCCTAAAAATCATTCCAACAAGTTACAAAATTAAAAATGGCTAATATAGCTATAGCAGACTTCATGAGTGGTAAGAAAATTTTAGTAAATGTCTGTAATGGATTTGCACCATCTATAGCGGTAGCCTCTTCTAGTTCTTTTGGTATAGTTAATAGAAATTATCTCAAAAGAAAAAATGTAGAATGGGCCTCCAAACCATGCTGGTATGATAAAGGGTTTAAGAGTGTCTATCCATTTTAGGGCTTTGAAAAGTACATATTGAGGAATTATTGTGACATCCCATGGTATCATCATAGATGCTAATAGGATTGTAAGAAGAAATTCTCTCCCTTTGAATTTGTATCTAGCAAAACCGTAAGCAACAAGTGTGCATGAAAATATTTGACCTAAGGTATTTAAAATAACAATGAGTAAAGAGTTTTTGAGATATAAATTAAATGGTTGTGCATTCCAGGCTTCTTTAAAATTTTTTAAATGCCAAGAGGATAGTATAAATTTAGGAGGATAGGTGAAAAGTTCGGTTGAGGGTTTTACTGAGCTTATGATCATCCAAATGATAGGAAATACAAAATATATTGATAGTGGTATCATCAATGTATAATAACCTGAACTAAATAAAAACCTTTTCAAAATATTACCTCCTTTATTTTATTCATGATTCTGCCTCATAATAAACCCATAAATTTGATGTTTTAAATAAAATCATAGTTAGAATAAAGATAAAGATTATAATAAACATAAACCAAGCATTAGCAGCAGCGTATCCTAATTGGGAATATCTAAAAGCATTATGGTATACATACATAGCAAATACATAGGAGCTTCTTGCTGGACCGCCACCTGTCAACAATAGGGCTAATGTTAGAACTTGAAATGCGCTTATTAGGGTCGTTATTAAATTAAAAAGGATAGAAGGAGATATCATTGGTAAAGTGATTTTCAAAAATCTTTGCCAGTTATTTGCCCCATCTATATAAGCTGCTTCATATAATTCTATTGGAACATTTTTAAGAGCAGCCAGAAATATAAGCATTGTATTACCCATAGTCCATAAACTGGCTATAACCAAAGAAACAATACTCCATTTTCTATCTCCAAGCCAATTTATTCCTCTTATTCCGAATAAAGATAGAAAATAATTTAAAATTCCATATTCTTTGTCATAAATCCATGACCATACTATAGCTATAGCTACTCCTGAAACTATGGTTGGAAGAAAAAGCAATACTTTAAACATAGATGTAAGTCTAAATTTTGGGTTAATTAGTATTGCACAAAATAATGCAAAGATGGTATTCAAAGGAACATAAAGAAAGACATATCTAAATGTTGCTTTAAGAGCATTGTAAAATAGTGGATCTTGAAACATATCTATATAGTTTTTAAGGCCTATGAAATTGGTTTTCCCTACTATAGGCCAATCATAGAAACTCATTATACATGAGAAAATTAGCGGCCCTAAAGTGAATAATATTAGTCCTATTAGCCAGGGAAGGATAAAAAGATATGGAATATACTTCTTGTGTTTCATGGTTTTATTTTTCCTCCATTTTATCTGAGATATGGGAGGAGACTTTCAAAATCTCCTCCCATTTTTCTTAATATTTAGTTACTTAAGAAATCTTTTACATGTAGTAACAAGTTCATTTAAATATTCTTTAATTTTATTTTCATCGGCTTGTTCACTGAATATTTTTTCGATTGTTACTGCTAATTCATCATATACTTTTCTCATATTTCTATTGAGATTGAATGAAGGTACAGTGTCTTTAGAGGTTTCAACCATTTTATAGAATGGCTGATAGTATGGATCTTTTAAGAATCCCATTTCAGATGCGACACTTTTTCTTGTGGGTAAATCTCCTTTTCTCATTTTTATTGCATCTTTGTTATAACTGTAATATTTGACAAATTCCCATGCTTCTTTTATATTTTTAGAATCTTTTGCTATTGATATCGCAGAAACATTTAATATACTTTTTACTTTTTTCCCTTTAAAGGCTGGTAGAATATGAACTCCAAAGTTTAATTTTGCTTCTTGAAATTCGGGTAGACGTCAAATACCACTTTCTAACATACCAACTTTTCCTGCCTTGAATAAATCTCCACCAGATTGTATTTGTTGAGTGCCAGTTAGAACAGCAATACCTTCTCTTAACATTGTGGTAAATAGGGCTAAGATTTCTATCATTTCTTGGCTATTTAAATATCCTTCTATGTCTTTTCCATCTAAACTACAATATCTTCCTCCATTACTCCATAAGAATTGTTCAAAATCATAAGGGTCTGGACTTATAGGAAAGGCAAAACCGTAGATTTTTTGCGAAGGATTGGTTATTTTTTTAGCTTTCTCTATTAATTCATCCCATGTCCAATTGGGAGAAGGGGGTTGGACATTATTTCTTTTGAATAAATCTTTATTCCAGTAAACTACGTGGCTTGTGAACCCTACAGGTAAACCATAATATTTATTTTCGTATTTACAATAGTTAAGGACTGCAGGATAGTAATCGTTCAGATTTATGTTTTTTTCGTTTTTAATTAAATCATCCAAGGGTAATAGAGATTCAGCATAAGTCGGAAAGTCCTACATATACATAACATCTGGTGGGTTTTTAGCACCAAAGGATGCTGCAAGTTTTTGATCAAAATTATCGCCATAACTTTCTACTTGTACTTTAATATTAGGATATAATTTTTCAAAATTTTTGGCTATAGCTTGTTCAATTTGAAAAAGTTCTCCGGTATCCCATGTTGCAAATCTTATTGTGATTATTTTTTTGGTGTGATGAAGTAGTTATGAATAAAAGAAAAATAAGAAGGGAAAATAAGGTTTTAGGTAATAATCTTTTTTATTTAGAGGCCATTTTATATACCTCCTTTATAGTTAATGTTAAGAATAGTTTAAAATAATTTTAGTAAAATGTTAATAAATTTAGTAAAATTATATTAAAATTAGTTGGATCATAAGTTGTATTGAGAAAAAGATAAGGATTTAGTAATATCATTAATAGGAATTTAGTAGGGGAATGAACTAATATGAAAAGACATAAAAATAATGTAACAATTAAAGACATTGCTAATAGGTTAGGAGTTTCAATTACTATTGTCTCTCGTGTATTAAATTATGATGAAACTTTTAATGTCTCAAGTGAATTGAAAAGAAAAATATTTGAAGTAGCTGAAGAGTTAAATTATGTGGTAAAACCTAAAAAAAGAAAAAGGACAAATAGATTACTGATAGTGAAGACTATTTCCGAAGATTTAGAAATGCAAGATTTATATTACTTATCTTTAAGAGTTATATTAGAAAAATTAGCTAAATATATGAATATAGATACTATAACCATTCATAAAGACGATATATTTAATTTTGATTATAAATGGAATAGCTATTATTGGTGGACTTAACAATGAAGAGTTAAGTAATCTTTTAACCAAATCTTCTAATATTGTAGTTTTAGGTGCTTATGTTGAGAATCCAGTAATAGACTGTGTGATTATAAATATGAAACAAGCTGTGAAAGATGCTATTGATTATTTGTTTTCTTTAGGCCATAGGGAGATAGGTTTTATAGGTGGCGATATAATAGATAAAAGAGAATATTATTTTAGAAAATATATGAAAGAAAAGGGATTACCAATAAATGAGAATTATATAAAACGTGGAGATTATACACCTAACGGTGGGTATAAAGCTGCTAAGGAACTTTTAGCATATAATGTAAATCTAACAGCAATTTTTGTGGTAAACGATTCGATGGCTATAGGTGTTTATAGAGCTTTATTTGAAGCTTCATTAAAGATACCCGAAGATATAAGTATTGTTGGTTTTAACAATATATCTATATCTAAATTCTTGAATCCTCCTCTTACTACAATAAGCATTCCTATTGAAGATTTAGTTGAGACAGCCATCGATTTATTGTTAGAAAGGACAGAAAAAAATAGAAAAATTTCAAAAAAGGTCATTATAGCTACGGAACTTATTGTAAGGAATGGTTGTAAGGAAATTAGTTTATGATAAAAAGATCTTATGTTTTTTAGTTTTCAAAATAAATTTACACTGGATATACTTATTGATATACTATTAGTTAGCTAATCATTGGAGTGGATATATGTTTTATGGAAAAGAAGAGTCTTTATATGGGTTATTTAAAGATGTGATAAAAGAGCATTTTAGGAGAAGGGAAGAGCTACTCTCTGATCTAAAACTTTATAGGGGGCAAGCTCCTGTTCTTCTTCTTTTGGCTGAAAAAATAGCCTAACTCAGAAGGAGATAGCAGAAGAACTAAAGATAAAGCCATCTACTGTCACTCTAATTCTTAGAAGGATGAAAAAAAGAGGTCTTGTCTCAAGTAAAAGGGATGAAAAGGATAAGAGATATACGAAAGTGTATTTAACTGAGGATGGAAAAATTTATTTGTAGATTAAAAAAGATATTTAGACAATTGGAAGAGGGGTGTTTTAATGGTTTTTCTGATTAGGAAAAGAATCAATTAATGAATTTTTTAAGGAGAGTGAGAGATAATCTAAGAAGGTTGAACGAATAATAGGAGGATATGGTAAATGAAGAAGCTTATAAAATATTTGAAGCCTTATACTCTTTTAACTATATTAGCCCCTATTTTTATGCTCATAGAGGTGGTATGTGATCTTTATCAACCAACTCTTCTTGCCCACATTGTAGATAACGGTATTTTAAAAAATAATTTTTCATTAATCCTAAATACAGGACTCATAATGCTTGGTATTGCTTTTATTGGAATGATAGGTGGAGTGGGTTGTACAGTTTTTTCCTCTTTAGCCAGCCAATACTTTGGTAGAGATCTTAGGAATGAATTATTCAAAAGAGTACAACAATTTTCCTTTAAAAATATAGATAAATTTCGTACTTCTTCTTTGATAACCAGATTAACAAATGATGTAAATCAACTTCAGACTCTTGTTATGATGTCTTTAAGAATTATGGTGAGAGCTCCTCTTCTTTTTATAGGTGGTATTATAATGGCTCTTTCCCTTAATAAAAGTTTATCAGTTATTTTTTTATTTTCTATTCCTATATTAATCCTTATCTTTTTAGTTATTATGAAGAGAAGTTTCCCTCTTTTTGGTGAGATACAGAGAAGAATAGATTATATGAATAACGTGGTAAGAGAAAATTTGGTTGGTATAAGGGTGGTACGATCTTTTAGAAGAGAAGATTATGAGAGGGAGAGATTTAGATATGCAAATTCTTTGTTAATGAATGCAGTTATTAAAGCTGTTATGTTGTTAATAATTGCCATGCCTTTTTTCATGTTAGTTATGAATTTCAGTATATTAGGAGTACTTTGGTTTGGTGGTTTTTTGGTTAATCGTGGAAGTATGAAGGTGGGAGAAGTAATGGCATATATTAACTATATGGGGCAGATTATGTTCTCATTAATGATGATAGGTAATATTTTAATATTTGTATCAAGGGCTTCAGCTTCTGCTTCAAGGGTTATAGAAGTCTTGGAAGAAAAAATTGATATCCAAAGCAAGGAAAATGCAGATAAGAACCCTATAGGTGAAGGCAAGGTCAAATTTGAACATGTCTATTTTAGCTATTCTGATAAAGAGGAATATGTACTAAAAGATATTAATTTTGAAGTAAATCCGGGTGAAGTTATAGGGATAATTGGAACAACTGGTTCTGGTAAATCTACTTTAGTAAATCTTATCCCAAGACTTTATGATATATCTTCGGGAAGGATCTTAATTGATGGAAAAGATATTAGAGATATGAATATTAAGATACTTAGAGATGCTATATCCATGGTTCCACAAGAAACCATACTTTTTTCAGGTACTATAAGGGAAAATATATGTTGGGGAAAAGAGGATGCTAATGAAGAAGAAATAATTAATTCTGCAAAAATTGCCCAGGCTCATGATTTTATTATAAGACTTCCTCAAGGTTATGATACTGTTATAGGAGAGAGAGGAGTTACATTATCTGGAGGTCAGAAACAGAGAATTGCAATTGCAAGGGCTCTAATAAAAAAGCCTAAAATACTGATTTTGGATGATGCCACTAGTGCTGTTGATTTTATTACAGAGCAAAAGATTATCCATGGAGTGAGGGAGATAATAAGAAATTGTACTACTTTTATTGTGGCTCAGAGAATAAGTACTATGATGAATGTGGATAAGATAATAGTACTTGATAAAGGGGTAGTAGTAGGATTTGGTTCTCATTCTGAATTACTTAAAGAAAATGATTTTTATAGGGAAATTTATAAATCACAGATAGATGAAGAGGTAATGAGATATGCGTAGAGAAGAGGCTAGACCATTTGGTGGTCCTGGAAGAGGAGGACCACATTTTCATTTTGAAAAAGTAGAAATTAAAGATCCATGGGGTACTTTAAGAAAGCTCTTTGAATATCTGAAAAAATTTAAGTGGGGATTTATTTTTGTTTTTATTTTGACATTTATTTCTTCCATATTGGGAATTGTAGGTCCTTATCTCATAGGTAAAGGTATTGATACTTATATAATTCCTAAAAGATTTGATGGTTTTCTTAGCTTTCTATTAGTTCTCGGTGGAATCTATCTTTTATCATCCTCTCTTGGATGGATGCAAGGTTATGTAATGTTGAAAACTACTCAAAATTTGGTTTATGAAATGAGAAGGGATTTTTTTGACAAAATTCATAGATTACCAATTAAGTTTTTTGATTTAAGATCTTATGGGGACATTATAAGTAGAATTACTAACGATATAGATAATATAAGCATGGTTCTTTCTAATAGTGTGATACAGTTTTTTTCCAGTATTACGACTTTAATTGGCATTATAATTATGATGCTGAGAATAAGTATTCCTATGACAATTGTTAGTTTAATTACCATTCCTTTAACTATTTGGTTAACAAACTTCATATCCCATAGAACTCGTAATTATTTTTATGCTAACCAAACTCTTTTAGGAAAACTTAATGATTTGATAGAGGAGGATATTTCTGGTTTAAAAGTAATAAAAATATTTAATAGAGAAGAAAAGGAAATTAAAAAGTTTGAGGCTTTAAATGAAGAACTAACTCAAGTGGGAATAAGAGCTCAAGTTTTTTCTGGTTCAATTGGACCGCTTATGAATCTTCTTAATAATTTAAGTTTTGCAATAATTGCAGGATTTGGGGGGTATTTTGCTTATAAAAGGATGATATCCATAGGAGATATTACTATATTTATCAATTATTCAAGACAATTTACAAGACCTATTAATGAACTTGCAACTCAATATAATATGATTCAATCAGCCATAGCCAGTGCAGAAAGAATTTTTGAGGTCCTTGAAGAAGAGGAAGAAAAAGAAGATCCCAATATAGTGGAGGTAAAAGATATTAAAGGAGAAGTTGAATTTAAGAACATTTGGTTTTCTTATGTAAAAGGTAATCCTGTTATTAAAAATGTAAGCTTTTATGTTAAAGAAGGGGAAGTGGTAGCTCTTGTGGGGCCTACAGGTGCTGGAAAAACTACAATTGCAAGTTTAGTAGCGAGATTTTATGATGTAGATGAAGGACAGATTCTGATAGATGGTATTGATATAAGAAGAATTAAAAGAAAGGATATAAGATCATATCTTGGAATTGTTTTACAAGATACGCTTCTTTTTTCTATATCTATAAAAGAGAATATCAGATATGGAAGATTGGATGCTACCGATAAAGAAGTTATAGAAGCAGCAAAACTTGCCCATGCTCATGATTTTATTATTAAGTTACCTCAAGGTTATGATACAATTCTATCGGAAGATGGGGGAGGCCTAAGCCAAGGACAAAGACAGCTTATAGCTATTGCAAGAGCCATTCTTGCTAATCCTAAGATATTGATCTTGGATGAAGCAACTAGTAATGTAGATACAATGACAGAGAAGTATATTCAGAACGCAATGTTGAACTTAATGAAAGGAAGGACAAGTTTTGTTATAGCCCATAGATTGTCCACTATTAGAAATGCTGATATGATCTTGGTTGTGTATAATGGGGAGATAATTGAAAGAGGTACTCATGAGCAACTTATAAGAAAGAAAGGATTTTACTACAATCTATATATGAGCCAATTTTCAGAAGAAGTAGAGTTAAGGGAATAGAAAAAACGGTTGACAGAATTATTTAATTAACTTTATAATTCTTATTAAAAATTTTATTAAAGGGGGGAGTTGATATGAAGAGGGTAAGTATTATTCTAATTTTATCCTTAATTATTATTTTTATTTTAGCATCTTTGGCTCTTGGACAACAAACACAAACTGCAGTAGCCAAATATGGCAAACCTAAAATTGATGCCCAAATGGATGAGGTTTGGAAATCTGCCAATGAGTATGTAACAGATAGATATGTATCCGGTACAAAAGGTAAAGTAGCTTATGCTAAATTTAGAGTATTGTGGGATGAAGATGGTATATATGTTTGGGCAGAAGTTTATGATTCTCTTTTGAATAAAGATAATACTAATCCTTGGGAACAGGACTCAATAGAGGTATTTGTAGATGAAGGAAATGAGAAGGCTTCTTCGTATGATAACAATGATGCTCAGTATAGAGTAAACTTTGATAATTATCAAAGTTTTGGAACTAATGCCTCTAAAGACTATTTTGTAACAGCTACAAAAAAGACCGATTTTGGATATATTGTGGAAGCTCAGGTAAAGATGAGAACAAGGAAATTAAAAGAAGGAATGGTTATTGGTTTTGATTTACAAGTAAATGATGCAAATATGTTTGGAAATAGAGTTGGAATAGTTGCATGGAATGAATGGGATAATGAAGCTTGGAGAAATCCTTCTTATTTTGGTAATTTGAAGCTTGAAAAATAAATTTCGGAAATTAATTATAGGTGTAATTGTAGGCCTGCCCTTTGAGGGCAGGCCATATTATTTTTTAGATGATAGACTAACACCTGAGATAATGGATATTCCGCCTATAATTTTTAAAAAACTTAAGGTCTCTTTTAAATAAATTACACCCCAAATAGCTCCGAAAAGTGGAATTAGATTTAAGAGATTTACAACTTGACTTACGGAAAGATGTTTCAAACCATAATTATAAAGTAGGTATCCTAATACAGAACAAAAAAATGATAAATAAAAAAGTGATGAGAAAATAGGTAAATTAATTTTTATATGGATTCCTGTAAAGATTAAAAAAGGAATAAATAATAGGGTTCCCCATAGCATTTGGAAGGTAGTTATTACTTCGTGGGAGTAGAGGTGGTTAACCTTTTTTATTTCACAATTGTATATTACCCACATCAATCCTGATAGAAGTACAAGAATGTCGCCAAATAAATTGTTAAATTTTAAGTTAATTCCAGAATCTCCTATGATCAGTAATACTCCAATTATGGAAAATATTACACCCCATAATCTGTTCATTGGTATTTTTTCTTTTGAGGTGAGAAATTCTACAATTAATCCTAAGGCAGGAAAGGAGCCCACAATAAGGGCTCCTTCTGAAGCATCAGTATACTTTAAACCAGAGTTTTCAAAGACAAAATATAAAGTGACTCCTAACATTCCCGCTATAAATAGAGGTTTTTGATATTTCCAATGCAAAGGAGTTTTTCTAATTTTTGGATAAAAAAGAATAGCAGAAAATATAAAGGCAAGAAAAAATCTTATAAAGGATAGTTCAAAAGGAGAATATTCATTTAGAAGTATTTTGGAAACAGAAAAAGAGATGCTCCAGAAGAGACAAGATATTATTACAGATACTAAAGCTAATAATTTGTTCATATCTTTTTACCTTTTTATATCTCAAAATTTTTAAATTGAGGAAGATAATCTTTATTAATTTCAAACATCTCTTTTACCATCTGTTTTATTTCAGCTAAGGATAAAACTGCTGATGTAAGAGGATCATAAGCTACTGCATAGAATATCTTTTTAGGATCCCCCTCGAGAGAGCCTTCTACTGCTAATTCTTCGCAGGATGAGTTTATATAGTTTAAGAGAGCAACCTGAGGTGGAAGATTACCTACCTTTATAGGATCGAAACCTCTTTTTGAGGCAATAATAGGTACTTCTACGCAAGCCCCATAAGGTAAATTATCAATAAGACCAAAATTTCTAACATTACCATTAAATTCGAATATGGTGCCGTCACCTAAAATAGCATTTAATATATATGCAGCATATTCGTGGCCTCTTTCAAGGTTAATTGGTTCTTTCTCAATCCACTCTTTAACTTCTTTTCTCCAAGTGTCCTCTCGCTTAAGATATTCCTTTAGTATATAACCCCATTCGCCTGGATTCCATCCTGTACCTGGAAAACAGTATTTTTCAATAAGATCTTGTCTTTTTCTAAACCAAGGGTTGTATTCTGAATTGTGACCTGAGGATTCTGTGACATAATAACCTAAGTGTATAAACATTTCATTTCTTACAATCTCTTCTTTATAAATTTCAGGTCTTGTTAAAATTGCCTCTCTAATAAGAGGATAGGCATCTTTTCCCTTCCATTCATATTTCAAAAACCAAGCCTGATGATTTATTCCAGCGCAAAAATAAGTAATTTCGTTCATAGGTGCTCCTATCCAGCGAGCAAGCATTTCAGCTGTTCCTTGTACACTATGGCATAGTCCTACGATTTTAATTTTTGAAACTGTTTGTACTGCTCTTATGAGCATTGCCATGGGGTTTGTATAGTTTAATACTATCGCTTCTGGGCAATATTTCTCAATGTCTTTAGCAATATCTATCATTACAGGAATAGTTCTTAAAGCCCTGAAAATTCCTGCAGGACCTCTTGTATCTCCTACATTTATATCTACACCATATTTTTTAGGTATTTCTATATCATGTCTCCAAATTTGTACTCCACCAACAAGAATAGTTATTATGACTGCATCAGCACCATCTAATGCTTCTTGTCTATTTAATGTGGCAAATACTTTTGCAGGATAATTTCCAGCTTTTACTATTTTTTCTACCATCAATTTTGAATAATTTAATCTTTCCTCGTCTATATCCATTAAAAAAATATGAGCATCTTGAAAAGAAGGAAAGGTAAGGAGATCACGTACTAAATTTCTGGTGAACCCAAGACTTCCAGCCCCAATAAAAGTTATTTTTTTAACCATCTTTTTATATACCTCCTAAAGAAATTAAAATTAATTTTGTAAGTGTATTTTATTATATCAATAATTAGTTTTTAGGAATTGAAAATTTTTAATACACCTTTTAAAATATATTGCTATAGTAAAATGTATAAAGTTTAGGGGAAGGAGGATTAGGTATTCATGAAAAAATATTTAATATTAATCTTAATAGCCATCCTTGTTGTTTTTCTTTCAGGTTGTGTAAAACAAGAACCTCAACCAGATAAAGATTTAACTCAAGATCAACTAAACAATATTTATGCTACTGTAATTAATACTGATTCGGATTATGCTAAGAACATAGATATTTATATGGACATACCAAATGTCATTTTTAATCAGGGAAGTTCACTGGTATCACCAATTAATAGAAGCTTTAATAATCTACAGATTAGTAAATCCATGTCATTAAAAGAAGCTATAAAGACTCCACTCGAGAAAATAACTATTGAGCCTGAAAATGAATGGCAAGGACCAGATGCTAATGGTTGGTATATTTTACAAATTGATAGTGGAAGTTACCTAAAAGTAAGATATTATTCTTCAATAAAGAAACTTGAGTATGTATTAGATGGGCATTCTCAATTAAATAATCAAGTATTTGGAGCACGTGCAGAAGGATATTTTATTTTTAATAAGGACATAAAAAATACTATTGTGGATGCTTATCCTGTTAACTTGAGATCTTCTTATTATTTCTATAGTTATACAGATCCCAATAAGGTAAATAAAGTTGGCCTAACAATATCCTTAGAAAATGTAAGTGCGGTTAAATTAAGTAGTTTTAATAATTTCCCTGTTTTAACTGGAAAGTTTTCTATTTACGCTATATGGATTGACTTTGAAAATAACATAAACGTGGATAATAAACTTATGATTTCTGCTTCCTCTTCTGTTTATGGTGCCGATACTAATGATCCTATCTTGAAGATTTCAGGGAGTAAAGATAGGGATGGGGATCCTATAACTGATGATGGATATGATAATATATATCTAGAGCTTCATTTATCACTGTATCTTCAATAAATATTTTTAAACAGATAAAAATAAATAGTTTTTTTATGAAGGGACTCTTAAAAGGAAGGAGTCCCTTCATTTTTAATGTTAATTTTACAAGTTTTTACCGCATTTTTATTCTTGACAAAAAAAATTATTCTTTATATTCTTTAACAAAGCCTTTATTATTTTTTAGTGGTAAAAAAAGGAGGAGTAAACATGTTTAGGAAGGTTATTCTTGAGAAGGGCTTAAACACCCTTGTGAAACCAGGTGAAATGGAATATATAGAATTAGATATATTTAAAGGAGAGAAAGGGGATTCCTATTCTTTTAATTCAAAAGATTATGAAATTGGCCTTATTATATTAACGGGTAAGCTTAATTTAGTGGTAGATGATATAAAATATGATAATTTAGGATCAAGAAGAAATGTTTTTGATGGAAATGCTTATGCCCTTTATATACCTAATAATAAAGAGGTAAATCTTGAGGCATTGGAAAATGTAGAGGTTGCCATCTGCAAAACAAGGGTAAAAACAGATGAAGAGGTAAAATTAATCAAACCTGAAGATGTGATAATTAGAGATGTGGGAGTACATAATTGGAGAAGAGATGTAAAAGATATTATTGATAGAAGAATAAAGGCAAAAAGATTATTAATTGGAGAGACTATAAATCCACCTGGCAATTGGTCCAGTTATCCCCCTCATAAGCATGATACCAATGATTATCCAGAAGAGGTGAAGATGGAGGAGGTATATTTTTATAAAGTAAATCCTCCTAATGGTTTTGGTTTGCAAAGGGTTTATACCCATGAAAGGGATATAGATAATGTTTATCTGATAGAAGATAATTCCTTACTCTTAATAAATAGAGGATATCATCCTGTGGTTTCAGCTCCTGGATACCAACTCTACTATCTCTGGATACTTGCAGGAGACATAAGAGAATCAATTATTAATGATGATCCTAATCATAAGTGGATTAAAGTGGTAGAGAAAATTATAAAGGAATCTAAAAGGTAAGGAGGAATTATTATGGGGCGATATGATATTTTAGAAAGAATGATAGAATGTGGAATAGTGGCAGTAATAAGAACAGATTCTCCCGAAGATTTATTGGATGTGACTAAAGCTTTATATGACGGAGGAGTTATTTCTTTAGAGATTACAATGACGGTCCCTTTAGCTTTAGAATATTTACCAAAAGTGAAGAAAGCTCTTGGCAAAGAAGCCATAGTTGGAATGGGTACAGTATTAGATCCTGAAACTGCAAGAATGGCTATTCTTGCTGGTGCAGATTTCATTGTTTCTCCAGTTTTAAAGAAAGAAATTATAAATTTATGTCATAGGTATGATAAAATAGCTGTTCCTGGAGCTTATACACCTACAGAGATATTAACTGCTTGGGAAGAAGGAGCGGATGTGGTAAAGCTTTTTCCCGCAGATACATTAGGACCTAAATATATAAGAGCTATACATGGACCTATGCCATATATTAGAATATCTCCTACAGGAGGAGTAAGCTTGGAAAATGTGGGAGAATTCATTAAGGCTGGTGCCTGTTTTGTAGGAGTTGGAGGAAATTTGGTAGATAAAAAAGTTATTGCAGAGAAAAAATTTGAAATATTAACAGCGAGAGCAAAAAATTATATAGAGGAAATTAAAAGGGCAAGATTTTAATAAGATTTTAATTTTACAAAAAGTATTTTTTTAGGGCTGGAATGATGTTAATTTATCTTTCCAGCCCTTTTTTGTAATTAGTTTAATACCCTTATTGACATATGCTATCTAAATCTGTACTATACATATTAAATAAAAGTTTCTTGATGAAATTATAACTGGTTTCTTAATAAAGTTTATGAAAAATTAAATAGATAAGGGGGTTTATTCATGAAATTTGGCTATTTTGATAATGAGAGAAAAGAATATGTTATTACCAGACCTGATACTCCGAGGGAATGGACCAATTATCTTGGATCTTTAGAATATGGAGCTATTATTACTAATAACGCTCAAGGTTATAGTTTCGTCAAATCAGGAGCAAGCGGAAGAATATTAAGAGGAAGATTCAATGTTCCACCTACCACGGCTCCTGGAAGATATATATATCTTAGGGATATGGAGAATGGAGATTATTGGTCCGCATCTTGGCTTCCTGTAAAAAAAGATTTATCAAAGTATGAATCTATATGTAGACATGGTATTCTTTATACGATTATAACTTCGAAATACGATGGTATAGAAACTGAGACATTATATTATGTCCCCTTAAATGAACTATATGAAGTATGGGCAATAAAAGTTAGAAATAATAGTGGAAGAAAAAGAAAGATTTCCCTTTTTAGTTATGCGGAATTTACAAATGAACCCAATGAAACTCAAGATTTAGTAAATATGCAATATACCCTTTATATATCTAAAACCTATTATAAAGATAATCTTATAATACAGACAATAAATGAAAATTATTCAGATATTGGTAAAGTTATACCTCAAGAAGAAGGAATAAGTGGTAGAAGATTTAACAGATTTTTTGGAGTGATTGGAGAGAAAGTTGTTTCTTATGATGGTGACAGAGACATATTTATAGGAAGTTATAGAGATTACTCAAATCCTATTGCAGTGGAAAGAGGAATGTGTAGTAATAGTCTAAATTATGGTAAAAATAGTTGTGCTGGTACTCAAGTTGTTTTAGATTTAGAACCAGGAGAAGAAAGAGAAGTAATATATGTACTTGGTCAAGGAGCAGAAGCTACAGGTAGACAGGTTATGGCAAAATATAAAGAAAAAGGTATAGTTGAGAAGGAGTGGGATGAACTTAAGAATTATTGGCAATCAAAACTTGAGGGCTTTAAAGTTAAGACTCCAGACGAGAACTTCAATACTATGGTTAATATATGGAATGCTTATCAATGTTTTATTACTTTCTTCTGGTCAAGAGCTGCCTCTATGATTTATGTGGGGCAAAGAGATGGATATGGATATAGAGATACTGTACAAGATATACAAGGAATAATTCATCTTGAACCACAAGAGGCAAAGAAAAGGTTGAGACTTATGTTAGCGGGACAAACATCTAAAGGGGTAGCTTTGCCTTTAGTATTTTTTGATTATGAGATTAAACCTAATCAAGGCTTATCATTGGATAATCCGTATTATGTAAAGAGAACTGGATACACTGAATATAGATGTGATGACCATTTGTGGCTGTATATTACCATAAGGCAATACATTAAAGAAACTGGAGATTTGGCATTTTTGGATGAAGTAATACCTTATTCTGATTATGGGGAAGATACGGTATATGAACATTTAAGAAAAGGTATATTATTCTCTCTTAGTAAATTAGGTAAGCATGGATTGACTTTTGGATTAGATGCTGATTGGAATGATACTTTAAGACTTGGTGAAGAAGGAGAGACAGTTTTTGCATCCATGCAATTATATCTTGCACTAAAGATATTTGCTGAATTTGCTGAAAGAAAAGGTAAAAAAGAGGATGTAGAATGGGCTGAAAAGGAAGCCCTTAAATTATATGAAAATATACAGAAATATGCTTGGGAAGGAGACAGGTTTGTAAGAGGATTTATAGGAGATGAAGTTATAGGGTCTAAGAATAACAGTGAGGCGGGCTTCTGGCTTAATCCACAGGTTTGGGCTGTATTAAGTGGGGTGGCTACAGAAGAACAAGCAAAGATTTCAATGGATAATGTGGAAAAAATACTTAATACTGACTATGGGGCTATGATTATGTATCCACCTGTGAGAACTTGGGGATTTCCTGTATTTAGAATGATTCTCTTCAATCCAGGTATGAAGGAAAATGCAGGGATTTTCTGCCATCCCCAAGGATGGCTTATAAAAGCAGAGACCATTCTTGGTAATGGAGATAGAGCCTTCAAATATTATCAAGAAGTAAATCCAGCCAATATGAATGATAAAGCAGAGATAAGGGAAGCAGAGCCTTATGTCCATTGTCAGTTTGTGGAAGGAAAGGATAGTCCTTATCATGGGAGAGCACATGTTCATTGGTTAACTGGTACTGCCTCCAGCATGATGGTAGCTGCTTTAGAAGGAATACTTGGAATTAAGCCTGATTATGACGGTATAGTGATTGACCCTTGTATACCATCTCATTGGAAAGAATTTTATATAGAGAAAGTTTTTAGGGGTAAAAAATTGAGAATTAAAGTGGAAAATCCAAATGGAGTACAGAAGGGTGTAAAAGCTATTAATCTCAATGGAAGAGATATTGAGGTTAATTTTATTTTAGAAAAAGATTTGAAAGATGATAATGAGATAATAGTAATTATGGGATAAAGGAGGAGAATTAAAAATGAGATTTGGATATTTCGATGATAAAAATAGGGAGTATGTTATAACAACCCCTCAAACTCCGTTTCCTTGGATTAACTATTTGGGGGTTGAGGATTTCTTTTCCATAATTTCAAATACAGCAGGAGGTTATTGTTTCTACAAGGATGCAAGGCTTAGAAGAATATTAAGGTTTAGATATAATAATGTACCCTTAGATAGTGGTGGAAGATATTTCTATATTTGGGAAAATGGAGATTTTTGGAATCCATCATGGAAGCCCACAAAAAAGGATTTAGATAAATATGAGTGTAGGCATGGCCTATCATATACAAAGATATTGGGGGAGAAGAACGGAATTTCTGCTGAGATACTTTTTTTTGTACCTTTGAAGTTTAATGGTGAGATACATAAATTGAAATTAAAAAATAATTCTAATACTAAGAGATATTTAAAGCTCTTTTCCTTTGTAGAATGGTGTCTATGGAATGCTTGGGACGATCAGACTAATTTTCAGAGAAATCTTTCTACCGGTGAAGTAGAAGTAGAAGGATCAGTCATATATCACAAGACGGAATATAGGGAGAGAAGAAATCATTTTGCTTTTTATTCTGTAAATGTTCCAATTCAGGGTTTTGATACAGACAGAGATACATTTATAGGCATGTATAATGGTTTTGATGAACCAAGAGCTGTTATAGAAGGAAGGGCATTTAACTCAGTGGCAGAAGGATGGGCACCTATTGCATCTCATTATATTGAGGTTAATTTAGAACCTGGTGAATCTAAGGATTTTGTATTTGTATTAGGTTATGTTGAAAATCCTGATGAGGAAAAATGGGAAAGACCAGGGGTAATTAATAAGAAAAGGGCTTATGAAATGATAGAAAGATTTAAGGATATAAAATCTGTTGATAATGCTTTTTTAGAATTAAAAGAGTATTGGGACGAGATATTATCAAAATATCAAATTAATCATGATGATGAAATTCTTTCAAGGATGGTTAATATATGGAATCAGTATCAATGTATGATTACCTTTAATGTGGCAAGGAGTGCATCATATTTTGAATCAGGAATAAGCAGAGGAATAGGTTTTAGAGATTCAAATCAAGATATCTTAGGTTCTGTTCATATGATTCCAAATAGAGTAAGGGAGAGAATTTTGGATCTTGCTTCAACTATGTTTGAAGATGGTAGTTGTTATCATCAATATCAACCATTGACAAAGAGAGGGAATAATGATATAGGAAGTGGTTTTAATGATGATCCTTTGTGGATTATTCTTTCCACAGGAGCTTATATAAAAGAAACTGGCGATTTTGATATATTAAAAGAAGTAATTCCTTATAATAATGATGAGAATAGGAAAGGTACACTATTTGAGCATATTAAGAAAGCTTATCATCATGTAACAAATAATTTAGGACCACATGGTTTGCCTCTTATAGGAAGAGCAGACTGGAATGATTGTCTTAATCTTAATTGTTTCTCAAAAACCCCTGATGAATCTTTCCAGACTACTTCTAATGTAGAAGGGGGTACTGCAGAGTCAGTATTTATAGCAGGGCTTTTCGTATATGCTACACCAGATTATATAAGAATGTGTAAAGCAATGGGAGAGGAAGAAGAGGCTAAGTGGGCTGAAGAAGCAAGTAAGCAAATGATTGAAGCGATTAACAAGTATGGATGGGATGGAGAATGGTTTCTAAGGGCTTATGATTATTTTGGTGAAAAAGTAGGAAGCAAAGAATGTGAGGAAGGGAAGATATTTATAGAACCTCAAGGTATATGTACTATGGCAGGAATTGGAGTGGAAGATGGAAAAGCTAAATTTGCTTTAGATTCTTGTATTAAGTATTTAGATACCAAATATGGTATGGTTTTACAACAGCCAGCTTATTCCAGATATTATATAGAATTGGGTGAGATCTCTTCTTATCCACCAGGATACAAGGAAAATGCAGGAATATTTTGCCATAATAATCCTTGGGTAGGTATAGGGGAGACGGTAATGGGTAGAGGAAAAAGAGCCTTTGAGGTATATAGGAAGATTACACCCGCATATTTTGAGGATGAAAGTGAGATCCATAAAATGGAGCCTTATGTATATTGTCAAATGGTAGCTGGAAAAGATGCTAAAAGACATGGAGAAGGTAAAAATTCATGGCTTACTGGTACTGCATCTTGGGCTTTTGTGTTAATATCCCAATTTGTATTGGGTATAAGACCAGATTATGATGGTCTCAGAATAGATCCCTGTATCCCTCCTGATTGGAAAGAATTTAAAGTGGTTAGAAAATTCAGAGGTGCTGTGTATGATATAAAGATAGAAAATAGTAAAGGAGTCTCAAAGGGTATTAAAAGAATATTATTAGATGGAAAAGAGATAGAAGGGAATTTATTACCTGTTTTGAATGATGGAAAAATTCATCAGGTAACAGTAGAAATGGGTTAATTGATCAATAAATAAGATTATTGAATGAAAGGGGAGAAAGTAAAATTTTTCTCCGCTGTTTATTTTTTTATAAAATATATTAAACTAAACTACAAAAAATATCCTCAGGGGGTATTTAACGAATATGGAAATTGTTGAATATAATAATGAACTTCTCAAGATTGAATTTATAACCTCCAAAATAGTGAGATTTCATTTCTCAAAAGATAGAATTTGGAAGAAGAATTATTCTTTTTGTGTTAACCTGGAAAAATTTAAGGAAGTTGACTGTGAACATAGGGAGGATAATAGGGCTCATTATTTTTTAACTTCAGATTTGGATATTAGGATATATAAAAATCCAAGTAAAATACAAATATATGATAGGAAAGGTAATTTAATAATCTCTGATTATAGGGATTTGGGTTATGTGAAGAAAGGAAATGGTATATATTCATATAAAGAGATGGGAAGAGAGAAAGCTTTTCTTGGATTTGGAGAAAGGTTGGGGGCACTTAATAAAAAGGGTAAAAGGATCATAAACTGGAATACAGATGAGCCAAATCATGAATTTGAAAGAGATCCATTATATCAATCCCATCCCTTTTTTCTTGCATACTCAGATTTGAGTTATGGACTTTTTTATGATAGTACAGCTTTTAGTTATTTTGATATGGGATTTGAAAGTAAAAATTACTATTATTTTTTTAACCAGGATGATGAATTAGATTATTATTTTATATTTGGCCCTTCACCTAAGGAAGTTATAGAGAATTATACTTATCTTACAGGTAGGTGCTATATGCCCCCTTTATGGTCTTTGGGTTTACACCAATCTAGATGGAGTTATGATTCAGAGGATAAGGTTTATAAAATTGCTGAATTGTTTAGAAAAAAGAATATTCCATGTGATGCTTTATATTTAGATATTGATTATATGGAAGGTTATAGGGTATTTACGGTTAATAGGAAAAGGTTTCCTAATTTTGAGAAAATGATTGGGGATTTAAAAAAATTAGGCTTTAAGGTTGTTATTATTGTAGATCCTGGGATCAAGATAGATAAAAAGTATAAGATTTATATTGAAGGATTAAAGGAGGGACTTTTTTGCAAGAAGAAAACTGGAGAAATTTTTGTAGGGTATGTATGGCCTGGGAAAACAGTATTCCCAGATTTTTTCAAGGAGAAGGTTAGAAAATGGTGGGGCGAAAAACATAAATGGTTTATAGACAACGGTATATATGGTTTTTGGAATGACATGAATGAACCCTCTAATTTTTCTAAATTTGACTATTACATGATGAAATTATTGTTTCATGTTTTACATTTTAAAGAACCTCCAGATCCGTTTAAGGCTAAAAATTTTGAAGAAAGAATTAAGCAAATAAAAGAAAAGACATTACATCAAGATGTAATACATGGTGATGATGAAATTTTTATACATAATAAAGCACATAATGTTTATGGGCTTATGATGACAAAGTCAACTTTTGAGGGATTTAGAGAGATTAAAAAAGAGGTAAGACCTTTTATATTGAGTAGAGCTGGCTTTTCAGGTATACAGAAATATTCAGCAGTGTGGTGTGGTGACAACAAAAGTACATGGGAGAATCTTTATTCCAGTATAGTAACCCTTCAAAATTTATCGATCTCTGGGGTTCCTTTTGTTGGTGAAGATGTGGGAGGTTTTTGGAGAGATTGTGAGAAAGAGCTTTTTATAAGGTGGATTCAGTTGGGTGTTTTCTATCCTTTTTTTAGAATACATACTGCTAAGAATACGAGAGATCAAGAACCATGGAGTTTTGGAGAAGAAATAGAAAAAATTGCTAAAGAATATATTAATCTTAGGTACCAATTGATTCCATATATTTATTCTTTGTTTTATGAGGCAAAGGAAAAAGGTATTCCATTAATTAGGAGTTTTATTTTAGAATTCCAAGATGAAGAAGTTTTATCTCATGAAGATGAATTTATGTTTGGTCCATTTATCCTTGTAGCTCCAGTATACCTAAGGGACAAAAGAGAAAGAGATATGTATCTTCCTAAGGGTTTTTGGTTTGATTTTTATACTGGAAAAAGGTATAGAGGGGGAAGTATTATAAAAGTTCTTGCTCCTTTAAATAGGATTCCTTTATTCTTAAGAGAGGGAAGTATTATTCCTATGTGGGATGTGCAAAATTATGTGGGAGAAAAGAAACAAGAAAATCTTTATTTAAAAATTGCCCCAGGAGAAGGGAGATTTTTATATTATGAGGATGATGGGATTTCTTGGAATTATGAAAATGGAGAGTTTAATTTGATTGAATTTTATACATTTATGAAAGATGGTAATCAATATTTAGGTATAAAATTTTTAAAGAAGGGATATGAGAGTCCTATAAAAAAGATTATTGTTAAAACTTTTAAAAATGATTTTAATTTCGAATTAAAAGAAGGTGAGTTTTTGATAACTTAATTAATGAAAGACGATTAGGTATATATTAATAAACTACTTACGAGAATTTTTTGGTTGGCCCTATATGCTAGACAAAATATTGTGTTGATAAGATAATAAAATAAAAATAGCTTGACTAGTATGTATAATTTGTAGTTTCTGCTCTTTAATGCTCTAAAAAGATTAGTCTTCACTTATTCTTTTTATTACTTCTATACACATTCTTCCATTATGATAAGGACATTTCCAAGGTTCTACTATAGGCATAGGGGCTGGAATATAATTTTCATCAAGTTTCCAGAACCATTCACTATCTGGCCTTTGATCTGCCATATAATTTTTAATAAATTCCCAAAGTACTATTACTGCATTTAAAAATTTTTCTTCTCTTGATTTTTGATATGCATTTAAAAAACCAACTAAGGCTTCTGCTTCAACCCACCAAATTCTACTTTTATCTAATATATTTCTTACTTTCTCATTAATTAAACTATCTTTTTCAAAGGCTTCTTCTAATACTTTTTCAGCAATCTCTAAGGTTATTCTACTAATCTCTTCTTTAAGATTAGTATCATCAATATATTTTGAAGCTTCATCTAATAACCAGGTTGCTTCAATATCATGTCCGTATGAGATGGCGTCAATTATAGAATTCAATTTTCTATCAAAAAAAACACCTAAATGTTTTGTTTCTGGGTTAAAAATCTTATCTTTATAAATTATTAAGAGGTTTTTTATATTTTTCTTAAGGTTCTCATTAGGCCATGTTATATAAAGATTAGTATAAGCTTCCAATATGTGAAGTAGAGAATTCATGCTTTTTTCAGCTATTACTCCATATTCACTGATAGCTTTATTTTCCTTTGGATTCCAGTATTCATCAAACTCTTCCATATAAGCATATTCATCTTTACACTTTTCCTCTATAAGGTTATAAGTTTCCAATGCAATATTAAGAGCTTCATCTTTTTTTGTGGATTTATAAAATTCTGATAATGCGTAAATGCTAAAAGCATGCCCATATATATGTTTTCTTTTATCAACAGGATCTCCTTTGTAGTCTAACATCCAATAAAAACCTTTGTTTTTATGGTCCCAAAATTTTTGTATTAAGAAATTGTAGGCGTGATTCATATGAGGAATAATATCTTCTTCTTTTGTAAGATTGTATACAGCAGAAAAAAACCATAATATTCTTGTAGTTAAGACTAAGCTTTTGTGAGCGTAAGGATCTTTCTTTAAATCAAAAGATACATATCCTGTGTACCCTCCATTTTCTTTATCTATGAGTTTTGTCCAAAAAGGTATAATTTTCTCTGTAAGATGTTTCTTTACCTCATTTTTTACTGTTTTTAAATCCATTTTTCCCTCCTTAATAAAAGTAATTAGCTATATAAATTTTATTCACTATTATATATTGTGGGTAATTATTTTCAATAATATAATAACGAAATAATAAATTTTATTTATAAAGTTGTGGGAGGTTAAGTATGTATAAGAATTTTTCTCTGGCCTTATATTGTGCTGCTCCTTTTCTAAATAAAGTTTCTTTAAGAGAATTGGAGGAAGATTTTGCTTTTTTTGAGAGATACTTAAAAGTAAATAAAGTATATCTGGAAACTCATAGAGGAAAGGATGATGTTCCTATGGAGAAAATTCTTGAAATAAAAGAATTTTTTAATAAAAAGGGAATTAAAACATCTGGAGGAATCACAACTACCATAGATCTTCATGGAGATCTGGTTCATGATTTGAGAATTTTTCATACATTTTGTTATTCCAATGAAATATTGAAAAATAGATTAAAAGAAATTGTAGAGTATACTGCTTCACTTTTTGATGAGGTTATTCTTGATGATTTTTATTTTACAAGTTGTTCTTGTCCTGAATGTATAGAAAGAAAAGGAAAATTATCATGGAAAGAATATAGACTTAAGTTGATGACGGAGATATCTCAAAATTATGTGGTAGGACCAGCTAAGAAAGTAAATCCAAATGTTAATATGATTATAAAATATCCTAATTGGATAGATTCATATCATCAAAATGGTTATAATCCTGAATCTCAAAAAGATATTTTTGATGAGTTATATACCGGGACAGAGACAAGAGTTCCTAAATATACACAACAACATCTTCCTCGTTACTTAAGTTATTATTTAATGAGATGGTTCGAAAATGTAAAGCCTGGGAAAAATAAAGGAGGATGGTTTGATTCTTTTGAATGTAACTTAAATCATTATATAGAACAAGCACATCTTACTCTTTTCTCTAAAGCTAAAGAAATTACTCTTTTTGATTTTAGTTCTTTAAGGAGATCAACTTTTATTCCTCCCCTTTCCTTAGAGCTTGAGAAGTTGGATGAATATCTTTCAGAGTTAGGAAATCCAATTGGTGTCAAGGTTTATCATCCATTTCATTCTGATGGTGAAAATCATCTCTCTTCTTATTTAGGAATGATTGGGATACCCTTTGATCCTACACCTTATTTTCCTAATGATGCAAATGTTTTATTTTTACCTGAAAATTCTGCTGAAGATAAGGAAATTTTAAATAAAATAAAAAGTTTTCTTATCAATGGTGGAGATATTATTATTACATCTGGTTTTTTAAGAAGAATGAATAAAAATATGGAAGAGTTTACATCAATAAGATATACAGATAAAAAAGTGTTATTAAATTTATTTGCTATAGACCCTGCTATGACCAGTTTCAGTAAATATGTATATTCTCGTAAAGAGATTATTTTTCCAATTATTGAATATCATACTAATTCTTCTTGGCCAATAGTTGTGGGAATTAATGGAGAAAATAATTTTCCTATTCTTCTCAGAGATTTTTATGGAAGAGGAAGGATCTATGTTTTAAATATTCCCGATAATTATTCAGATATTTATCTGTTACCCATAGAGGTACTTAATGAAATAAGAAAAATGTTTTTGAATAAATTAGGTGTTTATTTCAAAGGAGATGAAAAAATAGGAATGTTTTTGTATGATAATGGTTATTGTATTTTAGAGTCCTTTTTATCCTATAGAACTGAGGTAATATTAGTAAATAAGGATAAAGAAATGAAAATCAGATTGGAACCAAATTCTTATAAGATTATTAGAATTTAATTATGAAAGGAATATATCTATTGGTTGTTGAAGTAGAAAAAGATATAGAGTGTAGAGTAGGGCGACTCGAAGTTATAAAATTTAATAAGGGCCTTTATATCTATGTAGGATCATCACAAAGTAATATAGAAAAAAGAGTAAAAAGGCATCTTAGTAAAAATAAAAAATTGTATTGGCATATTGACTATCTATTGGAATCTCCTTTTGTTAGAGTGAAAGAAGCCTTATATAACGATCACCTTAGTAAAGAATGGGAATGTAGGATTGCATCTTTGATATATGGCGAGAAAGTTCCTCGTTTTGGATCATCAGACTGTAAATGTGATTCCCATCTTATAAAAGTGGAAGAGAATTTTTTAGATAACATGAAGAGGTATTTTAGAAGATTAAATATAGAATGGAGTGGGAATAATGGTTGTATTTAATTTATTTATCACTAGTTTTGTAATAGGGTTTTCAGGGGCATCAGCTCCTGGTCCTATGATGACGATGGTAATTACACAATGTAGTTTTAAAGGTTGGAAAGATTCTATCAAAATAGTTTTTGGACATGCTATGTTGGAAGCTGTTCTTATTATACTTCTGCTCTTAGGTTTACAACCTTTTCTTCAAGATCCGATTTTTTTAAAAAGTTTTACTTTTTTAGGAAGTATATTTTTGATTTATATGGGTATATCCCTATTTGTATCACTTGTTAAAAAAAGTAGTTTAGAGTTAAAGAATTCTGATCCTATAAAAATTCCCCTTCCTTTAGCTGGAGCTCTTGTTTCTTTATCAAATCCTTATTGGCTGATATGGTGGGTTACAGTAGGGGTAACTTTTCTCGGACAAGCAAGGAGTCTTTTAATGTTGGGAATTTTAAGTTTTTATGTGGGCCATATCCTTTCCGATTTTGTATGGTATATTTTTATTGGCTTTGTAGGGCAAGGTTTATCTCTTCCTTTTTGGAATAAATTATACAAGATTATATTGTATTTAGCATCTTTTTCTCTTATTTTCTTTGGTGTTTACTTTTCGAAATATGTAATATTAGGATAACCTTATTATCTTAAAGAGCGAAAAAGTAGTAAAACTCCAGTAACTATAAGAAGTATGGGAAATAAATATCTCATGTATTCTGGAGATTTTGATATTAATCCTAGTATGATACCAAAAGAGATAAGGATGATTCCTGGATATATAGACCAGTACTTTTCTGCATAGGAGGACTCTTTTTTATGTGAATTAATAAAGAAAATCATTAGAAATCCGAATCCTATAAACGAAATGATATATACAGGGTTAATATTGTATAGGGATTGTAAAATATTAAATAAAGCTATACTTAATAAGATACATCCTGGAATAAGAAATCCTATATTTCTGTTAAATCTATAATATGAAAACAAAAATATGGCACTAATAATTAAAAGGAAGAGATTTCCTGAAAGAATCCCAAAATTACTTAGGAGTAAAAGTAGACCTATAAATATTAAAAGGATAGCCATAGTTTTTTCTCTCATAAATTTATTCCCCTTTCAATATATAATTAAGAACTTTTTTAGGTATATTTTAGAATCAGAGTCTACATATGTCAAATTAGTTATTTTCTCTGCTTTTATAACCTTATATCTATGAGCATTATTTTTATCCCTTGTGGTCTTTGAAATGAATATAGGTATTATCTCTTTTCTAATGATAAAGGTTTTATTTTTGTACTTGTTCAATGTTACATTCAATATTAATCCAAATTTTACTTGGGGCATATTTAGTCCATATTGATCTGTGAAAAAATTCCCAAATGAATAAAAACACCATTTTCCATTTATCTTTCCGTAAGGTCTTACTGAATGGGGGTGACTTCCTACTATCAAGTCGCTACCCCATGATATTATTTTTTTAGCGAGTGATTTTTGATAAGATTCAATTTTTTCAGAGTATTCTATGTATCCCCAATGTAGATAAACAATTGTAAAGTCAACTAAATTCTTTATTTTTCTTATATCTTCTTTAATTTTACCTTCATTTATGAGATTAATCATGTATTCTTTGTTTTTAGGTAAACTAAGACCATTGATACTAAATGTGTATGAAAGAATTCCTACTTTTATGCCTTTTTTTAGATAAAACAAGGAAATTTTTACTGTCCTCTTCTGATGTATATGCACCCACATAATATAATCCTCTCTTTTTTATGTTTTCTATTGTAGCTGTTAGTCCTATTTCACCCTTATCAAATATGTGATTTGTTGACAGAATCATAATATTAAATCCACTTTTTTTAATAGGATCTAAAATTTCTACTGGAGCGTTAAATAGGGGGTAACCTGATACTTGAAATATATTTGATGCAATAGGAGTATCAATCACTGTGGAAGAAAAATCTTTTCTAATATATTCCTCTATTTCTTCAAATATATCAGGAGGAAAATAATATTTCTTGCTTAATGGATCATAGTAAGGATTTGATAAATGTTTTTGGAGAAAAAGATCTTCTGCAAAAGCTAAGGATAGATTTTTAAATTCCTCTTCGTAGGTATTGGAAAGGGTAAAGTAAACAATGACAAATAAAAAAAGGATTTTTATTAATCTTTTGTAAATAATTTCTAACCACATGCTTAATATTATACATGATATTTTTGTAACTTTTTGGCTTGATTTTTTTATAGATTCTATTAATATAATCTTTTGGAATAAATTAGAGAAAGATTTGATGGAGGAGTTGAAGGTATTATGATGGCAGGATTAAGAAAGGGAGATAAAATAACATTATTAGGGTTTCATGATTTTTTAACTCCCGTAGTTGATTATTGGAAAGAAGAAGGATTTAATGTAGAAATTGAATATAACTATAAAATTAGGGATATAAATTCTAAGATATATCTAATTGTTGATAGTCCTAAGGATCATATTCCTTGGCGAATATTATTGGAAGAGATTAAAAATGTTAAAGGAAAAACTCTCTTTTTAAATTATCCTAAAACAATTAAAAATTCTGATCATCCTATATGGAGACACAAATGGGATGGTATTATTTCCTTTTTTTGGGAAGAATATTTGCCTAAAAATATATATTTGGTAAAATTTCCTTCTTATCCTGTTTTTAAAAAGAATTTGGAGATCTCAAGAGAAAAATTGGGATTTCCTCAGGATAAAAAGATAATTCTTGTAATGGGCGATTATTCTTTTGAGAATGTCCTATTTTATCTTTCAGATGTAAAAAGTTTATTAGATCTTTATATTGTTGTTTTGGTTTCTACTTATGAAAGAAAGTTGAAGGTTGAAAAATTTGTTGCTAAGAATAAGATAAATGTGGATTCTGTTATATTAGGTGGAATATGGGATGATGGTTTTCAAATTGTGGGAGCTTCTGAAGTGGTTATTATGGATGGAGGAGATGAAGTAGAACCTTTTGAGGTTTATAAACTCATAGGTTGGGGGACACCTCTCGTTATAAAATACAAGATATTTAATAATTTTTTATACAATGAAGCTATAAAATTTGATGGCAAAGAAAGGACAGAGATAAAGGGAATATCAAAAACTGAGCTTTATACAGGTGTTTTAAGGTTTAAAAATAAAGATGCTCTTTTTTACAAAATAAAACTATTATTTGAGAATAAAAACCTAAGAGATATAATTCTTGGTACATCAAGAGCCTTTGCCTATGCTCATTCTCCTGAACTTGTTGGTAGTCAATTTTTATTTATCTTTAGAGAACTATTAGAACCACCCCAATATATAGCATCTAAAAAGGCTATTAGATTTCAGAATAATCCATTATTTAAAGCAAGACCAAATGTTTACTTAAACATAAACAGAAAGAAAATAAAATGGGAAAGGTTAGTTTATAATGCTGGAGCTATTAGAATTAATGGAACTATTTATTTGCTTTATAGAGCTTTGGGAGAAGATGGGGTTTCTCGCATAGGATTGTGGTGGTCAAAGGATGGTTATAAAGAAGAAGGAAGACTTGACTATCCTATATTTGGTCCTAAGGAAGAATATGAAATGCCAAAGAGGCCAGAACAGCGTAGAAAATGGCAGAAGAGAACATTCGGAATGATTAGAGAGGTAGGAGGTACTGAAGATCCAAGAATTACTCTCATTGATGATTGGTTATATATGACCTATACAGCTTATGGAGATGTGGTACAGCTTGCTATGGCAAAAATACCTTTAAATACTTTTTTGGATGGAGTAAAGAATTTTATAAGTTATGAAGAATGGAATAATGCTTGGGTAAGAAATGGCCCAGTATTTAAGTACTTGGAAGATAAAGATGCAGTACTTTATGTAGTAGATGAAAGAAATAAGGAATTTTCAAATGGTGAAAGAGAAGAGGATGATTTTGTAACAATTTTCCCGGAACTTTTGGATAAGAAAGTAGCTCTTATTCATAGAATACCTCCTGATATGCAAATACTTTATACATATGAGCTTAAAGCTAAAAGTATAAAAGTTGGTAGAACCTTTTTGATGCCTTCCCCTAATACTTGGGATAGTATAAAGATTGGGGCAGGAGCCCTACCTCTAAAGACACGTTTTGGATGGATTCATATTTATCATGGAGTTGGTAATTGGATGGGAAGAAGAGCCTATGGTTTAGGAGTTGTACTAACATCTTTTGAAGATCCAGAAAAAATTTTATATAGATCATCAGAGCCTATTCTTCAACCTGAAGAACTATATGAAACTACTGGTTGGGTTCCTAATGTGGTATTTACCTGTGGTGTTGTACCAAAGAGCAAAGATTCCAATGAAGTTTTAGAATTAGACGATGAACTTTTGATATATTATGGTGGTGCAGATGAAGTTATGGCTCTTGCTGAGACAAAAGTATCTGATCTTATACCCGAAGAAATATTGGCGAAATTAACTATTTGATTTTATGTGAGTTTTTAATTTGTTCCATATTATTAGTGCTATAATACCTTTTAATAAGTCATAGGGTATAAAAGGTAATACTCCTGTTAAGATTGCTTTTGTGTATGGTATTTTTATAGCAATAGAAAGCCACATGCTTCCTAATAAATAAATTACAAAAATACCAGAGATAAGGGCTAAAATCTCAGAATATCTTTTTAATAAAGAAATAGTTATACCTCCCAATAAAAACCCAATAAGGTATCCTCCTGTAGCTCCAAAAAGGATATTTAGGCCTCCTTTTCCTCCAGCAAACACAGGAATCCCTAAACCTCCTAATATTAGGTAAGAAAAAACAATATAGAAAGTTTCCATAGGTGAAAAGAAAAGACTTATTAAAAGTAGGAATAATACTTGGAGAGTAAATGGGACTGTGGTAAAGGGTAGATAAAAGCTTAAATAACTTCCCAAGATAAGTAATGCTAAACCTAAGCCCAAAACTGGTATCTTTTTGTAATTCAAAACCCATCACCTCACCTTTATTATTTTTGCTACATATTTTAAAAAGAGAAATTTTAAATTATTGTTAAAATTTTCTTAAAACTTAATTAAAATGCAACTTTTTGTAATATATCTTCGTAATAATATGTAGAGGAGGTGATAAATTTATGGAAAAAAGATTATATAGAAGTAAGAAAAACAGAGTTATACTTGGTGTATGTGGTGGTTTAGGAGAATATTTTAATATTGATCCAACAGTAATAAGGCTTATTTTTATTTTCCTTTTGATAGCCTTTAATTTTTCCCTTGTTGTAGTATATTTTCTTTCTGCTCTTATAATACCGGAAGGACCTGATATTTCTGAGAAGAATGAACATGATGATGTGACACCTTCTGGGCCAATTCAACATCTATAAGAAAGGGGGATTTTTAAAAAATGAAGAGACTTTATAGAAGCAAAAAAAATAGGGTTTTTCTTGGAGTATGTGGTGGTATAGGTGAGTATTTGGGTATAGATCCAGTTATTATTAGACTTATTTTTATATTTTCCATCTTAATAATGGGTCCTTTTAGCTTTCTTTTATATCTCCTTTGTGCAATAGTTGTACCAGAAGCTCCATGGTATGAAGAAAGATCACAGGAAGATAAAGAATTAGAAATAAAGGATATGTATTCCCATAAAAATGAATTTTTAGGATGGATTCTTCTTGCTATAGGAGTTTATTTTTTAGGAAAAACTTTTAATTTTTTTATCATATCTTTTAATATTGTTTTGGCTTTGATTTTTATAATCTTAGGATTTTCGTTGATGTTTAAAAAATAAGAGGGGGTATAAATCATGAAAAGAGTATCTGTATTAGGAATTTTTTTGATATTAATGGGAGTGTTATTGTTATTATCAGAGATAGGAATAATCAGGTTCTCTTTAAAAGATCTTCTTAGGTTTTGGCCATTAATATTTATTTTTTGGGGGCTTGATTTAATATTAGGAGAAAGAAGATGGTTTGGTTGGATTTTAGTTTTGATAATTATCGTTTTAACTATACTTATGATCTTTTTCTCTCCTTATAGTGGCCCATATTTTAGAGGTAGAGGTCATGATTTTTATAGAGAATGGAGATATCCTTTTAGAGAGAATTTAAAATCTATCAATTTAAGTATTACTGTTGGTATTAGAAATGCATGGTTAAGAAGTTTAGGGAAAGATAATAAGGAAGATCTGATTTATGTAAACTCTAACTCTGAGTTTAAGATTAATAAAGTAAAAGATGAAGAAGTAGATGGTAATTTGAATTTATGTCTTAATTTTGAGGATTTTGATAAAGATATTCCTTTTTTTGGAAGGATAGGTAGATTTGATGAAATAAACATAGGGGTTAATTCTGATGCTGATATAGATCTTATATTTAATTCAGGCGTTGGAAATAGCACCTTAGATATGAGAAATTTTAAGTTAAATAATTTGGAAGTAAAAGGGGGAGTAGGAAATTTAAAGATTTACTTACCTAAGAGGTCCTGTTATGTGGAGGTAGAAGGGGGAGTAGGAAATATAAATGTATATATTCCAAAGGGTAGTGCTTTAGATCTTACAACAGAAACTGGAATTGGAAAAATAACAGTGGATAAGAATATAGAACAAGGAAAAGAAAGCAGTAAAGAAATAATACATTTAAGGGTTAAAGCTGGTGTAGGAAATGTAAAGATTATTTCAGAGGAAAAAGATATAATCTGACATTATCCAGCGGATCTTCTCCATATAAAAGTAGCTGGTATAATTTTGGGTTCGTAATCGTTAGGATTATCAAGAATATGTAAGAAGAGTCTTGCTGATTCTCGACCCATCTCTTCAATTTCTTGTCTTACAGAAGCAAGAGGTGGGTCTATTCTTGCATCTATATATAGATCGTCAAAACCAATTATGGATATATCATCTGGTACTTCCCAATTTTCTTCTATAGCAGCATTTATAGCTCCTATTGCCATGTAGTCGCTACAAGCTAATACAGCACTGGGTGGATTTTCAAGTTTTAAAAGTTTCTTCATGGCTTTGTAGCCACCGTCAATGGTTAAGCTTTCTTCAACTATTAATTTTGAATCAGGTTTAACTCCATATCTTTTTAATGCTAAAATATAGCCTTCATATCTTTCCTGTATAAAGCTATAGGTGTTATTTCCTTTAAGAAGGGCTATACGTTTATGACCTTTTTCTAAGAAATAAATGGTGGCGTCATATGCTCCTTTTACATTATCGGTATCTACATATGGATATTTTTTAAGTTTTGATGAAACTTTTCCAACACTTACAAAGGGTATATTGTCATTATATAACATTTCAGGAAATGGATCATCTTTTTTCACGTTTGCTAATATATAACCGTCTACTATACCCTGTTTATATAAGGATATATATTTTTCTGGAATATGGGGTGTTTCAAGCATTGATAACATAATATTATATTCATTTCTATCTAATATTTCTGTTATTCCTTTAATCAAAGGAGGAAAGAAGGCGTCTGAAAGAATAAATCCTCTTTCGTATGGGATAATGAGAGAAACAATTTGAGTTCTCGCTTTTGATAATTTTTGAGCAAAAGCACTGGGATGGTAATCATATTCTTGAATAATTTTTAATACTTTTCTTCTTGTTTTTTCGCTAACATTAGGACTTCCATTAATAACTCTTGAAACAGTTGCTACTGATACGTTTGCAAGTTTTGCTATGTCTCTTATGTTTATCTTTACTTTTTTCAATTATTTTCACCCCTTTTTATATTTTTTGTATGATATTATACAAACTTTACAATGATTATAGCAAATCGAAAGTAATAAATTTTTTTCAGATAGAAATCTTTAAAATAATGTGATTTTCTTAATTTTTTCTTAAAATTCTATTGACAAAAAAAATTAGTTTAAGATAAAATAATTTTGAAAATATTCACAGTGGGCGAAGGAGGTGATGTTTAAGCAAACACAAATTCTCAAAACGTTTTTCTTTAACGAACCTTTAATCTTTTTGGGGGAGGAGTGATTAGATGCGTAACAAAAAAGGTTTAATTATCTTATTAGTTTTGATTTCTATTCTTCTTCTTTCAGGCCTCGTAAATGGACAAAAAGAAAAAGTTGTTAGCTTGCCTTATTGGGATACACCAGGATTAATTCCTTACTATTGGCAAGCCCAACATATATTAGCTCAAGGTACAATATTTGAGGGTCTATTCGGATATGCACCAGATCCAAAGGGACTTGGCGGAGTAAAGGTAGTACCTGTTATTGCTCAAAGTTATAAAGTATCTAAAGATTATAAAGTATGGACATTTAAATTAAGAAAAGATAAAAGATGGTCCAATGGAGATCCAGTAACTGCAAAAGATTTTGAATGGTCATTCAAGTATTATGCAAGTCCAAAGATTCAAGACCTACCTGCATGGGCAGGACCACTTCAATTTTTTGAGAATTTCTGGGCGGTAAAAAGTGGTGCTGTTGATCCAGATAAACTAGGAGTAAAAGCTCTTGATGATTATACTTTAGAGATTAGACTTGACGTACCAAGATACGATATGAAAGAATGGCTCTGCGTAGCACAGGGAGTGCCAATTCATAGAAAATCTGTAGAGGCAGATCCACAGAACTGGTGGAGACCTGGAAAAATAGTTGTAAATGGACCATATATCCCAGTATCATGGACACCTGGAAAAGATATGGTGTTGGTGAGAAACCCCAAATATGTGGGAGAGACTGGTAATGTAGATAAGATTGTGCTTAAGTTTGGAGGACTTGGACTTCAACAATACATGGCAGGAGAGCTTGATGCAGCAATGATAGGAAACGTTGCAGAATATAGGTTTGTTATGGCGGATCCAAAACTTTCTAAGGAATTTCATGAGGATGTAATGGATTGTTTCTGGAATGGTTATCAATGGTCTCGTGGATTTGATCCTGTAATGGACAATCTTAAATTAAGACAAGCTCTCGCGATGGCAATAGATAGGGAAAAACTTTGTAAAGATGTACTTGGTGGTAGGGCATTGCCTCTTGCCAAGTATTGGCCAGATGGTAACCCAATAGGAGACAAAATGAAGGCAATTCCATTTGATGTAAAGAAGGCACAACAACTACTTGCCGAAGCAGGATATCCAGGAGGAAAGGGACTTAAGACTCTTGTATTCTACATAACTGGTGGTGGAGATCCTGTTGTAGAATTTATAGTAGATCAATGGAAGAAGAATCTTGGTATTAACGTGATAATAGAAAACGTAGAGTCTGGACTTTATTGGAACTCTTATGTATGGCCATCATTCTCACCAGATTCTAAGGCGGGATTTACTGTAATAGGTGCCCCAATGAACAACTTAGAAATTGGAGCTCTCTTTAAGAACTCTGATCATACAATATGGTTCTATGACTTCCCAACTTCTGCAAGAAAAAGATATCATGAACTTAACCAAGAAAATGATGCTTGGTTAAGAAAAGATGGTGGATTAACTGATGCAGATTGGGCACCACTTCTTGAGAAGAGAAAGTCCTTATATGAAACTTGGAAGAAGATCGTAGATAATGAACCTGAAAAACTTTGGAAAGAAGATATTGCAAGAAAACCAACTTGGTTTGAGCGTTTTGATGAATTATATGAAAAATGGAAAGCAGCAAAAACAAAGGAAGAGAAAACAAATTATTGGAGACTTGCTGGAAGAGAAATTACAGGGCAAGAAATATTCCAAAACTGGTATCTTAACCTTTCCAATGAAAGTAAGCAAGCATATAGATGGAGATTTAGAGCTATAAATAGACCATTCAGTGAAGCAGTTAAGATTGCTCATTATGCATTACAGGGTATGCAAGACAGATATTACATGGTGCCAGTTTATCTTGCAAAGGCTCAATGGGTAAAGAATCCAAAACTTGAAGGTTTGATGCTCTATAAGTTCTCTTGGGGTCCTGGATTCTTCAACTTCAAATATCTAAATCTCAAGGATTAAAAATAGATTAAATTTTTGATAGAATAGGGGGAGGGATAATACCCTCCCCTTTTTTAAATTGTTATTAAAAGGAGGTAAAGTATGGGGCTTATAAAGTATATAATACGTAGGCTTTTTACTATTTTTGTCTCAATTGTTGTGGTAATTATTATCACATATATTCTTATGTGGCTTGCACCTGGTGATTTTTTCAATATTGCTCAGTTCCAGGCAAGTGCAGGTAAAGTTGCAACATTAACTCCCGAGCAATTGCAAGTTTTAATAAAAGGATTTGAAGAAAAGTATGGTTTAAATGTGCCTTTATGGAAACAGATATGGAATTATTTGAAAGATGCATTTAGATTTAAGTTTGGTCCTTCCTTTTCAAATCCTAATGAGCCTATTGAGGTTCAGATTGCAAGGAGATTCCCAGTTACTTTTACGCTTGCAATTTTATCTATGGCTCTTGCTGTACTTGTTGGAATTCCTCTCGGAATTATTGCTGCTCTTAAAAGAAATACATGGATAGATTATATTTCTATGTTCTTCTCTATGCTTGGAAGTATAATTCCAGCTTATTTGATTGGAGTAATAATGGTACTTATTTTTAGTGTATGGCTAAGATGGCTTCCTTCATCTGGATGGGAATCTCCCAAACAAATGATTATGCCTGTAATAGCTGTTGGTTTAGGTCCAATGGCGGTAATTGCAAGATTTATGAGATCAAGTCTTTTAGATGTCCTTAATCAGGATTATATAAGGACAGCTTATGCAAAAGGCGGAACTGATAGAGCAGTTATTATGAGACATGCTTTAAGAAACTCTTTGATTCCAATTGTTACTATTATTGGACCTCAACTTGCTTTTTTGTTTACAGGTACTGTATGGATTGAAAACCTATTTAGAGTGCCTGGACTTGGTCAGCTCTTTGTTAATGCTGCATCTATGAGAGATTATCCATTACTTGTAACATCTACTTTTATCCTTTCTCTTTCTGTAATGTCAATGAACTTGTTGGTTGATATTATATATGCATTTCTTGATCCAAGAATTAAATATGAATAAAAGGCTCAAAGGAAAAAGGAGGTTTTTGCTAAATGGAAGTTGCAATAAATAGAAAGGTTAAAAGATCAAGCTATTGGAGTTCTGCTTGGAGAAGATTTAAAAGAAATAAAATGGCGGTTGCTGGATTAATTTATATTATCATAATAATAATTGTCTCCATATTTACACCATGGATTGCTCCCTATCCTTATGATGAACCCCATTATGCTCATACTTTTGAAAAACCAAGTGCTAAATTTTGGTGGGGTACTGATGATCTTGGAAGAGATATGTTAAGTAGGAATTTATATGCTATGAGAAATGCTCTCTTAGTGGGTTTTGGTTCCCAGATAGTGGTACTTATTATTGGAGTAATTATCGGCTCTATTGCAGGATACAGAGGTGGCTTAGTAGATACATTACTTATGAGAATAACTGATATAATGTATGCATTTCCTACTTTCCTTTTTAACGTTATTTTAGTTACAGTTATGGGTAGAGGTCTTTTTACAATTCTTGTAGCTGTGGGACTTACAGGATGGGCAGGAATGGCTCGTTTAATAAGAGGTATGGTTATGTATTTAAAGCATGCAGAATTTGTTGAAGCGGCAAGGGCTTTAGGAGCTAAAGAATCATACATAATTAGAAAATATATACTTCCTAATATGTTGGGACCAATCATTGTAAGTTTAGCTTTTGGTATACCAAATGGTATATGGATTGAAGCAGGTCTTGCTTTAATTGGCATGGGAGTAAGACCCCCAATGCCTTCTTGGGGTAATATGATTGGGGCTGGAATTGGTTATATAATGGCATTTCCTCATATGGTGATTTTCCCAGTACTTTCTTTTGCTCTTACACTTCTTGCCTTTACATATGTAGGTGATGGTTTAAGAGATGCATTAAATCCAAGGAGTGAGGTATAAAGCTATGGCAGAACTATTAAGAGTTAATAATTTAAAGACCTATTTTGATAGATACGATGGAGTTGTAAAAGCGGTTGATGGTATAAGTTATAAGGTAAATTATGGTGAGACTCTTGCGATTGTGGGTGAAAGTGGATCTGGTAAGACAGTTTCAGTTCTTTCTCTTTTGAGGCTTATTAAGAGAAATGGAAGGATAGTAGATGGAGAAGCTATTTTTGATGGTAAGGATTTATTGAAACTAAATAAAGAAGAACTGAGACAAGTAAGGGGTAAAGATATTTCTATTGTTTTTCAAGATCCAATGACCAGTTTAAATCCAATAATGAGAGTGGGTATCCAGATAATGGAGCCTATTTTATGGCATAGAGTGATGTCTGATAAAGAGGCGAGAGAGAGAGCTATTGAACTTTTAAGGCTTGTAGGAATTCCTGAATATAAGACGAGAGTTTGGGATTATCCATTCCAATTTTCAGGTGGAATGAGACAAAGGGTTATGATTGCAATAGCTCTTGCATGTAATCCTAAGCTTGTTATAGCTGATGAGCCTACTACAGCTTTGGATGTTACAGTAAGAGCCCAAATATTGAATCTTCTTTCTGAAATGAAGGAAGAATTTAAAACTAGTGTAATATTTATTACTCACGATATTACATTGGCTATGAATTTTGCTGATACAATAATGGTTATGTATGCAGGAAAGATATCAGAGTATGCATCTACTGAGAAGTTTATTAGAAATCCATTACATCCATATTCTCAAGGTTTGATTTCATCTACTCTTGATATAAATGCGAAAGAGGGTTCATTAAGACCTATTCCTGGAAACCCACCAAGCCTTGTGAATCTACCATCTGGCTGTAGGTTCCATCCAAGGTGTCCATATGCTCAAGATATATGTAGAGAAGTAGAGCCAGAATATAAGGAAGTAGAAGATGGACATTATGTGGCATGTCATTTAGTGAAGGGAGGAAAATTCAATGCCTGAACTTTTAGTTGTTAAAAATTTAAAAAAGTATTTCCCTGTTAAGAAGAAGTTTTTGAGGGCAGTAGATAATGTATCTTTTTCTTTAGAACAAGGAGAAACATTAGGTCTCGTGGGAGAAAGTGGTTCTGGGAAATCTACCTTAGGTAGATCTATACTTAGATTGATTGAACCAGATGCTGGAGAGATAATTTTTGATGGGGCTGATTTGAGAAAGCTTAAGGGGGAAGAGTTAAGGCAAAAGAGAAGATTTTTGCAGATAATTTTCCAGGACCCCTTAGCCTCATTAAATCCTATGATGACTGTTGGACAAAACATAGAAGATCCATTAATAATTCACAATATAGGAACAAGAGAAGAAAGAAGAAGAGCAGTAGAGGAGCTTCTTGATATAGTAGGTTTAGGTAGAGAGGTAATAGATGCTTTTCCTTATGAATTTTCTGGAGGTCAACAGCAAAGAGTAGGTATAGCAAGAGCTCTTGCTTTAAATCCTAAATTCATTGTTGCAGACGAGCCTGTTTCTTCATTGGATGTATCTATACAAGCTCAAATTGTTTCACTCCTTTATGAACTAAAAAGAAGATTTAAGATATCTTACCTTTTCATATCCCACGACTTGGCAGTGGTAAGATACCTATCTGATAAAGTTGCTGTTATGTACCTTGGTACTATAGTAGAAATGGCTCCTAAGGAAGAATTATATACAAATCCATTGCATCCATATACAAGAGCTCTTCTTGCTTCTGTACCTAAGATGCCGAGAGATGGGGAAAGACAAAGAAGATTTTCAGCATTAAAAGGAGAAGTACCTTCTCCTATAGATTTACCTCAAGGTTGTAGATTCCAAAGTAGATGTGAGTATGTGATGGAAACATGTAGAAAACAAGAACCTGCTTTAAGGGAGGTTTCTCCAGGACATTTTGTGGCATGTCATTTAGTATAGGGGTTTAAGGGGTGAGAGGGGTTCAATTATGAAAAATTTCATATTGTTTTTGATTTTGTCAATAATATTAATTATTTGTGGATGTATGAAGGAAAGTAATGTAAGGAATATTATAGGATCTTATGAGTCAAAATAAATATAAAGACAATAGACCCTTGAATATATTAGGGATAGATATCCCTAAAGTGGGATTAGAAAGGTATAAGTTATTTGAAGTGTCTATTTTTCTACAGGGTTCATACTTGAATCCTTTTGACCCGCAAGAAATAAATGTAGAAGGAATTTTTGAAGATCAGTATGGTAATCAATACAGAGTTCCAGGATTTTTCTATCAAGAATATAAAAGAGAACTAAAAGATGATTATGAATATTTGACTCTTGTGGGTGATCCATATTTCAAAATAAGATTTTCTCCAGTGACTATAGGCTCATACAAATTTTTTATAAAAGTTAAAGATAAAATAGGAAAAGAGGTCTCATCAAATAAATATACTATATATGTAAAAGAATCTGAAAAACCCGGTTATATAAGGGTTAGCGAAAAGGATTGGCGATATTTTAAGTTTGATAATAGGAGACAATTTTTACCTATCGGGGCAAACATTTGTTGGTCAACATCTAAGGGTACTTATGATTATGATGAATGGTTTCCTAAATATGCTGAAAATGGTGGAAATTATTTTAGAGTGTGGCTTGGACCTTCATGGACTACTTTTGCTTTGGAAAGGGAATCTGTTAAAGAATATGATCTTAAAAATGCTTGGAAACTTGATTATGTATTAAATTTAGCGGAAAAATTAAATTTGTACATAATGTTTTGTTTTGACAGTTACAATGAACTTAAATATCAGAGGGAAGGAGCATATCCATATTGGGAACATACACCCCATTATGAAAAAAATGGAGGACCCTTGAAAGAACCCAAAGATTTTTGGACTAATAATGAGATGATTAAATGTTACAAAAATAAGCTAAGATATATTGTGGCAAGATATGGTTATAGCACTAATGTTTTTGCTTGGGAATTTTGGAATGAGGTAGATATTATTTCTCCAACTGCTTTTGTTATAGGTGAAGTTAAAAAGTGGAATAAAGATATGGCTAAATATCTTAATAGTATTGATCCCTGGAAACATCTAATAACTACAAGTTTTGCTTACTCTCTGGGAGAACCTGAAATTGACAGTATCTCTGAACTAAACTTTTTACAAACTCATATTTATCAAAGCAATAGATATATTGATGCCCTATTATCTCTTATAGCTTATAAAGAACAATATAGGAAACCTCATCTTGTGGGAGAATTTGGGTTGGATGCTGGTGGAAATGATCCTTGGGTAGATCCTAACGGGTATGCTATACATAATGCTATTTGGACTACTGTTTTGTCTGGTGCTTCTGGTACTGCAATGTCTTGGTGGTGGGATAATCACATTCATCCTAATAATCTTTATTTTCATTATAGGGCTTTAGCAGATTTTGTTAAGGATATAAATTTTTTAGAGGAAAAATTTGAAAGATTAACAAATTATAAATTTAATGTTTATAATAGAGAGATTAAGGTTATGGGACTTCAAGGTAAGAAATATATACTTTTATGGCTTTATAATATGAGAGAGGCCTATCAATATAAAAAAGATATTCCTAATATGGATAGTTTGAAATTCTTAGGCAGTATTGAATTATTAATAAAACCCCCAATTAAAGTAATCTACTATGATACATATAGAGGTGAAAAGATTAGGGACTTAGATTTAGGTGAAAATGTAATTCCTATTATTGAGTTTGAAAGAGATTTGGCAATAAAGATAGAATTATTAGGGGAAGGAGAGTGATTATTGATGAAGAAGATATTACTTTTTTCCTTAATCTTCCTATTTGTTCTCTCTTTTTCTTTTAAGGAAGTGTATTCTCAAGCCAAATTATCCATTAGAAGAGGAGTTAATCTTACTGGTCTTGAGGCTCCTTTTGAAGGTTCATGGGGGGTATATGTAAAGGATGAGTATTTTGATTTAGTAAAAAAAGCGGGTTTTGACCATGTGAGAATTCCAGTTAGATGGAATGGTCATGCATTATATGAACCCCCATACACTATAAGGGATTACATATTTAATAGAGTGGATCAAGTGATTGATCTTGCTTTTAAGAATAGATTGTATGTAGTAATAAATATCCATAATTATGACGAAATAATGCAAAATCCTGAAAAACACAAAGATAGGTTTCTTGCATTATGGGATCAGATAGCAGAGCATTATAAAAATTATCCAGATACTTTATGGTTTGAGCTTTTAAACGAGCCAAATACAAATCTTACACCTCAGGTTTGGAACGAATATTTGGCTGAAGCCATAAAGGTAATTAGGAAGACAAATCCTACAAGAAAGATTGTGGTAGATACAGCAAATTGGGCAAATTATAGTACCATTTCCTTTTTAAAACTTCCTGAGGATCAAAATCTTGTAGTAAGTTTTCATTACTATAATCCTTTCAATTTTACACATCAAGGAGCAGATTGGGTACAGCCTCAGCTTCCAGTAGGTGTTAAATGGACTGGTTCAGATCAAGAAAAGAAACTGATAGAAAGGGAACTTGATTTTACTGTTGACTGGGCAAAAAGAAATGGGAATGTACCATTATGGATGGGAGAATTTGGAGCATATTATAGAGCGGATATGGAATCAAGGGTGAGATGGACAGATTTTGTAGCAAGATCTGCAGAAAAGAGAGGAATAGCTTGGGCATATTGGGATTTTGCATCAGCAGGTTTTGGGGTATATGATGGGTTAAACAAAATGTGGAGAACACAGCTTCTAAAAGCGTTAATTTCAGAAACAAAAATAAAATAAATAATTTTTAGGAGGAAGAATTATTATGAATATTCCGATAAGACGAGGTATAAATTTTGGAGATGCATTGGAAGCACCTTTTGAAGGTGCATGGGGTGGGCATATTATTAAAGATGAATATTTTAAGTTAGTAAAAGAAGTAGGTTTTGACCATGTGAGACTTCCAATAAAATGGAGTATATATTCAAAAAGGGAATCTCCCTATGATGTAGAGAAAAAGATTTTTGATAGGGTGGATCATCTTATAGAGCAGGCTTTTAATAATGGACTTTATATAATTATTAATATCCATCATTATGATGAAATAATGCAAGACCCACTGAAAGAAAAGGGTAGATTTTTAGCTATATGGAAGCAAATATCAGAACATTATAAAGATTATCCCCAGAATTTATATTTTGAATTATTGAATGAACCTACTTATAATTTGTTTAGTGATTTATGGAATCAATTTTTAAAAGAAGCGATAGAAATCATTAGGAAGACTAATCCTGATAGAAAAATTGTGGTAGGACCTGATAATTGGAATAGCCTTTATAATCTTGATAAGTTGATTATTCCTGAAAATGATAAGAATATTATAGTAGCTTTTCATTATTATAATCCTTTTAATTTTACACATCAGGGGGCAGAATGGGTAAAAATAAATTTACCTGTTGGGGTTAAATGGTTAGGTACAGATGAGGAGAAGCAAATGATAGAAAAGGAACTTGATATGGCTGTTAAATGGTCTAAGGAACATGGAAGTGTACCTCTTTATATGGGAGAATTTGGAGCATACTCAAAAGCAGATATGGAATCAAGGGTGAGATGGACAGATTTTGTAGCAAGATCTGCAGAAAAGAGAGGAATAGCTTGGGCATATTGGGAATTTTTCTCTGGATTTGGAGTTTATGATCCTGAAAAAGATGAGTGGAGAGCTCCTTTATTAAGAGCTTTAATACCAGAATTAAATTTTTAGGAGGTAAATGTGGCTAGAAATGTAATTCCAAGATGGAGAGGTTTTAATTTACCTAATTTGTTTTCATATTATCATTATAAAGATTTTGAAGAAGAAGATTTTAAATGGATATCTGACTGGGGATTTGATTTTGTAAGAATTCCTCTAAATTATAGATTCTGGATAAAGGATGATGATATTTATTATATAAGAGAAGAGTTCTTCGAAAAAATAGATGAAGTAATTTCATGGGGCCAAAAATATCATGTGCATATATGTTTAAATTTTCATCGTGGTCCAGGTTACAGTGTTAATCAGGAATTAAAAGAGAAATTTAATTTATGGAAAGATGAGGAAGCTTTAAGTGCTTTTTGTTACCATTGGGGATATTTTGCAAGAAGATACAAAGGTATATCCTCAAAAAATTTGAGTTTTAACTTGATTAATGAACCACCCCACGTATCAGATGATATTATGACAAGGACTGATCATGAGAGGGTAATAAGGAAAACGGTAGATTTTATAAGAAAGATTGATAATGGGAGGCTGATTATTATAGATGGCATCTCTTATGGAAATGAGTCTTTACCTGAGTTAGTTGATCTTAATGTTGTACAAAGCTGTAGAGGGTACTTGCCTATGGGACTTACCCATTATAAAGCAAGTTGGGTGGGAGGGGAAAGCTGGCCTGAGCCTAAGTGGCCTGGAGCTTGGCATTACGGAGAATATTGGGATAGGGGTAAGCTTGGAAAACATTATGATAGATGGGCAAGTCTGATGGATAAAGGTATAGGTGTTCATTGTGGAGAAATGGGAGCCTTTAAGTATACACCTCATAAGGTGGTACTTTCTTGGATGAGAGATCTTTTGGAAATATTTAAAGAAAGAGATATGGGTTATGCTCTTTGGAATTTTAAAGGACCTTTTGGAATTCTTGACTCTGAAAGAGAAGATGTGGAATATGAGGATTGGTATGGACATAAGTTAGATAGGGAGATGTTAAGATTATTACAAGAATTTTAAAGTAGTTATTGTTGTATTTTATAAATATTAATGTTATAGCCATCCTTTCCAGATAACAAAAGGATGAGGAATTTTTCATCTTTAGAAAATTTCATATGCTCTATAAAGTATTCATTGTTAAGTCTTATTTTTTTCTGAGTACCTAATTTTCTATGAACTAATTGAATTTCTTTTATTAAAGAGAAGGGATTATTGGTAGTAGTATACGCTAAAAACTCTTCATTTGGTGATATACATAGATTATTCCCTAAATATGTGTTTATTAATTCCTTTGTTTTTATATCTATGAGGGTGGAAATCTTTGTTCCTTCAATAATAAGAAATTCATTTTTTTCAGTAAACTTAACACTTCCACCCATAGGATAAGAAAATATTTCTGATGGATTTTTAAAGTCTATAACTTTAGTTATTTTTTCAAATGAAACTGCTAATAAATCATCACTTTTTGAAACATCGTAACTTATTATTTTCTCATCTTTAAACAAAGGTATCGCTTTTATATTTTTAAGATCAATTAGGATTAGTCCATAAATATCATCATTTTTATCGTCCATTGGGTTGTAGGAGTTTGTTAACATTAAGAAAGTATCCTTAGGAGAGAAATTCAGAGATTCTTCTAAATCATCTTGAGTTGAAAAGAAGATTAATTCTTTTAGTGGGGGATAGCTTAATATACGATATTCATAATGATTCTCAGTAGGTATAAATCCAAGAAAATAAGTTTCAACAAGTTTTTTCTCTAGTATATATTTTCCAGTATTTGAAAAGGAAATATTTTGTATATTTTGCGAAATAGAAAACCAAAAATTGTTATTTATTTTTATGTTACTTTCCAGATTATACGGAAGCTCTGTATATGTATTTTTTTCAAAATTATAAATTAGAGCGTAAGGTTCATTGTTAACAACAGCTATTGTTTTAGGAGCTATTATTTTAAATTCTTTGATAATTGTGTTAAAATCTCTTGCATTTTTTGATCTCACTCTTATTTTGTTCTCATTAAGGTTTTTAAGATCTAAAATTGCTAATTGATCCTTTATGTTATAGATTAAAAAATTCTCATAAATTAGAAAATAATTTACACTATTTTCTCCAAGAGATATTTCTTTTAGTAAATAAGGATCAATAAATTGAGAAAAACCAGTATATATACTAAGAAAAATTATACCTAAACTGATTACCTTTTTCATTATGATAAAGACTCCTTTAAAACGGTTTAAAAATTTTTCTATTTATTAAAACTATATGTTAGCATAGTTTAAACTTTGGAGTTTGTAAAGATGGTAATAAAGTCCCTTTTTCTTTATGAGTTCATTATGACTTCCTTTTTCTACAATCTTCCCTTTATGCATTACATAAATAGTATCCACATTTTTTATGGTAGATAATCTATGGGCAATAATTATACTGGTTTTCCCTTTTATAAGATTTTCTATTGCATCTTGAATTAATTTTTCTGTTTCTGTATCTATGTTAGCTGTAGCTTCATCTAAAATTAATATTTTAGGATCAAATACTAGTGCTCTTGCAAAGGCTATTAGTTGCCTTTGTCCAGAAGATAATGTAGCTCCTCTTTCTTGAACAGGAGTACAGTATCCTTGCGGAAGTTCCCTTATAAACTTATCTGCATTAACCAGTTTTGCTGCTTCTATGACTTTTTCTTCCGAAATATCCTCTTTATTTAATCTTATATTCTGTAAAATATTAGTAGAGAAGAGGTGTACATCCTGAAGGACTATACCAATGTGTTTTCTTAATTCTTTTGGATCTATATCTTTTATATTAATATCATCTATAAGAATTTCTCCTTTTTGAATATCATAAAACCTTGTAAGTAGGTTTATGATTGAAGTTTTTCCTGCTCCTGTATGTCCTACAAAAGCTACCTTTTCGCCCGGTTCTATAGTAAAGGATAAATCTTTTAAAACCCATTCACTATCATAAGCAAACCAAACACTTTTAAATTCTATTTTTCCTTTTATATCTTTTAGAACTGTAATCTTAGGTGTTTCTGTTATATGTTCAGGTTCGTCAAGAAGCAAAAAAATTCTTTCTGCAGAAGCCATAGCATCTTGCATTATATCATATTTTTCTGCTAAGTCTTGAATTGGTTGGAAAAAGCTTCCCAGATAAGATATGAATAAAAATAAAGTTCCAAAACTCATTTGATTTCCCATTATTTGTAGACCACCAAAGAATATAAGAAAGGCAGAGACAAAGCTTCCCAAGGCACTAACTATAGGTCTAAATATGGCATTAACGAAAACATTCCTTAGGGTTGCTTGTAAAAGTAAATTATTAATTTCTCTGAATTCTTTTTCATTCTCTTTCTCTCTTGCAAAAAGTTGGGTTACTCTCATACCGCTAATATGTTCAGCTAAATAAGCATTTAATCTTGCAAGTCTTATTCGAAAAGCTCTATATGCTTCTCTTGCATATTTTTTAAATAGAAAACTTATATAACCCACAACGGGAAGGGATAATAAACATATGATTGCTAATTTCCAATTTAAACCTAACATTACAACAGAAAGCCCAGTAAGCAAGAATATATCTACTATGAGACTTGTTATTACAGAGTTGTACATCTGTTGAAGGGTTTCAGTATCATTAGTTACTCTTGTTACTAATCTTCCTACTGGATTTCTGTCAAAAATTCTCATGGGAAGTTTTAATATGTGCTGGAATAGTTCTTTTCTTAGGTCATATATTATTTTTTGAGATGTTAGATTCAAGATATAGACTTGTATATATGTTAGAAAGAAAATCATAAAAATAATAAAAAGATATAGAAGAGCTGCTTTTTGTAAATTTGAGATATTTTTCCATCTCAATGAGAATCTGTCCTTAACATCAATCTTTTGCAGGTCTTCAAAGGAAATATAATATTTCCCATTTAAAGGTTTGATAAAAGAGGGATATTTTTTGAGTAATTTTTTAGCTAAATTATCTTCAATATAATATACTCTTATTTCTTTATTTTCTACCTTTATAACCTCAAAGGGATTTATGTTTTTGTCTATTGCGATTTTTATAATATATGGATTTATCAGCTTTAAAATGGTTATGATTATAATAAGAAATAGGGCAAAGAGTAGATAATGAAAGTAAGGTTTAGTATATTTTAATAATCTTTTCATTATTCTTGAATCATATGCTTTTCCTAATATTTCTTCTTCATAAAACTGATTCATCTATTTCCCTCTCCAACTTAGATTCTAATTGTTGTTGTTCATAAAGCTTAGCATAATATCCACCAAGTCTCATTAATTTATTGTGATCTCCTCTTTCCGTAATCCTTCCATCTTTTAACACTATTATTTCATCTGCCTCTTGAATAACTGATAGCCTTTGGGCTATTACTATAAAACTTTTATCTTTCCTTATTTCCGATAGGTTACTTAAAATCTGTTTTTCTGTGTTAGCATCCACAGCAGATAAAGCATCATCTAAGATTAAAATAGGGGGATTAATGGCTAAAGCTCTTGCAATTGCGACTCTTTGTTTTTGTCCTCCAGATAACGTAACACCTCTTTCGCCTACTACTGTATATATACCGTCTGGAAAATCTTTTAGATCTTCTTCTAATGCAACGATTCTTATTAGTTCTTTAACCTCGTTATCTGATAGATTAGGATTGCCAAATCTTATATTATTAACAATAGTATCTGAGAATAAGAAGCTATCTTGGGGTACAAATCCAATGTTTTTTCTGAGAAAATATAAAGAAAGATTTCTAATAGGAATATTATCTATTAGAATCTCTCCTTTTTGTATATCAAAAAGTCTTGATATGAGACTTACTAAGGTGGTTTTCCCTGAACCTACAGCACCTGTGATGCCAAGGAATTTTCCAGGTTTTATTTCTAGATTTATATCCTCAAGTTGCCAGTTTTTACTTGACGGATATTTAAAGAATACATTCTTAAATATAATTTCTCCATTTAACCTTTCTTTTTTTATTGCATTTTTAGGTTCTCTTATTTCAGGTATTTCATCAAGTACTTCATTTATTCTTTCTAAGGATGCTTTTCCTCTTTGGAAATTGTTTATGACCCATCCTAAGGCATTCATAGGCCATATCAAAAGGCCTAAATAGGAATTAAAGGCTATAAAGTCACCAAGAGTGATATTTCCTTTTATAACTTCCAAGCCTCCAAAGAAGAATACAAGAAGAATAGATAGATTAGCTAATAGTTCTATAGTAGGAAACATAAATCCCCATGCTTTAACAAGATTTATATTTTTATTTAATAAATCTCTTGCTTTTACTAAAAAATTCTCTAATTCTTTTTCTTCTTGTACATAAGCTCTTACAATCCTTATACCTGATATAGTTTCTTCAATTTTGTCTGTTAGACTAGCAAAACTTTCTTGCGCTAATTTAAATCTTTTGTGGGTTATTTTTCCGAATATAGATACAGATAGGGTAATTATTGGAAGAGGAATAGCTGTGTATAATGTAAGTTTAGGGCTTATCTTTATAAGGAAAAAGATAGAAAGAATACCTAAAAAGATTGTATCAAGAAGCATGACGATACCAAAAGCAAACATTTCTCTTACAGCTCCAAGATCATTAGTTGCAAGAGCCATGAGCTCTCCAGTTTTATGATAGTTAAAGTAGTTTAATGATAAAGTTTGAAGATGGGTAAAGTATTTTTCTCTTATGTGAGCTTCTATATGGCGAGAAGTGGCAATAATTTGCATCCTCCAAAGATATCTAAAAAAGGCTGTAAGTATTGCAAAAATAATTAAAGCTAAAAATATTAAAAATAGGTTTCTCAAAGATAATGATCCCTTATTAAGATAATCTACACCCCACCCTAAAAGTTTAGGAGAGATTAGCTGGAAAATATCTGTAAGAAGCAGAAAGAATGCTCCTAAGATATACTTCCATTTATGTTTTAATAATATTTTTTTAATATGCCTAAAAAGAGGCTTACCTACCATAACGAAAATAATTTTATATCTAGTTGATTTTTTTGTGAAGATGTAAAAAGAGGACAGATTAACAAGAAAGAGGGGCCTTATATCCCCTCCTTCTTGATTATTTAGGCATTAAAATCCTAAGAGGGATCAAGGGTAAATCTACATATACATTTTCTTCTTCCTCATCACTACTTTTCCATTTAGACAATATATCTTCTTGTTTTATTCCAGAAGGAACGATCATATCAATAATATTGGGATCCCCGTAGAAATCATCGCCACCACCGAATCTCCATTGTTTTGCTGTTTCTTCAACCTCTCTTACTCTCCAATTTCCTGGTCTTGGATATCCCTCCTGTCCGCACATTATTATAAGTATTTTCCAATTTGGATCTACAGTACCTAAGTATTTTTCTGGTACTGAAATTATTATAGTTCTTTCAGTTGGATCTGCTGTGACTTGTACTACTCCTTTAATTTCCTTTAATTCAACCTTTCCTTTTTCGTTTAAGACAGGAATTATCAATACCTGTATCCAGCCTTCAGCCCATATTGCCTTATTCCATCCTTCAGGTATATTAGCTTGTCTTCCAGGTAATGCTTTATAATAGTATGGACTATCTTTTCCATCGTTAATATAAATATCAATTGTTTGTACAGAAATCCCTGTAGGTGAACCCCATGGATTTTCAAGATCTCCTCTAATTTTTATCCTGAATACTATATCTTCTTTACTTTTTCCCATTTCAACATGAATTATGTCAAAGACTCCAGGTTTAAATACTGGAGCAGTAGGATAAACTATGCTTCCCCAACCGTAGTCATCTCCATGTGGATCATCAATGGAGAAATAAACTATGTCTAATTTTGCTTCTGGTACTGTTACATAAATGGGAATATAGTAAGGGACTATATCTTCAGGTTTGTCTGAGCCAAAGATTACATTGATTGCAATTTGATCTCTGCCTTGTAATTTCATAGATTTGAATTCTACTCCTATTTCCACATATTTCTCAGATATTCCTCCTTTTATTTTTGATATTTCTTTCCATTGATTATTGCCTAAGGCTTGATTTAGAGGTACTTCTATTTCTCCAAGATCTTTTATTTGTGATAAATCTATTAATATTTCATAACCTATACCATATCCTAAGCTTTTATCTGAATTTCTTGGATAAACATTTATTTCTTTTAGGTATGGGTTAGAAAAGTAAATAGCTAAATAATAAGGTTTTCCAAGTAGGTTTTTTAGATTTTCTTTACTTTCAATCAAGAAATAGAGCCTATCGTTATCTAAGCCTAAGTATAACCTTTCTAAGAATTTACCTGGTTTTGTGAATGTGCCTATTCCAATTTCTACATTGTATATAGCGGAATCTTTCCATTCATCTTGAGGATCTATTTTTCCATCAATTTTGGGGGTAAATTTTCTTTGTAGACTTTGAATAGGTTTTCCTTCTCCTATCTTTACTATAGGTAAGTGTAAGTCTGGTGGGATTTCTTTTTTAATTAGTTTGTATATGTTTATCAAATGTTTTCTAAATAACTCATCGAAAGCAATATCATTAGTGGAATCCTGATCATCTCCATACCACCAGAACCAATCACTTCCTTCTGCTGCATATAATTCAAACCATGCTTTTTCTATATCTGATTTTAAATTATCTGGATTTAGTACTGGTGATATTTTCTTTTTTTGTTTGACTGTCTCATATATTAAGTTTGTTCTTGTTTTGTCTAATAGTTCCCATGCTTTGTTTTCTTCATTTTCTCCAATCCAAGTTAGAAAGGTACCATCAATCCAAGATCCGGCATGTAATCTGTTGATTTTAGCTTTAGGTGGGAATTTGTCTAAAAAATCTGATATTCTTACAGTCTCAATATAAGGGTTATCGGATAATAATTTATATAGTGAATTTAAAAAATCTTTTCCGTCATTTTCGTAATATTCCCAACAATTTTCTCCATCCAAGATTACCGTTACCAAGTATGGATCTTTTGTATCTTTTGTCTTTTCGTAAATATTCTCTAAATAATTTACAAAGTCTTTTGCTGCGTTAGCTCCTTTCATTCCGCTATAGACAAATCCAATTTTATCTGATAAATTTTTATCTCTGAATACTATATATAGTTTTTTACCTTGTTCTTCTACGGTATATGGTTTATAAAGAACATCTGGATTTGTAACATTACCTTTAGAATCTCTTGTAATAGGTACACCTAAGGACTTTGCTAAAACATCCTCGTCACTTGCTATCCATTGAAAGCCATTATTGACTACAGAAGAAATGATCTCTTGACTTACAGAGCCTTCAGAGGGCCATAAACCTTTTGGGCTATCTTTAAAATATTTCTTATAGTAATTTACTGCCATTTTTAATTGAGCATCTACATCCTCTGGATAGCTGATATTTAAGTCTGGTATCTTTATATCTTGTACTGCTTCTTTGGCAGATTTAATGTTATATAGTAGAGGTATTATAGGATGAAAGAAAGGTGTAGTAGCGACTTCTATCTGTTTGTTTTTTTGCAATTCTGAATATAATCTCATGATCTCTGACATTATTTGGTATTGCTTATTAATTACTATTTTTTTGTCTTCTTCTGAAAAGTCTTTCCTTTTTTGTATTAATCGGAATAAATCTTTATCATAGGTTTGAAAGTCAGGATCGAACCATGCCAAATTAAACCAAACTTGAAGATCTCTAAAATCTTGAACTGTAAAGTTCTGGATTGCTTTTGAAATGACATTATCATCTATCGACTGTCCTCTTTTATTTAGGAGTTCCCAGTATCTTGGGAATCTTTTTATTATTCTATCCCAGTTTACATCAAAAAATCTTCTTAAAATAAACTCTTTATCTTCTGGGGTTAGTTCATCAGCGGGTTTCTCTGTTAGAATTAAGTATTTGTCTTTTAATCCTTTATTGGCATAGAGATCTAATTGATATATGAGGGAGGGGACCATATTGAAATTAGCTTTAATCTGAGGATAATTTTTTAGTATATATGCCATATCATAGTAATCTTTTATTGCATGCATTCTGACCCATGGCATTATATTTATATTCTCAATTGGATCATAATATAAAGGTTGATGATTGTGCCATACTATAGCTAAATATAAAGGTTTTTCTGCTTTTTTTACATTAGAGATATATGGGTTTACTGGTATTTGTGTTATATTTTCAGAGAATCCTATACTGATAAAAAGTATCAAACATAAAAAGATTAAGTAAAGTTTTCTCATGTACAATCTCCCTCCTAATTATTTCACATATATGAAGGGAATTTGTGCATATACATTCTTCTCGTATTTAGCATCACTTTTGTATTTGCTTAATACTTCATATTGATTTATTCCTTCATAATCTAATAAATCAATAATATTGGGATCCCCATAGAAATCATCGCCACCACCGAATCTCCATTGTTGTGGAGAAGATATTACTTCTCTAATTCTGCATGATACAGGATCTTGTGTTGGAAAACCTTCTTGTCCAAGGATAAAAACTTGAAAGCCCCAGCCTTTCTCAAAATCTCCACCCAAACTCTTTTTAGGTACAGGAATTATGATGTTATTTCCTTCAACACTTACACCCTTTGCAGGGAATATGCAATATTTATACATTTCAGAGACAGCAGACTTTACAGAAGCCTTTAATTCGGTAGGCCAACCTTCTACCAATATAGCTATATCCCAAGCACTATTTGGAGTGGTTTGAGCCTTTACTCCTGGTATAAAATCTCTAAAACCAGAATTTTCTTTTCCATCTTTATCAATATAAATATGTATAGTTTGAATGGAAAGGCCAAGAGGGCTTCCCCATGGATTTTCTATGGGAACTCTAAGAGAAATTTTAAAGTATACATTTTCATTGTCAGCATCAATTACTACTTTTGTTAAATCAAAACTTCCAGGTTTAAAGACGGCATCTGTTGGGTATATGTATGTTCCAGGTCCTTTATCATCATTTACGGGGTCATTAAAAACTAATGGATATTTTACAGATTCAGCAAAAAGAGTAGAGGAAAGAAGAATTAAGAATACTAAAATAAGATATCTTTTCATTTTTATACCTCCTTTATAGGTGGGGAGTTTAACTCCCTACCTTTTTATTTTTTCTTTTAGAAATCAAAGGAAATTTTAGCTCCAATTTGTTTTACAAAATCACTGGTTGATCCTTCTTCTGATGGAGCGTTTCCAAAATATAATGTGGCATTGTTAAAACTTAAGCTTACATAATATGTAGTATGGGTTTCTGTATCTCCTATCTTTTTATATTGATAAATACCTGTTAAGGTTACATCTTTAGATAATTTATAACTTGGTTTAATATATATCCAGGTAGTATTGGAATTAAGATCGGATGATAGTGCACCATAGAAAGTAAGGTCTGTAAGAGGAGTAATAGTTGTGTTTCCATATATTGATAATTTACTATTTAAAGGATAGTAAACTTTTCCATAAACAGTAAGTATAGAAGAAGGAGTGACTCTTACTTCACCAGTTATGTTGGTGGAATTTGTACTGTTAACAGTACTATTTACAAGGGTGCCTTTTAAGGAAATTTGTTTTGTAGGATTATAAGTGATAATACCCGTTAATTTTGTTGTTTTTTCTGTTATATCCTCTCTACTTGTTAGCTCAACTATAGGTTCAATGGAAAGATTTGAAAGGGGTGTAATAACTGTTCCAAGTTTTAGATCGGTACCTGCTGATCTGCTTGCTCCTGGAATTAATTGAGTTTGGTCTGTTTTAAACCAATTAAATTGATTAATATATCCAAGATCTACCTTTTTAGCTGTTCCATATACCTTTATCATAGAATTAATTTGAGAAGAAAAGTCAGCCAAGATGACAAATCCACCTTCTGAATCAGTAGGGTTAGGTCCTCATACACATTTTCCATATATTCCTTTAGCTCTAAGATCTACAGGTCCAATTTTTACAGTAACATCAACACCAAACAGACTCTTTCCTTTGTTAGCTTCTCCCCAATTTGTTCCCATTGCTGTGAAACCAATAAGAAGGGTAGCAAAGCTTCTTTTTAATCTTAAATAAGAAATTTGATCAGAAGAATTGATACCAGCTAAGATATTTGTATTAAAAAGTTTTCCTGTTAATTCAAATCCATTTCCCCATATACAGGAAGATCTAGGAAGATCTCCAGGTTTATTTAAAAGTAGAGGATCATCAAGGGGAGTTGCGTCTTCCTTATAATAAACTCTAAGATTTAGCAAAGAACTTTTTGCAGTTAAATGAGCTTTTTGTACTTCAATTATTCCAGGACCCAATAAATTACTGAAATTTGGATACATTTTGAGCTCAAAATAGCTTTCCAGAAAACTTGATGGTTCTGCTTTTACTTTAAAGTATGTATTCCAATAATCAAGGTTTACAGGACCTAAAGTATTAGAATAATTTCCATTTGAATCTTTAAGAAATTCGCTATGGACTCCTATTTTACTATATCCATAGAAGGTGACTTCTTGAGCATAGGAAAATGAATATATTAATAACACAACAAGTAATCCAAACAAGAAAAACTTTTTCATAGTTCTATTCTCCCTTCTTATTTTAGTATTTAAAATCATTGATGGAAAAGTTTAGAATATTATTTATAGTAATTTTTATATTGTAATTTTTAATCACCTCCTTATAACACGTGTTAATTGTCTTAAAAATATATTTTACACGTGTTAATAACGAAAATAGTATATTAAAATAATGTTAAATTTGTCAAGATATCTTTAAAGAAGTTTTAAATCATAGGAAAATTAGGATTATATTAAATTGTTATAACTTTTAATCTTAATTCTACCGCTTTTTTGGATACAAAAAATATCTTGGCTATCTCTTCTAACGGAAGATAAAAATAATTCTCTAACATAAATATGGGCATTAAAAGAGATGCAGCAAATAAATCTGCTTCTTGTTCTTTTCTTATATACTCTTTATCAAAATTATAAATGGAGGACGATTGATCATGTAGGAAATAATGTCCTAACTCGTGAGCTAAGGAAAATCTTTGTCTTACTATTGGATCTGATGAATTTATTACTATTTCTTTATTATAAATTATTCCAGATATTTTAGGGGTTGGAACTTTGGTGAATGTTATATTAAAACCTAAACCATAAGCAATTATGTCAGGTTTTACAGGTGGTTTCTTTATAAAGAAATAACTTAAAATCTCTTTAGTCAGATCCTCGTACATTTTTCCTACTCTCTAATGACTTTATTAACTGAATTATCATTTTTCTTTCTTCTTCATCCAATGAGGTGTTAGCTCTGAGAAAAGTTTCTAAGGTTTCTTCAGTTTCACCTGAAAATAGATAAGAAGTAGGCACATTAAAAGCTTTTGCTATTTTTTCTAGAGCTTTTAATGATGGATTTTTTAAGCCTCTTTCTACCAAGGATATATAAGATAGAGAGAGACCTGTTTTTTGAGCTAAGTCCTCTAATTTAAGATTTTTCTTTTTTCTTAATTCTCTAATCCTCTTCCCCACATTCATGATAATATTTTAAGCATAATTTTTAATTTTGTTAATAGTAATAAAAAGGGGAGGAAATATTTCTCTAATTCCTCCCCATTATTTTATAATTTTATAGAATCCTCTAATTCTACAAAGATTTTAAATAATCTTACAGCATTTTCCACATCTCTTATATCTATCATTTCATGAGGAGAGTGTACATATCTTGTTGGAATAGATAGTGTTCCTGCTATAATTCCTGCTCTTGTTCTTTGAAGGACAGCAGCATTTGTACCCCCTCTTAGGAGTATTTCAATTTGGTAAGGTATTTGATTTTTTTCTGCTAAGCACCTTAATTTTTCTACAAGTCTTCTATCACTTATTGATGCGCTATCTTTTATCTTTATAGTAGGGCCTTTGCCAAGTTCTAAGGATATTCTTTTTAATCCTTTTGGGGTATCAGAATGAGCTGTTACATCTACAGCTATGGCTACATCTGGTTGTATATCAAAAGCTACGACACTTGCACCTACAAGGCCGACTTCTTCTTGTACTGAAAAACTTCCATACAAATCATAAATGGGATTTGATCTCCTAAATACTTCAATAATAATAGCACAACCAACACGATCATCCATAGATTTTGAAACTACACGATCTCCAAGGTCTCTAAAAGATGAAGAATAAACCCCAAAAGTGCCAGGAGGGACCAATCTTTCAGCTTCCTCTTTACTACTTGCTCCAATATCTACAAATATTTTATCAAAATCAAGGTTTTTAATATTTTTAGCCATCTCCTCTGAAGTTTCTCCTTCTATTCCTACAAATCCTTCAATCTCAGGAAATAGAATACTGCTTCCCAATAGGTTATAAGGAGATACACCCCCTATAGGCTCAATTCTTATAAATCCCTTCTCGTCTATATAAGTAGCTAAGACCCCTATTTCATCCATATGAGCATCTAAAAGAATTTTTCCTTCTTTTTTACCTTTTTTCCATACAATAAGATTTCCTAATTTGTCTATTTTATATCCATCTATATATCCTTGTAATTCTTCTAATATGGTATGTTTTATCTTTTCTTCTCTTCCACTGGGAGAAGGGGTGGTAGTGAGTTTTTTAATTAGCTCCTTCATTACTTTACCTCCTTTGTGATGATAATGGATAAGAGTTTAAAAGTATTTTGATAATCTTGAAGGTTTACCACACACATTGGGGAATGAATATAACGGGATGGAATGGAAATAACTAAAGAGGGAGTACCAGTAGTTATGGCAATTCTTGTAGCGTCAGTACCTCCTACAGTTCTTCTTTTTATCTGGTAAGGAATACTATTTTCTTGAGCTACTTTAATGGCAAAATTAAAAAGTTTTTCATCATTTACATATCCTCTATGTGCTGGTGTAATCACAGGTCCTTTACAAAGTTCACTTGATCTTCTTGCTTCAGGAAATTCTGGATTATCACCTGATGTGGTAGTTTCGATAACTATGGCATAATCTGGGTCTATCTGATTTGCAGCTACTCCTGATCCTCTTAATCCCGTCTCTTCTTGGATAACAAAGGTAAAATATGTATTATAAAAGGGTTCTATATTGGCCTCTATGAGATCTATAAGTATGGAACATCCTCCTCTATCATCTAATGCTTTTCCAGATATCCAGTCTTTATGTAGCATAGCATTGGGGGCAAAACTAACGAAATCACCAATTTTTACTTTGCTTTCTACCTCTTGTTTTTTGGAAACTCCAATATCAACTTTTATACTTTCAAAAGAGGAGATGCCGTCATAACCTGTCATTAGATGGACCGGCTTTGAACCAATAATTCCAGGTACTTTTTTCTCTCCGATTACCACTTTTTTACCAAGAACCACTCTCGGATCTATGGATCCAAGAGGAATAATACTAATTTTTCCGTCTTCCTCTATATTACTTACGATAAATCCTACCTCATCCATATGGGCTGTTAACATTAGCTTTTTATTATTTTTCCCCTCTTTGAATGCTAATAAATTTCCTAATTTATCCTCTTTTATATCATCTACTTTATCTTTTATTTTTTCCTTTATAAAATTTCTTACCTCTTGTTCAAAACCAGAAACTCCGCAAAGATCAGAGAGTTCTTTTAAAAGCATAGTTATTCACCTCCAGTAGCTATGAAATAGCTTAGAAGTCTTGCCGTTTCTTCTATATCTCTTATATTTACTACTTCATATGGTGTATGCATGTATCTTAATGGTATAGAGATTAGTAGAGTTGGAATACCTTCCCTTGTTATTTGGATTCTGTCTGTATCAGTATGACTGTGTTCTCCATTTGGTTCTATTTGATAGTTTACTGATATTTTTTCAGCAATATTTTTGATTTTTTCAAAATATTTATAATCAACCATGGGCCCAATATCTAATACTGGACCTTTACCTGTTTCAATTTTGGGATAACCTGGTCTATATATATCCCCATGAGTTACATCTAATACTATAGCAAGATCAGGATTTATGTGATATGCAGAAGTAGAAGCTCCCGAAGTTCCATCTTCCTCTCTTACAGAAAAGACAAAATATAACTCATTTTCTATTACATATTGATTTAAAAGATACAAAGTATAAAGTAAAGTAGTACAACTTGCTCTATTGTCTAAGGCTTTTCCTGTTACATACTTTTCATTTAATTCAAAAGCCTCTGATGAAAAAGTAGCTAAATCTCCTATAGATACATATTCTGAATTTTCTACCACATCCATGAATAAGTCATCAAAAGTTAAAATTCTTTGTCTCATCTCTTCCGTTTGTAAATGAGGTTCTAACATTCCTACCACACCATAAGCTATACCTTTTTTTGTATGTATTCTCAGCCTTTGAGAAGTTACAATCTTAGGATCTACTCCACCAAAGGTATGAAATCTGAAATAATTACCTAATTCTTTCTTAGTTATTACAAAACCTATTTCATCTGTGTGAGCAAAAAGGGCTATTTTTTTGCCTTTTCCTTCCCTTTTTACGATAAGATTTCCCTGATTATCTATATAGTTGGTAGTATTTTGGATTTTTTCTGCCTCGGTTTTTATATACTCTATTACTTTATATTCATAACCTGAAGGACCATCTAGATTTGATAGGTTCTTGAGTATAGTTTTTATATTCACTCTTAAGCCTCCTTTCACTTTTTATAGTTCACTAATTGATTATACAAGTTTATGATAAACTTTAATAGCTATTTATTTTGGAGGTGGTTTTATACTATGGACAGGAAAGAAAGAGTAAAGATATTGCTTAATAGACTTAAAGGAGTTTATGAGCCTAAAATAGCTCTAAAATTTTCTAATCCATGGGAACTTTTAGTTGCAACAATTCTTTCGGCTCAAACAACTGATGAGAGAGTTAATATGGTTACTGAAAATTTATTTAGAAAATATAAGTCTCCTGAAGATTATTTAAAAGTACCTCTGGGGGAGTTGGAACAAGATATAAAATCCATAAATTATTATAGAAACAAGGCTAAATTTATAAAAAGTTGTGCCCAAATTATAGTAGAGGAATATGATGGAAAAGTTCCCGATACTATTGAGGAATTATTAAAACTTCCTGGTGTGGCAAGAAAAACTGCTAATGTGGTTCTTTCAGCAGGTTATGGTAAAAATGAAGGAATTGTGATAGATACACATGTGGCAAGACTTTCTAAAAGATTAGATCTTAGTAAAGAGAAAAATAGAGATAAAATGGAACAAGACTTGATGAAGATTGTGCCAAGAGATGAATGGGCTAATTTTTCTTATCTTTTAATACATCATGGAAGGAACATATGTAAAGCTAAAACCCCAAAATGTGAAGAATGTATCTTAAAAGATATATGTCCTTCAGCATTTAAATAAATATAAGAGGAAGGGTTAATCCCTTCCTCTTATTATTTTTGGGCTAACGCCTCATGTACTTTCTTAAGGAGTTCTCTTATGGGTAATTGTTGAGGACATTTTGTTTCACATACACCGCATTCTTGACAATTGCCTGCTCTTTCTTCTTCTCTCATGGAATAGTTATATTCCCAACGGGGAGCACCCCAATCATCATATCTGATACCTTCATTATATAGGAAAAAGTTTCTTGGAATATTTACCCCATATGGACATGGCATACAGTAACCACATTGAGTGCAATCAATAGCTTTTCTGCCAAGAAATGCAAGTCTTAGTTTTTCTACAAATTCTAACTCTTCTTGGGATAGAATACCAACTTCAGCCTTATCTGCAATCTCAATATTCTCTTTAACTTGCTCTAAGGTGCTCATACCAGAAAGTATAGTGGATATTTCTTTATGATTCCATAGCCATAGGAGAGCCCATTCTACAGGGCTTCTTTTAATTTTGTAGCTATTGATCAAATCCATTACGTCCTTAGGAGGTCTTGCTAATCTGCCTCCTCTTAGAGGTTCCATTATGACCACATTTATCCCTTTATTATAGGCATATAAAAGCCCCTCTCTTCCTGCTTGATAATCTACATCCATATAGTTATATTGAATTTGGCAAAAATCCCAATCATAAGCATCAATAATCTTTTTAAAGGTGTCTAAGTCATCGTGGAAAGAAAAGCCAAAAAATCTTATTAGGTTTTTTTCTTTCATCCTCTCTCCCCATTCAAGAACACCAAGGTTGTACACTTTTTGCCAGCTTTCTTTATTTAGCGCATGTAGCAAATAAAAATCTATATGATCTGTATCTAATTTTTTCAGTTGTTCATTAAGAAGTTGATCCATATCTTCTTTTTTGTTAACAAACCAAACAGGTAGTTTTGTGGCAAGATATGTTTTATCTCTATAGCCGTCTTTTAAGGCTTTTCCAACTAATATCTCGCTCTGTCCACCATGATAACCATATGCGGTATCCACATAATTTACCCCATGGTCTATGGCATATCTAATCATTTCTATAGCTTTTGGTTCATCTATTTGAGAATCACTACCTAAAGTGGGAAGTCTCATAGCGCCAAAGCCTAATGAGGAAATAGTTGCATCAATTTTGTTCATCTTTCTGTACTTCATCTTTCATCCTCCTTTAATTATGAATTTTTTTATTAGTTTTAAGAGGAAAGGAAAAAATAAAATTAATTTACTTCTTGGAAATTTTACCACATAGATTTTATATTGTAAAATAAAAATTAAAATGTCTATTTTCGGGAGGTTTTAATATGCTTGCTGCTGTTTGGGAAAAGGGGAAAATCAATTTAATAGATAAACCAGAACCTTTAGTTAATAATGATGAGATATTAATTAAGGTGCTTGCATCAGGAATATGTGGTACTGATTTACATATTTTTGCTGGTGAAGGCTATGCGAAGGACAATATTGTAAGAGGGCATGAATTTGCTGGAAGAGTAGTTAAAGTAGGGAGAAATGTGTTAGGCATAAAAGAGGGTGATTTGGTGGCTGTTGATCCTAACATTGCTTGTGGGCATTGTTATTTCTGCAGAAGAGGAGAAATACATTTATGTGAAAATTTGAGGGCTATAGGAGTTGATATGGATGGGGGATTTGCTGAGTATTGTAAGGTTCCATTTAAACAGGCATATTCTTTCTCAGAAAAGGTTTCTCCTATAGAAGGAGCTATGATGGAACCAGTTGCATGTGCTTTACATGGGATTGAAAGAATAGGTATTCATTTGGGTGATACAGTTCTTATAGTTGGAGCAGGAGCTTTGGGTTTGATACTTCTTCAGTTATCATATTTTTATGGTGCAAGTTCTGTTATTGTAGTTGAGATAGACGAAGGGAAAAGAAAAATAGCTAAGGAACTTGGAGCGTCTTATGTTTTAACTCCATCTGATGAAGTTTCTTCTTTTATTAAGGAGTTAACGAATGGTAGAGGAGTTGATGTGGGTATTGAAGCTGTGGGAAAGAAAGAAACTGTATCGTTGACAATTGATAATGTAAGAAGAGGTGGAAAAATACTCATTTTTGGTGTTTCTCCAAAGGAAGATTTGATAAGTATTTCTCCTTTTGACATTTATTATCGAGAGTTGACTATTATGGGATCTTTCGTTAATCCTTTTACAAATAGTAAAGCATTACGCTTAATAGAAGATGGAAGAATAAATGTTTCAAAAGTAGTTTCTCATAAGTTTCCTTTATCTGAAATTCATAAAGCAATAGAGGTAGGATTGAGTGGTAAAAGTTTAAGAGTAATGATAACTTATGAGGATTAGGGATCATGATCTTTGATTTAATATGTGCTATTACAATTTTGGGCTTGGCTATTAAAGGTTTAAAAGATATATTTTCTAATAAAATAGTGCTTCTAATTTCTTTGGTTATAGCATTTTATTTTTCTTCTTTTCTTACTCCTCTTTATATGAAATACATTAGAATTGCTGTTCATCTTCTAGCTAACATTGTAAGTTTTATTTTAACCTTTGTATTTAGTTATTTTCTCTTAGTGTTACCAAATTTCCTTTTGAGGGTTGTATTAGGTGGTGGAGTTATAATTACAGTTTATGCATTATTAGTAAATTTTTTGCCCAGTGATTATAAAATTCTTATTCTGAAGGATTCTCTTGTTTATTCTTTTCTTGATCCTGTAGTTAAATTTATCTTAAATTTATTTCATTTCTTTAAATTTCTAAAGATTATTAAATGAGAATTCTTGCTATCTCAGATCTTCATTTAGATTATATTAGACTTAGAAATGGCTTAAATCTACAAGAAGAGAGAGAAATTTTAAGAAAAATTAGGGATTATCTATTAATTGATAATCCAGATATTTTGATTATTGGAGGAGATATATCTTCTAAGATATGGGAAGTGAAGCTATTTTTTGAGGAATTTTCTTATGCTAACATTAATATTATTTTTGTTCCTGGAAATCATGATGTATGGAAAGAAGAGGAAATAAGCAGTACTGATAAATATTATTACATACTGCCTAATATTTGTGAGGATTTTGGTATTCATTTTCTTCCCAGAAATCCTTTTATTATTGGTAAATGGGCATTTTTGGGTACCTTAGGTTGGTATGATTACACTTTGGGTAATAGTGACTATCCAAAGGAAGATTATGATAAAGGAGTATTTGGGGGTTTAAAATGGAGGGAAACCTTTTGGAAATTAATAAATTTTACTGATATCAATGGAAATTATCTGAGTAATATAGAGATTTGTAAGCTATTTATTGAGGAGTTGGAAAAAGATTTTTATAAGGTTGAAAATTTTAATAAGATAGTTATAACTCATATGCTTCCTTTTAAGGAATTAGTAATGGTAAAAAATTTCTTTTCTGCTTATTTAGGAAGTGAAAAGTTGGGGGAGATTATTTTAAAAAATAAGGCTGATTTTGTAATATGTGGACATGAGCATAACCCGCAATCTTTAACTATATATAATATTAAGATTGAAAAGCCTACTTTTGGATATTTAGACTCTTTAAGAAATTTAAAAGATCGACTTGATAAAGCTAAAAAGCTAATTGAGATTTGACTATATAATAACGGGTTTTGTGTGGTAATGATTTATAGCCTTATATATAGCTCCATAGATTACTGTTTTTGGATATAGAGCAGAAGGTATAATTTTCACTGGAATTGGTAAGTAATATTCTATTACAGGTTGCATTTTGGAAATTAATATGTTTAAAAATTTTCCTACAATTCCTCCTACAATTATAACTTCTGGATCTAATATACTTACAATGTTTACTACTGCTTTTGCTAAGTATTCGCTTACATTGTTAATAAGTTCAGTAATTTCATATACTTTATTATAATCTTCAAAGATTTTTTCTATTAGATTATATTTAGGATCTATAGATTTTGCCTTTTCTATTATTCTTATTCCTGAAACTACCCATTCTAAGGCTCCTAAAGGTGTATATTCTACTCCTGGATATTCATCATGACGTTTACCTAAAACCATGTATGCAATTTCTCCTGCAAATTTATTTGCTCCTTCATATAATTTTTCATCTATCATGATGCCTGCACCAATTCCTGTACTTAAATTCATATATACAATATTTTTGTGGCCTTTTCCTGCTCCCTTCCAAAATTCTCCCATGACAGCCATATTTACATCGTTTTCCAGTATTATAAAAGTATTGGGAAATCCTGTTTCAATGAGAGATTTTAGAGGTGTATGGTTCCATTCTGGAAGGTTTGGGGCAAAAATGAGTTTTCCTTCCTCAATTATACCTGCTATTCCTATGGAAATGACTTTTATGTGTTCAGGGTTTATTTTATTTTCATAAACAAAGGTCTTCATTATCTCTACAAGTTTTTCGGGTTGCATCATATTTTTTTCTCTAAGTTCATTTAAGGATAATACTTTTTCATGAGTAATTTCTCCACAAAGATCTGATATTGCAAATCTCATTATAGATCCTTCAATGTCTCCTGCTAAGAAATATCCATATTTGGCATTATATTTTAATAAAATACCTTTTCTACCTTTACTACTTTTTCCTTTACCTATTTCATATACTAATCCCTCTTTTATAAGCTCTCTTATGTGAGTAGAAACAGTAGGTCGACTAAGACCAAGTCTACGAGCTATTTCTGCACGAGAAACCGGACCCTCTTCTCTTAAGAGTTTTAAAATTTGTCCTTTATTAACCTCATCTATTAATTGTGGTCTTCCAATTTTCATTTTTTGTCTCTTCAAAAATCAAAAATTTTTTATAAAATATAATGGATTGTAAAATTTGTCAAGAAAAAAGTAAATATTTTTAAAAATGATGAGAATATTTAATATTTATTTGTTAAGGGTTGTTTATGAGTGAAAAAATCAGGGTTGCAGTAGGTATGAGTGGAGGAGTTGATAGTTCTGTTACTGCTCTCTTACTGAAGAAAGAGGGTTATGAAGTTATTGGTTTAACTATGAATATAGCGTTGATACCTCATGAAAGATATGAGGCTTGCTGTTCATGGAGTTCTATTAGTGATGCTATGAGGGTTGCACATAGCCTTGGTATACCTCATTTTGTGGTAAATCTTAAAAAGGAGTTTGAAGAGAGGATAATTAAATATTTTATTGATTCTTATATAAATGGGTGTACTCCAAATCCATGTGTGTTTTGTAATAGGTTGATAAAGTTCGATCTTTTACTAAAAAAGGCTCAAGAGTTAGGTGCTGAATATTTAGCGACAGGTCATTATGTAAGGAAAGTATGGGATCCATTAAGAAATGTTTTTTTATTAAAAAGGGCAAAAGATCAGAGAAAAGATCAGTCTTACTTTTTAAGTTTTTTAACCCAAGATCAGATATCCAAATCTCTTTTTCCTTTGGGAGATTTAACAAAGGAGGAAGTACGTAGAATTGCTCGTGATAATGGATTAATTGTAGCAGAAAAAGGAGAGAGTCAAGAAATTTGTTTTTTACCTGACAAAGATTATAGAAAATTTTTAAAGCAATATGTGAATGAGAAATCAGGGAAAATTGTTACAGAAGATGGGAAAATAGTGGGATATCATGATGGTATTTTTTCCTTTACTATAGGTCAAAGAAGAGGTTTAAGGGTAGCATTAGGTAGGCCTGTATATGTAAAAGATATAGATACAAAAAGTGGTAACGTGTTTGTGGCAGAAAAAGAGAAAATTTTTAGAAGAGAGGTTTATGCTGTAAATGTAAATTATCTATCATATATTCCTGAGGAGGAAGAGCTAAGAGTAAATGCTATGATAAGATATAATATGAAACCGTCGCCAGCTACTCTTCATATCATATCTGAAAAGGAAGTTTTTGTGGTTTTTGATGAACCTCAATGGGCTGTTACTCCCGGGCAGATATTGGTTTGTTATAAAGATGATTTTGTATTATGTGGAGGAGTAATAGAGAGAAAATATTAGGAAAAGTTAAATTTTCCAGTTAATTTGAAAAATTTTTCTTTTTGTTGTATAATTTCATCCAAAGTTAAATAGAGTTACCCTATAAAAGCTGTGAACAGGAGGAGTAGCTCCCAAGCGGGATCCAGAGAGGCCGGGTAAGGTGGAAGCCGGCTATCGGCGCGGGGAGTGAATGGGCCTGGGAGCTGCATACTGAAAGGGAAGAAATTAGTCTTCCCGAGTAAGCTATGCCGGAGTTGCCACCGTTATCAGGGCAAAGGGTATCGGAGTCGATGGTGTTCTCCTGTACCCGAAAAAGAGATGGGCAATGATGCTCAAGAAAGGTGGCACCGCGAGAGTAAACCCTCTCGCCCTTTAAAGGGCGAGAGGGTTTTTTATTTATAGGCTTTTGAGCTTCGTAAAAAGGAGGTGAAAGTTTATGGAGAAAATTGTGACAGAGACCTATGTTCCTTTGGTTTTTGATTTTCCTGGAGATTATGAGACTCCTACCAGTCTTCTCTCTAAGATAAGAGAAGAAGAATATCTTTTTCTTCTTGAAAGTGCGGAAGGAGGAGAAAGAATTGGTAGGTATTCGTTTATAAGCTGGGGACCTAAGGAGATTTTGAGTTTTGATAAGAATGTAAATTATGACATTATTAATTATCTTGCCCAAAAGTACCCTGTTTTAAATGTAAGAAATAAGAAGGAACTACCAAGATTTATTGGGGGTATTGTGGGGTATTTTAGTTACGATATTGTAAGACAGTGGGAAAAAATTCCTGAATTAACCTTAGATAATTTAAACTTTCCTATGGCTGAGTTCCAGTTAGTAGATTTTCTTGTTGTTTTTGATCATTTAAAAAGAAAAATAAGTGTAATTTTTGTTGTTCCAGAAGAAGAAATTGAAAACCCGGTATTAAAAGAGAGAATTAATGAGAGGTTAGCTCAAATAAAGGAACTATTTAAAAAAGAGTCCCAAAGAGTACCAGCTTACAAAAAGGAGTTTTCTATTGAAGCTCTAACTTCTCAAGAAGAGTATGAAATTAACGTGGAGAAGGCAATTGAATATATTAAGGCTGGAGAAATTTTTCAAGTTGTTTATTCTCAGAGATTCTATACCGAATATGAAGGAGATCCCTACCTCTTATATAGAGCCTTAAGGTTGATAAATCCTTCTCCTTATATGTTTTATCTGAAATTTAAAAATAGGTATCTTATTGGTTCTTCTCCAGAGGCTTTGGTAAAAGTAGAAGGTGACAGGGCTGAGATAAGACCTATTGCTGGAACTCGTAGAAGGGGAGAGACGGAAGAAGAGGATAGAAACTTGGAAGAAGAGCTATTAAGGGATGAAAAAGAAAGAGCAGAACATACTATGCTTCTTGATTTAGCAAGAAATGATCTTGGGAGAGTGGCTGAAATAGGAACAGTGAGGGCAGAAAATGTAATGAAAATAGAGAAATACTCTCATGTAATGCATCTTGTTAGTACGGTATCATGTAGAATAAAAGAAGGAATTCATCCTCTTGAAGTATTAAGAGCTTCCTTCCCTGCAGGGACAGTGTCTGGAGCACCCAAGGTTAGAGCAATGGAAATTATAGAAGAACTTGAAAAATATAGAAGAGGACCCTACGCAGGAGGTGTTGGTTATTTATCGTTAAATGGAAATTTGGATACATGTATTACCATAAGAACATTCTTTTTAGATGGGAAAAGCCTTTATTTACAAACTGGTGCTGGTATTGTTTATGACTCTATAAAGAAACGAGAATATGAGGAATGTATAAACAAGGCGAAAGCATTATTTGAAGCTATAAAGACGGCGGGGGAGATGGATTATGATTTTGTTAATAGATAATTATGATTCCTTTACTTATAATCTTTATCAATATTTGGCAGAGTATACAGATGTTTTAGTTTATAGAAATGATCATATATCTTTGGATGATATATATAGATTAAAACCTAAGGCAATAGTTATATCACCAGGTCCATCTATACCTGAAAATGCAGGTATAAGTATTCCTGTGGTTAAAGAATTTAAGGACAAATTACCCATTCTTGGTATATGTTTGGGACATCAGGCTATAGCATCAGCTTTTGGCACAAAAGTTATAAGAGCACCTATTCCTATGCATGGCAAAGTTTCTCTTATTTATCATGATAGAAATCCTATCTTTAATGGCATAGAGAATCCCTTCCAAGCTACCAGGTATCACTCATTAGTAGTGGATATGGAAACCTTACATCCTGATTTAAAAATAATTTCTTGGACTTTAGATAAATTAATTATGGGAATTCAATATAAAGATAATCCAGTTTATGGTCTTCAATTTCATCCAGAGTCCATATTTACTCCATCTGGAGAGGATATAATTAAAAATTTCCTTAAAATAGGGGGTGTTTTGTAATGATTATGAAAGAATATATTAAAAAGATATCTGAGGGTAAAAATTTGAAATTTGAGGAGGCAAAGAATGTGGTTGAGATTTTGGATATAGGAGAGATTACAGAAGCACAATTGGGGGCATTTTTATTGGGATTAAGGGTTAAAGGAGAAGATCCAGAAGAGCTTGCAGGTTTTGTCTCTGGGCTGTTTGAGAAAGCTAAAAAAATCCCAAATGTTTCTCCTGCAATTGATGTTTGTGGTACAGGAGGGGATAAGTCTAATACTTTTAATATCTCTACTGCAGTAGCATTTGTTTTAGCAAGTATGGGAATAAAAGTAGCAAAGCATGGTAATAGGGCCATGTCCAGTAAGTCAGGAAGTATTGATGTTATTGAGGTTTTAGGCTTTAAGTGTAGTGATAATCCTGAGGAGATTGCTAAAAATATTGAGACTAATAATCTTGGTATAATTTTTGCTCCTTATTTCCATCCTGTTGTAGGAAAGGCAGTAAAAGTAAGGAGAGAGTTAGGAGTTGGAACAATTTTTAATATGGCAGGTCCTATGCTTAATCCAGCAAAATTGCAAGGCCAGATAATAGGAGTATATTCTGAAATTTTAATGAAGAAAATGGCAGAGGCAGCTTCTATTTTGGGAAGAGAGAATATTTTATTCTATCATGGAAAGGATGATGGGATAGATGAGATTTCTCTTTGTGGTACTACAGTTATGGCTTATGTAAAAGGTAATAAAATAGATTATTTTGACTTTGCCCCTGAGGATATTGGTTTAAAAAGGTATAAATTTGAGGATTTCTTAGGTGGTACTGCAGAAGAAAATGCTGAGATTTTGGAAAGTATTTTTAAGGGGGAAGGAACTGATGCTCAAACTGATATTGTTGCTTTAAATGCTTCTTTTGCTCTTTGGGTTTTAGGGAAGGTCAATAGTGTTAAAGAAGGGTTTGATAATGTAAAGAACCATATTCTTTCTGGTAAAACCTATGAATATTTAGAGAGACTGAGGAGGGGTAATGAATGAACATATTAGATAAACTTGTAGAGGAGAAAAGAAAAATAGTATATAACAGAATATATAAAATACCAACATCTTTTCCATATAAAGAAAAGAACTATTTTTTCAATACTCTCGCAAAAAATAGACTTAATATAATAGCTGAAGTAAAACCATCTTCTCCTGTAAAAGGTAGTCTCATGTCTCTAAGTATTTCTGAAATCTTAAGAATCTATGATATGGCAGACGAAATTTCTGCAATATCTATTCTTACTGCAGAAAGTTTCTCTGCTACCCTTGCTAATCTTCAACTGGCAAGGAATATTACTAAAAAACCCCTTCTTCAGAAAGATTTTATTATTATTCCAGAGCAGATATATGAAGGTAGATTATTAGGAGCTGATGCTATCTTGCTTATTGCAAGAATATTACCAGAGGAAGATCTGGAGTCTTTATATAGGCTTATTATGAAACTTGATATGGAACCAATCATAGAAATCTATGATGAAAGAGATTTGAAGAAGGTTTTAAAATTAAATCCTCGAATAGTAATGATAAATAATAGAGATCTTAGTAGTTTTAGAGTTGACATTAAAAATACTATAAGACTTTTATCATACATTCCTAAGGATATTTTTGTAATTAGTGCGAGTGGTATCAAAGATAAAGAGGATGTTAAAATTTTATACGAGTATGGAGTTAGAGCTGTGCTTGTAGGGGAAAGTATTGTAACTTCAGAAAATCCCAAAGAAAAGATAAAGGAGCTATTTGAAGGATGTGGATTAAAATCTGTGGAATAACTGATATTATTACTGCATTACATTGTGAAATAGAAGGAGTTTCAGCCATTGGTTTAGTTTTTGTACCATGGTCACCAAGATTTATATCTTTTGAAAAGCTTGAAAGGCTTGGTCCCCATCTTAATAGATTAAAAATTATGAAGATTGGAGTTTTTATGAATCAGAGCGAAGAAGAAATTAAAAAAATTCTCCATATTGCTTCTTTAGATGGTATTCAGTTTCACGGAGATGAGAATTTAGAGTTTATGAAAAAGTTTAAAGAGTATTTTCTTATAAAGGCAATAAACATAGATCAGTATGAAGACTGGGCTGAAAGAGTTAATTATTTTTCTAAGTTCTCCTATGTTCTTTTAGATAGGAGTAAAAATTCTGCTTTATCTTTTGAGGAGTTTCTAAGCAGAGCTAAAAGGATTATAAACTCAAAAACGATTATAGCAGGTGGAATTAGAGAAGAGAATGTTTATGATGTTCTTAAGTTAAAACCATTTGGTATAGATTTTTCAAGTAGTGTGGAATTTGAAGTGGGTAAGAAAGATCTTTTAAAGATATCAAAATTTATGAGAAAGGTGAGGGATTACAATTATGAGGACGGAAAAGCTTCCTGATGAAAGGGGCTATTTTGGTGAGTTTGGGGGAAGATTTGTTCCTGAAACTTTGATGGAACCTTTATTACAGATGGAATTAGCATACTATAAGCTAAAACAAGATGAAAATTTTAAAAAGGAATATGAATATTATTTAAGAAATTTTGTGGGTAGACCCACTCCTCTATATTATGCCTCAAAACTTTCTGAGAAGCTAAAAGCAAGGATATATTTGAAAAGAGAAGATCTTTGTCATACAGGAGCTCATAAAATCAATAATGCAGTAGGACAAGCATTACTTGCTAAATACATGAATAAAAAAAGATTAATAGCAGAAACAGGAGCTGGTCAGCATGGTGTTGCTACTGCTACTGTAGCTGCACTATTTGGTTTTAAGTGTACTGTATATATGGGAGAAGAAGATTGTAAAAGACAAGAGATGAATGTGTTGAGAATGAAGTTATTAGGAGCTGAAGTTGTTCCTGTAAAGGTGGGATCGAGGACATTAAAAGAGGCAATAAATGAGGCTTTAAGAGATTGGGTAGCCCATCCAGAGGATAGTTATTATCTTTTAGGATCTGTGGTTGGTCCCCATCCTTATCCTATGATTGTAAGAGATTTCCAAAGAGTAATAGGAGATGAGGCAAGAAAGCAGATTTTAGAAATTGAAGGTAGATTACCTGATTATCTTATTGCATCAGTAGGTGGAGGTAGTAACTCTATAGGGCTTTTCTATCCCTTTTTAGAGGATAATGTAAAGATTATAGGTGTAGAGGGAGGAGGAAAGGGTATAGAAACAGGTCTACATTCAGCAAGTATAAACTTTGGCAAAGTTGGAATACTTCATGGTGCTAAAATGTATCTTATCCAAGATGAAAATGGCAATGTTTCTCCTACTCACTCTGTTTCTGCTGGTCTAGATTATCCAGGGGTTGGTCCCGAACATAGTTACTTAGCTAAAATAGGAAGGGTGAAGTATGATATTGCTACTGATGATATAGCATTAAAAGGATTTTATGCCCTTTCAGAATTAGAAGGTATAATTCCAGCTTTAGAGAGTGCTCATGCTATAGGATATCTGATAGAGCATAGAGATGATTTTCCTGAAAAAGAACCTCTTATAATTGTTAATTTATCAGGGAGAGGAGATAAAGATCTTGGAATAATTTATGCTCTATGGGAGGAGAAAAATGAGTAACCTTCAATATAAAATAATAAACAGAAAAAAGAAATTAGTTTTTGTCCCTTTTTTTGTAGCTGGATTTCCTGATTTTAAGTTTTTAGAGAATTTTATTATTAAAAATAAAGATAAGATTGATATATTGGAACTTGGTATTCCCTTCTCTGATCCTGTAGCAGATGGCCCTGTACTTCAAGAAATTAATTATAGAGCTATTCTAAATGGAGTGAGTTTGGAAAACACATTAAGTTGGTTGAAAGATACAGAGATTCCCAAAATGGTAGATGTAGTTTTTCTTTTATACTTTAATCTTCTGTATGATAGATTAGAAGAAAAACTTCAAAAAATTAAGGATATTGGAATAAAAGGTCTTGTCATACCAGATCTTCCTCTTGAGGAGAGTGAAGATCTTTTACCCATTTTCAATAAATATGGTTTAGATTTAGTACTTTTTATATCACCTACTACAAGGAAAGAAAGAAGAGAAAAGATTATAAAAATAGCTCCAAGTTTTCTTTATTTTATATCGATTAAGGGTGTTACAGGTGAACGAGACGAACTTCCTCAAGAGGGAATTAATTTTGCAAGAGAAGTAAGAATGGAAACAGATAAACCTTTGATTTGGGGGTTTGGTATAAGGAAGAGAAATCAAATTGAAAATTTACATGATTTAGTAGATGGTGTGATAGTGGGAAGTGCTTTTGGAAGGAAGTTATTAGAGGGACAAGATCTTCAAAATTATTTTGATGAATTATATGAGGCCACATTATAAGTAGTATAATAGGCAATAAAAAATACTTAGGAGGGATTGTTATGAAAGCAATATGGTTTGAAGAGAGTATCCCTCGATATTTGCTAAGTAAAACCTTAGGAAATATTCACCATTCTTTTTATTATAATGTATTTTCATGTATAAGATATGGAGATTTTCTAGAGCCAAAACTTCCAGGACCTAAGTGGGTAAAGATAAAAACTCTTATGGGAGGAATTTGTGGGAGTGATATTGGTCTTATAAAACTTCATGATAGTCCTGCGACTTCTTCTTTTGCGTCCTTTCCTTTTGTTATAGGGCATGAAAATTTAGGAGTAATTGTAGAGAAAGGTGAAGAAGTGAAGAGTTTTGAGGTAGGAGATAGAGTGATCGCTGATCCAACTCTCTCTTGTAGGGCAAGGGATATAGATCCACCTTGTGAGAAGTGTCAAAATTGGGAGTTTTCTCAATGTTTTAATTTTAATAAGGGAAGTATATCACCTGCACTAATGATTGGAGCATGTAGGGATACAGGAGGAAGTTGGGGAGAATATTATGTGGCCCATGAGTTTCAATTATTCAAGGTGCCAGATAAAATTACAAATGAGAATGCTATTTTAGTAGATGCATTTTGTTCTGCATTACATCCTGTTATGAGAAATTTTCCCAAGGATACAGATACAGTTTTAGTAGTCGGGGCAGGAAGTATAGGAATAAATGTTGTAAGTTCATTGAGAGCTTTAGGAAGTAAGGCGAGAATCATAGTTCTTGCAAGATATAAATTTCAAGGAGATTTTGCAAAACATTATGGAGCAGATGAAGTTATATATACTAGAGGATTAGAAAAGTCTAAATTATATAAAAAGATTGTAGAGATGACTGGAGGTGAAGTATTAAAACCCGTTTTAGGAAAGCCTGTTGTGGTTGGAGGTGCAGATATAGTATTCGAATGTGTGGGAAGTGATGATTCTATTGATGATGCATTGAGACTTACTAAACAAGGAGGAAAAACAGTACTTGTAGGTTTGGTGGGAATTACCAAAAAAGTAGATTGGACCTTTGTCTGGTTTAAAGAATTAAAGGTTGCAGGGACAAATAGTAGTAGTGGTGAGATATTTAGAGGAGAGAGAAAAAGAGGTTATGAGATAGCTCTTACTTTAATGGAGGAAGGTTTAGATCTTTCACCTCTGCTTACCTATACCTTTAAGTTGGATGAGTATAAAAAAGCAATACAGATGAACTTCTTTAGGGGTAAGTATGGATTAATAAAGTCAGCTTTTGTATTTTAAGATATTTGAAGAACACTTTCTACCTCTTCGTATATTCTGTCGGCAAGCTGAATCCCCTCTTCTAATAAAGATTCAGCTTGCCTTTGAATTTCATTAACAAAATTTTTATCCCTTATACTAACAAGATTTATCTTAACATTAAGCCAAGCAGACTGAATAGCAGATTTAAGACATAAGGCGCTTACTCCAATATCACTTACCGCATTAGGGTTGGAGTTTCCTAAGGTATTTTCAAGAATTTTTAGGGCTTCTAAACTCTTTTTCATGACTTCGAGGGGTACTAATGAGGCTTCTTTTAATGTATTTTCTAATATTTCTTTCCTTTTTTCCTTTTCTTCAGGATTATTTTTAGGAAGTTTTAAGGCATCTGCTACTTTATTAAAGGCTTCTGTGTCTTTTTCTATAAGATCTAATAATTCTTTTTGTAGTTTTTCATTCTTTTCTACAATTTCTTTCATTAATTCCTCTTTATATTTAAATTTTTCTTTTCCTATGGTTAAATTTGCAACCATAGATGATAATGCAACCCCAATACTTCCAACTAAGGCTGCTGCAGCTCCTCCTCCAGGTGCAGGTTCCTTTGAGGCAAGTAGATCTATAAATTCTTTTATTGCATAATTTGTAAATTTTATGTTTTTAGATGATTCCAAGTTTTTTCCCTGCCTTTTCAAAAATTTCTAAGGCCCTATCAATTTGATCTTCAGTATGAGTTGCCATATAACTTGTTCTTATAAGAGATTGATTAGGTGGAACACCAGGTGGAAGTACAGGGTTACAATAAACTCCTAGGTCAAAAAGCTCTTTCCACATATATATGGTCTTCCAGCGATCTCTTATATATATGGGTATAATAGGAGTACAGCTATTTCCAATATCGAAACCTAAAGATTTTAATCCCTCCCTCATTCTATTGCTGATTTTCCATAGATGCTCTATTCTTTCAGGTTCTTCTTGCATAACTTCTAATGCAGCTAAAGCAGCTGCAGTATTAGCAGGAGACATACTAGCAGAGAATATAAAGGACCGTGCTGTATGTTGTACATAAAAAATGGTGTCTTCATCTCCTGCTATAAAACCGCCAAGACTGGCAAAAGATTTACTAAAAGTACCCATTATAATATCTACTTTATCTTCTACTCCAAAATAATTAGCAGTACCTCTACCATGATCACCCAGTACTCCTATAGAATGGGCATCATCTACCATCAACCTGGCATTATATTTTTCACAGAGTTTGATAATTTCGGGGAGTGGTGCAATATCTCCTGCCATTGAAAATATACCATCTACTATTATCAATTTTCCTGCATTTTCAGGGCAAGAAGTAAGCACTTTTTCTAAATCCTCCATATCATTGTGTTTAAACCTTTTCATTTCTCCCTGAGACAGTCTACATCCATCAATAATAGAAGCATGATCTTCCTTATCTGTTATTGCAATATCTCCTTTACCTATTAAAGCAGATATTGTTCCTAAATTGGTTTGATAACCAGTAGAAAATACTAAAGCTGCTTCTTTATGGAGAAATTCTGCAAGTTTCTCTTCTAATTCTTTATGAAGTTTTAAAGTTCCATTCATAAAACGTGATCCAGTACAACTTGTACCATATTCTTTAATGGCTTTTATGGCTGCTTCTTTTACTTTGGGATGGGTAGTTAGACCAAGATAGTTGTTAGAACCAAGCATTATTAATCTTCTACCATTAATAACTACTTCTGTACCTTCTGTCTCTTCTAATGGAAGAAAGAATGGATAAATGCCTTGATCTATAGCTACTCTTGCCTCATTTAAGAAATGATCAGGTCCTATATTTCTAAATTTATCAAATAAGTCCATTTTGTACTCCCATCCTTTCTAATGGTTTTTTAGATAATTTTAACACAAAAATTGTTGACTTTGCATTGATATTAAGTTATTATTATATGGAATTTAGACTAAAAAGGTAGGTGATAATATGAGAAACAAGGTATTTATAGTAGGGGCGGGTTTTGTAGGATCTTCTTTTGCTTATAGCTTAATGCAGAGAGGTATAGCTAAGGAAATTGTTTTGTTTGATATAGATAAGAATAAGGCTTTAGGAGAAGCCATGGATCTTTCTCATGGGGTATCTTTTACTAAACCTACAATAATAAAGGCTGGAGGATTAAGAGAAGCAAAGGACTCAGATTTAGTAGTTATTACTGCAGGAGCAAAGCAAAGACCTGGTGAAACAAGATTACAACTTATTGATAGAAATCTACAAATATTTAAAGATTTAATTCCAAAAATATTAGAATCTGGATTTAATGGGATTTTCTTAGTGGTGACAAATCCAGTAGATGTACTTACTTATGTTACTTATAAGCTTTCTGGTTTTCCAAGACAAAGAGTAATAGGTTCCGGAACTGTACTTGATAGTTCAAGATTTGCATATCTTCTTTCTCAACATTGTAATGTAGACCCAAGATCAGTTAATGCTTATATAATAGGTGAGCATGGCGATTCTGCTGTTGCAGCCTGGAGTTTAACCCATATTGGTGGAATTCACATATTTGATTTTTGTCCTGTATGTGGTAAAAATTGCTTTACTCAAGAAGTTATGGAGAATATTTTGAAAGAAGTAAGAGAATTTGCTTATAAGTTGATTGAACTTAAAGGAGCAACATATTATGCTATAGGCTTAGCTTTGGTAAATATTGTTGAAGCTATTTTGAGGGATGAAAATAGAATTTTGCCTGTATCTTCAGTACATAAAGATATATTAGGTATAAAAGATATTCCATTAAGTTTGCCTTCTATAGTAAATAGAAATGGGGTTGAAAAGGTATTAAATATAAAACTTTCTGAAAAGGAAGTGGAGGAATTATTGAATTCTGCAAAAATAATTAAACAAGTGATAGATTCCTTAGATTTTGATAAAGAACCAGTTTTAAGTTGATCTATTAATTCAACTTTAAACCCTTTTAACCTCTTTAACACCCTATCCCCTGGGTCTCCCCTCCCAGGGGATTTTTCTATGATATACTATTTTTGAGACTTGTATTAAAAATAATTTTTTTAAGGGGGAACTATTATGGAGAAAGAAGAGAAAGTGTATCAGTCTCAATATGAAGTTGTAGAAGATGCAATATTATCTTTAAGAGATATAGGTGATAGAGCAGTAGAAGTAAGAGGAGTACCTACGGGAATTGAGGGATTAGATAATTTATTTTTTACCACAAAAATAGAAAAGGGAAAAACAAAAGTGGTATCTTTAGGGGGTATTCCTCAATATAGTGTTTTTAATTTGACTGGTATATCAGATACTGGAAAGAGTTTAATGGGGGAACAATTTGCAATAAAGCAAGCTTCTCTTGGCTATTCAGTTGCCTTTATTACAGTAGAGTCTCCAGCACATTTTGTGGCTACGTCTATGAAATCAAGAGCTATAGCTATGGGAGTAGAGGAAAATGTTATAGACGACAATATAGTTTTTATTGATGCAGCTTCTTATTCTAAATTAAGAGAGGATGTTCCTACACTTCTTGCAACTCTTGCATATGCTATTAAAAAATATAAAATAAAATTTACTGTTATTGATTCAATAACTGGTTTATATGAAGCAAAAGAGATGATGGCAAGAGTAATAGTGAGACAACTTTTCAACTTTATGAAAAAGTGGTACCAAACAGCCATATTTATATCTCAAAAGAGATCAAGCCAAGAAGAGTTCTCAGCTGAAGCAGCTGGAGGCTTTGCTATTTCCCATATAGTAGATGGTGCTATGGTACTCTCAAAGGTGCTTATAAGTAGCCAATATATGGAAAGAATATATAAGCGTCCTTTAGGAGAACTGGTTAGACTTTTTAGGATAGATGGTTGTAGAATGTGTGGACATAGTACAGATACTTTTCTTCTTGAAATTGATAGGAATGGTTTAGTAAGAATAGGACCATCTTTAAAAGAGCTTTCTAAGGGGGTAAAATTAGATGCCAATTCTTAGTGGTGAAGAGATTCCTTTACAAGAGGATGAGCTGGATAATATTGCTATGAAAACTTTTTTGAAAACATTGGAGATTTTGGGGGGTTCAAGGAAATTGATTCTTTATAGAAATCTTACTTGGGTACCAAGTTTAATTGAGGCATGTTATGCAGTAGTACTAAGGGACAGATATATGAAAACGGAGACTGAGATTGCAGAATTTTTGGGGCTGACTAAGCAAACTGTTAGAAACATATTAAAGGCAGATCCAGATATAGTATTGGATATTCTTGAGGATGAGTTTAAGAAAAAGGAGCTTAAGACTCACGTTGCGGGAGGACTTGCCAAATTAGCTTATAGAAAGATAAAAGAGGATTTAGAGAGTAAGTAAAGTGGTAAAAGTAGGGGAAGAGTATATAGTAAAAATTGATGGGATTAATTCTCAAGGACAAGGAATAGCACATATTGAGGGATTTGTAGTATTTGTTGATTATGGCCTTCCTGGTGAAATAGTAAAGATCAGAATTTATACAGCTAAAAAAGATTATGCTGTAGGTAAAATTGTAGATTTTGTTGAAAAAGATACCCATAGGGTTGATCCTACATGCAATGTTTTTTATAGATGTGGTGGTTGCCATTTAATGCATGTTAGTTATGAATATCAATTGGATTTAAAAAGAAGGATAGTTGAGGATGCATTTAAGAGAATTGGTAAAGTTGATGTATATATTAAACCTGTTATTGGTATGGATTACCCTTATAGATATAGAAATAAAGCGAAAATTCCTGTTGGGCGAAGAAATGGCAAAATAGTAGTTGGTTTTTATAAACCTAATACTCATCATATTGTGGATATTAAAAAGTGCATAGTTCAACATGAGGATACTGATGGACTTATTGAAACAGTTAAAGAGGCGATAAAGAAATTTAGGATAGAAATATACAATGAATTAGAACACAAAGGAGAAATTAGATTTATGGTAGCTCACAGATCCTTTGCCTTTGATGAATTAATGGTTATTTTAGTTTCAAAGAAGATATTTGATAATGCTAAGAAAATTGCGAGATATTTTAAATTCAAACATCCGAATTTAAAATCTTTTTATATTAATATTAACCCAAAGCATACTAATGAGATATTTGGAGAGGAATCAAGACTCATATGGGGAGAAGAAGTCATAAAGGACAAAATAGGGGATTTTATCTTTGAAATTTCTCCCGTTTCTTTCTTCCAGGTAAATTCGATACAAACAGAAAAACTATATAGTAAAGCTGTAGAATATTTATCAGAGGATAGTAATTTAGTTTTTGATGCTTATTGCGGAATTGGCACTATATCTTTATGTTTATCTAAAAAGGCCAAAAAAGTGTATGGAATTGAGATAGAAAGATCAGCTATAGAAGATGCTTGGAAAAACACCAGAATAAACAAGGTTAAAAATGTAGAATTTATTTGGGGTAGATCAGAAGAGGTTATTCCAAGGTTAATCTCTGAAGGTAAAATTCCTGATGCAGTGGTTTTAGATCCACCAAGAAAAGGATGTGATAAGATTCTTTTGGATGCGATTATAAATAGTAATGTTAAGCAAATCATTTACATATCCTGTTATCCCCCCACCTTAGCTCGCGATATAAATATTCTTGTAAGTTCTGGATATAGGGTTAAAGAAGTTCAACCTGTAGATATGTTTCCCCATACATTTCATGTAGAAAACATTGTGTTATTAGAAAAAGATTAATTCTTCAAAAAAATTTATTCTCCTAATATTAAAAGAGTGATAAAATAAAAAGTAAAAGAACCTAAATAATGGGAGGATAATTTCAATGGATATAGAAAAATACATAGATTTTAAAGAAAAAGTGGTGAAAAACGTTTCAAAGGTTATTGTTGGCAAAGAGAAAATAATAGAGCTAATAGCGGTTGCATTTATTTGTGGGGGACATGTGTTGATAGAAGATGTTCCTGGCCTTGGTAAAACTCTAATGGTTAAAGCTTTTGCGAAGACAATAGGAGGAAGCTTTAAAAGAATACAATTTACTCCTGATCTTTTACCATCAGATCTTACAGGTATAAATTTTTATAATCAAAAAAAGGGAGAATTTGAATTTAGACCGGGCCCATTATTTGCTAATATAATCTTAGCTGATGAGATTAATAGGGCAACTCCAAGGACTCAATCAAGCTTATTAGAAGCTATGGAAGAAAAACAAGTAACGGTTGATGGTGTCACAAGAAGACTTCCTGATCCTTTTATGGTTCTTGCAACCCAAAATCCAGTTGAAACTTATGGTACTTTTCCTCTACCAGAAGCTGAATTAGATAGATTTTTTATGAGAATAAAGATAGGATATCCCAATAGAGAAGAAGAGATAGAGATAATAAATAGAAACAAGAAAAAGGATATGCTTGAGGATATAGATACTGTGGTAGATACTGATGAGATAAATTATTTAAGAGAGAATTTTATTAATGTTAGGGTTTCAAAAGAGGTTATAGATTATCTCTTAGATATTATAGATTCAACAAGAAAATCAGAATCTATACTTCTTGGAGTAAGTCCAAGAGGAAGTGTAGCTTTGTTTAAAGCAAGTCAGGTTTTTGCATTATTTTATGGAAGGGATTATATTATTCCTGAGGATATAAAATATTTGGCTCCTTTCATTCTCAATCACCGTATAATCACTATTGGGGCTTCTAAGAGTAAAGACATATATGAGGTAATAAATAACTTATTAGAAACTATAAAAGTACCTGTAGAGGAGATTTAACCTTGATTTATATTTTATTTTTTGTCATTCTTATAGGATTAATAATAAATGAGCTTTCTAAATATTATGTTTTAGAAGATCTCAGCTTTCATAGATATTTTTCAAAAAAATTAATAGAACCAGGAGAAGAGTTTTTTATTGAAATTGTGATAGAAAACAAGAAAATTATACCGGTTACTTTTTTGCAAGTAGTAGAGGAACTTCCAGGAGCATTAGATTATAAGTTTAAAGTTGATAAGATAAGAACGAAGAATTTTCTGTATCATACTATGACTTTTTTTATATTACCTTTTCAAAGGATAAGAAGAAAGTATTTGGCTACATGTTATAAAAGAGGAAGATATATTTTTGGTAATGTGGAGCTTTTAGGGGGAGATTTTTTTGGGCTTAAGGTTAAGACTAAATCTTTAAATTATATGCAAGATATTATTGTGTTACCTAAGAAGATGGATATAGAAGAGGGTTTAATACCTTATGGAGATTATCATGGAGATATATCGGTTAAGAGATGGATTATTGAAGATCCAACCATGATAATAGGAGTAAAGGAATATACTGGTAGAGAACCTGCTAAAACAATTCATTGGCCTTTGTCTTTAAAACATGGAGAATTATTGGTTAAAAACTTTGATTTTACCTTCGAAAACAATGTTATGATTCTTCTTAATGTAGAATGCTCAAAGCCCTATTGGCTTAATATGGATGAAGAAGGTATTGAGAAATGTATATCTATAGCAAGAGGAGTAGCTGAAGCTTTTAACGAGAAGAAGATTCCTTTTGGCTTTTCTACTAATTCCTTGATTTATGGATTTTCAAGGGATGAAAACACTATATATCCTGGGATAGGAGAGGCTCATCTATATTTGCTGTTAGAGTATTTAGGAAGGGTTTCTTATAATGTTAATTTACCTTTTGAAGAGACCATAAAGAGATTTTTTAGAACGGGAAATTTACTTATTTCTACATTTGTTATAATTACTCCTTATGTATTGAAAGAGTATATTCCTATTATAAATACCTTAGATACAGAATTCACAAAAGTGATTGTCATATCCATAAATAGTGATAATTTTCCTTATCTTTCAGAAAGAATATTGAAATATGAGGTTAAAAAGGATAAAAATGTGGCTTATATTTCTTGATTTATTAGCAAGAGTTTCTTTTCTTTTTTCTTTGATAGGTACAGCTATTATTCTGCTTTACAACCTTAAGATATATTATATTTCATATCTTTCCTTAATCTTTGTTTTACTTTGTGGAGTTTTTACTAAGAGGAAATATAAAAAACTTGTCTTTCTCTCTTTCCTACTGCTTTTGTTTGTCCCAATTTCCATATATGAGAAACTATTTTTATTAATTTTAGGAGGATTAACTTTATTTCTTCTTTATACCCAAAGGGATGTTACGTATGGCTTAGTTTTAGAGCATTTTAATAAAACCTATCCCTTAGCTTTATTATTATTTCTTACAAGTTTTGTTATGAGATATATAAGTACTAGTAAGTTTATTATTTTAGAAAGTGTAGTATCATCATCCTTGTTGATGTATTTTATATCAAGCATAATTCTGCTAAGAACTTTAAGATATTTAGAGCACAAACCGGAAGATAAAAATCTCATTTCCTTAAATATTAGATATGCCTTGGCTATTCTTGTTTTCTCTATGCTTTTGAGTATACCTTTTGTGAGAGATAAATTGTTTTGGGTAGCAAGTTATGTTTTCTCTTTTATTTATTTCATTTTTATAACTTTAATTTCAGTTATCTTTATTATTATCGGATATGTGATAGGTAAAATAATTTACTTTATTATCTCCTTTATGGCTAACAGAGGATTAATTGGAAGATATTCAAGAGAAATTATGAATATGAATCCTGAGATAAATAAATTCCTTAAATTCCTTTGGGAGAGGAGACATATAACTTCCGATTTATTAGATAAGATTATAATTGTGTCATTTTATATCTTTGTAACGGTAACAGTAATTTTAATTATATATTGGGTGATGAAGAGGTTTTATAGAACGTATAAAAAAGAAGAAAACTATATAGAAGAAAAAGAATTTATATTCCCCTCTTTAAATCCAATAAAGATGCTTCAAAATCTTTTTGGTAGAAATAATCTTAATCCAATTAGAGAGTACTATAGAAAATACCTTTTAGATAGTAGAGAAATGGGAGCTGATATTAGATATTCTGATACTACTTACGATATCTATAAGAAGACCTCTGATCTTTTTAATGATAATTCATTGAGAAGAATGAGAAATATCTATATTGAAGTGAGATATGGGTTTGGCAGAATAACATCTGAGCTTATTAGGGAGTTTAAGAAACTTTATAAGAGTTTAAATAAATAGATTCAGGAGGTTGATTATGAAAAGAAATGAATATGATAAGGCAAGAGAGAAAGCCATTTCTTTTTTGGAAAAGGCCCATATAGTAATTACGGAGGAAGAAAAGAAAAAGATTGAAGTGGCTGATTTTGGTTTAGGAATGTTATCTGTTTTTGGACTTCAAATACTTACATATGTGAGTACCGAGAGAGTTTGTGCAAAAGAACTTATTTTGTTTCCTCGCCAAACATGTCCCGAACATAGACATCCTCCATTTAATGGAGATTTAGGTAAAGAAGAGACTTTCAGATGTAGATGGGGAAAAGTTTATCTTTATGTTCCTGGAGAACCAACAAGAAATCCAAAGGCTATTATTCCAGAAGATAAGAAAAGATATTTTACAGTTTGGCATGAGATTGAGTTAAATCCTGGTGAACAATATACTTTATATCCTAATACCCCTCATTGGTTTCAGGCAGGAAATGAAGGAGCTATTGTTTCAGAATTTTCTACAAGAAATTCCGATGAATATGATATATTTACAGATCCTAATATAAAGAGAATTCCTGTAATAGAGGAAGATTAAAGGTGTACGGAAGTACATGGGTTGTAACCAGGGAAAAGGCAGAAAAAATAAGGGAAGAGCTCATAAAAAGAGGGGGAATAGAGGAAAATCCTAAAAATATTTATGAGATTTGGAGGATAAGATTAGGAAATAGTACATTTATATACTATTCATCTAATAAGCTTTACAGCACTCCTTCTAATGAGATATGGAGAATTTGGGAATTAATAGATTCCATAATAAAGACTGAAAGTAATAATTTTAAGAATTATTTGTTGGGATTTGATGAGACGGGAAAAGGGGAGCCTTTTGGACCACTTGTTCTTGCAGGAGTAATGGTACCTAAGGAGATTTTGAAAGATATTTCTTTAGAATTTAGTACTTCTGATACCAAGAAAAAACATAATTATGAATATTGGGAAAAATTGCTTTTTTCTCTGAATTCTATAGAAAATCTAAAATATAAAATTGATCTTATAATGCCGAGGGAAATAGATAGATTTAATATAAATATGTTGATGGATCTGGGATATGAGAAACTGTTGAAAAATCTTATTTATAATGTTTCTTTTGAAGACTTAAGGATTGTAATTGATGATTATGGTATAGGTAATATTCTTAATAAATACTTACAGAGTGTTAAAGAAAAGGGGGCTGAAGTTATTACTATTTCTGATTCAGAAAATAAGTTTATAGAAGTGAGATTAGCTTCCTTAATTGCCAAATCATATAGAGAAAAATTTTTGAAGAAGATCTCAAAAGTATATAAGCTTGAAGAAGAATTTATAAAAGGAAATTTGTCTGATATTTATGTAAGAGATAGGTTTTTGCAGTATAAAAAACAAGATTTCTGGTTTTTGAGAAGGTCATTTGGTGAAAAGAAAATTAAAGAAAAACCATCTTTTATAGGTATGGTAGACAAAGAGAGTAGAGTTATATGTTTTTTCTGTGGAAAGTCTTCATATCAAGTAATTTTAGATAACTATAAGTTTAAATGCATATACTGTGGAAAAGAGATGAAAGATTTGCAGTTTGCCTTAAAGTATAAATATGGAGTTATAAAGGTAGAGGATGAAAGGATTATAAATATGATTTTAGATATTCTTAAGCATAAAGATATATTGGATGGCTTTGATTTTGTATTGCCTGAAGATAGCCTGCAAGATCTTCTTCCTTTTAGAGATATGGGAAAGATTTTAATAGATACTAAAAGTTCGTACCCGACTTATATAGAGCTAAATCTTCAAGGAGATAGTATAGTTTTTTCCCTTATCAGGAATGTCTAAGATTTTTAACTTATAGGGTGTATTGTTTTTATTTAATTCAAATATGAGAAGACCAGATTTCATCTCGTTAGGTTTTATATACCTCATGAAAAATACTTCTTGCCCCCTTAAACCATAATAAATAGCTCCTAATGTACTTATAGGAATTTCAATTCCATCATCATTTATAAGACGAAAATTATCTTGTTTTATTAATAATTCTTTATTTGTTTTGTTTAGAACATATATTTCAAAGATATAAAAGACATGGTTTGTCTCTGGATTTATATTAGAAGAATCAAAAGGTAAAGCTTCTAATTTGTCAATTTTGGATATATAAAAGATTAAGCCATCAATATTTTCTCCTTTTATTTCTTTTCCTTGTATGGTTAAGGATATATCTTCAGCTATTATTATTGAGAAAAGAGGGATAATAAATAATACTAAAATTATTATAGCTTTTTTCATATACAACCCCCAAGAATTTGTTTTTTGTTTATTATATCATTATTTAGGAGAGTAAGGTAGGTAAACCTACCTTACTCCTTAACAGCCCCACGAGTTAAACCAGATACAATCAAGTTTTGAAGAGCTAAAAATATAATGACAATGGGTAATGCTCCAACTATTGATGCTGCTGCAAAATCCCCCCATCTTACATCATACATACCTGATATAAAATTTCTTAAGCCAACAGCAAAAGTATATTTGGATGGATCCTTTAATACAATACTTGCTAAAAGGAAATCAGAATATGTTCCAATAAAAGAGGTTATAGCTACAACTGACAAAATGGGTGTAGAAAGAGGTAATATTATCTTGTAATAGGCTTGAAATCTTGTGGCACCATCTATTAATGCAGATTCTTCAAGAGAATCTGGAATACTATCAAAAAATCCTTTCATAAGCCATATATTATATGGTATTCCTCCACCTAAATATACCATTATCAATCCAGAGAGAGTATTAAGACCTAAAAACGGTAGATATTTCCCTAAATGATAAAGTAGCAAGTAAACAGCAACCATTCCCATAATAGCAGGAAACATTTGAAGTATTAATAAGGTAAGAAGAGAACATTTTTTACCCCAAAACTTAAATCTTGAAAAAGCATAGGCAGCAAGAGAAACAAAAAATACTGTAAGTATAGCTGTAGTTATGGATACTATAAGGGAATTTTTTATCCAATTAAAAAAGCCAATATCTTTTAGGTTAGAATAATGTTCTATGGTAATATTATCGGGGATAAGTTTTTGCCCTACCAAGCCACCTCCAGCTCTAATGGATGCAGAGATAGTCCAAGCTACTGGAAAGAAAGTGAATACTAAAAATATCCAAATGATTATATGCTTGAGAATTTGGAGTATGATTTTGTTTTTTCTCATTCGTATCTCACCTCACGTTTAAACATACCAGAAACCCAAAAGTTAAATATACTTATTAAAGCTATTATGATAAATACGATGATTGATATGGTGGCTGCTAAACCATAGTCTTGACCTCTACCACCTTCAAAGGCAAGTTTATATGTATAAGAAATTAGGATGTCAGTGGTACCAGCTACTGTGGAGATATCAGACATAGGGGGTTTACCCGCTGTAAGTAAATATATTACGTTGAAATTGTTAAAATTAAATGCAAAAGTTCCAACTAAAAGAGGACCAATAGCTGTTAGGAGAAGAGGTAATGTTATACTTCTTAATTGTTGAAAATAGCTTGCTCCATCAACCTTTGCTGCCTCATAGAGCTCCTCTGGGATGCTTTGTAAAGCACCTAAGCAAACTGTCATAGCATATGGATATCCAAGCCATAAATTTACTACAAACAATGCTACTCTTGCCCATGTAGTTTCTAAAAACCATGGTATTTTAACTCCAAAAATGGTAAATAAGATTCTATTCACTACTCCTACTTCTGTATTAAGCAATCCTACCCATATGAGTAAAGATATAAAGGCAGGAATAGCCCAAGGGACTATAAGTAGTGTTCTATATATACCTTTAAATTTTAAATTTTTATCATTCATAAGTAATGCTAAAAATAGTCCTACTGTAAAGTTTAAGAGAGTTGTTCCTGCTGCCCAAAAAATGGTCCATAGGAATACCCTAAGGAAAGGCTTAGATACTCTATCGTCCCTTATTAATCTTAAGAAATTTTCTATTCCCACAAATTCAACAAACCCGGGGATTATCTTTCCACCGTTTGGTCTTGTAAAGAATCCTTCCTTTGGGATTAATTTTTCATTAGTGAGTTTATCTACTATTACATCTTCCTCTGGAATATAAACATATCTTTGTTTGTATAACGAGAAATGATTAAGGTCTGAAAGCTGTAGAAAAGAGTTGTCTTCCAATTCAAATTTTAGATTTTGTAGTAAGGAGATTTTTGAAAATTTTCTCTCTTGAGGGACCATCTTATATCCGTCAAATTCTGGGGGGTAATTTTCTTTTGCTATTAATATCAGCTTTTTATTCTCTATCTTGTATATATTCCCTAAGAAATCTTTTAATAGAATTTTAGTCTTATTTTCACTTTCATATATTGCATATTCATAATTTTGAGTGTTTTGAGGTAAAAACGTCTCTTTTTCTAATTGTTCAATCACTTGAGATTTAGTGAGAATATGTCCAGTACCATAATTTGTAAAAGCTATTTGGATAGTATAAATAATTGGATAAATCATGAATATGAACATTAAAAGAAAGGCAGGTACTATATATCTCCATGGATAGGTTTTAGAATGTAAAATAAGTAAAGAAAAGAAGAAAGTAACCATGAAAAAAAATAAACCCCATATAAGTCCTGCCGCATTTCCTATAATATAACTAAAAAATATCCCTATTACAGCTATTACTACGGAGTATAAAATAGGAAAGATTGTCTTATATAGATTCATTTCAAGTTACCTCCTGTAAAGAAGGAGGGAGAAATATTTTCTCCCTCCTTTAGGATATTATTACTTTCTTGCTTTTTGTATGGCATCTTTTATCTGTGCAACTGCCTCTTTTAAGGCAACATCAGGAGCTTTTTTGCCTGAGGTTATCAAAGTAAGGGCGTCACCCATGTAGCTCCATACAGGCCCCATTTCTGGTATATTAGGCATAGGAATTCCATCAGCAGCACTTGCTCCAAACGCTTTTATATCTGGATTTGATGATACTACTCTATAAGCGTCTTTTCTTGCCAATATTCTGGGATCTGTCTCAAAGAGTTTTAATTCTAATTCTTTAGAGGCTAATACTTCAATTGCAAAGGTTTTTAATATGGCTAAATTAGGTGATCTAGAATTTAACATAAAGCCTTGAACTCCTACAAAAGGTCTCATTGGCTTTCCATCAATCTTAGGTAGTTTGGCTACCCTATAGTTTATTTTTGCTTTTTTGATATTATCTATTTCCCATGGACCATTTATCATCATTCCTAATTTACCTTCTGAGAATAAACTAGTAGTTGTTTGGTAATCTACTCCTTGTTTTAAGATGCCCTCTTTAAAGAGATTGACTAATTTTTCTATCCCTTTAATTGCTCCTTCATTTGCAAGTCCTATGTCCAATGGATCTAATCCATTTGGGGTTTCTTTAAAGACATATCCTCCAAGAGCTGAGAAGAAAGGAAAACTAAAATAGAAGTTATTATAGTCATATAGGAATCCATAAATTCCACCTTTTGTTAAACTTTTAGCCACCCTAACTAAGGATTCATAGGTAGTTGGAGGATTTGGAACTAAATCTTTATTATAAATTAAGGCTACTGCTTCCATGGAGTAGGGGATTCCATATAATTTTCCTCTATAGGATATGGCTTTTAAAGTGACAGGTGTAAATTCATCGAGTACTTTTTGTGGAAGGAAATCTATAGGAAGAAGAAGGCCATTTACTACTAATTCTCCAACCCAATCATGAGCCCCAACAATGATGTCTGGACCCTCTCCTGTAGGCGCAGCAGTTATGAATTTGGGTTTAATATCTCCAAAACTTACCTCATTTACTTCTACCTGAATACCATATTTTTGTACAAAAGGTTTAACAGCTTCTCTTAATCCTTTAACTTGTGCTTCTGACGTCCAGATAGTTATTTTGCCAGGAACTGCTCCTTTAGATAAGGTGAAAACCACTAAAAGAATCAAACTTAAAATTATAAGCTTTTTCATTTTTTAATACCCCCTTAAAATATGTTTTTAAATCCATAAATTATAGAAGGTTTGTCTTTTAAAGTCTTTCACCTCCCTACTTAACCCGTGTTAATAAAATTATACTATATGTTAAGAATTTTTTAAAGATCTTTTTCTTTTTTTTATTTGTGATGTATAATCTCTTAGTTATAAACTTATATAGATGGAGAGGTAGAAATTATGAAGAGAATAAATCTTTTTGATCTTTTTGTGGTTTTGGTCATATTTTTAGCTATATTAGGATTTTTTTTAGTAAAAGAAGGTAGGACTCCTCTTGCAAAAGTGAAGGGAGAGGAAAAGGATATAGAAATTGACATGATTGTTAGAAATTTACCTCTTAATGATAAATCTGTAATTAAACCAGGTGAGAAAGCCTTTATAAGAATAAAGAATCAACCATTTGCATGGGTAACGGTTAAAGGTGTAAAAATATATGATAAAAAAATGTTAGTACCTAATTTTGATGGCACTTATACTTTTATAGATGATGTGAATAATCCATTTAATGTGGATATGCTTATTACTTTTACTACTAAAGGTTATGTAACAGAAGATAGTGTTATTCTTGGGGTTAAAGTAAAGGTTGGTATGAATATAAATGTGGAAAGTTTTAAGGCTGATATTTCAGGAGTTGTATCGGCAATAAGGTATTAATATGGAGAGGCTTTTAGATATTTGGAGAAAAAGTTTTCTTTTTTATATATTAAATAAGGCAGAATTATTTATAAAGGATTTAACTGATAAAGTTATTTCTGAATCTTTTTCTTTTCCTCTTATCTCTTTTGTCCTTGAATATTATCTATATCTTTTTCTTTTTCTTATTCCTTTTTTATCTTCTGGAAAAATTGCTATAGGAATATTTATTGCTTTCTTTTTATGGTTTCTTGATACTTTTCTTTCAAAGGATAAAAAATTTTTTGAAAGTTTAAATCCCTTTGTTATTTTATATGTGATTTTTCTTCTTATAAATCTTGTTGCAACCTTCTTTTCTCCTTATCCTATACCAGCCATTAAGGGATATTTAAAGTTTTTAGTTTATTTTGCCGTATTCTTAGTCTTTAAAGATGTTTTTAAAGATGATGAGAAAATAAAGAGAGCTTTCTTTTCCATTCTTCTTTCTACGTTCTTTCTTTCTTTATATTGTCTTTATCAGTGGATAATTAAAGTCCCACCATTAGCTGGATGGGAAGATGTGGAGTTTGTGGGAGAGAAAGTGACAAGAGTTTATGGTACTCTCCTAAACCCTAATCTCTTAGGTGGTTATTTGATAGGAGTTATGCCTTTTATATTGTTTACAATTTATATATTTAGGTTAAAGAGTATTTCTGTAATTACTGCTATTTTAACTTTTCTTTCCATTATTTGGACATATTCAAGAGGAGCATACTTGGGTTTTTTTGTATCTATGGCTTTATATTTTATAATGATATTAAAGATAATTTATATGATAGTAAATAGAAATATAAGGAAAATTTTATTTATGTTTTTGTTTATTGTAATACTGGCTAGTATGGGAATTTTCTCCCAGTCCTCTTATTTTTCCTCTTATTTTCAAAAAAGGATTCTCTCTGCTTTTACCCTTTGGGGACACTCGTCTAATGCAACGAGAATTGTAATTTGGGAACGTTCTTTTAAGATTTTTAAGGATTTCTTTTGGACTGGTATAGGTTTAGGTAATGATGTTTTTAGAAGAGTGTATGCTTTCTATATGGAGCCTAAATTCACTGCACTTGCTTCTTATAACTTATTTTTGGAAATTGGAATAGAAGGTGGTATATTTGCCCTTATTGTTTTTCTTCTTATGATCTATTATCTTTATAGGAGATTTTTCGTAAAATACTCTACATGGGATCTGAAACATAAAATATTGGGTATATCAGCTATTTCATCTATTACTGCTCCTCTTTTTCATGGAATTGTAGATACCATATGGTATAGGCCTTATCCTCAAATAATATTTTGGTTTTCTGTAGCTATCCTCTTAAATCTTTTTGAATATGATGGAAAAATAAAAAAGGTGCTTTTATTTAATTTAGGAGGTTTAGGAGATCAAATTTTATTCCTTCCAGTGGTTAAAGGGGTTATTCAGAGATATAATCCCCAAAGGTTGAAGATTATAACTGAAAGAAGAGGAAGAAAAATATTTGATATTCTTGGAATAGATGTAGAGGAATTCAATCCAAAGGAAAAACTTTCTTTTTCTAAAACATTATATCTTATGGCAAAGTTAAGAAGAGAATCTTATGATTTGAGTATATCTACAGGAAAATCTCCTTTTATCCCTATCTTTATGTATTTTATAGGAGCTCCCATTAGGGTAGGTTATATGGAAAATTCTTTAAGCTTTTTGTATACCCGTAAGGCTTCTTCTGCAAGAAATGAGTATATGGGGAAGGTTCATTTTAGGCTTTTAAAAGTGTTGGATGAGAATTTAGAATTCTCGTTACCTGCGATAGATATACCAGAGAGTATAAAAGATAGGGTAAAAAATAAAATCATAGAGTATTCTTTAGAACCTTTCTCTTATATATTAATACATCCTGGAATTAGTAAGATGAGTATTAGAAGAGGTATAGATAGAAGGTGGGCTCCTGAAAAATGGAAAGAATTGGTTGAAAGATTAAAACAAAAAGGACTTCCGTATGTAATTGTTTATGGTCCAGATGAAGAAGAGACGATAGAAGAGTTAAAAAAATTAATAAAGGATGGATTGTTTGTATTACCTGATTGTTTGGATGAATTTATAGGGTGGATATATTTTAGTAAGGCTATGATATGTTTGGATTCGGCTCCTCTACACTTAGGCATAGCATTGAAGAAACCTTTAGTTGCCCTATTTGGACCTACTAATCCTAAAGAGATTGTTCCAGATGATTCTAAATTTAAAATAGCTAAAATAGACCTTCCTTGTGAGCCATGTCTATGGGATAAAAGAAATAAAGTTTGTGATAATTTATCTTGTATGGATATTACAGTTGATTTAGTATGGGAAAAATTAATGATTCTTATAGAGAGTTAGAATTTTTTGGATTATTTTGGTAGTAGAGAAACTTTCTAATAAAGGTAGAATTATTATTTTTCCTCCGTATTCTTTAACGATTTTTGCTTCAGGTAAGTCTTCTTCTTTATAGTCTCCTCCTTTTACATGTATATGAGGCTTTATAATTTCTATTAAATTTTCTGGAGTATTTTCATTGAAAAGAGTAACATAATCAACACATTCTAATGCTGAGATGATTTTTAATCTACTTTTTTCATCAAATATTAATTTCTTTTCTCCTTTTATTCTTTTAACAGACTCATCACTATTTATACCCACTACGAGAATATTACCATAATTTTTGGCCTCTTCTAAAAGTTTTATGTGACCAGGATGTAAAATTTCAAAACAACCATTAGTAAAGACTATTATTTTCCCTTGTTTTTTGTGAATGTCGATGATATCTTTTAGTTCTTCAATTTTTTTGATTTTTCTATCAGAAGATAACATGGTTATTCTTTATTTCAATTTTTTCAGGTATTATTGCGATTAGTTCATCAGTTGATAAGGTGCTTGTACCAAATTTTCTCACTACACAACCTGCGGCAAAGTTAGCAATTATACATGCAGAAAGGATATCTGTACCTGTGGATAAACTTAATGATAGGGCGGATATAACAGTATCTCCAGCACCTGTTACATCTCTTACCTCAGATTTTAAGGCAGGAATTTCAAAAAATTTATCATTCTCTAAAAGAAAGATACCTCTTTCTCCTCTTGTTATAACTATTCCTTTTCCTCTAACTATCTCCATAAGTTTTTGAGCACCTTTAATTAAATCCCATTCTTCCTCCATATTTGTAGCGATTTTTGCTTCTTTCTCATTTGGAGTGATAAGGGTGGCATTTTCATATTTGGAAAAATCTTTTCCTTTAGGGTCTACAATTACCTCTTTATTATTAGATTTAGCTATATTTATTATTTTTTGGGTTGTCTCTGGGGTTAAGACCCCCTTTGCATAATCGGATAGGATTATAAGATCTATTTCATTTATATATTTTTTAAACTTTGATATGAGTTTTTCCTGTATATAATTATTTATTGGGTATTTTTTCTCTCGGTCCATTCTTACTATTTGTTGATTTAAAGCTATAAGTCTTGTTTTTAATGTAGTAGGTCTTTCTTTATCTGTAATTAATATGTGTTTTATATTTTTATTAGAGAGAAGATTTATAATTTTCTCTCCTCCGTGATCTTCTCCAATAACCCCAAAAAGAACAGGTTCTCCACTTAAAGCTTTAATATTGTTTGCTACATTTGCTGCTCCTCCTAATACATGTCTTTCTTCTTCAACTTCTAATATGGGAACGGGAGCTTCTGGTGAAATTCTCTCAATTTTTCCTATTATGTATTCATCTAACATTACATCCCCAATGACTGCTATTTTTTTCCCTTTCCATGATTTAATTATTTCTATGAGTCTTGATTTAAGATCCATTTTGCAGCCTCCATCAAGTTTTTAGCAGAGTAGTCAGCGGTTATATCCTCTTTTCCTATAATTATGGTTTTACAGCCTGCATTTTTACCGGCTTCAATATCACTTGTTTTATCCCCAATCATATAAGAATTTTTAAGATCTATATTCCAATCTTTAGCTGCTTCTAACAGCATACCTGGATTTGGTTTTCTACATTCTCCTTCCAGATAGGGACAATAATAAAAATCATCTATATATACACCTTCCTTAGAGAGGATGTAATATAGATAACTATGAAACCTTTCAACATCTTCTTTTGTATAGTAGCCTCTTTCAACTCCTGACTGATTGGTAACAATTATTAGAAGGAACTTTTTTTGTAAAAGTTTTAAAGCTTCTAAAACTCCAGGAATAAGTTCCAAATCCTCTATCTTATGAACATAACCCTTGTCTATATTAATTGTCCCATCTCTATCTAAGAAACAAGCAACTCTTTTTGATGGAAATAATGCTTCTTCTATTAGGTCACATAGAATATGACCAATAGTTATATGGGCTTCTTGAATATGAGGAGTCATATGAAAGGGTACAATTATGGAAAGGTGGACAAAATTTATAACTTTTCCTCCGTTCCTTCCTGTTAAAGCAACTGTATATCCTCCAAGTTCTCTTGCCTTTTCTAATCCTTTTATAATATTAGGTGAGTCTCCAGATGTTGTTATTCCTATAACAATATCTCCTTTATTCATTATAGCTTCTATTTGTCTTGCATATACCTCTTCAAAACCATAATCATTAGATATAGATGTGAGATTAGACGTATTTGTAGTTAATGAAATAGCTGGAATACCACGTCTTTCTTTTAGAAATCTTCCTACAAGCTCTGCAGTAATATGTTGGGCATCAGCGGCACTGCCACCATTTCCAAATAATATAACTTTTTTCCCTTTTCTATATCCATCAATTATTATTTCAGCAAGTTTTTTAATATCTTCTATAAGAAATTCTTCTATCATTTTAATGACAAAGTCATGTTTTCTTAATCGAGTTTTTATTCTATTTTCCATCGTTTCTCCTTATAAGCTTGAAAATACTTTATTATTTTATCATAAAAATAAATTACTATTTAAATTTCCATCCTTGTTTATATGGTGATATGTCCCTCAATCTTTTTACAGTTTTTTCTAATACTTCTAAAGTATAGTCTAAATCTTCCTTTGTAGTATAGTATCCTAAGGTAAACCTTACTGCACTATGAGCAAGTTCTATTGGAAGACCTATAGCTGAAAGGACATGAGATGGTTCAAGGGAAGCAGAACTGCAAGCTGAACCTGCAGATACAGCTATCCCTTCTAAATCTAAATTAAGAATTATGGATTCACCTTCTATATAGGCAAAACTAAAATTTATATTATTAGGTAGCCTTTTTTCTCTTGGTCCATTGAGATAGACATCTTCCATTCGTTTTTCTACCTCTTTTATAAAATAGTCTCTAAGATTAATTAATCTTTCCTTCTCTTTATCAAGCTCTAAAATTGAGATTTCAATAGCTTTACCCATTCCTACAATACCTGCTACATTTTCAGTACCTGCTCTTTTTCTTTGTTCTTGCTCTCCACCATGGATAAGAGGATATATTTTTGTACCTTTTCTTATATATAGTGCTCCAATCCCTTTTGGGCCGTAAAATTTATGGGCAGAGATGGATAATAGATCAACTCCAAATTTATTTACATTTACAGGCATATGTCCCACTGTTTGTACCGCATCAGTATGAAAATATATTTCATATTCTTTGGCAATTTTTGTAAGTTCCTCTATTGGTTCAATAGTACCGATCTCATTATTAGCATGCATTATGGAAATTAATATAGTATCTTTTCTTATTGCCTTTCTTAATGAATCTGGATCAATAAATCCTTCCTTATCAACTGGTAGATAGGTTATCTCAAATCCAAGTTTCTCTAAGAAATGACATGGTTCTAATATGGAGTGATGTTCTATCGAGGATGTAATTATATGTTTTCCTTTATGGGAGAGGGCATATGCTACTCCTTTTAGAGCCATATTATTGGATTCTGTTCCCCCACTGGTAAATATAATCTCCTCGTTTTTTGCTCCTAAAGCCTTAGCAATTTTTTCTCTTGCTTCTTCTATAGCAATTCTTACCTGTCTTCCGAAATGATGGATACTGGAAGGGTTTCCAAATTCTTTTGTTAGATATGGTTCCATAGCCTGAAAGACTTCGGGTCTTATAGGAGTAGTAGCTGCATAATCTAAATATACCTCTCTATTCATATTAATTTACCTCCTAAAAATATACTAAAATATATAAATTATATGATAATTGTTGTCAAATCTATTTTTTTTATGGCTCTTGCAGTGTAAAAAATATTTCATAGTAAAATCTACTTAAAAAGTATACTAAAATGGTGGTAGATGGAGAAAGTATATAAAATCCAGTTAGATGAAAATAATAATTTATTTTAAATGAAAAGAAAAGTATAAATATCCTTTCAGGATTCATATAAAAAAGAGATGATGGAAAAACCTAAGAAAGATGTTAGGAATAAGAACCATAGAGGTTAGATTTGTAAAATGAAATTTTTATCTTAATATTAATATTTCGTTATCTCTGTTTATAATTTCCTCAATTGTTTTCTTATATTCTTTATAATTCTCAGTGGGGATAAATATCTCTTTTAGTTTGAAGTTTCTTTCAATTGTAAAATTCTTTCCTTCCCAATAACATTTTCTCTATAGGTTATCCAAGAATTTTCTATGTTTACATTTTCCAATATATCTTCAGAGATGTTATTAATAGAGGACAAATTAATGGTTATTAATTCATTTTCCTCATATGGGAGGTAGTATTCAATGGGGTATACTCTTTCTTCTTTTGATATTTCTTCAGCCTTCTCTATTTTTGTAATGAATGGGGAATATATATATGTATATTTTTTTATTTTTTAGAAGCTGGCTATTATAATATTGGACATTTATCCTTAGAGGGGCTTCTAAATTATATAGATTTTCAATATTCCAAGAAGTAAGATAAGAGCCGGGGTAAGTATTGTTTATTAAATAGGATATGAGATTTTCCTTTTCTTCATAAGATAGACCATCTAATAACCAACGAAAATAAGTTGCAAAATAGCCTTTAAAAGATAATGTAGTTTTCATTAAAGCCTTGCCATTTTCAAAAATAATTTCTGTCTTAAAATCTTTTGTGTTTTCTTCAGATTTGCTCATGGGAATTTTTGTAAATACTGGTTTTTCGTCTTTTATAATCATAACATCTGCTCCTTGATCCATATATGGTACTTCTCCAAAAGGTGTATTTTCAACTGTTCCATCAAGGAAAATAAAATTATTATTTAGGGGTACAGCTACTATAGCATGATCAAACTGAAAAGCAGGTATTTCTTTCTTAAAAGATATGGAATATCTGGTATTTACGAGAGTATAATATGCCTCTATTCCTGCTTCTTGAAGCATAGTAATGAGCAGTATTGCCTTATCCTTACAATCACCATATTTTTCTCTAAATATGCTGGGAGCGCTGTGAGGCATAATTCCTCCAATACCAAATTCTAATCCAACATATCTTATTTCTGACGTTACATAATAGTATATAGCTTTTATTTTGTCTTCTTTTTTTCAAACCTGATGTTAATTCTTTAACCTTTTCTTTAATTGCCTTATCAGCTCTAATTTGAGGGTAAGCTAAGGAATAATAAAGATCTGCTAATTGTTCCCAATCTTTGAATGTGGTTACCCATACTTGAGGTATTAGATCTATTGCTTTAGGCATAAGGGGTTCTTCTATCATAGCAGAAAGTTTTCCATTTCCCATTTGTATGTTTTCCAACTTTTATCTTCTTCTATGTTAGGTTTTTTGTTGCCATTATAAAATGTATATTTCATCTCTAAATCCTTTGGAATCTTTAATATGAATCTACTATATAATGTTAGGTATCTCGTTTTGAAAGAAAAAGGTATCTTGAAAGTTTTTACCATATATCCCACCAGTGTATTCTTCTACCATGTATAAACACTCTAAGATAGCACCTTTTTCGATTCCTGGATATGAAAGAACAATTTTTCTTTCATCAGTATAAAGAGGATACTCACTAAGTATTGGAAAATCCTGTATTGTTTAGACCTCAATTTCATCACCATTTGGTTTTATTGTTCTTGCCCTTAATATTCTTACTCTCTCAAAGCTTGAATCGTAGTCTATCTGAATTTCGCTATATTTGTCTTTTGCTGAGCTTTTAAGAATTTTAATTAATTTATGATAAATCACCCTTGAGATTCCATCATTAAAGAATGTTCTTTCTTTTTGATCTAATAAGATTACGGCTGGATATTCTAAATATTCTTCTGGAACTTTTGATTCTAAATAAGGAGAAATATCAGGGAGATTATATTCTTCTCTTTTCAGATGGTTTATATAAGCTCTTAAATTTGTAAAATATGGATTTAATTGAAGGGTTCTTTCGAAAAGTTCTATGGCTTTTTCGTCATTATTTCCTAAATAAAGTTTTCCTTTATATAAATAGGTTTCAGGATATTGATAGGAGATTTTTTTCAACTCTTTCTAATATGGAATATACTTTCTCCTTGTCCTCCTCAATCATGTATAATCCTATCTTTTCTAAGTACGCCCATGTGTTTGTTGGATCTTTTTCTAAGGCTATATCTAATAACCTTTCTAAAATATCAATTTGATTTAATTCATCCGCTAAATTGTACAATGTTAAAAATATCTTCCAATTTTCAGTATCCATAGATAGTGCTTTCTGATAATAATCTATAGCTTTATTTTTAATTTCTTTTATCTCATAATATTTACCAATTAAGAATAATGTTTCTGGGGAAGTGGGATATTTAGATATTAGTATATTGATGTTTGAATTTACTTCTTTTTCCCATGATAATACTATGAAGAGTCTTGAGAGTAGAGATCTTAAAAGAAATGAATTATTGTGTATATTTTCTTTGATTATCTTTATAGCATCCTCATATCTTCCATAGTTTAAGTTATAGAGAGATAAGTAATATGCAGAGAATTTTATATCTCTATTACCCTTATAGGCAGCAATGTCCATATATTTTTTAGCTGTTTCTAAGTTTCCAAGTTCATATCCAAGCTTGCCTTTTAAAAACTTTATTAATGAGGATTTAGGTTTTATTTTTTTTTGCCCTTTCCAAAAATTTTTCTCCATCATCTCTATATCCATAATAGGTGCCTAAAATATACCCGTAAAAAGTATAAAATATCTCAGATAGTGGTGATTCTCTGATAAAGTCTTTTTGTGGAATTATTTTTATCCAGGGCAATTTTCTTTTTATATAATTCTGAATATTCTCAGAGATTTTTATTCCAGATATAGGTTCATCCTTTTGATTGGTAATTCCTAAATAAAATCCAAAAGGACCCATGGTATTAGAAATTTTAATTAAGAATTTATGCAAACCTAAAGGTAAGTGAATTTTTATAATCTCTTGGTCAAACAAGTTTCGTCTTTCTGTTTCTATGCTATAGATAAAAGAGTCATCTATAAATAATTTATAGGAATTTGGAGAACCTATTTTAATTAATACTTCTTGGCTTTTGGGAATAAAAATATAGCAAAGGGCATAAGCAGTACTCCATTTATTAGGATAGATCAAATTATAAAGGTTGATATAACCATTTATACTTTTTTCCATGGGCTTAAACCAATTAATTTCTATGCCGTTTTTCCCTTTATACTTTTGATTTAGCAAAATCTCTTTTTCAGGTGGAAATTCTTTATATAATCCAGAATTTCCTATATTTTCGAAGGGACCAATGAAAAGAAAATCAGTAATAAAGCCTTTACTTCTTGCGTAATTATAGATTTCTTTTATCTTTTGTTGAGAAAGCAAAGATTTCCAATATAAATTTTCCATGAAAAGAGGAAGGTTTTTTTATCTTTTAAGATAATGGGAATTTCTTTAAGTATCCCCAAATTCTCCCAAGCATCTTCTCCAAGAAGTCCTATGATGTCATGCCAATAAGAGGAAGAATTTATTTGAAGTGCTTTTTTCCAGTAATTCCAAGATTCTGTAAAGTTATCTTCTAATAAAAAAATTAAAGCTTTTGCTATATTTGTATTAAAATCATCAGTCTCTAAGTTTTTTACATAGTTAAAATTTTCATCTAAGATAGCACTCTATAATATTTTAGGATCTGCTTTTTGTTGAGCAGAAACTTGAAATATAAGTATAATAAGGAAAAATAAAAGAAATATATTTTTTCTTTTCATAATATTTTGAGAATTATTATATCAAAGTATATAAATTTTGTGCTAATATACTAAGAAAAAACGTGTTAATAAAAGGGGGAGAAAAATGACAAAGAAAAAGAAAGCTCCTACAAGTTGGGATGTGGCAAGACTTGCTGGAGTTTCTCGTTCAACTGTTTCTTTTGTTCTTAATAATACTCCTGGAATGAAAATAAGTGAAGAAACTAGGAGAAGAGTACTTGAGGCTGTGAAAATATTGGATTATAAACCAAATGCAATTGCAAGAAGTTTAGCAAAGCAAAAGACTGAAGCTATTGCATTTTTTGTATTAGATATAGCTAATCCTGTCTTTCCTAATATGGCAAGGGGAATAGAGGATGTGGCAAGACATAATGGATATACTGTTCTTCTTTGTAATACAGATGGAAAATCCTTGAGAGAACTAAGATATATGAATCTTATGTTGGAAAGAAGGGTTGATGGTGTGATCGTTGGAGCACTGTCAAATGAAGAAGTGAGTAGGCTTGCTCGTAAGAAAAATATGCCTTTGGTTATATTGGAGCATCCAAGACTTCCCGAACATGATGTGGTATATGCTGATAATATTCAGGGAAGTTATGAGGCAGTTAAGTATTTAATTGAGTTAGGTCATACAAGAATAGCTCATATTACTATAAATCCAGAAAGTATTATTGTAAGGGAAAGAATTGAAGGTTATAAAAAAGCGTTGGAGGATGCTAAAATTCCTTTCGATGAGAATCTTCTGAAGATATTTTATGATCAGGTTAATGAGGAAATAGCAATTAATGAGTTACTTTCCCTTCCTAATCCGCCTACTGCCATTTTCGCTTTTAGCGATTTTATGGCTATCCAGATTATGAAGATACTTGTCAAAAGAAGAATTCGTATACCTCAGGATATATCTATAGTGGGATTTGATGACACTCTTGCCAATCTTACTATACCCGAACTTACCACTGTTTCTCAGCCTTTCTATGAGATGGGAGTTAAAGCAGCAGAAGTTTTAATAGAAAGATTAAAAAATCCAGATCTTCCTATTCAACATATTAAACTTACTACAAAATTGGTGATAAGGGAGAGTACTGCTCCAAGAAAATAGAAAGCTTTGGGAAAAAGAGAGATGTGATATAATTCATAAAAGAAAAACGTTTATGGGAGGTTTAAAAGATGGAAATATTAAAAGAAATTACAAATGCTGTAATTTCTGGTGATAGAAAAAAGGTTCAAGAATTGGTGGAGAAGGCATTAAATGAAGGGATTTCCCCAGAAGATATAATAGATAAAGGACTTCTTTCAGGTATGAGTGTTATAGGAGAAAAATTTAAGAAAAATGAAATTTTTGTTCCCGAGGTTCTTGTTTCTGCAAGGGCAATGCAAAAAGGTATGGAAATTTTAAAACCTCTTATTACAAAATCCTCAGGTATTATTAAAGGAAAAATTGTAATAGGTACTGTTAAGGGAGATTTGCATGATATTGGGAAAAATCTAGTCGCTATGATGTTGGAGGGAGCTGGTTATCAAATAATTGATCTTGGTATAGATGTGCCGCCTGAGAAGTTTGTGCAAGCAATAAAAGAAAATAAACCTGATGTGGTGGGGATGTCAGCTCTTCTTACCACTACAATGCCTCAAATGAAGGTTACTATAGATGTTATTGAAAAGGAAGGATTAAGAGATAAGGTTAAGATTATTGTTGGCGGTGCTCCTGTTACAGAAGAATTTGCAGAGGAGATTGGCGCAGATGGTTATGCGGAAGATGCTTATTCTGCTGTGGGATTGGTCAATAGATTACTCAAGGTATCATAAATGCCATATATAAGAGTTTTACCTGAAAATAAAATAATTAAAGTAGCTCAAGGGGATAGATTATTAGATATATTGATAGAAAATAATATAAAAATTCCTTCTTATTGTGGTGGAGCTGGATGGTGTAAAAAGTGTAAGGTAAAAATATTAGATAAGGGTATAATAAGTCTTGCTTGTCACACATATGTGGAAGAAGATTTAACGGTTGAATTGTTAAAAGAGGAAAGTACTGATATCAACATACAAAAAGAATTTTTAGAAGATAATAATTTTATCCTTTCTCCCGTTATTACACTACAAGCTTTTTCTCTGCAAATTCCTTCTCTTTGCGATTTGAGATCTGATTTAGAAAGAATTTTATCTGTAAAAGAAAATATATATTTACAAGATATTTCCGTTTTAAGAAAATTACCAACTTTTTTAAGAAGGAATAATTATAAAGGGAATCTTGTACTTTTTAAAGAAGAAATAATTGATATAAGGGAAGAAGAACTAAAGAGTGTATATGGTATTGCTTTGGATATAGGGACCACAACTTTGGTAGGACATATATTGGATCTTACAAATGGAAGTGATATAGATAGTTATTCTACTGAAAATCCTCAGTTAACTTATGGAGCTGATATAATTTCAAGAATTAATTTTATTATTCATAATCCTGATGGTTTGCAGATTATAAGAGATAGGTTAATAAAAGCTATTACAGAGATTATTCAAGTTTTGTGTATAAAGAATAATATAAATTTAAATGATGTTTATGTCATCTCCATAGCTGGTAATTCCGTTATGACTCACATTTTTCTTGGCGTAACTCCGGAAAATATAGCTTTTTCTCCTTTTGTTCCTGCCTTTAGAAATGGAATGCTTTTTAATTCAAAAGATATTTTTGGAAATTTATTTAACGCAAAACTTTATGTCTTTCCTTTAATCTCAGGTTATGTGGGGGGAGATGTAGTAGCAGGAATTATAGCTACTAATTTATTAAATGAAAAAGGAAATGTTATTCTTATTGATATAGGAACCAATGGTGAGATAGTGTTAAAGTCAGAGGATATTCTTTTTGCGTGTGCTACGGCTGCAGGACCTGCCTTTGAAGGAAGTAATATTTCACATGGAATGATTGCAAAGAAAGGTGCTATTTCTCATGTATGGTTAGAAGAAACAGTTAAGTTTGAGGTTATTGGAGATATGGAAGAGAAAGGAATATGTGGTTCTGGTCTTTTAGATGCTATATCAGTAATGTTGGATCTAAAGATAATAGATAATACTGGGAAGTTTATAAAAGGTGAGGAATTTTACATAGGTAAAATTAAGATAACTCAGAAAGATGTTAGGGAGTTTCAACTGGTAAAATCTGCCATAAGAGCTGGTATAGAGGTTTTACTTAATAAAGCAGGCATAACCTATAAAGATATAGATAAAATTTATGTTGCTGGTTCTTTTGGTAGTTATTTGAATAGAAAAAATGCTATTAAAACAGGACTTTTACCTCATATACCTTTGGAAAAAATTATATTGGTTGGGAATTCGGCTATTGGAGGAGCTAAGATTGTACTTCTAAATAGGTTTCTTATGGAAGATGCAGAAAAGATAAAAGAAGAGGTCAATTATATAGAGCTTTCTTCTGATAAAAAATTTCAAGAATATTTTATAAAGTTTATGTATTTTGAGGAGGAAGATCAATGCTTGATAAAAGAGGAGAAAGACTAATAATTCCTTTACTTGGTGCTCCAGGAATAAAATTGACTAATACTACTTTAAAAGAAAATTTAATAAATCCAGAAATACAGTTTAAAACTTTGGATATAATTCTTTCAGAGTTTCAACCTGATGGTATATTTACTTTTATGGATTTGACTGTAGAAGCAGAAGCTTTAGGTCTAAAGATTAATTTCCCTGAGAATGAAAATCCTTCTGTTTTAGATCATCCGGTTAAAGATAAAGAAGTTCTTCAAGATATAAAAAGAAGATGGAAGGGTATTTCTGGACGTATGATAACATTTATTAAAGTGGCTGAAAAAATGGCCCAGAATTTCAAGGTAATAAAAGGAGGTTATGTTATAGGTCCTTTTACTTTAACAGGTGAACTTATGGGTGTAAATGATTTAGGTATTAATGTAATAGATGATCCTGATTTTGTAAAGGAATTGCTGGAGTTTTCTGTGAATGTTATCAAAGATTATGCAAAAGCTTTTTTCGATACAGGAGTTGATGTAGTAGCGGTATTGGAGCCAACTGCAGTTATACTTTCTCCAGCTTATTTTAGGGAATTTTCTTTACCCTATTTCAAATATCTTGTATCTGAACTAAAAAAACCTCTCATATATCATATTTGTGGTAATACATCTCATCTTATAGAAGATATGGGGAAAAGCGATGCTTATGGATTAAGTCTTGATAGTTTGGTAGATTTAAAATGGGTTGCTGAAAAAATCCCATCTCAAATGTATATTATAGGTAATCTGGATCCTGTCAGAGTTTTTTTACAAGGGAAAAAAGAAGATATAGAGAAGGAAACTATTGAGCTTCTAAATAAAATGAGAGATGTTAAAAATTTTATTTTAAGTTCTGGTTGTGATATACCTGTAGGTACACCTTTGGAAAATATAAAGGTTTTTATGGAAACTGCTAAGAAATTTAGATAATTAGGTAGGTTTTGTTATAATCTTGAAAAATTCCGACGTTTTTGGTACTATATATGGAAAATTTTACCCTCTTATTTAGGAGGTGGTGAAATTGTTATGGATCATGCCTTGCCCGAAAAGGGCGGTTAACATAGAAGAAGTTATGATAGATATTGAGAAAAAGGGGGTAAAAGGATGAAAACAATTGAAGAAATTAATGAGAAAATCCGCCAGGGTAAGGCAGTGGTTGTTACTGCCGAGGAAATGATTGATATTGTGAAAGAAAAAGGTGTAGAGAGGGCTGCTAAAGAGGTAGATGTGGTAACTACTGGAACCTTTGGGATTATGTGTTCTTCTGGGATATATTTTAACATTGGCCATACAAAACCAAGAATTAAGCTTGGGGGGGGGAAAGTATATCTTAATGGGGTTCCTGCTTATGCTGCTTATGCAGCAGTAGATTTATTCTTAGGTTCAAATGCTTTACCTGATGATGATCTAAGAAATAAGTATTATCCTGGAGATTTCCTATATGGTGGAGGACACGTAATAGAGGATTTAGTTTCAGGTAAAGAAATTAGGATAACTGCTCAAGCATACGGTACAGATTGTTACCCAAGGAGATTTTTGGATGCTTATATTACAATAAATGATCTTAATGAAGCTGTACTTTTTAACATAAGAAATGCATATCAAAATTATAATGTGGCTGTAAACTCTTCAAACAGAGTGTTGTATACATACTTAGGTATGTTAAAACCTAAGTTTGGTAATGCAAATTATTCCAGTGCAGGACAATTATCACCTCTTTTAAATGATCCTTATTATAAGACTATTGGAATCGGAACTCGTATATTTTTGGGTGGTGGTATAGGATATGTGGTTTGGCATGGAACTCAACATAATCCTTCTGTAGAGAGGACAGAAAGGGGTATACCAAAAGGTGGAGCAGGTACATTAGCAGTTATTGGTGATCTTAAACAGATGAGTGCAAAATGGCTTCGTGGTGTAAGCATGAAAGGATATGGGGTCTCACTGGCAGTAGGTATAGGTATACCAATTCCTATTTTGGATGAAGAGATGGCTTTTTATACGTCTGTTAGTGATGAGGATATACTGGCTCCAGTAGTAGATTATGCTACAGCTTACCCCAATAGGGAATCTGATGTTATTACATATATAAGTTATAAGGAACTTAAAAGTGGTTATATAGAGCTTTTTGGGAAGAAGGTACCTACAAGCCCGTTATCAAGTTATCCTAAAGCTAAAGAGATAGCTGAAATACTTAAATCATGGATAAAAGAAGGAAAATTCTTTTTAACTTCTCCTTCTGCCCCACTTCCTGGGGTAGAGTCAGGTATAAAATTTAAACCATTTAGTGGAAAAGAGATTTTAGGGGAGGTGGAGCAGAAGTGAGAACAGAGAGGATAGTATTACATTTTCCAAAGGAACTTGCTGATAAGCCTGTAGTGGTAAATTTAGTGAAAAAATTTAATTTGGATTTTAATATACTTAAGGCTACGATCACTCCAGACGAAGAGGGATTAATGGTTTTAGAGCTTTCGGGAGAAGATGATAATTTTATAAAAGGAATTGAGTATTTGAAAGATTTAGGTGTTGAGATTCAGCCTCTTTCTCAAGATGTAGTATGGTTAGAGGATAAATGTGTTCATTGTGGATATTGTGTAAGTTATTGTCCAACAAAAGCCCTTTATAGAGAAGGTTATTTAGTCAAGTTTGATTCTCAAAAATGTACAGCTTGTGGAATTTGTATAGAACTATGTCCATATAATGCTATGGAAATGAAAATCTTTTTTTAATATATTTAAATGGGGAGAGGATATGTTTCTCTCCCCATATTTTATGGATTTTTATGACAAAAGAATATATAGGAAGAAAATATAGAAGGTTAATGAAAACAGAGGATCTTGTAAGTTTTTCCGTAAAAATTCGGGAAAGTGATCTATTTGTTTTAGCTGAGAAAAACCTTGAAGAAGAAACATTAAAAATTTTATCTTTCTATAGACAACAATTAGAAGATTATATATCAAGAGATCCTTTATTTAGGCTATCCTTAACTCCTTACACTGTAGAAGAGGATGCACCTTTAATAGTTAAACAGATGGCATACTGGACAGGAAAGGTAGGGGTTGGACCAATGGCTTCTGTGGCAGGAGCTATATCAGAGTTTGTTGGAAAAGATCTTTTAAATTATTCCTCTCAAATAATTATTGAAAATGGTGGAGATATTTTCATTTCTACAAAAAAAGAAAGAAAAGTATTAATCTTTGCAGGAGAATCTCCCTGGAGTAATAAAATAGGGATACTTATTCCTAAAAATTCGGTATTGGGTATTTGTACATCTTCTGGAACAGTAGGACCTTCTCTTAGTTTTGGCAAAGCTGATGCTGTTGTTATAATATCACATTCTGCTATTTTTGCAGATGCTATGGCTACAGCAGTGGGAAATCTTATTCAAAAGCCTGAAGATATAAATATAGGATTAGAATTTGCTAAAAGATTTCTAGAAGTTCATCAAGTAATAATTATTATAGGAGAACATTTAGGAGCTTGGGGCAAATATGAATTGATAGATGTTTAATATCTAAACTATTTCCACAGTTACTTGTGTGTTTTTTTCTGGTACATTTATATCCACAATTTTCCCTTTTAAATCTGGATTGCTTATTAGTTCTTCCCATTCTTCTGGAGAGAAATCTATTTTTCCTCCGTATTTTTCTGCATATGAATTAGCAAATTTTAGGCCCCATTTTGCTAAGGATAGTGGGATACTTATGTTTACTATATTATTTCCATTTTCTATTACCTTTAATAGAAGTAACCTTTTGCCTCTATTTTGAGTCTCTTCTAATTTTTTTAAGAGTTCTTCTGCTTCTTCTACTGTAATTCTGCCTTCTTGAACTAATCTCAAAATTTTATATCTTTCTTCTCTCATTTTTATCCTCCTTTTATGATCATATCTTTTAGAATTGTAGATAATCTTTATTCCAAAGTATATGAAAATAAGAGGCCAAAATTTCCATAGATCCTTAAGCAAAGGTATTTGAAAATTTTGGGCAATAAGAGATATACCAATAATTAGAAAAACTATCCCCCAAAAATATTTATTAAACATCTTTATCCTCCTCTAAAGCCTTTAAAGCCTCTTGAACTGTAATTTCTCCTTTTTCTAATTTATCAATGATCCATCTTATTTTGTCTTTTGGCTCCTCCTCAGATAAAAGTCCTAAATTTTTTAAGATATTATCCAATTTACTTCTCACTGTAGGGTAAGAAATTTTAAGAATTCTTTCCATTTCTCTTACGTTTCCTCTTGTTTTTAGAAAGAGCTCTAAGAACTCCATTTCTTCTTTGCTTAGACTTGCTAATCTGCTAACCCAAAATTCTCCTTCAATAGTTATCTTACAATCAGGACATTCGAGTTTCCTGATAATCATTTCTTTACCACATATAGGACATTTTGGTAAATTGTGAGGCATCTTTTCCTCCTTTAAAAATTTACAAATAAATTTTATAATTTTGAATTATAAAAATCAATATTTTGAATAAAAAATTTTTACTATGGTAAAAAGTTTACTCTGAGCGTAATGCTTGTATTGGATCCAAATTGGCGGCACGCATAGCAGGTAATACTCCAAATATAAGTCCTATAAAAAGAGAGAAAAAGAAACCAAGTAGTACTGTGGTTATATTAAAAGAATAAGGTATTTCAAAATTTTTCAATATTTCTCCAGTGATTATGGATAAAATGATTCCTAAAAATCCACCTATTACTCCTAAAAAGGATGATTCAGTAAGAAATTGAATTAAAATATCTTTTCTTCTGGCTCCTATGGCTTTTCTTATACCAATTTCCTTATACCTTTCTGTAACAGAGACCAACATTATGTTCATTATTCCAATACCTCCTACAATAAGGGATATACTTGCTATTCCTGCTAATGTTAAAGTTAATATATTCAATATTTCATTCATAGCAGATAAAAGATCTTCTTGTTTTGCAACAATGAAATTTAATTTTCCTCTGATTTGCTTTAGTATAAATATGAGCTTTTGTTTATAAATATCAATTTTTTTTGAATCTTTTACTTGAGCAATAATAATATTAAGATTTTGATCTCCTTTTAAGATAAAGGCGGTAGTAATAGGTATTATGATTCTGGAATCTAAATCACCTAAATTTTGGCTATATCCCCTTTCTTTGAGAACCCCTATAACTCTAAAATTGTAGCTACCTATTTTAATTATCTTGTTCAGTGATTCTTGAGGTTGAGACGCAATATTTTGTGCAATCTTAGGTCCTATGATGCATACTTTTTCCTTTGAAGATATTTCATACTCTGAAAAGAATCTTCCATGGGTAATTCCATCTTTATTGATGATTAATCCATTGTTATCAGTACCATAAATAGTAGCATTAATAGAAAAAATTTTGTATTTCACTTCTAAGTAAGAGGTCATCATAGATGAGAATATAATTTCATCTTTAAATACTCTTCTTAGAGATAGTAAGTCATTATACTTAAAAAGCTGAGGAATAACTCCTCTTTGATTTCTAAAATTCTGATTTCTGATAGAATTAAATGTTCCTTCTGTTTCTACCGATGTAGGAAAGATTAATAGGGTATTTCCACCTAAATTTTCAATTATTTGAAGAGTCTGGTTTTTAGCACCTTCTCCTATAGAAATAAGGAGAACTACGGAAAATACACCAATAATAATCCCTAAGATGGTTAAAAAGGATCTTAACTTATTACTTTTAAGAGTAAAAATAGCCATCTTTAGGTTTTCATAAAATTTTGTGTTCATTTTAGTTTTCTTTATATATTTTTATTTTGGAGTTATCAGAGATTTTATCAAGAGGAGATAAGATCACTAAATCTCCTTCTTTTAGTCCTTCTTTTATTTCCACATAATCAGTATTCATATCTCCTATTACAACTTCTTTACTTTTTGCTCTTCCATTTTCTACAGTGTAGACATAGGTTTTGCCTTCTTTGAAGGAGATAGTACTTAAAGGTATAACAATAATATTTTCCTTTACTCCTATATTTATGGTAGCAGAAATACTCATACCTTCTACTACTTTATTTCCAAGTTGGGGAAGATTGGCAGAAACCTCATAAGAGTAAGAACCATCTTTATTTAACGAAGGAATCATGTTTATGGATGTTATTTTTCCCCTCCATGGGTTTTCTTCCAAAGCATCTACATATATTTCTACATCCTGACCTTCTTTTATTTTTAAAACATTGTTTTCATCTACTTTTAGTAAACCAACTAAAGAAGTAGGATCAATTATAGTAATTATGGAGTTACTATTTGAAATATTAAGGTTGAATAAGGATAATAGACTGGAGAGATTTCCTAAGAAATTTGTAGCTGGGGCTTGTTCTTGAGATTTTATGGTTTCTCCGGGAGTAATATTTACTTTGGCGATAATACCAGATATTGGGGCTTTTAATATTCGTTCTTCATAAAGGTTTTTTAAAGAATCATAATAATTTTCTAAGGTTTTTAATTGATCTTGGGAGAAATAAGGAGTGTTACTTTGTTGAAAACCTATACCTCTTAATGCGGTGTTTATTTTCAAAAGGTCGATCATATTTTTTATTTGGTCCATCTGTTTTTTTAATTCTTGAGCATCTATTGTAGCCAGTATATCTCCTTTTTTAACTTTGTCTCCTGGTTTTACTCTAACTTCTTTTACTACTCCGGATATTTTAGGATATATGTCTATTTTTCTTGAAAAAGATAAAATACCACTTACGCTTATAGATAAGGGTAAATCTCTTCTTGAGACCCTTAATACTTCTACCTCTACAGGTCTATTAATCATTTGAAAATATGCAAAAAGAGCTATAGCAATTCCTAATATTAATATAGTTATATATACTTTTCTCATTTGCCTGATACCTCGTTTAATTTGTCAAGAGAAATTTTTAAGAACTCCAAATAACCTTTTGTCCATCCTGCAAAATTTTCTAAATTACGAAGGATAATTTTATCATACTCTTTTCTTAATTGAGAAGGTTTACTAAATAATTCTTTTGGGGCTTTATAATTTTTATTGTCATTTATTCCAAGAAAATATTTAGATTGAATCTCCCATAATTTTCCTGCATCTTTTCTTGCTTCCCATGCTGCTTTAATTCCTGCTTCTTCTGGATTATCTACTTTTTGAGGTTGGGCCTTTTTAATGGTTTGAATATATATAGGATTTTTATTTATTATTTGCCATTCTTGATAATCTTCTAAAGTATAATGATGATTTTCTCCCTGGGCAATGAGTTTTTCAAGATTAAAAATATTACCAATAACGTTTCCCAGAGGCATAGGATAGGCGTGAAAAGGCTGTGTAAGGTCCTGAAGGTAGTGGAGGCTATAAGCAAAGAAACGGAAACCCCAATAATAATCATTCTTTTGGAAGGCCTCTTTGGCTAAGTTCCAAAAATGGATTATTCTTTTGGGTGCTTCGCCTAATTTAAGGGTTCCACCAAAAAGTATATAATATTGATGTCTCCAACCTGAGCTTCCTCCTGTAAGTTTTTGCATAGAGTTAAGATTTATGTTTTCATCCATTCTCATATCTGGTTCAGTTACATATCTTGTGATTATTGTTATGGCATCTATTTTATCACCTATTTTTTCTCCGCGATAGGGAATAATGTATGATGGATTGTATGGGGATGTATCATGATAGGTATAAGCTGTTACAGTTATGTTCTTGTATTTTTTTATCCAATCTAAATCTTTCAATATGATTTCTGTCATTTCTCTATGGGCAGACCAAGAAAAAGCTGGGTAGAGAAAAAGTATTATTAAGAAAATACTTAAAGTTACTTTTTTCCACATGTTGGATTATCCTCCTTTTATTTTAGATAACTCTTTTTCCTGAAATCTTATCAAACACATAAATTCTATTTGGAAGGGAAAATAATAGAGTTTCTCCTACATGAAATCTTATATTTTCCTTTATTTCTATTTTTATGATTTCCTTTTCTTCGGTTTCCACATTTAGGATTCTTAAAGTATCTGAGGGGGTTCCATCGATAAAAAAGATTTCTCCTCTAAAAACTCCTTCAGAAGTAATTTTTATATCCTTTGCATGAAAACCTATAAGGTATTCTCCGTCTCTTATAGTATATTTAATAGAAATATCTTTTGAACCTATGATAATGTGAGAATTTATAATCTTTGCTTCTATAAGATTCATTGGAGGTTTTCCTACAAAAGAAGCCACAAAAGAATTTTTAGGATCTTCTATTAATTCATCATAAGTACCAACCTGTAATATTTTCCCTTCATTCATTACTGCTATTATATCCCCCATACTTGTTGCTTCTATTTGATCGTGGGTAACATATACTGATGTAACTTGAAATCTTAAAAGGAGTTTTTTTATTTGTACTCTTGTTATAGTCCTTAATCTTGCATCTAAATTAGATAAGGGTTCGTCAAATAACATAACTGAAGGATTTCTAATTATACATCTTCCTATTGCTACTCTTTGTTGTTCTCCTCCTGAAAGTTGTTTTGGTTTTTTATTTAGTAAGTATTGAAAATCAACTCCTAATATCTCTGCTGTTTCTTTAATTTTCTCATCAATTACTTTTTCTGGGGTTTTTTTAATCCAAAATGGAAATGCTAAATTACCTCTTGCTTCGTAGTGAGGATAAAGGGCATAGTTTTGAAAAACCATTCCAATTTTTCTTTCAACTGGTGAGAGATCATTGACTTTTTGTTGATTAAAATAAATATTTCCACTATCTGGGTTTTCTAAACCTGCTATTACTTTTAATAAAGTAGTTTTACCACATCCAGATGGGCCTATTACAGCTAATGTTTTCCCTTCGGGAATTTCTAAATTAATATTCTCTAAAGCATTTATAAATTTTTTCTCTTTTAATAAGCCTTCCTCTTTATAAGTTTTATATATATTTTCAAGAGTTATTTTTATTCCCATATTTATATTTCAAAGATTTGTGGATCAATTTTTATGTTTATCTGAAGGTTTTTATATATTCTCCTATGTACTAATGTTCTTTTTCCCTTAATGTCTTCATATTGTTCTAAGGAAACAGGTAAAAATGAATTTTTTTCTATATATATCCTTTGGAAAGAATAATTATATAATTTATCTCTACTATTTCCTATTTCTACTATGTAACAATTATAGTTTAAGAAAGCAATTTCCTTTAATCCAGTTGGGTTATTGTTAATTAATAAATCTATGATATAATCAAAAGTGAGGTCAGGTATCTGTCCCTTTCTAATAGAAATTGCTAAGGGATCATCTACGTTTAAAGATAAGGGAATAAAGCTCAATAATCCACCTTTTTTATATCTTACTTTACCTGTTTGATATACCATTATTGTCCCCTTATCTTTTCCCTCTAATACTTCCAACCTTATTTTATCTGGTTTCTGATAATAAAATTTATATGTAATATATTCTTCGTTATTCCCTATTCTATTATAAACCTCAAGAATACTATAAAGAGTGGATACTTTATTATTAGCTTCTTGGGCTTTTCTTATTACTTCATCAATAGATATACCTAAGGATAGGGATGTGCTTAATAAAATAAATGATAAAAATAATATAAAATGATGTTTAATTTTCTTCTGATAATTTAATGGTTTCATATTCACCTGTTGTAGTATAAACATCTTTTCCAAAATAGAGAAGGGCTTTGTACTTTGAAGGATCATAAATGGTTTCAAAATATTCTTCTAAGGCTTCAGAGTAAATTACTTTACCTATTACTAAGTTATGATCAGCCTTAAATTCTACAATATCTTCTAAAAAACATTCTATATGTGCGGTACATTCCTTGATTAGGGGAGCAGCTATTTTATGGGCAGGTATGGGAGTAAGGTTAGCCTTTTTAAATTTATCTGTATTTCTACCACTAAATCTTCCACATATAAAAACTGATTTTCTTAAAGAATAATCAGGAATGTTTATTGCAAAGTTTTCTGTTTCTTTAATAAGGGTATAAGTATATCTCTCTGGTCTAAGACTTACAGCAATAAGAGGTGGGTTTATACTTACTGGTATAACCCAAGATATAGTCATAACATTAGGCCTTTGATTTTTGCTAATACTTGTGATAAGAAGAGCAGGCAGGGGATGTAATAGATAGGTAAAGGTATTTTTTATTTCTTTATACACAATATCACTCCTCATCTTATATTTTTAATATCCATTCAAAATCGTAATTTTTAGATGAAAATACTCCATTTTTATATTCAAGTTTCTCGGTTTCTAAAAAGACTAACATTTGGCTACCAAACTTATTTATATCTTTGGCTTTTGCAAACTCTTTTAGAGAATATAGAGTAAATGTGATAAAAAGGGTTTTAGAATCATATATATTTTTCTCATCTTCTGTATATAGAATTATGTTGATATTTGTTTTATCAGGAAGCTCTGAACTATTTAATGCAGAGACCAAATTTTTAAGAATTCTATTTATCATGGAAGGATAAGGATTACCTTTTTGGGAGAGTTTTGTATAAAAAGATAGGTTTAAACCAATTGCGGGATGATATATGGGAATACTCATTTTAAAAGAATCATCAAGCCCTTTTAAGTCTTTTTCTAAATTGGATTTTACAAGATTGTTAAATGTTAATACATGAAGGGTAAATATAGTAACTGGTTTTTTCTCAATATTTTTTTGAGTGGGGGTTTGAGTATTTTGGGCAAAGCTTAAATTTATGATTAAAATTACAATAAGAATCAAAGTTATAATTTTTTTCATTTTATTATTTCCTCCTTAAAGGATTTTATTTTTCTCTTATTATATAATAATTCATATGGATAACCAATTTAGTGATAAGAAAATTTATATTCTCCCTTCTAAAAAGAAGCAAGAATTTCTTAAACGTGTAGAGAAAGACCTAAATGAGGAACAGAAAAAGGTAGTTTTAGAAGCAGATGGTCCTTCCTTGGTTATTGCTGGACCTGGATCAGGAAAGACTCGTACAGTTATCTATAGAGTAGGATATCTTATTGCTTTAGGTTATTCTCCTAAGAATATTATGCTTTTAACCTTCACCAACCATGCCGCTAAAAACATGATAAACAGGGCTTCTGCTTTAATAGGAGAAAAGGCTGAGGATATATGGGGAGGTACTTTTCATCATGTGGGAAATAGAATTTTAAGAATATTTGGAAAGGAAATTGGAATGAGGGTAGATTATAACATATTGGATAGAGAGGATTCAGCAGATCTTATTGATGAATGTTTAGATGAGATGGGGGAGGAAGAATTAGGTAAAAATTTAGTTTTGGAAATATTTAGTTATAAGGTGAATACTGGGAAAAACTGGGATGAAGTTTTAAAAATAAAGGCTTCTCATATTATAGAGAAGGCAGATTTAATTGAAAAAGTTTTTAAAAAATATGAAGAAAGAAAAAGAGATTTGAATCTTGTGGATTATGATGATCTACTTATGTTTTGGTATAAACTTCTTATGGATAAAGACAAGGTAAGAAAGAGCCTAAATTATAGATTTATCTGGCTTTTAGTAGACGAATATCAGGATACAAATTGGCTTCAAGGAGAGATTGTAAGACTTATGAGAGAGGAAAATAAAAATATATTGGTAGTTGGAGATGACGCTCAAAGTATATATTCCTTTAGAGGAGCTACTATTGATAATATATTGAATTTTCCTAATATGTTTTTAGGTACGAAGATTTTTTATTTAGAATATAACTATAGAAGTACACCCGAGATAATAGCTTTGGCTAATGAGATTATTAAGAGAAATGTAAATCAGTATCCTAAGACTATAAGACCTGTATTAAAAAGTGGATCTAAACCAAAATTAGTATGGGTAAGAGATGAGGAAGAGGGAGCTCAATTTGTGGTAGAGATCATAAAAAATATGCATCAGGAAGGTATTAAATATAAGAATATGGGAGTACTTTTTAGGTCTAACTATCATTCTATGAGTTTACAAATAGAACTTACTACTCAAGGTATTCCATATGAGGTAAGAGGAGGTTTAAGATTCTTTGAACAAGCTCATATAAAAGATATGCTTTCCATATTAAAAATTCTATATAATCCCCAAGATGAACTTTCTGCCCAGAGATTTTTTAAACTGTTTCCAGGAATTGGTAGAGCTTATGCAAAAAAGTTTGCTTCTGTTTTGAGAGAAACAAGAGATTTTGAAAGGATATTTCAGATCTCAGTAAGTGGTAGAACTTTAGAGGGTTTAAGAAGGATAAGAGATTTATGGGATAAGATTAAGAATATTCCTTTAGATAGATTTTCAGATATTCTATTTGTTTTTTATAACGAAGAGTACAGAAATTATTTGGAAACTAAAAATCCTGATTTTAAAGATAGAGAAAAGGATATTGTTCAACTTATTAATTTTTCTCAAAAGTATAAGAATTTAGGCGATTTTTTAAGCGAACTTACCTTATATACCTATGCAGGAGAAAAATTAATGGAAGAAGAAGGGGAAGAAAAGGATTATGTAGTTTTGTCTACTATTCATCAGGCAAAGGGTTTAGAGTGGGATGTGGTTTTTATTCTCCGTTTAGTACAAGGAGAATTTCCTTCTTATAAAAGTATGGATAATTTAGAAGAAGAAAGGAGACTTTTTTATGTGGCAGTAACAAGAGCCAAAAGAGAACTTTTTGTTATTACTCACATGATGAAAAGATTTAAGGATATGAATGTATTTAATAAGCCTTCCATGTTTATCGAAGAGCTCCCTAAGGAGGAGCTCTTCGAAGAGTGGATTGTTAAGAGAGAATGATTAACTTTTATTGATTCTTTAAAAGTTCATTTGCTTGTTCTGCAAATATAAAGTCTACCACTTCTACATCTACATTTTTTACACCTTCTATTTCTTTAATGGCTTTTTTGATGGATAGAGCAAGTTGAATACCCAAAGGACAAAAAGGAGTTGTGGGTCTAAATACAACTTTTACATTTCCATCATTGTCTACTTCCAGTTTATCGATGGTATTAAGTGTTACTAAATCCAAACCTACCTCAGGGTCTGTTATTTCTCTAAGTCTGTTTTCTATTTGCTCTTTTAAATTCATACCTTTCACCTCGTAAATTTTTTTTATTATAATATACCTGGTATAATAAGGTAAAATTAAAATTTAATTAAAGATTTATAGGAGGTATTATGAAGAAGATTCTAATAGTGGAAGACGAAGAAAATGTTAGAAGCCTTATCAGAGAAACCTTGGATTTTTTAAAAAAATATGAGATACACGAAGCTGGGACAGGTAGGGAAGCATTAGAGAAAATAAGAGAAGTACAACCCGATTTAGTAATTCTTGATATAATGCTTCCTGATATTGATGGTTATAGTATATGTGAACAAATAAAAGGTGATCCTTCTATGAATACGATGGTACTTATACTTACAGCAAGATCCAGCGAATTAGATAAAAAAGTTGGTTATAGTATGGGGGCAGATGAGTATATGACTAAACCTTTTGGTCTTGCGGATTTGATTGCTAAGGTAGAACTACTTTTAGGAGCATAGAAATTTTATGAAAGTTTACTATAATCAAAAGAGAGAAAACTTTTTATCTTTATTTAGGGGCTTAATTCTTTTTGTAGCTCTTCTTCTTGTAAAGTTTGATATTGTGCCTCCTACAGATGTAAGAGTATTTAATATTTTTCTCGTTATTTCGTCCATCTATGTATTATTTACTACTATTTTCCCTGTACATAAATATCCCTTTCTTTATAAGCATGAAATATTTGCCTCTATAGATGTTATACTGGTATCAATTCTGGTATATTTAACTGGGGGTATAAGCAGTGATTTATACTTATTCTTGGTTTTTCCAGTGGTAGCAGCAGCCTTTAGATATGATTTTAGGACTGCAATTCTTTCTGCTTTTTTAGTTACTCTTGTTTTTATTCTTTTTGGAATAATTCAGGGAATAAATGTAGTCTTAAGTTCTGCCTATATCAGAATTTTAGAACTTGGGATTATGGCTATCGTTTTAGCTCTGTTTTTAAATTATATTGGTAGAGAAAGCTTAAAACTCGAACAGAAAATAAATGAAATGAAGATATTCTCTGATATAACTAAGGCAGTAAATTCATCCTTGGATACTAAAGAGGTTTTAGGACTTATTTTAGATTCTGCTGTTAGATTACTTGATGCTGATGGTGGAACCATATTTCTTAAAGATAAAGAGACAGGGGATTTAATCTTTGAAAAGGCTATAGGAGAAAAGGGAGATTTATTAGAAGGTAAAAAGCTTGCGAAGGGAGAAGGAATAGTTAGTTGGGTTGTGGAGACAGGAAATCCTGCTATTGTGAATAATCCATCTAAGGATAAAAGGTTTAGTCAATATTATGACTATATATCAGGTTTCAAAACAGGTTCTATTTTATGTGTACCTCTTAAGGTCGGAGATGAAGTATTAGGAGCAATAGAAGTAGTTAATAGTACAAAGAATAAGAAATTTTCTAATTATGAATTAGAGATGCTTATTAATTTATCTTATGAAACTTCTATAGCTTTGCATAAGGCAATCCTTTACAGTAATGTAAATTTGGAAAGAGAAAAGATGAAAAAGATTCTTGAAAATATAGGTGATGGGTTAATAATTCTTGATGGACGAAAGAGATTAAGTATGTGGAACAACGTAGCAAATAATTTCTTTAATATTTCACAAGAAAATATTCAAAAGAGATGTACAGAAGTATTAAAATGTAGAAATACAAATGGAGAATTAATGTGTTCTGAATGTCCGCTTGATAAGATGGTTTTTCAAGGATTATCCATACTTCAATATGAGATTAAAACTTGGAATGGCCAAAAAGAATATATTCTTGGATGTAATCTTTCTTCTATATGGGAAGGAAGAAAAGTAACTAATTTTATTTTAGCTCTTAGAGATATTAGTTTGATAAAAGAATTGGATAGAATGAAGTCAGAATTTGTAGCTAATGTTTCTCATGAGTTGAAGACTCCATTAACTGCAATAAAGGGTTATAGTGAGCTTTTAATGAAAATGAATCTCCCTCCAGAGAAAATAAAAAATTATCATCAGATCATATACAAGGAGGCAGAAAGGCTTACTCAACTTATAAATGATCTTCTGGATGTATCAAGAATTGAGTCAGGAAGAATAGAACTTAGAAAAGATATGGTAGAGTTGAGAAGAATAATTAGAGAAAGAGCTTCTTTTTTCCAAACTCAAACTTCAAAACACAAAATAATTTTGCAATTTCCAGAATATCCTACCCTTCTTTTAGGTGATTCAGCAAGACTTACACAGGTATTTCATAATCTTTTAGATAATGCTATAAAGTATTCCCCAAATGGAGGAAATGTATGGATGAGAGTTACCGATAAAATGGAGGATATAATTATAGAGGTGCAAGATCAAGGATTAGGAATACCTCCAGAGCATCTTCCCCATATATTTGATAGATTTTATCGGGTTGACAGTTCATTGAGAAAATCAACAAGTGGTACTGGTTTGGGGCTTTCAATAGTTAAGAGTATAGTAGAAGCCCATAATGGTAAAATATCTGTTAATAGTAAGGTAGGTGAAGGTACTACCTTTATAATAAAATTGCCTCGAAGATATTCTTTAGTGGATCCTTTAACGGGAACGCTTTCTCTTCCTTACTTTTTCCCTATCCTTTGGAGAGAGCTTTATAGAGAAAAAGCATCTTTTGCCTTTGGTAAAATTGCTTATGAATTTGAAGGTCTTGTTTCGGAGAATTTAAAAAGATCTTCTATTTTTAATCTAGCATCATTAATAAAGGATAAATTAAGACCCAATGATCTTATAGGTCATGGTTTTGATAGATTTTATGTTTTTACCCGTTCTGTAATGGATATTGAAGAAAAAGTCTCCCATATCTCTTTGGGAGATATGGGAGCTATGAGATTGAAATTTAGTTTTATTTCATCCACAAGTAAAACTATTGAAGATGTAGTTAAATTAATAAATGAAGATTTTTAACGAGACTCCCATGTTGATATACTGTAATTAGGTGCTTCTTTTGTTATTATTACATCATGAGGATGGCTTTCTCTAAGTCCAGCATTAGTTATTTTTATAAATTTGGTCTTTGTTCTTAACTCTTCTAAATTTCTAACACCACAATAACCCATACCTGATTTAAGCCCCCCTACAAGTTGGAAGATAACTTCTGAAACTGGTCCTCTATATGGTACTCGTCCCTCAATACCTTCTGGTACAAGTTTTTCTGAATTTTCTTGGAAATATCTATCTTTACTTCCTTCTTTCATTGCTGAGAGAGAGCCCATACCTCTATATACTTTAAAGCTTCTACCTTGATATATTTCAATTTCTCCAGGACTTTCTTCAGTACCAGCAAGTAGGCTTCCTAACATAACTGCATGAGCTCCAGCTGCTATTGCTTTTGTAATATCTCCAGAAAATTTTATCCCTCCGTCTGCAATTATTGGCACGTTATATTTTTTTGCCTCCTCAGAACATTCCCATATAGCTGTGAATTGTGGTACTCCTATACCTGCCACAACTCGAGTAGTACAAATGGACCCAGGTCCTATACCCACTTTAACTGCATCTGCTCCTGCTTCTATTAATGCTTTTGTGCCTTCTGCTGTTGCCACGTTACCCGCAATTATTACTATATTGTCTTTAAATAATTTTTTTAATTCTTTAACAGTTTCTAATACCTTTTTATGATGTCCATGAGCCGTATCAACTACAATAACATCTACTTCAGCTTCCACTAATGCTTTTGCTCTTTCAATAGCCTCTGAACCTACCCCTATAGCAGCACCAGCCAAAAGCCTACCTTTACTATCTTTTGCTGCATTAGGATATTGTTTCATTTTTTGAATGTCCTTTATTGTAATAAGACCCTTTAATTTATAATCTTTATCTACAATAGGAAGTTTTTCAATTTTATATCTTTGTAGAATTTCTTGGGCATCCTTAATAGTTACACCAACCTGAGCAACTATAAGATTTTCTTTAGTCATTACTTCGTATATTTTTTTGTTCATATCAGTTTCAAATCTTAGATCTCTATTAGTAACAATCCCTACAAGCTTACCATTTTTTTCTACAACAGGTAATCCAGAAATGTGGTATTTTGACAAGATATTTAAGGCATCACCGACTGTTTGATCTGGATATAAGAATATGGGATCTGTAATCATACCATGTTCTGATCTTTTTACCTTGTCAACTTCCTCTGCTTGTTTTTCAATGGAAAGATTTCTATGAATAATTCCTAAGCCTCCCTCTCTTGCCATGGCAATAGCCATTCTTGCTTCTGTTACTGTATCCATTGCGGCACTTAATATGGGAATATTTAGATGAATCTTATCAGTAATATATGTATCGACACTTACTTCTTTTGGGGTTACTTCACTATATGCTGGTACTAATAGTATGTCATCAAAAGTTAGAGCTTCTCCTAAGAATCTTTCATTAAAATTCATAACCTTTTTAGCCTCCTTCTTGGTTGGAAAGTTTTCAATTATTTTATTTAAGGGAGATTTAAAAGTCAAATTTAAATTTGTAAAATAAGAAATATATGGAATATAAATTATTTTTCTATGACTCTAAGGAAAACAAATATAGTATAAATGCTCTTCTTGGAGCAGTAGAAGGGGATAAAGATCTAAAAGAACTTCCGATACTATTTTTTGAAAAAATAGATGATTTATTTTTCGAAAAAGATTTAAGAAATAGCATTTTATGTTTTTCCTTTTTTACCACTCAGTTTTTTGAAATAAAAGATATGTTAGGAAAGCTCAGGGAACTTAAAAAGAGTAATGAAAATCTTTATTTTGTGGCAGGTGGACCTCATCCATCAGGGGATCCCCAGGGAGTGTTAGATATGGGATTTGATATTGTGGTAAAGGGAGAGGGAGAAAGAATATTTCCAAACTTAATAAAAGAGATAGTTAGTGGTAAAAAAATTTTAGGAATATTTCATGATAAAAAGAAAATTGATTTAAATGATTACTTCCCTTTCTCAGAAAAATTTGGTAGGTTTGGACCTATCGAAATAAGCAGAGGTTGTCCTTTTGGGTGCTACTTTTGTCAGACACCAAGGATTTTTGGTGGAATTATGAGGCATAGAAGTATAGAAAAAATAGTGGAAATTGTGGAAATTATGGTAAAAAGAAATTTAAAAGATATAAGATTTATTACACCTAATGCTTTTGCTTATGGATCTTCTGATGGTATGACAATAAATCTTAAAAAATTAGAAGAATTACTTATTGAAATTAGAAAAATTATTGGAAAAGAAGGAAGAATATTTTTTGGATCCTTCCCTTCAGAAGTAAGACCAGAACATGTTTTACCTGAAACTGTTGAGCTGATAAAGTTATATGCTAATAATGACAATATCGTAATAGGAGCTCAATCTGGTAGTCAGAGGATTTTAGATTTAGCTCATAGAAGGCATAAAGTGGAAGATGTTTATAGAGCTGTAGAAACTGCTACTTACTATGGTCTCAAGGTGAATGTGGATTTTATATTTGGATTACCTTATGAAAATGAGGATGATATAAACCAGACAGTTAAAATGATAGAAGATTTAGTAAAAATGGGAGCAAAAATTCATGCTCATGCCTTTATGCCTCTTCCTGGTACTCCTTTTGAGAATTTTCCTCCAGGTAGAGTTGATAAGTATATGAGGAAAGTTATAAATAAACTTCTTCCAAAAGGTGTAGTTTTTGGAAATTTTAGAGAACAAGAGGAAATAGCTTGGAAATTATACAATTATTTTTCTTCTAAAGAAGCATAAAATACTGCTATTATTATTAAACCTATTCCTATAAGTTTATATAGATTTATAGTTTCTTTTAAAAAGATGACTGAGAAAACAGTTGCTATTACTGTTTCACCTATTAATACTATAGAAGTAAAGGTAGGAGATAAAATTCTAATAGCATAATTGGTAGAAGAATGACCTATTAACTGGGGTATTAGGGCAAGAAGCAAAAAATTTAGATATGTATAGGCAGAGTATCCTACCAAAGGTATTTTTAAGAGAATAGTAATTAAAAGTAAGCATATCCCTGCAATAGAATATACATAGGTAATATATGAGATGAAGGATATTTCTTTTGAGAGATATCTACCTGTATATATATAAATGGCAAAGGTTATAGCACCTATAATGGATAATATTTCACCTTTTCCTATTTGGATTTTTAAATCATTGTTATAGGTTATAAGAAACACACCTATAAGGGCTACTAAAACTGAAAGGTAGAATTTTTTTGATGGTATTTTTTTCTCTATAATTGATACTAATATAGATATAAATATAGGACTTGTATTTACAAGTACTACAGCATTAGCCACAGAAGTTAGAAAAAGAGCTGAGATCCATGTGTAAAAATGAATACCTAAGGATAATCCTGCAAAAGTTAAAAATATATTGTTAAATATCTTAGAGCATGTTTTTGCCTTCTTGTAATTTATTAAAGAAAGAATAAGAGATGATATTAATAAACGGTATGATGCTATGACAAGGGGAGGAGCTTTTGTCAGCTTAATAATAATGGAAGCAGAAGCCATAGCCGTGATGCCAACTAAAAGGAAGATATATGCTTTTTCCTTTTGGGTATTGGTTTTTAACATTGGAATATTATTCTATTTCTAAGCTTAGATCTAAACTTTTCACTGAATGAGTTAGTTTTCCCATAGATATAAAGTCCACACCTAATTTAGCAATAGATTCTAAATTTTCTATGGATATTCCTCCTGAAACCTCTATTAATGCTTTTCCTTTTGCTATTTTTACACATTCCTCTATGATTTTTAAATCCATATTATCCAACAATACCATATCTACATTATTTTCTAATGCTTCTTTTAGTTCTTCAATATTTTTTACTTCTACTTCTATTTTATATATGTGAGATAGGTTTTTCCTAATTCTTTTGATTGCTTCGGTAATACTTCCTGCAAATTTTATATGATTATCTTTTATTAATACCATATCGTATAGTGCAAATCTGTGATTTTCTCCTCCACCAACCTTTACTGCATATTTTTCAAGAATTCTTAGGAGGGGCGTAGTTTTTCTTGTATCTAAAATTTTAACATTGTATGGACTTACTATATCAACACATCTTCTTGTATAGGTTGCAATGCCAGATAGTCTTTGTAAAAAGTTTAGAGCTGTTCTTTCTCCTGAAAGTATAGCCCTTGTGTTTCCATATATTTCAAGTATTATGTCTCCTCTTCTAATGGAATCACCATCTTTACACTTTTCATTGAATTTTACATCTGCATCAAGATATTTAAAAACTTCTTTTGCTACAATTAGACCAGCAATAATACCATCATCTTTTGACAAAATAATAGCCTTTGATCTCATATCTTCTGGAACAATACTGTCGGTTGTAATATCTCCTGTACCAATATCTTCAATTAAAGCTTCTTCAATGATCTTTTTTAAAAGATGGTGGGGAATTGACCTCACGATATATTACCTCCTTATCTTTTTCCCAAATTATATGTTTTCTCCATTCTTTTTTTGAGGTAGGGAAATCTATTCTAAAATGGGCACCACGACTTTCTTTTCTTAGAATAGCTGATCTTACCATCAATAAAGAAAGGGTTAACATATTTTTGTATTCAAAAAAGTTTCTATTTTTCATATATACTCCGTTTATCTCTTCCATTAAATCAATTATTTCTCTTTCACTTTCTTTTAGTTTACTTTCTTCTCTTATAATTCCTACTTTATCCCACATAAGAGTTTTTAGTTTTTGTATTTTCTCCTTTAAAGATTTTTCATTTTCAATTTCTTTTAAATTTAGGTTTTCATCATGTTCTGAGATCAAAGATGGATTATCATTTAATATAGCATCAATACATCTTTTACCAAAAACAAGCCCTTCCAGTAGAGAATTACTGGCAAGTCTATTAGCTCCGTGTAGTCCTGTACAAGCTACTTCTCCACAAGCATATAAATTTCTTATGGATGTTCTTCCATATTCATCAGTTTCTATTCCCCCCATAAAATAGTGGGCAGCAGGTGATATAGGGACAAGGTCTTTTGTTATATCTATTCCATATTCCAAGCATTTTTTGTATATATTAGGAAATCTTCTCTTTATTTTATTTTCTCCAATTGGTCTTAAATCAATATATACATCTTTTTGCGTTTCTAATATTTCAAAGCATATAGCCCTTGTGACTATGTCTCTTGGGGCTAATTCTCCCAAAGGATGATAATTAAGCATAAACCTCTCTCCATAGAAGTTTATAAGTCTTCCTCCTTCACCTCTAACAGCTTCGGAGATAAGGAATCTTTGGGGAGCATCTATTTTTAAGGCTGTTGGGTGAAACTGGAAAAATTCAAGATCCATAATTCTTGCTCCTGCCCTAAAAGCAGATACTATACCATCTCCTGTGGCAATGAGAGGATTAGTGGTATGAAGGTATAACTGTCCTGCTCCACCAGTAGCTAATATAATATAACTGCTAAGGTGTATTGAAATTTTGTTTGTTTCTGAATCAAGAAAGATACATCCATAAGCTTGATTGTCAAGGGTTAGTATATCAATAAGCATATGATTATCAAATAATCTAATATTCTCCTTATCTTTAATTTTTTTAATTAAAGTACAAGCTACTTCGTATCCTGTAGCATCTCCTTGGGCATGTATTATTCTCTTCCTACTATGGGCAGCCTCTTTGGTAAAAGAAAGCCCATTTTTTTTATCAAAATTCACGCCTAATTTTATTAAATCTCTGACCCTGTCTATTCCTTCTTCAACAACAATTCTTACTATTTTTTCCTCATTAAAATCTGCCCCAGCTAAAATAGTATCTTTGAAGTGTAATTCAGGGGAATCATCAGGGGCTAATGCTACTGCAATTCCTCCTTGGGCATAATAAGTATTACTTTCCTCTATTTTGTCTTTTGTAAAAAGGCCGACTTTAAATTGAGGGGGAGTATAGTAGGCTGAAATTAAGCCTGCTATTCCACTTCCAACAATTATTATGTCAAATTTTTCTACTGTACTTTTTGATTTGAAATTAGCAATATATCTATCTATCATAAGGATAGCATTCTCATGATTGGTATTAATGCTTTTTCTCTTATATGATCTGGTACCTTTACTTGTGGAGCTAAATCTTCAAGAGACCATAGTATTTTTTCTAATGTGATTTTTTTCATATTAGCACATACTGCAAGTGGGGATGCAAGGAAGAATTCTTTATTTGGAACTTCCTTTCTTAGTCTGTGTAGTAATCCTGCTTCGGTCCCTATTATGTATCTATGATGATCATCTTCTTTTACGTGTTTGATAATTCCACTTGTACTTGCTACTTTATCAGCTAAGTCTAGTACTTCTTTTCTGCATTCTGGGTGTACCAATATTTTAGCATCTTTATGTTTTTCTTTAAGTTTCAATATATTTTGAGGAAGAATTCTTTGATGGGTAGGGCAAAATCCGTCCCAAATTATCATTTCTTTCTTAGTATGCTTACTTACATAATAGCCTAAATTTCGGTCTGGTACGAAGATGATTTTATCCTCTGAAATTTTCTCTACCACAGAGACCGCATTGGCAGAGGTACAAATGTAGTCACTTACTGCTTTTACTTCTGCTGTTGTATTTATATAACTAACAACAGCATAATCTTTATATTTTTCCTTTAAGTTTAAAATATCTTCTGGGGTTATAGAATTAGCTAAAGGACATCCTGCATGTAGGTCAGGCAGAATTACTATCTTATCTGGAGCAAGAATAGAAGCAGTTTCTGCCATAAAATGTACTCCACAAAAAATTATTACTTTTTCTTTCACTTCCTTTGCTATCCTTGCAAGTTCTAATGAATCTCCTACAAAATCAGCTATATCTTGTACTTCAGGAAGTTGATAATTGTGAGCTAATATAATGGCATCCCTTTCCTTTTTTAATTTTTTTATCTTTTCCTCTATCATTTTTTCACCCTCTTAGTTTTCTGTAGATTTCTGTTGCTCTTGATTTACCTTTAATTGTTTTTCATAATCTTTTATCTTTCTATTTAATCTTGATATTTCTCGTTTATATTTAAACAAAACTGGTATTACACTAATAAAAGCCAAAAGAACCCCAATTGCAAAAGTAATAAAAAGTACTGTAGAAATTTTAGTTGTAAAAGCTAAATTTATGAAATAGATTACAACCTCAGTCTGATTTTGAAATGAAAAAATTAAAGCTATAATTATTCCCAAAAGAAGTACGATAATTAAATTGGACAAAAAATCACCTCCTTGAAATTCGTTTTACCTATTAATTATATCCAAAATTGTATAAATAAAAAGAGAGGAAGAAATTAATTTTCTTCCTCTCTTTTCTAAAAATTTTTATTTTAATTTTTTTGGGCTATGTTTTTTGCAAAAGCTTAACTGGTTCAAAGACGACTGTAGCGATATCTCCATTTTTAACAAATGCTGCGTTTGCTTCGTCCGTATCAATATGAAATTCCCAAGCAAATTTGTCGCTTACTCTTATTAGGACATTTTCAAATACTACAGCTCTCACTCCTTCTGCTTTTACCTCTACAATCTGCTTATCAACAAGCCCCAATTCTTCTGCCATATCTTTTGGAGTATGTATATGTCTCCATGCGATAATTACTCCTTTAGGAATCTCGATTTCTCCTAATGGACCTCTAATCTTTATTCCAGGTGTTTCTTCAACATCACCAGAGTCTCTTATAGGAGGAATTGGTTGAATCCCCAAATAAATAGCATCAGTAATTGCCAATTCTACTTGAGTATTTTTTCTTGTTGGTCCTAATACTCGTAACTTTAGAGATCTTTTAGGCCCAATTACTTCTACTTCTTCTTCTGCTGCATATTGTCCTGGCTGAGATAAAGGTTTATGAGGATGCAACTCATAACCTTTCCCAAATAACCTCTCCAGATCATCCTGAGAGAGGTGGACATGGCGTGCAGACACACCTATTGGTACTTTTATTTCTTTCATTTTTATATTCCTCCTCGAATATAAAATCTTTTTTCTATTTATAGTTATACCACTTATATATAATTTTTAAAAGAGAAAAAATATTTTATTATCTACGAGGAGGAATTAGTTTTATATAATCCTCTAAGCTCCCATCATCTAAGCAACATTCAATAATTCTTTTCCCTAAAGGATCAAGATCTAAGGTCATAAATTTTTTAAGCTCTTTTTTAAAGAAATTTTTAAGTATTTCTGCTCCAGCATCATAGGCTTCTGGTCCTACTTCTGGTTGTTGATCTACTTGAAGAAATGCCTTTGGTATATAGTGACCTTCAACTTTTACCATTTCTAAGGCATATCCCAACAAAGGACATCTTGCAGGTTTTAATTGCTCTGGTCTAAATCTAGCACTTCCTCTTTTAGCTAAGTACTCTCTTACTATCCACTCTGGCATAAATCCTACCCTATAAACACCAATATACTGATTAGGCACAAGTATATATTGAGTATTGGGATAATCTAATATTTGCTGTAAAAGGAGATTGGCTTGTTTTACCATCTTTCCTGTAGCAAAAGGCCAATAAGATCCTACTCCTTCACTACTCATTAAATCCCCATCGGTTACACTTGGATTATCATATCCTCTTGGGCTTACAAGTCTCCAAAGCCAAGCAATAGCAGGGGGAAGCACATGAAAAAGACCTACTATGCCATATGTTGGTTTTTCTTTTGTACATGGTGGAGTTCTAAAACCAAAACTCCTTACATCTATTTCTACAGGTTCATTTACAATATTAGGTATGAATCTTCTTGGGATTATAACCCTTGGATTTGGACATGGTTTACCAGGTTCGTCCATAGTATGTTCCCATATTAAAGCAGTAGCATCAGGGTGTCCCTCAATATTTAAGAATATTAATGGCTCAGGGGGATGTATAGTAAGTCTTTCAAGCTGAGGCTCAGTGCCATAGCTTTTAATATTGTCCAATCTTACAAACCATCCTTGTTCCGCATCTTTTACTACCATTTTGCCCCGTCTGGTTTGTAACTTAGGATGGCACATTGCCATATCATCAGTTACAGGATAAATTTCACAAGATTCTTGGATTTCTATATAAAATTTTTCTCCTGTAATGATATTTGTACCTAATAGTACTCGGTTGTCTTTTTCTCTGTGCATCTGTTGTAGTAGTTCGCTTTTTCCACCACCGCTTGCTCCTTCATGCATTATAGTTAATACATTATCATAAGGTGTTATTATTTTTACTGTTGAGGCATGTGCAGTAACCCAGCCTTCCATTTCTCCTATATTTAATAGTACTCCATATATTCCCTTTTTTGCACTGGGCCCGGGGTATAAATTATATGAAAAAACTTCATGATGGTTATTTATTCTATTATGTACTACGACTTGTTTTCCTCCAAAATGAGTATGTCTAAAAGGAGGAGCCACATATACTATGGCTATAGGCTCGAAATTTGTTCTGATTTGGCTTTTAGGTATGAAACCTTGAATATCAGCAAGTGCTCCAGCAAAAAAAGCAGCGTTAGAAGGGCAAATTAATAGGGAAGGGTATCCTAATTCTTTTCCACCAGACATAAATGGCATGACTATAAGTTCTTGTGATTTTAGCCATTCAAAGGTTTTTTCTCTTAATGTATCAAAATCTTCTCCAAACCTTTCCTTAAATGTAGGTTTATCTGTATCTCCTTCGTCACCAACCACTAAGCTATCTGGATCTCTTCTTCTCATATATACATCAGGATAATTTATTACAATTCCATTTTTGCATTTTGTTACTATAGCTTCCACTACTTCTCCTTTTCCAGGTACATCGTATTTTACTTCAAATTCTTTATTATCTTTTCCTCCTATAGCGAGCTCAAAAAATTCTTCTCTTTTTTCTGGTATTATGACTTTTTTACATGAAATAAGGATATCTTCTACTTCTTTTGGAACTATAAAATAGGATACTTCTTCCCTAAGCATAATTTAATCGCTCTCCTTTCTAACATTTTATAAATAAACAAAGACCAATATTTCTATCCTCATTGATGAGGGAAATATTGGTCATCTTTGAGCCTTTATTAGTTCAAGGATAAATTTATCACAAAAAGATGTTAAAATCAATTAAAGATTATCAAAATGGGAGGAATAGGAAGTGAAATATAAGGATGCTTTAGATTACATATATGGTTTTATAAATTATGAGAAAAATTTAGATAAATTAACTTATGAGGAGAAAAAGTTTTATTTAGAGAGAATGAAATATCTTTTAAGTCTTATGGGAAATCCCCAAAATAATTTTAAATCTATTCATATAGCTGGTACAAAAGGTAAGGGATCTACATCTGCCTTTATTTTTTCAGTACTAAAAGAAGCAGGATATAGGGTGGGATTATATACTTCACCTCATTTGCAAACCTTAAGAGAAAGAATTAGGATTGATCATGGATTAATTTCTGAAGAGGAATTGGTTAATCTTGTAAATATTGCTAAACCTTATATTGAAGAAGCCAAGAAGCATCCTATTTATGGTTCTCCTACTTTCTTTGAGATATTAACAGCTTTGTCTTTTCTATACTTTTCTATCAAAAAGGTGGATTTTGCAGTTATTGAAGTAGGATTAGGAGGAAGGTTAGATGCTACCAATGTTATATTCCCTTTAGTATCTGTAATTACTCCTATAGGTTATGATCATATGCATATTTTAGGAAACACTTTATCCCAAATAGCTTTTGAAAAGGCTGGCATTATCAAGGAAAATATACCAGTAATCTCATCTTTACAAGAGGAAGAGGCGTGGAATGTGGTTAAAAAAGTGGCTACTGAAAGAAAGGCTCCTATAATTAAAATAGATGAAAAATATAGTTGGAAAAGATTGTCATTTAGTAATTTGGGGCAGGAATTTTCAATAAATGATGGTTCATATGAAAAAATATATTTTATCCCTTTATTGGGTAATCATCAGATAATTAATGCTGTTACTGCTTATGGAGTTTTGGAAGTTTTAAAATCAAAATATTTTATTGATATTGATAATGAGAGTATAAAAAATGGTTTTTCAAAGATTGAATGGAAAGGTAGATTTCAAATTTTAAAGGAAAATCCAATGGTAGTTTTAGATGGTGCTCATAATATCTCTTCTGCTAAAGCTCTTAAGGATACTATAACAGAATATATAAAATATGATAAATTATTTCTAATCTGCGGTATGATGAAAGATAAGGATGCTTTAGGTTTTGTCTCTACTTTAGATCCATTGGTTTATAGCTATCATTTTGTTCCATTACCCACTAATAGAACAAGAACTCCTGATGAACTTTCGCAAATAGTAAACAGCTTCTCTGTAAAAGATGCTTTTTCTTATGTAGATTTCAAAGAAGCATATGAAGATGTGATAAAGAATGCCTCACCTACTGACTTAATATTAATTACTGGATCTTTGTATTTAGTAGGTGAGGCTTTAGACTATTTCTTTGGTAAATTAGACTAATCTTTTAGAGCAGATTTAAAATATTCGAGAAAAACATTTTCAGGGACAGCACCTTCTATCTCAACCTTTTCATTGATTATGGTTTTTGGTACCCCTGTTACTTCATATTTTTCTGCTAAATGTGGGAATTCAATTGCTTCAATCATATCTGCTGTGATTAATGGATTCTCCATAGCAAATTGGTGGACTAATCTTACAGCCCTTGGACAATATGGACACGTAGGTGTGACAAAAACTTGTATGTGTACAGGTTTATCTACTGTCTTAAGAAATGACTTTGTTGTAGGAGAAAGTTGAGTTTCTCCTCTCGAAATATCAATAATGTCCTCTATTAAACTTGAAAACTCATAACCTGATGGTATTCCAAAATACCTTACTCCTAACACATTATTATTTTTATCAAAAAGTATGGCAGGTATTTTATCCACATTATATTTTTTAGCAATAATCTCATCTGTGAGGAAATCATGCACCTCAAGTTCTAATAGATTAGAAAGTCCAGTTAATTCTTCCAAAATTTCTCTTGTTTGTTGACAATAGGGGCATTCTATTCTTCCTGGAACTACAAGTTTGCTTCCTGCAGCCTTTTCACTGAATAATATTATTTTTACTTTATCTTTTAGATTTTCCCTAAAAAGATTTTCTAAATACTGACGATCCTCTTCTTTTAAAAGAGCCATTATTATACCTCCTTATTATATTTAATATCTTCTAAGAATTTACTTGCTTCTATGCCTGCTATAGCACCATCTGCAACTGCAGTTACTATTTGTCTTAATACTTTTCCGCGTACATCTCCAGCAGCATATATACCTGGTACTGAAGTATGCATCTTTTCATTTGTTATTATAAAACCATCTTTATCTAAATTCAAAATATCTTTAAAAATTTCTGTATTTGGTATTAGTCCAACATAGATAAAGACTCCATCTATCGGTAATTGTTTAATCTCATTGGTTTTTAAATCTTGTAATATTAATCTTTCCACTTTTTTATCACCCTCAATAGCCTTTACTATATGACTCCATAAAAACTTAATTTTAGGATTGGAAAAGGCTTTTTGTTGTGTAATCTTTTCAGCTCTTAAAGTATCTCTTCTGTGAATTAATATTACTTCTTCTGAAAATCTCGTTAGGTAGACGGCTTCTTCAACAGCGGAGTCTCCTCCTCCTATCACTGCTACTCTTTTACCTGTAAAGAATGCTCCATCGCATACAGCACAATAAGAGACACCTTTTCCTGTGAATTCTTCTTCTCCTGGTACTTCTAATTTTCTTGGTCTTGTTCCTGTTGCTATAATAAGGGTTGGAGCTCTATATATACCATTTGATGTTTCAATAATTTTCCATATGCCATCGATACGAAAATTGAGAACATCTGCCTCTAATATTTTAGAACCAAATTTTTTTGCTTGGATTTCCATTCTTTTAACTAACTCTTCTCCTGTTATTCCCTCAGGGAATCCAGGGTAATTGTCAATTTTTTCAGTTAAGGCTGTATTTCCTCCTACTATTGCTTTTTCAATAATCAAGGTCTTCCATAAGTTTCTTCCAGCATAAATACCTGCAGTAAGTCCTGCCGGTCCTCCTCCTAATATTATTACCTCTTGCTCTTCTTCAATTTTATCCATAGGCTTTATAAGAGAAATAAAATCCATATTTTACTATCACCTCCTTTATATATACCATATGGAGTATATCAGAAATATCTAAAAATTCAAGATATAGTATATTAAGAAACTTTAAAAATTGGTTCTATATTTAATGCAAGTTTTTTTAAATACTCTAACTCCTCTTGAGTAATAGGATTAAAATTCATTCCAACCTCTATTGCCCATTGAAAAAACTTATATTCCCCTGGAGGTATAGCTGCTGCTATATTTTGGGAGAGGGTGAATCTTAATGCTAATTGTGCAAGTTCCTTATTATCAACAGGTTCATACCAACATTTAGGATATTTTTTTTCTTGTCCTTCAGGAATAAAAGTTTTTGCCATGGCTTTTAAAGCTAAAATAGTGATACCTTTTTCTTTAGCTTTTTCAATTACTTGTGGACCAAAATTACCATTGAAATAGCATACCCAATTTATGGGAAATAAAATAGAATCAAAATTAAATACATCTAATAATTTTAATGCTATATCTGCAGAATGAGCGGAAAAACCTATATAACGAATTAAACCTTCATCCTTTGCTTTTAAAAAAGCTTCTAAGGCTCCATTAGGGCCTATGACTTTTTGGAAATCATCCTCAGTAGTCATAGCATGAAGCTGATATATATCAAAGTAATTGGAATTTAATTTCTTTAGAGATCTTTTTAGTTCTTCTAAAGCTCCTTCTTTATCTCTTTGCATGGTTTTGCAAGCTAGAAATATTCTGTCTCGTTTTCCTTTGATAGCTGGACCAAGTTTATCTTCTGCATCTCCATATGAAGGTGCGACATCAAAATAATTTATACCAAACTCTATAGCTTCTGAAACTCTCCTATTTGCTGTTTCTTGATCTTCATTCATTACTAATATTCCACCAAAGCCTATTATGGAAAGAGTTTCTTTATTTTTTCCGTAATATCTTTTCTGGATCATCTTTTTAACCCCCTTTGTTTTTTTTATTTTACTTTATTTTTTCTTTACAAAAAATAGAGATTTTTATTATAATATTACTCACACCCCCCTCCTTATGAGAGGCTGGAAAGAAAAAGTTCTTCCAGCCTCTCTCTTAGTTAGAGGGATAAATAGTAAAAGGAGACTTTAAAAAGCGATGGGGCTTGACTATGAAGAAAGAAAAGAAATAGGTAAAAAAGTAATTACTCTTGCTATACCCGTCCTTTTTGAGAACCTTTTTCAACTACTATTTAGTTTTGTTGATATGATCTTTGTTGGATTTTTAGGCGCAACTGCTTTAGCCGCTGTGGGTTTTGGCATGCAGATAATTAATGTAATCCTTGCTATAATTTCAGCTCTTACTACGGGTACAATGGTGATGGTGGCTTATAGTGTAGGAGCAAAGAGATATAAAGATTTATCTGATTATTTACAAATTTCTTTAAATATTGGTTTATATTTATCAATTTTAATTTTGTTTTATGCCATATTTGGTATAGATGAGACCTTAAGGATTTTAGGAGCTAAGGGGGAGCTTTTGAAACAAACATCTCTATATTTGAGATATATTCTTGTTCCCGGTATTCTTATGGTCTATATGAATATAATTTCATCTGCTTTAAGGGGAGCTGGTGATACAAGAACACCTCTTTATATAACAATTTTTTCAAATAGTATTAATATATTTCTTGATTATGTTTTTGTTTTTGGGAAATTGGGTTTTCCAAAAATGGAAGTTGCTGGGGCTGCTTTGGCAACAAGTATTTCAAGATTTTTGGGGGTTATTGTACTTTTTCTTGTAATCTATAATAAAAATAGGCTTTTTAAATCTTTTAGATTTATTTCTTTAAAAATTGAAAAAGAGAAAGCTTTTCAAATTCTTAGAATAGGTATACCCACGTCAGTAGAGAGTCTTCTTTTTAATATAGGTGCTCTTCTTTATGCGACTATCGTTTTAAAGTTGGGAACAAAAGTCTATGCTGCTCATAGAATATCCCTAAATGTAGAGTCTCTTTCTTTTCAACCTGGTTTTGCTTTTGGAGTTGCTGTAACTGCTCTTGTAGGTCAATTTAAAGGGGCAGAAGAGGATAAAAAAGCTCTTTTAGCCTCGTTAGAGGCATGGAAGAGAGCAGTAATACTTATGGGTACAGTAGGAGTAATTTTATTTTTGGTCCCAGAATATTTTGTACAGATTTTTAGCAGAGATAGAGAAGTAATTAGAATGAGTTGTTCTGCTTTAAGAATTATTGCTATAATACAACCTTTTTTGGCAACAGCCAATGTAATGTCTGGATCTTTAAGAGGAGCAGGATTTTCAAAAATTCCTATGATATATAGTGGTTTAGGTATGTGGTTAATAAGAATACCACTGGCTTATATACTCTCTATTAAACTTGGTTTAGGACTTGTTGGGGCTTGGATTGCGATGGCTACAGATATATCTTTCAAGGCAATTTGTAGTTTTTATATTTTTATAATAAAGAAATATTATGAGAGAGTGAGCATAAAACTTGATAAAAGATATGGGCCAATTAGTAATTCTTAATCTTCCCAAAGTGAGATATTTAGATGCATGGGAACTTCAAAGAAAATTGCATTCCTTAAGAGTGGAAAATCTAATTCCAGATACCTTGATTTTGTTAGAACATTATCCAGTTATCACCTTAGGAAAGTTTGGTAAGGAAGAAAATCTCTTAAAAACGAAAGAAGAACTTAATGGTTTAAGAATTGAATATTTTCACGTGGATAGAGGTGGAGATATAACTTATCATGGTCCAGGGCAATTAGTGGGTTATTTTATTTTTAGAGTTGAAGGAGTTAAAGATTTTATCTTTAAAATTGAAAATGCTTTAATAAAGCTATTAGATGAGTATGGAATAGAATCGGGGATTGATGTCAAAAATCCAGGAGTATGGGTAGGAAATAAAAAAATTGCTGCCATAGGGGTAACAATTAAAAAAAGAGTTTCTTATCATGGTTTTGCTCTAAATGTTAATAATGATTTGACTCCTTTCTCTTTTATTATTCCTTGTGGTTTAAAAGATAAAGAAGTAACATCAATAAAAGAAGAGACCCACTGTGATGTAAACTTTGAAGATTTGAAAAATAAGATGGGTCTCTTCCTTTTTAAAGAATTTTATTTTTCAGAATTTAGAATAATTAAATTTTCCTCTTATGTGGAAGACTCCATCCTTGAAGAGCTCTTGGGGGGCCAATAATCTCTATTAGTGCTATAATTTCTAGAAGATTGTTTTTCAAGCTTTTCTCTATATATGGAGGCTCTTCTTGTGTTTTTATTCCTTGAACAATTTCTTTTGTTTTACTATCTATTCTTGTTTTTTCTGAGTATAATGTAGATATAACTTTAGTTTTTTCTTTTGGTGGGGGCTCAGTCTTAGATGTTTTCTCTAACTTTTCTTCTGTTGGTTTAATGACAACTGCTTTTTTCAGTTTATTAACTTCATAATTTACTATGGTAGATAGAACTATAAATAATATGTATAAGAATACAGCCCATTCCATTTTAATCTTTACCTTCTTCTTTTGTTTGTCCAAGTTTAGATATGGCTTCTCTCATGGCTGTATCTGCCATAATGTTTTTAAGAGTATAGTAATCTAAAACACCTATTTTACCAGCTCTTAATGCCTCTGCAACAGCTAATGGTACTTCTTTTTCTGCTTCTATTAATTTGGCTCTCATTTCTTGAGTTAAAGCTTTCATTTCTTGTTCTCTTGCTATAGCAAGAGCTCTTCTACTTTCAGCTTGCGCCTGAGCGATTCTCATATCAGCTTCTGCCTGATCCATTTTTAGTCTTGCACCTACGTTATTTCCAACATCTACGTCTGCAATGTCTATAGAGACTATTTCAAAGGCAGTACCGGCATCCAATCCTTTTGCAAGTACAGTTTTTGATATACTGTCAGGATTTTCTAATACTTCTTTATAGCTCTCTGCAGAACCTATTGTAGTTACGATACCTTCTCCAACTCTTGCTATTATGGTAGCTTCACCAGCTCCTCCTACAAGTCTCTCAATATTAGCTCTTACAGTTACCCTTGCTTTAGCTTTCAGCTCAATACCATCTTTGGCCACAGCTGCAACTATAGGAGTTTCAATAACCTTTGGATTTACACTCATTTGTACTGCTTCTAAGACATCTCTTCCTGCCAGATCTATAGCAGCAGCTTTCTCAAAGGTTAGAGGAATTCCAGCTCTTTGTGCAGCGATGAGCGCATTTACTACTCTATCCACATTACCTCCTGCTAAATAATGAGCTTCTAACTTATCTAATGTGACTTCTAATAGTCCTGCCTTATGAGCTTTAATTAGAGAATTAATTATTATTCCAGGCGGTACCCTTCTAAGTCTCATTCCGATAAGATCAGTAACTTTTATTCGTACACCAGCTGCAAGAGCGGAGATCCAAAGTCCTAAGGGAACAAAACTAAAGAATATTACTAAGAAAATTAAAACTAAAATTAGGATTAGAAAACCTAAAACTAAACTCATTTTTCACTCCTCCTTACAAAAATTTTATTTCCCTCTACTTTTACCACTATAATCTCCGTATTGGGTTCAATGAATTCTGATTCTGTATATGCCTCTAATTTTTCTCCATCTACTTCAATATAGCCTGTAGGTCTTAACATCGTTAGAGTTATTCCTTTTTTTCCAATAAGGTCTGTTCTTTCTTTAACTGCAGTATATCCTAAATCTTTCTTTTGATCTTGGGGGATGTTTAAAATTTTCCAAAATCTGCTTCTTGGAAGGTAAAAGATAAGAAATATAATAAGGGAAGCTACTACAAAAATCCCTGTAAGAATTGCTTGGGTGGTTCCACTCTTTTGAGCTATAGTAAGATATATACTAAAAAATACTGAGACACTACCTAATATTCCTGGGATTCCAAATCCTGGTGTATGCATCTCTATGTAAATTAACAGAAGCCCTAATAAAAATAATAATACTGTTTCAAGTCCCGAAAGTCCTGCCAAATAATGTCCTCCAAAGAATAGACCTAAACAAACAATAGCTAATATTTCAGGAACACCTAATCCAGGAGTAAAGATAGCTACATAAAGGCTTAACATTCCTATAGTCAAAATCATACTAGATACTGTTGGATCTGTTATAAATCTTACAATATTTTCAGACCAAGTGGGATTAAGCTTTACAAGATCTGTATCCTTTAATTTGAAGAAGTTTAGTACATCATCTATATTAGAAGCAATAATATCTGCGAATTTAAATTTTTTGGCTTCTTCTGCGTATAATGTAAGAATTTTACCTTTTTCTTTTATACCAGGTATGTAGATACTTGCATCTACCATTCCTGCTGCTATTTTAGGATCTCTTCCTCTTTTCTTTGCAGTACTCTCGAACTCAGCTTTAAGAGCAGAGATAATTTTTTCTTCTACAGGTCTCGGTTCTGCTGCTCCAATGCTTCCAGACGGAGATATGGCTATTTTTTCACACGCAAGTGCTATCAATGCACCTGCAGACCAGGCTCTATCTTTTATATATGCAATGGTTGTTATGGGAGTATTAAGGATAGCATCTCTAATCTTTGTGGCTGCATCTACCCTTCCACCAAATGTATCAATTTCAAATATAAAGGCTTTTGCGTTTGGATGTTCTCTAATACTTCTTTCTACGAAAGAAGAAAGCCCTAATTCGATAGTTCCTTTAATAGGTATTATGTATACTGAATCTTGGGCAGGAACTGAAATGGAAATAATCCATAGAAGAAGAATAAAAAGAATTAAGAAAAACTTTTCTTTTTTCAAATTTCTACCCTCCCGGCTTTTCCTTAGTATAATGGAGAGAAAGATAGGGAATAAGAAAGGAAAAAGGAAGAAGAGAAAAGGATATGGTGGGAGATAAAAATTGAGTATTTTGTAAAGAATAAAGAATAATTATTACATTACATATAAATCCTAATAGAAATGCTTCTTTATCCCTTCTAAAAAGTACTTCTTTTATTACAGGAAGATATATGAGAAATAAAAATTTAGAGATAAAATTTTTAAAGGTAAACAGGTAAATAATAATAAAGATCTCATCTAAAACTGAGATGATAAGATTTTCATCTATTTTATTGTGGGATGAAAAGTAGTAAAGAATAAAACTATAGAATATAGAAGATAATATTACAAGATATTGTAATAAGTCTTCAAAAAAAACATTGGATATAATGTAAGTATAAGTCAATATAAAGGTTAATATTCTTATCCTACTTATAACAACATTTTCCAAAATTCTAACCTCCCATTATTTATTTTAACACAAATTAGGTTTCCGAAGAAAGATTAATTAATTCTGATGTTTCAGGCAAATAGAGTTCATCCTTATCATCATCATATTCAAAGAGTTCTGCATATCGGCCCCAATCTATGAGTGTATCTAATTGTCTTTCTGCCTCTTTTGGTGTAAGGTTTTTCCTTAATAAATCTAAAAAGAAAGCTCTTGGAACCTTATGGTTTGATTTTGATTGAAGAACTTTGACTATCTGCTTTAGGAATGGAACTTTTTCAATTGCTAAAGTTTTAAAAATTTCTTTCCTCTCTAACACATCTGCTTCTGCAAATTTTTTACCAGCCTCAGTAAGTATTAAATCACCTTCTTTAACTTCAGCAAAACCTAAAAGTTCGCAGGCTTCTACAATAGGTAATAAATCTTCAACGTCCATGAGAAGTTCCTCTCCTAATTTGTATATATCAGCTTTCCCCTCTAAATCATTGACAAGTTCAACTAATCCTGTTATAGAACCTACGCTTGCTTCAGGAATGTGAATATGTCTTTTTTCTTTCCATAAGATCTTTTCCAATGGTTTACCAGTCAAGGTGCTATAAATTTCATCTACAATTTCCAAAAATTCTTGAGATTTTTTATCTCTCCAATGAGGTATGTTTATTCTTATTTCTTTAATTATCCTTCCAGGATCTTTACTTAACAAAATGATTCTATCTGCCATATATACAGCTTCCTCAATACTATGAGTAACTAAAATTATAGCTTTAGTTGGAATTCTTTTTTCTATCCATAATTCAATAAGGTCATTTCTTAAGTTTTCTGCTGTTAATACATCTAAGGCAGAAAAAGGCTCATCTAAAAGGAGAATATCAGGTTCCATTACTAAAGCCCTAGCAAAGCCTACTCTCTGTCTCATTCCTCCAGAAAGTTCTTTAGGATATGCGTTCTCAAAACCATCAAGTCCTATTAAATCTATTGCTTCTGTAGCCTTTTTTCTCCTTTCTTCAGGGGGCAAACCTTTTGCCTTTAGTCCTAATTCCACATTTTCTAAGACAGTAAGCCATGGAAATAGAGCAAAATTTTGGAAGACCATCGCTACTCCAGGATTTATATCTTTTATTTCTTTACCCTTAAAATATACTTTTCCTTTATTAGGTTTTATAAGTCCTGCTATGATTCTAAGTAGGGTTGATTTTCCAGATCCCGATGGTCCTAAAAGGGCCAAAAAATCTCCTTCATTAACTGTAAAATTAATATTATCTAATACTGTAACAATGCCCTCTGGAAAGGTAAAGCTTACAGTTATATTTTCTAATTTAAGAAGTTCCATAGTTTAAATACCTCCTAATGATCATGATAGCATTTCTTCTGATTTCTTAAATAATCTTTTCCAGAATAAACGGTTTATGGTTACCACCATGATAGCCATAGTAATAGTACTTCCAGCAAGGAGAGCATTATTTCCTGTACTTGAAGCTTCAGTTATCAAGGCTCCAAGACCCCTTATTTTTATCACCTTATTTTGAAATTCTATATATTCAGAAACAATACTCGCGTTAAATGCTCCTCCCATTGCTGTAATACCACCAGTTACCAAGTAAGGTAATATGGAAGGTAATATAAGTATCTTCCATTGTTCTTTTCTATCAAGTTTAAGAAGTTTGGAAACTTCGATAAGATCTTTTGGAATAGACATACCTCCTGCAATAATATTAAAAAGTAGATACCATTGAGTACCTAATAACATTAAAATAATACTTGCTAAATTTAGCCCTCCTGATAGATTTATAAGATACATAATGATAATAGGAAATATGGCTGTTGCAGGAATGGATGCAACTATTTGTACTATTGGTTGTAATATTTTAGAAAGTTTTGGGTTCATTCCAATTTTTATACCTAAAGGTAAGGTCCATAATAAAGCAATAATAACTGCTAAGGATACTCTTAAAAGAGTTAGGAGTGCAGCAGTAAGAATTTCTTTCCAGATAGTTAAAGGTAATGTAATTAATAGATTGAATAACCCAAAGACTCCTCTTAATACTAATAATCCTAGGAGGGAAGATACAATAATATTTAAAATCTTTGGAAATATAGATATATTTTGGGATTTTAGAGTTTTCTCCGTATAATATCTTACAAAAAATTGGTTTAATTTCTCTTTTAAGGGATCAGCGATATGGTTTTTTATAAATTCAAATATTCTTGAACGTCGATACCATAATAATACTCTTGATTCATAAGTTTCTTCATCTTGAATAAATTCTATTTTAAATTTTTGTCCCCATGCAATAAGAGGTCTCCATACTAATTGATCTAAAAGAATGATCACAATAATTAATGTAGATAAGCCATAGAATATTTTTGTTAAGTCTCCTTCTATGGCTGAAAATGATAGATAGGAGCCAATGCCTGGTAATATGAAATTTTGATTTGTTAATGTAAACATTTCACAGGCCATAAGGAAAAACCAACCCCCAGCCCAGGACATCATACTGTTCCATATTAGGCCTATAGCAGCATATGGTAATTCTAAATTCCAAAACCTTTGCCAAGGATTTAGCTTTAAAAGCTTAGCTGCTTCTCTAAGATCTCGAGGTATGGAGATTAGGGATTGATAAAAACTAAATACCATGTTCCATACTTGTCCGGTAAATATTAATATAATAGATGTAAGCTCTAATCCTATTTTGGAGCCAGGAAAAAGTGATATTACTGCCATAAATACAGGTGGTAAAAAGGACAAGACAGGTATGGATTGGAGAATGTCGAGAAGAGGAATTAATATCTTTTCCAGGTTTTTCTTATAGGCTGCAGTATAGGCATATACAATGGTAAAAATTAAAGAAATAATATAAGCGAAGATCATTCTTATAAGCGAAAAGATAGCATAAAGGGGGAGTTTTAGGGGAGATAGATCAAGATATATTTGTTGGGTGGGTTTTGAATAGATAGTATTTAAGGTTGCAATGGAGTAAATAATACTTCCTATAAAGAGGAGTATTATTATGTCTCCAACAGAAAACTTTCGATATTTTACTGGAGACCAGATTAGCCTGGGCATTTTCTCTGGCCTCCTTTACGTAAGGGAGAGAGTCTACTTTTTTCCATGATATCTTATCTCCTTTCCTTTGTATTGTTGTAATGAAAAAGTTACATCTCGGAATTACGTCTTCATTCTTACTACTCATACAATTTATTCTCTCCCTCCCTTCTTTTTTTCTTTGTTATAACACTTAACCTAATAATCGTCAATTACTTGATGATAAAAGAATATAATGATATTATACACTTGATTTTTAACACGTATTAATATATGGAGGTTCATATAATGAATGAAAAAAAATTATATATAGCTTTTGTATGGCACATGCATCAACCTTATTATAAAGATACTATTAATAATCTTTCCCTTTTTCCATGGGTGAGGCTTCATGCAATTAAAAATTATTACAATATGGTGTCCATATTAAGAGATTTTCCTAAAATTAAACAAACTTTTAATTTAGTTCCAAGTTTACTAATGCAGATTGAAGAATATTTAAATGGAACAACTACGGATCTTTGGCTTGAATATACACTTAAAAAAGTAGAGGATTTAAATGAAAATGAAAGAAAATTTATTAAAGACAACTTTTTTCTGCTTAATAAGGAGAAAATGGGGTTTATTTTTGAAAGGTTTAAAGAATTGTATGATAAAAAGTTAAAAAATGAAGATTATTCTAATCAGGATTATTTAGATTTGCAGGTTTTATATAATCTGGCTTGGTTTGATCCTGAATTTAGGGAAAAGGATGAATTTTTGAAAGGATTATGTAAAAAAGGAAGATTTTTTAATGAGGAGGAAAAAGTAAAACTGATTGAGAAACAGTTTTATATAATTAAAAATTTATTTTCTCTTTATAAAGAGGTGCAAGATTCAGGGCAAATAGAAATAACTTTTTCTCCCTTTTTTCATCCCATATTACCACTTCTTGTAAGTACCGAGAATGCTAAGATATCTACTCCAGATTTACCTTTACCTTCTTTTACCTTTTCTTATCCTGAAGATGCAGAAGCTCAAATAATTTTAGGAAAAGAATATTATAAAAAAATTTTTTCAAGAGAACCTATAGGAATGTGGCCTTCTGAAGAGGCTGTTTCTCCAGAAGTTATAGTTTTATGCTCTGAGCTTAATATAAAGTGGATAATTGCAGATGAGAAAATTCTTGGAAAAACCATTGGAAAAGAAATAGTAAGAGATAGTAATGGAAATATTTTAAATCCAGAAGTTTTGTGTAAAACGTATAGAGTAAATATTAATGGTAAAGAAGTTAATGTGGTATTTAGAGATCGGTTCTTATCAGACAGGATAGGCTTTGTTTATATGAATATGAATCCCTATGATGCAGCTAAGGATCTATATGAGAGAATAATTAAAATAAAGGATAGATTACCTAAGGATCAGTCTTATCTATTGACTATTGCTTTGGATGGTGAAAACTGCTGGGAATATTATGATAATGATGGTAGAGATTTTTTAAGGCATCTTTATACGTTGATTGAAAATTCTAATGAAGTTGAAACTACAACGGTTGGAGAGTTTATACTTAAAAATCCTCCAAAGGATACTTTAAACTATATTTTTACAGGATCCTGGATAAATGCTGATCTTACTACTTGGATTGGAGAGCTTGAAGAAAATTTGGCTTGGGATTATTTGAGTTTAGTTAGAGCCTATTTAGAAAGGGGGATTAAAAAAGCCTATTTTGATAAGGATAGTTTAGATTGGAGAAGCTTATGGGCTGCGGAGGGGAGTGATTGGTTCTGGTGGTATGGAGATGATCAAGAGTCAGGCTATGATGAGGTATTTGATTATATATTTAGAGTGCATTTAAAAAATGTTTTTAAATCGCTAGATAAGGATTATCCTACTTTTTTGGATTTTCCAATTGTCTTTAAAAATCCTATTTGGAAATCAAGAGAATCTTTTATTTTTACTCCTAAAATAGACGGGAAAGTTTCTTTCCAAGATGAGTGGATGCTTTCTTCTTTAAATCTTTTGGAGGAGGATGGATTAATAGAGGGAATATATTATGGTTATGATCTTGAGAATCTTTATATAAGGATTGATATAAAGAATGGGAATGTAAGTGATTTCTTTGATAAAGGAATATCCTTAAAATTAAATTTTATGGATTATACTAAAGAAATGTTATCCTTAGAAATATCAAAGGACAATAAAACATCTTTAAGTGAAGGTATATTTTGGGCATTAGATGAGATTTTTGAAATAAGAATTCCCTTTAATATAGTTTTTTTACATAATGAAAAGCTTCTTTTTGATATTCAGCTTCTTAAAGATACAAAGGTTTTAGAGAGTTATCCTAAAGACTCTAAAGGATTTATGGTTAGAAAGCCAGGATTTCTGGAAGAACTTATAACAAAGCTTTATTTTCAAAGAGTAAATAAGGAAAAAGTGGCTATTATAGAGTCCTTTATACTAAAGAGAAAAGAAGGGGAATTTTATAACCTTTATACTAAAGTTGTAATAGAGAATAAAACTTTTGATAATAATATGGATTTATCTTTTTCTAGTGATATTTTTAAAATAAGAAAAATTATTTATTTAGATGAATTTATTTTATTCTTACAAGCCTTAAGAGATTTAAATATTTTTCTCTTGTCAGAGTACACTGTATTTTATCCTTTTGCTTACTCTGTAAAATTGAATAATGTCTATATTCTCAATCCCAAAAATTCAATGAAAAGATTTATAAATGCTTATATGAGTAAATGTGGTGGGGATAAGAATCTTAATATAGAGATGGAGAAGTTAGGAAGTATAGAGATTTATGGATTATGAAAGGTTTTTTGTTTGGAAAAGTAGAGATGAAGCAATAAAAATTCAAGAGGAGCTAAAAAGAAAAATTATTTTAAAAGATGGGTTTATTAATATAAACACGGTAGGTGGTGTAGATACATCTTTTTCTAATGATGTGGCATTATCTGTTATTGTAGTTATGAATTACAAAACATTAGAGTTAATAGAAATTTCTTATCATTCAATTGATGTAACAGTTCCTTATATGCCAGGTTTTTTAAGTTTTAGAGAAGGCCCAAGTATAATGAAAGCTTGGGAGAAACTTAAAATAAAGCCTGATATATTAATCTTTGATGGTCAAGGTATAGCACATCCAAGAAGATTGGGTATTGCATCTCATGTAGGTGTAGTATTAGATATAGCAACCATAGGTTGTGCTAAAAATTTATTAATAGGAGATTTTAAAGAACCTAATAATAAAAAGGGAGCATTTAGTTATATATATGATAAGGAAGAGGTTATTGGTGCAGTGTTAAGGACAAAAGAGAATGTAAAACCTGTATATATATCTCCTGGTCATAAAGTTTCGTTAGAATCCTCTATAAAAATTTCGATTAATTGCACTTTCAAATACAGATTGCCTGAACCTATAAGATTAGCCCACATATACAGTAAAAAAATTCTGTTAGATCTTAAAAAAGAAAGATAATTTTTTAAGAGTATCTATCTCTTCTCTTCTACCTAATTTTGCATTTTTAATTGCCTTTTCTAATATTTCTATGGATTTATCATAATTTCTTTTGTCTACAGGATAGGGATGTCCGTCTTTTCCGCCGTGAGCAAAAGAGAACCTTGCTGGATCTTTTATGCTTGCTGGATTTCCATATACAAGCTCGGATATCAATGCTAAAGCTCTAAGAGTTTTTGCTCCTACACCTTCTCTTAGCATTAAATCTTGGAAATCCTTTGGAGGATTTTCATAATTTTTCAATAATACAGTCTTAAGATTTTCAGGCTTTATTTCTCTAGCAGTTATTGGATGGTAAGGAGGTAGTCTTAAAGAGACTTTTTCCCATAACCTTGTTATATCTTCTGGTTTTTCATGAAATAAATATGTTATTGTTTCCTGAGCTTTTTTACTTTCTTTTGAAACCAGGTTTAATACGTAATTTTCAAATCTTTCACTAATAATACCTTTATGGGGATCTTCCACAAAACTTTTTATTTCATCTCCTAACCAATGATATCTTCTTGCATAATGGTTTTTTTCATTCATTCCTTGTTGGATAACACACCATTTGTCATTTTTTGTAAATACTAAAAGATGAGTATACAATTGATATCCATCCTGAATGGCATTATTATCTACCCTCGCTACTATTCTACTTATAAAGATCCATTTATTTGGATCAATACTACTCTTCTCTGATATTTTTATGATTTCTTTAGGAGTATTTAAAGCTGTTTTTCCCTTTCCTCCTACTATATAAAGTCCTATGTCATCTGGAATTTCTCTAAGAGCTTCTTTAAGTGCGGATCCAGTAGTTGTAGTAAGTCCACTGGAATGCCAATCGAAGCCTAATATACATCCTAAAGCTTGAAACCAGAAAGGATCCGAAATTTTTTTTATAAGATCATCAATTTTGTTCTCCATATAGAATAGAAGAATGATTTCTCTTGATAGCTTTTTCATTCTTTGAAAAAGCCATTGAGGTGCTTTACCAGTATGAAGAGGTAATTCTGCAAATTCTCTTCTTAGCATACTATAATTATAGCAATAAATAAAAAGAAAGGGGCTATTATGTAATGAAAAAGTTTATATTTTTAATTATTTTTGGACTCCTAATTATATCTTTAGTATCCTTGGGAACATCTAAGACAGTTTTTCCAAAAGGAAGACTTATTATTACCCAAAACAATAGAAGTTTGGAGATTCCAATAGAGATAGCTGATAGGGAAGAATTGCATACTTTAGGACTCATGTATAGAAGGGATATACCATGGGAGTATGGAATGCTTTTTATATTTCCCACCGATGTGTCTTATGGTTTTTGGATGAAAAATACGTACGTACCGTTAGATATTGCATTTATCTCTTCTGATAAGATTATCTTTAATATTCAGAGAATGTTACCATGTAAAGAGGGAAAAGAGTGTCCTGTGTACTATAGTCCAAAACCCTATAGATATGCTTTGGAAGTTAAAGCAGGATTTTTTGAAAAATTTAAATTCTCTGTAGGAGCTAAAATAGATTATATAAGAGAATAATTGTTGACTTTTAGGATAAAATTTTCTATTCTTTAATGAGAATTTTTTAAGATGATAATACTATTATAAAAGGAGGTTAATTAAATGAGCGTACCAGAAGTAAACAGAGAACTTTGTATTGGGTGTGGTGTTTGTGCATCTTTATGCCCTGATGTTTTTGAGATTGATAGCGAAGGAAAAGCTGTTGTAAGAGAAGGGACTGATTGCGAGTCTGCAGGTTGCTGTCAAGATGCAGCAGATTCTTGTCCAGTCGGTGCTATTACTCTTTAAGAATTGTTTAAAGATTTGAGGGGGAGATAAAACTCTCCCCTCTTAAGGTTAATAATTGAGGTTAACGAATATGTTAAATAAAAACCTAATAGAAGAGATTCTTGATATTGCTCTCAGACATGGGGGAGAATTTTCAGAAATATTTTTAGAAAATTCTCATTCCCTTTATTTTTATTGGGATGATAGAAAGGCGGAAGAAGTAACTTATGGAGAGGATATAGGGGCTAGTATAAGGATTATTCAAGGAGACAAAGTATATTATGGTTATACTACTGATATAAGTGAATTGGGTTTAAAGAAGCTTGCTCATGATTTATCAGAGGTAGTTATTAAAGGAGAAAACAATAAAAAGATAATTCTGGAGGATAAAAAGGAATTTATTACCAAAACATTGAAAGATTATAAATCGGTAAAGGTTGGGGAAAGTATTGATCTTTTGAAAATAATGGATGAAAGTTCAAGAAATTATAGTCCAAGAATTGTCCAATTTACATCAGTAATAAGGAACCATACCCAGGAAATACTTATAGCAAATAGTGATGGTGATTTTGTAGAAGAAAAGAGAGTGCGAAGCGTCGTTTATGGGTTTGCAGTTGGTGAAAAAGATGGACTTATACAAACTGGTTATGAGATTGTAGGAGCTACTTTAGGCTGGGAACTTTTTACTGAGGATTTGGTTAAGAATGTAGCTTTAGAGGCTTCTCGGAGAGCTATTTTAATGTTAGAAGCTGAGGAAGCACCTGCTGGAATTATGCCTGTGATTATTTCTTCTCAGGCTGGGGGTGTTCTAATTCATGAGGCGGTAGGTCATGGTTTGGAGGCAGACTTAGTTGAAAAAGGTGTTTCTGTTTATAAAGGTAAGATAGGGGAGAAAGTAGCTCCTAATTATGTAACATTAGTAGATGCTGGTGTGTTGGAAGAAAAATATGGAAGTTCTTATGTAGATGATGAAGGAGTTAAAACAAATTATAATGTGTTAATAGACAGGGGAATATTAAAGGGTTATATGCATTCAAGAATTACTGCTAAAAAGTTTGGAGTAGCCCCTACTGGCAATGGTAGAAGACAAAGTTTTAGATATCCGCCAATCCCAAGAATGACTAATACTTTTATCCTTCCTGGAAATAGTAAGTTAGAGGATATGTTAGATAAAGTAGAAAAAGGTCTTTATGTGGTAAAAATGGGTGGTGGTCAAGTAGATACAGTCTCAGGAGATTTTGTTTTTGGGATTGAAGAAGGTTATATGATAGAATCTGGAAAAATTAAAAATCCTGTGAGGGGAGCCACTTTGATAGGTAATGGGCCTAAAATCCTTGAGAAAATAGAATTAATAGGTGATGATATTGGTTTTACTCCAGGGACATGTGGAAAGGATGGTCAGGGTATACCTGTTACTGATGGAATGCCCACCATATTAATATCTGAGATTACTGTAGGTGGAACTAAAAAGAGGGAGGATTAAATTTTTTAATCATGTTAGATGTAGAATTTGTTTTGAAACTTCTTAAGAAAAGTAAAGTTGAAGGAGAAATTTTTTATCAAGAAAAGGAAAAACATTCTTTAACAATATATGGTGTAGAGGTAGAAAAATATCAAGTATCAAAAGAACAAGGTATAGGTATAAGAATACTTAAAAAAAACAAGCAAGGTTTTTCATATACTACAGATATTAAGAATGTGGAGGAAGCTATAAATAAGGCATTGGCATATGTTGATTATATGCCTATTGATGAAAGTTGGAGTTTAGTAAAAGATGTGGAAGCCAAGGATATAAAAAGATATATTGAGGATCCTCCGATAGAGGAGAGAATTAACACTCTTAAAGAAATTGAGAAAAAAATATATTCTAAGGATAAGAGAATAAAAAGTATAAGAAATATAGTTTGGGAGAAAACATGTGAAAATAATAAGATAATAAATACATTAAATACTTTCCTTGAATACAATTATCAATATCAATATGTTTATACAGAAATTTCAGCTTCTGATGGGAATAGTGAGAGAAGTGGTTTTGAGTTTGATGCTGGAAGAACCTGGTATGATTTGAATTTTGATAATTTAGTAGATAAGGTTGTGTGGAAGGCTACGAGCTTATTGAGAGCTGAGCCAACCCTATCTAAGCGTACCACAATTTTACTTCCCTCAGATGTGGCAAGCGATTTTTTAGAGCTTCTTTCATATATGTTTATTGCTGACAATGTTCAGAAAAACAAATCATTGTTAAAGGGATTAATTAATCAAAGAGTGGCATCTCCAGTATTGAGTATTATAGAAGATCCTACTGATGAAAGGTCATTGGTTCCAAGGGCTTTTGATGATGAAGGAGTTAAAACATATAAAAAGTATCTTATTGAAGATGGAATATTAAAAGAATATCTTTATAATTTATACACTGCTAATAAAGAAAGAAGAAATTCTACTGGAAATGGAGTGCGTCTTAATTTTAAGAGTCTACCTAAAATAGCCCCCTTCAATATGTATATAAAGCCAGGTATTAGAACAGAGAGAGAGATACTATCTTCTGTAAAAGATGGTATTTATATTATTTCTTTAATGGGATTACATCTTGCAGATACAGTTTCTGGAGATTTTTCCTTAGGTATAGAAGGTTTGCAAATAAAAGATGGTGAATTTTATAAACCGTTAGCAGAGATGACCATTGCTGGAAATTTAAAGGATCTTTTAAATTCAATATCTGAAGTAGGAAGCGAATTATATTTTAAAGGGAATGTAGTTTCTCCAATGATAAAGTTAGAAGATGTTATGGTATCTGGAAAGTAAAAAAAGGAGGTTTCATAGAAAATGGTAAAGATGTTTTCTTCTGCTGATCTTTTAGAAATGGCAATTCACTTGGAAGAAGAGGGTGAAAAATTTTATAAAATGATGGAATCTAAAGTGGAGAAGGAAGACTTAAAAAGACTATTTTCATATCTTGCTGTACAGGAGCATGCTCATGCAATAACTTTTAAAGAGATTTATCGTGAGATTGAAAAAGAAGGTTTTGTATCTGCTTATCCTGATGAAGAAGCTAATAAATATTTACATGCTTGGGTGGATTCACAGATATTTATTGATTGGGATGAACTTACCAAGAAAACTGTATGGAAAAAAGAAGAAGTATTAGATCTTGCTATCAGACTTGAGAAGGATTCTCTTTTATTTTATTATGAGATAGAACCATTTATACCAGAGAAAGATAGAAAAATCCTCTCTGAGATAATAAAACAAGAGAAAGACCATTTATATCAATTAACAGAATTTAAAAAAGGAATGATTTAAATCTCTTTAAGTTTTTCCAAAAATTCTTCAGAGAATTGACCTTTAAATACTTCTTCTACAGGACCTATGAGGTTAACTGTCCAATCTTTATTTATTCTTATTTTTAATTCGCCTCCAGGCATAAGAACCTCTACATAATTATTGACAAGACCTTTCCTATATGCTGCTGAAACTGCTGCACAAGAGCTACTACCAGATGCAAGTGTATAGCCAGCACCTCTTTCCCATATTCTTATCTCTATTTTTTTAGGAGATATCACCTTTACCATTTGAACATTTGTTCTGTTTGGGAAGAGAGGGTGATTTTCCAAAATTGGACCTAATTTTTTAATTTTTTCTTCATCAATATTATCAACAAAAAACACACAGTGAGGGTTACCTATGGAAAGACAGGTTATTTTTATTTTTTCATGATCTATTTCCAATTCTTTGTCTAAAATTTCTTCTTCTTTTGTATTTACAGGAATTTCTTTAGTATTAAAGGTAACTTTTCCCATTTCAATTTCTATACTTTTTGCTTTGTTATTTTTTTCCTCAATTATGTTGGCTTTAACCCTTCCTCCTAATGTGTGTATAAAAAATTCTTTTTGAGAGGTAAAACCATAGTCATATATATATTTAGCCAAAATTCTGAGTCCATTGCCACTCTTTTCTGCTTCACTTCCGTCAGGATTAAAAATTCTGACAGCAAATTCATTATAATTAATCTTTTCAAATACAAGGATGCCATCAGATCCTATACCCATATTTCTATTACATATTAATCTAATGTTTTTCTCGTTTAATATAAAATCAATTTTATTTTTTTCAAGGACTATATAATCATTTCCAAGACCATGACTTTTTACAAATTCCATAACTAATTTTCCTCCCTTCTTTTTTACAGTGATAAAATTAATTATATCAAAAGATTTTAATGAAAGGAGAATGAATAGGTATGTTTTTTAGTGAATTGGCCGAATATTTTAGAAGGTTAGAAATTACTACAAAAAGAAATGAGATGACTGAAATATTAGCCGATTTATTTAAAAGGGCAGATAAAGAAGAAATTGATAAGATAATCTATTTATTAAATGGAAGAGTTGCTCCTGAATATGAAAAAGTTGAGTTTGGTATGTCAGATAAATTAGTATTAAGAGCTATGGCTTTAGCATTTATAGTGCCTATATCAGAACTTGAAAGGGTTTATAAAGAAATAGGAGACTTGGGAGAAATTGTAATAAGATACCATAGAGGAGGAGAAAAGGATTTATCAATTACTGAGGTGTTTAATGTTTTATATGAGATAGCTAGTATCTTTGGAGAAGGAAGTGTTGATGCTAAAGTAAATAGATTGGCTTTCCTTATAAACTCCTTAACTTCAGAAGGAGCAAAATATCTGGTAAGAATAGTTTTAGGGAAATTAAGGCTTGGAATAGGAGAGCCAACAATTATGGATGCTCTTTCTTATGCAAAGGCAAAAGATAAGACTCTAAGGTCTTTTATAGAAAGAGCTTTTAATATTACTTCTGATTTAGGATATGTGGCTAAGGTTTTTTGGGAAGGAGGTACAGAAGCTCTAAAGAAAATCAAGGTACAAGTTGGAAGACCTATAAGGATGGCATTAGCGGAAAGGGTTTCTAAGCCTGAAGAGATCATTAAAAAAATGGGTAAATGCTCAATAGAACCTAAGTTTGATGGATTTAGGTGTCAGGTACATAAAAAAGGTAAAATTATCAAAATTTTCTCAAGAAATTTAGAAGATAATACCCATATGTTTCCTGATTTAGTAGAAGGAATACTTAATCAGATACCTAAGGAGGAGATAATAATTGAGGGTGAAGCTATTTCTTATAATCCCGAAACTGGAGAATTTTATCCTTTTCAGGTTACTGTTCAAAGAAAGAGAAAATATAACATCAGTGAAATGGCAGAACTTTTTCCTCTCCAGCTATTTACTTTTGATATTTTATATGTAGATGGAGAAGATATTACATCCTTACCTTATCTTAGAAGAAGAAAAAAATTAGAAGAGAATATAAAAGAAGGAGATAAAATTTTTATAACAAAGAATATTATTACTAGTGATCCGAAAGAAATACAGATGTTTTTTGAGGAATGTATTAGTGAAGGATTGGAGGGTATTGTAGCTAAGAGATTAGATGCCCCATATCAGGCAGGAGTAAGAAATTTTAACTGGATAAAATTAAAGAGATCTTATCAAAGTCATCTCACAGATACAGTTGATTGTGTGATTCTTGGATATTTTAAAGGGAGAGGACATAGAGCAAAATTTGGAATAGGTGCCCTTCTTGTTGGAGTGTATGATCAAGAGAGAGATCTGTTTAAGACTATAGCAAAAATAGGAACAGGCCCAACGGAAGAGGAATGGGTAAAATTTAGGGAAGTTTTAGATGAAGTAAAAGTTGACCATAAACCCAGTAATGTTGATTCTTTAATAGAACCTGATGTATGGGTAGAACCTAAATATGTGGTAGAAATTCAAGCTGATGAAATAACGAGAAGCCCTGTGCATACATGTGGAAAAGAAACTGATGGATTAGGTTATGCATTAAGATTCCCAAGAGTTATTGGCTTTATTAGAGAGGATAAAGGTCCTTATGATGCAACTTCTGTCTCTGAAATTTTAGAAATGTTTAGAAATCAAAGAAGAGAGAAGGTAGAAGAAGATCAAGAGGTATAAAGGCTTTTTTGCCTTTTTTATATTTTTTCTTGTTCCCCCTCTTGCAAAAGGGAAATATATATGATAGAATTTAATCCGCCCGATGGTAAAGGGCGGATGCACATTAGACAAAGGGAGAAAAGGGAGAGAGAAGAGAGAAGGAAGAAGAGAGGAAGGCATATAGGGAGCGAGGATACAGACCCGAAAGAGAAGGTATGATATATATTGGATGGAGGGTTTGATCCTGGCTCAGGACGAACGCTGGCGGCGTGCCTAAGGCATGCAAGTCGAGCGGTAGCTCCTATTGGGATAACCGATAGGAGTGAGAGCGGCGCACGGGTGAGTAACACGTAGGTAACCTACCCCAGAGAGGGGGATAACACCTCGAAAGGGGTGCTAAACCCCCATATACTTACCGAGCGGAGAGCTAAGGTAAGGAAAGAGTATACAGAGGCAACTCTGTATACTGCTCTGGGATGGGCCTGCGGCCTATCAGCTAGTTGGTGGGGTAATGGCCCACCAAGGCGAAGACGGGTAGCCGGCCTGAGAGGGTGGTCGGCCACACTGGGACTGAGACACGGCCCAGACTCCTACGGGAGGCAGCAGCCGGGAATCTTCCGCAATGGGGGAAACCCTGACGGAGCGACGCCGCGTGAGGGAGGAAGCCCTTCGGGGTGTAAACCTCTTTTCTCGGGGAAGAGAACTGACGGTACCCGAGGAAAAAGCCCCGGCTAACTACGTGCCAGCAGCCGCGGTAAGACGTAGGGGGCGAGCGTTGTCCGGATTTACTGGGCGTAAAGGGCGTGTAGGCGGCTTAGCAAGTCAGATGTGGAAGCCCCAAGCTCAACTTGGGGAGGCCATCTGATACTGCTAAGCTAGAGGGCAGGAGAGGAGAGCGGAACTTCCGGTGTAGCGGTGAAATGCGTAGATATCGGAAGGAACGCCGGTGGCGAAGGCGGCTCTCTGGACTGGCCCTGACGCTGAGGCGCGAAAGCTAGGGGAGCGAACGGGATTAGATACCCCGGTAGTCCTAGCCGTAAACGATGGGCACTAGGTGTGGGGAGTCAGACTCTCCGTGCTGCAGCAAACGCGATAAGTGCCCCGCCTGGGGAGTACGGCCGCAAGGCTAAAACTCAAAGGAATTGACGGGGGCCCGCACAAGCGGTGGAGCGCGTGGTTTAATTCGATGCTAAGCGAAGAACCTTACCAGGGCTTGACATGCAGGCTGAAAGCTTACCCGAAAGGGTAAGTGCCGAATGAGGGGGTTTTCCCTTATTTGGAGCCTGCACAGGTGGTGCATGGCTGTCGTCAGCTCGTGTCGTGAGATGTTGGGTTAAGTCCCGCAACGAGCGCAACCCCTGCCCTTAGTTGCCAGCGGGTAAAGCCGGGCACTCTAAGGGGACTGCCGGCGATGAGCCGGAGGAAGGTGGGGATGACGTCAAGTCAGTATGCCCCTTATGCCCTGGGCTACACACGCGCTACAATGGGTGGTACAGAGGGGAGCGAAGCCGCGAGGTGGAGCGAATCCCTAAAGCCACCCCCAGTTCAGATCGCAGGCTGCAACTCGCCTGCGTGAAGGCGGAATCGCTAGTAACCGCAGATCAGCCACGCTGCGGTGAATACGTTCTCGGGCCTTGTACACACCGCCCGTCACACCACGAGAGTCCGCAACACCCGAAGTCAGGCGAAGAGCCTGCCGAAGGTGGGGCGGATGATTGGGGTGAAGTCGTAACAAGGTAGCCGTACCGGAAGGTGCGGCTGGATCACCTCCTTTCTTATGGAGAAAGAAAAGTGCTCTCTTTTTCCTTTATCTCTTCTCCCTCTTTTCTCCTTGTATCTTTGTACCTTAGACAAGAGAAGATAGAGAGGGATGATGCAGTAATCAGCCGGGCGTCAAAGTAGAAAGGGCGTACGGTGGATGCCTAGGCACCAAGGGCCGAAGAAGGACGCGGCAGGCGGCGAAACGCCCCGGGGAGCTGCGAGCAAGCTATGATCCGGGGATTTCCGAATGGGGAAACCCACTCTGGGTAATGCCAGAGTATCCCTAAGGGGAAACTCTTAGGGAGGGGAACCGGGGGAACTGAAACATCTTAGTACCCCGAGGAGAAGAAAGAGATAATCGATTCCCTGAGTAGTGGTGAGCGAAAGGGGAGGAGCCTAAACCTGAGTGGTGGAGAAGCTCGCGGGTGTTGCCACTCAGGGGTAGAGGGATAAGGCCGGAGGGAGCCGCGACTCTCTCGTAAGGGAATACATACTTAGCCGAACAGTCTGGGAAGGCTGGCCAAAGAGGGTGAGAGCCCCGTAGGCGAAAAGTATGTATCTCTTATGGGCCTTAGTCCCGAGTAGCGTGGGGCACGTGGAATCCTGCGCGAATCAGGGCGGACCACCGCCTAAGGCTAAATACCCTTGGTGACCGATAGCGCATAGTACCGTGAGGGAAAGGTGAAAAGAACCCCAGAGAGGGGAGTGAAATAGAACCTGAAACCGTACGTCCACAAGGAGTAGGAGAGCGATGCTCAAAAGGGGTAACTCTTTTGAGCTGGCTCGACTGCGTGCCTGTTGAAGAATGAGCCGGCGAGTTAATGCGTGTGGCAAGGTTAAGGGAGAGGAGTCCCGGAGCCGAAGTGAAAGCGAGCCTGAAGAGGGCGACTAGTCACACGCATTAGACCCGAAACCAGGCGAGCTACCCATGGCCAGGATGAAGCGGGGTTAACCCCCCGTGGAGGTCCGAACCCGTTAGCAGTGAAAAGCTATGGGATGAGCTGTGGGTAGGAGTGAAAAGCTAATCGAGCCTGGAGATAGCTGGTTCTCCCCGAAATAGCTTTAGGGCTAGCCTCAGCCGATGAAACCTAAGGAGGTAGAGCACTGGTTGGGCGAGGGGCGGGGATCCGCTGCCAAGTCCAGTCAAACTCCGAATGCCTTAGGTGGATAGCTGGGAGTCGGACTGTGGGGGATAAGCTCCATAGTCGAGAGGGGAACAGCCCAGATCAACAGCTAAGGTCCCAAAGTCCGGGCTAAGTGGTAAAGGAGGTAGCTTGGCGAAGACAGTCAGGATGTTGGCTTAGAAGCAGCCATCATTCAAAGAGTGCGTAATAGCTCACTGATCGAGCCAAGCTGCGCCGAAAATACACGGGGCTAAAGCCCGGCACCGAAGCTTTGGGTTCTACCTATCTTCGGGTAGGTAGAGCGGTAGGGGAGCGTTCCGCTGTAGGGAGAAGGCGGACCGGAAGGACCGCTGGACGAGGCGGAAGTGAGAATGCCGGCATGAGTAGCGAAAAGGAGGGTGAGAATCCCTCCCACCGAAAGCCCGAGGTTTCCTGGGTAAAGCTCGTCTTCCCAGGGTTAGGCGGGAGCTAAGCCGAGGCCGAAAGGCGTAGGTGATGCACAGCCGGTTAATATTCCGGCCCCACCTGCTAACCGTTAATACCGAAGGAGGGACGCAGGAGGGTAGGTGCGCCTGGTGGTGACATACCAGGTCCAAGCTCTAAGGGAGGGAGTGTAGGCAAATCCGCACTCCCGATGAACCGAGGAGTGATGGGGAGTCCTCGAGAGAGGGCGAAGGCATTGAGCCCACACTGCCGAGAAAAGCTTCTAGGGAGGTTAGCGGGTGCCCGTACCGCAAACCGACACAGGTGGGCGAGGTGAAGATCCAAAGGTGCGCGGGATAACCCTCGTTAAGGAACTCGGCAAAATGGCCCCGTACGTTCGCAAGAAGGGGTGCCCGAGTAAGGTGAATAGCCTGAAAGGGCCGCAGTGAAGTGGCTCTGGGGACTGTTTACCAAAAACACAGGTCTCTGCTAAGGCGTAGAAGCCGATGTATAGGGGCTGAGGCCTGCCCGGTGCTGGAAGGTTAAGGGGAAGGGTTAGGGGGATACCCGAAGCCCTGAACCGAAGCCCCAGTGAACGGCGGCCGTAACTATAACGGTCCTAAGGTAGCGAAATTCCTTGTCGGGTAAGTTCCGACCCGCATGAAAGGCATAACCACTGGAGCGCTGTCTCAACGAGGGGCCCGGTGAAATTAGAGTGTCCGTGAAGATACGGACTACCCGTGGCAGGACGGAAAGACCCCGTGAAGCTTTACTGCAGCCTGGCATTGAACTTTGGCACCACATGTAGAGGATAGGTGGGAGGCTGAGAAGCAGGGGCGCCAGCCTCTGTGGAGCCGTCGGTGGAATACCACCCTTGTGGTGTTGGGGTTCTAACCCCAAAAGAAGAGCCTTTTGGGGGACAGTGCTTGGTGGGCAGTTTGACTGGGGCGGTCGCCTCCTAAAAGGTAACGGAGGCGCCCAAAGGTAGGCTTGGCACGGTTAGAAATCGTGCCTAAAGTGTAAGGGCGTTAAGCCTGCCTGACTGTGAGGCCGACGGGCCGAGCAGAGACGAAAGTCGGGCCTAGTGATCCGGTGGTCCCGAGTGGAAGGGCCATCGCTCAACGGATAAAAGTTACTCCGGGGATAACAGGCTGATCTCGCCCGAGAGTCCACATCGACGGCGAGGTTTGGCACCTCGATGTCGGCTCACCGCATCCTGGGGCTGGAGAAGGTCCCAAGGGTTGGGCTGTTCGCCCATTAAAGCGGTACGTGAGCTGGGTTCAGAACGTCGTGAGACAGTTCGGTCCCTATCCGCCACGGGCGTAGGAAACTTGAGGGGAACTGCTCCTAGTACGAGAGGACCGGAGCAGGCGGACCTCTGGTGTACCAGTTGTGCCGTCAGGTGCAGGAGCTGGGTAGCCAAGTCCGTACGGGATAAGCGCTGAAAGCATCTAAGCGCGAAGCCCACCCCAAGATAAGGTTTCCCACAGGGAAAACCTGGTAAGGCACCTCCGAGAAGAGGAGGTAGATAGGCCGGAGGTGGAAGCGCAGCAATGCGTGAAGCCGACCGGTACTAATATGCCGAGGCTTTGACGCCTGGCTGGTTACGGTGTGATCTCTCTCAAAGAGGATTTATGATGGAGTTATGAAGGAAGAGGAGGCTACTGGTGATTAGAGCGGAGGGGAAACGCCCGTTCCCATTCCGAACACGGAAGCTAAGCCCTCTAGCGCCGATGGTACTGCCCTGGCAACGGGGTGGGAGAGTAGGTCATCGCCAGAGAGCCTCCTCTTTTTTGTTGATTTTTTATTCTTCCTTGAGTTTAAAACCTTGGATATGGTATCCTTGGGTGTCTTAGCTCGATAATTGTTTTTATAAAACTCTGAGCAATTTTTTCTAATTCTTCTAAGGTTAATTTACTGTTTTCTAATTGTCCATCTATAAGTTTTTCTCTAATTACTTCTCTTATTACTTTTTCTATAGTTTCTGGAGTAATATTAGTAATGGTTCTTGTGGCTGCTTCTATGCTATCTGCCAACATCACTATGGCTGCTTCTTTAGATTCGGGTTTTGGGCCAGGATATCTAAAATCATCCTCAGGCACATATTTTTTAGAAATCTGTAATTGCTTATTGTAAAAATAGTTAATGAGGCTTGTGCCATGATGTTGCTCAACAATATCTATGATGTTTTTAGGAAACTTATAATTATTTAAAATTATTGCTCCATCTTTTGGATGTGATTTGATAATAAGAGCACTTATATATGGAGATAAATTATCATGAGGATTATTTTGGCCTGGAAGAAGGTTCTCTATGAAGTATTGAGATCTTTTTACTTTGCCTATGTCGTGATATAAGGCTGCAGTTCTTGTTATTCTCTCATTTGCTCCAGCTTCTTTAGCTGCTCTTTCTGCTAAGTTTCCTACAATTAAACTGTGATAATAAGTACCTGGTGCTTCCATAAGGAGTTTTCTTAGAAGGGGATGATTTGGATTTGTCATTTCTAATAATTTTAATGGTGTAGCTACTCTAAATAATTCTTCTATGGGAGGAATTATTCCCACTGAAAGAATGGCTGATAAGGTAGGATTAATAAATGAATAAATCATATTTGTATATGTCAAATCTGACTCGTTAAAGATAAGCTTCCCAAAAACAATAAAGGGTATTCTAATTAGTGATATAAGAAAACCAATCTTTACATAATCTGATCTGTTTTCTAATTCTTTGATTTTGTTATTTATGATAAGAAAATCAAAGAACAATAAAATAGGGATAGTATAAGAAAAGGAGAAAATAGAAGAGCTTACTATTATTGTTAGAGAAACGATATAAGATAATGGAAAATCTAATAAAACCGTAGAAATAAATAAAGATGAAGTTAAAGGATTTAAGTAGGGAGAATAGAAAGAGAAAATCTTAGATGAAAGTATTGATAGAGTAAATAAAAAATTCATCAATAGAAAAATATTTAAGTTTTTTTCTATTATTAAATATTTTCTTGTAAAAATGGTAATGGATAATTGGAGAGCTGATAAAGTTAAAAAAAGACTTATAAGTCTCAATATGTTTTTTTGAGAAAGGGTATAGCCTAGGGCCTCTAAAATTATAAATTTATCTCTGGTTATTTTTTCACCCTTTCTAACAATAATTTCACCTTTTTTAATTAGTCTTTCTATAGGTTTAATGGACTTTAATAGTTCTTGTTTTTTTGTTTCTGTTTCTTTTTCATTTATAAACACGTTAGGAACTATCAGTATTTCTGAAAGTTCTTGGGCTATTTGGGCTGGTATATAAATTTCATCTGTTAGGAAATTTATAAATTTTTGTTTTACCTCATCAATCTCTTCTGGTTTAATCCCTTTTGTATAATTTTCTATTAACCATTTCTCTATTTTCTTTTTAATTAAGTTAATTCTTGATGAAGGAAGAGAAGAAAAATACTTAGTTATATTTGAAGATTCTTCTGTAACTATCATTAATTCTGATAGCTTGCTAATATTCTGTAAAATAATATTCTGGTCAATAGTATAAACTGGTTTGAATTGAGAAAGAAGGAGATTTTTTATTCTTTCTGTTTCCTCTTCATCTTTATATATTATAGTTCTTGGTGCTTCTATATTTTTAGGGGCTATATTTCCCATTTTTAAAGGTGGAGTAATAATAAAATCAATTAAAAGGATAAAAAGATCGATGATTATAAACAATAATAGGGGATAAACTATGTTGTGTTTTGATTTTTCGATCAGATTTTTGTAGGCTTTTCTTAAATTTTTAAAGTTTTTATTAATCTTGACTTTCATTTTGAAAATTATTTTATCATTTATTGACCTCTTTTTCACTATAATATATAATTATTTTGGCACTGGGGAGTAGCCAAGCTGGTAAGGCAGCGGACTTTGGATCCGCCATTCGCTGGTTCGAATCCAGCCTCCCCAGCCAATTTTTATTATAAAAATTCACCTAAGCATGAATGGATTTAAGGCTATAATTTTAGCAGCAGGACAAGGTAAAAGGATGAGAACTGAGCTTCCAAAGGTTCTTCATCCCCTCTATGAATCTAATCTTTTAGAGTTTTTACTTGATACAATAAAGTCGTTTTTTGGGGAAAATTATATATTAGTTGTGAGCCCCAAAATAAAAGCGTTAATTTCTGATAATGATCACATGGTAGTTCAAGATGTTCCTTTAGGTACGGGTGATGCAATAAAAAGGGCTGAAGAAAAACTTGGTGATTTTAGCGGTAATCTGGTAATATTTCCAGGAGATGTACCTTTAGTGGAAGAAAATACAATAAGAGGTTTGTGTAGGGAACATATAGAAAAGAATAATGATTGTACCTTAGTAACTACTTTTTTAGAAGATCCTAAAGGATATGGAAGAGTTGTACGTGATTTTAATGGTAATGTTTTGAAAATTGTAGAAGAAAAAGATGCAAATGAAGAGGAAAAGAATATCAAGGAGATTAATACATCTATTTATGTTTTTAAATGGATATATCTTAAAGAAATTTTACCACTTTTATCTAATAATAATGCTCAAGGAGAATTTTATTTAACTGATGCGGTTAAATATTTTGTTGAAAAAGGTAAAAAGGTTGGTGTTTTTCATGTAAATAAGGAAGAGGTGTTAGGAGCTAACACTCAGGAAGAGCTTGTATTTTTAAGAAAAATATTAAAGAGTAAAATAAATAAAAAACATATGGAAAATGGTGTTATTATGATAGAACCGGAGAATATTGTAATAGGAAAAAAAACTAACATAGAGCATGATGTTGTTGTATATCCTTTTTCTTTCATATTTGGAGATATTAATCTGAAAAAGGGAGCAATAATTGGTCCTTATTCATATATAAATATAAATAAAAGAATCAAAGGAGAGTAATTATGGCACATAAATGTTTAGCTTTGTATAGTGGGACCTCTAATAGGGAACTTGCTGAAGAAGTAGCTAAATATTTAGGTATTGAGCTTGGAGAAATAGAAATAAGAAGATTTTCAGATGGTGAGATATATGCAAGGATTTCAAAAAGTGTAAGAGGAGCAGAAGTATATGTAATTCAGTCTCTTGGTAGTAGAGTGAATGAATACTTTATGGAACTTTTAGTAATAATTGATGCTTTAAAAAGGGCATCTGCAGATGAGGTTACAGCTGTAATTCCATATTATGCTTATGCAAGACAGGATAGAAAAACTAAATCTCGAGAACCTATTTCTGCTAAGCTTATAGCTAATATTCTTACGGTTGCTGGGGCTTCAAGGGTTGTAACTATGGACCTTCATGCTGGGCAGATTCAGGGGTTTTTTGATATTCCTGTTGATAATTTAACAGCTTTACCTCTTTTTTCAAGGTATTTTCAGGATAAAAATCTTAAAGATCCTGTTGTTGTATCACCTGATATTGGGGGTGTTACAAGAGCAAGAGCTTTAGCAGAAAGATTACATTCCCCTCTTGCTATAATTTATAAAAGAAGGCCAGCTCCAGAGGTGGCAGAGGTTGAGGAAATAATTGGAGATGTTGTAGAAAGAGATGTTATTATATGTGATGATATAATTACAACAGGGAATACTCTTTTTTCAGCAGCAAAGCTTTTAAGAGAAAGAGGTGCAAGAGATATTTATGCAGCTGTTACACATGGTATCTTAACAAATGATGCCCATAAGAGATTAGAAGAATCTGAGATAAAAGAATTAGTAGTAACTAACACAATACCAATTCCTGTAGAAAAAAGAGTCCCAAGGCTTACTATAATATCAGTAGGTAATCTTTTAGGAGAAGCTATTAAAAGGATCTCAAATAAGGATTCCTTAAGTTCATTATTTGACTAAAAAATTAGTTAAAATTAATTTAAGGAGGTTTAAGAAAATGGATGTGGTTGAAATAAAAGTCAAAAAGAGAGAGAAATTAGGAAAAGAATCTGCAAAAAAATATAGAAGAATGGGGTTAGTACCAGGTGTAATGTATGGGGTACACTTGAAGGAAAATGTTCATATATTGATAGAAAGAAAGACATTGTGGGATCTAATTAAAAGAGGGCATTCAAAAGAACAGCATATACTTAAAATGATAGTAGAAGATGGTAATAATAGTGTTACTGAGACTGCTTTACTTCAAGATATACAAATTGACCCATTAACAGATGAACCAATACATGTAGATTTTCATGCTGTAACATTGGAAGAAGTAGTAGATGTTTATGTGCCTGTGGTTCTTAAAGGAGAGCCAAAAGGGGTCAAACAGGGCGGGTTGTTACAACATGGAGTGGAAGAAATTTTAGTTAGGGCTTTACCTCTTGATATACCTACCAATATAGAAGTAGATATTTCGGATTTGGATATTGGAGATGCTATTACTGTGAGGGATTTAAATATCTCTGATAAAATTAAGGTATTAACTCCTCTTGATGATGTTATAGTTGCCATAGTAACTCCACAAAGGTATACAGAGGAAACTACTGTTTCTGAAGAGACTGAGGGATCTTGAAAATAAATTTAGGGGGGAAAATATGTTTAAAATTGTAACTGATAGTACAGCTGCCCTTCCAAAAGAATATGTAGAAAGATATGATATAACAGTCGTACCGCTAAAGGTTGCTTTTGGGGAAGAAGTGTATAGAGATGGTATAGATATAACACCTGAAATTTTCTTTAAAAAGGTAAGAGAAACCAATATATTCCCGAAAACTTCTCAGCCTTCTGTAGAAGATTTCTATAATGCATACAAAAATATATTTGAGAAGAACCCGGATTTAGAGGGTATTATATCTATACATATTTCTTCTAAATTAAGTGGGACTATTGGTTCTGCAAATGCTGCAAAAGAGCTTTTACCTTATGGTGATAAAATATATGTGATTGATTCAAAACTTACAGAACTTGCCCTTGGTGTTGTAGTTATAGAGTTGGCTAAGGCCATAGAAAAAGAAGCAAGTATAAATGAGATTTTGAATGTTCCGGAGATTATGTTCAGAAATTCTGAAGTGAAATTCACAGTAGATACTTTGGAATACCTTTATAGGGGTGGAAGAATAGGTGCAGCCCAAGCATGGATGGGAAGTTTGTTACAGATAAAGCCTATTTTGGAGCTTAGAGATGGAGCAATAGAGCCAGTTGAAAGAGTTAGGACAAAACAAAAGGTGAAATCAAGAATTATAGAAATAATTAAGGAAAGAGTGGGGGATGTTCCTGTAAAAATAGCTATAGCTTATTCTGATAATTATGAAGAAGTCTTAGAAGTCGCAGAAGAAGTAAAAAAAATATTTAGAATTACTGATTTTTATGTAGGATCTTTTAGTTGTACTATTCTTTCACATATAGGTCCAGGATCATGGGGTATGATAGTTTTTAAGGAAAATCAAAAAGAAGGAGAGGTATAGAATTTTGGTTCAGCAAATAGTTGATGATTTAGATAAATTTTTATCTATATTTCCTGCGGATATTAAAGAAAAATTGGAAAAGGATCCCGATGTTAAGGATCTTATAGAGGTTGTATTAGATCTTGGTAGGGAAATAGAAGCGAGATTTTATAAAAAGACTATTATTTTTGAAGGAAGATATACTACAGATGAGGATTTAAATTATATTATTGCCAGAGTTGGCGAGTTTAGTGGTGATAAAAGGGCTGGTATAGAAAGAACATTACATAGAATTTCAGCTATTGAAAATAGACACGGAAGAATTATAGGTTTAACTTGTCGTGTGGGTAGGGCAGTTTTAGGTACTGTAGATATAATAAGAGATGTTATAGAAAGTGGAAAGAATATTCTACTATTGGGAAAACCTGGAGTTGGTAAAACTACCCTTCTTAGAGAGACTGCAAGAGTTTTAGCTGATGAATTAGGTAAAAGGGTAATAATAATAGATACTTCTAATGAAATTGGTGGGGATGGTGATATTCCGCATCCTGCTATTGGTAGAGCAAGGAGAATGCAAGTGCCAAATCCCTCAAAACAACATGATGTGATGATAGAGGCAGTAGAAAATCACATGCCAGAAGTTATAGTAATTGATGAGATTGGTACAGAGCTTGAAGCAAAAGCAGCTCGTACTATTGCAGAAAGAGGGGTACAACTTATTGGTACTGCTCATGGAATAACCTTACAAAACCTTTTATTAAACCCTACATTATCGGATCTTGTGGGTGGTATACAAGTTGTAACTTTAAGTGATGAAGAGGCAAAGAGGAGAGGTACCCAAAAGACAGTATTAGAGAGAAAAGCTCCTCCAACCTTTCAAGTTGTAGTAGAGATACAAGAAAGGGATAAGCTGGCTATTCATCTTGATGTAGCAAAAACAGTAGATGCATTATTAAGAGGTTATATTATAAGACCAGAGATAAGGGTAAGGACCGCAGAAGGTGAAGTAAAGAAGGTTGAGGCTTCTGTATTGGAAATTTCATCTCAAGAGACTGAGGAGTCAGTTATTAAGACAGATAAAAAGACAGATGTCCTTAAAATTTATCCTTATGGTATAAGTAGAAATAGATTGGAAAAAGCCATTCGAAATCTTGGTATACCAGCTTTCATAGTAAAAAATTTATCAGAAGCAAATTGTTTACTTATATTGAAAGCTCATCAAAAGAGGGCTAAAGATTTGCTTAAAGAGGCAGAAAAAAGAAATATAGGTATAGCAGTATTAAGAAGTAATACTGTAACACAAATTGAAAGGTTTTTAGGAGAAAGATTTGGTATTAGAACTGTAGGAGGGAAGAATAGCGAAGAAGAAGAGGCCTTAAGAGAAGCTCAAGAAGGAATTGAATATGTTCTTACCCATGAAGAACCCTATGAATTGTCTCCTCAACCTGCCTATATAAGGAGATTACAGCATCAACTTATTCAACAATATGGTTTACATTCTGAGAGTGTTGGTGTGGAGCCTTTTAGAAAAGTAAAAATATTCCCAGCATAGATTTATAAAAATGGAAAGATCTGTATTTATAACTTTTGAAGGTTTAGATGGATCTGGAAAAAGTACTCAGATTTCAATACTTAAAAATTATTTGGAAGATAAAGGTGTAAAGGTCTATGTAACTCGAGAACCTGGAGGAACAGAGGTAGGGGAAAAAATAAGGTCTATCCTTTTAGATCCAGATTTAGCATTAAGACCATGGACCGAAGCTTTTCTCTATATAGGTTCAAGAGTAGAAAATACAGAGAAAATTAAGGAAAAGCTTCAGGAAGGGTTTTGGGTTCTATGTGAACGTTATATGGATTCTACTATAGCTTATCAAGGATATGGTAGGGGTTTACCAATAAATATATTATCTGATCTTAATAAGATTGCAACTTCCAATTTAATACCCCATATAACTTTTCTTATTGATATAGATCCTTATAAGTCTTTGAGTAGAAAAAAGAATTTTGATAGAATAGAAAGGGAAAATTTAGAGTTCTATAATAAAGTAAGAAAAGGATATTTAGAAATAGCTGAAAGTGAAAAAGATAGATTTGTAATAATTTCTGGAGATAGACCAAAGGAAGAAGTAAGTAAAGACATCATTGCTTATTTGGAAAGAAAATATCTTTAGAGGTGGATAAATGAAATTAGTTTTTGCTATTATTCAGGAAGAGGATTGGAAAAAAGTTAGAGAGATTCTCTTAGAGAAGAACTTTTCCTTGACCTTCTTCAGAAGTAAAGGAGGATTTTTAGAAGAAAGTAGTGTTACTATAATGACTGTTGTTGAAGATGATGACTTTGACGATTTCATTACAGTTTTAAAAGAAAATTGTAAGGAAAGAGAAAAAATAATTATTCCTCCTCTTCCTTCTATAGAACTTTTAAGGATGGTACCAATGCCTGTAAAGGTAAAAGTTGGCGGAGCAATTGTGTTTGCTGTAGATGTGGCTTATTTTGAGAAGATTTAGAGATGGCATTTAAAGAGATTATAGGTCAGGATTTAGCTATAAAAATACTCAGGAAATCCCTTAAGGAGAACAAAATATCCCAAACCTATCTTTTTGTTGGTCCTGAAGGGGTAGGTAAAAAGTTAACAGCTATTTCTTTGGTTCAGGCTTTAAATTGTAAAGTAGAACCTTTTGAGGGATGTGGGGAGTGTGAGACTTGTCTAAGTATAAAGAAATTGAATCATCCTGATCTATTTTACCTTCAACCTGATGGAATGTGGTATAAGATACAGCAGATTAAAGATATGAGAAGAGAAGCTTATTTAAAGCCTTATGTAAGTAATTATAAGGTTTTTATTTTAGACGATGCTCATCAATTGAGAAACGAAGGAGCAAATGCCCTTTTGAAGATACTTGAGGAGCCTCCGGAATATACCATATTTATATTGATAGCTTATCGTCCTGAGCTTCTTCTTCCTACTATAATATCAAGAAGTCAGATTATTAATTTTTCATATCTTAACGAGGAAGAAGTCCGAAAAATTATAGAAGATAAGGTTCCAGAAGATAGAATTGATATATTGATATCTTTATCCCAAGGAAGTGTTGGAAAGGCTTTGTATTGGAATGAAGAAGAAAATTGGAATAAAAGAATTGAACTTTTTAAATACTTAACTTTACTAAAGAAAGAAAAATTATATTCTCCATTTGAGGTAGTTGATTTTCTTGTAGAAGAAAAGGATAATGAAAAGATAATTAATTATTTAGAATTAGTTCTTTTTTGGTGGAGAGATATATTTTTCTGGAAACTATTACAGAAAGAAGATTTTATAACTCAGAAAGATTTTTCTATAGAGATTGCAAGAAAATCTCAAGAATATTCTTTAGAGGATTTGAAAATTTTTTTTGGAATGACACAAGATGCTATTAGGAATATTAGAAATAATGCAAATTTGACTCTTACAATAGAAAACTTGTTTTTGAGAGTAGGGATGAAAGGATGATGGAAGAAATTAAAGCTAAAGAATATGTGGTAGGTATTAGATTAAGAAGTTTGAAGGTTTATTATTTTTCAACTAATGATTTGAATTTAAAAGTAGGAGATTGGGTAATTGTTAAAACTGTACAAGGAACAGAGGCAGGTAGAGTAGCAATTCCACCCTTTGAGCCTCCAGAGGATTTTCAACCTCCATCTCCCTTAAAACCTATACTAAGAAGAGCAACAGAAGAAGATTTAGAGAAGATAAGAGGATATAGGGAAAAGGAGAAACAAATTTTAGAGTATGCTCAAAAAAAGGCAAATGAAATGTCTCTTCCTATGAAAATGCTTGCTTGTGAAATAACTTTTGATTATAGCAAGATAACGATACATTTTGCATCTGAAGATAGAGTAGATTTTAGAGAATTAGTAAAAGATCTTGCTTCACAATATAAAACAAGAATTGAATTACATCAGGTAGGAGTAAGAGATGAAGTAAAATATATGGGAGGTTTAGGAATATGTGGTAGAGAAGTATGTTGTCATCTTTTTTTGCAAGAATTTGAATCTATTACTGTTAAAATGGCAAAGGAGCAATCTTTGGCTTTAAATCCATTAAAAATATCTGGAATATGCGGAAGACTCATGTGCTGTTTAGCTTATGAATATGAAACATATCAAAAAATTAAGGAAAAGATGCCTCCCAAAGGTAGTATTGTAGAAACTAAGCAGGGGAAGGGAGTAGTAGTAGATCATCATGTACCATTAAGTAAGCTTGTTGTGGAATATGACGAAGAAAGAAGAGAATTAGTATCTTTAGATGAAGTGATTAGGGTTTATACAAAAGAGGAAAGGGATAATGACAAAGATAAAGTACTAGAAAAAATTCTAAAGATGTTAGAGGAAGATAAAGATTGATTTAATGAATTCTGAAGAGGTAAGAAGAGCACTTTGGCGTAGAGGATATGAGATAATAGAAGAATGTCCAATTGAGAGGGTGATAGTACCTAAGGGAGGAGAGTTTTTAGACGAATATTACCAAAGACTTTTTAACTATAGATTTAGACGCTTTTTAGGTGATCTTTTAATATTTAGAAAAGATGATTATGTTGATTGTGGAGCTCTTTTTTCTCGCTGGAAAAAGGATGAAGTAGAAGAACACTGGAATTTTTTATTGAAAGCTCATATTATAGAAAATTTAAAAGAAGATCACTATTTGTTTTCTTACTTTTATTTGGATAATTTTGGAGAAACCTTAGAGTGGTTCATATCAGAGATATTAAAAAGGGAATTTTATATGCCCACGATTTGGGGAATAAAAATAAAGGAGATTAAGGGTGGAGGAGACTTTGATATCCTCTCCATATTAGAGAATAACTTATTGTATGTGGAGTGTAAAACAAGTCCTCCTAATAATATAAGACTAAGAGAAATTTGGGAATTTTTAAGAAGAAGAGAAGTATTAAAACCAAAGATTACAATATTTTTTATTGATACAACATTAAAAATAGAAAGAAATATAATTGAGAATATATATTCTCTATTAGAAAGAAGATTTATGAAAAGTAAAGAAATAAATGTCTTCTCTTTAAAAGATGGTGTATACGCTTTTGATAATGGGATCTATATAATGCAAAGTAAAGGAGATATAATAAAAAATTTTCAAGTGGTTTTTAGGCACTTCTTAGATGGATAGGCAAGAAAAGCTATTTAAAGAGGATAATAGTTTTCAACCTCTTTCATACAGAATGAGGCCAAGGAGTTTTGATGAATTTCTTGGTGCAGAGGAGATTATAGGTGAAGGATCTTTTTTAAGAAGGACAGTTCAAAAAGATTATTTACCTTCCCTTATTATCTTTGGCCCCCCAGGATCTGGAAAGACTACCCTTTCTATTCTGTTAGCTAAGGAGATAAATGCTGATTTTATAGAATTAAATGCTGCTATAATTGGAGTACAAGATCTTAAAGAGGCCCTCCAAAAAGCTCAAAGAAATATTGAACTTTATAAAAAGAAAACTGTTTTATTTCTTGATGAAATACATCATTTCAATAAATTACAACAAGATGTGTTACTACCCTTTATAGAAAAAGGTATAATAATTCTTATAGGTGCTACTACTGAAAACCCTCTTTTTGCTTTAAATACAACCCTTCTTTCTCGATGTAGAATTATAGAACTGAAGCCCTTAGCGGATGATAAACTAAGGATATTAATTGATAGAGCAATAAAAGATAGAGAAAGAGGCTTAGGAGGAAAAAACATTGTAATTTCTCAAGATGCTGTTGATGAAATAGTTAGATTTGCCAATGGGGATGCAAGAATTGCTCTTAATACCTTAGAAATTGCTTCCTTTGTTGCAAAAGCTGGTGAAGATGGAAAAATCCTTATTGATGCATCTGTGGTAAGAGAGGTGATAGGGAAAAGGGTGATAAGATATGATCAAAAAGGGGACGAGCATTATCATACCATATCAGCATTTATTAAAAGCATAAGAGGTTCTGATCCCGATGCTGCTTTATACTATTTGGCTAAGATGCTTCTTGCAGGAGAAGATCCACGATTTATTGCTCGAAGACTTATAATTCATGCTGCTGAAGATATAGGAATGGCAGATCCTTTAGCTTTGTTGATTGCTCAATCTGCATATTATGCTGTGGAAGTGGTAGGTATGCCAGAGGCAAGAATTCCTTTAGCTGAAGCTACCATATACCTTGCGACCGCTCCAAAGAGTAATAGTGTGATATCTTCCATAGAAAAAGTCATGAATTACATACAGGAGAAAGGAGTGTCAGAGATTCCAAAGCACTTATGGGGAAGTTCTCCTGATTATTTGTATCCTCATGATTTTCCAGAACATTTTGTAATTCAAAGATATTTACCATATGATGTGAATGAGATTTTTTATAATCCAACTGAACAAGGAGAGGAGAAAATAATAAAAGAAAGGATTAAAAAATTATGGAAAGAAAGATATGGAAGATAGGAATTTTATTTTTCTTTTTATTTTTTCTATTGGTTTTTTATGGATGTAGGGAAGACAAAAAAGAGGAAGTTTTAAAAGATGATAAAAAATTTTTGAAAAATAGGATTGAAATAAATTTTGAATCAGATGAAGTAAATAAGATTTTATCTGAATATAAACCTTTTATAGAAAGATACATAATAGAGGGAAAAAGAAGAGAAATTGAAGATTATATTATAAATTGGAAGATATATTCTATTTATTTTAGATCAAGTCTCTATAATACTCAGATTAGAAAAGAAATAATTAAAAATCATGACATTAAGAGAACCGTATCTTCTAAATATGAAAAGTATATTTTAAGTTCAGATATAGATCTTCCTAATGGTAATTCAATTAAGCTTGATAATATATTTCTATACTTTCCAATTTACGTATCTCATAAGCCAAATCAGCCCAAAATAGCCTTCGTGATAGATGATTTAGTGGAAAATAATTATTGGGTTGGAGAATTATTATCTTTTCCTTATATATTGAATGTTTCTATAATTCCTACATCACATACAAAGGACTTAGCATATAAGTTTGTCAAAAAAGGTTGGGAAGTAATGATGCATATTCCTATGGAATCAATTACTTATCCAAAAGATGCAAAATATTTAACTTCAGAAGCAATAATGAGTGGTATGAGTGAAGAGGAAATAGATAAAATTGTGAGTCTTCATCTAAAGAGATTTGGAGATGCTAAAATATATTGGGTTAATAATCATATGGGATCGAAAGTTACAAAAGACGATGAAGCTATGGAGAAAGTGTTAAAGGTTTTCAAAAAATATGGCCTAAGCTTTTTGGATAGTAAAACTATTTTAAATTCAGTAGGGAAAAAAATTGGGAATAAAGTGGGAGTTCCTGTTTTAGAAAATATGTTATTTATAGATCATGAGAATCAAGAAGATAGAATTAAATACAGGTTTTCTCAAGCTATTAAGATAGCTGAGAGGAAGGGTTGGGGTATATTCATATTTCATTTAAGACCAAAGACCATAAAGGTATTAAAAGAGCTTTACCAGGAAGGATTTTTTAACAATGTGAAATTAGAGAAAATTAGTGATTTAGCTCAAGAAGTATATAACCCTCAAAAGGATGAATTATCAAATCATTCTTATAAATCTCGTTATTAAATAAATTTTTGAAAACGCCATTAAGATATATATTTTTTTCATCTTTTGTATTATTTATTATTACTAGTATTTTTTGATCATTATAAATCTTGTAAAAGCTAATAATGTCATTTATATGGCCTAATGTAAAATCTCCTTTATATAGGGCTGGATAATTTTTTCTGATTCTTGATAGTTTTTTATAAAACCCAATGAGTTCTAAATCTTGTTTGGTTTCATCCCAGGGTATAGGTAGTCTTACATATTCATGAAGAGCCCTGTTTCCTTCTAACATGTTTCTGTATTGATTAGCACCCATCTCTTGTCCATTATATATTATGGGTGTATCATTAAGTGAAAATTGAAATATGGAAGCTATTTTTAATAATCTTTTGTCATTAGCTAAAAAAAGGAATCTATTAGAATCGTGATTTTCTAAAAACGAAATTAGCCTTATATGATTCTTGTAAAATTTATATCTTAAATCTATAATTTTCAAAAATTCTTTTAATTTCCATTTTTTACCTATAAAAAACTCTCTTATTAATTTAAAAAGGTAAAAATCAAGTACTCCATCCATTTTACCTATAAACCTTCTTACATATTCGGGAGTATCCACTATCTCCCCAAAATGAAAAGTTTCAGGAAAATCTCTTTTTATGGAATAATAGTATTCAGTCCAAAAATTGATATCTGGTCCAACCGCATAATCCAATCGATATCCAGATATTCCGAAATTTTTAATCCAATATTTGGCTGCATCTATAATATATTTTCTTGCCTCTCTATTTTTTAGATTTATCTTTGGCATGGATTTTACTCCAAAAAATGATTCATAAGAATTATCGTCCTTAAAAATGAACCAATTTCTATATTTACTATCTTTATTATTCAATGCATCTTGAAATATAGGATTTAAATAGGATAAATGATTTGGTACAAAGTCCAAAATTATTCTAATTCCTCTTTCAAACGCATCATTAACTAATTTTTTGAGATCATCTTTATTACCCCATGCGGGATCAATTTCAAAATAATCCTCTATATCATATCCATGATAAGAAGTTGACTTAAATATAGGAGAAAGCCAAATTGTGTTTATGCCTAAGGATTCTATATAATCAAGGTGATTGATAACTCCTTTGATATTACCTCCAAGTTTCTCTTTTAGATTATTAGATAAACTCACCTCAAAATTATCTTTTGCAAAGCGGTCAACAAAGATATGATATATTATGCTTTCTTGGGACCACTTTGGTTGTTCAAATTCATCAATGGAAAAGGAAAAATAATCTTTTTCATAATCATCTTTCGGATTTAATGTTATTTCAATTATACCTTCTTTGTTCAAAGGAGGAATTTGAGCTTCTAAGATTTGTAAAAAACTAAAAAAATCATTATCCCAAATCACATCTTTAATTTCAATTGAAACTTCTTGTATTTCTGATGTTTGGGAGTTTATTTTATAATAAATAGTTTTATAATTCTGAGATGGAGTACAAGTAAATATAACTTTAATTTCATCCTTGGGAGTAGGATCTTCAGGAATTATTTTTATGTAAGGAAACTTTTCAAGCTCTTCTATTTTCCTATTTGATAAAAATTCTTTTTTTTCTAAATCTCCAAAAACTTTATCATCTACATACATCTCTCCTTACCTCTTTATATTAACTCGTGTTAGCTTTATTCTATCATAGTTTATAATTAAATACAATATTTTTTATGTGGAGGTTAAAGAAAATATGATATTAGTATCTGGAGAATCCTTAATAGATTTTACGCCTATATCTTTAGGAGATGAATATGCGTATGTACCTAATCCTGGGGGATCTCCATATAATGTTGCTATTACCCTTGGAAAGCTTAGAGCGCCTGTATATTTCTTTGGTAAAATTTCTTATGATCCTTTTGGGGAGATTCTTTATTCTAATCTTATAAAAAATAACGTGGATACATCTTTTGTGTTAAGAGATAAATATCTTACTACTTTAGCTTTTGTAATATTAAAGAACAGTGAACCTTATTTTATATTTTATGGGGATAATACTGCTGATACTATGCTTAAAGAAGAAGAGATTCCTTTTATTGATACACAAAAAGTGAAAATCCTTCATTTTGGATCTATATCAATGATTAGAGAACCTGGTTGTTATGTCTTTGAAAAAATGATTTTTGAAAATTACAAAAATTGTATAATTTCCTTTGATCCAAATGTAAGACCAAGCCTAATTGTGAATAAGGAGCAGTATTTATCAAGATTTGAAAATTGGGTAAGTAGGGTGGATATATTAAAAGTGAGTTTGGCAGATTTGAAGTGGTTATATGGAGAAGAGGATTTAGACAAAATTGCTGAGAAATTTATTAATTTAGGAGTTAAAATTTTTGTGGTTACTTTAGGAAAGGATGGATCTATTGCTTATCAAAAATCTAATTATGTTAAAGTGCCAGGTATGAAGGTAAAGGTTGTAGATACCGTAGGAGCTGGAGACTCTTTTATGGGGGGCTTTTTATATTATTTATATAAGCTTGGCAAAACAGTTAAAAAAGAAATATCCAATCTTTCTTTAGAAGAGTTTAAAAATATTCTTATTTTTGCTAACAGTGTAGCTGCTTTAACTTGTACAAGGCGTGGGGCTAACCCCCCTAATTTAGACGAGGTTGAAAAATTTATGAGTAACCTGTATTATTGAATAGAATTTTAGATTTTTAGGAGAAGAGATAAAAAAAGGAGTGAAAAAATAGATGGATATTATTTTGTTTTTAGTTCTTTTTGCTATACTTACTGTACCGCATGAACTTGGACATTTTATATTAGCTAAACTTTTTGGGGTTAAGGTTTTTGAATATGCTATTGGTTTTGGCCCTAAGCTTTTTGAATATAAAGGTATGGAGACTAAATTTGTATTGAGATTGATTCCTATTGGTGGTTTTGTGAAAATGGCTGGTGTTGATGATTTAGAGTTACCAATGGAAGAGGAGGTTCCGGAAGAAAGAAAATTCTATAAAAAGGCTCCATGGCAACGCTTCTTAATACTTTTTGCAGGAGCCTTTTTTAATTTCTTGGTTGCTTTTCTTTTATTTGTAAGTATTTTTTTCATTGGGATTCCTCAACCTATACCTATAATTGATAGAGTATTAGAAGGTAAACCAGCTCAAATGGCAGGTTTTCTACCAGGTGATAAAATTATCTCGTTAGAAGGTGTAAAAATAGAGAAGATAGAGGATGCAGTAAAGCTTATTACAAAATCTATAAAAAGCCCTAATGATAGAAAAGAAATAATAGTGGATGTGGAAAGAGATGGTAAACTAATTACTTTAAGGGTTATACCTCAATGGGATGAGGAGAGAAAGGGGGGTATTATAGGTATTGTCTTTAAATCTGTCCCTAAGAGATATCCTATAACATTAGCATTGAAAAATGGATTTGCTATGCTAATCAATGCTTTTTTGCTTATTTTCTTTGTATTAAAAGCACTTTTTACAGGAGCTCAAGGGATATCAGTTTCAGGTCCGATTGGTATTGCCAGGATGACGGGAGAAGTAGCTTCTCTAGGGCTTGTATATTATCTTAATTTTACAGCACTGTTAAGTGTACAACTGGGGATGTTTAACTTACTTCCCTTTCCTGCTTTAGATGGAGGTAGGATATTGTTCATTATTCTTGAGAAAATAAGGGGAAAGCCTATTGAAACTAAAAAAGAAGAAATAGTACATTGGATAGGTCTATTAATTCTCTTATTTCTCATGATCATTATTACTTTCTTTGATGTTTTAAGGCTTAGAAAGTGATGGGAAGAGGAACAAAGGTTATAAAAGTTGGAAATGTAGAGATTGGTGGAGATAATCCTGTAAGAGTACAGTCTATGACTAAGACTCCCACAGTAGATGTTAAGTCTACTCTTAGACAAATTAAAAGCCTAGCTAAGAAGGGTTGTGAGTTAGTAAGGTTAGGAATACCTGATAAAGACTCAGCTTTAGCTCTGGGAAAGATAAAGAAAAAGAGCCCTATTCCTATTATTGCTGATATACACTTTGATTATAGACTTGCTTTAATAGCTTTGGAGCAAGGGGTAGACAAATTGAGATTAAATCCAGGTAATATTAAGAATTCTAAATATATATCTTTAATAGCAAAGGAAGCAAAGGCGAGAGGTGTACCAATAAGAGTAGGTAGTAATGCTGGTTCTTTGAGCAGAGAGATTCTTGAAAAATATGGTGGAGTTACTCCTGAGGCGTTGGTAGAGAGCGCTTTAAGTGAGATTAGATTATTAGAGGAGAATGATTTCACTGATATAGTTGTGTCTGTTAAATCTTCTTCTGTTCCTTTGACTATACAAGCTTATAAGCTACTTTCTTCCCAAGTAAAATATCCTCTACATATAGGAATAACAGAAGCTGGTATACTTGTTCCAGGAAGTGTTAGGTCCGCAGTAGGAATTGGTATCTTACTTTATGAGGGTATTGGTGATACTATTAGGGTTTCTCTTTCTGCTTCTCCAGAAAAAGAAGTAGAAGTAGCATACCATATATTGGAAAGCTTAGAATTAAGGCAAAGAGGTATAAAAGTTATTTCGTGTCCCATGTGTGCAAGAGCTCATTTTCCAGTAGAAAAAGTAGCCAGAGAAATAGAAAAAAGATTTAAAGATTTTCCCTTAGATATAACGATAGCTGTAATGGGATGTGAAGTAAATGGTCCTGGTGAAGCAAAATGGGCAGATATAGGAATTGCAGGCTCAAATAAAAGAGTTATAATTTTTAAGTATGGTAAGATAGTAAAGGAGACAACATGGGAAAAAGCAATTTTGGAGTTAGAAAAAGAGCTTGAAAAATGGAAGGAGGTGAATTCAAATTAGCATATTAATAGCTTTAATCACACTTATTATAGGAGTTAGTTTCGGGTATCTCATAAGGAAAAATATTGAGCAAAAAACAATACAAGTCGCAGAAAAGAGAGCTGAGGAGATAGTTAAAAAAGCTGAAGAGGAAGCAGAAGAAAGAAAAAGAACTGCTTTATTAGAAGCTAAAGAAGAAATTTTTAAATTAAGATCTGAGACTGAAAGGGAAATTAAGGAAAGAAGACAAGAGCTTTTCAATTTGGAGAAGAGAATTCTTCAAAGAGAAGAAAATTTAGAGAGAAAAGAGGAAATTCTCTCCAATAAAGAAAAAGAAATAGATAAAAAACTCGAAAATCTAAAGAAATTGGAAGAAGAAGCATTTATGGAGCTTCAAAAGGTTGCTCAGATGAGTAGAGAAGAAGCTCGTGATATTATTCTCAAGAAGGTGGAAGAAGAATTACAAAGAGATATAGCTATGAGGATAAAAGAAGCAGAGGCAAAATATAAGGAGATAGCAGATGAAAAGGCTCGAGAGATTTTAACGGAGGCAATTCAGAGATGTGCAGTGGATCATACTGTGGAATCTACAGTATCTGTTGTTAGTTTGCCCAGTGAAGAAATGAAGGGAAGAATAATAGGTAGAGAAGGAAGAAATATAAGAACCTTTGAGACTTTGACAGGTGTAGATCTTATAATTGATGATACTCCAGAGGCAGTGGTTCTTTCTTCCTTTGATCCAGTAAGAAGAGAAATTGCTCGAATTGCATTAGAAAGATTAGTAAAAGATGGGAGAATTCATCCTGCAAGAATTGAAGAAATGGTAAATAAAGCAAGAAAAGAAGTAGAGAATAAAATAAGAGAGGAAGGAGAAAGAGCTGCAATAGAAGTAGGTCTTCAAAATTTACATCCTGATTTAGTAAGGGTTTTAGGAAGACTTTATTATAGATCCAGTTATGGACAAAATGTTCTTCAGCACTCAATTGAGGTTTCAAAAATTGCAGCAATTATTGCTGCAGAATTACATGCAGATGTAAATTTAGCAAAGAGGGCTGGGCTTTTACATGATATAGGAAAAGCTATAGATTATGAGGTTGAGGGATCGCATGCAACCTTAGGAGCTGATCTTTTAAAGAGATATGGAGAGCATTCAGATGTGGTCCATGCTGTAGCAGCTCATCATGAAGAGATTCCTCTTATTAAGACTTTAGATGTTATAATTCAGGTAGCGGATAGTATCTCAGCAGTAAGGCCTGGAGCAAGAAGAGAAAGCATTGAAATTTACATAAAGAGGCTGGAAAAGCTTGAGGAGATAGCCATGTCATTTCCAGGAGTAGAAAAGGCTTATGCTATTCAGGCAGGAAGAGAAGTTAGAGTGTTAGTAAGCCCTGAAGAAGTTGATGATTTAACAGCTACAAGATTAGCTTATCAGATTGCTAAGAAAATTGAGAAAGAAATGGAATATCCTGGTCAAATAAAAGTTACGGTAATAAGAGAAACAAGGGCTGTGGAGTACGCAAAGTAAATTATGAATGTTTTAATACTTGGTGATATAGTAGGAAAAATAGGGAGAAGAGGTGTAGGACTTCTTCTCCCTCAAATAAAAAAAGAATATGGAATTGATTTTACAATTGCAAATATTGAAAATGCTGCTGCTGGATTTGGTATTACTGAAAGTGTCTTGAAAGAGTTAATGGATTATGGTATTGATGCTTTTACAAGTGGTAATCATATTTGGGATAAAAAAGAAGGAATCTCTGTTTTAGAGAATTACGAGAGAGTATTAAGACCTGCTAATTATCCTTCGGGAGTTCCTGGTAGAGGCTATATTACAGTCTCATATTATGGCAAAAAAATTGGTATAATTAATATACAGGGACGTATTTTTATGGAACCTATTGAAAATCCGTTTACAGTAGTGCATAATATAGTTGGAGAAATGGAAAAAGATACTAAAATAATATTAGTGGATATACATGCTGAAGCAACGTCTGAGAAGATAGCTATGGGATATTTTTTGGATGGAAGAGTAACAGCGGTAGTAGGTACACATACACATGTTCAGACAGCTGATGAGAAAATTCTTCCAGGGGGAACTGGCTATATATCTGATTTAGGTATGTGTGGAGCTTACGATTCTATATTGGGTGTAGATAAGGAGGCTGTTCTTAAGAAATTTCTTCTCCAAATACCTCAAAAATTTGATGTACCAGAAAAAGGACTTTTTAAAGTGGAAGGGGTGATTATAGAGGTAGAAGAAGTAAATGGAAAGACAAAAAACATTATCAGGTTACAAAGGAGGGGAGAAATTTAAAATTTAAAAGTCTGCCATGGGAAGAACATATAAAGGAGGTAGGTTTATGGTAGAAGTATTAAAAGTTTCCGCTAAATCTAATCCTAATGCAGTGGCTGGTGCATTAGCAGGTGTAATTCGTGAAAAGGGACGTGCTGAGATCCAAGTAATTGGTGCTGGAGCTGTCAACCAAGCAGTTAAAGCAATTGCTATTACTAGGGGTTATGTAGCTCCAAGTGGCATTGACTTAATTTGTATCCCTGCATTTACTGATGTACAAATTGATGGAGAAGAAAGAACAGCCATCCGTTTTATAGTTGAGCCTCGTTAATTTAAATTGAAGTAAAGGTAAGTAAAAAGGAGGCAGGAAGATTTTCTTTCTGCCTCCTTATAATTTTTATGGTATAATTTTTCAGAATGTAAATTTGGAAATTTTATAGAGAAGAAAGGAGAGGAAACATGAAGAAAGGTATTCATCCAGAATTGAAGAAAGCAAAGATAGTATGTGCATGTGGGGCTGTTTATGAGACTTTATCAACAAAGGAATATATGACAGTAGAAATATGCTCTAAATGCCATCCATTCTTTACAGGTCAAAGAAAATTTGTGGATACGGAGGGAAGAGTAGAAAGATTTACTAAAAAATATAATTGGGAAATTAAATAAAATTGAGGGTAAAATTAATAGCTTATACGCCAGAGCCCGAAAAAGTATGTGCTCTGGCTATGAGATTATGTCATTATCAAGGAAATATTGAGGAGTTAGAAGGAAAACTAACTCCTGATGAGATTTCTCGCCTTCTAAAAAAGGCAAAAACCTTACAACATTTTTCCATATTTGAGCATGCTAATTTTACTTTTTATATAGAAGGTATATCAAGAGTTACCACTCATCAATTAGTGAGACATAGGATTGCATCTTACTCACAACAAAGTCAGAGGTATGTAGAAATAAGGCAAGAATATGTAATTCCTGAGTCTATATTAATAGATAAGGAGAGGGAAAAAGTATATAAAGAAACTTTAGATAAAGCCTTTAATGCTTATGAGGAACTTGTAAATATGGGAGTTCCTAAGGAGGATGCAAGATATCTATTACCCCAAGCTGTGGAATCTAAAATAATTGTTACTATGAATGCCAGAGAACTACTTCATTTTTTTACGTTAAGAACGTGTAATTCTGCACAATGGGAAATAAGGGAGATGGCTTGGGAGATGTTAGATTTGGTTAAAAAGGTAGCACCTAATATATTTGAAGATGCAGGACCGTATTGTTTTAGAGGTCCATGTCTTGAGGGAAAGAGCTGTATTCCTAAGAGAAGGTGATAACTTATGGAATTTATGAATATGCCTTCAGGGTGGATAGAGGTTATTTGTGGAGGAATGTATAGTGGAAAAAGTGAAGAGTTAATTAGAAGAGTTAGGAGAGCGCAAATTGCAAAACAAAAAGTGCAAGTTTTTAAGCACAGTTTAGATACAAGATATGATAAAGATTATATAACATCTCATACAGGTTTGAAGATAGAGGCGATAGCTGTGAGTAACAGTGCAGACATAGAAAAGTATGTAGAAGAGGATACTCAGGTGATAGCTATAGAAGAAGGACAATTCTTTGATATGGGAATTGTAAAAGTTTGCCAGAGATTAGCAGATAAAGGGAAAAGAGTGATTGTGGCAGGTTTAGATCAAGATTTTAGAGGAGAACCTTTTGGCCCTATGCCATATTTAATGGCAGTAGCAGAATACGTTGATAAACTTCATGCTATTTGTATGAAATGTGGAAATTTAGCCAGTAGAACTCAAAGAATAATTAATGGAAAACCTGCATATTATGACGATCCAATTATTTTAGTAGGAGCTTTTGAAAGCTATGAAGCAAGATGTAGAAATTGCCATACAGTTTTAAGGAGAGATAAAAATGAAGAATAAAAAAGAGTTAGTTGGTGGACAAGCAGTTTACGAGGGAGTAATGATGAGAAAAGGAATAGATATTGCTGTTGCTGTAAGAGACCCAAAGGGAGAAATTATTGTAAAGAAAGAGAGATTACAGCCCTTTTTTAAAAGCTGGACAAGAATACCTTTACTAAGAGGTCTTATGGTTTTAATGGATTCTCTCTTTTGGGGAATAAAGGCATTGAATTATTCCATATCGATTGCTTTTGAGGAAGATGAAAAACCAACCAGTAATACCGAGATAGGTATTGCATTAGTTTTAGGATTTCTTCTTTTTGTTGCGTTATTTATTGTCTTACCCCTTCTTATATTAAAACCTATAGAGGTATATATAAATTCTTTAATAATTTTGAGACTTTTAGAGGGAATTATAAGATTAGCTATTTTTGTGATTTATCTTTATTTAATAAGTAAGATAAAAGAAATCTATAGAGTTTTCCAATATCATGGTGCAGAACATAAGACGGTATTCTGTTATGAGGCAGGAGAAGAATTAACAGTTGAGAATTGCAGGAAATATCCACGTTTTCATTCTCGCTGTGGAACCTCTTTTCTATTGGTAGTAATGATAGTAAGTATAGTGATTTTTGCCTTTTTAGGTAAACAGCCTTTTCTTTTAAGAATTATTACTAGAGTTTTGCTTATCCCATTGATTTTTAGTATATCTTACGAGATAATAAAATTAGGATCTGAGCATATTGATTCTATTTTTTGGAAAATCTTGCTTAAACCAGGGCTATGGATGCAGTATTTTACAACAAAAGAACCAGATGATATGCAATTAGAAACAGCGATTGTAGCTTTAAAGGAGGTGACACTGGAGGAAAATGCTTCAAGATATAGTGATTGAAAAATTAGAAGAAATAGAAAAAAGATTTAATGAGATTGAGGACCTCTTAGCTCAACAGGAGGTAATTAATGATTTTAACAAATACCAGAATCTTCTTAAAGAAAGAGCAAAAATTACGGAAATAGTAGAGAATTTTAGAGATTATAGAAAATTATTGAAGGAAAAAGAAGATTTAGAAGAGGTATTAAGAGAAGAAAATGACGAAGAGATTAGAAATTTAGCTGAGATGGAATTGGAAGAAATAGAAAGAAAGATTGAAAAAAAGGAATTTGAATTAAAATCTGCCCTTTTGCCTAAGGATCCTAATGATGAGAAAAACATTATTATGGAGATAAGAGCAGGGGCTGGAGGAGAGGAGGCAGCCCTTTTTGCTGCAGATCTTTTTAGAATGTATATTGGATATGCCCAGAAGAAGGGATGGAAGGTAGATATTGTTAGTTCTAACCCAACGGGACTTGGGGGTTATAAAGAGATTATATTTATTGTTGAAGGTAAGGGTGCTTATAGTAGGTTCAAGTTTGAGAGTGGAGTGCATAGAGTTCAGAGAGTACCAGTAACTGAGTCAAGTGGAAGAATTCATACATCTACTGCAACTGTTGCGGTTCTTCCCGAAATGGAGGAAGTGGAGATAGAAATTGATCCTAAGGATCTTAGGATTGAGACTTTTAGGTCTGGTGGGGCAGGAGGACAGCATGTAAATAAGACAGAATCAGGAGTAAGAATAACCCATATACCATCTGGAATTGTGGTTCAATGTCAAGATGAGAGATCTCAACACCAAAATAGAGAAAAGGCCATGAAAGTTCTTAGAGCAAGATTGTATGAATACTATCAAAAAGAAAAAGAAAATGAGATCGCTTCTCAAAGAAGAGCTCAAGTAGGAAGTGGGGAAAGAAGTGAAAAGATAAGAACATATAATTTTCCGCAAAGAAGAGTTACAGATCACAGAATAAATTATTCATCTTTCCAATTAGAAGAAGTGTTATCAGGAGAGCTGGATGAATTTATAGATAGGCTCATCCTTGCTGAAAAGGAAGAGCAAATTAAAAAGCTTTTTGAAGAAGTAAGTGCGGGCTCTTAGAGAAGTATTATTTTGGTTAAAAAGAGAATTAGAAGACATAGATCCAGATTCTGCATATTTGGAGGCTGAATTACTTATATCCTACGTTCTAAATAAAGATAGAAGCTTTATTTATACGGTAGATTTTATTGAAGAAGAAAAGATAAAGGAGATTAAAAAACTATTAGATTTAAGGAAAAAAGGAATACCTATAAGTTATATCCTTAAGAAAAAATTTTTTTATGATTATGAGTTCTTTACAGATAAAGGGGTTTTGATACCGAGAAATGAAACGGAATTATTAGTAGATGTGACTATTGATACTATCAAAAGTTATTCTTTAAAAAAAATTGTTGACATCGGGGTAGGTAGTGGTAATTTAGCAGTAACGTTAGCTAAAAAAATTGACAATCTCACTGTTTATGCGTGTGATATATCGCTTTTTGCTCTAAAATTTGCAAAAATTAATGCTCAAAAATATGGGGTTATAGATAAGATTAAATTCTTCTTAGGACCTTATCTATACCCTATTACCATGAGAAATTTACAATTTGATTTAATATTAAGTAATCCCCCATACATTGCTTCTTGGGAAATTCCTTTTCTTCAAAAGGAAGTTAAAAGAGAGCCTTGGGAGTCCCTTTATGGTGGTTGGAATGGTTGTGTTTTTTATGAGAATGTTATTAAGGACTTGAAAAAGATGGATAAAGGTGTATTTATTTTTGAAATTTCACCGTTTATTTATGACAATTTAGTAAAATTGATTAAAAGAACCTTTCTTAAATTTGAGTTTCATGTATACAAAGATCTTTCCCAAAAGAATAGAGTGATCAAATTAATATGGTGGAAATAATTAAGGTAGATAGAAATAATCCAGATGAAAAGATTTTAAATATAGCGGTTGAAGTATTAAGAAGAGGTGGTCTTGTGGCTTTTCCTACAGAGACTGTCTATGGTCTTGGGGCTGATGCTTTGAATGAAGAGGCTGTTAGAAGAATTTTTGAGGCGAAAGGTAGGCCACCTGATAATCCCATTATTGTTCATGTAGGAAATATGGATCAAGTCTATAGTCTTGTGGATGATGTTCCACCTGATGCTGAGAGATTAATGGAAGCTTTTTGGCCGGGGCCATTAACTTTAATTTTTTATAAATCACCTATAGTTAGTGATATAGTTACAGGTGGAAGTCCTAAAGTGGGTATAAGAGAACCTCAAAATAAGGTTGCTTTGACCCTTCTAAATCTTTTTGGACGGCCAATAGCTGCTCCTTCTGCAAATGCTTCTGGAAGACCAAGTCCTACTAAGGCTGAACACGTTCTTGAGGATTTAGGAGATAAGGTTGATTTAATAATTGATGGAGGAGATGTAAGTTATGGAGTAGAATCTACAGTTTTGGATATAACTACCGATCCACCTGTTTTATATAGGCCTGGAGCATGTCCAAAAGAAGAAATTGAGAAAGTATTAAAGAAAAAAATAGTTTTTTGGAGAGAAGTAAAAAAAGAAGATATTCCCTCTCCTGGCTTAAAATATAGACATTATGCTCCTAAGGTACCTTTATACATTATTGAAGAGTTTAATGAAATATGGCAAAATAAAATAAAATCTTGGATAAAGGAAGGTAAAAAAGTGGGAGTTCTTGCTTCAGAAGAAACCAAAGATGTTTATCCAAAAGATCTTAAAATTTATGTTATAGGAAGCAGATCTGATCTATATAATATTGCTTTAAATTTATTTTCCTCCTTACGAAGATTAGAGAAGGAAATTGATATTATTCTTGTGGAATCATATCCAGAAGAGGGAATAGGTCTTGCAATTATGGATAGACTAAAAAGAGCAGCAGGTGATAAATAGTGATGATATTATTCGTTTGTACAGGAAATACTTGTAGAAGTCCAATAGCAGAATATCTTTTTCGTAAACTTATTAAAGAGTATGATATAGAAATTGAAGTTTCCTCGGCAGGTATATTTGCTTTGGAAGGAAATAAGGCATCTATATATTCTCAAGAAGTAATGAAAGAGATAGGTGTTGATATTACAAATCATTCTTCTAAAAAAATAGATAATGAACTCATGGAAAGAGCTAATTATGTTTTTACTATGACAAAGGAACAAGCTGAGATTTTAAAAAGTGTTTATCCTAAATATAGCTACAAAATATTTACTCTAAGTAATGAAGATATTTTGGATCCATATGGTAAAGATATAGAGACGTATAGAGAAGTTCGTGATAAGATAGAAAAAGAATTAAAAAACTTAATCAAAAATATGATGGTGAGGTAGATCTATGAAGATTGCAATTGGGGCTGATCATGCAGGATATTTATTAAAAGAAGAATTAAAAAAATGGTTAGAAGAATGGAATATTAGTTACCATGATTTTGGAACTTATTCAGCAGAAAGAACAGATTATCCTGATTATGGGATATTAGTAGCAAGGGCTGTGGCAAGAGGGGGTTTTGAAAAAGGTATATTAATTTGTGGTACAGGTATAGGTATGAGTATTGTAGCTAACAAAGTAAAAGGTATAAGAGCTGCTTTATGTAGAGATCCTTATGAGGCAAAATTAAGTAGAGAGCATAATGATGCAAATATTTTGGCATTAGGAGGGAGAATCCTTGGTTATGATTTGGCAAAGGAGATAGTAAAAGTATGGCTAAATACTGAGTTTACTGGTGGAAGACATAAATTAAGAATTCAAAAAATATCTATGATTGAGGAGGAGGAGCTGTGAAGTACTTACCTAATGTAGATCCTGAAATTTATGAAGCAATAAAGGGTGAGGAATATAGGGAGGAGTATCATTTAGAACTTATAGCCTCTGAAAATTTTGTAAGTAGAGCTGTTCTTGAGGCTCAAGGTTCTGTTCTTACTAACAAGTATGCTGAAGGTTATCCTGGAAAAAGATATTATGGTGGTTGTCTTTATATGGATAGGGTAGAGGATATAGCAAGAGAAAGAGTAAAGGCTATTTATGGTGCTGAGCATGCAAATGTTCAACCTCATTCGGGAAGTCAAGCAAATATGGCTGTTTATTTTGTAGTATTAAATCCTGGAGACAAGGTTTTAGGTATGAATTTGGCACATGGGGGACACTTAACTCATGGAAGTCCTGTAAATTTTTCTGGTAAATTTTTTAATTTTTATTTTTATGGAGTAGATAAAGACACTGAGAGAATAAATTATGATGCAGTTTGGAATTTGGCAAAGGAGGTAAAGCCAAAACTTATTGTTGCTGGAGCAAGTGCGTATCCTCGTATTATTGATTTTGAAAAATTTGCAGGTATAGCAGAGGATGTAGGTGCTTATCTTATGGTTGATATGGCACATATTGCAGGGTTGGTTGCTGCAGGATTGCATCCATCTCCTGTCCCTTATGCTCAATTTGTTACAAGCACTACTCATAAAACTTTAAGAGGGCCAAGAGGAGGTTTTATCCTTTGTAAAAAAGAGTTTGCAAAGGAGATTGATAAGGCTATATTTCCAGGTATTCAAGGTGGTCCTCTTATGCATGTAATTGCAGCCAAAGCTGTAGCATTTAAAGAGGCTATGTCTCCTGAGTTTAAAGAGTATCAAAGACAAATTATACTTAATGCTAAAGCTCTTGCTGATGAACTTATGAGGCTTGGATATAGATTGGTAAGTGGTGGTACTGATAATCATCTCATGTTAGTAGATTTGAGAGATAAGGGTATTACTGGAAAAGAAGCTGAAAAAGCATTAGAAGAAGCTGGTATTACTGTGAATAAAAATTCAATACCTTTTGATCCTCAATCGCCTACTGTTACAAGTGGTATAAGAATTGGTACACCAGCTTTAACTACAAGAGGTATGAAAGAAGGTGAAATGAGATATATTGCGAGACTTATTCATGAGGTTTTATCAAATATAAAGGATGATAAAGTAAAGGAAAAGGTAAAAAGTGAAGTAGAAGAGCTTTGTAAACAATTTCCAATTTATAGAAAGGAGAATTAATTAAATGGTTAAATTGGATGATCATCCTTTGGTTCAACATAAACTTACAAAATTAAGAGATAAAAATACACAGCCCAAAGAATTTAGAGAATTACTTTCAGAGATATCAAGCCTTATGTTATATGAAGTTACAAGAGATTTACCATTAAAAGAAGTGGAGGTGGAAACTCCTCTCGGTAAAGCAAGGGGAAAAGTTTTAAACAATAAAGACTTGGCGATAGTGCCCATATTGAGAGCTGGTCTTGTGATGGCTGAGGGTATGTTACAAATTCTTCCTTCAGCTAAGGTTGGTCATATAGGACTTTATAGAGATCCAAATACCCTTCAACCAGTCCAATATTATACTAAGCTACCAGAAGACATAAATGAAAGAGAAGTAGTTGTGGTTGATCCGATGCTTGCTACTGGTGGATCAGCAATTGCAGCCATATCCATTTTGAAATCAAAGCAGGTTAAAAACATTAAATTTGTTTGTATAATAGCTGCTCCTGAAGGTATTAAGGCTTTTAAAGAAATTCACCCAGATGTGGAAATTTATACTGCTGCTGTAGATGAGTATCTAAATGATCACGGATATATAGTGCCGGGGCTTGGAGATGCAGGAGACAGACTTTTTGGAACCAAATAACATTACTTTAAATAAAGTTGGAATGAGAGATAAGTTTATTATTGAAGGCAGACATAAGCTTAAAGGTGAAATAGATATATGGGGAAGTAAAAATGCTTCTCTGCCTATTATGGCTGCCTCTCTTTTAAACTCCGGAGATCTTATTTTGGATAATGTTCCACCTGTAAAAGATAACTTAACAATGGCTGAAATACTAAGATATTTAGGATTAAGCGTAGAGTTTTTAGAAGGAGATAAGGTACATATTAAAGGAGAGCCAAAGGGATATAGAGCTCCTTATGAATTAGTTTCTCGAATGAGAGCTTCTTTTGAATTGATGGGACCTCTACTTGCTTACTTTGGAGAAGCAGAGATTCCTTATCCAGGTGGGTGTAGAATTGGTTTAAGACCGGTGGATCTTCACATAAAAGGCTTTGAAAGTTTAGGAGCAGAGATAACTGTAGATAAAGGTTTTGTTTGTGCAAGAGCAAAAAAGGGGTTAAAAGGAGCCAAAATTCATCTTGATAAACCAAGTGTAGGAGCTACAAGAAATATTATGATGGCTGCTGTTTTAGCTCAAGGAGAAACTATAATAGAGAATGCAGCTTGTGAACCTGAAGTTGTAGACCTTGGAAATTTTTTAAAAAGCATGGGAGCGGAAATTGAAGGCTTAGGCACTTCCACCATATATATAAAAGGTAAGAAAGAATTAAAGCCCATTGATTATTATAAAATTATTCCTGATAGGATAGCAGCAGGGACCTTTATAATAGCAGGAATAATGATAGGAAAAGATTTAGTAATAAAGAATATAGAACCAGAACATCTCCAAAGTTTATTTATTAAGCTTAAAGAGGCTGGTGTAAATTCTTTGCAAATAAGGGATAGAGAGGTAAGGGTTAAAGGTGAAAAGGTTTGGAAAGGGATAGAGGTAACTACTATGCCTTATCCTGGTTTTCCTACAGATCTTCAACCTCAAATGATGGTATTTTTAAGCCTTGCTCAGGGTACAAGTTTGATAGTTGAGACTGTTTTTGAAAATAGATTTTTACATGTAGGAGAATTGTTGAGATTAGGTGCTAAAATAAGTATAGATGGAAGAACAGCTTTGATACAGGGAGTTGAAAAATTGAAAGGAGCACCTGTAGAGGCTACAGATCTAAGAGCGGGTGCTGCTTTAGTGCTTGCAGGTTTAGTGGCAGAAGGAGTTACAGAGGTATTAGATGTGGATGAACATATAGATAGAGGATATGTGGCTTTAGAAGAAAAACTTTCTGCATTAGGAGCAAATATTAAGAGAGTGAGTTATGAAGAAGGTAAAAAAGTTTCTGATCTTAGTCTTTAGTGTAGTTTTTATATTAATAGGAATTATGTACCTAACATCACCATTATGGGTAAGGTATGTTGTAGTTTATGTATTGAATAGAAGTTTTGGAGAATCTTTTAGGGTAGAAGATGTAAGGTATATTTTTCCAGATAAGATACAGATTGCAAAATTAGAGCTTGGAAATTTTGCATCATTTACCAATGTAAGCCTTTCAGTGGGAGATGCTATAAAGCTTTCTCCTATTACTTTAGAACTTATAAAACCCAAAATAATAATCATACATGATGAAAAAGGGGAATGGAAGTTTCCTGAAATTCCTGGTATTGGAAAATCTGGAACATCTTCTCAAAATATCAATATTGAAATTAAGGGAAAAATAAAAGATGGAATTTTTGTAATCAGGGATTTGAAGCTTAAGAAAGACATAGAGATAAATAAGGTAAATGGAGATTTATCTTATAAAAATCAAGTCATAAATTATAATGTAGCTACAATCTTAGTTGATGGACAAAACATAAAAGCCTATGGATATTATAATTTTTCCAAATTATCAGGAGATTTAACTTTTGAGTTTGAAAATACTAATGCTACAATATGGGCTCCTATATTTCTACCTGATATGTTTAAGGTTGAAAAGGGAACTTTTTCAGGATGGTTTAATACAAAAGGGGAAAAAGATAAATGGAGTTATAGTGGAGAAATAGATACAAAAGAGGTAAAAGGAAGCATATCTGGTTTTCCAGGAATAATAGAGAATGTATGTATGAAGGTAAAAATAAATAATGAAAATATATCAGTTGTAAAAGGAAATGGGGTCTGGTTTGAAGCTTCTGTAAATTTCAGTGGGAAAGTAGCACCAGATCCTGATATCCAAATATCTTTTAAGGACCTTAATGGAGAGAAAATAGATAAAGAGTTTCTTAATAGTTCCCTCAAATTTAAGGGAAAGGGAGAAGGAAATTTAATTATTAAAAATTTATGGGATAAACCCTGGATTTCAGGAGAGGTGTATATTAAAGATGGAACTATTTATGATATCAAATTTGATAATATTGCCTTAAATCTGGATGCTAAGATACCTGGGCTTTTAGTCTCATTTACTGGTGATTTGGAAATTGGTAAGGCTTCAGGAAATATGAATTATGATCTTGAAAAGAATTCTGGCAAGTTTTACTTAAGTGGTGAAAACATAAGATTTGAAAAGATATCCAAGTTATTTAACCTATCAGATATAGAAGGAAAAGGTTCTTTAGTTGTGAAAGGGAATAAAGAGGCTAGTAAAGGATGGAAGGTTTTTGTGGATGGAGTAATAGAGAATGGAAAAATAGGAGATTATTCTGCTGAAAAAATCATCTTTTCTTTGGAAAATGAGGAAGGAAGTTTAAATTTCGATTTATTGAGAAATTCGGTTTTTTTTTTAAAAAGCTAAAGTTAGAGTTTTTTAGTATATCTGCAGGGATATATATTAAAAAAGGAGTATTAAATATAAACAAAACTACTACAGAAGATTTTAATATTAATGGTAAATTACTTACTGACGATTTTGGATATGTTTGGATAAGTGGTAAATATGATCCTAAGAATCTTTTAGGATACATTTCTCTTCTTTCATCAAATATTGAAATATTGAAAATTAAATCCTCAATTCATCAATTATCCAACTTGGATATTAATGGAGATCTGTTGTTAAGGGTTAAGATCTCAGGTAACATTTTAAAGAATCCTTATTTTGATATATCTCTCTATGGAAAAGATCTTATTATCAAGAACTTTCCATTGAGAAGAGTCAGTATAAATCTAAAGGGTCATGATTTAAAGAATCTAAGCCTGTCTTTAAGTGGAAAATATAATAATAGTTTATTTTTAGGAAAGGGAAAGTTAAATATTTTGAATATGAATGGGGAAGTAGAAGGAAGACTATCTTTTAGAGAGGAGATTAGTTTTAATAGTTTATTTTATTTTAAAGGAGATTTTTCTTCTTGGAAGTTGAAATTTTATACAGAAATAGGAAGTCTAAAATATAAAGATTTTGAAATTAAGGTTTCTAATTTTGATTTGAATTTAGATAGTAGTGGAAGTATTGCTGGTTATTTTTCGAGTGTGGATAAAGATCGCTTTTTGAGTGCCAAAATAGAAGGAGATTTTAACAATTGGAAGATTTCATTTTGGGGCAAAAACATTGATTTTTTGGGTGGGAAGGTTAAAAAATTGAAATTAACTATGGATAATAAGTTTTCAGGAGAATTTTGTTCAGAGCTTGATAATATAGGTAGTTTGGAATGTAATTTTGTTCTTTTTTTAGAAAAAGGAAATATATTACTTGAAAATCTTTTAATTAATAAAAATAAACTTGGATATATACATGGGAGCTTTAGGGATAACAAATTTAATATAGATGGGCAAATTCTTGAGGGAGCGATAAAAGGTTATTATGATATTTCAGGTGATGGGAACATAGATTTTAATAATATTAAGTTGTTGGATTTTGAGCTTTCAGGAAATGTATTAATAAAAGAAAATAAGGTATTTTTTAAAATTCCTAAATTAGATTTTTACGGCATTAATATAGAAGATATAAAAGCAACATTAGATCTTTCAAATTCTAAAGAAATAAAAGATATTAGCTTTATTGGACCATATTCTCTAGAAGGAATTGGAAAGTTTTCTTTTGATAGTGGAAATCTAAAAGGAGAGATTTTTATATATAGAGAGAGAAATGAATTTGTTAAGCTTAGTGTAGAGATTGAAAAGGATAATATGAAATTAAATGGGGATATTCTTGGAGGAAGGTTAGCTGGTAATGTGAATTTGAAAGAAAAAGAGGTTAAAATTCTCTGTGAGAATTTAGATCTTTCTTCTCTTAATGATTATTTAGGGAAAATTGATCAATTAGAAATAGATTTTGCTAATGGAGGAATTAATTTCTCTGGGGTTTCTAAGACTTTTAGTATTCGAAATATAAACTTAAATAATGTTGTATTTAAAGGAACTTACAAAGATCTCTTGAAATACCAGATTGTTTTTGATTATTCATCAGTTAATTTAAAAATTGATGGAGCATTTGATTTCAAAGAAAATAATGATTTTAATCTTTATATTAATTCTAAGATTTCTCTCTTAAATTCATCTTTTATTGGAAAAGTCAACAAGGATCTTGATTCTATTAATCTCAAAATAGATAAGCATAACGTTTTTCAACTAAAAGATCTCATCGCTAATATTTCTTTAAAAAAAGGAGAAGTATTTTTGGGGGTTTATTTAGAAGAGGCTGGGAAAATTGAAGGTAACATAGATTTTTCTGGAAATGGATTTTGGTCTTTTGAAAATATTAATCTTAGTTTTTTGAAAAATATGAATATAGATTTTGTAGGTGGAATATTATCTGGTGATATGGAGATGAAGAATTTTCAAGTGAATAATGTAAAATTAAATACCATGGATGTGGTTATCTCTGGATTTATGCCATTTGATATATCCATGAATATCTATAACATCCAGAATAGATATTTACTGAGAGGAACGATCTCAAGATTGTCAAAAGATAATGGCGAAATTAAAGGAGAATTTTCTTTGAATGATTTTACATTTAACATATCATTACCCGATATTTTCTTTGTTAATTCATTATTACCGAAAGGAATTTTAAAAAGCGGAGATATAACTAAGGGAGAATTAAGGGTCAGTATAAAGGGTAATAAGGATCTTCAAAGTATTGAAGGTGATATTAAATGGAAAGAGCCGATTGTGGTTAGCTATATAGAAAAAAAATTCAAGTATGCAAGTTTTGATATGATTGCAAAAAATGGTGAGGTTATATTAAATAATTTAAATTTAGGTGGGGACAATAATAATCTTATTTTAAAAGGTAAAGTTTATCCAAATATAATGATAAAATTTGATTTTTCAGAAATTTGTTTTTGCATACCTGATATGGCAAAGGGTTATTTGTCTGGGGATTTAATGTTTTATCAGAAAAAAGATAGATATGTTCTTAGTGGAAATTGCTCAGTTTTTAATACCCATATTAAATATCCGCAGTTAAATACACAGACTCCTAATATTTCTCTTCCATTATATTTTGATCTTAAAATATCCTTTAAAGATAATGTTATGTTTTATGAAAATGAGTTTTTATATCTGTCGATTAATGGGGATCTTACAGTAAGAGGTAATAGTGCAAAGCCAATATTAGATGGAAAGTTATCCTTTAATAGTGGAAATATTAATGTTTTAGGTAATTCTTTTATTGTGAATAATGGATATATTAAGTTTCCTGGCTTAAGTTTTGAAGAGAATATTTGGGAAATTTCTGCCAGTACTATCATACAGGGATATATCATATATTTGAAAGGTTATAGTTTTATGGGAAATAATTCTTTTGTATTTTCTTCAGATCCACCTCTTACCTTTAGAGAAATTTTATTTCTCCTTGTAGGACAAAAAAATCTTCCTATAGCACAGTTAGAAACCTGGACTCTTTCAAGTATTATAGAGAGCATTCCTATAGGAGTAGAAGGAGTTATAAGCTCTGCTTTTGGAAATTTTATTTTAAATCCTATTGTTTCAGAGATATCTAATATTTTTAGCCTTGATAGTTTAAAAGTAGATTATGAAATACAAGGTTTATTGCCGATATGGAAAAACTTAACTCTTGAAAAGAGAATTTGGGATAGATTATATTTCACATTAAATTATTCTTTAGGGGGAGATAGGATGTGGAGTGGTGAATTTAGCTATAAATTAAGTAATGATTTGAAATTTAAGCTTTATACTTCTCAGGGAAAACAATTCAATTTTAATATGGAATATTCTACAAGGTTTTAAGAAGGGAAGGTGAATTAGCCTTGAAAAAGATAGTATTTTTATCCTTATTCTTCTTTTTAATATTTTCCTCTGTATTAGTATTCGCCCAGACAGAATATAAAGTAATAGATGTTATAGTAAAGGGTAATACAAAAATAAGCACCCAAGAGATATTAAAAATAGCAGGAATAGGAAAGAATATATATGTATCTGATGATAAACTGAATGCGATAAAAGAAAAATTGGAGGATTCTTCTTATTTCATTTCTGTTGTATTGAATAAGATCTTCCAGAAGGATGGAATTATTCTTGAAATAAATGTGGTTGAATCACCCTTTCTTATATTTGTGAATGGAATAAGATTTCAAGGCTTACAGAAACTAACTTTAAAGGACATTCAAGATTCAGTTATTCTTCCTTATGTAGGATGGACTACTGATCTGCTTATCTGGGAACAGAGAAGAAAATTCATGTCTACAGGTTATTTTTCTGATATTAATATTACCCAAGAAAAAATAGATTATGGAGTGATTTTGACATTTTATTTTAAAGAAAATCCGGTTTTAGATAGCATTCAAATAAACGGAATAAATAGAATATCTAAGGAGAGAGTATTGGAATTGTTAGGGTTAAAAGAAGGTATACTTATATCGGAAGAGGCAGTTTTAGAGAAGAAAGAAGTGTTAATGTATAGTAATTTATTTTCTGAAGTAGATTTTAAAATTGAAAAAAAGGATAATAAGTTATCTCTTAGTATAAATCTAAAAGAGAATCCGTTATTATCTAAAATCTCGATTTCTGGTCTAAATAAATTAGAGATGAAAGATTTAATGCAAGTAATAGGATTCAAGGGAGATATAAAAGGAAATTCTATATTTTTAGATACAGAGGTTTATCTGTCCCAAGGGCTTTTAGACAATCTAAGATCTAAATTAGAGGATACAGGATATTTTAAAGAAATAGCTTTTAAAACCATTAATCTTAGAAACAATACTGCTGGATTAGATATTAACTTAAAAGAAAATCCCTGGATAGTTTTGAGCGATGTAAAGGGTTTAAAAAATGTGTCCAAGGATAAGTTTTTTAATATAATCAAAAAAACTTCAAAGGATTTCTTATCTGAGAAATATATTGAAGAAAGAAAAAATCTCTTATTAAATTCTGGTTATTTTTCATCTGTAGATATAAAATATGTGGTGTCACCTAATAATATGGCTTATGTGACTTTTATAGTAAAGGAAAATCCTATCTTAGAGAATATTAGTTATAAAGGACTTTCCAAAGTTGCAGAATCCGAGGTTGACAAGTACAGAATCATAGATAAGGGGGACTTTATTACGCAAGATAAAATTGATGAACAAGTTTCTAAATTTAAAGAATTAGGTTATTTTGAAGATGTAGATGTAGAGTCCATAACCAATGAAGATAAGATATCTCTTACTTTTATTTTTAAGGAAAATCCTATAGTTACAAAGATAAGTTTTGTAGGATTAACTGGAGTAGCAATTGATTACTTAAAGACTATCTTGTTAACAAAAGAAGATAGACCTTTTAATTCTGATTTTGTAAAAAAGGATATAATTAACATTCAAAATTTCCTCCAACAAAAAGGGTATGTTTTTACAACTCTTCAATCCTTCTCTTTTACTGAAGATGGTGAATTGATATTTACCTTTAAGGAGTATAAAGTAGAAGACATTGGAGTAGAAATTGTTCCTGCTACAGAAACTTCGGTATTAGGATTTTTAGCTGTACTAAGAGGACCGACAGATAAGAATGTGATTAAGAGGGAAATTTTATTAAAGGTTGGAGAACCTGTTAATTGGGAAAAGATAAAAAGGGATCTTCAAAATATATATAATGTGGGAATATTTGAAGATGTATCTGTTAAGTTCGAACAAGGAAGTTCGGAGGAAATGGTAAAGGTTATTTATGTTGCAAAAGAAAAACTTTCCGGATCTTTTAATTTTGGTGGTGGATATGCGACGGATGTAGGTATATATGGTTTTGTGGAGTATAAAGAAGGCAATTTATTTGGGAAAGCTAAAAGTTTAAGTTTACAATTATCATTAACAGGTTTAGGAAAGATCAATTATCAGTTAAGTTTCAGTGATCCTTGGTTTTTAGGAGGAAGAAATTCCTTTCAATTGGATATTTATAATAAAAAAACAACTATTACAAGTTCAACAATATCTACCATTGAAAAGACTGGGGGTGCTTTTTCATTCTCCTATCCTTTGGGTAGACTTTGGAGCCTTTCTTTTGGTTTTAAATATGAAGAGATTAATTATTTGGATAACTCTAGTCCTAAGAGTAGTGTAGGGAGTTTTAAGATAGGATTAATAAGAGATTCTAGAGATTTTTATTTAAATCCTACACAAGGAAATAGACAATATGTAAACTTAGAATTTGCTGGCGGTGGAGGTGATGCTAACTTTATCAAATATGTAGGGGATTTTCAGTGGCATATACCTCTCACTAATAGAGAGTCCACCTTAACTATTATAGAGCAGAAAAATAGACAAGTTTTATCATTTAGATTAGGATTAGGATATGGGGAGGGTAATATACCAACTACTGAACTCTTTACCTTAGGTGGCTCAAGTTCTATCAGAGGATTTTATGATAATGAATTTAAAGGAGATACGTTTGCTCTTTTTAATATCCAATATAGAATTCCTCTCGGGAATGGAATTTATGGAGTTTTCTTTTTAGATACAGGAAGTACATGGTATTCGAAAGATATTTCCTCTTTATCTGATATTAAACTTTATACTGGCGTAGGACTTGGTTTAAGGTATGAAACTATAATTATTCCAATGAGATTTGATTTTGGATATAATTTTGGTAATGATCCAATGGATCCTAATACTAAGTGGAGAATTCATTTTAGCTTTGGAGATATATTTTAATGAATGGAGGGATCTCTTTGAAAAGGATAATAATATTTTCTTTATTTCTTTTATTTACTTTAAAACTTACTTTTGCTGATGAAAATTATTTTATTCAGGGAATATCTGTGATAGGTTTGAGAAATGTTTCTTACGATGCGGTTCAGAATATGTTAAATATTAAAGTGTTAAATACTTATAATGGAAAATATATAGAAGGTCAACTAAATAAGTTAAAAGAAAGTGGTTATTTTAAATCTGTCTCTTATAAGCTTGAAAAATTAGATGGTGGTTATGATCTGATCATAAAGGTGGAAGAATTTCCTGTTATTGCTGAAATAATATTTCCAGATATAAAGCTTATAACAATTAATGCTATTCAGAAAGTCATTTATAGTGGCAAAGGTAAATTTTTTATTGAGGATAAAGTTAAAGAGGATTGCAAAAAGATTGAGGATCTTTATAGAAAGAAGGGTTTTGTTTTAGAAATTTCTCCTCAATATATTTTTAAGGATGGAATTCTTACATTTATCTGGAAAGAGGCTCCTATTATAGGTAGTATTGAAATAATAAGCAGTAATCAATGGGAAAAGAAGATTATTGAGGAGAAATTGAATCTTTCAATAGGAGATCCCCTTGATCTAAAGAAAATAGATGAACTTAATCAGAAACTTTTGAAAAAGAATATAAGGATAAAAATAATACCAGAATGGGCTTTTGAAGGAGGTTATACAATTTTATATCTTAATTTTGAATATCTATCACCAAGAATAGTTTCTTTGATTTATGAAAAAAATGAGAGAGTAAATTTAGGTTTTAGTTACTATTTGAGTAATTATGGCAATTTAGAGTTAAATATTTCTAACGATATGCGAGGATCTTTTGACTACCTTATTTCTTGGCAACGGGAATTTTTAAAAGTTTATTTTGGAGATAATTATTGGGGATTGAGTATTAATAAAATTCTTTCCAATAGTAATAATATAATAGGTGAAATTGGTTTTAAAAATAATCTGAATCTTGATGATAAAGTATTGAATTTCGATATAACTCAAGATTCAACTTTAGAAGAGGATGGTGTTTATAAATCTGGAAGCTATTTTAATTTTGGCATAGATTTTCATGGAGGAGGCTCTAATTATAATTATTCTTTAGCCTCATTATCAGGTAAGTATTTTATAAGATACGGAGAGGGTCTTAATGAACGTATATTAGGTTTTATGGGGGATATAAGATATCCTTTTGGAGACTCACCAGAGGATGGATCTTTGTATTTAAAGATTACTTATGCATTTCCCTTAAATAAAGGGATATATTTAACTCTATCTGTTGGAGGTGATAGCTGTTTTAATCCAAGAGATTTAGTGTCTGCAAGTGATATTAGAATTAATCCATTTTTTGGTATGGAGTTTTCAGTTTCTCAAAAATCATTATTCTATGCCTTTGGATTAGAGAGTGATCTTGTATCTTTGAGAAATTTTTATATCAAATCAAAATTAGAATTTTAGGAGGTAAGGAAAATGAAAAAATATGGTCTGTTCATAGTATTTTTACTAATTGTAATTTCATTCATCTTTGTTGGTGTTAAAATTGTTGGAGCACAGACTCAGACTTCTTTAAAAATAGCATATATTGATGAAGATAAACTTTTAAGAAGTTATCCTCCTTTTATGAATGCCTATAATAAATATCAACAAGAATATCAAGATAGGCTTAATAAGCTTAATGAAGCTCAGAAGGCTGGAAAATCTCAAGATGAAATAAAAAAACTATCAGCCCAATATGATGCAGAACTTCAACCTTATAAACAAGCAGTAGAAAAAGTATTAGATAGCTTAAAAAAGACTCTTGATAAAATATTCTCTGATCTTGCTAAAAAAGAGAGATACATAGCGGTACTTACGAAGAATGTACAAGGACAGGAGATTGTAATTTGGGGCGGAGTAGATATTACAGATAAAGTTATAAATATTCTATCTTCTGGTAAATAGACATGAACAAAAGGCTATTGAAGATAATTTTATCTGTATACATTATATTTGTTTTATCTTTCTCTACTATTTCTTCTCAACAGAGTATTAATATAGGATATATAGATTATTCAAAGGTATTTCTTGAATTCAGATATACTAAGAGTGTTCAAACTGTAATACAGAAAAGACAGTCTGAAATTGATAAATTGGTGGCAGATGCCAAGAAAAGTGGAAAAACTGATAAGGAGATTAATGAATTAAGAGCTAAAGAAGAGAAAAAATTAGGAGAATATGTAGAGAAAGCAAGACAAGATATAAAAAATAAAATTTTAAAAGAAGTTGAAAATATAGCAAAGATCAAGAAGCTTTCTGTAATTATCGAAAAGAAGATAAGAATATGGGGTGGGATTGATATTACTGATGAGGTTTTAAAAAATTTGAATAAATAAAGGGTGAATAAAGATGCATCTTAGTGAAATAGCAAAGATAATTAATGGAGAGTTAGTCGGGGAAGATGTATATATAGAAAAGATCTCTGAATGGGACAATGCAGGAGATAAAGATCTTATATTTGTATTTGATTTGGATGATATAGAAGTAGCTGAAAAAACAGGCGCAAAAGCAATGGTGATTCCATATGGTGGGTCTTCTTCTAAGCCACATATAAGGGTTGAGAATCCTAAACTTGCAATGGCAAAATTATTAAAGTATTTTGATTGGCGAGTATATCCTAAAGATATTCATCCTACAGTTATTATGGGCAAAGGGACTCAATTAGGAGAGGATGTGGGAATAGCACCATATACTGTTATAGGAGATAATGTAAAGATTGGCAAAGGATCAAAGATATTTTCGGGAGTAGTAATAGGAAATAATGTGGAAATAGGTGAGAATTGTATCATATATCCAAGAGTAACTATTTATGATCATTGCTATATTGGAGATAGAGTTATAATTCATGCAGGATGTAGTATTGGGATAGATGGTTTTGGATATATATGGAATGGAGAAGAGCATTACAAAATCCCTCATATTGGTAAGGTGGTTATAGAGGATGGAGTAGAAATAGGAGGAAACACAGTTATTGAAAGAGCCACTTTGGGAGAAACACGCATATGTAAAGGTACTAAAATAGGATCATTGATAATTATAGGACATAATGTAAGAATAGGAGAGAATTGCATTATAGTAAGTCAGAGTGGTATAGCTGGAAGTAGTAAATTAGGAAATAATGTAATCATGGCAGGTCAAAGCGGTGTTTCTGATCATGTTAAAGTAGGCAATAACGTAACCATCCTTGCTAAGAGTGGTGTGATTAAAGACATACCTGATAACATGATAGTTTCTGGATTTCCTGCCAGACCTCATAAGGAAGAGATAAGGGTACAAGCTATTATGAGAAGACTTCCTGAGATTTGGGAAGAAATAAAGAAGTTGAGGGATAAACTTGGATAGACAAAGAACCATAAAAGAATCTGTCAAGGTAGAAGGTAAAGGTCTACATACTGGTTGTTATACTAAAATGTATTTACATTCAGCCCCAGAAAATACAGGTGTTTTGTTTATTAAGAATAAAGTAAAAATTCCAGCCAATTATAAGTTTGTAGTAGAAACTTCACGAAGAGTTGTTTTAGAAAAAGATGGTGAGAAGATTTCTACGGTTGAACATTTTTTGTCTTCATTATATTACCTTGGAATTTCTAACTTATATGTGGAAGTTGATGGAGACGAAGTGCCAATTTTAGATGGCAGTGCTTTTTATTGGGTAGAAATTCTTGAGGATTTAGTAAAAGATCAGGATGATTTAATAAATGAATTGACGATTGAGAAACCATATTCTTTTAGGGTTAAAAATGCTGAAATTCTCTTTTTTCCTTCAAGCAGATTTCAAGTACTTTGTACTATCTCTTTTCCTAGTTCTTTTTTAAGATGGCAAACATTTTATTTAAAAGATCTTAAAGATTATAAAACTGAAATTGCTCCAGCGAGAACTTTCGGGTTTTATTATGAGGTAGAAGATCTTATTAAAAAAGGACTCGTAAGTGGTGCTGATCTTAACAATGCACTTCTTGTGGGAGAAGGTGGATATGTTAATGAACCTCGCTTCAAAGATGAGCCAGTAAGGCATAAAATTCTTGATTTAATAGGAGATATGTCTCTTTCAGGTAAAAGATTAAAATTAAAAGTTATATCTATTGGATCAGGACACTTGCTACATATGAAAGCTATTTCATGTCTACTTAGGGGGTGATGATGTGAATAATATTGATATTACTAAAATTCTTCCTCATCGTTTCCCTTTTCTTCTTGTTGATAAAGTATTAGATTTTAAAGAAGGGGAATGGTTAAAAGCAATAAAAAATGTTACGTATAATGACTATTTTTTTGTAGGACATTTTCCTGAAAGACCTATTATGCCGGGAGTATTAATAATTGAAGCTATGGCACAGTCTGCAGGTATATTTTTATTTCTAAGCTATGGAAAAGATAAAAGTGATAAAGAATATATAGCTTATTTAGCAGGGGTGAATAACGTTAAATTTAGAAAACCAGTAATTCCGGGAGATCAAATAGTTTTAGAAGTAAAACTAAAGCAAACAGTAAGGAATATATATAAGTTTGATGCAATTTGTAAAGTAGATGATAATATTGTGGCTGACGGAGAAATTACTATTGCATTAGGAGGAAAAGAATGAAGGATGTATCAATACATCCTACTGCTATAGTCAGTGATAAGGCTGAAATAGGCATAAATGTAGAGATTGGTCCTTTTACTGTAATTGAGGATGGGGTAAAAATTGGAGATTATACAAAAATTGAAAACAATGTTCATATTAAAAGAGGAACCATTATAGGTAGTGGTTGTCATATACATACAGGAAGTGTTTTAGGGGATATTCCTCAAGATTTGAGTTTCAAAGGAGAAGAAAGTTTTCTTATAATAGGAAATAATGTAACAATAAGAGAATATTGTGTTTTTCATAGGGCATCTGGTGATGGTAATGCTACAATCATAGGTGATAATTGTTATTTAATGGCATATGTTCATGTGGCTCACAATGTTAAAATTGGAAGAGGTGTAATAATAGCCAATGCTACACAACTTGCTGGATATGTGGAAATTGGAGACAAGGTATTTATAAGTGGTCTTGTAGGGATACATCAGTTCGTAAGGATAGGTAGTTATGCAATGGTTGGAGCATCATCTAAGTTGGTTAAAGATATTCCTCCTTTTTCTTTATGTGATGGTAATCCTGCTCTAATATATGGTATTAATGTGGTAGGTCTAAGAAGAAATGGTTTTTCGAGTGATAGGATAAGAATAATTAGAAAACTCTTACATATATTATATGATAAAGATTTATCTTTTGAGAAAAGATTAGGGGCAATATCTAAGATAGAATATGAAGAGGCTAAAATGTTGGTTGATTTTGTTAAAGGCTCGAAAAGAGGAATTGCTGATGCATCTTGGAGGAATGAAGAATGAAAATATTCTTTTCAGCGTTAGAAGTTTCTGCTGATTTACATGGATCAAAGCTTATAAATGCGCTAAAACAAAAACAAAAAAATATATATTTTTTTGGTCTTGGTGGAGAAAGAATGAAGGAAGAAGGCTTAGATGTAAGATGGGATCTGACAAGATATAGTACTGTTGGTTTTATTGAGCCTCTTCCTTATATTCCAAAGTTATTAAAAATTCAACAAAAAGCTAAATATTTATTAAGAGAAACAAAGCCTGATCTTGCTATATTTATTGATGCTCAAGGTTTTAACCTCCCATTAGCAAAATATGCGAAAAGTTTAGGTATAATAACTGTATATTATTTCGCTCCACAATATTGGCTTTGGGGGAAGAAAGAAGAAGCTAAAGAAGTTCTCTCAAATTTGGATTGGATAATTGCTACTTTTCCTCAAGAGTATTCTTTATATAAATTATTTGGAGATAATGTGGTTTTTTTTGGACATCCTCTTATAGATTATCTTTCAGTTTATTCAAATATAGATAAAAAAAATGATCTCATAGGACTTTTCCCAGGAAGTAGAGTACAGGAAATTAAGAAACTTACTCCTATTTTTTTAGAGATAGCTGAGAAATTGCCAGGATATAAATTTGTTATTCCTTTAGCAAGTCAAAATTTTTCTGATTTATTATATTCTATCATTGAAGAGAAGGAGAATTTAGTGAAAGTTGTGTCAGGAAATGAAAGCCAAAAGATCTTAAGGGCATCTGTTATAAGCCTTGTGGCCTCTGGTACAGTAACTTTAGAGGCTGCCATTCTCAAGACACCTGTTTTTGTGTTTTATAAGATCTCTCCATTGACTTATTTTATTGCTAAAAGACTTGTTCATTATCCTTATATTGCTTTGCCAAATATTATTTTAGAAAAATGTATATTTCCTGAATATGTGCAGTATATAGATATAAACAAGGTTGTCAAGGATATAGAGGACTTTTTGAGAGATAGCGATAGAAGAGGAAAAATGTTAAAAGATCTTGATAGAATCTCTGAAATACTTGGAAAACCTGGTGTTTTAGATAAAATTTCTGATTTTATATTAAATATTTTATGAAAATTTATTTTATAGCTAATGGGCCTGGAGAAATAGCAGGCTGGCTCTATCCATTGGTACAGTGGATAAGAGAGTATGAGCCTTTTTGGAGTAAAAATTTGTCATATTATTTAATATTAAATCCTTGTCAATTCGCGTCAGGAGAAGAGGAAAGAGTTGTGAGGACATGGGAATTTTTTGAAGATATAATCTTACCAAATGAATATTGGAAGCTTTTTAAAGTTAAAGAAAATAACACAATAATCTTCCATATAGGAGGAGATTTATTTTTTAATTTGGCTCTTGCTAAAAGATGGAAAAGTAAATCTTTAGCATACTTGGAGAAAGATTTTTATTGGGAAAGATTTTATAATAGGATCTATGCATCTGAAGTATTGAAATATAAAAAGGCAGTAGTAGTTGGAGATTTAAGATTTGATTTTCTTCCCAATAATGGGTTTTCTAACAATAATAGAATTGCTTTATTTCCGGGGAGTAGGACTTATGGATTGAGATTTTATTTGCCATTTTATTTCATGTTAGCAAGAGAAATTTTAAAAGATTTTTCAGATCTTAACTTCACACTATTTTTCTCTCCCTTTTTAAATCCATCAGAAAGAGAAAAAATATTAGAGAAACTGCAACCTCTTTGGAAAGATTTACCTATGGAGTTTAGAGATCTAAAGGATATGAGAGAGGTGAATGGTTATTTCCTTGCTATTACACTTCCTGGTACCAATACTTTGCAACTTGCATATATGAAGATTCCTATGTTAGTAATATTGCCTCTTCATAGACCAGAATATCTTCCTCTTGAAGGGATTGGTAATTTGTTTAAGGGAATAATACGAGATTTTATTATAAAAGCCTACTTAAATAGAAATCCATATTTAGCCTTGCCCAATAAGCTATATCCTGGAATACTACCTGAAGTAGTAGGTAAATTTTTGTTTAAGGATATGTTAGAATTTTTGAGAAGATTAATTGTTGAAAGGGAGATAATTTTAAATATACATAATGAGTTAAGAGAAAAATTTAATAAGAATTATCTATCGTCCGAGTTGATCTGGAAGGATTTTTATCATGAAGTACTTGAAAAGGCTATTTGAATTTTTGAAACCATATACAGTTTATCTTATAATAGGTTTTTTCTGTATTATAGTTGGTAATGGTGCTCAATTATATGCACCAAAATTCTTAGGAGAACTTTTGGATCAGCTTTCTCATATTAAAGATTTAAATGTTTTAAATAGATTAGCCTTTATAATTATTCTTCTTCTTTTTACAAGAAGTATTTTTTTGTATGGTCAGATTTATATTTTTTCTTTTATTGGTCATAGATTAGTGGCAGATTTAAGAGAAAAATTATTCGAGAAGATTCAATATCTCTCTTTGGATTATTTAAATAGATGGGGAAGTAGTGATCTTATAGCTCGTACTCTTCAAGATACTCAATTGATACAAACTTCTTTTTTATCAGGCATAGCAGATCTTTTTTATGCTATAGTCCTTTTATCAGGGGTACTTATTATAATATTCATCACAGATTGGCAACTTGCTCTTGCAACTCTTATTGTTATTCCTCTTTTTGTTTTTTCTATATCTGGTATAGGTAGGGAAATACAAAAATGGTCCATGTCTGTACAAAAAAAAGTAGCGGATTTAACAAAACTTATACAGGAGAGTATAAAAGGAGCAAGAATAGTAAGAGGCTTTTCTCAAGAAGAAAAAGAAATTGAAAGATTTAAGAAAGAAAACGAGAAAAACTTTTTTAAAAACTTGAAAATTGCAAGACTTACAGCATTGCAAATTCCTCTTGCAAGCTTTTTAAGTGCTTTAGCTCTTGTTTTTATCCTTTGGTTAGGTACAAGAAAGATAGCAAGAGGAGAGATAACAATGGGATCCTTTGTGGCCTTTCTTACTTATGTGGGTATGGCTTTGGATCCTACTCAAACTATTCTTAGAGTGTTTTCAGGACTTAGACAAACCTATGCAGCTTTAGAAAGAATTTATGAGATTTTGGATAAAGGTAAAGAAGTAGAAGAAGTTAAAAATCCAATAATTCTACCTCCAATAAAAGGTTTTGTAGAATTTAAAAATGTATATTTTACATATGATGGAAAGATTTGGGTTTTAAAGAATATAAATCTTAAGGTTAATCCTGGAGAAAAAATTGCTATTGTAGGAAGTAGTGGTGCAGGAAAAAGTTCTCTGGTAAATATTATTCCAAGGTTTATAGATCCCACTCAAGGAGAAGTAAGAATTGATGGGTATAATATAAAAGAAGTGAGTTTAAAATCTTTAAGATCTCAAATAGGTTTCGTTCCACAAGAGACTATTATTTTTTATGGTACAGTAAAAGATAATATAAGTTATGGAAACCCAAATGTAACTTTAGATGAAATTGTAGAGGCTGCTAAAATTGCAAGGGCTCATGATTTTATTATGAATCTACCAAACGGATACGATACTGTAATTGGAGAAGGTGGGATAGGTATTTCGGGAGGACAGGCACAAAGAATTGCTATTGCAAGAGTTGTTCTTTTAAAGCCAAGATTAATAATTCTTGATGAGGCTACCTCAGCATTGGATTCAGAATCAGAAGCCTATGTACAGGAAGCTTTAAAAGATCTTATGGAGGGAAAAACTGCTTTTATTGTAGCTCATCGTTTATCTACTATAAGAAAAGCTGATAGAATAATTGTGTTAGAAAATGGAGAAATAGTAGAAGAGGGTACTCACGAAGATCTATTGAAGAAGAGTGGAATTTATGCAAGAATTATAAAATGGCAACTTGAGGAGAGTAATATAGGAGATGAATAAGGTAAAGATAGGAGTTGTTGGAGTAGGATATTTAGGGCAACATCATGTAAGAATTTTCAGCGAGATTCCTAAAGTAGAAATTGTAGGAATTGCAGATTTGAATTTACAAAGAGCAAAGGAAATTGCTTCTATTTATAATATACCTTTTGTAACTTCTGATTATAGAGATTTACTTGATAGGGTTGATGCTGTTTGTATTGTTACTCCTACTAATACTCATTTTCAGATAGCAAAAGACTTTTTGCTTAGGGGTATTCATACTTTTATAGAGAAGCCTGTAACTCAGACTTTAAAAGAAGCAGAAACTCTTTTAGAGATTGCTGGTGGGAAAGATCTTATTTTACAGGTAGGGCATATAGAAAGATTTAATCCTGCTGTTCAAGAATTAAAAAGATATATAAATGATCCTTTTTACATGGAGATAAAAAGATCTGGTCCTTTTGATGGTAGGGTAACCGATGTGGGGGTTGTAATGGATCTTATGATTCACGATTTAGATATACTTTTTTATGTATTAGGTAAGGGTAGAAAAATATTAGACATAAAAGGATATGGTTATTCTTTTTATACTTCCTATGAGGATTTTGCAAATGTAGAACTTGTTTTTGAGGGAAATCTTCTCGTAAATCTGATTGCCAGTAGGGTAACCCCTAGAAAGATTAGAAAATTAGATATTTATGAGAAGAATGGAGATTTGATAAGCATAGATTATATGGAACAAAGCATATCTATAATTCATGGAAGTAGAAAACAAGTTGAAACATCCGTAGAGACTCCGGTTTTAGATAAAGAGGAACCTTTGAGATTAGAGCTTGAACATTTTGTGAATTGTATTCTTGAGGGTTCGGATCCTGAAGTTACCCTTGAGGATGGAAAATTAGCTTTAGCGCTTGCTACTGAAATTTTAAAGGAGCTGAGAGTTTTTGATATTAAGAAAGGTACTTAAAATTTTTTACTTATCTATAATCTTTATTATCTTTTTTATTATTCTATCATTATCTTCTGATGATCTAAAATATTTAAAAACTCAATTTGAACAGCAATTAAAAAAAGATCCTCAAAATTCCAAAATTCTTTTTAATCTTATGGTAGTATATGGAGCTTTAGGAGATTTAGAGAATCTTTATAATACATATAATTTGCTTATTGCTACTGATCCCAACTTTCTTAAAAACCTAAAAAAAGATATAAAGGAAGAAGATAGCAGTATATTTAATCTATATAAATTAGCATTTTTGTATTATTTCTTAGAAGATTATGATAAATCTATCTTTTATTTTGAAAGGTTATATGATTTAAAACCTAACGATGATTGGGTAATAGCTTTTCTTGCATATTTTTACTATTTAAAAGATAATTTAAAGAGGACAAAAGAATTAATAGATAAAGGATTAAAATTAAATAAAGATAATGAGGTTTTTCACGCTCTTTTATGTGCCTTATATTTAAGAGAAAATAGATATTTTTCGGCCCTTAAGGAATACTTTACGATTTTGAGTATTGTTCAAAGAAAAGGATATAAAAACATATTTGGAATTTTAAAAAATTTGAGATAAATTGACATATTGTTAAAATTCTCTTAACATTAAATTATGGCACTTGAGACCATAGGTATATATAAATACTACGGAAAAAGATGTGTAGTTAAAAATGTCTCAATACGTGTAACCCCTGGGAGTGTAGTTGGGCTTTTAGGACCAAATGGGGCAGGAAAAACTACTACTTTTTATACTATAATGGGGGAAGTAACTGCTAATCAGGGTAAGATTTTACTTGATGGCGAGGATATTACACATTTATCTATGCCCCAAAGAGCAAGAAAAGGTATTGGTTATCTTGCCCAAGATCCTACAATATTTAGAAAGCTTACAGTAGAAGACAATATAAAATTGGTATTAGAATTAACAAAGTTAGCCCCAAAAGAGCAAAAGGAGAGATTAGAAGAATTAATAGAAGAATTTCAATTACAGAAAGTTAGGAAAAATTTAGGGTATACACTCTCTGGAGGAGAGAGAAGAAGAGTTGAAATAGCTAGGGTTTTAGCCCTTTCTCCTAAGTATATACTTCTAGATGAACCTTTTGCAGGGGTTGATCCTATTACTGTTCAAAATTTACAAGAAACTATTTCTTACTTAAAGGAAAAGGGGTTGGGTATATTAATTACTGATCATAATGTTAGAGATACATTAGCTATAACAGATTATGCATATATAATATTTTCTGGAGAGGTTCTTATCTCCGGTACTCCAGAAGAAATAGTTAATAGTAATATGGCAAAAAGATTTTTCTTAGGAGAGAGGTTTAATCTTTAATGTCTGGATTTTTTTTAATAATTATATTGATTCTTGCAAGTGGTATGATTGCATATGCAGGAGATTATGTAGGTAGAAAAGCAGGGAAAAAGAAACTTTCTCTCTTTGGACTTAGGCCTAAATATACTTCTCGTATAATCAGTATTTTGACTGGTATCTTAATTATGATTTTCTCTCTTGTTGTGCTTTCTGTTATTTCTGAAAATGTTCGAGTGGCTTTATTGGGGATGGAAAAATTAAAGAGACAAATATATTCTTTAGAAAATTCAATTAAGTCAAAGGAAAAAGAATATACAGAGATTTTAAGGAGGTATGAAGAAGTTAAGAAAGGTAGAGATAAGGCCCTAAAAGATTTAGATGAATATAAAAGGAAAATTCATATTTTGGAAATGGAAAGAGAAAAATTACTTAAAGAACTTAATAAATTATCTATGGATAAAGAGAGATTAAAGAAAGAAAATGAGAGACTTCAAAGGTCTATATACGAAGTCTCTAAAAAAATAGCTACGTTATCTAAGGAAAAGGAATCTTTGGAGAAAGATACAAAATATTTACTTGATGAGTTACAATTTTTGAATTCTACTATAGCCAGTCTACGTACAGAAGGAATTATATTTAAAAGAGGAGAATTGATCCTTAATTATATTATTAGAAGTAAAATAAGTGATGATATGCAAAAAGAAGCTAAAGCTATACTTTCCTTAATTGAAAGTATAGCAAAGGAAAGAGGAGCAGGAAATATGAAAAAAGGATACGTATGGGTACCAGAAGCGGAATGGAATAAACTTTTGGAAGCAATGAAAACTCAAGAGGAAAAATTGGTAAGAGTACATTCTTTGGCAAACATATTTGAAGGTGAACCAGTTATTGTATATTTCCAAATTTTTCCCTATAAATTAGTATATAAGGCAGGAGAGGTAATATTGCTAAAAGTTATTGATGGTAATGAAAGTTTAGATAAAATTGAAGCAAGATTATTAGAGGTTCTATCAGAGGTTAATAAAATAGCTCAACAGAAAGGAATCCTTCCTGATCCTTTATCAAATACTGTTGGTGAAATATCTTTTGATGAATTTTATAATACTGCTTATAAAATTAAAGAAAAGGGCAAAAAGGTTATCCTAAAAGTAATAGTTGAGGAGGATACTTATAACAGCGGTCCTTTAAAAATAAGATTTGAGATATAGGAGGTAGTGATATTATGGAAAAGAAATTTGTAGAAGCATTAACATCTCAAAAAGATGATTTTTCAAAATGGTATACCGAAGTGGTATTAAAGGCTGGACTCGTAGATTACTCTCCTGTTAAAGGTTGTATGGTAATAAAACCTTATGGATATGCTATATGGGAAAATATACAGAAGATTTTAGATGAAAAGATTAAAGCAACGGGGCATGAAAATGCATATTTCCCTCTTTTTATACCAAAGAGCTTCTTAGAAAAAGAGGCAGAACATGTGGAGGGTTTTTCACCTCAAGTTGCTTGGGTTACGAAGGGAGGAGATGAGGATCTTTTTGAACCTCTTGCTGTAAGACCTACCTCAGAATCAATCATCTGTAGCATGTATGCTAAATGGATTCAGTCATGGAGAGATTTACCAGTACTGATAAATCAATGGGCTAATGTTGTTAGATGGGAGAAAGAAACAAGACCCTTTTTAAGAACCACTGAATTTTTATGGCAGGAAGGTCATACCGCTCATAGAACCCTTGAAGAAGCAGAAGAAGAAGCTTTAAAAATGCTTTTTGTGTATAAAGATTTTGTTGAAAATGATTTAGCTATTCCAGTAATAGCTGGTAAAAAAACAGAGAATGAAAAATTTGCTGGTGCTTTACACACATATTCTATAGAGGTTCTTTTAGCAGATGGAAGGGCCCTTCAAGCTGGTACATCTCATAATTTAGGTCAGCATTTTGCTAAGGCATTTGATATTATGTTTCAAGACGTGGATGGAGAGAGAAAATATGTTTGGCAAACCAGCTGGGGAGTGTCTACAAGGCTAATTGGAGCTTTAATAATGACTCATGGTGATGATTATGGTCTTGTATTACCTCCCAGGGTTGCACCTTATCAAATAGTGATTATACCAATATGGAAAAATGATACTGAAAGGGAAAAAGTCTACAATTATGTAGATGAAATATATAATATCTTGAAAAAATATTTTAGAGTAAAAGTAGATAAGGATGAGGAACATACCCCTGGTTGGAAGTTTAATGAGTATGAACTTAAAGGTGTCCCAGTAAGATTAGAGCTAGGTCCAAAAGAAGTAGGTAAGCAAGAAATATTTGTGGCAAGAAGAGATTTAAGATTGAAAATGTCGTATAAAAAAGAAAATATGGTGGAAGAGCTAAGTAATCTTTTAGATGATATTCAAAAAACTCTTTTCCAAAAAGCTTTAAAATTTAGAGAAGAAAATTTTCATAATGTAAGTGACTTTGATACATTTAAAGAAATTATGGATACAAAAAAGGGTTTTGTTAAAGCAAGTTGGTGTGGAGAAAGAGAATGTGAGTTAAAGATAAAAGAATTAACTGGAGCAACAATAAGAAATTTACCCCTTGATTGGAAAGAGGAAGAAGGAAAATGTATTCTTTGTGGAAAGGAAACAAAAATTAAAGCCTTATTTGCAAAGGCATATTAGAGATATGAAGGTTAAAGTACTTATAGAAAGAATAGATAAAGAACTATCACTTCCTTTTTATGCTACATCTGGATCTGCTGCTTTAGATCTGTATTCTCGCGTTGATTTTATACTTCCTCCCTTTAATGAGATAGGTGGAGGAATTATAATTCCTACAGGAATAAAAATCGCCCTTCCTGAAGGATATTTGGCATTTGTCTTGCCTAGAAGTGGACTTTCGGCAAAGGAAGGTATAACAATCTTAAACACTCCAGGACTTATCGATAGTGATTATAGAGGAGAAATTTTAGTTAATCTTATCAATTTTTCACAAAGGCCATTTTACGGTAAAAAAGGTATGAGAATAGCTCAACTTCTTATTCTTCATTATCCGAGGGTAGAATGGGAAGAAGTAGAAAGCCTTCCTTTAACGGAAAGAGGAGAAGGGGGGCTGGGAAGTACTGGGATTTTATGAAATGTATTTTTCTTTTATATGATATATAATTTAAAATTGGAAGTTTTTAAAACAAAAAGAAGTAAGGGGGTTACGAAAGAAAAATGAAATATGAAACTGAAAACTTAAGGAATGTAGGACTCTTCGGGCATGGAGGTGCAGGAAAGACAAGTTTAGCTGAGGCAATTTTATATACTGCAAAAGTAGTAGATAGAATGGGTAAAGTTGAAAATGGAAATACGGTTTCTGATTTTGAACCTGAAGAAATAAAGAGAGGAATATCTTTAAGTCTTTCAGTTCTACCCTTGGAATGGAAGGGAAAGAAAATTAATGTAATTGATACACCAGGATATGTAGACTTCATAGGAGAAATCAAGAGTTCTCTAAGAGCGGTAGATAGTATGCTTATTGTGATTGATGCTATTTCAGGAATTCAGGTACAGACTGAAAAGGTGTGGGGAATGGGTGAGGAAGAGAAGTTACCAGTAGCTTTTGTAGTGAATAAACTTGATAGAGAGAGTGCTGATTTCTATGAAAATGTAAAAGCTATTCAAGAAAGATTTGGAGGTAAAGCAATTCCTATTTATTTACCCATTGGTAAAGAAGGTAATTTTAATGGTATTATAGATCTTTTAGAGGGTAAAGCATATATTTATAAAAATGAGAAGGGTGAACCGGTAGAGTCTAATATTCCAGCAGAGCTTAAGTCGGATTATGAAAAATATAGACAGCAGTTAATTGAAACTATTATTGAGTTTGATGAGGAGTTACTTCAAAAATATTTAGAAGGAGAAGAGATAGAAAGTGCATTAATAGCTAAAACTTTAAAGGAGGCTTTTATAGGAAGAGAAATATTCCCAATCTTTCCTGTATCCTCTTTTAAAAATGTAGGAATATCAAAGTTACTTGATGCAATAGTTGCTTTCTTCCCCAATCCTTTAGAAAGACCAGCTATACCTGTTGAAGATCTTAAAAAGGGAGAAACAAAAGCTGTACGAATAGGAGAAAAGAATGCCCTTTTGGCTTTTGTTTTTAAAACCTCTGCAGATCCTTTTGTTGGTAAGATTAGTTACATTAGGGTTTTATCAGGAGTGTTAAAGCCAGATTCTACATTATTCAATGTAAATAAAGGAGTACAGGAAAAGATAGGTGGACTTTTCTATCAAAGAGGTAAGAATCAGGAAGTTGCAACAGAGATCAGTACTGGAGATATAGGTGTCATAACAAAATTAAAAGAAACAAGTACAAATGAGACCTTGAGTGATAAAGATAATTCAATAAAGGTGGTCCCAGTGGAATTTCCTGAACCTGTTTTTGCGGTTGCAGTTGTTCCAAAGACTAGAGCTGATGAAGATAGGATGAGTTCTGCAATTGCAAGAATTTTAGAGGAAGATCCAACTTTAAGAGTGCAAAGAAATGTGGAAACCAATGAAACATTAATTTATGGACTAGGAGATTCTCATTTAGAAGTGGTAGTGGAGAGAATGCAAAGAAAATTTGGGGTAAATGTGACCTTAGGTACACCACAAGTAGCTTATAGAGAAACTATTAGAGCTACTGTCAAAGCTGAGGGTAAAGTGAAAAAGCAGACAGGTGGTAGAGGGCAATATGGTCATGTATGGCTTGAGTTAGAGCCTCTACCTCGAGGTGCTGGATATGAATTTGTAGACAAGATTGTTGGTGGAGTTGTTCCTAAGAACTATATACCTGCAGTTGAGAAAGGTGTTAGAGAAACAATGGAAAAAGGAGTATTGGCTGGATTCCCTGTAGTAGATGTTAGAGTTACGTTATTTGATGGATCTTATCATGAAGTAGACTCTTCAGATATGGCCTTTAAGATAGCGGCTGCTAAAGCATTCAAAAAAGGATTTATGGAGGCAAAACCTGTACTTCTTGAACCAATAATGAGTGTAGAAGTTACAGCACCAAGTGAGTATACAGGTGATATTATAAGTGACCTTAATGGTAGAAGGGGGAGAGTAACCCAGATAGATTCATTGGGTAAACTACAAGTGGTAAAGGCTCTTGTACCTTTGGCTGAAATGCTTAGATACTCATCTGTTCTTAAATCTATTACTCAAGGTAGAGGATCTTATTCTATGAAATTTTCACATTATGAAGAGGTACCAGCAAAGATACAAGAGGAGATTATAGCTAAGGCAAAACCAAGAGAAGAAGAAGAAGAATGATAGAGAAAATTGAAGTGGGTGATATACTAGAACTACCTAAGAAACATCCTTGTGGTGGAAATAGATGGATTGTGCTTTATTCTGGTGTTGATATTAAATTAAAATGTGAAAAATGTGGGCATATAGTTATGCTACCAAGGATTGATATAAAAAGAAAGGCAAAAAAAGTGGGAAAGGTAGAAATAAAAGAGGATGAATAACTGGAAAAGAATTGTTGTAAAGGTTGGTACTTCAAGTATTACTGATGAGAAGGGAAATCCATCGGCAGAGAAGATCCTTTCTTTAGCAAGAGAATGTGTAAAACTTATAAGATCTGGTAAAGAAGTTATATTGGTATCCTCTGGAGCTATTGCTTCAGGAAGAGAAATTATAACTCGTCTCTTTAAGAGAAAGGATCTTCCTGCCAAGCAAGCATTATCTGCTGTGGGACAAGTAAGGTTAATGCAATACTATGCACAAATTTTCTCTATTTTTAAACAACCTATAGCCCAAATACTTATTACAGCAGAAGATATTTATGATAGAAAGAGATATTTAAATATATCTCAAACCTTTGAGACTCTTTTAGAAGAGAAAATTATTCCTATTGTAAATGAAAATGATACAGTAGCAGTTGAAGAAATAAAGATTGGGGATAATGATACATTATCAGCAAAAGTAGCATGTGCTGTAGATGCTGATGTTTTGGTTATATTGTCTGATGTATATGGTCTATATACAGAAGATCCCAATAAATCTAATGATGCTAAATTGATAAAGGAAGTTTACGAGATAAATGAAAATATTGAAAAATATGCAGGCCCTGGTAAGGGAACTGGTGGTATGTATACAAAGTTGATGGCAGCCAAGATAGTTACAGAAGCTGGGATACCTATGATTCTAACAAAAACAGATATTGAGAATATTTTGGAAAGACTTATCTTAAAAAATGAAAAAATTGGAACTTTTTTCTATCCTCCTGAGAAACATCTGAGTAGAAAAAAGCACTGGATGTTATTTGTGGCGAAAAGTGAAGGGAAGATTTATATAGATGATGGTGCTAAAGAAGCTATTCTTAAAAAAGGTAAGAGTTTACTTCCAGTTGGGATAAAAAAGATTGAAGGTGATTTTGTAAGGGGGGATACAGTATCTATATTGGACGAAGAAGGAAATGAAATAGGTAAAGGAATTGTTAATTATGACAGCAATGAAATTCAAAACATAATTGGAAAAAACTCTGAAGAAATAAAAGCTATTTTAGGTGATAACTCTTATGAAGAGGTAATTCATAGGAACAATATGGCTCTTATAAATCGTGATTAAAAATTAGTATAGATCCAAAAAGCTAAAATATAAAGTTAGGAAAACTTCAGCTTTTTAATTGGAAGGATGAAAATATAAACTATTTTTCCTATTTTGGTGGAGGCGATGGGATTTGAACCCACGACCTCTTGCATGCGAAGCAAGCGCTCTCCCGCTGAGCTACGCCCCCACCTTATTTAAACCTTTTTAAGTTTAATCAAAACAAAAGGTTTTTGTCAAATTATTTTAATTTAATTTCATGGAATAATGTTATCATTTAAAATGTCTAATCTAATTGGATAAACTATTATAGAAAGGGTGTGAGAGTCAAGATGGAAGATATTATTGTTTTGGAAGATGTGATTAAGATTTATAAAATGGATGGGGTAGAGACTACTGCATTAAATGGAGTCTCATTAAGGGTTAAGAGAGGGGAATTTATAGCAATAATGGGCCCTTCCGGATCCGGTAAATCTACTATGATGCATCTTATAGGATGTCTTGATAGACCGACATCTGGCAAAATATATTTTGAAGGAAGGGATGTTTCTAAACTTACTGATGATGAATTAGCGGAGATAAGAAATAAGAAAATTGGTTTTGTATTTCAGAGTTTTTATTTACTTCCCCGTTATAATGCACTCCAAAATGTAGAACTTCCTTTAATATATCAAGGAATTCCACTAAAAGAGAGAAGAGAAAGAGCTAAAGCAATTTTAGAGAGAATGGGCCTTGCTGATAGGTTATTTCATAGACCTACGCAACTTTCAGGTGGTCAACAGCAAAGAGTTGCTATTGCACGAGCGCTTGTAGTGAATCCTTTAGTTTTGCTTGCTGATGAACCAACAGGAAACTTAGATACTAAATCCAGTCATGAGATTATGAATTTAATTAGTAGGCTTCATAAAGAAGAAAATCTTACTATTGTTTTAGTAACCCATGAACAAGATATAGCTTCTTATGCTGAAAAAATTGTAAGGATGCAAGACGGGAAAATCATAGATATAGAGGATAAGAAAAGGGAGATAAGCCATGTATAAGAAACTTCTTTTGGTTATGATCATCTTCTTTGTTTTTTTAAATATATCTTATAGCGAAGATTACATAACTATAGACTCTCTTTTACCTATTTTACAAAAGTCACCCCTCTATAGTGTATATAAAATTCAATACGAAAACTCCTTACAGAATTATTACTTATCTCAAGCAAATTTAAAGCCTAATATTACATTTCAAGCATCATATAATCAGGGAGAAACAAAGACTATAATAGGATCATCTACTACTATAAATACAACTCAAAACGCAGTTCTATCCTTAAGTTATTCTCAGATTATTCTTCCTTTCGGAGAAGCGGGAATAAATCTAAAATTAGCTGAGCTAAGTTTAGAGCAGGCAAAAAATAATTTTCAAATTAATTATAATGATCTGTTACTTCAATTTTTACAATCCATATATAGTCTTTATTTAGCTCAGGAAAAATTGAAGATATATGAAGAAAGTTATATTTTAGCAGTAAAGCAAAGAGAAATAGCGGAGAAACAATTTGAGAGTAAGGTTATAAATGAAATAAATTTATTGGATTATAAACAAAGGGAAAAATTGGCAGAGACTAATTATAACTTAGCAAAAAGTAATTTAGAATTAGCATATAAGTCCCTTGAAAATCTTTTAGGAACAACCTTACCGAGAATTCCGGTAAAAATTGATATTAAATATGATGAGATAAAAGACAAACCTGAAGATCTTTTGAATAAACTTTATGCTAATAACTTAAGTATAAAAAATGCAAGCTTAGATTTGGAAAAAAGTAAGCTTAATTTAGATAAAGCATATCTTCCATCTTGGAGCATCTCCTTTAGTGGAAATTACAATACTGGAAATGCATCTTATAATGCCTCCTTTAATACAAGAAACTACCTTTTATCGTTTAATACAGATCAAACTTTTGGAGATACGATAAGTTCGAATAAAGAGTCATGGAATATCAAAATTCAGTTTAGTATTCCCATATTAGATGGAGGAAGTAGTAATATAAATAAAACACAAGCAGAACTTTCCTTAAAACAAACACAGATTAACTTTGATAAAACTAAGAAAGAGGTAGAACTTAATTTCTGGAAGACCTATTATAATCTAATTCAAGCTCAATCCGTTATAAAACAGAAAGAGATTGCCTTAGAACAAAAGAAAGTAAATTTTGAGGCTCAAAAGATAAGGTATAGTTTGGGCTTAATTACAGATTTGGATTTAAAGAGTTATGAAATAGAATATATGCAGGCCAAGTATGATCTTGAAGATGCTATTTTAAATTATAATCTTTTAAGAATTCAATTAACTAATCTTCTTGGAAATTAGGGGGGTAATCTACTATGAGAAAAGTATTGGCTTTTTTAGTTTTAACATTTTTGGTTCTTTCGATAGGCTATTCTCAAGAATTAAAGATATTAACTTTTGATGAAGCAGTAAATATTGCCTTAAAAAATAATAAAGATATTTTAGTAGCTAAAATAAATTTGGATAATGCAGTTTTTGATTATGAAAATAAAAGGAAAGATCCGACTACTTTAATACTCTCTTTAAAACAAGCAGAACTAAATGTAAAGCTTGAGCAAGTAAAATATAATAATGCAAGAATTCAAGTAGTTCAAAGTGTTAGAAACGCTTATTTTTCTGTCTTAGAAGCACAAGCACAAGTTAAATTATATAAAAAGCAAGTAGAGTATTATCTTGAAAATCTGAATGCAGTAAAGCTAAAATTTCAATTAGGTAATGCAACTGCTACTGATGTTAAACAGGCAGAAATAAATTATTTGTCTGCTCAAAATACGTTAAAATCAGTAGAAAATAATCTCGCTATAACTTGGAGTCAGTTTTGGCAAATCTTGGGGATCTCTCCTATAGAAAATATAACCCTCAAAGAGCCAGATCTTGTAGTTTTTAACTTTACGTTGGATAATCTTTTTGATCTTGCAAAAGATAATTTAACAAGTATTGTACAGGCAAGTAATAATGTCGAACTCTACGATTTACAAGTAAAGCTTTATAATAATGAATATACACCAAAAGCTACTCTTTTGTCATCCCAAAATTCCTTGGAAAGTGCAAAGATGAATTTAGAACAGGTATTAAATAGTACAAAATTGACTATAGCTCAGAGGTTAGACCAATTGAATGCAAGTTTGAAGGAGGTAGAATTGCAAAAGAGTAATTTAGATCTTGCTAAAGAGAATTACAATATTACAAATATACGATTTGAAGCTGGATTAATAACAAAATTAGATCTAATGAATGCTGAAATAAATTTAATAAAGGCTGAAAACAATTACTACTCTTCTTTGCACACTTATTTTAAAAATTTAGACAATCTTTCTATATCTGTAGGAAAAGTACTTTCCGAAGGAGGAGAAGTTAAAAAATGAAAAAGAGAAATATATTAATCATTGTTATAGCTGTTTTAGTTGTAATTATAGGATCATGGAGTATTTTGGGTAGAAATTCAAAAACTTCCTCAAATAAAACTACAATTACCACATATACTGTGCAAAGAGGAGATCTTTTAGTAACGGTATCTGGCAGTGGAACGCTTGAGGCTGAAAGAAGTCTTGATATTGTAAGTAAAGTCTCAGGGACAGTCATATATGTGATAGAAGAAGGTAAAAAAGTTGAAGCAGGAGATATTCTTGTAAAAGTTGATCCTACAGATTATCAAATATCCTACAATCAAGCATTAATTTCTTATAAAAATGCTGAAAATTCCTATGAACAAGCAAAGCTTAATTATGAAACTCAAAAAAGAAATTTAGATAAAAACTTAAGTGATGCTCAAATAGGTAGAGATAATGCATTTTTAGAATATAAAAATGCTGAGAAGAATTTAGAAAGGATTAAAGGACTTTTTGAAAAGGGATTTGCATCACAGAGTGATTTAGATAATGCTAAACTAACTTTGGAGAAGGCGAAAAATTCCTATACTCAAGCTGAGACAAATTTGAAGATAGTTAAGAGTAATTATGAGACACAACTTAAAAACTTACAAAAAGATCTCAAGGCAAGTAAACTTTCTTTTGAAAGATCAAAATTGGATTTGCAAAATGCAAAGCGAAACTTAGAAAATACAGTCATTAGATCCCCATTTTCTGGAATTGTAGCTAACGTAAAAGTAGTAAATGGCCAGATAATTTCAAGTAATACTATTTTGATGACTTTATTGGATACACATAATGTAGAGTTAAGTTTAGAAGTAGATGAGACAGATATAGGAAAGATTTCTTTGGGTCTACCTGTAAGAGTTACCTTAGATGCTTTTCCTGATGAAGAATTTGAGGGAAAAGTAATAAGGATATCTCCTGTTGCAACTATTTCAAATAATATACCTATATTTAAGGTAAGGGTTAAAATACCTAATCCTGGTTTAAAATTAAAAGTAGGGATGAGTGCTGATGGTGATATTATTCTTTTAGAGAAAAAGAATGTTTTATTAATACCCCTTAGAGCTGTAAAAAAGACAGAAAGAAGAAGTTATGTGGAAGTCCTTAAAGGAAACGGAAGTATTGAACTTGTTAGGGTCACTTTGGGAGAAGACGATGGTACTAATGTGATTGTGGAAAGTGGTCTTAAAGAAGGTGATGTGATTGTATTACCATCATTAAGTAATACATCAAGATCTACAAACCAGCAAATACAGATTAGAATTCCGGGATTTCCTTTAAGGTAGGTATGAGAATATGATGATCGTAGAAATACTAAAGATGGCCTTTCATAGCTTCTCGTCAAATAAGTTAAGAACATTTCTTACAACTCTTGGGATAATAATAGGAGTCGCAGCAGTAGTAACTTTAATGTCCTTAGGAGAGGGTACTAAATATTCTATTGAAAAGCAGTTTACATCTCTTGGATCTAATCTTCTTACTGTTTTTTCACGATTTGGTAGAGGAGTTGGGCTTGTAAGAGGATCACCTCGAAGTTCTATTACTAACGATGACTATGAAGCTCTTAAAAAAGAGTTGGACAGTTCTAAAGTAGTAGCTGTAGTACCTTATGCAAACAGAAATGTTCAGGTAAAGTATAAGGCGTCAAATACTAATACTCAAGTTATTGGTACTTCTACTGATTATATAAAGGTGAGAGAGATAAAGTTAAAGGAAGGAGATTTCTTCAGTGAAGAGGATTATAGGGGGAGTAAAAAAGTAGCAGTATTGGGATATTCTGTTGCCGAAACTCTTTTTGGGAATGAGGACCCTGTGGGTCAAAGTATAAAAATAGCTGGAATAACTTTTAAAGTTATAGGAGTCCTTGAACCTCAAGGACAATTAGGCGGATTTGCTAACTTAGATGATATGATATTTATACCTTTAACAACCTTTCAACGTAAAATTCAAGGAGGAAATTATTTAAACAATATATATATTTCTGCTGTAAGTCCTGATGTTATGGATGAGCTACAAACCCAGATAGAAGAAATAATGAGAAAAAGTCATAAGATAACAAATCCCAATGAAGATGATTTTGTAGTACAGAATCAATTAACTATTCTTTCTTCTTTGAATCAATCAATGCAAACACTAACTCTCTTTCTTGCAGGAATAGCAGCTATTTCCCTTTTAGTTGGTGGAATAGGTATTATGAATATAATGTTGGTCAACGTTACAGAAAGAATAAAAGAGATAGGCATAAGAAAAGCTGTAGGAGCAAAATCTGGATATATTCTTTTGCAATTTCTCTTAGAATCGGTAATTGTGTCAGTAGTGGGTGGGATAGTGGGTATTTTGTTAGGTATTTTCTTAGCACAAATTATAAAATCATTTTCTGGTCTTTCTGCTGTTGTAACATTAAATCCTATAATCTTATCATTTACAGTATCTGCATTGGTTGGAATATTTTTTGGTTATTATCCTGCAAGAAGAGCCTCTAAGTTGAATCCTATAGAAGCTTTGAGATATGAATAATTAAGGAGGTAAATACAATGAAGAGACTAATTACTTTAATATTATTCGGTATATTACTAATACCCTTAGTATATCCTCAAACCCAAATCCAACAACAAAGAAGAAATTTTATGTCTCAAGAAGTTCAATATCTTGTAAGATTAATAAGGGATTTAAGGGAGCTTGATAAAGATAAGAAGGTAACTATTACCAAAAACCAAGCTCAAAAACTTATTCCTATCTTACAGGAGCTTCTTAAAACAAGTATACTCCCTAAGAAAGATGCTGATAAATTTATATCAAGGATTGAAGGTGTTTTAACTGATGATCAATTAACTTATCTTGATAAATTACAAATTGAAAGGCAAAAGAGATTGGAAGAGATAAGGCAGAGAATGCAACAAAATCCTCAAGGTTCACAAATAAGTCAAGGACAAGTTAATCCTCAATGGAGGGGGCCACAAAATATTTCTGAGAAAGAAAGGCAAGAGTTTCAAAAATTTATGGAAGCATGGAGTAAAGGACAACCATTAAATCCTTTTTATCATGTAACTATGTATAAAAAACAGTTGAATGATTTGATAGACTATTTAAAGAAAAAATAAAAAAATTTAAGGAAGAGGGGGAGGTAAATATGTATATTCTTGCATTAGATCAGGGAACTACGAGCTCAAGAGCGATAGTTTTTGATTCTTTAGGTAATATTATTAGTGTAGCTCAAAAAGAATTTCCTCAAATTTTCCCAAAACCAGGATGGGTAGAGCATAATCCTTGGGATATTTGGAATTCTCAAAAAGAAGTAATGATAGAGGCTGTTTATAAATCAGGCATACCACTAAAAGAGATTTCTGCTATTGGAGTTACGAATCAGAGAGAAACAACTATAGTGTGGGACAGGGAAACAGGAGAGCCCATATATAATGCAATTGTTTGGCAGTGTAGGAGAACAGCGGATTACTGTGAGAAATTAAAGAAAGAAGGGCTTTCTGAATTAATAAAGGAGAAAACTGGTCTTGTAATTGATGCTTACTTTTCAGGACCCAAGATTAAATGGATATTAGACAATATACCTAACGCAAGAAGAAAGGCTGAAGAAGGTAAACTTCTTTTTGGTACAGTGGATACTTGGTTAATATGGAATCTTACAGGAGGTAAAGTCCACGTTACTGATTATTCTAATGCTTCAAGAACTATGCTTTTTAACTTAAAAACTTTAGATTGGGATGATGAGCTCTTAGAGATAATGAATATTCCGAGAGTTATGATGCCTAAGGTTCTTCCTTCAAGTTATGTATATGGGACATGCCATATTATTGACAATTTTGAGATTCCCATATCTGGAGATGCAGGAGACCAACAAGCTGCCCTTTTTGGGCAATGTGGTTTTGAAGAAGGCATAGTAAAAAATACATATGGTACTGGTTGTTTCATCTTACTGAATGCGGGCAAAAATATTAAATATTCATCTCAAGGTCTTATTACTACTATAGCTTATGGGTTAGGAGATGAGATCTATTATGCCTTAGAAGGTAGTGTTTTTATTGCAGGAGCAGTGATACAATGGCTTAGGGATAATTTAGGAATTATAAAGAATTCTTCAGAAAGCGAAATTCTTGCAAAGAGTGTTGATGATAACGGAGGAGTGTTTTTTGTACCTGCATTTGTAGGGCTGGGAGCACCTCACTGGGATATGTTTGCGAGGGGACTAATTATAGGAATAACTCGTGGAACTCAGAAAGAACACATTATAAGAGCAGCTTTGGAAGCTATAGCATATCAAACCCAAGATGTTTTAGAACTCATGAGTGAAGAGACTGGTATAAAAATTAGAGAATTAAGAGTTGATGGAGGTGCTTCTGCTAATAATTTTCTTATGCAATTTCAGTCTGATATTTCTAATATAAGAGTTATAAGACCTCTTATTACTGAAACCACATCCTTAGGTGCAGCATTTTTGGCAGGTCTTGGAGTAGGTTTATGGGAAAGTACTGGTGAACTCAAGCATTTATGGAGAGAAGAGAAAGTTTTTGAGCCCTGTCTCTCAGAGGAGAAAAGGGGAGAGCTTTTAAAGAAATGGAAAGAGGCTGTTAGAAGAGCTAAAAATTGGGAATAAAAAACAGTAATTTTCGTCATAAATTATGTAAAAAGATATTGAGAAAGGGGTGAGAATATGAAAAGACTAAAGTATATTGTAGGAATCTTAATAATACTTCCCCTTATTTCAAATGTTATTTTTGCTACTCCAAATCATAAAGTTCCAATGCTTTATAGAGAAAAAGTTATGATATTAGACAGAAACAGATATACTTTTGGGCTGGGGGTTCTTGTTTCTCAAGATTTACAGAATCTTTTAAGGGAAAGAAATAGAATACAAGCTGAGATTCAGTTACTTTTAAGAGAAGAAAAGATTGATTCTGAAAGATTACAGCAAAAGATTAAAGAATTAAAAATTTTGAATAACAAGATATATGAAGAATGGAAGAAGAATTTACTGTCTTTCTTGGATAAGAGTTTAAAGCTTAAAGAAGAGCAGAAGGTAAAAGTTAAGGCTATTTTTGATAAGTATCTTAATGCTTTAAAGGAATTAAGATTACAAATAAGAGGAAAAACTTTACAGGCAAGATCTCTTGGGAGTCAAGATAAGGAAAAATTAGATCAATTGAAAAAAGAGATTAGAGAGCTAAGGATAAAAGAGAAGGATACGGAGAAAGAAATGTGGGAAGAGATAAGCAATGTTTTAGATAAAGGGGATGTGGCAAGATTAAGATACTTGATAATGATATATAATAGAAAGGCTCCTAAATTTTAATCTGAAGGGAAGAAAATATTATGTATAGAGAATTAGTTAGTGTGATCAAAGGAAAGAAAACTATATCTGATAATGAATTAAAGCCTTTTTCCTCCCTTTCCGAGGAGGAAAAAGGCAAGTTATCTGATCATGCTCTTCTCTCTTATATCAAAATTGGAGATAGAGAGGCCTTCTCTATCCTTGTGAGAAGATACGAGAAGAAAATCTTGAATATTCTTTATCTTCAGCTTGGAAATATTCCAGATTTGGAAGATCTCGTTCAAGAAGTATTTATAAAAGCCTTTAAAAATATTAATAGTTTTAGAGGAGAATCAAAGTTTTCTACATGGCTCTATAGAATAACGATTAATATTGCTCATGATTATAGAAGAAAAAATAAAGAAGTATATTCCTTAGATAATTCAATAAATGAAGAGGATGATGGTACTTTTGAAAGTATAATAGCGGGAGATACAAAGGATCCTTTAGATATAGTAGAAAAGGAAGATGTGAAAGGTAAAGTACGTAGATTAATAAAGGAGCTTCCTAAGGAGTATCAGGAGGTTTTAATACTTAGGGAATATGAAGGATTGTCATACGAGGAGATAGCTAAAATACTAAATTGTCCTGTGGGTACCGTAGAATCAAGACTCTTTAGAGCGAGAAAAGAATTGAAAGAAAAGCTTTTAAAGGAAGATGTAAATTATGCAATGTAAAGAGGCCAAAAGATTGATATCGTCATATATTGATGGTGAAATCTCTCCAGATAAAAGGAGAGAGGTAGAAGCTCATCTTTTAACTTGTCCTGATTGTAGAAGGGAATTAGAAATGATGGAGAAAATAGTGAAATTAATCCATGAGCTTCCTGAAATTGAACCTTACGAGGAATTATCAGATAAAATCTGGGTAAAATATACCTTAGAGAAAGATGAATTTTTAAAAAACCCGTTCAGAAAATTCCTTTTAATTCTTGGTTTTATTGCTTTCTTCGGTGCAATTATCTTTCTTGCCCAGAATTATTTTAAATCTCAGAGTTTTGATAAAGACATATACAGTTATTATAACTTTCATGGAAAAATGAGTACTTCAATAAATGAAAATACTTTAATCGATCTTGTACTTTATCAGTATAGTGGAAAATAAGTAATGAAAAGGATATTTGTACTGTTTATAAGCCTCTTTTATATTACAACTGTATTTGCTGAAGATCCTTTTGAAATTATAAGAAATTTTGAAAAAAATAATGGTATAGTGCCATTTTCAGGCATAGAGGTTTCTATATTATTTGATGATCCTAATTTTGAGAAAACAAGTATTGCTAGGGTTTATTCTAATGGTAATTATCTTTTTAGAAAAGATTATTTATCTCCGCCCTTTCTTTTGGGTAGAGTGGTTATAGCTAATGGAAAATATCAATATGATTTTGACCCTAAGATTAATGTAATAAGAATTTCCCCTTCATCTTTTATCATAAGAACTAAAGATGAGATAGAAAGACAAATAAAGTTATTAAGGAAAAATTATATTGTTACTATAGAAAATAAGGAGGTATTTTTAGGCAGGAAGGTATATGTTATTCTATTCGTTTCTAAATATACTAAGAAACTTATAAGTAAAATGTGGATAGATAGTGAAAAATATATATCTTTGAGAACTGATAAGTATAATAGTAATGGAAAAATTGTGGGAAGAACGATGTTTATAGAGATTAATTTTAATCCTAAGTTCTCTGAGAATCTTTTTAATCTTGACTTTATAAGAAATAAGAATACGAAAATAGAGGAGAGTAAATTGGTCGAGGAAAAAATTAATAATGCAAAAGTACCTTTTGAACTTCCTTTAGGATATATGCTTGTTAAATTTTATTCTATAATAGAAGATACTGATAAAATTACCTATTATTATAAATATTCGGATGGGGTTATTGATTTGTCCCTTTTTGAGGGCAATATTCCTATCAGACCTACCGGATATCCTATTATTATTGATGATACTCAGGTATTTTTTGCATCTAATATTCTATGGAAATCTATAGTTTGGAAGAAAGATAATAAATATTATCTTCTCGTGGGTGATATTCCTGATAATTATGTAGAAACAATTTTTATAAAAGTAATGAAAGAATTATCCATAAGAGAAGTAAAAAAGGAACCTTTAGAAAAAGCTTTTATCCAAAAGTAGGGTTAAATATAAAGTCTTTTTAAGAAAACATTTATCATTGCATCTTCTACATTTTCTTTTACCATGTTCTATAATCAGTGCGTGATATTCTTGATATAGTTGGTAAATTGGGAATAAAGAGTTGTGAAAAATTTGTTGCCATTTCTCATAAGGTAATTTGTAGTCATAAAGTCCAAGGCAGTGAAATAATCTTTTAGTATAGTTGTCAATTACGAAAACAGGTCTATTTAATGCATATAATAAAATGGAATCTGCAGTTTCCATACCTATACCATTTATGTTTAAAAGTTCTTTTCTTAGATATGATGTAGGATAAGTGTTCATCTTAGATATGTTCCCTTCAAATTTATTAATTAAAAAAACTATAAAACTTTTAAGTCTTTTTGCTTTTATTTTGTAAAATCCGCATGGTTTAATAAGATTTGACAAATCCTTTTCAGAGATGTTGTAAATACTATAAGGATCAAGAATATTATGTTTTTTTAAATTATTAATTGCCCTTTCCACATTATTCCAACTTGTGGCCTGAGTAAGAATAGCTCCTACTATTACTTCAAAGGGAGTTTCAGCAGGCCACCAATATTGAGGACCATATCTATCAAAAAGAATTTTAAAAATCTCTTCTATTTGGTTCAATGTCTAAAATGTCTGGTATCTATCATGACTAATATGATTCCATTTTTCTCTGCTTCTTTTATTACTTCCTCATCTCTTATGGACCCTGATGGTTGAATTACAGCCTTTATTCCGTATTGGACTGCAAGAGTTATGGAATCTGGAAAAGGAAAGAAGGCGTCAGATGCAAGATAAGCTCCTTTTGCTTTTTCTCCTGCCTGTTCTAGTGCTATTTTTACTGAATTCACTCTATTCATTTGTCCGACTCCAATTCCTAAGGTTTGTTTGTTTTTACTAACCACAATAGCATTTGATTTAACATGTTTTACAACTTTTAAAGCAAAAAGTAATTCTTCTATATCCTTTTCATCAGGTTTTATAGATGTTTTTACTTCATAGTTATTCATCAGTACATTATTGAAGGTTTGAATTAAGAATCCTCTCCTTAAAGATCTTATTTCAAAAGGATTCTCTGGAATATTTTCTTTATATATTAAAACTCTTAAGTTCTTTTTAGCAGAAAGAATATTTTTAGCTTCTTCTGTTATACCTGGTACTACTACAATCTCAAAAAAAGATTTTGTTATCTCTTTTGCTGTATTTTCGTCTAAAATAAAATTGCATGCTATAATTCCACCATATGCTGATACAGGATCACTTTCAAGGGCTTTTAAAAAGGCTTTAGTGGGGTTATTGTCAGAAGCTACACCGCAAGGATTGTTATGCTTGATAATTGCTACAGTAGGCTCTGTAAATTCTTTAACTAAATTCCAAGCTGAATCCATATCTAAGAGATTATTATAGGATAATTCTTTTCCTTGAAGTTTCTCAAAAGGTATTTCTTGATAAGGTAAAGTATAAAATCCTGCTTTTTGCTGAGGATTTTCTCCATATCTTAACACTAATTTCTTTCTTAAATTGAGATTTATATTTTCATAAAATTCTTTAGATAAATAAGCGAATATAGTTTGATCATATATAGAAGTAATAGAAAAGGCTTTAATAGCCATTTCTCTTCTAAATTCAATATCATCCTTGTTTTCCCTTAAATATTGAATTACTTTCTCGTAATCTTCAGGAGATGGGACCACAAGAACATATGGAAAGTTTTTTGCAGCTGCTCTTAAAAGGCTTACACCTCCGATATCAATGTTTTCTAATGCTTCTTCTAAAGATACATCTTTTTTAGAAATAACTTTTGCAAAAGGATAGAGGTTGCAAACAACAATATCTATTAAAGGGATATTTTCTTTCTGTAGGTCTTCTATGTCTTCTTTTTTATCTCTTCTAGCCAAAATTCCTGCAAATATTTTAGGATGAAGGGTTTTAACTCTTCCACCAATTAATTCTTTGAAACCTGTATATTCAGATACTTCTTTTACTTCAAATCCTTTCTCCCTTAGATATTTAGCAGTAGAAGAAGTCGCAATAACCTGATATCCGTGGTTGATTAGTTCAAGGCAAAGGTTCTCAATTCCAGTCTTGTCATAAACACTAATGAGAGAGAAAGGCATTAGTATATAACCTCCTTCTTATTGTTTTTTGAATTCTTCAGGATTTAAATCTCTTAATAGTTTTGTTAATTCTTCTTCTGCATTATATTCCTCTACGAAACCAGCTTCTTCCAATACCTGGGAATCTACATAAATGGGAGATTGAGTTCTTAAAGCAAGGGCCATAGCATCAGAAGGTCTGGAGTCGATTTCTAATATTTTATCGCTTACATTTAAGAAAATGGTCGCATAAAAAGTATTTTCTTTTAAGGAATGTATATAAACTTTATCTACCTTAGCATTTAAAGATTCAATTATATTTTTTAGTAGGTCATGGGTAAGAGGTCTCCCTATATCTATTTTTTCCAAAGCAATAGCAATAGCGTTTGCTTCAAAAGGACCTATCCATATTGGGAGGAATCTTTTACCTTCTGGCTTTTCTCTTAAAAGAACAATAAACTGATTGGTTTGAGGATCTAAACTTAGCCCTGCTATATAAACCTCAACCATCATGATATTTCACCTCTTTTGATTGACCTTTATCATATCTTAACCCAAATGTGCTCATTTGTAAATCATTGTGATATAATTCTGCTGTATGATGAGAAAATTAGAATTTAAAGGTACATCAATTTTAATTTTTGTAGCTTTAATATGGGGAAGTACTTTTTCTTTGACGAAGATATCTTTAAAATATCTTACTCCTTTTTTTCTTCTATTTGGAAGATTCTTTTTGGGAAGCCTATTTTTAAGTATTTATTTCATAGCTAGAAGGATTCCTTTAACAATAAATTGGGCAGGATCAATTTTAGGAATTATTAATTTTTCAGCTATAGCTTTTCAAACTTTTGGATTAAGATCTACAACCGCCACAAAAGGTGCTTTTATAACTGGGCTTTCTGTTTTAATGGTTCCATTTTTTGAAAGAATATTTTTTGGAAGTAAAATTGGTATTAGATTATGGTTTTCGGTTTTTATAGGCTTCTTAGGATTAACCATGCTTACTATCGATTTTAAGCAAATTGGTTATGTAAATTGGGGAGACTTCCTGGTTTTTATTTGCGCATTACTCTATGCTATCCAGATCGTCTATATTGCATATGTAGTTCATAAAAAAGAAGTTTTAGATCTTGCTTTTTCTGAACTCTTTGTAACAGCGCTTTTAGCATTATTGTTCCATATTTTTTTTGAACCAGGAAGTCTCCCTTTTAAAAATATTTTTATATCTTTTCTTCCTGTTTTTTACTTAGGTACTATTGCTACTTCTTTAACTCTGACACTTCAACTTATAGGTCAAAAGTACCTTACTCCTACGAAATCAGCCTTAATATATAACTTAGAACCAGTTTTTGCTACTGTTTTCGCCTTTTTTGTATTAAAAGAATCATTATCTTTTATTCAGTTTATTGGAGCTTTTCTTATACTCTTATCTTTGTTCATTTCTATTCCTTCTTCTCCAATAGATAATTAGATAATGTATTTACGGAGGAAATAAGATAAGTGATAATTGAATTAATACCAGCCTTAATTAAATTAAATGGAATTATCACTGGAATAATTAATGGAATAATATTACTTCTTGGTACTCCTAAGTAGATGGGAGTGAGTATTAAATTTGCAATTGCCATTATTATAGCCATACTTATTGTCCCAAAAAATAGAGATAAAATTTTATTTTTTGTTTTTCTATATAATATGCCAGATACTGTTATTAAGGTGCCTGTGGCTATAAAATGCATAAGAGCTCCTATAGGTCCACCTTGGCCCGTGAATATGGCCATCAAAATTGCTACAATAAGAGTTGTAAGGATACCCTCCGAAATGCCATAATACAAAGATATTAATAATAAAGGAATATCTCCTGGATCATATAATAAATAGGGGGCTTGGGGGAGAATGGGAAAATAGATTGTTATTGATAAGATGATAGATAAGGCTGTTAAAATAGAAATTGTTGTAAGTTTTTTAGTGGTCATGTTATCAACCTCCTTTTTTAGTATTAAAAAAAGCCCTGGAGGTATTTACCTCCAGGGCTTTTTTTACAAATAAATAAATTACCTTCTCCCATCCGGACTATACCGTCGGCCCTGGATTCTCACCAGGTCTGCAAGCCAAAAGGCTTGCTCGCAGGCTTAGGTATCTCTTGTAGAGATACCATCACTGCCGGTCGGGAATTGGGAAGAGCTTTATCTCTTCCCTCACCCTGCCCCGAAGGTAATACCTTGCCGATAATTTTAAATTAAATTATGGTTTTTGTCAAATTTACTCTACAGAAAGGGATGATGGATAGGCAATTACACCTACAGTGCCAGGTCCAGAATGAACACTTAGAGCCGCTGATAATTTATTAATAAGTACTTCTTTTATTTCAAAATGTTTAGCAATTTCTTCTTTTAATTTCTGTACTTCTTCCCATGCATTTGCATGAAGTAATCCTATACTCAAATTGATTTTTTCTTTAAAAAAATCTTGCATATGAGATATAATTTTTTGATAGGCATTAAGCCTTCCTCTGGCTTTATCTAAAGCAAAAAGAACTCCCTCTTTGTCAATTGAAATTATGGGATTGATATTTAATATTTCAGCTAAAAGATACTTTGCTTTACTTATTCTTCCACCAGCTGCAAGATATTTTAATGTTTCATTAGTAAAAGCATGAAATAAGTTATCTCTTATTTTTTGAATATGTTCTACTGCTTCTTTCAGAGATAATCCTTTTAATGCAGCTCGAGCAGCTTCTATAGCCATAAACCCAGTCCCTAATGAAACACTTTTAGAATCTATAACTTCTATTTCATAATTTTGATTTTCCTCTTTTAGTATAGATTTTGCCATACTGGCTGATTGAAAAGCACCGCTTCCCCATGATGTTAAATGTATGCTTAATACAGAAAGGCCATCTTCTAAGATTTTTTTAAATGCTTCGTAATATTCTCCAACTCCAGGGCATGCTGTTTTAGGAAGGTTATTTTCTGGAGCCTTTTTTAGATATTCCCAAACATCTTCAGGCTGAATATCAGCATTTTCTTCATAAGATTTTCCATCCATATGAATATAGTAAGGAATTATATTAATATTAAGCCCTTTTCCTATCTCAGTAGGTATATCAGACGTAGTGTCTGTTACAACTTTAAATTTTATATTCTTATCCATGGTTACCTCCATGACAAATTAGTCTTAAATAATAATAACATATATTATTTTAATTAGTAATTCTTTTTTTTGATTTTTTTATCCTATTAGTTTATAATTTAAGATAAAAACGTTTGCTTATAAGGAGGTATTATAATGGAAGAAAAAGAGTTAAGTAAAAAAGTTAAAGAATTAATTAAAAAGATGACTCTCGAAGAGAAAATTGCACAATTACAGGCAGTTTTTGCCAAAAATTTAGTAGATGAAAAGGGAGAATTTTCTGAGGAAAAAGCTCAAAAATACTTGAAATATGGAATAGGACAAATTACAAGATTGGCTGGTGAGAAAGGTGTAGAACCTGAAAAAGCAGTTATTCTGAGAAACAAAATTCAAAAGTTTCTTAAAGAAAAAACAAGACTTGGAATACCTGCTATTATTCATGAGGAATGTCTCAGCGGATATTTAGCAAAGGGTGCAACTACTTTTCCACAAGCGATTGGTATGGCAAGTACCTTTGAACCTGAGCTCATTCAAAAAGTAACTGATATTATTAGAAAACAAATGAAGGCTGTAGGAGTACATCAAGGATTAGCTCCAGTTCTTGATATTCCAAGAGATCCAAGATGGGGAAGATCTGAAGAAACTTTTGGAGAGGATCCATATTTAGTTTCAAGAATGGCTTCATCTTATGTGAAGGGGCTCCAAGGTGAGGACTGGAAAGAAGGAATAGTTGCTACAATTAAACATTTTACTGCTTATGGTATTTCTGAAGGTGCAAGAAATTTAGGACCAGCTAAGATTGGAGAAAGAGAACTTAGAGAAGTGTTCCTTTTCCCATTTGAAGTGGCTGTAAAAGAGGCTCAAGCTGGTTCTTTAATGAATGCATATCATGAAATAGATGGTGTGCCTTGTGCTTCATCTAAATATTTGTTAACTAAAATATTAAGATGGGAATGGGGTTTTAAAGGTTTTGTGGTTTCTGATTATGTTGCTATTAGGATGTTAGAAAGTTTTCATAGAGTAGCAAGGGATGCTAAAGAGGCTGCAGTTTTAGCACTAGAAGCAGGTATCGATATCGAGTTACCTGAAATTGATTGTTATGGAGAACCTCTTATTCAAGCAGTAAAGGAAGGTTTAATTTCAGAGGAAGTTATAGATACCTCTGTGGAGAGAGTACTTAGAGCAAAATTCCTATTAGGATTATTTGAAGAAGAAGATAAAGATCCTAAGAAAATATATGAAACTTTTGATCTTCCTGAACATCGTGAACTAGCAAAAGATGTTGCCAGAAGATCAATTGTCTTACTTAAGAATAATGGAATTCTTCCTCTTCCAAAAGATATAAAATCAATTGCAGTAATAGGTCCTAATGCTGATAATCCAAGAAATTTGCATGGAGATTACAGCTATACTGTACATATTCCGTCTGTTTCTGAAACATTAGAAGGCCAAAAGATAGAGGAAATATGTGCTGTACCAACAGTAAGTATACTTGAGGGAATAAGATATAAAGTTTCTAAGAATACAGAAATTCATTATGCTAAAGGATGTGATATAGTGGATGGTTCTGATGAAGATATAAGAAAGGCTTTAGAAGAAGCTAAGAAGTCAGAAGTTATAATTGCTGTTATGGGAGAAGAGAGTGGTCTTTTCCATAGAGGCATATCTGGCGAAGGTAATGATAGGTCAGAATTAGAACTTCCTAAGATCCAAAGAAAATTGCTTAAAGAGCTTAAAAAGTTAGGTAAACCCATTATACTTGTTCTTATACATGGAAGACCATTAGCTTTGAAATGGGAAGATGAAAATATGGATGCTATTTTAACTGCTTGGTATCCTGGAGAAGAAGGAGGAAATGCAGTAGCAGATGTTATATTTGGTGATTACAATCCTTCAGGAAAACTTCCTATATCTTTTCCAGCTGTAACAGGTCAAATACCGGTATATTATAATAGAAAGCCTTCTGCCTTTACTGATTATGTTGATGCTAAAGCTAAGGCCCTATATCCTTTTGGTCATGGTCTATCTTATACAAAGTTTGAATATTCCAATTTAGAGATAAGGCCTCAAATAATTAATTCCTTAGAGCCTGTTGAGATAATTTTCAAAATAAAGAATGTAGGAAAACTATCTGGAGAAGAGGTGGTACAACTTTATATACATGATGAAATAGCAAGCTTGGAAAGGCCAGTTAAAGAATTGAAAGGATTCAAAAAGGTCTATTTAAATCCTGGAGAGGAAAAAACTGTAAAATTTATTTTGTACCCTGAACAACTTGCTTTCTATGATGAGTTTATGAGGTTTATAGTAGAAAGAGGAAATTTTGAGGTAATGATTGGATCTTCTTCTGAAGATATCAAACTTAAAGGTAATTTCCAGGTTAAAGAGACAAAAGTAATAACTGAGAAGAGAAAATTTTCAAGTGATGTAATAGTAGAATAGATAAGATGGGAGGAGATAAATCTCCTCCCTTTTATTTTACTGTTTCATCGTATTCCCAACCCATTATGTCATATAATTTTCTTCTTCCTTCTTTATCCATTTCTAATTCTTTTCTGGCATACATGGCTACTTCAAAAGATTTTTCACGGGGTACTATGACTACTCCATCTCCATCTGCAATTACAATATCACCTGGGTTTACAGTTACACCTTCTATGTTAACAGGTATATTCATAGCATCGAACTGTAGCCTTCCGATTACAGTTTTTTGAGATACAAATTTACACCAAAAAGGAATCTTTTGTAAAACTAATTCATCAGTATCTCTTGGACCTCCGTTGGTTAAATATCCAACTGCTCCTCTGGTAAAACCTAATAAAGAGTTGTTTGATCCCATTAATCCAGCATCTACACTACTCTGATCTATTACTATAAAATCTCCCTTTTTAATTGTTTCTAACCATGGATAAGTACATATATTGTGATAATAATAACCCATCCATTCTAAATATTCTTTTGGAGTCATTTTAGGTATTTCTCCTTTAAATGGAAGATATCTAACAGTTTTAGCAATACCTATGGCTCTTATCCTAAAAAGAGGTTTTATGGTATAGGGAATTGAATAATTGAAATGTAGTAATAAATAGTCGAGTCCATCCCTAACATCTGCTACTCTTAATCCTTCAAAAAGTTGAAGAAGTTCTTGATTTTCTCTCTCATTGAACTCCATTGTCATTCCTCCTCTATAAAATATATATTTTTTTCATTAGGCTTTCTCTTAATTGAAAATTCATTTAAAGTCAAAAGCACAATTTCTGCTAAATACAATACTTGAGAATTAAACTCAATATGGCCTGAATATGTATTTTTTAAGTCTGAAGCCACGAAATGAAGATGTGGTTCATATTTTATTATCATACCTTGAAGGGATGATAGTTCAAAAGGTCCTTCTAAAGATAGATATTCATTTTCAGGATGCATAGATGTGGAAAGAACACGATGATATGTTAACTTTTTTAAGGTGCCAATTCCATTAATTACACAAGCATTTTTAATATTATTATGTTTAAGATAGTCAACTATGCTTTCAATGAGAAATTCTTCAGGTTCTAAGTTGATAATTATTATTTCATTATTTTGGATGATAGCTTTTTTAAAAGCTCTCATATATTGTCACCCCTTTAATTTTATTTATAGTTAAAATATTAATAGTTAAAATATTAAATTCAAACTTATACATGGTCAAGTATATAAATAATTGACTTATTTTTTCTAATATGATACCTTTATATTAAAAATGGTATTTAAATGGTATTTTTTTAAATATGAAGCTTAAATCATTAGTTAAAGAAAAGGTTAAAGAAAAGATATTAAAATTAATAGAAGAGAATAGGGGTAATGATTATGTAAAAATACCCTCAGAAAGGGATCTTTCTAAAACTTTTCAGGTTAGTCGTACTACTATACGTTCTGTGATAAAAGAATTAATTGATTATGGATTACTTGTACAATTTCAAGGGAAAGGCACATATATTGTGCCTAAGGCTCAAGATAAAATTGTCCATATTTTGTTCTCTCCTGATATAAAAAGTGAAGACCCATTTTATGCTAAATTTTTTATGGAGCTAAATAATATTTTTACTATTAATGGTTTTAAAATCCTTTTTGTAAACGTAGAAAGTCTTACCAAAGAAAATAAGGATATCCCTATTGTTGTGATAGGTCTTTTAAAGGATGAATTAATAGATAAAGTTAAGAGAAATTATAAATATATTCTGACCATAGAACAGTATATGAATCATGATGAGATTATACAGGTCTCTGTAGATGATTACAGGATAGGATGGATGGCTGCTGAAATTCTAATTAAGTCTGGATATTTATTTTTAATCCATTTAGCAGGTCCAGAAAGATATACGGCATCTTATCTTAGGAAAGTCGGTTTTTTAGATAGAGTGAAAAATTCTACCGGTATAAATTATAGGGTTATTGAATCAAAAATGAACTATACGTCAGGTTATATGATTGGTGACGAAATTTTTAATATATATAGTAAACTTAAGGAGCCTATAGGTATTTTTACTGCAAATGATTGGATGGGAATTGGTTTAATCCAAAAGTTAAAAGAGAAAGGATTAAATATTGGTAAAGAAATTGGTATAATAGGTTGTGATAATATTTCCCTCTCTACTGAAATAAAGCCTTCATTAACTACTTTTAAATGGGACGTGGAGAAGATAGTCAGAGAGACTTTAAACATTATTGTTGATATTAATCATGGTAAGAATATTACTCAAAAGAGGGTACTAATTCCTGCTCAAGTTATATATAGGGATTCTTTGAGATTGTAATTGACAAATATGAATAGTCATTTATAATAATACATTGGTATCAAAATGGTTTTAAAGTGGTTTATAATTAATAAAGATTGGTAGAGTAGAAAGTTTTGGGGGTTAATTCTAAACTATTAAGAAAGGGGGTTCATTATGAAAAAACTGAGTAGTTTCCTATTAGTTGTGCTGTTTTTGTTCTTAGCTATTATTTTAACTGGAGCCCAAACAAATAAGATTACTATTTGGTGCTCAGAAAAACAAGTGGATATTCTTCAAAGATTGGGGGAAGAGTTTAAAGCAAAATATGGGGTCAATGTTGATGTTCAATATGTAGAATTTGGTTCTATAAAACCTAATTTTCTTACGGCAGCTCCTCAAGGTAAAGGTGCAGATATAATTGTGGGAGCCCATGATTGGGTTGGTGAATTGGTGGTTAATGGTTTATTAGAACCAATCCCTCAATTTAAAGATCAGAGCCAATTTTACAATACTGCTCTTAGTGCTTTCTCTTATGGTGGTAAATTATATGGACTACCATATGCAATGGAAGCTATAGCTCTTATTCATAATAAAGATTATGTAAAAGTACCACCTTCTACTTTTGATGCTTTAATAACAACAGCCAAAAGAATAAATACTGCTTATAAAGGAAAGATTAGAGGATTTGTAACAAGTGCTGCAGAATTTTATTATGTTGCCCCTATAATTTTTGGGTATGGTGGGTATGTATTTAAAGAAACACCAAAGGGTCTTGATGTAATAGATATTGGTCTTGCAAATCCTGGTGCTATTAAAGGGGCAAAGTTATGGAAAAGGCTAGTAGATGAGGGCATATTAACACCTGGAGATAACTATCAGATAATGGATTCAATGTTTAAAGAAGGTAAAGCTGCAATGATCATTAATGGACCGTGGGCTGTAAAAGCTTATAAAGATGCCGGTGTAAATTATGGAGTAACAGTAATACCAGCGCTTGAAAAAGGAATTGTAGCAAAACCCTTTGTAGGTGTACAAGGATTTATGATTAATGCTAAATCACCTAATAAGATTCTTGCTCGTGATTTCCTTATAAATTACGTAGCAACAAAAGATACAATGTATAAGATTTATTTGGCAGATCCAAGACTTCCTGCAAGAAAAGATGTTCTTTCATTAGTAAAAGATAATCCAGACATTGTTGGATTCACTAAGAGCGCTGCTAATGGAATTCCAATGCCCAATGTACCTGAGATGGCCTCTGTATGGAGTGCAATGAATGATGCATTGAATCTTATAATTAATAATAAGGCTACCCCAGAAGAAGCTTTAGAAAATGCTGTCAAAGCTATAAAAGCTCAAATTAAGAAGTAGTAAACTTTTAAAAGGGGCCTAAGAGCATAATCCTTAGGCCCCTTTTTTATAGGAGGGATGATTTTGAGGAGCTTTTTAAAAATTTTTTTATGGTTAGTTCTTGCTATAGTTAATGGTATTCTTTTTTGGGGTGGTGTTTATTTAATTCAAGATTCTTATCATGAACTTGGAGTTATTATTATATCAGCTCTTTTATTAATTGATTTTTTTATTTTTAACCCAAAGGCCTATCCTTATAGATATACTATCCCAGCTTTAATTTTTCTTTTTCTTCTTGTTTTGTACCCTATATACTTTACAATAAAAACTGCCTTTACAAATTATGGGACGGGTCATATATTTACAAGACAAGAATCTTTAGAAAGAATTTTATATGATCCAAATTATACTTATGTGGTGGATAAAAAGCCTATAAACTTTAAAATATTTACTATTTATGATGATTTTAAACCTACAGAAGATTTTGTTCTACTTTTTAATATTAATAATGAAACTTATATAGGTACTGTTCCTGTACCTGTTAAGCAAAGAGGAAGAGAAATCCTTTTAAGAGAGGGTAAACTCTATAAATTATCGACGTCAAAAATTAATATTAATGGTAATGTTTATGAATTCATTCCTGAACCATCATTTTCTAAAATAGAAAAAATTATTTCTACTAGTAAAATATACGAACCCTTATATTCTCTAAATGATAATAATTTAGAAAAGAATTCTTATTATTTTACCTTACTTATACAAAAGTTTCTTTCTACCGCAGAGTATATAACCCCAGAAGGAAAGATAGTTTGTGTAAAAATTGATGAAGATGGAAAATGGAAATTTTTTGCCATAGAGAGACTTTATAGATTGACTTATGAAAATGTAGAAGAAAACGGCAAAAAGATTACAAAAATGGTAATTATAAACACAAAAACGAATAAGCCTTTAATTGAGGAGGAAGGATCTTTCTATGATGTAGATGAAAATGGTAATAAGATATTTCTTGTTGGTTATACTGCTTATGTAGGGTTTAAAAATTTTTCAAGAATTTTTACTGATGAAAGGATATCTGGCCCTTTCTTTAAAATATTTATATGGACTATAGAGTGGTCTCTTTTTACAGTTTTATTTTCTTTTTCAATTGGTCTTGCCTTTGCTTTAGTTTTGAATAATAGAAAACTTAAAGGAAGAAACATATATAGAACTCTTTTAATAATTCCTTGGGCTATTCCTTATTTCATATCAGTCTTAACATGGAAAAATGGAATATTTAATGAAACATATGGTATATTGAATAAAATTATTTTACCTCTCTTAGGTCTTAATCCGATAAAATGGTTTAATGATCCTTTTTGGGCTAAAGTGATTTGTATTGTTGTTAACACTTGGCTAACCTTTCCATATATGATGACCATATCCTTGGGAGCACTACAATCTATTCCAGATGATTTATATGAAGCAGCTGCTATAGATGGATCTGGAAAATTAAGTAGGTTTAGATATGTAACTTTTCCTTTATTACTTTCTATTATTGCTCCACTTTTAATAAGTAGTTTTGCATATACTTTTAATAACTTCACTCTTATATATTTATTAAATGGGGGCGGACCACCAATGGTAGGTTCGACTACTCCGGCAGGTCATACAGATATTCTAATATCTTATGTATATAAATTAGCATTTGAGGGAAGAGGTCAGGAATTTGGTTTTGCTAGCGCAATTTCCATTTTGATTTTCTTCTTAGTAGCTGGTATAAGCTTGGTTAATTTTAAAATATCAGGAGCTTTTGGGGAAGTAAGAGGTGAATAAGAATGATAGGAAAAAGGAGGCAGATTATTACCCATATTGTATTGTGGGTTCTTATTTCTATAATACTTTTTCCTGTAGTATGGGTTGTATCAACATCCTTAAGAAGAGATGAAGCTGCTTTTTCCACAAAGCTTTTTTCTTCTAGAACTTCTATTCAAAATTATAAGGATTTACTTATCCCTGAAAAAAATATGCCTGTTTTAGCCCAAGAGTTACAGAGTTTAATTATGGTTACCCCACCTTATGACCAATGGGATAAAGGCAAAATAGAAAAAGAAATTCAGAAAGATATATCTTATTTGAAAGTATATATGAAAGAGACGAAAGATAGGCAAAAAAATGCATCAGAAGCATTTTATAAAATTAGAGATTATATGGCTTCAAAAAATGAGAATCTAAAACATGATATTATTGCAATTTTGGAAGATCTAGAAGAATATTTAAAAAGAAATCTTCCAAAAGAAGAATCAAAAAATGAAAATTTTAAATTGGCTATTGCTGCAGCCATTTATAAAAAAGATTTTGATAAAGATACAATATTAATTTTTAAAGATGATTTGGAGAAACTTTTTGGTTTAAAAATCTTCTCAGAAAAAGATATTAAAAAGTTAACCTTTCTTTTAGGAAGATACTACGAGCAAAAAATAGAAAAAAATAATAGTAAGTTGAGAGAGCTGAATAGGGTTATTAATTTAAATCAAGAAAAGTATGATAGATTGCTTAATGAATATACATATTTACAAGACAAAGTTCTAAACATTAACAATAAGATAACAAATGATATTCTCAAAGAGATTTTAACTTTTGATAAAGAATTGAAAAAAATAGTTGAAAACAATTATTTGTCATATGTTAATGTGGCATATATACCTTCCATAAATCATAAAATTACAGAAATAAAACAAATTATAGAGAATATCTCTAAGTACCCTGATTTATACGAAGTCAAAAGAGCATTAGATAATGTTAGTGCAAAATTAGCCTTAGTAAAAAAACCAGATTATAAAAAAATTGATAATATTTTATATAATTTGAAATTGCTTCTTAAAGAACTTGATAAAAATGTAGAGATTCTTCAAGAGAAAAATAGAAAGGTTGCCCTTCTAAAACAAGAAAATGAATTTTTAGAGATTGAAAAGGAACTTATTCAGGAGGAATTAGAAAAACAAGAAGAGAATATTAAGGCTTTTACGAAATACGGACAGTTAAAAATCTTTATATCAGATTTAGATAAAGATATTGAGAAAATAGAAGAAGCTAAAGATTTTAATAATTTTCTTGAATTAACATATCCTTTGAGTAATAAATTCAGAGAATTTGTTACTTCTTATATCATTGATTTTGGTCGAGATAATCAGATCATGAATGTTGAGCAAACAGCGGATAAGTTAAAGTGGCTTAATGATTTTAAAATCTTTTACGAAAAATTCAATCTTTTTTCAACAAATCTAAATCTTATTGCAGAAAAATCAGATTCTCTTATTTATGCTATTGATAATAAATGGAAAGAAGTTTTTGAAAAATCTTTTAAAGGAGAAAAAAGCTATCTACCCGAAATTGATGATTTATACAATTTGATAAAAACTGATTTTGTTAATATGGTAAGCTCAAATCTCAATATTGTCTCAAAAAAAGCTGGAGAATTGATGGATAATATGCCATACGGAGAGATTAAAGGTTATTTAAAGAAAATTGATAATGAAGTGTTTCGAATAGATCAAATATGGAAACAAAAAACAAAACATTATTTCTTAAGATGGGTAAGAAATTCTATTATAGTTTCTGGAGTATCAGCTATAATTACAACCTTTATTTGTGCTTTAGCAGCATATCCATTCAGTAGGATGAGATTTTGGGGAAGAAGGTATGGTATTCTTACCCTTCTTCTTATACAGATGTTCCCAAGTGCTGTATATATGATAGCTATATATAGCTTACTTAATCTTCTTGGAAAATTTATTCCATTTTTAGGTCTTGATACTCTTTCGGGTTTGACTTTTGTTTATTTAGGAAATATTGCCTATAATATGTTCCTTATAAAGGGTTACTATGATACTATTCCTGACTCTTTGGAAGAATCAGCAATGATAGATGGAGCTACAAGATTTCAAACTTTTTATAAGATAATACTTCCTTTAGCTAGGCCAATACTTACAGTAGTGGTAATACTAACATTCATGAATGTGTTTAACGAATTTATCTTTGCACGAATTATTCTTCAAGATGCTCAAAAATATACATATGCAATAGGGCTTTGGACCTTTTCTTCCGGTCCTTATATGACTGAGTGGGGTCTTTTTACAGCTGCTGCCCTGTTAGGTATGCTTCCTATGACTATGCTATTCCTTTCATTGCAAAAGTATATAGTTAGTGGTCTTACGAAGGGTGCTGTTAAAGGGTAAAATTGGGGAGGTGAAATGTAATGAAAAAAATAATATTCCTTTTAATCTTATTGGGGGTTACGATGATTCTCATAAATAGTTATGGAGAAGATAAAATTTTTGTAAATCCAATAGATGGAATATCAAAGGATTTTATAAATGGTGTTGATATATCCATGTTATATGAAGTAGAAGCTAAGGGTGGGAAATTTTATGACAATGGAGTACAAAAGGATCCATTACAGATTTTGAAAGATCATGGGGTCAATTGGGTTAGAGTTAGGATTTGGAATGATCCGTATGATGGAAAGGGAAATCCATATGGTGGGGGTATTTGTGATTATAAAAGGATGACAGAGCTTGTTAAAAGAGCTAAAACTCTTGGACTAAAAGTTCTTGTAGATTTTCATTATAGTGATTTTTGGGCAGATCCTGGTAAACAGGAAAAACCAAAGGCATGGAAGAATTTAAAAGGAGCTCAATTAATAAAAGCAGTTTCTGACTTCACATATAATGTACTTAAACATATGAAAGACAATAAAGCATTGCCTGATATGGTACAAATTGGTAATGAAGTTAATAATGGATTTTTATGGCCTGATGGTAAGCTTATAGGTGATGATGCAGGAGGTTTTGAAAACTTTGTTAAACTTTTTAATGCAGGTGCAAGTGCTGTAAGAAGGATTGATAAGAATATAAAAGTGGCAGTTCATCTAGCAGAAGGAGGAAATAGTTCCTTGTTTAAATGGTTTTTGGCAAATGTTTCTGGTCTGAAGATGGATTTTGATGTTATTGGAGTATCTTATTATCCATATTGGCATGGCACCTTGGAAGAGTTAAAGGAAAATCTTAATGATATAGCAGTAAGATATAATAAGGAGATTGCTATTTTTGAAACAGCCTATGCATGGACTCTTGAAGATGGTGATAATCATCCAAATATATTTGGTGGAGATTTATGGATAATAGGTGGATATAAACCCACTGTTCAAGGACAAGCTACAGCCATAAGAGATATTATGGAAGTTATAGCTCAAATTCCAAATAATAAAGGTTTGGGCATATTTTATTGGGAAGGTTGCTGGATTCCAGTAAATGGTGCAGGATGGAAGGAGGGGGAAGGTAATCCGTGGGATAACCAAACCTTATTTGATTTCAAAGGTAACGTATTACCATCTCTTGATATCTTTAACTTAGTTTATGGACATCAAAAAATAGATGTAAAAGTAGTAGATATTTTATCTGATGTAAAAATAAAGATTTCTACAGGAGAGATTCCTAAACTCCCAGAAAAGGTTAAAGTGCTTTTCAGTGATGATTCTATAAGAAATTTAAAAGTTACATGGGATGCTATAGATAATAAACTATTAAGTGTTCCTGGAGAATTTAAATTGAGGGGAAAGATAGAAGGTATAGATAAGGAAATATGTGCTCAGATATCAGTATCTGGAGAGAAGAATTATGTACCTAATTGGAGTTTTGAATCGGGAACTATAGATCCTTGGATAGTAGAAGGAGATAAGATGACGGTTAAGGTTGTTAAGGCTACTCCACCTCAAAATGCAAAAACAGGGGAGTATGCATTAAATTACTGGTTAGATAAACCATTTAAATTTGAAATGTACTTAGTGATTAAAGATTTAAAACCTGGTAAGTATAGAGTGAGTTTTTGGATTCATGGTAGTGGAGGAGAAAACCTTCTTAGATTTAAGGTGAGTGGCTACGGAAAAGAAGAAAAGTGTATAGATATTGTAAATACTGGATGGTTGAAATGGAGTAATCCTGCCATCAGAGATATAAATGTAACGACAGGTGAAATGAAGATTAGTATAATTGTTGATGGAAATTCAGGAAATTGGGCTTGGATCGATGATTTTGAAGTTAAAGAAGAATAATATATAATACATAATAACTTAAGGCAATGATGCCTTAAAAGAGAATAAATAGGGAGGGGGAGTAAAATTTTATGGGAGATTTCGGGATGCGTAAGTTTTTGGTCCTCTTTTTATGTTTAATGTTATTTGTTAATTTTGCTAATTCTCAAACTCCAAAAAGGGGTGGAACCTTAGTTTCTGGAAGAGGTGGGGACTCTGTTAAATTGGATCCCATTAATGTTACTGATGGCGAATCTCTAAGAGTTACGCATCAAATATTTGATACTCTTGTTAAGTACAAGCCAGAAAATACAGAGATTTTGCCAAGTCTTGCAATTAAATGGACAGTTTCGAAGAATCAAAAGACATGGACCTTTACATTGAGAAAAAATTTAAAATTCCATGATGGTACTGATTTTGATGCTTATGCTGTTAAATTTAACTTTGATCGATGGATGGATCCTAAGAATCCTTATCATATTGGTGGTGAATTCGAATATTGGGGATATATGTTTGGTGGATTTCCTGGAATTGTAAAATCTGTCTCTGTCGTTGATAAATATATAGTAAAAATTACTTTATCAAAACCTTTAGCATCAAAACCTTTAGCTCCATTTCTTTCTAACCTTGCTATGTCTTGTTTTGCTATTGCAAGTCTGGCAGCAATTAAGAAATATAAGGAAGATTTCTTTAAAAACCCTGTGGGTACTGGTCCTTTTAAATTTGTTTCTTGGAGTAAGGGAGATAAGATAGTACTTTCAGCAAATAAAAATTACTGGGATGGAGCCCTCTATCTTGATAAAATTATTTTTAGATCTATACCAGATAATTCCGCAAGATTTATGGAATTAGAAGCTGGCACAGTGGATATTATTGATGGTTTGAATCCAGAGGATGTAGAAAGGGTTAGACAAAATAAAAATTTACAATTGTTTATCAGACCAAGTTTTAATGTTGGATATCTTGCTATGAATATGGATAAAAAACCTTTTGATGATTTAAGAGTAAGGCTTGCTATAAATTACGCAATTGACAAGAAAGCAATTGTGGATGCCTTTTATCTAAATAGCAATCGTGGCTAAGAATCGTATACTACCCACCTTATGGGGATACAATGATAAATTACAAGATTATCCATATAATCCAGAAAAAGCCAAGAAATTGTTAGCTGAAGCAGGATATCCTAATGGCTTTAAAACCACATTATGGGCTATGCCAGTAAACAGGCCATATAATCCTCAACCAATGAAAATAGCAGAGGCTGTACAGAGCTATTTAAAGGCTGTTGGTATTGATGCAGAAATAGTTACTTATGATTGGGGTACTTACTTACAAAAAATAGAAAATGGTGAACATGATATGGCTTTCTTAGGATGGACAGGAGATAATGGGGATCCAGACAATTTCTTCTATGTTTTATTAGATAAGGATAATGCTGTGAAAGGTAGTGCTGGAAATATTGCTTTTTACAGATCTGATGAGTTGCACGAGATACTTATAAAAGCACAGACCATACCAGTCCAAAAAGAGAGGGCTAAATTGTATGAAAAGGCATGAGAAATAGTACACAGAGATGCTCCATGGATAATAATAGCTCATACAATGCCGCCTCTTGCGGGAAAGAAGAATATAAAAAATTATATTCCACATTCAACTGGTAGTGAACCATTGTATTGTGTATGGAAAGAATAATAAGTTTATTATTTAGTACAAAGGGGGAGAGAATACATCTTTCCCCTTTTAAAGTATATATACTACTATAAATTAAACAAATAGTTAGGAGATAGAATGAAAAAATACATAATAAGAAGGTTATTACTTTTAATTCCAATATTAATTGGGATTTCTTTTTTTGCTTTTATATTTATTAGACTAATTCCTGGGGATCCGACAAGGATTATGTTAGGTGAAAGAGCTACTGCAGAAGAAATTACAAGAATTAGAAAAGAGCTTGGACTTGATAAGCCCATAATTTTACAATATCTAATTTTCTTGAGTAATGCTACAAAGGGAGATTTAGGAAGATCTATAATAACAAGAGAGAAGGTTATTTCTGAAATTATGCAAAGGTTTCCTGCTACTATTGAAGTGACACTTTTTGCAATGTTAATAGCAAGTTCATTAGGCATTTTTTTAGGAGTATTAGCATCTATTAAACCAGGTTCCTTAATAGATACTCTGGTCATGTTTTTAGCTTTAATAGGTGTTTCTATGCCAATATTTTGGCTTGGTTTAATGTTGATTTGGTTTGGCTCTTTGGTTCTTGGTTGGTTTCCTCCATCGGGAAGATTAGATATAAGTATTGATCTAAAGATGTTAACAAATTTTTATTTGATTGACAGCTTATTAACTTTTAACTTTAGAGCTTTTATAGATGCATTGTATCATCTGATCCTTCCAGGTTTTGCTTTATCCGCTGTTCCTATGGCAACAATTGCAAGAATGACAAGATCAAGCATGTTAGAAGTCTTAAACCAAGAATATATATTAGCTGAGTATGCAAAAGGTTTGCCTAAAAAGAAGATAATCATGAAATCTGCTTTAAGAAATGCTTTAATTCCAATAATAACTATAATAGGACTTGAATTTGGTTTCCTCCTTGGAGGAGCAATAATGACTGAGACGATTTTTTCATGGCCAGGCATGGGAAGGTTAGTTTATGATGCGATAATGTCAAGGGATTATCCATTGATTCAAGGTTGTATTTTATTGTCTTCTTTGTTGTTTGTATTTATAAATCTTATTGTTGATATTTTATATGCATTTATAGACCCAAGGATTAGATATGAATAGGAGGGAATGTCTTTGGAGAGGAATTATAATCGTAGTTTATGGAAAAGATCTTTAATAAAATTTAAAAGGCATAAAACAGGAATGATAGGAGGTTTGATGTTATTTATTTATATTATTACCGCTGTTTTTGCTCCGTATATTACAAAATTCGATCCCATCGCTCAAAATTTACCAGAAAGATTGCAACCACCATCATGGAAGCATCTATTAGGTACTGATTATGCTGGGAGAGATATTTTTAGTAGGATTATATATGGAACAAGAATATCTCTTACCATTGGGTTTATGTCTGTATCATTAGCTTTAACTTTTGGAACAATTTTAGGGGTTATTTCTGGTTATTTTGGGGGATGGTGGGATATTCTAATTATGAGAATTATAGATATAATGCTTGCTTTTCCAGCTATTCTTCTTGCTATTGGTATTGTGGCAATTATAGGTCCAAAACTTGAAAATGCAATGATAGGTGTAGGTATCGTTTCAATTCCACAATTTGCAAGAGTAGTTAGAGCAACAATTCTTTCTATAAAAGAGAAAGACTATATAAATTCTGCAAAGACTTTAGGAGTAGGAGAAATTAGGATAATTGTTAGACATATTCTTCCTAATGTATTAGCTCCAATTATTGTACAGGCTACCTTAGGAATAGCTTCCGATATATTAGAAACTGCAGGTCTTTCTTTTATAGGATTGGGGGCAAGGCCACCTATCCCAGAGTGGGGTGCTATGTTAAGTGAATCAAGACAATCTTTAAGGTCAGCACCATGGACTGTAGTTTTTCCTGGTCTTGCTATAATGTTTCTTGTTCTTGCTTTTAATTTGTTTGGAGATGCATTAAGAGATATATTTGATCCACGATCTTATAAATAGAAGGGAGGAACTTTTTTAATGGATTATAAAGAGATACCTATTGGAATTCAAAAAAGGATAGCTCTAATTGCCCATGATAATAAGAAACATGAATTATTAGAATGGGCAAGATTTAATCAAGGAACATTATCAAAACATATATTATATGCTACAGGAACGACTGGTGAGATTTTAGAAAAAGAATTGGGTTTAAAGATTATAAGATTTTTTAGTGGACCTTTAGGGGGTGATCAACAGATTGGAGCAAAGATAGCAGAAGGTGAAATTGATTTTCTTATATTTTTCTGGGACCCTTTAGAACCATTGCCTCATGATCCTGATGTTAAAGCTCTTTTGAGGATAGCAGTAGTGTGGAATATTCCTATAGCATCAAATAGATCTACAGCTGATTTTTTGATTTCCTCACCTCTTATGGATAGAGAATACAAAAGATTAGTGCCTGATTATACACATTATCTTACTAGAAAAATATAAGAAAGAAACTTGAAAGAATATAAAAACATTTTCTTTTCTTATCTCTGAAGTTTTAGAATATTTCCTTGTTAGGTTGACACATTTATTAATAAGAAGTATAATCTTAATTGAAGCTTTTTTAGAAAGGGAGGTGGTGAGGGAAACCCATTTAACCATGATATTTAGATTTTTATGGAATGATTTTGGAAAATTAGAGAGGAAGCTTTTTATCCCAGTTGGGATAAAAGAAGCTCTCTCTAAAATATTATATGATGGGAGGGTCGTATGAGTAGGAGGTTATTAGTAATATTACTCACGTTGTTTTTACTTTTAAGTGTTTCTTTTGCTCAAACAACAAATTTTAAAGATGTTCCAATTAATCACTGGGCAGCATCTGCAGTAAAGTATTTAACAGATTTGGGGATCATTTCAGGTATAAGACCAGATACTTTTGGTGGTGATCTTTACGTTACAAGGTATCAGGCTGCAGTATTACTTTATAAATTAATTCAAGCTTTACAGGCAGGAAAAATTGCATTACCTACAGCAGATGTGAAAGAGCTAAAAGATCTTGTAAGTCAGCTTCAAGAAGAATTAAAACTTATTGGTGCTAATGTTGAAGATTTGATGTCTGCATTGCAAGATCTTGATTCAAGGGTTTCAGATCTTGAGTCAGCTATACAAGAGAAGGTAAGTGTTGAAGATGTAGAGTCAATGATACAAGAAGCGTTACAATCCTTTGAAAAACCAGAAGTTACTCCAGAGCAAATTGAAGCTGTAGTTGGAGAGAGATTAGAAGAGGTTGTTAGTGCAAAAGTGGAAGAGAAAATTGGAAATCTTGAAAGTAGAGTATCAGATCTTGAGGGATTTGTGACTGATCTTGACAGCAGATTAGCAGATGTAGAGACAGCATTGGTAGATAAGCCATCTCTTGATGAAGTTGAGGCAATGATAGAAGAGAAGATATCTGGTATATCTGTTCCAGATGTTGAGGAATTAACTGGTAGAGTATCAGATCTTGAGGGATTTGTGACTGATCTTGACAGCAGATTAGCAGATGTAGAGACAGCATTGGTAGATAAGCCATCTCTTGATGAAGTTGAGGCAATGATAGAAGAGAAGATATCTGGTATATCTGTTCCAGATGTTGAGGAATTAACTGGTAGAGTATCAGATCTTGAGGGATTTGTGACTGATCTTGACAGCAGATTAGCAGATGTAGAGACAGCATTGGTAGATAAGCCATCTCTTGATGAAGTTGAGGCAATGATAGAAGAGAAGATATCTGGTATATCTGTTCCAGATGTTGAGGAATTAACTGGTAGAGTATCAGATCTTGAGGGATTTGTGACTGATCTTGACAGCAGATTAGCAGATGTAGAGACAGCATTGGTAGATAAGCCATCTCTTGATGAAGTTGAGGCAATGATAGAAGAGAAGATATCTGGTATATCTGTTCCAGATGTTGAGGAATTAACTGGTAGAGTATCAGATCTTGAGGATAGAGTATCTGCAGTAGAAACAAGACTTGATGACGTGGACTCTGCAATATCTGATTTAATTAGCACTATTGATGAAGTCAATGCTAACCTTGTAGATCTTTCTGATAAAATAGAAGAAGTATTAGCATTAAAAGATAAATTGGATGAATTAATAAGAATGGTTGAAAGCATTGAGGGCATCGAAGTTCCTGCTGAATTAGAAGATATCAAGAGCTTTGTTACAGATTTAGATGCAAAAGTTTCTGAACTTTCTGTAGCACTAGAAGATCTAAATTCTCTTGCATCTGATTTGCAATCCCAAATTGATGATGTTAATGCAAGAGTAGATGAACTAATGGCATCCCTAGACAATATAAATTCCAGTATAGATGCATTATCTACCAGTGTTGACGATCTCTATGTATTGAATGATGGAGTTTCTACAAGACTTGATGAAACGGTAAGTAGACTTTCTGACTTAGAGAACAAAGTAGCTGATCTTGAGAAGAAAGGTGTAAGACCATTCACATTAACATTAACATTTGGTGCAAACTGGGACTTAGTAAATAAGACCATATCAACAACAACATTAGATATAAGTAAAGTGGTACTAACTTTGAACAATTTAGATTTTGGTATCAGTAAACTTGTTTTGACATATAACAAATCTGGATACTTTGCTTTGGATAACTATGGTTTGGTAGGATTTGGTGCACCATTATCTGCATGTGTAAATGTTGCAGGAATAAAAGTTTCTGCAGGTGCTGGTAGTAATGCTATAGGTGGAAAAGTTTCTGGAAGTATGGGTAATATAAATTGGAATATGTATGGAATGTTGAGCATAACCGGAGGAGCATATGATTTTGGTCCAGTTGGAGCAGATATAAGTATGGATGTTGCAAAAGGAGTAACAGTGTTTGCAGATGCTTACTATAATAATGCATCTTTTGTTGGTCTTGTCGGAACATCCCTTAATGGATTATTGAAAGATACATCTGTAACTCTAGAAGCTAATTATGTTGCTAATAAATTTGGAGCATATGCAGAGGTAAGTATAACATTGATGAAAGGCTTTGATGCTGGTGTATCAGTTGATATAGCTGATCTTTCAAACATTAATATGAACAACGTAACAATAACAGTATTTGGATCATATAAGGTCAATGAGAGATTAACATTATCAGGGTCAGTAACTAACAATTCTGGATCTAACAATGTATCTAAATTAAGTCTTGGAGTAAGCTACAATCCAATAGATAATGTAAGTCTTGCACTTGGTGTTGTAAAAACTAACTTACCAGCGTTTACAAGCAATCCATATCCAGATAATGTAAGCTTCGGAACAACAATTTCATTCTAAGAATTAGAATTGATAGGGTGGGGACATCTTATCCCCACCCTTTTTTTATTTATAAAAGAGATTTAACAAATGTTTTTATTAATGGTAATAATTTAAAAAAATTTTTTGAGGTAATTAGATTAGGGAATATCTTTATAATAGAGGTTTGATAGGCAGTATCGCCATGTTTTTCTATAGTCTTTAAAATTTCATCATTCTCTTTTAAAATAGCCCATATTAGATTTAAATCATTATCATTTAGGGAATTTAAAAATTTTCTGACAATCTTCGTAAAAATTAATTCTTTACCAAAAGATTTTTTTGTTAATTTAGGATAATTTGATAAATGGGATATGCTATTATCCTCAAGATATTTTTTTATTTGACTAACTGCTATTTCAGCACCCTTTAATCCAAAATAGATACCACCGCCTGTTGTTGATTTATTATAACCTGCGGAATCTCCAACTATTAAGATATTGGGAGGTATAAATTCTTCATAAGGTCCAAAAATAGGAATTATTCCCCCATAAGCTTTTTCTATATATATTTTTTCAGATCTTTCCTTTAGTTTATTCCTTATAAAATTATCAAGGAAAACTTTAGGATTATATGAAGGATTTACAGCAATACCCAATTTGACCATATTTTTAAATGGTGAAACCCAAAGAAAAAAACCTTGGGAGTAGTTACTTCCAAAATAAACTTCTACGCATTCCTTGTCTAATGGATTTAAGTCTGAAATCTCATATTGGAGGGATACTAAATAAGGTCTTGTTTTAAGTCCTATTTTTCTAAGAAATTGTCTTTTTGCACCTTCTGCTACTAATATAACCTTAGTGTTAATATATTTTGTTTTACCTTTTTCTTCTACCATCAAGGTAGAATGATTTTCATAATGATTTACTCCTATTGCTTTTGAATTGAGTGAGTAAGAACAGCCACTTTTTTCTGCCTTTTCTGCAATTGTTTTATCAAATAAGATTCTATCCAAGATAAAAGAATCGGAGGAATCCTTTTTAAGTTTTAAATATTCTCCTGAAGGGGAGAAAAAATATCCACCTTTTAGATCATTTACTATAGTTTCCTTAGGTAGATCAAATTCCTCAAAAGCATGGATACTTAACTTGCCAAGACAGTGTATTGGTTCTCCTATTTTATCATGTTCTTCTAAAATTAGAGTTTTTATGTTATTTTTCGCTGATAAATATCCAGCGTAACTTCCTACAGGACCTCCACCAATTATAACTAAATCCCATATCATAGAAAAACTTCTTCTTTTTCCTTATATAATTCCCATGCAATATGAAGTCTTTTTATTCCCTCTGCCATTTTTTCTGGAGATACTTGTGAAAATGATATTCTTGCAGTATTTTTTCCTCTTTTAGAAACAAAAAATTCTTCTCCAGGGACGAAACTGGTTTTTTGTTCTAAAGCAGTTTCTGCAAGCTTATACGCATCTACCCATTCAGGAAAAACAAGGAAAAAGAAGAAACCCCCTTGTGGAAAATTCCACTTTGCTATGTCTTTAAATTTTTCGTCCAGAGCTTTCTTCAATGAGTCTCTTTTAGTTCTATATGCAACTCTTAATTTTTCAACATGTTTTTCTAAATATCCTAATTTATAAAAATGATATATTAACTTTTGGTTCAGCGTACCAGAGCATAAATCTGTACCTTCTTTAAGTCGTACAATTATTTGAGTAATATCTTTTGGTGCTATTATAAATCCAGTTCTAAGTCCTGGAGAAAGTATTTTTGAGAAGCTTCCTATAGTTATGATTTTATTGCTATCAGAGAGGGTAACTAAGGGAGGATAGGTTTCATGGTCATAAGAAAGAAGACTATAGGCTAAATCTTCTACTATATAAAAATTATATTTTTCAGAAAGTTCTACAAGTTTTAATCTCCTCTTAATTTCAAGACATGTCCCTGCAGGATTTGAAAAATCTGGTACGACGTAGAGAACTTTAATAAGATCTTTCAGCTCTTTTAGTTTTTCTTCCAAGTAATCTGTATCAATTCCATATTCATCTTGAGGAATCCCTATTAGATTATCAGAGTACATACTCCAAGCTTGAATAGTACCTAAATATCCTGGTTCTTCAATTAGTGCTATATCACCATCATCAAGAAATAACTTTCCTAAAAGATCAAGTGCTTGTTGGGATCCTTCAGTAAGTACTATATTATCTGCAGGAATTGTCTTATTCCATCTCTTGAAAAGATTTTTACCTACTAATTCTCTTAGTTTTATATCTCCACAGGTCGATGTATATTGAAAGGCAAGGTTTCCTTCTGTTCTTAAAACTTCTTCATATGCATGTTTTAATTCTTCAACAGGAAAGAGATTATTATCAGGCAATCCACCAGCAAAAGAGATAGTTTCTGGGTCTTGAGCTAAAACAAATTTTGACATAGCATCAGAAGTTCTATAGGATACTCTTTTAGAGAAATTTCTCTTCCCCATCTTATTCACTCTCCTAAATTTTTCCATAAAATTAGCATAATTATGCTAAAAGGTCAAGGGGTTTTATTTTATTTCTTTAATGCTAACTCTTTCAGCATATTTTAAAATTTCGTTTTTGTCATCTAAGCTAAGTTCTTCTTTCTTGACTTTTACGTAACCTGTGGCGCAAGCAATTTTTAATGAATACAGTGGATCATTGGTTTTTCTTAAACCATAAATAAAACCTGCAAGAAATGCATCTCCAGCTCCCCAGTGTATGCCATCTATTGGTGGTAAAAAAGAATGGTATATTTTGCCATCTATAGATATTACAGCTCCCTTTTTCCCAAGAGAAATTATTGGGTATCTTATTTGAAACTTCTCAATAAACCTAAAGGCGTTTATGAGATCCTTTTTGGATCTAATGGTTTTATTTAAAACATCTTCCATTTCCTCTTTATTTGGTTTTATTACATGAGGATTAGATTTTAAGGCTTCTATAAATTCTTTTCCTTTAGCATCTAATACTTTGATTATGTTAAGTTTATCTGCTTCTTTTAAGATTTTAAAATATATATCATATGGCATATTAGGTGGAATACTTCCTGAAACTATTAAGGTATCTGCATATTTAATATTATTTCTATATATTTTAAAAAATTCTTCTATTTTAGATTTAGAGATCTCTGATCCTACACCATTTAGAACAGTAAGTTCTTTTTTAGATAAATCCTTTATTCCTATAGCGAATCTTGTGTTATTTTGTACTTCTACAAAATCAAAATCAATATCTCTTTTCTTTAATTCCTGTTTAAGGATTATTCCTGTGCTTCCGCCACAAAAGCCAAGAACTTTTAATTTTTCATTGAAGATTTTTAGAGTTTTGGCTACGTTTATACCTTTTCCACCTGGCATAATATATTCTCTCTTAGATCTATTAACTTTATTTTTTAAAAATTTTTCTGTATAGAATATAACATCCAAACTAGGATTTAGATTCACTATTAAAATCATTATTTCCTCCAGCTTTAATTTTTCTTATGATTATATTATACTTAATTAACTATGAGTTTAAGAGTAGATGAAATTCTTATTAAGGCAGATGATCTAAAACAGAGGGGCAAACTTTATAAAGCTATTACCTTATATGAAACCCTTTATAATGAAGTGGTGGATGAAAATCTTTTATATTGGTTGAGATTAACGCTTGCTGATCTTTATTTTTGGATTAAAGATTTTGATAAAGCAGAGAAACTTATTTTAGAAAATATAGAGTCTAATTCAAAAGATTCATTTAATTATTACTACATGGGATTTATAATGATAGGAAAAGGGGATCTAAGCAGGGCAAGGGAATATTTTGAGATTGCGCTAAGGTTAGATCCTAATAACTGCGAATACTTGAGAGGTCTAGCCTGGGTTGAGTTTTTGAAGGGCAATTATGAAGAAGCAGAAAATTTATTTAGAGAAGTGTTAAATAAGGACCCTGAAAATAGTGCAGCTCTGGACAATTTAATAGAACTTTTAATAAAAACTGGGAAGCTTGAAGAAGCAAAATTAGAGATAGAAAAATTTAGAGAAAAGGATCCTAAGGATTGGCAGATTCTTTATAGGGTCCAAGAATTGAAAAATAAACAAAAAGAAATTAAAGGAAACAGAGGGAAACTATGATATTCCCTCTGTTTCTTTATTTTTTTGTAGGAATTTATCAATTTCACTACCATCAAGAGTTTCTTTCTCTATTAATATCTTAGATAATTCTTTTAATACATCTTCATGATCTTTTAATAATGATAATGCTCTATTATAGGCCTTATCTACTATATTTTTTATCTCTTCATCTATTAATTTGGCAGTATCCTCACTATAATTTTTGATCTGCATCAGATCTTTTCCAAGAAATATTTCAGAGTGATTTTCTCCAAGGGTAAGATTTCTTAATTTCTCACTCATACCATATTCACATACCATTTTCCTTGCAAGTTCTGTGGCTCTTCTTAAATCATCTGCAGCTCCTGATGTTGGTTGACCAAAAATTAGTTCTTCTGCTGCTCTTCCTCCAAGGAGTACTGCTATTTCAGCTTCTAATTCTTTTTTAGAGAGTAAATATCTGTCTTCTTCAGGAAGCTGTAAGGTATAGCCTAAAGCAAGTCCTCTTGGAATTATGGTGACTTTGTGTACAGGAGTTGCTTCAGGGATTAATTTTGCTACTAATGCATGTCCAAGCTCATGGAAAGCTACTAATTCCTTTTCTTGTGGTCTTAGTATCCTATTTTTCTTCTCTGGTCCAGCAATTACTTTCTCTATTGCTTCTTCAAATTCCTCCATGTTTATCTCGTTTTTATTTTTTCTTGCAGCTAAAATGGCAGCTTCATTTACAAGATTTGCAAGGTCTGCACCTACAAAGCCTGGTGTGCTTTTGGCAATTGTATCTATATTTACATCTTTTCCAATGGGTTTTCCTCTCAGGTGTACCTCTAATATCTTTTTTCTTCCTTCAAAATCTGGTCTATCTACAATCACGCGCCTATCAAATCTTCCTGGTCTCAATAATGCTGGATCTAAAATATCAGGTCTATTAGTGGCAGCAAGCACAATCACGTTAGTATTCTCATCAAACCCATCCATCTCAACTAAAAGCTGATTTAATGTTTGTTCTCTTTCATCATGTCCCCCACCAAGCCCTGCCCCACGATGTCTTCCTACTGCATCTAATTCATCAATAAAAACTATAGATGGACTTAATTTTTTTGCTTGAGTAAATAGATCTCTAACCCTTGCTGCTCCTACACCTACAAACATCTCTACAAATTCTGATCCACTTATAGAGAAGAAAGGTACATTTGCTTCTCCTGCGACAGCTCTTGCTAAAAGAGTTTTCCCAGTGCCTGGAGGTCCTACTAATAATATTCCTCTTGGAATTTTAGCTCCGAGTCTTCTATATTTTTGGGGATTCTTTAAAAAGTCTACCACTTCTCTTAATTCTTGTTTGGCCTCTTCCACACCAGCAACATCAGCAAACGTTACTTTAGGCTTATTATCTAAGAATAATCTTGCTCTGCTTCTTCCAAAAGAAAAGGCTTGACTATTACTTCCTTGTACTTGACGAAACATCATCCAAAAGAAAAATATAAGCATAAGATAAGGAGCAAATCCTAAAATGAAACTTATCCATAATGAAGTGTTATCTGGTGGTTTTACTTCTACCACAACATCATTTTTAATTAAAGTAGGAATTAAGTTAGCATCCTGAGTTGGTGAATAGGTTTTAAATCTTGATCCATCTCGAAATAGACCATTGATATCTTTTTCTCCAATTTCTACTTTAAATACTTCCTTGTTTTCTACAGATTTTATAAATTCTGAATATGGAATCACTCTTTCCTTTGCAGAGTTATCAAGTATATTGGGATTAAGGAATGAGAAGAGAAGAAAACCTATAAAGAAAATAATTATTATTTTTGAGATTATATTTTTCCAGTTCAACTATTTAAACCTCCTTCTTTGCCATTATATGTAATATTCTTTTTGTATTTTCATTAATAGGCGCTATGTCACTTCTTGCTACTCCTACTACCCACAAAATTTCATTTTCCCAAAAAATAATTGGAATTTCAAGTCTTTTCCATTTAGGAATTTTTTTATCAATAAATAGATCTTGAAGCTTTTTAGATTTACCTTTTAGACCAAATGGTTTAATTTTATCTCCTTCTCTCCAGTTTCTAACTTTTAATTTATCTACTTCTATTTTATCATAGTCAAAATATACATGCCAAAGATCATTAAAATTTATAGACTCTTTATTATCTTCAATTATTTCAGTAATAATTTCGTAACCTGATGGAAGCTTTAAAGAACCAGGTATAGGTAATGTATATTCGTAATTTTCCTCCAAGGTTTTCTTGATAAAATAGACAGTATTCTCATGTTTATATATTTTGATAGTATTCATTATAGCTATATTACCTGTTTTTCTTATTTTAGAAAGTTTATTCATTAAATATATTAAACCTTCAATTGTGATGATCTCATCCATGTTATTAAATATATTTTTTAAAATCCTTACTTTTATTGCGTCTGGAATATTATTCCATTCATTGTAATTTACTTCAAAACCATGCATATTACTTTTTATGTATTTGTCCGAATACTCCTTTGATATGTTTTTTATTAATTCTTGATCCCAATTTAGTATTATTTTTTGATTTATTAAACTTTGAGGAAATTGTTCTATGATATCTCTTAAAAATGGAATTAATTGATATCTTACTATATTTCTTAGGGTAATTGGTAAATAATTTGTAAAATCTTCTTTATACTTTATTTCTTTTTTGTTACAATACTCTGCCGTTTCTTTTTTGGTAAGAACCAAAATTGGTCTTATTATTTTATCTCTCTTTGGGGGTATACCAATAAGTCCTTCGAGCCCATATCCTCTTAGAAAATTCATAAGTATTGTCTCTATATTATCGTCTAAGGTATGTCCAAGAGCTATTCTGGTAAATCCATTTTTTTGAGCAAATTCTTCTATTATTTTGTATCTTTCTTCTCTTAGGGTTTTTTCTGTAAGATTATCAGGATATATATTTAAAATGGTAAAAGGAATATTTTTTCTATCTGCATATTCCTTTATTAATGACTTTTCTACTTCTGTATTTTGTCTTACATGATGATCAACATATAAAAGATGAATATTAGAATTATAGTGAGGTGAGAGAGTGCTAAGTACTTCAGCTAATGCAAAAGAATCACTTCCTCCTGAAATACATATAAGAATAGAGTCCCTCTCATTAATGAGGGACTCAGTGTTAATAAAATTTAATACTTTTTTTTCTATGCTTGCAATGAATTTATCTTTCACTTTTCATGGTGGCGGTGCAGGGATTCGAACCCTGGACACCACGGTTATGAACCGTGTGCTCTAACCGCTGAGCTACACCGCCGATATCCTCGCTTTAAATTATAATAAAAAATTTTATTTTAGACAATACTTTACTAATACAAAAACTTATGATACACTTTTTAACCAAAGAGAGGTATGAGGAAATTACCGCCGGAGTGGCGGAATGGCAGACGCACTGGACTTAAAATCCAGTGGGGAGCAGTCCCCGTGCCGGTTCGAGTCCGGCCTCCGGCACCAATCCTTAAGCCCCTCTTTAAATTTTAAAAAAGAGGTGTTCATAATGTCAGATAAAATGTTTGACGAGGAAGTTATAATTTTGGAAGACGAGGATGGAAATACTTATGAGTATTTGATTAGAGATTTTGTGGAGGTAGACGATAATACATATGTTCTTTTAACCCCAAAAGATGCGGAAGATATGGATGAAATTTATGTATATCGTTGCAGGCTTTTAGAAAAAGATGGTGAACTGTATATAGATGCTTTGGAAGAAATAGAAGATGATGATGAATTTGAGAAAGTTGTGGAAGCTCTGGAAGAAGAGGAAGAATGGGAAAACGGAGATTGGGAAGAAGAGGATTTGGAAGAAGAAGATTGGGAAGAAGGAGAAGAGGAATAATAAATTAGAAAAGATCCTTATATTCTTTTCCTTTTCTCTAATTTTATTTTCAATATTTATTTTTATAATACTTTTCGTCCCAAAATCTAAGACTAATAGTGATGTGGAAGTATATATTAAAGAAGGTTCCTCACTCTCCCAAGTAGCCGATATATTATATGAAAAAGGAATTATAAAATCTAAAGAAATATTTATATTGTATACCAAGCTTATTGGGAGAGAGAGGAACATTAAAAAAGGGTACTATCAATTATCTCCATCTTACTCCGTTGTTCAAGTGGTGAATAAATTAGTAAATGGAGAAAATTTAAGTATAAAGATAACAATACCTGAAGGAGTATCTTTAAAAGAGATTGGGGCAATTCTTGAAGAACGCTTAAATATTTCAAAAGATCTTTTTATTAAATATTGTACTGATTCTAATTATGTTTCATATTTTTTAAAAGAGTATAAAGAATTTTTTGGGGATAAAATACCCTTGTCATTAGAAGGTTATTTATTTCCCTCTACTTATTTTTTACCAAAAGATATTAAAGAGAGAGAGATTATAGAAATTCTTTTAAAAGAATTTTTTAAACAGATCCTATCTAATTTTCCTGATTATAAAGAAGATCTCAAAAAAATTGGTTTAAGTTTTAATGAATGGATAATATTGGCATCTATTGTAGAAAAAGAAGCGAAGATAGATAGAGAGAGACCTTTAATTGCTGGTGTCTTCATTAATCGTTTGAAGAAAGGATATATGCTTCAATCTTGTGCTACAGTAGAGTATTTGTATGATTTTAAGAAAAATCTTCTTTTATACAAAGATCTGGAGATTGATTCTCCTTATAATACATATAAATATTATGGTCTTCCTCCTACTCCTATTTGTTCTCCATCTTTAAAATCATTGGAGGCAGTATTACAACCTGAAGGAGATTATCTATTTTTTGTTTCAAATAACGATGGAACTCATACTTTTTCAAAAACCTATGAAGAGCATTTAAAAGCTCAAGGTTATAAAAGGTAATTATGATGTGCAAAATCTTAAAACCAAATAGATATGTAGGAACAATATTTAAAATTGATTTTGAAAAATTATATAAATTAGGATACAGGGGTATAATTTTTGACCTTGATAATACTATTGTTCCTTGGGATGAAAACAAATTGGATGAGAAAACAAAAAAATTAATAGAAGACATTAAAAATTTAGGCTTTAAAGTTGTTATTTTATCAAATAATTGGTCTCAGAGAAGAGTAAAACATTTTTCTAAAATTATGCGGCTTCCTGCATTAGGATATGCATTAAAACCAAGAAGTAGATCTTTTAAAAGAGCTTTAGAGATAATGGGTACTACCCCCGAGACAACTTTGGTAATTGGTGATAGAATATTAACAGATATATATGGTGGTAATAAATTGGGGATGTATACTATACTAGTATCTCCATTAAATAAGAAAGAATTGTGGATTAAAAGATGGACTGTAAGGCTTATTGAAAATTATTTAATTAAAAGATGGTTGTCTAAAAAGGAGTTAATAAAGGAGGAATAAGATGGATTCTCTTAATGTTAATGAGAAACTTTTAGAGATTATTAGAGAGAGAAATCTTATCTCTAAGAGGATATTAGATAACTTACTTTCCTCAGTGAAAGGTAAGGAAGTACAAGAGGTTCTTTTAGAAGAGGGATTAATATCGAAGGATAGACTTACTGATCTATTATCAGAAATTTTAGGGTGGAAAATTATTGAAGGAAAAGAATTTAAACCTGATGAAAACGCATTGAAGATTATTCCTCCTTTTTTAATGAAATTTCATAATTTTGTTCCTCTTAAATTAGAAGAAAGAATGCTTCATGTGGGTTTCTTCCCACCGGTAAAAGCTACAGCACTTGAAGATATAAGATTGCTTACAGGACTTTCAATAGAACCCTATCTTTTAAAAATTGTGGATAAGGAATCTTCAGAAGGTATATTTGAGAAGAAAGAAACGAGTTCTACAACTTCAATTTCGACATCGTCAATGATTTATGGAACTAACGTTTCTGAAATTAAGGTAAAGGAAGAATCAAAGATAGGTATAGAAACAATAAATGATATAGAAATTTCTAAGCTTGTAGAAGAATTAGTTCCTGAAGGTGGATTATTAGAGAAGCTAAAGGGAGAGGAAATCGAGGAAGAGATTATTGAAAAGATGCCTTCAAAATCTGAAGAAGAAGTACCTAAAGAAGAGGTTAAAGAGATTAATGTTAAAGAAGAATCAATAACTGATGTGCTCTCCGAGTTAGAAAGCATAGGAATTGTGGAAGAGATCAAAGAAGAGACTAAAGAAGAAAATATACAACAAGAAATTAAAGAGGAGATAAAAACCGAGGAAAAAGAAGAGAAGAAAAAGGAAAAGGATCTTGCGAATAAGATAATTGAAAGTATTAAAAGTAGTTTAACCACTACTGAGAAAAAAACAGTAAGGAAAACATCAACCCCTGCAAAGAGAAAGCCTCTTGGTGAGATATTATTAGAAAAGAATTTAATTACAAAAGAGCAATTAGACGAAGCTTTGATGCTTGCATCTAAAAAGGGTATAAGGCTTGGAGAGGCACTTTTAGAACTAAAGCTTCTAAGTGATATGGATCTTGCAAAGTTATTAAGTGAACAATTAGGGATTCCTTTTAAATCAATAAAGGAGATAAAAATTGATCCAGATCTATCAAAACTTTTAACAGCTAAAAAAGCAAGAGATAATTTAATACTTCCTCTTTATAAGGAGGATGGGAGGATCATAGTAGGAATTGTAGATCCAGCAAATATAATAGCCCTCGATGATTTAAAAATGGTAACTAGAAATGAAGTTATTCCTGTAATAGTACCACGAAATGAACTTATTGATGCTATTAATCAGATTTGGGGTAGTGAAGAGGTAGAGAAAGTTCTTGAAGAGATTATAGTTCAGAAAGAAGAGGAAGAGGCTCAATATCAAGAGGTTTCTTTAGAAGAAGTTTCATCTGAGGAAGGTCCTATAGCAAAGCTCGTAAATAGTATTTTAGTTGATGCAGTTAAAAGAGGAGCTAGTGATATCCATATAGAGCCTCTGGAAAGAAATGTAAGGGTAAGATTTAGAATAGACGGTGTATTACATGAAATTATGTATATTCAAAAAAGATTTCAGGCAGCTATTGTTTCAAGAATAAAGATTATGAGTGATATGGATATTTCTGAGAGGAGAATACCTCAAGATGGACGTATTAAAGCAAATATAAAAGGAGAAGTGTATGATTTCCGTGTCTCTACATTACCTGGAGTATTTGGTGAGAAGGTGGTATTAAGAATCTTAGGAAGAGGAGCTATATCTTTATCTCTTGAGAGTTTAGGTTTTTCTGAAGATAATTACGAAAGATATTTAAAGATGTTAAAGACACCATATGGTATTATACTTGTAACAGGTCCAACCGGAAGTGGTAAGTCCACAACTCTTTATGCATCTTTAAACATGATAAATTCTCCTGATATTAACATAGTAACAGTAGAAGATCCAGTGGAATATCAACTTCCAGGGATACATCAAGTACAGGTGAACCCAAAAGCAGGTCTTACTTTTGCCAGTGCCTTGAGATCTATTTTACGTCAAGACCCAGATGTGGTGCTCGTAGGTGAGATCCGTGATGAAGAAACAGCAAGAATTGCGATACAGGCTGCTCTAACAGGACACTTAGTATTATCCACCCTTCACACCAACGATGCACCATCGGCTGTAACCCGTTTAATTGATATGGGTATTGAACCATTCTTGATTAGTTCCTCTTTACTTGGAGCGGTAGCACAAAGATTGGTGAGGACAGTATGTCCTTATTGTAAGGCTCCTTATGAACCTACAAAGGAGGAAATAGAAGCTATAAAAGCAACCTTAGGAGACATAGATTTATCTAATGCTACTTTTTATAAAGGTCAGGGTTGCCCCAGATGTAACAACAAAGGCTATAAAGGAAGAACAGCTATTCATGAAATTATGCTTATGAATGACGAAATTAGAGATTTAGTATTAAAAAAGGCTTCTCGTGAGACTATAAAAGAGGCTGCAAGGAAGTATGGAATGGTAACGTTAAGGGAAGATGGAATGCGTAAAGTTCTTAGAGGTTTTACTACTGTGGAAGAAGTTATGAGGGTTACAGCTGCAGATTAAGAGGGAGGTAATAAAAAAATGAAAGAAAGTATTTCTATTATTGAAATACTACAAAATGCTTTACAGAAAGAAGCCTCAGATGTACATATAACTTCAGGAGTATCACCTGTTTTCCGTATTAAGGGGCATTTAATACCTCAAACCCAATATCCTATTTTAACTCCCCAACTTACTTATAATCTTGTCTTTAGTCTTCTAACGGAAGAACAAAAGCAAAAGCTTCAAGAAAACAAAGAGTTGGATTTTTCAGTTGGTATAAGTGGTGAAGGAAGATTTAGAGTAAATGCTTTTTGGCAGAGGGGAAGCTTAGCTGCCGTATTTAGATTAATTCCTTGGAAGATTCCTTCTATTGAAGAACTTAGATTACCTTTAATTTTAAAAGATCTTGCAGCCCTTCCCAGAGGATTAATACTTGTAACAGGTCCAACAGGAAGTGGTAAATCTACCACTCTTGCTTCTATGATAGACTATATCAATTCAAATTTCAGCAGGCATATCATAACAATAGAAGATCCCATAGAATATTTGCATACTCATAAAAAATCTATAGTGAATCAAAGAGAAGTAGGAAGTGATACCTATTCCTTTGCTAATGCTTTAAGATCAGCTTTAAGAGAAGATCCAGATGTCATATTAGTAGGTGAGATGAGGGATTTGGAGACTACAGCTATAGCTATCACAGCAGCAGAAACTGGCCACTTAGTTATGGCAACTTTACATACTGTTGATGCGGTTCAAAATATTGAAAGAATAGTTGACCAGTTCCCTTCTCATCAACAACAACAAATAAGACTTCAACTTTCTGGAGTTATTCAAGGGATTATCTCTCAACAGCTTCTCCCAAGAAAAGATGGTACTGGAAGAATAGTTGCTACTGAAGTACTTATTGGTATCCCTGCAGTGAGGAGTCTCATTAGAGAAGGAAAAACTCCTCAAATATATAGTGTAATACAAACAGGTGGAAGATATGGAATGATGACTATGGATCAAAGTCTCGCTGATCTTGTTAAAAAAGGTCTTATAACTCAAGAAGTAGCCTTTGAAAGAGCTGTTAATAGAGAGGAATTAATGCGTCTTTTGGGGGGAGAAATTAGGAGGTGAGGGGTAGATGGCAAAGGTATATGTTTATCATGCAAGAAATATGAAAGGAGAGCTTGTAACTGGAGAATCAGAAGCAGAAAGTATAAGAGAATTAGCTATGAAATTGAGGGGTATGAATTTATACCCTGTTAGGATTGAGGAAAAGAGGGTATCATCTTTTTTAACTCTTTCTCTAACTTCTCCAAAAGAAAAAAAAGGCGGGAAAGTAAAACTAAAAGATATTACAATTTTTACTCGGCAATTTGCTACTATGATTAATGCAGGTCTTTCTCTTTCTACTTGTTTGAATATATTATCAGAACAAAGTGAAAGTAAAGCTTTGAGACAAATACTAAAAGAAGTACAAAAAATGGTAGACGAAGGAAGTTCTTTATCTGATGCCTTTGGGAATTTCCCAAACGTATTTTCTCCACTTTACATAAATATGATAAGAGCTGCAGAATCAGCAGGAACCTTAGATGAGACCTTAGAAAGATTGGCAATAACCTTAGAAAAGCAACAGGAATTAAGAAGAAAGATAAAATCAGCTATGACCTATCCTGTTATTGTATTAATAATAGCTATAGGGGCAGGGTTTGGAATGCTTACTTTTTTGGTACCTATTTTTGCTGGTATGTTTGAAAGTATGGGAGCACAGTTGCCTTTACCTACAGCTGTATTACTTAGATTAAGCCAAATGATAAGGAAAAATTTCCTACTTATTTTCTTGGCAACTGTGATTTTAGTTTTGGTAGCTATTAGGGCATGGAAGAATCCTAAAATAAAAGAAAAAATAGATGAAATATTACTTAAAATACCTGTTTTAGGTGGTTTAATACAAAAAACATCTATAGCTAATTTTGCAACTACCCTCTCTGCTCAGGTAAGGACAGGAGTTCCCATACTACAAGCTCTTCAATTAGCAGGACAAACAGCAGGAAATAGTGTCTATAGGAAAGCTATTGATTTAGTTAGAACAAGGGTAAGAGAGGGTGAAAGAATAGCTCCAGTACTTAAAGAGACTAAAGTATTTCCGACAATGGTGATACATATGATCTCAGTAGGTGAAGAATCGGGTTCCTTAGAGACTATGTTGAACAAAATAGCTGAATTTTATGAAGCTGAAGTTGCTGCTGCTGTTGAAAGTTTGACATCTTTAATTGAGCCTCTCATGATGGTGGTTATAGGTGGAATAGTTGGTGGTATGCTTATAGCTTTATATCTACCTATATTTACCATGTTCCAATACATAAAATGAAGAATTCTGCTATTATACTCTGGGAAAGATATAAAAAGGAAAAGAATGAGAAGGCTTTAGAAGCTCTTCTTGAACTATATGATGATCTTATTTATTACTGGGCATCTAAGTTTGTATCTTATGGTGAACCATTGGAAGATCTGGTTCAGATTGGCTATTTGGGATTTCTTAAAGCTGTAGAAAACTATGATCCAGAAAAAGGTGAACTATCTACCTATATATCCCATTTTGTATTGGGTGAAATTAGACATTACTTAAGGGATAAAATAGATAAGGTAAAAATTCCAAGAAGCGTAAAAACATTAATCAATAAAATGGATAAGTATATAAATGGGGTATGGGAAAAGGAGAATAGATATCCTACTACGGATGAAATAGCCCGGTATTTGAATGTAAAAAAAGAAGCTGTTGAGGAACTTTTTAGGATAAAAGAATCTATAGTGGCCATATCTTTGGAAGATATGGAAATTGAGATGGATAAGATTAGGGCAGAAAAATTAGAATCCTTTAAATTACCTATAGAGGATAAAATTGCTATTGAACAAACTCTCTCAAAACTTCCTGATATACAAAAAAAAATTATTGAGTTTATATTCTATCAAGATTTAACTCAAATGGAAGTAGCAAAAATTTTAAAAATATCCCAATCTCAAGTTTCAAGGCTTTTGAAAATAGCTTTAAAAAGATTAAGAGAAATGTTTTAAATTTTTTTTAAAGTACATTTATGCATAATTTATAAATAGAGTAGGGTATAATATATAGTGGAAATAAAATCGGGGGAAGGAGGACATTAATATGCGTAAAGAGAGAGGTTTTACATTAATTGAGTTGATGGTAGTTATTGTGATCATTGCCATTTTAGCAGCAGTAGCATTGCCAAACTTTATGGGAGCAACAGAAAGGGCAAGGGAGTCTGCAGTAAGATCTGCAGTAAAAAGTATTCAAACAGCTCTTGAAATATATGCAACAGACAACAATGGTTATTATCCTGCCTATATTTATTCATTAACCCAAGGGAATTACTTACCAGGTGGAAGGTTCCCAAACAATCCAGCGACAAATGCACCTTATGGCTTTACATCAAGTAGCAATGATAGTGGTGAGTCTGCATATAAGATTGTTTATTCTGTTACTTCTGATAATACAGCTTATACTATTACAGGATATGGTAAAGATAACAATAAGGTTGTAATATCAGTCTCAAGTGCTGGTACAATTAGGTAATAAAATATAGGCTAATAATTTTTAAAAGGGGCAAGATTTGAGGTCTTGCCCCTTTTTTTTATCTTTAAGAGAGGGGAAGAACTATTATGAGAAAAGATAAGGGATTTACTCTTATTGAGATTATCATAGTTATTGTTGTTATAGCTATACTTTTTAGTGTAGGAATAGGAAGTTATTACAGGGCTTTAGAAAAGACAAGAGAAAATGTGGCAACTCAAGCATTAAAAATAATTCAGATATCCTTAGAAATGTATGCTACGGAAAATGAAGGGAGTTATCCTTTGGCAAATGGATTAAACGAGTTAAGAGAAAAAATAAAAAAATTTCTTCCTGGAGGAAATCTTCCAGCAAATCCTTATAATGATCAACCTTATTCTGATGAAAACAACAGCTATTATAGAATTACCTATACATATAATCCTTTGGAAAATGCCTATACATTAACAGTATGGGACAGGTATAATATAAAGAGACTTATATTGCTTTCCAATAGAATTGTGATAAAAGGGGGTAACTGAGATGGAGGAACGTTGGAAAAAAATATGGGAAAATTTAAGGCCACAAATATCAGATCTAGCTCAAAAGGCAGGGGAGGTAGCTAAAAAAGCAGGAGATACAATATCAGATATGGCAAAGACCCTAGGAAAGGAATCAGCAAAGTTTGCTAAGATTGGTAAATTGAAGGCAGAGATAGTCTCTCTCGAATTAAACAGGAATGATATTTTTAGAAAGCTTGGTGAAAGGCTTTATGATCTTCACAAAAAAGGAGAAGAAGTTAAAGAAGATAAATTTGAGGATCTTTTAAAAGAGATTGAAAAAATTGAAAGTACCATAATTGAAAAGCAAAAAGAAATCAAGAAAATTGCTGAAGAAGAGAAACTTGAGCCTGAAGATGTGGAAAAAATTCCTACATTAGAAGATGAAGAAAAGAAAGATTAAAGATCTTCCTCCATTGGAAAGACCGAGAGAAAGGTTATTAAACTATGGGGAAAAAGCTCTTTCGGATGCAGAACTTCTTGCCATTATCTTGAGAACAGGGGATAAGAATAATACAGTATATGAGCTATCTCAGAAACTTCTAATTGATTTTGGAAGTTTAAGAAAGATTTCAGAGGTTGGAATAGGAGAATTAATAAAATATTCTGGGGTTGGTATTACAAAGGCTATTCAAATAAAGGCGAGTATAGAACTTGGAAGAAGGATATATTCAGAGAAGAAAAACTTTTTTAATGAAAGTATAATTAAACCTGAAGATGCCTTTAATCTCTTTAAAAATGATTTTTGTGATTTGAAAGAGGAGCATCTTTTTTGTGCATATTTGGATGTTAAAAATCGTTGTCTTAATAAAATATTGATTGCAAAAGGTAATCTGAACTTGGTATATGCAACTCCAAGGGAAATATTAAAGTATGCTCTTCAGGAAAATTCAGCCAAAATTATATTAGCTCATAATCACCCCTCTGGTGATATTTCTCCCAGTGAAGATGATATAATTTTTACAAAAAGGATTGCTGAGGCGGGAAAAATTATTGGACTTGAGATTTTGGACCACCTTATAATATACAATGATAGCTATTTAAGCTTAAAAGCCAAAAATTATTTCTAATATTATGGAGCAAAAATCTCTTTGGGATCTATTTCAAGAGGATAAGAAAGAAACTATAGAAGATAGAATTCTTTTAATTGATGCTTCAAGTATCATTTATAGGGTTTATTATGCTCTACCCCCTTTAAAAACAAAAAATGGAGAAATTACTAATGCTCTCTATGGTTTTATAAGGATTCTTTTAAAAGCTGTTGAGGATTTTAAACCAAATCTTATTGGTATAGCTTTTGACAGACCGGAGCCAACTTTTAGACATATTATTTATAAAGAGTATAAAGCTAAAAGACCTCCTATGAAGGACGATCTAAAAGCACAAATTCCGTGGATTAGAGAATTTTTGAGAATTAATAATCTACCAATTTTAGAAGAGCCTGGATATGAAGCTGATGATGTTATAGCTACAATTGTAAAGAGAAATGAAAGATCTTTGAAATATATTTTATCTGGAGATTTAGACCTAATTCAACTGGTTTCTGATAATTGTTATCTTATTCACCCCCAGAAGGGTATAACAGAATTTATCATATATGATCCCCAAAAAGTTAAAGAGAGATATGGAATTGAACCATATAAAATACCTTTGTTTAAAGTTCTTGTAGGAGATGAATCGGATAATATTCCGGGATTGCCAGGGATAGGACCTAAGAAGGCTATAAAGATTTTAGAAAAGATTTCAAATATAGAAGAACTAAAAAGAAATTTACCTTTGATTGATAGCGATATTAGGAAGGTGTTAGAGGATAATTGGGAACTTATTGAAAGAAATATGGGGCTTGTTACTCTTAAAGATATCGGTAAAAATTTTGAACTTAAGCCTTTTGAAATAAAAGGGGAAGAGAAGGTAGTAGAGTTTCTTAAAAAATATGAGTTAAAAAGTATTCTTCAAAGGTTATTTCCAGATCTTCAAGAAGAAGAGAATATAGAGTTTAAGGATATAGATTTTGATTTAGAGGATATTGTTAAAAGGGAGAAGAAAATTGCTTTTAAATGTCTTGGAGAAAAAGCTTTGGAAGGTATATCCATATCTTTTAGAGAAGGGGAAGGATATTTTATAACATTTTTTGATTTTAATAATGATTTGAGATCTAAATTTGAAAAAGTTCTCATATCTAATGAGGTGGAAAAAATAGGCTCGTATGTTCAGAGAGATCTGCATTTTTTTGAAGGTAATATATCAGGTAAGGTTTTTGATGTAAGTATAGCATCTTATCTTTTAAATCCTGAGAGACAAAATCATTCTTTAGATATTCTTATAGGAGAGTATCTTGGTAAAACTAATTTTATTCCCCAAAAATTTGCTGGATATTTATTTGATCTAAAGAAGATCCTTGAAAAAAGAATTAAAGAAGAAGAATTGGAGAAGGTGTTATATGAAATTGAAATTCCTTTGATTCCTGTTTTACATTCTATGGAAAGATTTGGAATAAAGGTTGATATAGATTATTTAAGAAGGCTTTCTGAAGAGTTCTGTGAGAGAATTAAAAAGATAGAAGAGGATATTTACTCATTGGCAAGAATTAGATTTAATCTTAATTCTCCTAAACAGCTTTCTGAGGTTTTATTTGATAGGTTAAAGCTTCCTAAAGGAAAAAAAGGTAAGAAAGGATATTCGACTTCTTCTTCTATTCTTCAGAATTTGATAAATACTCATCCTATTGTGAGGAAAATTTTAGAATATAGAGAATTATACAAATTAAAAAGTACTTATATAGATACTATTCCCAATCTGGTTAATCCTATAACAGGTAGGGTTCATACTAAATTTAATCCGACAGGTACTGCTACTGGTAGAATAAGTAGTAGTGAGCCTAATCTTCAAAATATTCCGGTAAAAAGTGAAGAAGGAAGAAAAATTAGATCAGCTTTTATTTCTGAAGAAGGATATTACTTTGTTTCTTTAGATTATTCCCAAATAGAACTTCGTATTATGGCCCATTTATCTCATGAGCCTAAGTTAATTTCCGCATTTCAAAAAGGAGAAGATATTCATAGAAAAACTGCGTCTGAAATATTTGGTGTTCCAGAGGATAAGGTAGATGATCTCTTAAGATCACGTGCTAAAGCTGTAAATTTTGGAATTATATATGGTATTTCTGCTTTTGGATTATCAGAAACAGCCGGAATTCTCCCTGAGGAGGCCGAAAAATTTATAGATACATATTTTAAACATTATCCTTATGTGAAAAGATATATAGATAAGGCTCTTTATGAGGCGAGAGAAAAAGCTTATGTCAAAACCATTTTTGGAAGAAAAAGATATATTCCTGAAATTAAAAGTTTAAATAAGCAGTTAAGAAGTCTTTATGAAAGAATTGCTATTAATTCTCCAATACAAGGCACTGCTGCTGATATAATTAAACTTGCCATGATTGATATTTTTAAGGAAATAAAGCAAAGAAATTATAAATCAAGACTCATCCTTCAGATTCATGATGAGTTGATTTTAGAGGTACCTGAAGATGAGATGGAAATAGTACCTAAGATGGCTAAAGAAAAAATGGAGAATATAGTTAAGCTTCTGGTTCCTCTTGTGGTAGAAATTTCAGTTGGTAAAAATCTTGCTGAATTAAAATGAGTTATAAGATTGGAATTACAGGAGGAATTGCATCTGGTAAATCTTTAGTCCTTGGAATTTTGAGGGAGTTAGGTATTCCTGCTATTAGTGCAGATGATATTGTGAAAGATCTCCAAAAAGATCCATATTATCTTGAAAAAATAAGAGTAACTTTTGGAGATGAAGTTTTTGAAGGTGAAAATTTAAATAGAAAAAAACTTGCTGATATTATCTTTAATGATGAATCTGCAAGATTAAAATTAAACAGTATATTTCATCCTCCTGTATTAAAAGAGATTATAAAGAAAATGGAAGAATTAAAAGATAAACCAATAATTGCTGTAGAAGTTCCTTTACTTTTTGAGGTGGGTATAGAGAATTGGTTTGACGAAATATGGGTAGTTTATGTGCCTCTTGATATTCAAATACAAAGGATAATAGATAGGGATAGGATATCTTGGGAGGAAGCCATAAAAAGAATAAAATCTCAAATGCCTTTAGAAGAAAAAATTAAAAAAGCTCATTTTATTGTTTATAATAATAAAGATAAGGAATATACTAGAAATCAGGTTTTGGATAGAATTTCGTACTTATATAGGATGTTATATAATAAAAATTTGGAGTAAATTATGAGTGGTTTTATATTAGTATCTGAATTTAAACCCTGTGGAGATCAACCTCAGGCTATAGAGAAGCTTACCGAAGGTGTTAAAAGAGGCCTGAGATACCAGACCCTTATAGGGGTTACTGGGTCAGGCAAGACTTTTACTATGGCAAATGTGATAGCCAATGTACAAAAACCTACTCTGGTAATTGCTCCTAATAAGACCCTTGCAGCCCAACTATATAGTGAGTTTAAAGAATTTTTCCCATATAATGCAGTAGAGTATTTTGTAAGTTATTATGACTATTATCAACCTGAAGCATACATTCCTCAAACTGATACTTATATAGAAAAGGATGCAGATATAAACGATAGAATTGATAGGTTAAGACATAGTACTACAAGTAGTCTTCTTTCAAGAAGAGATGTTATTGTGGTTGCAAGTGTATCTTGTATATATGGTTTGGGCTCTCCTGAAGATTATGAACAGATGATATTTATGATTAAAGAAGGAGATGAAATACCTCGGGAAGTACTTTTAAGAAAACTTATAAAATTACAATATGAAAGAAATGATTATGAATTTACAAGAGGAAAGTTTAAAGTTAGGGGAGACTTAGTAGAGATATTTCCTATAGGAGGAGAAACTGCGATTAGAGTAGAATATTGGGGTGATATAATAGAAAGAATCTCAGAGGTTGATCCTATAAGTGGTAAAAGAATTTATGATTTAGAAAGTACTTTTATTTATCCTGCCACCCATTATATAGCTCCTACAGAGAAATTAGAAAGGGCTATAGAATCTATTAGAAAAGAATTGGAAGAAAGACTTGAGGAGCTTAGATCTCAAGGAAAGTTTCTTGAAGCAAAAAGATTAGAAGCAAGAACCCTTTATGATTTAGAACTCTTGAAAGAGGTGGGTTATTGTAAGGGAATAGAAAATTATTCAAGACATTTTGATGGTAGAAAACCTGGTGATCCTCCTTATACCCTTCTGGATTATTTTCCTGAGGATTTTTTAGTATTTATTGATGAATCTCATCTAACTATTCCTCAACTTAGGGCTATGTATCATGGTGACAAATCAAGAAAAGATAATTTAGTAGAATATGGATTTAGACTTCCTTCAGCTTATGACAATCGTCCTCTGACATTTGAAGAATTTTGGGAAAGGGTTCCACAAGTGATCTTTGTTTCTGCAACACCTGCAGATTTTGAGCTTAGTATTTCAGAACAGGTAGTAGAGCAACTTATCAGACCTACAGGATTACTTGATCCTGAAATTGAGGTGCATCCAACGGAGGGTCAGATTGAGCATCTAATTTCAAAGATAAAAGAGGCAGTTTCAAGAGGAGAAAGGGTTCTTGTAACTACATTAACAAAAAGAACAGCTGAGGATCTAGCAGAATATCTATCTAATCTTGGTATAAGAGTAACCTATTTGCATTCAGAGATAGAAACCTTAGAAAGAACAGGAATTTTACAAGATCTGAGATTGGGAAAATTTGAAGTATTAGTAGGGATAAATCTTCTTAGGGAGGGGTTAGATCTACCCGAGGTCTCATTGGTAGCAATTTTAGATGCTGACAGAGAAGGGTTTTTAAGATCAGAAAGATCTCTTATCCAAGTGATGGGAAGAGCAGCAAGAAACGTTAATGGTAAAGTAATTATGTATGCAGATACTATAACCGATTCTATGAGAAGGGCTATTGAAGAGACGGAGAGAAGAAGAAGAATTCAAATGGAATATAATAAAGCTCATGGAATAGTTCCAAGAAGTATTCAAAAATCTGTAAAAGAAGTTTTTGATTTTGTTGAGGCAGTTAGTGAGAAAAAAGTAGATTATAAATCTGTATCTAAAAATCTATCTATAGATGAGATAGAAGAGGTTATAAAACAGCTTGAAAAGGAGATGTATTCTGCTGCTGCAGAACTTGATTTTGAGAGAGCGGCATATTTAAGGGATCAAATAAAAGAATTAAAGAATGAATTAAAGAAAAAGACAAAATTATGAGTGATTATATAAAGATTAGGGGAGCAAGAGAACATAACTTAAAGAATATAAATTTAGATATCCCCAGAAACAAACTTATTGTATTTACCGGGATAAGTGGCTCTGGTAAATCTTCTCTTGCCTTTGATACCATATATGCTGAGGGGCAAAGGAGATATGTAGAATCTCTTTCTACTTATGCAAGACAATTTTTAGGACAGTTAAATAAGCCTGATGTAGATATTATAGAAGGTCTTTCACCCGCTATCTCTATAGATCAAAAAGCAGTGATAAAAAATCCTCGATCTACGGTAGGTACCGTTACTGAGATATATGATTATTTAAGACTTCTTTTTGCTAATATTGGAAGACCCCATTGTCCAAATTGCGGTATTGAAATCTCTGCCCAAACCTCCCAGGAAATAGTGGAAAAGATTCTTTTTTGGGAAGAGGGAACAAGAATTCAAATCCTTTCTCCTGTGGTAAGGGGAAGAAAAGGAGAGTATAAGAAGTTATTGGAGAATTTAAGAAAAGAAGGATTTTTAAGAGTAAAAATAGATTATGAGCTCTATTCCTTAGAAGATGAAATAGAGCTTGATAAGAATAAAAAACATGATATTTCTGTGATCATAGATAGATTAATAGTGAAACCTGATATAAAGACAAGATTATCTGATTCAGTAGAATTGGCCTTAAAACTTAGTGAAGGATTATTAATCGTAGAAAAATATGTGGGAGATAAAGTGGAAGAACACATTTTCAGTGAAAATTATGCTTGTCCAATATGTGGGTTTAGTTTTGGGGAGATAACTCCAAGGTTTTTCTCTTTTAATAGTCCATATGGGGCTTGTCCTGTATGCTCCGGACTTGGAGGCAAAAGAGAATTTGATCCAGATTTGATTTTGGATTATGAAAAATCTATATCAGAGGGGGCAATTATCCCTTGGGGAAAAGAAATATCTCCTTATTATAAAATTCTACTTGCCAATATTGGGAAGAGACTTGGTTTTAATCTTGATACTCCCCTCAAATTTTTTACAGAAAATCAACTAAAATCTCTTTTATATGGTGTACCTTTTGCGGTAGAAGTAAATTTTCCCGACTGGGATATTTATGGATATAGACATTTTGAGGGTTTAATAAATATATTTATGAAAAGATATGAAGAGACAGAATCTGAGGATGTTAAAAACTTCTATGAGAGATTTATGGTTTTTTCACCCTGTAGTGAATGTGGGGGAAAGAGATTAAGGAAAGAAGCTCTATCGGTATTTGTAGGGGGTAAAAATATAGCTGATGTTTCTTCTTTAACTCTTGTGGAATTGAAAGATTTTCTTATGAATCTTTCCTTAACTGATAGAGAAAGAATCATTGCATCACCCATATTGAAAGAAATAATTCAAAGAGTAAATTTTTTAATAGAGGTAGGTGTAGATTATTTAACTCTTGATAGATCTGCATCTACATTATCTGGAGGAGAATCTCAAAGAGTTAGGCTTGCTACTCAAATTGGGTCAGGACTTGTAGGAGTTATATATGTCCTTGATGAACCAAGTATAGGATTACATCCAAGGGATAATGAAAAATTAATAAAGAATCTAAAAAATCTTAGAGATCTTGGAAATACAGTAATCGTTGTAGAACATGATGAAGAAGTAATTAGATCTGCAGATTTTATTGTAGATATAGGGCCAGGAGCTGGGGAGAAAGGAGGACAAATTGTTGTTGCTGGTCCTTTAAACGAGGTAATAAAACATCCTGAATCTTTAACAGTCCAATATCTTAGAGGTGAGAGAAAAATTCCTATTCCTGTAAGGAGAAGGAATATAGGTGGAAGATGGTTAGAAATTAAAGGGGCTAAGGCAAGAAACTTAAAAAATATAGATGTTAAAATTCCACTAAATGTCTTTGTATGTCTTACTGGTGTGTCGGGCTCTGGAAAGAGTACTCTTGTGGAAGAGATTATATATCCTGCTCTTCAGAAAGCATTACATGGAAAGAAGGTAAGAAGCGAGTATTATGAGGAAATAAAAGGTATTGAATATATAGATAAGGTTATTATCATTGATCAATCTCCTATAGGGAGGACTCCGAGATCTAATCCAGCTACCTATACCAATGTTTTTACTGAAATAAGAGAACTTTTTGCTCAATTACCAGAAGCTAAAATGAGAGGATATAAAGCTGGAAGATTTAGCTTTAATGTAAAGGGTGGAAGATGCGAAGCGTGTAAAGGTGAAGGTATGGTAAAAGTAGAAATGCATTTTTTACCTGATATTTATATTCCATGCGAAGTATGTAAAGGGAAAAGATATAATAGTGAGACCTTAGAGATAAGGTATAAAGGTAAAAATATTGCAGATGTATTAGATATGAGTGTAGAAGAAGCCTTGGAATTTTTTGAAAATTTTTCATCTATTCGAAGAAAGCTGGAAACATTATATGATGTTGGATTAGGATATATAAGGTTAGGACAGCCTGCTACTACTCTTTCAGGAGGAGAAGCTCAAAGAATCAAGCTTGCAGCAGAACTTTCAAGAAAAAGTACAGGTAGGACTTTTTATATTTTAGATGAGCCAACAACAGGACTACATTTTGCTGATATAGAAAAACTATTAAATCTTCTTCATCGATTGGTTGATGCTGGAAATACGGTACTTGTTATAGAGCATAATCTGGATGTGATAAAAACAGCAGATTATATTATTGATTTAGGTCCTGAAGGGGGAGATAGGGGTGGTGAGATTGTAGCAGAGGGTACTCCTGAAGATGTAGCTATGAATGATAGGTCATACACAGGACAATTTTTAAAAAGGATTTTGAATATAAAGGAGGAAGTGAATGAAAGGAGCTTTAAGAATAGATAATAATAAATTTTTAGTAGTAGAGTTTGAAAAGGGAGTCATTACAAAAGTATATTTTAGTTTTAAAGAGAAAATTGAGAAGGATTTCCCAGGAAAGGACTTATTTTTAGATTATTTTTCTGGTAAGATTGTAGATTTTAAAGATCTCAAACTTGATATGAAGGATATTCCTAGATTTTTTGTGAAAGTATATCAATTACTTAGAAATTTGCCTTATGGAAGAATTACAAATTATGAGAGTATTGCTATAGAATTAGGAAATAAAAATTTAAGCAGAGCTGTAGGTAATGCATTAAGAAGGAACCCTTTTTTGATTGTGATCCCATGCCATAGGGTTGTTAAGAAGGATGGAAATATAGGTAATTTCTCTTTTGGAAAAGATTTAAAAATATGGCTTCTTAGAATGGAAGGAGTGATGATAGAAAATGAGAAAGTATATAGCTTTAGACATTGGTGGGACTAAGATTGCATTAGGAAGATTTAAGGAAGAAGGAATTTTGGAAGAGAAAGTTGTATTTCCAACAAGACCTGAGAGAGGTTATCAAAAGATTTTAGAAGAGATGATAGACAATATAGAAAAGCTTTTAACTCCAGATGTAATAGCCATAGGGATAGGAACAGCTGGTCCATTAGATAGAATTAAAGGAGAAATATATTCACCCCCTAATCTTCCAGGATGGAATGGAGTACCTTTAAAAAAAGATTTAGAAGAAGCCTTCAAAATTCCTGTTTATATGGATAATGATGCTAACGCAGCTTGTCTGGGAGAATATTATTTTGGGGCTGGAAAAGGAGTAAAAGATTTAGTTTATGTAACTGTAAGTACAGGGATAGGGGGAGGAATTATTATAGATGGAAAAATTTTACATGGTAGGAGAGATAGCGCTGGAGAAGTTGGGCATCAGACCATTTTACCTGATGGCCCATTATGTAATTGTGGTAATAGAGGATGTTTAGAAGCTCTTGCTTCAGGAACTGCTATAGCAAAAAGGGCAAAAGAAGCTATAGAAAGGGGTGAAGATACTATACTTTTAGATTGGAGTAAGAAGGAAGAAATTACCGCAAAACATGTAAGGTCTGCTATGTTGTTAGGAGATAAGGTAGCAACTTGTATTTGGAATCAGGCAATGGAATATTTAGGTATTGGGATAGGTAATATTATCACGATTCTTTCTCCTCAAAGGGTAATAATTGGGGGAAGCGTAGGTCTTTCAGGAGAGGATGTTATTCTTAAAATAAAAGAAATAGTTGGGCAGAGAGTCTTTTTGGTTCCTGTGGACATGGTTGAAATTGTCTCTGCCCAACTCGGAGAAGATGTAGGTCTATATGGAGCTTTTTCAGTAGCACTTCATGAGATTACTTTGAAGGCGACATAAAGGGAATAGGTGTGGTCATATTTAATGGCTCTTTTTGTTTTATAATCTTGCCTTGAGGTAATGTTCTTAGAGTGTTAGGAGATAAATTTGAATTAATTTTTACTTCTGACCACAATATTTCTATATATGGCCTATTTTGTACATCATAAACTTTTAATCTTAAGGGTATATAATCCTTTGTTATAAAAAATTCTAAATAGGAATAATTGGCTTTTAATTCTGGTTTTTGGGGAATTCCTGTAATCTTATATAATTTTTGATTTTTTTCTGTAACTTCCTCTAACTTTAATGAAAAGTCTTCATTAGAGCCAATCATAGGAATAGAGGAAAAAGAAATAGTAGAGGTTTGGGTTACAGTGTAAGGTGCTTCAATAATTTGTTTAGTGGAAGGAGAATACATTCTTGTTATTTGTTTTTCAGCATCAATCAAAAATATCTGTCCAGCCAGAAGTGCTGGTTCTGTAAAATCAATTCTTAAAATAGATGGGTTTTTTATTGCCTTAATCTCCATCGACACCTTTGTGGGAAGGCTTTCTCCTTTGCTGGAATAAGAATAGACTGTCATTGTCATTTTCATACTTATATCTTTTGCTAAGTTCCATTTATTCTCTATTTCTTTGAAAATAGAATCAGGAGTTTGAGCATATACGAAGGAAAAAAAGAGAGAAAAAATTAGTACTAAATTTAGAATCTTTTTCATCTTTTAATTACCTCCTTTTTAAAACTGATAGGAAATTTTCATTCCAAGACTTGTATTTTCAGAGTCTCCTTTCAATTCATATTTTATAAAGAGACTATTCCACATAGTTCCTTCCAAGGCAGGAAAATTGAGTGCTAATTTAGTAAAGATATAACTCTTGCCTGATAAATTGATAAGATATCTTGCTAAGCCTTCGACATTTAAATTATTAGAAACATTCCATTGGGCTTTTATTCCCAGATCTATTTTGTGTTCATTGTCTTTTGTATTGTAAAAATAACCTATGCTATATTCTGGAAAAATTTTACTGCTTGATGGTAAAGCTAATGAAAGTTTAAAACCTAAATCTCCTTCATCTAAGGAAGACAAAGAAAGAGTATTTCCATTTAAATATCCTATGAATCCTCTTATTCCTAAACTTCCAATATTTATTTCTCCGTTAAATAAAACACTAAAATTTAAATTTGAATCTTTAAGGTATAAATTTGTCTCCTGAGCTAGTAATAGAAATCCAAGAGGAAGATAAATTTTTCTTACAAATAAGATGTCTGCCATATAATTTTCGGTATTATTTTTATTTAAAGATAAAATAGAAAGGGTAAGATAATTATTATTGGAAAACGTGGTATTCCATCCTAAAATTTTTAAGGGTATATTTGGTTCTAAATGGGTTGATGAAGGGAGATCCTCAAATGTTCTACTTCCTTTTCCAGATAGATAAAAAATCTCATTATTTCCTAAATAGAAACTTAATTGATAGCCATTTAATCTTAAATTATTTGTAAAAAGGTTCAAAGATGGATAAAAAAGACCTGATGCTATCTTTAAATGTGGGGATTGGATAAAAAGATGATAGTTTATTTCCTTATTTAGAGTGTTGTATAAAATAGAGGACCCTAAACCCAAATTGTTACTCCACCATCTTTCAAAAGAGATATTAAAGTCTTGGCCATATGAAGAATTTACCTCTGTTGAAATTTCCATTTTACCCCATTCATACGCATAAGTTAAGGAAAACAAGATGATAAAAGATAGAGATATTATTATAATCTTTCTCATGATTCCCTCCCTTTTGACATTTTCTATAAATCTTTTTATAATCCAAAAAGGGAGATTTATCAAGTATGGAGAAAGAAAGAAGAGAAGCTTTATTTTTACTTATACTTATAATATTTGATTTAATAACATTAAGTTTTTCTTTGCCTTTGGCTTATTTTATTCGTTTCAATCTGTTAAGTAAGATTCCATATTTTTATGTAGAAAGAAATGAAATTCCTCAATTTTTTCCATATTATTTTACTCTTAACTTAATTTTATTTGCTGCTTGGGTTTTACTTTTAATTATGTATAAGGTCTATAGATCTAAGAATTTGTTATCTTTTCAACAAGTATTTAGTGCTATCACCATAGGTACCTTTTTGGTTTCTTCTTTGTCTTTCTTTTATCGTGATTTTTCTTATTCGAGGTTAGTTTTTATATTAACTTGGGGAGTGGAAATAATATTAACCTTTTTTACAAGGATAATTCTTTTTCTTTTAAAGGTGTCTACTATAGGCAAAGTTTCTAATAAAGTAATTATAGTAGGGATAAATGAAATATCAGAAGTAATTAAATCTTTTTGGGAGCAAAAATCTTATTTAAATTATAATGTTATAGATATGATTGAGGATATAGATAATATTGAGGAATTAGTTTCTCAAAATGATATTAATGAGATATTGGTAACCAAAAGGCTCAGTGATAGGGAAGTTTTAAGACTGATATCTTTGAAAAGGAAAAAGGGGGTTTATATAAAAATGGTGCCAGAAAGTTATCTCTTTTTTAGCAAGAGGATATCTTTTGATGAAATTAGTGGTATCCCAATTATGGAGCTTGAAATCTCCAATTTGGAAGGATTTCAAAGTTATATAAAAGAGATTGTAGATATAGTATTAGGAACTATAGGGCTAATTGTATTCTCTCCCCTTTTTATAATAATTGCTATTCTTATAAAATTGGATTCAGAGGGTCCTATCTTTTATAAACATCTGAGAGTGGGTAGATATGGTAAGCCCTTCTATTTGTGGAAATTTAGGACAATGTATAAGGATGCAGATAAGATTTTAGATAAATATCCAGAGCTAAAGAAGGAATTTGAAAAAGAATTTAAGCTTAAAAAAGATCCAAGGATAACACGTATAGGTAAATTTTTGAGAAAGTTTAGTTTAGATGAGATTCCACAGATTTTTAATATTTTGAAAGGAGAAATGAGTATTGTAGGTCCAAGGCCTGTAACCTTTAAGGAGCTGGAAAAGTATGGTGAATTTAAAGATGAAGTCCTTAGAGCAAAGCCTGGTTTAACAGGTCTTTGGCAGGTTAGTGGTAGAAGCAATTTGGATTATGCAAGAAGAATATCATTGGATCTTTATTACATACAAAATTGGAGTCTTCTTTTAGATATAAAGATAATTCTTAAAACTATTCCTGCTGTTTTATTGGGAAAGGGTGCTTACTAAACAAGTTATGATATAATCTAAATGGTGATTTTTCATGGAAGATCTTTTGAATGAAATGGTATTGGTATTAAATAGTAATTATGAACCCTTAGATGTATGTAAAGTTAAGAGGGCAATTAGTCTTATTTTACTAGAGAAGGCTGAGACTGTAGAAACAAATGGTGGCTTTGTAAGAAGTGCAACTTTAGAACTTGAGATACCATCTGTGATTAGGCTACTTTACTATGTAAAAAGACCAAGATTGGAACTTAAGCTTTCAAGGAAAGGGATATTTCTGAGAGATAATTATACATGTCAATATTGTGGTAAAAAAGGAGGAGAGTTAACAATAGATCATGTAGTACCTAAAAGACTTGGTGGAAAATCTGTTTGGGAAAATTTGGTAACTGCATGTAAGGAATGTAATCATAAGAAGGGAGATAGGACTCTTGAAGAGGCTAATATGAGACTTTTGAAGGAGCCAAAAGCTCCTAAACATGTTTATTATTTTAGATTAGCTAAATATTTAGAGGAAGAAAAAAACGAGGGATGGAAAAAATATTTCTTTAATGCAGATATTTAGTTTTTGAATTATATTTGGAGGAATACTCATGTGGTATAAAATATCTAAGGAAGAAGTATTAATGAGATTAGAAGTGAGCCTGGATACGGGACTATCTGAGGAAGAAGCAAGAAAAAGGTTGGAGCAATATGGTAAAAATACTATTCCTGAAAAACCCCCTGAAACTTTTATAGGTATCTTATTAAGACAGTTTAAGGAATTTCTTACTATTGTACTTCTTATTGCCACCTTTATTTCTTTTGTTTTGGGAGAGACAAAGGATGCGATAGCTATTTTGATTATTGTGCTTATAAATGCTTTTTTGGGTGCTTTTCAAGAGTTTAAAGCTGAACAGACTCTTGCTTCTTTAAAATCTTATATAACTCCTAAAGTAAAAGTTATAAGGGATGGAAAGATTAAAGAAATTAATATAGAGGACTTAGTAACAGGTGATATAGTTCTTGTAGAAGAAGGAGAGAAAATACCTGCAGATATTAGATGGATTGAAACCTCAAATCTTCAAGTTGATGAGTCTATTTTAACCGGTGAATCGGTAGCAGTAACAAAGAATGCAGATTTTATAGCGGATAATGACATGACTTTAGGTGATCAACTTAATATGGGCTTTAAAGGAACCACTGTAGTTTCTGGTAAAGGAAAGGGTGTTGTAGTAGGAACAGGTTTAAATACAGCACTTGGAAATATTGCTCGTATGCTATCTGAGATAGAAGAAGAAAAAACTCCTCTTCAGAAAGAATTAGAAAAGCTTGGAAAACAGTTAACTTATGTAATTCTTGCTATCATATTTTTAGTTTTTATTATAGGAGTTATTCAAGGAAGAAATGCCTTTGAAATGTTTTTTACGTCTGTAAGTTTAGCGGTTGCAGCTATTCCCGAAGGTCTTCCTACAGTTATTACTATTCTTCTTGCATTAGGTGTACAAGAGATGGCAAGAAACAAAGCTATTGTGAGGAGGCTTTCTGCTGTTGAAGCTTTAGGAGCCACATCTGTTATTTGTACTGATAAGACAGGTACTTTAACAGAAAACAAGATGGATCTTGTGTCTGCGTTGTTACCAGATGGAAAAATAATTAAAAAGGAAGATTTTGAAAAGGAAAAAGATTATATAAAGGAGTTGCTTTTTACTGCTGTTTTAGCAAGCGATGTGAAGAAAAAAGATGATGGTAGTTTTATAGGTGATCCATTAGATGTGGCAATATATAATCATTATTCGAAACTTTACCCATTAAATTATTATGAAAAAGTAGATGAAATTCCATTTAATTCTCAAAGGAAGAGAGTAAGTGTTATTTATAGATTAGATAATTTATATTTTCTTGCAATAAAAGGAGCTGGTGAGGAAATTTTAAGAAGAAGTAAGTTTTATTATCTAAATAGTAAAGAAATAGAATTAACAGAAGAAAAGAAAAAGGAATTTTTAGAGGCTCAGGATGAGTTGGCCAAACAAGGTTTAAGGGTTTTAGCTGTAGCAAAGAGAACCTTTAAGGATTTAATAGACAAAGATAATTGGGAAAAGGATCTTGTTTTTTTAGGTTTTTTGGGATTTATGGATCCTCTTCGAGAGGGGATAAAGGAGGCTATTGAAGAATGTAAAAGAGCAGGTATTCGTCCTATTATTGTAACAGGCGATTATCTTTTAACAGCCAAAAAGATAGCCCAGGATCTTGGAATGGATGTGGAAAATGGTTTATATTATACAGGAGAAGATATAAACAAAGTAGGATTAGATAATATATCTTGGGACAATGTAGTTATTTTTTCAAGAGTCTTACCAGATCATAAGATGGATATTGTAAAGAAGTTAAAGGAAAGAGGAGAGATAGTTGCAATGACGGGAGATGGTGTGAATGATGCCCCTGCATTAAAAATGGCAGATATTGGGGTGAGTATGGGGTTGAGAGGAACTGATGTGGCCAGAGGCGCATCAGACCTTGTCCTTCTTGATGATAGTTTTGCTACAATTGTAAAGGCTGTTAAAGAAGGAAGAAGGATATTTGATAACATAAGAAAGGTGACATATTATTTACTTTCGTGTAATCTAAGTGAGATTTTTGTGGTAAGTACAAGTATATTTTTAGGTTTACCTTTACCCTTGACACCTTTAGAGCTTCTTTGGATTAATTTAATAACTGATGGCTTTCCAGCCTTAGCATTAGGGATAGAATCCTATGAAAAAGATATTATGATGAGAAAGCCAAGAAGAATAGAAGAAGGTATTATTAATAAAGAATTATGGAGAAAGATAATTATTGATGGAATTTTTATGGGGATCTCTTCATTAATATTATTTAATATTGGGTTAGCTAAAAGCGTAAATTTTGCAAGAACTATGGCTTTTTCTGGTCTTGTTTTTTCACAGATTTTCCAAGCCTCGAGTATTTCATTAAGGGGAAGAGAAAAGATTTTTGGAGAGTTATTCTCAAATAAATATTTAAGTTTAGCTATAATATTTTCAATTATTATCCAGCTTTTAGTATTATATACACCTTGGGGAATAGGATTTTTTAATATGGGGGTTTTAGATCTAAAAGATCTTGTTCTTGTTATTTTATTGAGCTTGTTACCAATTTATAAATTAATAGGAGAAAAAATATATGAAAAAATTTTTAAGAGAACTGTTAATTTATAGTATAAGTTTTTTATTAATTCTCTTTTTAACAAGTCAACTATTTTCTCTTGAAAAAAGACCAATTTATACATCTATAGAGAGTAATAGAGAAAATTCTGTATATACTCCAACATACACGTTAACAAATGTTACAAATACTCAAACCTATTCAATGACGGCTCAGAAGACCGTAACTTCTACATCCTCTCAATCAAGCACTAAAGAAAAAGAATCTTCACAAGAAGAAATACAAAATCCATCCCAGATTATATATGAAGTTAAGGTAGGAGATACTATTATTGGAATTGCTCAAAAATATGGAATAAGTTGGCAAGAGTTGGCCAAAATAAATAAATTAAAAGATCCTAATTATTTAGTGATAGGACAAAAATTAATTATTCCATTAAATAACAAATAGATATAAACCCTTGTCTTTAATAAGTTTATTTGATATAATTTATCCAAGAGTGCGGACGTAGCTCAGTCGGTAGAGCGAGGGACTGAAAATCCCTGCGTCGGGGGTTCGATTCCCTCCGTCCGCACCATATAATAGGGAGAATAAAGAGGAATTTGATAAGGAAGGGATTTTATCTTTTTTATGGATTTTTTAAGTCTTTTTTACCTTTCGAACTCCTAAGCGCCCGTAGCTCAGTAGGACAGAGCAGCGGTTTCCTAAACCGCGTGTCGGGGGTTCGAATCCCTTCGGGCGCACCACTTTTGAATACCCGCATTACCTACCCTATGCTTCAATATATATTACTGGAGGTGGTATATATATTTAAAACACAGTATTCTTTATGCTCTTTAAAACATGAATCATTAAGAACTCTAAGGAGGTAGGAGCGATGGCAGAGGTAAAATTGGAAAATGTAACAAAAAAATTTGGTGATGTTATAGCTGTTAATAACGTATCTCTTGATATCAAGGATAAAGAGTTTATTGTTCTTGTTGGACCATCTGGTTGTGGTAAAACAACTACATTAAGAATGATTGCTGGATTAGAAGAGATAACATCTGGAAACATCTATATTGATGGTAGAATAGTTAATGATATACCCCCCAAAGATAGAGATATAGCAATGGTATTTCAGAACTATGCTCTTTATCCTCACATGACTGTTTATGATAATATGGCTTTTGGTCTAAAACTTAGAAAATATCCGAAGAGTGAAATTGATAGAAGAGTTAAAGCAGCTGCTGAGATGTTAGGTATTGAGAATTTGCTTAAGAGAAAACCCAAAGAACTCTCCGGTGGTCAAAGACAGCGTGTGGCTTTAGGTCGTGCAATTGTTCGTGAACCTAAAGTTTTCCTTATGGATGAGCCTTTATCTAACTTAGATGCAAAATTAAGAGTTCAAATGAGGGCGGAGCTTAAAAAACTTCAAAGAACACTTGGAGTTACTACCATATATGTAACCCATGATCAAACAGAGGCTATGACAATGGGTGATAGAATTGTGGTTATGAAGGATGGAGTAGTACAACAAGTGGATGATCCTTTGACAGTTTATGAAAAACCTAATAATGTATTTGTAGCTGGTTTCATAGGTAGTCCTCCAATGAATTTTATTGATGCAACTCTCTCTGAAGATGCTAAAATCCTTGATCTTGGAAGTTTCAAACTAGGAATTCCTTCTGATATGCAATCTTTTGTGGCAGAACATGCCAAAAACTATCTGAGTAAAAAGGTTATTTTGGGAGTAAGACCAGAGCATATATATGAAGTAGCTCTTATGAAAACAGAAGATCTAATACCAGAAGCTGTAGCAGATCTAAAAGTGGAAGTTTTAGAACCTATGGGAACTGAAGTATATTTATATTTATTAAATGGACCTGTAAGTGTAGTAGCGAGAGTTAGTGCAGAAACAAGGGCAAGGATGGGTGAAAATGTAAAAGTGATGTTTGATCTAAGAAAGATGCATCTTTTTGATCCTGTTACTCAGATGGCTATAATTTAAGGATTATTAAGGAAAGGGGTATTAAAGAGATGTTAAGGAAGGGGGATTTAATTCCCCCTTCCTTTATATCTAATTATTAACATGTGTTAATAGGGAGGATTAATATGGTAGAGAGATATTTTAATTTAGTACTTCATTCCCATCTTCCTTATGTTAAAAAGGCTGGAAGATGGCCTTTTGGAGAGGAATGGTTCTATGAAGCTATGTTGGAAACATATATACCTCTTTCCATGTGTTTTGATAGATTAATTGATAAGGGTATTGAATGGCATTTAACCATAGGTGTTACTCCAGTTCTATCTGAGATGATGATGGATTCTTATATGATTTATGAAACTGAGAAATATATAAGCAATAAGTTAGAAATGGCCAAAAAAGATTATGATTTATTTGAGAAGGAGAATATGAAAGAATCAGAAGTTGCAAAATTTTATATTGAGTATTTTGAAAAGATTTTAGATTTTTTTAAGAATAAAATATCATATAATATTCTTGGATATTGGGGTAATCTTCAGAGGGAAGGATATCTTGATATAATAACATCATCTGCAACTCATGCATATTTACCTCTTTTAAAAAAGAATTCATCTATATATGCTCAGCTTTATATTGGTAAAGAGACATATTTGAGAAAGTTTAACAGACCTCCTAAGGGTATTTGGCTTCCTGAATGTGCCTATAAGCCTGGGATTGAAAAATTTTTAGAGAATTTTGATATTAAGTATTTCTTTGTTGATACCCATACAATCCTTGGTGGAGAACCTTTGGATTATCCTTATTTTAAAAAGAAAGAAATAGAGATTAAAAAGATTGAAAGAAGTATTTATAAACCATATTTAGTATCTGATAGTAATGTGATTGTTTTTGGAAGAGATAGTAGGACAAGTATGCAAGTATGGTCTGCAGAATGGGGATATCCTGGAGATGGAGTTTATAGAGAATTTCACAAAAAAGCAGATACTTCAGGTATTCAGTACTGGAGAATAACAGATAAAACCAAGGGATTAGGGGAAAAAGATGTTTATGATCCATTGTTAGTTAAAGGTAGAGTTTATGAACATGCTGAACATTTTGTAAGTATTTTAGAAAATGAGATAAAAGAAGAGGGAATTGTGACTGCAATGTATGATACTGAACTATTTGGACATTGGTGGTTTGAGGGACTCATGTTTATTGAGAGAGTATTTGAGCTTTTAAATGAAAGTAAAAAAGTTAAAAGTATAAATGCGAGCTTAGCATTAGAAAAATTTGAGCCTGAAGAAAGAATTGATCTTCCTGAATCATCATGGGGAAGAGGTGGAAAACATGAAGTGTGGCTTAATGAGGAAACTTATGAATTATGGGAAAAAATTTATGAAGTAGAAGAATTTATAGAAGAGATTGTTTCAAGTGTAAAAGAACAGAAAGTTCCATTATGGAAAGAAAAAGTACTAAATCAAATGGGAAGAGAGAAATTACTTCTTGAAAGTAGTGATTGGCCATTTTTAATTACTACAGGACAAGCCAAAGAATATGGTTTTAATAGATTTTATGAACACTATAACAATTTTAAGGATCTATCTAATTTTTTAAATGAGGATAAATTATCTATTGAAGGTTATAGGACATTGAAAAAATTAGAAGATAAGGACTCTTTATTCTTGTCCTTAAATTATAGAATCTTTGAAAGGAGGTAGAGGATGCAAAAAAAGATATATTTTTCTTTAGGACTGCATAATCATCAACCTGTAGGAAACTTTGACTTTGTAATTGAAAGAGCATATCAAATGTGTTATAAGCCTCTTATTGAATTTTTTTATAACTATCCAAAATTTCCTTTCAATATCCACTTTTCAGGATATTTATTGCTTTGGTTGGAGAATAATCATCCTGAGTATTTTCAGATTCTTAAGGCTTTATCAGAAAGGAAACAAGTTGAGATATTAAGCGGTGGTTTTTATGAACCTATATTACCTATAATACCTGATAAAGATAAAATTTTGCAGATTAAAAAACTAAATGATTATATCTATAATAAATTTGGGCAAAGACCAAAAGGAATGTGGCTTGCAGAAAGAGTTTGGGAACCTCATCTTGTTAAATTTATGGCAGAGTCTGGTATTGAGTATGTAATTGTAGATGATGCTCATTTTCTATCAGTTGGATTAAATGAAGATGATCTTTTTGGTTATTACTTAATGGAAGAAGAAGGGTATAAATTAGCTGTTTTTCCAATTAGTATGAAATTGAGATATCTAATTCCTTTTGCAGATCCTCAAGAGACAGTAGAATATTTGGATAAGTATGCAACAGTAGAGGGAGATAGAATAGCTCTTCTTTTTGATGATGGAGAAAAATTTGGACTTTGGCCTGATACATATAAGACAGTATATGAAGAAAATTGGCTTGAAAGATTTTTCGAGAAATTGGAGGAAAATTTTTTGTTAGTAACGCCTGTTAATTTATATGAGTACATGAAAAAATATCCCCCTAAAGGGAGAATTTACTTACCTACAGCCTCCTACAGAGAAATGATGGAATGGGTTCTATTTCCAGATGCACGATTGAATTTAGAGAGATTAGTAGAAAAACTTAAGAATGAAGGTACATGGGAAATATATGCACCATTTATTAAAGGGGGTTTTTGGAGAAATTTTCTTAGCAAATATGACGAATCAAACCATATGCAAAAGAAGATGTTATATGTGAGGAAAAAAATTGATTTATCAAATAATGATGAGTTAAAAAATAAAGCCTTAGAGGAACTTTGGCAAGGGCAAGCGAATGATGCGTATTGGCATGGAATTTTTGGTGGACTTTATCTTCCACATTTAAGATCTGCTATTTATGAACATTTAATTAAAGCAGAAAATTTTATTGATGGTGATTTCAAATATAATATTTTTGACTTTGATTGTGATGGTAAAGATGAGATTATAATTGAATCTTCTGTTTTTAATCTTTATTTTTCACCCTCTTATGGAGGATCATTAATAGAATGGGATTTTAAAAATAAGTCTTTTAATCTTACTAATGTTCTTACCCGTAGAAGAGAAGCTTATCACGAGAAGCTTCATAAAATAGAAGAAGATGCATCAGGAAAAAGTATTCATGAGAGATGGACAGCTAAAGAGAAAAGATTAGATCAAGTATTATTTTATGATAGACATAGAAGGGTATCTTTTATTGAAAAATTTTATGAGAAAGAACCAGCTATTGATTTATTACTAAAAGATAATGAAAATTTAATAATCGATACTTTCTATGAGAAATTTGACTATGATATAAAGGAAGAGAATAGTAGATTCTTTTGTTCCTTTAAAAAGGGATTTTCAGATTTTGAATTATACAAGATTTTTCTAATTCCTAAGGATAGGAATGAAATTAAAGTATATTATCGAATTATAAATTTAAAAGATGGGAATATTAGTTTGAATTTCTCATGGGAGATAAATTTAAATTTCTTGGCACCTAATCATCCTGATTTTTATTATTTTTCTGCAAAAAATGAGAAGGCTCCTCTTAATTCTATGGGAGTTGAGAGTATAAATAGATGGGGTATAAGTTCTGGAATTGGAATAAATTTAGACTGTTATCTTGATATGGAAACAAAAGTTTATAGATATCCTATTGAGACTGTATCTTTATCAGAAGAGGGGTTTGAAAGAGTATATCAAGGAAGTGATTTTGTACATTTTTATCATATAAATTTAGGACCAAATCAAATTTGGGAAACTTGTGTGAAATTTATTGTTTATTGATAATTATTGGTGCGCCCGAGAGGATTTGAACCTCCAACCACCGGCTTCGGAGACCGATGCTCTATCCCTTTGAGCTACGGGCGCACCTTTTAAGGTATTATATAAATTAAGTAGAAAATTAATGCCTCAATAATTATTATAACCGAGAAAAACTCTACTATAACAACGAGATCTATTTGAATCTTTCTCCATTCTTTTTGTCTAAGTATTGGAAGTTTGACTTTTAAGAGTTTAGATGTCTTACTATGAAGATGCAAACTCATGAGAATAGTACCAATTATAAATGGAACATATATTTCTATTAGAAGTTTAATATATGGATTTTTCTTGAAAAAGTAAGAAAAGGTATTATCAATAAGTAAGAAATTTAGATTAGTAATAAAGAAAAGAAGATAGAAAAAGGAAGAAAAATAAATATATTTGTTAATAATTTTTAAAAATTCCTCTCTATTGAAATTTTCTTTTAATGCTAAAATAACTAAAAAAGTAGATGATCCAGTAAGATAAGAAAGTGAAAAAATATGAAGAAGAGAATTAATAAAATGTATAAATGGAAAAACCTTCATTTTTTAATCACGATCCTTTCCAATTTTATGATCTCTATCATATTATCATGAATAAGTCCATTAGATGCTAAAAAAGTATCATTATCTAATTGTATATCATTACCGTTAAAATCAGTCACTTTTCCTCCTGCTTCCTTTACTAAAATTATTCCTGCTGCAATGTCCCATGGTTTTAGTTTTCTTGCCCAAAAGCCATCTAATCTTCCACAGGCTACATAAGCAATCTCTAATGCTGCAGATCCTGCTCTTCTTATTCCATGCGTTCTTGAAGATAAATTAATAAATGGCAAGAAATTTTTTTCATCTAAGGTAAGTTCATATGGCATGCCTGTACTTATTAGTGCGTCTGCAATATTCTTAGTTTTTGATACTGCTATTTTTTTATCATTCAAATAAGCCCCGTCATTTTTTAAGGCGAAAAATAATTCTTTTCTTATGGGATCATATATAACTCCCAATATTATTCCTTTATTATATTTAAGAGCAATGCTTACTCCAAAGAAAGGAAATCTATGGGCATAATTTGTGGTGCCATCTAATGGATCTATGATCCATGTATAATCAGATTTTTTTCGCAAAAATCCTTTTTCTTCACTTAATATGGAATGATCTGGAAAATTTTCTTCTAAATATTTTATAATTAATTTCTCAGATTCTTTATCTATGGAAGTAACCAGATTAGAAATTCCTTTTAATTCTATGATTTTTTCATCTTCTAAATGAGAAACTATGAAATCTCCAGACTTTTTGGCTATATTTATTGCAGATTCCAAAAATCTTAACATTATACTTTTCCCTCCAGATGTTGGCATTTCTTTTGATTATAAAATTTTTAAATTATTCTTTCAAACATATTGACAAAAACAATATATAGATGTAATATATATGCAGTTTTAATATATAGAATATTAATTTGTGAAATTTGATATAATAAAAAGGAGGTGAAATGTATGGATAGAAAATTATGTGATATTTGTGGTCAAAACCCTGCTACTGTAAGGGTATATACTATCAAAAATGGACAAAGGCGTGTCTTGGATATTTGTGAAGAGTGTTATAGCAAAATAAGGAGACAAGAAAGAAGTTATTCTCCTTTAGAATCTTTATTCTTTGGAGATCTTTTTAGAGACTTTTTTGGAGATGAATTTGGTTTTCCTTTTGGAAGATATCCTGAAAGGGAAAGAGAGGCTATTGATATAGGAGACTATTTAAGTGAGGTTTCAAAGAATTTACTACAGAAGGCGGCTAAAAAGGCTGTAGATTTTGGGAAAACTCAAGTAGGAACAGAACATTTGCTATATGTTCTTCTTGATAACGATGTAGTAGGAGAAATACTAAAACAATTTAAACTTTCTCCTCAGGACATAAAGATATATATAGAAAATAATGCTCCTAAGGGTAGTTTCAAGCCTGAAGGAGAAGAGGTAGAAGTAGATATCTCTCCAAGGCTTAAGAGTGCCTTAGAGAGAGCGTTTATGGCTGCAAGGGATTTAGAACATAATTATATAGGTCCTGAGCATCTATTAATTGGACTTGCCGAGGAAGAGGAGGGATTTGCCTCTACTATTTTAAAAAAATATGGATTAACTCCTCAAGCTTTAAGGCAAGCTACAATTAAAGTTGTTGGTAGAGGTAAAGAAGAGGCGAAAACAAGAAGAAGAACTAATACTCCTACCTTAGATAAATATTCTCGTGATCTTACAGAGTTGGCAAAACAAGGAAAACTTGATCCAGTAATTGGTAGAGCTAAAGAAATAGAGACAGTTATTGAAGTACTTGCAAGAAGAAAGAAAAACAATCCTGTTTTAATAGGAGAGCCTGGAGTTGGAAAGACAGCAATAGTGGAAGGATTGGCACAAAGAATTGTTAAAGGCGAAGTACCAGAAGTATTAAGAGATAAGAGATTAGTAGAATTAAATATCAACTCAATAGTTGCTGGTACTAAGTATAGAGGAGAATTAGAGGAAAGAGTAAAGCAGATTCTTGATGAAATAATTGCTAATCAAGACAACTTAATTATCTTTATAGATGAAATTCATACTATAGTTGGTGCAGGAGCTGCTGGAGAAGGTAATTTAGATATAGCTAATGCCTTTAAACCTGCTCTTGCAAGAGGTGAATTGCATTTAATTGGTGCAACTACTTTAAATGAATATCAAAAATATATAGAGAAAGATGCTGCTTTGGAAAGAAGGTTCCAGCCTATCTTTATAGCTGAGCCTACTGTAGAACAAACAATTATGATTTTAAGAGGTCTTAGAGATAGATTTGAGGCCCATCATAAGGTAAAGATCACAGATGAAGCAATAATTGCAGCAGCTGAGCTATCGGATAAATATATAACTAACAGGTACTTACCAGATAAAGCTATTGATCTTATAGATCAAGCAGCTGCAAGAGTAAGAATTATGCTTACTTCAAGACCGGCTGAAATGCAGGAATTAGAGTCTAAGATACAATCTTTAAAGAGAGAGCAGGAATATGCTACATCAAGAAAACAATATGATAGAGCTAAAGAATTAGAGGAACAAATTCAAAAACTTGAAAAGGAGCTTCAAGAAAAAACTGAAGCTTGGCAGAAAGAAAGAGCTTCTGAGGTACCAGAAGTTAGAGCTAAACATGTAGCAGAGATAGTCTCCTCATTAACTGGTATTCCAGTAACAGAACTTACTGTAGACGAAAAAGAAAGATTACTAAGACTTGAAGAAAAATTACATGAAAGAGTAGTTGGGCAAGACGAAGCTATAAAAGCTGTAAGTGATGCTATAAGATTGGCAAGAGCAGGATTAAGAGAAAAGAATAGACCTATAGCTTCATTCTTGTTCCTTGGTCCTACAGGAGTAGGAAAGACAGAATTAGCAAAAGCATTAGCATGGGCAGTGTTTGGCGATGAAGATGCTATTATAAGGATTGACATGAGTGAGTATATGGAGAGACATACTGTATCAAGACTAATTGGGGCACCACCAGGATATGTAGGATATGAAGAGGGTGGCCAATTAACAGAAAGAGTTCGTCGTAGACCTTATAGCGTGATACTTTTGGATGAAATAGAAAAGGCTCATCCGGACGTGCATAACATTCTCTTACAAGTATTCGATGCGGGTAGACTTACAGATGGAAAAGGTAGGGTTGTAGATTTCACAAATACCATAATAATTATGACAAGTAATATTGGTTCTGATATTATTCAGGCTAATTTAAGTGCTACTGGAAAGGATAAACTTTCATATGAACAATTGAAAGAAAAGCTTATGGAAATATTAAAGAAATACTTTAGACCTGAATTTCTCAATAGAATTGACGAGATAATTGTATTCCATGCTCTTACTAAAGAGCAGATAAAGGATATTGTAAAATTACAATTGGAAAGAGTAAGAAGAACAGCAAAAGCTCAGAATGTAGATCTTATGTTTGACGATTCAGTAATAGAATTTTTAGCTGAAATAGGATATAGTCCAGAATTTGGAGCAAGAGAACTTAAGAGAAAGATAAGGAATGAAATTGAAACTAAGCTTGCTAAAGCCATGTTAGATGGTACAATTCAAGAAGGAGATAAGATAAAGGTTAAGTATGATCAAGAAAAGAATCAAGTAGAGTTTGAAAAGATAACCGAAGAAGTTAAAGCAAAATGAAGTTAATAAAAGGGAAGGAAAAATTCCTCCCCTTTTATTTTAAAGAATTAGAGTAGGAGGGGTTAAAAATATGGAGATTCAAATTGTGGAAATTGAGAAACCTGAAGATGTCAACTTGATACTTGGTCAGACGCATTTTATAAAGACTGTAGAGGATTTATATGAGGCAATTGTAAATAGTGTACCTTTTGCAAAGTTTGGTATTGCTTTTTGTGAGGCTTCGGGCCCTGCTCTTATAAGGCATATAGGTACTGATCAAGAAATGGAGGAATTAGCTATAAAGAATATGCAAAAAATAGCTGCTGGCCATACTTTTATAATATTTATAAGGAATTTTTATCCTATAAATGTTTTAAATGCTATAAAACATGTGCCAGAAGTTGTAAATATTTTTGCTGCTACAGCTAACCCTATTAGAGTAATAGTTGCAGATGACGGAATAGGTAGGGGAGTTTTAGGAGTAATTGATGGGGTGAAACCAAAGGGAGTTGAAGGAGAGGAAGATATGAAACATAGAAAGGAATTTCTTAGAAAAATAGGATATAAAATTTAAGTATTTTAGGGGGAGGTGTTTTTGTGGCTATTATTACCATATCAAGACAGATAGGAAGTATGGGAGATGAGTTGGCAGAAAAGTTAGCACAGGAGCTTGGATATAGGTATTTTGATAAGCTCTTAATGACAGAGATAGCTGTTGCTTCTGGATTAAGCGAGGCTGAAGTTATAGATTACAATGAAGATAATTATAAGATAAAAAGCTTTTTTGAGCAGCTTTTTAACAGAAAGACCCCCTTAGGTAAAATAACCGTTAAGGAAAAAGATGAAACAGGTAGAACCGTTATTACCACAAAAACTTTTGATGAAGAGAGTTCTTTGGCCTTTACACAAGCAGTAATTAAAAAGTTGGTAGATTGGGATAATGTGGTAATTGTGGGAAGAGGTGGACAAATTCTTCTCAGGAATATCCCTCACACTTTACATCTAAGAGTAATAGCTCCTTTAGAATTTAGAATTGAGAATATAATGAAGAAAAAGGGTTTTTCAAAGGAGGAAGCCTTAAAATACATCTCTGAAAAGGATAGAGCTGCTCAAGAATATCTATATAGGTTTTATAATGTAGATTGGAATGACTCAGAATTATATCATATGGTAATCAATATGGGTATGTGGAAACTTGATGAGATTGTTAGAGTCATAAAAGAAATAATTAAATTAGTATAGTTCTTCTATTTGATTCTCTATAAAGGAGATTAGATTCTCAAGGAATAATATTAGTTCTTCTTGAGTTTTAATTTTGAATTCTTTCAGGAAATTTATTAAAAGATTTTTTAGTTCAGTTTGTAAATTATTTATTTTTAAAAGATCTAATAGTATTTTACTTAAAATCTCTTCGGTTATACGAATGGTTTCTTTAAAATATAGTATACTGCTCCAATAATTTTTAGGGCTTTTTATTGAGAATAATTTATATGTGGAGGATGGGTGAAGGATAGACAAAATCTCAATAATATTTTTAGTAATATTATCTAAGTGAATAGTTAATAAATATTTTTCCGTTGTGTTTAAAGGATTTAAAACATAATTTTCTTTGTCTATATTAAAAATTATGGGGAATTGGGAAGAGTTTAATTCGATATTTAATATCTCTTTTAATTTATAGGACAAATCATAAAGATGACAAAGTTTATGAAAAGAAATATCAATAGAATTTAGATCCAATAAAGATCTATCATTTTCCTTTTTTGTTAGGATATTTATATTCTCTCCTAATCTAATCAAGGATAAATGAGGATTTGAAGCTAAAATATAGGGATCAATATAGGGGTTTTGAAATTTTACTGTTCTATAATATAGGACAAAGATTACTGATAGAATTTTTCTAATAATCTCTAGTCTATAATATAAAAGAGATAAGATAGCTATATAATAACCCTTACTTTTTAGAATTATTCTTCTTTCCACATCTGAGGTATCTAAATGGGATAAAATATAGCCATATGGAGGCATATTTATCGGACTTAAAGAAGTTTCTGGAATTTCTATATCTTCTAATCTGTCAATTTTAGCTATTATCTCTTTTATGGTTTTATAACTTATACCTGAATTTCCATTGGATGCAGTGTATATTAATGTGATAATAATACATCTTTTTTCCTCCTTATTTAAATAAGAACTAGAGAAGATCTTATTAAATTTCTCATCTTTAAATATTGAGTCAAAATGTTTAATATATATATTTAGAAGATTATTAGATTGATTAACTTTTTGAGAAAGAGTTTCAGAAAGAGTTACCATGTATCTCTTCTTAACAATATCTACAAGGTCCTCTATAGATAAAGAGTTTTCATCTAATATATATTCCATTATTTTTCATCCATGTAATTCTTTTCTTTCTCCAGTCTCTATATAGAATATAAGCTCTATTATATTTGTCACATGATCAGCTATACGTTCTAAATAACGAGAGATCATTATTAATTGGATAATTTGTTGGGTAAGTATAGGATTTTTATAAATCTCACCTAACAATTCATCTGATGTTTCCTGATACTTTTGATTTACAAGGTTGTAGTATATTGATAATCTTTCTAATTTGTTTAAATCTGGTTTAGAATATGCCCTTATTGTCTCTCTTGTCATCTGCTCAACGAAAGAGGCTAAGGATATAATATCGAAAATAGGTAATTCAAAGGAATATTCAAGGAGACTTGAAACATATTTAGCAATATCAACAGAGTAATCACCAATTCTTTCTAAATCTTTTACGATTTTCATTGTAGAGGTTATAATTCTTAAATCTTTTGACACAGGTTGGTGATTAGAGAGTATACTAATACATTGATTTTCTATGCCCCAGTTATAGTTATCTACTAATTTATCTTTTTCAATTACTTCTTGGGCTAATTTTAGATCTCTTCTTCTTATAGAATCAATAGTTTGATGGAGCATTTTCTCTACAATGCTCCCCATACGTATAAGTTTTTCTCTTAAGATTTCTATTTCTTTTGTTATGGTAGTCTTTTCCAAATTGAATTTCCTCTTTTTAAAAAATTTATTGGTTTTCGATAGAGTAATTATATATTCATAGTTGATGGGATTCAATTAATGTTATTTTAAAATCTTCATGCTATAATTTATCTCATGAGTATATGTGTTATATGTGGGAAAAGAAAGGGTAAAAGAAAATGTTTAGCTCTTAGCGCCTTTATATGTACTGAGTGTTGTGGCACAAAGCGTATAAAGGAGATAAATTGTACTCAAGATTGTATCTATTTAAAGGAAGCTCAAATATACACTATAGAGAGGGTTGAAGAAAAGCCTGCAGATTTTACAAGACTCCAATGGGATTTATTTTTATTCTTAGAAGAGTTGGTGTATAAATTTTTATCAGAATTTCCTTCTTTTACTGATGAAGAGTTTTTAGAGGTTTTGAATTTAATTGAGAGAGAATATCAAACTCGTAAAAAAAATTTATATCTTCCTAATCTTTACCCTAAATCTTCCCGCGGGACAAAGCTAAAGAGTATTTTACAAGAGGAATTAGCAAAATTAGAGAAGAGAGAAAATGAATTTGGTCTTCCCATATTTACCGTTGATGATTTTTTGAAGGTAATATCATTTGAGAGAGAAAGAATAGAAAAGTATATGAAAGAGAATAGAAATTTAGGAAACAATCTCTTTTTGCAAATATTGAAAGGTGAAGTGGAATTTATGGCTATGCAAAATACGAAAAGGAGATAGATTATGAGCAAAATTAGGGATATTAATCTATGGAAAAATGGAGAAAGAAAGGTTTATTGGGCAAAAAAGTTTATGCCTGTGGTAAATCTTCTTGAAAAAGAATATTCTTCTACTCAAATTTTTAAAAATACTACTATCGGGATGTGTATTCATTTAGAAGCAAAAACTGCGCGACTTGCTCTTTCTTTCAAAAATTGTGGAGCAAAGGTAGTATGTGCTGGAAGTAATCCTTTATCTACTCAAGATGATGTAGTAGCTTATCTGGCAAAAGAAGGAGTAGAGGTTTTTGCATGGAGAGGAGAAGCAGAAGAAGATTATATAAATAATCTGAGGGAAGTGTTAAATAAAGAACCTGATCTTTTAATTGATGATGGCTTTGATCTTACAACCCTTTTGTATAAGGAATTTTCCCATTTAAAAAGTAAGATATTAGGTGTAGGAGAAGAGACTACGACAGGTGTTATAAGAGCAAAGGCTCTTGAAAAAGAAAAAGGATTAGTTTTTCCAATAGTAGCAGTAAATGATGCAAGGACAAAATTTTTATTTGATAATAGGTTTGGTACTGGTGAATCTGCTTTGTCTTCCTTTATGAGAAATACCAATTTGTTAGTTGCAGGAAAAATTTTCGTAATATCAGGATATGGGTGGGTTGGAAGGGGTATAGCTCATAAAATCCAAGGATTAAAAGGAAGAGTTATTATAACAGAAGTTGATCCTATTAAGGCATTAGAAGCATATATGGAAGGTTTTGAAGTTATGCCAATTTCAAAGGCTGTAAAGTTAGGGGATGTGTTTATAACAGCAACAGGAAATTGTAAAGTGATAACTAAGGAGCACTTTTTGAATATGAAAGATGGAGCCATATTGGCTAATGCAGGACATTTTAACGTAGAGATAGATATGAAATCTTTGGAGGAATTAGCAATTGATAAAAAAGAGGTAAGAGAAAATATACATGAATATGTCCTTCCTAATAATAAGAGGCTTTATGTTATAGCAGAAGGAAGGCTTTTGAATTTAGCGGGGGGTGATGGTCATCCTGTCGAAATAATGGATCTTTCTTTTGGGATTCAGTTTTTGGTGATGAAATGGTTGCTTGAGTATGGAAGAAGTTTACCTAAAAGAGTGCTTCAAGTTCCTCAAGAAATAGAGGAAGAAGTTGCAAATTTAAAGCTCAAAAGCTTAAATATAGAAATTGATACTCTTACAGAAGAACAGATTCACTATCTTCAAAGTTGGAATTAGTTTTGATTTTTAAATTTTTTTAGGGGAGGTTTTTAAAATGTTAGGTTTAATCATCTTAGGTATATTAATATTTTTGGCTCTGTTTGTTATAGTCATATATAACCGATTAGTAGTTTTGAGAAATAGGGTGGAGAATGCATGGGCTCAAATTGATGTACAATTAAAGAGAAGATATGACCTAATTCCAAACTTAGTAGAAACGGTTAAAGGTTATGCATCTCATGAAAAGGAAATATTTGATAAAATCGCTCTTTATAGAGCACAAATGATGAGTGCGAAGACCCCAGGAGAAATAGCACAAGCAGATCAAGGACTTACTTCTACTTTAAAAACCCTTTTTGCCATAGTTGAGAATTATCCAGATTTAAAGGCAAATCAAAATTTTCTCATGTTACAAGAAGAATTGAGTGGAATTGAAGAAAAAATTGCTTATGCAAGACAATTTTATAATGACATTGTTATGATTTATAATCAATCTTTGCAGGTTTTTCCAAATTCTTTAATCGCAAATATTTTTGGATTTAAGCCCAAAGAATATTTTGAAGTGGAAAATTCAGAGGAAAGAAAAGCTGTTAAAGTTAGCTTTTAATTTATGAAGAATTCTTATACTTTTTATGAAGCTATAGAACAGAATAAGAGAAAAACATGGTTAATATTATTACTTATATCTATTCTTCTTTTCTTTGTATGTTATTCTATAATCTATTTCTTCAATTTAGGAGAAATAGCTATATTCATAGCTTTGTTAATTATGTTAACAGTAGACTACTATGCGTATAAAAATAGTGATAAATTAATTCTATCTATAAGTGATGTATATGAGCCAAAAAAGGAGGAATATCCTTATCTTATAAATATTGTGGAAGGTTTGAGCATAGCTGCAGGTATTCCTACACCTAAAATTTATGTAATAAATGATCCATCATCCAATGCTTTCGCTGTTGGAAAAGACCCAAAAAATAGTGCAATTGCTGTAACTACCGGTCTTTTAGAGAAGATGAATAGATTGGAGCTTGAGGGGGTAGTTGCCCATGAGATATCACATATAAAAAATTATGATGTAAGACTTCAAACTATAGCGGTTGTATTGGTAGGTTTAGTCGTAATTCTTGGAGATAGTTTAAAAAGATCATTTTATTATGGATCTTTCTATTCAGGAAAAAGAAAAACTAAAGACCAAGATTTTTTAGGTATTATATCTTTGATTGTTGCCTTATTGGCTCCTTTATTAGCAACAATTTTAAGATTTGCCTTGTCAAGACAAAGAGAGTATATGGCAGATGCTACTGCAGCTATGCTTACAAGATATCCTGAAGGTCTTGCCTCTGCACTGGAAAAGATAGCTAAGGATCCAAACCCTGTAAAGAGAGCGAATAATATCACTGCTCCTTTATATATTGCTGATCCCCTCAAAAAATATAATGTAAATAATCTTTTTAGTACTCATCCGCCTATAGAAGAAAGAATAAAAAGATTGAGGATGATGGGAGAGAGATGGAAACTTATGGGGGTGAAATAAATGGATGTTTTTGAGGCTATAAATAAGAGAAGAAGTATAAGAGATTATTTATATAAGGATGTAGAGGAGGAAAAACTTCTAAGAATAATGGAGGCGGCAAGACTTGCTCCTTCAGCAAGAAATAGGCAGGAGTGGAGATTTATTATTGTGAGAGATAAAAATTTGAAGGAAAGATTGGTTAAAGAAGCTTCTCATCATCAGTCCTTTATGCTAAAGGCTCCAATAATTATAGTGGCTTATGTTTTAGATAAGGATTATGTAATGAGGTGTGGAATACCTGCTCATTATATAGATGTTGCTATAGCTTTAACCCATATACATCTTCAAGCAGTAGAAGAAGGACTTGGAACATGTTGGATAGGATCTTTTTATCAAGATAAAGTTAAAGAAGTATTAAATCTTCCTAAGGAAGCAGAGGTAATACAACTTATGACCTTAGGGTATCCAGCTGAAGATCCACCACAAAGACCAAGACTTCCGTTAGATGAAATAATACAGGTTTATTAGAAGAATAGAAATTTTTTCTTTTTTATAAGCCTTATTAAGAAATCAAGCTTTTCTTCCATAGCTTTTTCCCCTAAGGCTATGATATCGGAAGCTTTATCAAAATCAAAAGTTCCAAAATTTTGTACCTCAGGAATAATAACTAAATCTGCATTTTTGAGATTCTGATTTTCTAATTCATAATTCATAATATCTATAGTCTGCATAAGGACCTCAAATAAGGATGGGTTTAATAATGGATTTAACCTCTGTTGAAATTCCTTAAAGAGCTTTGTCTGAGACATTTTATATGTGATTTTTTCTGTTATATTGCTGGGTTGATAAGGGATATTTATCTGAATTTCTTTTTTAGGTTTCCAATTTGTTCTCTTATGCAAACTAACTCCTATGATGATATCTGGTTTATATATCTCTCTCAATTCTTTAACTGGAACAGGGGAAAGTACACCCCCATCTATTAGGAGTTTATCTTTCCAAGGATAAGGTTGAAATATCACAGGAATGGATATACTTGCTCTAATAGCCTCGGCTACTTTTCCCTCATTTATAATTACTTTTTCTCCAGTAATAAGATCTACTGCTAAAGATATAAATGGTATTTTTAGGTTTGAAAATAGAGAGCCTTCTAATATAGTATCTAAATACTCTAATATTTTTTCACCCTTTATAATTCCTTGGAGAGATTTTGAAAAATCAAAAAGTTTATAAAATTCTTCTTTATTTTTTCCTATTTCTAAGGCTAATTTCTCTAAATCTTTTGCAGAATATCCTTTAGCATATAATCCACCTATTAAAGCTCCTGCACTACTCCCACTTATATAAGAGACTTCTATTCTCTCCCTTTCCAGTACCTTTAATACTCCAATGTGGGAAAGACCTTTTGCTCCTCCGCTACCTAATGCAAGTCCTATCTTCTTTTTCATGTTTATATTATAACATTACGACTGAATGTATATCACTAATTTTATATACCTTATTACTGTATATTAATAGTTATTATCTTTAAAAACCTAAATCAATTGAGAAAATATTAACAAATTGGTTTACCCCCATAGGTATGATTAAAAAAATTTGAAATTATATCATATTTTATATTTGTTGACAATGATATTAAAAATGTGTTTAAATTAAACCTGAAAAATATTTTGAGGAGAGATAAATGAATCTTAGGAAGGTAAAAGAAATATTAAAAGCTGAAGTCCTATGTTTAGAAGAGAAACTTGAAAATGAGATTTTATGTGTAGGTGCAACAGATTTAATGAGTGATGCTCTTTGTCTCTTAGAGGCAAAGTCACTTCTCCTTACAGGTCTTGTTACGTTACAGGTTATAAGAACTGCTGAGATTTTAGATTTGGCTGGTGTTGTTTTTGTTAGAGGCAAAATACCATATCAAGATGTAATAGAAGTAGCAAAGAAATCTGGTATTCCTCTTCTTACAACAAAATACCCTATGTATGAGGCATGTGGAAGATTATATGTAGCTGGGTTTCAAGGAAAGAAGGTTGATTTTGGTATTTGAAGATACCTAAGGATTATTTAGAAAAAATAAAAGTAAAAGATATAATGAATACAGATATAGTAAGGTTAAAACCTTACCAAGATATGCGTTCAATTCAAGAAATTATGAGAATCAAAAGAATTGATGCAATTCCTATTGTAGATGATATAGATAGGCTTGTAGGTTTAGTCACTGTAGAGAATGTAATTGTGGCACTTGTTAATGGCGACTTAAACTCACCGTGTGGAAAGTATATGGTGAAAGATCCAAAATGTTTGTCTCCAGATAATACTTTGTATGAAGCTTTGATTAGGTTCCGACAGTTTAGGTATGGAAGATTTCCTGTGATAGATAATGAAAAAAAGGTTTTAGGAATATTAAGTACTAAGGATGTGGTTTTGAATTTGGTAGATGTGGAAGATATAGAAGGGACTATTACTCAGGAGCCCAAAGAGGAAAATATATTAACTTTGGAGTTTCCTGTGTTAGGGGGAGATTTTGCTCTTGCTGGTATGGCGTCCAGTAATATAAAAAAGGCCTTACAACAACTTGGAATAAGTGTAGATATACTTAGAAGAGTTGCGGTCGTCACTTATGAGGCTGAGATGAACATAGTTATTCACGCCTACAGAGGAGTTTTAAGAGTAAAAGTTACACCAGAATATATTGAAATAATTGCTGAGGATGAAGGTCCAGGAATTTCTGATATAGAGCTTGCTATGCAACCTGGTTATTCAACAGCACCAGATAATATTAGGGAAATGGGATTTGGGGCAGGTATGGGACTTCCAAATATTAAGAATTCATCAGATGAATTAAAGATTGAGTCTGAAGTGGGAAAGGGTACAAAGGTGTACTCAAAAATATATTTAAAGAGGGATAAATAATGAGTGAGAAATATATTCATTCGGTAGCTATTAATTTACAAAGGTGTAAGGGGTGTATTCATTGTATAAGGCATTGTCCTACTGAAGCTATGAGGGTTCGTAATGGAAAATCTCTCATTCTTCCATATAGATGTATTGATTGTGGGGAATGCATTAGAGTTTGCCCATATCATGCACCTTTTGGATTTACTCACACCTATGATAGTATATCTTATTTAGATAATTTGGTTGTAGTAATATCTCCCGAGATATATTCCCAATTTCCAACTAATTATTCTCCTTTTGAAATTCAAATAGCAATTAAAAAGGTAACTAATGCGGTAGAAGTTTGGGATACTACCTGTGGTTTATTTCTTTTACAAGAAGCTCTTATGGACTATATTAATAGTTCTCGTAATCTTCCACTTATATCTACTTACTGTCCTGCTGTTGTAGAGTTAATACAAGTACGTTTTCCTACTTTGATTTCTAACTTATCACCCTTTAAGACTCCTGTTGAGATAACGGGGAGTATAATAAAAAAGTTATGGAGGAAGGAAGAAAGAGGAATACTTCGTCTTGCTTATATTACTCCTTGTCCTGCTTTTGCTACATATTTAAAACAAAATAAAGAAGAAGGTTTTGAATTTGTTATAGGCATTGATAATATTTATTTAAAAATAAAAAAGGAGCTTAAAGAGGACAATAGAGAGGTAGAAGCAATAGATGGTGGGTTTTATGCAAAGGGAATTTTATCAGGAGCTCTTGGGGGAGAGGGAATAGTATTCAATGAAGAAGAAGTAATAAGTGTAGGAGGTATAGAAAAGGTAGCTAAAGTTCTTGAAGATTTAGAAAGAAATAAACTTCAAGATGTGAAGTTTTTGGAGCTTAGAGCTTGTGAGGAAGGTTGTGTTGGAGGAGTATTAAATCCTGAGAACTATTATCTTGCCAAGAAAAGAATTTTAGCCTTATACAAAAAACTTGATAAAGATTTTATTAAGGAATCTCTTTGTAAGGATATAAACCTATCAGAAGTATTAAGAACTTCTCCTATTTTACCAAGACCTGTGTGGAAATTAGATGAAGATATAAATATGGCTTTAAGAAAGATGGAGGATATGAGAAAAATATTAGAGATGCTTCCTGGACTTGATTGTGGCTCATGTGGATCTCCTACCTGCGCTGCTTTAGCAGAAGATATAGTGAGAGGAAATGCTCAAATCTATGATTGTATATTTCTTCTCAAGGAAAAATTATGGAAAATGGCAAAAGAGATGGAAGAACTATCCAGAAGGTCCTCTTCGGTTATCTTAAAACGGAGGGAAGAAAAAGATGAAACTGAGTGAAATTGTTAGAAATTTGGAGTTAAATGTTATTTATATGGATGAAGATTACGAAATTAGGGGTGGAATTGTAAGTGATTTGCTTTCTTTTGTTATGGCTCATGCTCCTGAAGATTCAGTATGGGTTACTATTCAGACTCATGTAAATACTATAGCAGTTGCAGTACTTACTGGAATTAAAAGTATAATTTTTGTTTCAGGTCAAAATCCTAATGAAGAGACTGTTAAGAAAGCAAAAGAAGAAAAAATTGCTTTATTAATTACTAAAGATAATGCCTTTAATGTGGTAGGTAAACTTTATAGTTTAGGAATAAAAGGAGTAGATAGGCTTCAATGAAAGCAAGAGAGATTGTAGAGCTGATTAATGGGAAGGTATTGGCAGGAGAAAATTTGTTAGATGAGGTAGATATTAAAAAGGCTTTTGCTGCAGATCTTATGAGTGATGTGTTAGCTATGGTAACTTCTAATGAAAAAGATGTAGTACTTATTACGGGGATCACAAATTCACAAATTGTTCGAACTGCAGAGATTCTTGATATACCAATGATAATTGTCTGCAGAGGAAAAGTAGTTCCTAAGGAAGTTGTTGAACTTTCTAAAGAAAAAGGAATTATTCTTATAAGTACTGATAAAATAGTTTTTGAGGTTAGTGGAATTCTATATAATAAAGGTATTATACCTACCTCTATTAATGTTTCATAGTAAGGAGGAATTTTTTACTTGGCATGGGTAGGGATAGATTTGCATATACATTCGGTTCTTTCTCCTTGTGGAGATTGGAGGATGAGTCCTAAAAATATTATAGAGAGAGTAAAGAAAATGAATATAGGAGTTATAGCAATAACCGACCATCATATGGTGGAAAATTATCCTGCTATCTCTTTCTGGGGAGATAGAATGGGTGTTTTAGTAATACCAGGTATAGAAATTCAAACCAGCGAAGAAGTGCATATATTGGCTTTATTTGAAGATTATGATACAGCTTTAAAATTTCAAAAAGGTATTTTTAACTATTTACCAGATACTAAAAATAGAGAAGAAATTTTTGGAGTACAAGTAGTGGTTAACGAAAATGATGAGGTAGAAAGAATAGAGGAAAGGTTATTAAATACCTCTATATCACTAAGTGTTACAGACACAGTAAAAAAAATAAAAGAATATGGCGGGATAATAATATTAGCCCATGTGGATAGGCCTTCCTTTAGTATAATATCTAATTTGGGTTTTATCCCGAAGGATTTATTTTTTGATTTTGTCGAATTGTCTAACAAGATAAACTATATTAAATTTATTAATGAGCACCCAGAGCTGAAAGATAAGAAGTTTTTAATTTCTTCTGATGCTCACTATTTAGAGGATATAAAAGAACCAAAAACTTTTATATATTTAGAAGAATTTTCTAGAAAAGCAGTCTTTAAAAGCTTGAAAGAAAAAAATATAAAAATACAGGGAATGGAGGTATAGAAATGGCAGTAGAATTAAAGTTTTCTGAATATGCTCAGAAGGAGGTAGAAAAGATTGTAGGCCGTTTTGCAAACTCAAGGGGATCTTTGATTATGATCCTTCACGCAGTACAGGAAAAGTTTGGATATCTACCTCGTGAAGCTTTAGAACTGATTTCTGAAAGATTAAAAGTGCCATTAAGTGAGATTTACGGTGTAGTAACATTTTATTCCTTCTTCCGACTTGAGCCTCAAGGCAAGCATGTAATAAGACTCTGTATGGGAACGGCTTGTTATGTTAAAGGAGCTGAGGACTTACTCAGAACTCTTGAGCAGATGGGATTTAAAGAAGGTAAAGTAACAGAGGATGGGTTCTTTTCTTTGGATCTTGTAAGATGTATTGGAGCTTGTAGTATGGCACCAGCTCTCATGATAAATGATGATGTTTATGGAAAACTTACTCCTGATAAATTGAGAAAATTAATTGAAAACTTTAGAAAAGAACATCAATGAAAGAATTATCTCTTCATGTTTTGGATCTCGTACAAAATTCTATAGAAGCCAATGCAAAAAATATTTACTTGGAGATTAGAAAAGATCTTCAAAGGGGAATTTTGTACATAATTATAAAAGATGATGGAAAAGGTATGCCAAAAGAAATATTAGAAGAGATTAAAAATCCATTTTTTACAAGTAGAACTACAAGGAAAGTCGGTCTTGGTATTCCTCTATTTTATGAGTTGATTAAAAATTGTGGGGGAGAGGTAAAGATTAACTCTGAGGTGGGAAAAGGCACAGAGATTTATGCAGAGGTTCCTTTTTTATGTGTAGATTTACCTCCTATGGGAAATCTTTCTGGGACTATATGGGGCTTGATAGTTGCAAATCCAGATATAGATTTCGAGATTAAGATAGTAAAAAATAGTGATGAGATCAATATTTCTACAAAGGAAATAAAGAAGTCTATTAAAATACCTATTAATTCTCCAGAAGTAATTTCCTTTTTAAAAGAATTTTTAAATGAAAATTTGGGAGGTTGGTAAAATGAAAAAATTAACTTTAGAGGATCTCAAGAAGATTAAAGAAAAGACTCAAGCAGAACTTGAGATGAGAAGTCCTGAAGGTAAGGATAAGATAGTAGTACATATGGGAACGTGTGGAATAGCAGCTGGCGCAAGGGAAACATTATTGGCTATTTTGGATGAGATAGAAAAGAGAGGTTTAAAAAATGTGGTTGTAACTCAGGCAGGATGTATTGGACTTTGTGAGTATGAGCCATTGATATCTGTTCAAAAGTTAGGAGGACATAAGGTTCTTTACAAACATGTAACTCCTGAAAAGGCAAGAAAGATAATTGCTCAACATGTGGTTAATGGTCAGGTTGTATCTGAAGATGTTCTTTCTACTGAATAAAGAATAAAACAATATAAGGAGGTTTAAAAATGCCAGAGAGAGCACATATTCTTTTGTGTGCAGGTGCAGCATGCATTTCTGCAGGTGAAGAAAGTTTTAAATCAGTCCTTGAAAGGGAATTAAAGGAAGCAGGTATTTACGATGAGGTAAAAATTATTGAAACTGGATGTTTTGGTACTTGTGATTTAGGGCCAGTTATGGCTATATATCCAGAGGGGACTTTTTATGTTAAATTAAAGCCGCAAGATGCAAGAGAGATCGTGTATGAACACCTTATTAAGGGTAGAATTGTGGAAAGACTTCTTGTAAAAGAACCAGAGCAAAGACAAGTTTTACCAACTATTAATGATCTTCCCTTTTTTAAAAATCAAGTAAGAATTGCTTTAAGAAATGTAGGATTTATTGATCCTCTAAATATTGAGGAATATATTGCAAGAGATGGTTATTCTGCTATTGCAAAAGTTCTTACTCAAATGTCTCCAGAAGATGTAATTTCTGAAGTTAAAAAATCTGGTCTTCGTGGAAGGGGAGGAGCGGGTTTTCCTACTGGATTAAAATGGGAGCTTGGTAGAAAAGCTCCTGGATCAGAAAAGTATGTAGTTTGTAATGCAGATGAAGGAGACCCTGGAGCTTTTATGGATAGAAGTATTATGGAAGGTGATCCTCACTCTGTTATTGAGGGTATGTTAATTGGAGGTTATGCTATTGGAGCTAAGAAAGGATTTGTCTATATAAGAGCTGAATATCCTTTAGCTATTAAAAGACTTACTGCAGCTTTAGAACAAGCAAGAAATTATGGCCTTTTAGGAGACAATATATTGGGTACTGATTTTTCCTTTGATATTGAGATTAGAATTGGAGCAGGAGCTTTTGTTTGTGGAGAGGAGACAGCATTAATTGCATCTATAGAAGGTAAAAGAGGTATGCCGAGACCCCGTCCACCTTTTCCAGTAAATTCTGGATTATGGGGAAAACCTACTGTGATAAATAATGTAGAAACGTGGGCTAATATTCCACCAATAATTATTAATGGTGCTGATTGGTTTGCAAGTTATGGAACAGAGAAGAGTAAAGGGACTAAGGTTTTTGCTTTAGCTGGGAAAATAAATATGACAGGACTTATAGAAGTACCTATGGGAATAACTTTGAGAGAGGTAGTTTACAATATTGGTGGTGGAATACCTAGTGGAAAGAAGTTCAAAGCTGTCCAGATAGGAGGTCCAGCTGGGGGTTGTATACCAGCAGAATACTTAGATACACCTATAGATTATGAATCAATAACTGCCCTTGGAGCCATTATGGGATCTGGTGGACTTATTGTTATGGATGAAGATAACTGTATGGTAGATGTTGCTAAATTTTTCTTGTACTTTACACAAGACGAATCTTGTGGAAAATGTGTACCATGCAGAGTAGGTACTAAGAGGATGTTGGAAATTTTAGATAAAATAACAAAAGGTGAAGGGACGGAAGAGGATTTAATAGAGCTTGAACAATTGGCTTATACTGTGAGAAATACATCACTTTGTGGTCTTGGAAAAGGAGCTCCTAATCCTGTTTTAACAACATTAAAATACTTTAGGGATGAATACCTTGCCCATATTAGGGATAAGAAATGTCCTGCAAAAATTTGTACTGCTTTGATTCATTATGAGGTAATAAGGGAAGAGTGTAGGAAATGTTCTATATGTTTTAGAAATTGTCCTGTAGGGGCGATCTATAAAGACGAAGATGGAACATATGTGATTGATCAAAGTAAATGTACTAAGTGTGGAATATGTTTTCAAGTATGTCCATTTAAAGCTATCAGAAAAGAATAATAGGGAGGAGTTTTACTCCTCCCTTTAGTGAGAAAAGAAACATCTCTTAAAAGAAGAGTTTTATAAGGGAATATTATAAGTATTCTTTTTTATGGTATTTTTATTGTATTTTTATTTTTTTTATTGACTAAAAAGAAAAACGTTTTTATAATCAAAGATAAAACTCCATGGGAAAGGTGAGGTGGAAAAAGTGCTTTTAGGTATTGATGTGGGTACTTCTGGTACTAAAGCTTTGCTTATTGATGAAGAAGGAAAAGTATTAGGAAGTTCAACTTTTGAGTATCCTCTATATACTCCTTTTCCTTCTTGGTCTGAACAAGAGCCAGAGGATTGGTGGAAGGCAACAAAGGATGCAATTATTAGTTTAATAAATAAAACTGGCGTATCACCAAAAGAGATAAAAGGTATAGGATTATCTGGGCAAATGCATGGTTCTGTTTTTCTTGATTCAAAAGGTAATATAATTAGAAGAGCTATTCTTTGGAATGACCAAAGGACAGCTAAGCAATGTGACGAGATTGTAGAAAGGGTAGGAGGGGTTAAAAATCTTCTTGAACTTACTTTAAATCTTGCTCTTACAGGATTTACAGCTCCCAAAATCCTTTGGCTTAGAGAGAACGAGCCAGAGAATTATTCTAAGGTTGCTAAAGTATTATTACCAAAGGATTATGTAAGATTCAGATTAACAGGGGAATATGCATCAGAAGTTTCTGACGCTTCTGGTACTTTGTTATTTGATGTAAAAAAGAGAACTTGGTCTAAAGAGATGTTAAATCTTCTTAATATTCCAGAGGATTGGATGCCAAAAATATATGAATCTCCTGAGATTACAGGAACCTTACTTCCAAAAGTTGCTGAAGAACTTGGTCTACCTGCAGGGATTCCTGTCGTAGGTGGTGGAGGTGACAATGCAGCGCAAGCAGTAGGTAGTGGAATTGTAAAAAGTGGGGTCTTATTTGTAAGTTTAGGAACTTCAGGAGTAATTTTTGCTCATTTGGATACTCCAGAAGGAGATCCTGATGGAAGACTTCATACTTTTTGTCATGCAGTCCCCGGAAAGTGGCATACTATGGGAGTTATGTTATCAGCTGGTGGATCCTTTAGGTGGTTTAGAGACTCTTTTGGGGAGATAGAAACAGAGCTTTCTAAATGGACAGGAAAGGATCCTTATGAGTTTTTAACCATGGAAGCTGGGAATGTTCCAGCCGGATCAGAAGGATTAATCTTTTTACCATATCTTACTGGTGAGAGAACTCCTCATGCCGATCCTATGGCAAAAGGAGTTTTTGCAGGAATTAGTTTGAGGCATAATAAGCCTTATTTTGTAAGATCAGTGTTAGAAGGAGTGGCTTTTGGATTAAGAGATTCTTTGGAACTTATGAAAGCTCTTGGAATAAATATGAGAGAAATAAGAGCTATAGCAGGAGGAGCAAGAAGTCCTCTTTGGAGACAAATTTTAGCTGATGTATTTAATACTCCTATCACTACTATAAATGTAACAGAAGGTGCTGCCTATGGCGCTGCTCTACTTGCAGGCGTTGGTGTTGGAGTTTACAAGAGTGTAGAGGATGCATGTGATAAAGTAGTAAAAGTAGTAAGTAGAGAAGAACCAGATCAAGAAAGAGCAAAACTATATGAAGAATTATATGGTCTTTACAGAGAATTGTATCCTATAATGAAGGAATATTATAGAAAATTGCATATTTTTGTAGAGAGATATTACTCTAATAACAAGTAATTTTTTAAACATACGTTTATAATAAAATAATATTGAGGGGAACTAAAATGTTCCCCTCTTTTTATTGCAATTTTAAGAAAAATGTATTACTTTTATTTAATATAAACTTTTTGTTGTAATATTAATTAACTTGTGATATTATTTTTTTGCTTATTTTTAATAAAAAAGTAAGAAGGAGGATAGGAAAGATGAGAAACATTGTAGTTGAAAAATTAAATTCATTACCAGTAGAAGAACATGGAGTAGAACTTGTTGAAAGAAAAGGTGTAGGACATCCTGACTCTATATGTGATGCAATCATGGATCAGATATCTGTAAATCTTTCCCAGGAGTATATAAGAAGGGTAGGAAATGTATTACACCATAATATTGATAAAAGTTTATTAGTAGCTGGAGAGGTTGAAAGAAAGCTTGGAATTGGTGGGGAAGTGAAAAAACCAATGCTTTTAGTAATAGGAGACAGAGCGACTTTTGAGGTTGATGGTATTAGAATTCCTGTAGAAGAGATAGCAATTGAAACTGCCAAAGAATGGTTTAAAAAAAACTTGAGATTTGTTGATCCTGATAAACATGTAAAATATCAAGTAGAGCTTTATCCTGGCTCTCCAGAGCTTACTGATATTTTCAGAAGAAGAAAAGGTCTTCTTCCAGCTAATGATACCTCAGCTGCTGTAGGATATGCGCCTTTAACATCCACTGAAAAAATAGTTTTAGAACTTGAAAGATATCTTAACTCTCCAGAATTTAAGAAAATTCATCCCGAAGTAGGAGAAGATATAAAAATAATGGCGTTTCGTCAAAAAAGAAATTTGCAAATTACTATAGCTATGCCTTTTATCGATAGATATGTTAATAGTGTGCAAGATTATTTTGAGAAAAAGGAAATAATTAGAGGAATAGTTGAAAAGTTTGTACAGGAGAGAGCTCAAAATTTTGATCAGATAACAATAGATATTAACACATTGGATGATCCTGAAAGAGGCATGGATGGAATGTATATAAGTGTTCTTGGAACTTCTGCTGAGGATGCTGACTCAGGACAAGTGGGAAGAGGAAATAGAGTAAATGGTGTTATTGCGCTAAATCGCCCTATGGGAACGGAGGCAGCTGCAGGTAAAAACCCTGTAAGCCATGTAGGAAAAATATATAATATTTTGACTCATAAAATAGCAAATGGAATTTATCAGAATGTTCCTGGTATAAAAGAGGTATATGTATGGCTTTGCAGTCAAATTGGAAAGCCAATTGATCAACCCAAAATTGCTACTGCTCAACTTATTTTAGAAAATGGTGTATCAATTTATGATATATCAAAATCAGTAGAAGACATTATTGATAATGAGCTTGCTAATATCGAAAATTTCTGCAATGAATTAGCAGAAGGGAAGTATTCTGTATGGTAAAGAAAGTTCCGCATTGGGCAGATATAGCAGCGTCTGAAATAATTAAAGTAAAAGGTAATAAAAATGTGGTAGCAACAGGTATTACTCCCTCAGGTCCCATCCATCTTGGGAACCTGAGGGAGATTTTAACTGGTGATGCACTTTCAAGAGCTTTAAGGGATCAAGGTTCAGAAGTAGATTTTATTTATATAGCAGATACCTTTGACCCTTTAAGAAAAGTATATCCTTTCTTACCAGAATCTTATGCTGAGCATGTAGGAAAGCCCATATCTGAAATTCCTGATCCTGAAGGATGTCATGAGAATTATGCAGAACACTTTTTAGAACCATTTTTAGAAGCAATAAAGGTATTAGGTATTGAACCAAGAGTAATAAAGGCTCACGAAAGTTATAAAAAGGGCTTGTATACTGAGATTATTGACTTAACTTTGGAAAATAATCAAAAAATAACAGAGATTCTTAATGAAATAGCAGGAAGAAATTTAGAGAAAGATTTTGTTCCTCTCCTTACAAAATGTGAAAAATGTGGAAGGTTAACTACTACAAAAATAATTTCCTATGATACTAAAAAACATCAAGTGGAATATAAATGTAAATGTGGTCATCAAGGAATATCAGATTATAGCAAAGGAGAAGCAAAACTTCCTTGGCGACTTGATTGGCCGGGTAGATGGAAGATTTTTGGAGTTACAGTAGAACCTTTTGGGAAAGATCATGCTACTACAGGTGGTTCTTATGATACAGGAAAGATCATTACAAAAGAGATATTTGGATATGAACCTCCTTATCCCTTTGTATATGAATGGATATATCTAAAAGGAAAAGGAGCTATGTCAAGCTCAAAAGGGATAGCAATTTCTATTAATGAAATATTAGAAATCCTTCCCCCATCATGGGTAAGATATCTCATATTGAGGTATAAACCAGATAAGCATATAGATTTTGATCCAGTAAATGGATATATTCTTTTAGCAGAGGATTATGAAAGATTGGAGAGAATTTATTACCGATTAGAAGGCACGGAAGAGGAATGGGATCAAATTGCAAGACTTTATGAACTTTCACAAGTAAGAGAGGTTCCAAAAGAGATAGGGCCACAAGTACCAATCAGGCATATAATTACATTAACTCAAATATCCTTGGGAAATAATGAACTTCTAAAAGAGATGCTTATAAGAAGTGGTTATGAAAGTGAGCTTAGTAAGTTTGATGAGATATTAAAAAGGATTGAATATGTAAAAAATTGGCTTGAAAGATTTGCACCATCTCAGGTGAAATTTAGATTACAGGAGGAGACACCTGAAATAGTTAAAATTTTTCTTCCTAAGGAAAAGGAATTTTTAAGAAGTTTGGCTAATAAAATAAAGGAAAAAGATTGGCAAGGTGATGAACTACAAAACTTTATATATAACTTAGCTCAAGAACATGGAATAGAAGGAAAAAGAGCTTTTCAGCTTATATATCTTTCTTTTCTCAATCAAACATCAGGGCCAAGAGCTGGTTACTTTTTAATATCTTTGCCGAAAGATTTTGTTGTAAGTAGACTATTGGAGGCAGGAAGTTAGATTTTTAAAAAGGCCCATTTAAAGAAAAAAATTACCATAATTTTTTCAAACAGCAGAATGTGTTAGTTATTAGGTCTTTTATTACTAAATTATCAGCCATTATTTAAATTTCCGTTTTAATTCATCTTTTGTTTCAACAAAATCTGGATTATGTGCAATATAAACTAAATGTATACTTGAATTGAAAATTAAAAAAAATTCGAGAATAACATCTAATCCTTGAGTAACTTTGCCTCATACCTTTAAAAGGTAAAAAGGGATATAAAAATTATATATGTAAGTGATACTTCTACTGAATAAAACTTGCGTATTTCAGTGAGAAAAATATAAAACTTTTCACCAAGCAACCAAAAATATTTCTAGAAGATATGAATATATTATATAAGAACCTTGTAACGGAAAGTGCTGGAGAATTAGTTACAACATTGTAATTTCTATAGGATTAATTCAAGGAAATACTATATAAGGTGCAAATAATTGATATTGAGATTATAAGGGAATAGAAGTAATTTCCTATCCCTTTTTTATTTTAGTCCTCTACTTCCTGGTTTTAATAAGGGAATTCCTACCTTACAAAGGGGACATTCTTCGGGTTTATAAGTATCAAGTTTTAGTTGAATTAAAGAATAAAAAGGTTTGTCAAAAATATTCTTTCCTCCGCTTCTGTCTACAATACAGGCAAAAGAAACTACTTCTCCTCCGTTTTCCTTTATTAAATTTGCTACCTCTAATGCAGATCCACCAGTAGTAACCACATCTTCACAGATTAAAACTTTTTCTCCTGGTTTGATACTAAAGCCTCTTCTTAGTGTCATTTTACCCTCTTCTCTTTCTGCAAAAATTCCTCTTACTTTTAATGCCCTGGCAAGCTCATAGGCAATTATAATTCCACCAAGAGCAGGACCAACTACCACATCAATTTTTAAATCCTTAGATATTTTTTCTACTATTTCTTTTGCAATCTTTTCCGCCAAATCAGGATATTGAAGAATAAGGGCACATTGAAGATAATTTGGACTATGAAGACCTGAGGATAATAAAAAATGACCTTCTAAAAAAGCTCCTTTTTCTTTAAATACTTTAAGCCAATCCATATTTAAAATTTCCTTTCTCCTTTATTTTTTAACTATGTTAAAGATACTACATATAATTTATTTAGGTCAAGGGATTATATATTTACTTAGAATAGATGTAAATGCTTAAGAGACATTTAGAAAGATATTTCACTCAATTTTATCCTCTAAAAAGCTAATGGTATTTAAATTTTGAAAATATACTAAATATCGTTTATAATTAGATAAATAACATGGGAAATATAAAAAGGGGTTTTTCTTTTTTAGAAATTTTAATTGTTATAAGTATATTATTTATTCTTGCTTCTTTATCATTACCTCTTTATTTTAGTGCTATCGAAGAAGCAAAGAGGAATACTCAACATAGCAATATACAATTGATAATTAAAGAAATTGAAATTTTTAATTTAAAATATGGAAGATATCCATATCTCAATGAAATGCAAAATCTTTTATCTAAGTTTTCTGAGTATCCTACATGTCCTTATAATAATCAGCAATATACTTTTACATCAAATATAACCAATTTCAGAAATGCTTTTAAAAATAATAATTTTAAAAATGCTCATATTATTTTTTATACTTATGGAGAAAAGACATACACAATCTTTTATTATCCTCCAAAGTTTTATATAGGTAATAAAGAAACAAAGAAATTTCACTATCCTTGGTGTTGGACTCTTCCTTCTTCTCAAAACCAAGTTTTTTTTAAAACCCGAGATGAGGCTATAGAGAAGGGATATGCACCTTGTGGAAATTGCTTGCCTTAGTTTACTTTTATTTAACTCTTTAATTCTCTCTACAATATAGAAAAGAAATTTTTTATACTCAGTTAATATATAATCTTTTAAAATGGATTGATGTTATAATAATTACAAAAAAGGGAGGATTTAGTAATGAAAATTATTTGGGATAAACCAATAGATGTCAGTTTGCTTATAAACGAAAACATGCTTTTTTGGCCTAATGATCCTAAATTTCATAGGGAATGGGTATCAAAAATATCGGAAGGGAAAAATGCTAATTTATCAAAGATAGTTATGGGTTCTCATACAGGTACTCATATTGATACACCTTATCATTTTCTTGAGGATGGAAAAACTCTTGAAAAAATTGACATTAATAAATTTTGGGGTTTAGCTAAAGTTTTTTTAATAAAAAATGAAAAGAAAATAATGTTGGACGATATTATTTCTTCACCTATCTCAGAAGGTGATATAATTCTTTTTAAAACTAAAAATTCACTTTTGCTAAGAGAAAATAAGTTTCATGAAGATTATGTAGGATTATCTCTTGAATCGGCTAAATATTTAGTAAGCAAAAAGATAAAATCTGTTGGAATTGATTATCTATCAATTGGACCAAGAGGAGATGAGGGGAGAGAGGTACATAGGACTCTTTTGAGAGAAGAAATAGGAATAATAGAAGGTTTAGATTTATTAAATGTAGAAGAAGGATTATATTTTATTGTTGCTCTTCCTTTAAAGATTGAGGGGGGAGAAGGTTCACCCGTGAGAGCCATATTATTTCCTGTAGAGGAATAAGAAGGTTAAAAAATGAAAGTAGCAATAGTTCATGATTGGATAGTTAATATAGGAGGGGCTGAAAAAGTATTAAAAGCTATCTTAGAGATTTTTCCTGATGCAGATATTTTTACCTTAGTGTATTCAGAGGAAACCTTGGAAAAGCTAAATATAAAAAATAATGTTTATGCCTCTTTTATAAAATATATGCCTTTAGGAGAGAAAAAATACTCTTATTATCTTCCATTGATGCCTTTAGCTATAGAACAACTGGATCTTAGCAAATATGATTTAGTCATTTCCAGTAGCCATTGTGTAGCAAAAGGAGTAATAACTAAATCTTATCAAACTCACGTTTGTTATTGCCATACTCCTATGAGATATATTTGGGATCTTTATTTTCCATATTTAAGAGACCACAAAGTAAATACTGGTATAAAGGGTTTATTTGTTAAAGCCATTTTCCATTATTTAAGAATGTGGGATGTTTTGAGTTCTAATAGAGTGGATTATTACATTGCAAATTCAAAAAATGTGGCAAAAAGAATAATGAAAATATATAGAAGAGAGTCTAAAGTTATATATCCTCCCGTGGAGGTTGATAAATTTACTCCTTATAAAGATAAAGATGATTATTTCTTGGTTCTATCACGTTTAGTACCGTATAAGAAAGTAGATTTAGTGGTAGAAGTGTTTAATGAGCTTAAGTTGCCTCTTGTTGTTATTGGGGATGGAGAGGAAATGCCAAAAATAAAAAAAATTGCTAAAGAAAATATAAAGATTTTAGGCTGGCAGGAAAATCATATTGTTAGGGAATATTTATCAAGGGCTCAAGCTTTGATTTTCCCTGCAGAAGAAGATTTTGGTATTGTTCCTGTTGAGGCTCAAGCAAGTGGGACTCCTGTAATTGCTTATGGGAAAGGAGGATCTTTAGAAACTGTAATAGATGGGGAAACAGGTATCTTTTTCTATGAACAGAATAGGGAATCTTTAAAGAAAGCTATTTTTAGGTTTATAAATGAGAGAGATAATTTCAAAACTGAAAATATAGTTAAAAATGCGTATAGATTTTCAAAAGATAGATTTATAAAAGAATTTAAAGAATTTATGGATGAGATATTAAATAATTCTTAATTTTTATGATAAAATATTTACCGTTATGAGAAGATTCTGTTATAAAAAATTATTTGTATATTTTATTATCATATTCCTTCTTATAACCCCCATTTTTGGGTGGGGGAGTAAAACTCATCAAAAGATAGCAAAAGAAGCATTTTACGCTTTGCCGAAGGAATATCAAAAAAGACTATCACCATATTTGGACGAAATAATAGAGGGAAGCACAGTTCCAGATAGAATTTATAGAGATTTTGATAACCACATTTATCATGTAAATGGAAGTAAGGGAAAAGGTCCTGAAAAGATAAGAGAAAAATATTTAGAGATTGTTAGATTAATTCAGGATAAAAAACCTTGGAGACTCATTGCTTTTCAATTGGGAGTTTTATCTCATTATATTGCTGATTTGAATCAACCTCTTCATACAGCTACAAGTAAAAGTGAAAATCTTTTTCACAGTAAATATGAGAAAGATGCAGAAGTAATTGAGCCTAAGAAACCACAGTCTTTAAAATACATCTCGTATCCTATGAGTTACATCATAGAAAAAGCAAAAATTTCATCTAAATATTATATTGATATTGAAAGAGCTTATTTAAGAGGTAATGGGTTCTCAGATGTTTTAAAAATTACCCAAAAGCAGATAAATGAAGCAACTTTTGATGTAGCAAGCTATTTCTATAGTGCTCTTGAAAGAGGTACAAGAGGAACTTCATTTAGAGATCTGCTTAATGATTTTATAGATTATATTAAGGCTATGTTTTTCAGATAGAAAGAGGGAGGTTAATAGATGAGAATTGCGATTATAGGGGGAACTGGTGTATATGATCCAGCCTTTTTGGAAAATCCTCAAGAGATGATTATTTCTACTCCTTATGGGGATGCCAAAATATTAAAGGGTATATATCAAGGAGAGGAAGTTGCATTTTTAGCAAGACATGGGGTAGGCCATTCACTTCCACCACATAGAATAAATTACAAAGCTAATATGTGGGCACTAAAAAGCCTTGGAGTAGAAAGAATCCTTTCTACTACTGCTGTAGGTAGTCTAAAAATGGATCTTATGCCAGGGGATCTTGTAATACTTGATCAATTTATTGATTTTACAAAGAAAAGAGATTATACATTTTTTAATGGAGATGATGGGAAAGTCATCCATATAGATTTTACACAACCATATTGTCCCGAATTGAGAAAGATTCTATTTGAAACAGCAAAGGAATTAGGATTGAGAATTCATTATTATGGTACTTATATTTGTACAGAGGGACCTCGTTTTGAAACTCCAGCGGAGATAAAGATGTTTTCTTATTTTGGTGATGTGGTTGGAATGACTAATGTTCCTGAAGTTATATTAGCAAGGGAACTTGAGATATGTTATGCTTCGGTCTCCTTGGTAACTAATTATGCTGCAGGTATATCTCCCTCTCCTTTGACTCATCAGGAGGTTTTGGATGTTATGTCTGAGAATATAGAGAAAGTAAGAAAATTATTTGCAAGAGCAATACCCAAGATTCCTAAGGAAAGAAAATGTATTTGTAAGGATGCATTAAAGGAGTATAAGGAGAAGGGGATATTATGAATATTATAGAGTGGAAAAATAATGTCCTATATATTCTTGACCAATCCAAACTACCTTTTAAAGAAGATTATATCTTGTGTTTTAAATATCAACAAGTAATTGATGCTATAAAGAAAATGAAAATAAGAGGAGCACCTGCAATAGGGGTTGCCACTGCTTATGGAATCGCTCTTGCTGCAATCAAATACACTGGTTCTAATATTTTAGATTATTTAAATGAGGTTATGAGTGAATTTGCCATCTCTCGTCCAACTGCTGTAAATTTGTTTTTTGCCATAAATAGAATGGCAAATATATTAAATAATAATAGGAATTTATCACCTTCTGATATTAAGATCCTCCTTCTTGAAGAGGCTAAAAGAATAGAGAATGAAGAAAGAGAGAAATCTGATGCTATATCTAGTTATGGTGCTGAAATAGTACCTGAAAAGGCAAGAATACTGACACATTGTAATACTGGAAGCTTAGCTACAATAGGTCCTGGGACTGCTCTTGGAGTTGTTAAAGAGGCTTGGAAATGGGGAAAGTTAGAGCATGTATATTTTACTGAGACTCGTCCCCTTTTACAAGGCGCAAGACTTACTGGATGGGAACTTTATAAAGAGAAAATTCCTTCTACTTTAATTACTGATAATATGGTGGGTTATGTCATGTCTAAAGGTCTTGTAAATATTGTAATCGTTGGGGCTGATAGAATTACTTTAAGAGGAGATACAGCAAATAAAATTGGTACATACATGATAGCCGTTCTTGTCAATTATCATAATATTCCCTTTTACATAGCTGCACCTTTTTCATCCTTTGATCTTAACATTGAAAATGGATCTGATATTCCTGTAGAAGAAAGAGATTCTGAAGAAGTCCTTACGTGTATGGGTAAGAAAATTACCTTGGATGAGATAAAGGCTCTAAATCCTGCCTTTGATATAACACCTGCCGAACTTATTACAGGGATTATAACTGATAAAGGTGTTATTTATCCTCCCTTTAAAGAGAAAATTTTAAAAATAAAGGAGGAAATATCCAAATGAGAATTCTTATAGAGAATGTGGATATTCTTCAAGAAGATAGAGTAATATCAAATCAGAATATATTAATAGAAGAAGATAAGATTATAGAAATTTCTGATAAAAAAGATTTTGAAAATATTGATTATAAGATTGATGGGAAAAATAAAATTGCTATGCCAGGGCTTGTAAATACACATACTCATCTTGCTATGACTCTTTTTAGGGGTTATGCTGATGATTTAACTTTGAAAGAGTGGTTAGAGGAAAAAATATGGCCACAAGAGGCTAAACTTCAAGCTGATGATGTATATTGGGGAAGTTTGTTAGGACTTTGTGAGATGATAAAGTCTGGTACTATTGCTTTTGCAGATATGTATTTTTTTATGGACGAAGTTGCAAGAGCAGTTTCTGAGAGTGGAATAAAAGCCTCTCTTTCAGTAGGAATGATAAGTATTGCTGGGGATGAGGATGAGATTCTAAATAGAGGAGTAGAATTTGCAAGAAGTTGGCATAATAAAGAGAATGGAAGGATAAAAGTAATGCTTGCACCTCATGCTCCATATACTTGTCGACCTTCTTTTTTGGAAAAAGTAATAAATAAAGCAGTTGAGTTAAATATTGGTATTCATACTCATCTTTCGGAGACAGCATTAGAAGTAGAGAATATTAAAAATATATATGGTTTAACTCCTGTCCGTTTGATGAATAGAATAGGTCTTTTTAATGTTCCAGTTCTTGCTGCTCATTGTGTTTTTGTAGATGATGAAGAGATAGAAATTCTTTCTGAAAAAGGTGTAGGTGTCGCTCATAACCCACAGAGTAATCTTAAACTTGCTTCTGGAATTGCTCCTGTGAAAAGAATGTTGGAGAAAAAAGTTAAGGTAGGTCTTGGTACTGATGGCCCCGCTAGTAATAATAATCTGGATATGTGGGAGGAGATAAGGCTTGTTGCAATTTTACATAAAGGATATGAAAGAGACCCAGTAGCAGTCCCCGCTAAGGATGCAATAACTATGGCTACAAAAAATGGTATGGAGATTTTAGGCTGGCGTGACTCTGGGGTAATAAAGGAAGGATATAGGGCAGATTTAATCCTTGTAGATATTAATAAACCACATTTTTATCCTCGTCATAATTTCTTATCTCATCTTGTATATTCTGCTGGGGCTTTTGATGTAGATACCGTTATTGTTGATGGTAGAATTTTAATGGAGAAGAGAGAATTGAAAACTCTTGATGAAGAGAAGATTATGTATGAAGCTGAGAAAAGAGCTTTTGATTTAATTAAAAAAAGTTAGGAGGATGAAGCTATGACAGCTTCCTGGGTTTACATTGAAGATATTCCTAAGATACAAGAGAGAGAAATTGAAATAAGAGGGTGGTTATTTAATAAAAGATCAAGTGGTAAGGTTGTTTTTCTTATTATTAGAGATGGTACAGGTTATATACAAGGTGTAGCAACTTTGGATAATTTTACTCAAGAAGAGCTTGATTCTTTTGAGAAAATTCCAATTGAGTCATCCATAATTGTGATTGGAGATTTGAAAAAGGAACCACGGGCTCCTGGTGGTTACGAATTAATGTTGAAAAGGGTAAATGTGGTTTCCTATTCTGAAGAATATCCAATACAGAAGAAAGATCATTCTATAGATTTTCTTCTTGAAAGAAGACATTTGTGGATTAGATCAAGGAGACAAAATGCTATATTAAGAATAAGAAGTGAAGTGGTTAAAGCTATAAGAGATTTTCTTGATAGCAAGGGATTTGTTTTAGTTGATGCTCCCATATTGACACCCTCAGCTTGTGAAGGAACAACCACATTGTTTTCTCTTGATTATTTTGATCTTGGAAAGGCCTATCTTTCACAAAGTGGACAGCTTTATATGGAAGCTGCATGCATGGCACTTGGTAAAGTTTATTGTTTTGGTCCAGCATTTAGAGCAGAAAAATCAAAGACAAGACGTCATCTTACAGAATTCTGGATGGTTGAGCCAGAGATGGCGTATTGGGATTGGCAAGATAATATGAAATTACAAGAAGAATTGGTTAGTTATGTAGTTCAGAGAGTTTTGGAAAAAAGAAAAAGAGAGCTTGAAATATTAGAGAGAGACACAAAACCTCTTGAAAATGTAGTACCACCTTTTCCAAGAATTACTTATAGAGGGGCTATAGAAATTCTTAAAAATAATGGTTTAAATGTGGAATATGGAGATGACTTTGGTGGTGATGAGGAGACAATAATTTCAAATCGATTTGATAAACCAGTATTTATTCATCATTATCCTGCTAAGATAAAACCATTTTATATGCAACCAGACCCAGATAATCCCCACGAAGTTTTAAATAATGACCTTTTGGCTCCAGAAGGATATGGAGAAATCATTGGGGGTAGTCAAAGAATACATGATCTGAAATTATTAGAAGAGAAAATTAAAGAATATAATTTACCAAGGGAAGCTTTTGAATGGTATATAGATTTAAGGAGATATGGAAGTGTGCCTCATTCAGGTTTTGGTCTTGGAATAGAGAGAACAACCGCGTGGATATGTGGTTTAAAACATGTAAGAGAAGCAATTCCATTCCCGAGAATGATATATAGAATTTATCCTTAGCTTGTAAATATTCAGAGTTGACATAAGACTAAAAATTTAGTTATACTTTTCAATACTTAGAACAGGGATGTTCTATAGAGAGCATCCCTGTTTTTTTATAAATATACTTTAGGGAGGTGAAGGGATGAAGCATTTTGCAAAACTTTTCCTAATCTCTGTGGTTTCAATTTTTCTTTTGGTACTACCCTTGCAAGCAGCAGGAACAATAAAAATAGGGGCTATATTCCCAATTACCGGTCCATTGGCTACTTTTGGTACATCCTGTGCAAACGGAGCAAAAATGGCTATTGAAGAGGTTAATTTAAGAGGAGGAGTATTAGGAAGTAAGATTGAACTTCTAATTGAAGATGACCAGTACAAACCAGAAGAGGCAGCAAACGCTGCTAAAAAGCTTATTGAGAGAGATAAGGTTGTGGCTCTTATAGCAGAAGTAACAAGCTCTGTTACTTTAGTAGTAGCTCCTATTGCTCAACAGTCTAAAATAGTACTTCTTACACCAACAGCAACAAATCCAAAAGTAACACAAGTAGGAGATTATATCTTTAGAGCATGCTTTATAGATGATTTCCAAGGGGAAGTAATGGCAAATTTTGTTTATAAAAATTTAAAATTAAAGACTGCAGCCATACTTACCGCTGTGACAAGTGACTATAGTAAAGGTCTTGCCCAATTCTTTAAACAGAAATTTACCGCTCTTGGTGGTAAGATAGTGGCTGAAGAGTCATATTCTGAGGGAGATTCTGATTTTAGAGCTCAATTAACTAAAATCAAATCAGCAAAACCAGATTTTGTATATGTACCAGGATATTATGCTGATGTAGGGCCTATCCTTCTTCAAGCAAGAGAGCTTGGAATAACTGTTCCATTTGGTGGCGGAGATGGCTGGGATTCTCCTGTACTTCTTCAAACAGCAGGAAAAGCTGCTGAAGGATGTTTCTTCAGCAACCACTATAGTCCTGATTCGAAAGAACCTATAGTACAAACCTTTGTAAAGAATTATCAAAAGAAGTACGGAACAACGCCAGATGCTTTAGCTGCTCTTGCTTATGATGCAGCCAAACTATTGGTAGATGCTATTAAGAGAGCTGGTAGTACAGATTCTTCAAAGATAAAAGATGCTCTTGCAGCCACAAAAGGATTCAGAGGAGTGACAGGAGTAATAACTTTTGATGCAAATAGAAATCCAGTAAAGAGTGCAGTTATAATTGAGATTAAAGATGGAAAACAAGTTTATAGGACTACAGTGAAACCATAACAAGTTTTTAATATAAGGGAGGTAGATTTATCTACCTCCCTTCTTGTATAATATAAAGGCTTTATCTTTAAAATGGAGCGTGGATAGATGGTTGATATATTACAGCAAATAATAAATGGAATATCCTTAGGTAGTATATACGCCTTAATTGCTTTAGGCTATACTATGGTATATGGTATATTAAGACTTATTAATTTTGCTCATGGAGATATATTTATGGTAGGAGCATTTATAGGTTATTTTGCTTTAGGTTCTTGGAATTTACCTTTTGCTTTAGGGCTTGTTGTAGCAATGATTGGTGCGAGTGTCATAGGTATACTTATAGAAAGATTTGCTTATAGACCCTTAAGAACAGCTCCAAGGATATCATTATTGATAACAGCTATAGGTGTTTCATTTCTTTTAGAGAATTTAATGGTGCTTATAGTAGGTGCGTCACCAAGATCTTTTCCCCAAAGTATTCCTGTAGATATATACAATATAGGTGGACTTATTTTGACTAATCGCCAAATTATAATTTTATTAATATCTATTCTTCTTATGATACTTCTCCAATTTATTGTTATGAGAACAAAGATAGGAAAAGCTATGAGAGCTGTTTCTCAAGATAAAGAAATGGCGTTGATGCTTGGAATAAATATTGATAGTGTGATCTCCTTTACTTTTGCTCTTGGGTCTGCTTTAGCAGCTGCAGGTGGGGTACTTGTAGGATTATATTTTAATAAAATAGAACCTTATATGGGAGTTATGCCAGGTTTAAAAGCATTTGTGGCAGCTGTTTTAGGAGGTATTGGAATGATTCCAGGAGCCATGCTTGGTGGGTTTATTTTAGGAATTGCAGAAGTTTTAGTTTCTGCCTTTATATCATCTACTGTTAGAGATGCTGTTGCTTTTATAATCCTTATAATAATTCTTTTAGTTAGACCTTCAGGACTTTTAGGAAAATATATGAGGGAAAAGGTGTGATGAGAAGAAATCTTTTGACCTTATTAACATTAATATTAATATTATTTCTTTCTATATTAAGTAAAAATTTGGATCCTTATATATATCAAATTTTAGTATTTTATGGAATAAATTCTATTCTTGCAGTAAGTTTAAATTTGATAAATGGTTTTACAGGACAATTCTCAATTGGACATGCAGGGTTTATGGCAGCGGGAGGATATTTTAGTGCAGCCCTAAGTGTCTATCAAGGAGAGAAACTATTAAATGTGTTAAGCTTTCTTCCAAGAGATTTGGCTCAAGGTATTATATTTTTAGCTTTTCTTATTATTGGAGGTTTGTTTGCTGCTCTGTTAGGACTAATGATAGGTATTCCTACTTTAAGACTTAAAGGGGATTATCTTGCCATAGCCACTTTAGGTTTTGGTGAAATCATCAGGGTTGCAATTTTAAATTTAGATTTGGTAGGAGGACCGAGAGGTTTTCCTGGTATACCAAAACTAACTGATATAACTTGGGTTGCTTTTTGGGCTTTTATAGCTGTTGTGGTTATATACAGGATTATAAATTCATCTCATGGTAGGGCAATAATATCTATAAGAGAAGATGAAACAGCTTCTGAGAGCATGGGAATAAATACTACTTATTATAAAGTACTTGCCTTTTCTGTAGGTGCCTTTTTTGCTGGAATTGCAGGAGGACTTTTTGCCCATTACTTAATGATGTTACATCCTAGTAGTTTTACTTTTATGAGATCTGTGGAAATATTACTCATGATTGTACTTGGAGGACTTGGAAGTATAACGGGATCTATTTTTGGGGCCTTTGTTTTAACTGTTCTTCCTGAAGCACTAAGGGGTTTTGCACATTTGAGATTAATTATTTATTCTTTAACACTGATAATAATGATGCTTGTAAGACCTTCAGGACTTATGGGTAATAGAGAGATTTCCTTTTACAGATTATATAAATTATTGAGAAGGAAAGGGATAAGCTAATGGCTGTCTTAGAAGTGAAAAATCTATCTTGTGCCTTTGGGGGACTGATGGCAGTTTCAGATCTTTCCTTTGAAGTAGAAAAAAACGAGATTTTAGGAATAATTGGTCCTAATGGGGCTGGAAAAACAACTGTTTTTAATCTAATAACCGGTTTTTATCTACCTATTAAAGGAAGTATTGTATTTAATGGAAAAAATTTAGTAGGTATGAAACCCTATCAAGTAACAAAGCTGGGAATAGCGAGAACATTTCAAAATCCAAGGTTATTTAAAAAACTAACAGTTTTAGAAAATGTGATGATAGCCATGCACAAAGTTTATGATGCATCCTTGTTTGATACCTTAATTTCTAATCGTAAGTATATTCAACAAGAAAGTATTCAGAGGGACAAGGCTGAAGAATACTTAGATTTCTTTGGACTCTACAAAAGAAAAGATGAAATTGCAGAAAATCTCCCTTATGGAGAACAGAGGAAACTTGAAATAGCAAGAGCAATGGCCACTGAGCCTTCCCTTTTACTTTTAGATGAACCTGCAGCTGGTATGAATCTAAATGAGTCTCTTGAGCTTGTAAATTTGATATCTACTATAAGAGAGAAATTCAATCTTACCATCTTACTTATTGAACACCATATGGAAGTAGTTATGAATATATGTGAGAGAATAATTGTATTAGATTTTGGTATGAAAATTGCAGAAGGAAAACCTGAAGAAGTTAAAAATAACCCAAGAGTTATTGAGGCATATTTGGGTAAGGAGGTAAAAGGTGTTATCCATTAAAGATCTACATGTTTATTATGGTGGTATTAAAGCCTTACAAGGTATAAATCTTGATGTTAAAGAAGGAGAAGTAGTTGCTCTTATTGGAGCCAATGGCGCAGGTAAAACAACTACCCTTCGTTCTTTATTTAGATTAACTCCAATAGTAAAAGGTGATATTTATTTTTACGAAATAAACCTTACCAAATTACCATCATATAAGATTGCTTCCCTTGGAATTGCTCATATTCCTGAGGGGAGAAGAGTATTTCCTAACATGACTGTAAAAGAGAATTTAGAAATGGGTGCTTATCTTGTTAAAGATAAAAAGGTGGTAGAAAAAAATTTAGAATTTGTGTATAATCTTTTTCCTCGTCTTAGAGAAAGACAAAAACAATTAGCTGGAACATTAAGTGGTGGAGAGCAACAAATGCTTGCCATAGGTAGAGCTTTAATGTCTAATGCAAGACTTCTTTTACTTGATGAGCCTTCTATGGGACTTGCCCCCTTACTTGTTCAAGAGATTTTTTCTGTATTAAAAAAGATAAATGAAGAAAAAATAACTCTCCTTCTTGTAGAACAAAATGCCAATATGGCTTTTTCCATTGCCCATAGGGTATATGTTATGGAAACAGGAAAAATTGTCCTTTCAGGTCCAACAGAGGAGATTGCTAATAATGAGGCCGTTAAGAAGGCCTACTTAGGAGGTTGATTTATTATGCTTGTTAGAATGCGAATGACCAAAAATCCTATAAGTGTATCTCTTGATACGTCTATTTTGGAAGCATGGAAGATAATGCAAGAGTCCCAAGTAAGAAGATTACTTGTTATGGAAAAAGGAAAGCTTGTAGGTATTGTAACGGAAAGAGATTTAAGATCTGTATCACCATCTCAAGCTACGTCTTTAAGTATTTTTGAAATCAATTATCTTTTAGAAAAATTAAAAGTAAAAGATGCAATGACTTCCAATCCTATAACAGTAGATGCAGATGCTCCTATTGAGGAGGCTGCTTTAATCATGAGAGATAATAAGATAAGTGCTTTACCTGTTATAGAAAATGGAGAAGTTGTTGGAATAATAACAGAAAGCGATATTTTTAAGGCTTTCATAGAGATGCTTGGAGATGGTAAAAAAGGTTTGAGATATACATTAAGAATAAAAAATACTCCTGGAGAAATAGCAAAAATTGTAAATCTTATTGCTGAAAAAGGAATAAATATTATGAGTATGGCTACCTTTCCAAGTGATTCTGAGGATTATGGTTTTTTAGTGCTCAGATTAGAGACAGAAGATCTTGCTTTAGTGAATGAGATATTTAGAAAGAATAATATTCCTGTCGAACATATAAGAAAAATTTAAAAAAATATTAACATCTTTTGTAAATCTTGTGAAACATTCCTTGCTATAGTATAATTACGTGGATAAATTTCAAGGTAGAAAAGGAGGTAGCTATGAAAGTACTTGTTTTGAACTGTGGAAGTTCATCAGTAAAGTATCAGGTTTTTGATATGAATGATGAGAGTGTATTAGCAAAGGGGCTTGCTGAAAGGATAGGCCTTGATGGTTCAAGAATTGTATATCAAAGAGGCTTAGAATCTAAAAAAATTTATGAGATACCCTTGCCTACTCATAGGAAAGCAATAGAAGAGATATTTAAGTTGTTGGTAGATAAAAATGATGGAATATTAAGTTCTCTTAATGATATTGATGCTGTAGGACATAGGGTTGTACATGGTGGAGAAAGCTTTTTTGAGGCTACCTTAGTGACTCCAGAAACTTATAAGAAATTAAAGGAATGTGAAAACTTAGCTCCTCTTCATAATCCATATAACATACAAGGTGTTGAGGCCTGTATGTCTTTGATACCAGAAGCTCCACAAGTTTTAGTATTTGATACTGCCTTTCATCAAACTATGCCAAAAGAAGCATACATTTATGCCCTTCCTTATGAATGGTATGAGAAATACAAGATTAGAAGATATGGTTTTCATGGTACTTCTCATTATTATGTCTCAAGGAGAGTTGCTCAATTAATTGGGAAACCATTGGAAGAATTAAAAATTATTTCTTGTCATCTTGGAAATGGGGCAAGTATTACAGCCATTAAAAATGGTAAATCAATAGATACTAGTATGGGATATACACCGTTAGAAGGTCTAGTTATGGGGACAAGATGTGGTGATATTGATCCTGCGATCCCACTTATTATGATGGAAAAGGAAAATTTATCTCCAAAAGAAATGGATAACATTCTTAATAAGAAAAGTGGTATTTTAGGTATTTCCGGAGTAAGTAGTGATTTTAGAGATGTGGGAGAAGCTGCTGAAAAAGGTAATGAAAGAGCCTTGTTGGCTTTAAAGGTTTTTGCTTATAGAATTAAAAAATATATTGGTGCCTATTATGCTATATTAGGTGGACTTGATGTTTTAATATTCACTGCTGGAGTTGGTGAAAGAGGACCATTAGAGAGAAGTTTAATATGTGAAGGTTTAGAACATCTTGGTGTAAAGATTGATCCAGAGAAAAATAAAGTAAAAGGTGAAGAATTAAAGATAAGTACTCCTGATTCAAAGGCGGAGGTATGGGTAATACCAACTAATGAAGAGTTAATGATTGCAAGAGAAACAGTTAAAATTGCAAGGAATAAATAAAAAGAAGGTGGTATTGTGGAAATTTATCTTGCTGATTTACATTCTGAGATAGGAAAGGAGTTTATTTACGAGGAAGATTTTATTCCTCATTACGAAGATTTGCTTTTCTTAGAACCTGTTCATATAAGATTAAAGCTTATAAATTTAGGTAAAGAAGTATTAGTAAAAGGTAATATTAAGACAAAATTAGGTCTTGCATGCAGTAGATGTTTGAAAGATTTTCCTTATAATTTAGAAGCCAAGATTCAGGAAATATATTTATGGGATATTCCTATACAAAGAAACATAAGCCCTGGAGATGTTATTGAGTTAAAAGATGAAGATTTTAAATTTGTACTTGAAAAAGAGAGTCTCTTTTTAGATCCTCTTCTTGAGGATGTTATAAGATTAAATATACCTGTAAAACCACTCTGCCGTCCCGATTGTAAAGGATTATGTCCAGTATGTGGAAAGGACCTTAATTTAGGTGAGTGTGAATGTTCAAAAGAAAGTAAGATTGATCCAAGATGGGAGCCACTTAAAAAGTTTTTAGATAAAAAGGGAGGGAAATAGCAATGGGTCTTCCGAAGAAAAAACTATCTACTACAAGAAGAGATCGTAGATGGGTGAGGTATAAACTAAGGGGTGTTGCGTTAGTAGAATGCTCTCACTGTCATAAAATGATAAGACCTCATAGAATATGTCCATTTTGCGGCTATTATGAGGGAACGGAAGTATTAAAGGTAAAAGAAGAGAAGGAAGAATAATATAAGGAGATTTAAAATGGGTGTAGGGATAATAGGGATTGGGACGGTAGTTCCTCCAAGGGTTTTAACGAATTATGATTTGGAGAAAATGGTAGATACTTCTGATGAATGGATTACTATACGTACAGGAATAAAAGAGAGACATATAGCTGATAGTAATGTAAATCCATCAGATCTTGGAGCAGAAGCTGCATTAAGAGCATTAAAAATGGCTAAAGTAGAACCTGAGGAAGTAGATCTTATTATTGTTACATCTGCTTCTTTAGAAATGATTTTTCCGTCTATGGCTGCAGTTATACAAAATAAAATTGGGGCAAAAAATGCAGGTGGTTTTGATTTACTTAGTGCTTGTACTGGTTTTGTATCTTCTTTAATTACAGGTGCCCAATTTATTAGATCAGGAGATGTTAGGACAGTTTTAGTTATAGGTACAGAAGTTCTTTCGAGATTTGTTGACTGGGAAGATAGAAATACTTGTGTTCTTTTTGGGGATGGTGCAGGCGCTGTTGTTTTAAGAGAAGTAGGTGATGGTTATGGTTTAATCTCTTGGGATCTTAAGTTAGATGGATCAGGGGCTGATTTGTTAGCAATCCCTGGAGGATGTGCAAAAAATCCATGTTCTGAAGAGGTATTAAAGAATAAGCTTCATTATATAAAAATGAATGGAAGAGAAGTTTTTAAATTTTCAGTTAGAGTCTTAGGTGAAACAACAGAAGAATCTCTAAAAAAGGCAGGACTAACCCCTGCTGATTTAGATTGGCTTATTCCGCACCAAGCAAATATCAGGATTATTGAAGCGGGAGCGGAGAGATTAGGTATTCCTATTGACAAAGTCGCTATTAACATACATAAATATGGTAATACTTCTACAGCTTCCATACCACTTGCTCTTGAAGAGCTTGTTTTAGAAGGTAAGATAAAAGACGGAGATGTTTTAGCTTTAGTCGGTTTTGGTGCTGGTCTTTCCTGGGGTTCTGCCGTATTAAGATGGAAAAATATTGAAAGTTAAAATGAAGTTGAGAGGTTTAGCCTATGAAAGTATGTTTTGTCTTTCCAGGACAGGGATCTCAATATGTGGGAATGTTTAGCCCATTTTTAGAGAACTCTGAATATAGATATTACTTTCAAGTTATAGAAAAGATATTAGGTAAAGATTTTATTGATAAAGTTCAAAATGGACCTGAAGAGGTTTTGAAGGATACAAGAATATCTCAACCAGCTATTTTTTCTGTAAGTGCCATGTTATCAGATTTTTTGAAAAAAGAAGGTATTTGGGCAGAATATGAAGTAGGACATAGTTTAGGGGAATATTCTGCCTTTTATTATGCAGAGGTTTATAATTTTGAGGATGGTCTGAATCTAATAAAAAAGAGATCTGAAGTAATGAGTGAAGTAGCAGAAAAGGTTAAAGGTGGAATGTGGGCTATTCTTAGCGGAGATTTAGAAGAGATAGAAAATAGTATAAAAGAATCTCAAAAAGAGGGTTTGAATATATTTATTGCTAATTATAATTCACCTGGACAAATTGTTCTTTCTGGAGAAAAAGAGGCTTTTGATTTATGGTATAAGAAGATGAAGGATAAGATAAAAAGGGTTGTACCTTTATCTGTTAGTGGACCTTTTCATTCTCCTCTAATGAAAGAAGCTGAGGAGATTTTTAGTGATTACTTAAGCAGTTTTAATTTTAATAAGCCTAAATATAATGTGCTTAGTAGTATCACATGTGATTTTGTAGAAAATAATGTTAAGGATATACTTATAAAACAATTTACAGGATCAGTAAGATGGATTGAAGCAATAAATAAAATATATAACTTAGGTGTAGACTGTTATGTTGAGGTTGGACCAGGAAAGGTACTTCAAGGATTGATAAAGAAAATAATTCCAGAGGTCAAAGTTTTAGGTATAGAAGAACCAGAAGATTTAGAAACTTTAAGGGGGGAATTAGGATGTTAAAGGATAAAGTTGCAGTTGTAACTGGTGGGGGTAGAGGGATTGGTAGAGCTATAGTTCTTGCTCTCGGAAAAGAAGGAGTTAAAGTTCTCATCAATTATAGAGGCAAAAAAGAATCAGCATTGGAAACCTTAGAGGAGTTAAAAAAGTTAGGTGGAGAGGGAGAAATTTATCAAGCTGATGTAAGTGTAGAGGAAGAAGTTGAAAAGATGTTCAGCTTTGTTATTGAAAAATGGGGGAGATTAGATATATTAGTCAATAATGCAGGAATTACGAAAGATAATCTTCTAATAAGAATGAAAAGTGAAGAATGGGATCAAGTAATAAATACGAATTTAAGAGGGGTATTTCTTTGTACAAGATCTGCATTAAAAATTATGTTGAAACAGAGAAGTGGTAGAATTGTTAATATTTCATCAGTAGTAGGGCTGAAAGGTAATATTGGGCAAGCTAATTATGCCTCAGCTAAGGCTGGTATTATAGGCTTTACAAAGGCCGTAGCAAGAGAGGTAGCATCAAGGGGTATTACAGTAAATGCGATTGCTCCTGGTTTTATAAAAACAGAAATGACAGATGTTATTTCTGAAGAAATGAAAAAGAAAGTTTTAGATGAAATTCCCTTAGGCAGATTTGGGGATCCTGAAGATGTGGCAAATGCTGTAAAATTCTTAGTTTCAGATGAGGCTTCTTATATTACAGGAATAGTTCTTAATGTGGATGGAGGATTGGCAATCTAAAAGATGATATATAATTTCTCAAGAGGAAGGAGGTGAACTGTAAAATGGATGAGGCTACCATCTTTGAAAAAGTCAAAAAAATAATTGTAGATCAACTTAGAGTAGATGAGAATCTTGTTACTATGGATTCAAATATTCAGGAGGATTTAGGTGCAGATTCCTTAGATGCTGTAGAACTAATTATGGCATTAGAAGAAGAGTTTGGTATTGATGTACAAGATGAAGAGGCAGAGAAATTTAAAACTGTAGGAGATGTGGTAAGATATATTGAGAAAAGATTATAAGTATGGTAGAAAGGGTACTGGAAAAATCCAGTACCCTCATTTTTATTAAGGGGGTTTTATGGATGAGACGAAGGGTTGTAGTAACTGGAATAGGTGTAATCTCACCTCTTGGGATTGGTAAAAATAAGTTTTGGGATGGAATTATAAATGGGAGATCTGGAATATCCTACATAACTAAATTTTCTGTAGATGATTTTCCAACAAAAATTGCAGGAGAAGTTAAAGATTTTAACCCAGAAGATTTTATAGATAGAAAGGAAGCTAGAAGATTAGATAGATTTTCTCAATTTGCTATTGCTGCTACAAAACTTGCTATGGAAGATGCTAATTGGAACCCTACAGAAGAGGAAAAAGAAAATACTGCTGTGATTGTTACATCTGGAATAGGTGGTTTTGAAACTTTAGAAAATCAATTTAGAGTCTTATTTGAAAAGGGTGTAAACAGGGTAAGTCCTTTTTTAATACCTATGGTTATTATAAATATAGCATCGGGTAATATTTCTATCTTTTTTGGTTTTAAAGGTCCAAATTACTCTCCTGTTTCAGCTTGCGCATCTTCAGCCCATGCAATTGGTATAGGTTATCGCTTAGTATCCTTTGGTGAAGCGGATTTTGCCATTGTTGGAGGATCAGAAGCTTCGATAACTCCTATGGGAATAGCTGGTTTTTGTGCTTTACAAGCTCTTTCTACCCAGAATGATCCTCCAGAGAAAGCAAGTAGACCTTTTGATGCTAAAAGAGATGGTTTTGTTATGGGAGAAGGCGCAGGAATATTAATACTTGAAGAAATGGAACATGCTCTTAAGAGAGGAGCAAGAATTTATGCAGAAATTGTGGGTTTTGGAGCATCTGACGATGCATATCATATAACTGCGCCAGATCCAGGAGGAAATGGAGCTGTTCTTTCTATAAAACGTGCAATAAAAGATGCTAAAATAGATCCAAGGGATATAAATTATATAAATGCTCATGGTACTTCAACTAAATTAAATGATAAAATAGAAACATTGGCGATTAAAAAAGTCTTTGGGGATTACGCTTATAATATTCCAGTTAGTTCTACAAAATCTATGATAGGGCATTTACTTGGTGCTGCTGGAGCCGTAGAATCTGTTGCTACAGTGTTATCCATATATAACGGTATGTTACATCCCACTATAAATTATGAGGAAAAGGATCCAGAATGTGATTTGGATTATGTGCCCAACGTAAGTAGGAAATGGGAAGTAAAATATGCCTTAAAGAATTCTTTTGGTTTTGGTGGACAAAATGCATCATTAATTTTTAAAAAATTTGAAGAATGAAAAAAAGTAAAATAGATATAGATAAAATTAATCAAGAGATAGGTAAAAATATTGGGTTTTCATTTAGTAATAAAAAGCTACTTATAGAAGCTCTTATTCATCCATCTTTTAAGCATGAAAATCCCGAACTTAAAATAGATAATCAAAGATTAGAATTTTTGGGCGATGCAGTATTGAATATGGTTATTACTGATCTTCTTTTTGATTATTATAAGCATGCAACAGAGGGTAAATTAACTCAGATGAGAATCTCTCTTGTAAAAGAAGAGATGTTATATAAAAAAGCAAAAGCTTTAGAATTAGATAGACTAATATTTTTAGGTACAGGAGAAGAAAAACAAGGAGGAAGAAATAAGCTATCTGTGTTGTGTGATCTTTTTGAGGCCTTCGTTGGAGCAATATATTTAGATAAAGGATATGATTTTGTGAAAGATTTTATTTGGAGAATTTTTGAGGAGGATATAAAAAATATAAATTTAGAAGTAGATTGGAAAAACCTATTAAGATCAATTCTTCTTAAAGAAGGAAAAGAACCTCAATATAGGGTGGTAAAAGAGGAAGGTCCAGAACATAATAAAACTTTTTATGTAGAACTTTGGGTAGATAGTGAAAAGTGGTCTGAAGGTATAGGTAAGAGTAAAAGGGAAGCAGAAATTATGGCTGCAAAAGAGGGGTTAAGGAAAATTAAAAATGATATATCTTAAAAGGTTAGAACTTCACAATTTTAAATCTTTTATAGGATCAACCAAAATACCATTTTCTCAAAATTTTACTGTTATTACTGGCCCTAATGGTAGTGGTAAAAGTAATATTTTAGATGCTATAAGGTGGGTCTTAGGAGAGCAGAGAGTTAAAACCTTGAGGGCAGAAAAAGTAGATGAGGTAATTTTTGGGGGAAATAAATTTCATCCTCCTTCAAATTTTGCGGAAGTTGATTTGTATTTGCAGTTGGATGATGAGGAAATAGAAATTTCAAGAAAATTATATAGGGAGGAAGAAAGCAATTATTATATTAATAATAAACTGGTCAGACTAAAAGATATTCAGATGTTTTTTTTAAATCTTGGTCTTGGTAGATATAGCTTTGCTTTTTTGAGTCAGGGAGAGATAGATGATTTAATAATAAAAGAAAATGAAAGGTTAAGAGAAATCATTGAAAGTATAGCTGGAATATCCGGTTATCATGAGAGAGTAAAGGATATTTTGTTAAAGTTAGAAGTAGTTGAAAATGAATGGAATAGACTTGAAGAGAAGAGAAAAGAGATGGAAGACAATTTGAATATTTTAAAAGAAGAAGCTAGGGTGGCTCAAAAATATGAAGAGATAAATAAAAAGATTACTGACGTTCGAGAGTCTCTTAAATATTGTTTATGGCAAAAAGCCTTAAAAAATCTTGAAAAATATAAGAAGGAATTTGAGAATATAGATTTAAGGTTAAAGGAGCTTGAGAATGTTGTAGGTTCTATCTTATTAAATAAGGAAGAGCTTCAAAGAGAAAAAGAAAATATAGATAAGATTTTGAAAGATAAAAAAGCATATTTGGAGAGTTTAGATAATGAACTTCAAAAATTGAGTATTGAAAAAAGTAGAAATGAGGAAAAGATAAATCTTCTAACTGAAAGGTTGAAAAGTATAAGGGAAGAAAGGACTGATTTAGAAAAAGAGCTTTATCTTGTAGAAACACAAACAAATGATATTGAGGAAAAACTAGAAAGCATTAGTAGTGAAAATTATGATGAAATTTTTGATGTTTTGAAAGATAGAGAAAATGCCTTACAAGAGAAAATTATAGAAAAAAGTAGATTGGAGCAAAGAATTAAAGAATTTTCTGAATTTTCTTTTTTCTATGAAAATGTAGAGATTATAGATAATAAAATTGAGAAAATTGATATAGTTATTAGAAATTGGGAAAAAAGATTATTTAATCTTAGAAATTATAGAGAGAGTTTGGAAAGAGATTATATTGAAAAGAATAAGATATTTAGAAAAAAAGAAGAAACTTTTGAGAAAAATATTGTGGAGATAAACAAGTTAAAAAGTCTTGTAGGTGAATTAAAGGAAAGTTTAATAGAAAATTATCCCCGTGGTGTAAGAGAAATTATCCATTACAGAAGAGAGAAAATACATGATATTTTTAAGAACATTATAGAAATACCCTTTGAATATTTAGAGGCTTTATATAATCTTTTAGGAAATACTATATATGACATAATTGTGGATAATGAAAAAACAGCAAAAGAATTAATTAACTTTTTAAAAGAAAAAAGAGCTGGATGGGCTACTTTTAGACCATTAACATTAAATAGATATGATAAAATTAAAGATCTTCCCGAAAAACTGAAAAATGTGGCGGTTAGAGCAATTGATATTGTGAAATATGATTGTCAATATGATAATTTAGTTAAAAATATTTTAGGTAATGTTATTATTTTTAATAATTTTGATTCTGCTGTTGAGAATAAAGATATTCTTAATGATGGATGGAGAATTGTTACTCTTCAAGGGGAAGTATTCTTGCCATCAGGAACCATAAGTGGGGGAATAAGGTTCAATATTGAGGCTACACTATTGTCAGAAAAGTCTATTGTAGAAAATGAAGAAAAGATAAGAGATCTTATTGAAAGCAACAAATTCTTAAAAAGGGATTTAGAGATATTGAGAAATGAAATTGATAAAATGAAAGAGATAAGAATAAAATTAGAGCCATTAATTATAAAACTTGAAAATCTAATTAAGAAAAAGAGAGATGAAAAACAAAATCTATTGGAAAGAAGAAAAAAGTTAGAAATATATGAAAGAGAGGCACTTTTTTTAGAAGATAGATTAAAAGCTATCATGGATGAAATCGATAGTTTACAAAAGAACATAAAAATATGGAGAGATAAGTATGAAAGTTGTAAGATCCAAAAAATAGCTTTAGAAAAAGAGTTTAATCATTTACAGGAAAGATATAGTTATCTTGAAAAAAGGATAAAAAATATAGATCAAGAGATAATGAAAATTGATGATGATTTATACAATTTAGGTAAAAACATTAATTATTTAGAAAATAGAATAAAGGAGCTATTAGAAGAAAAGAGAAAGTTACTTGAAGAAAATAATGAGTTTTTTGAAAAACAGAGTCTTCTTACGACTCATATTAAAGAATTAGAGAAGAAGTGGCAAGAAAACAGGGAAGAAGAGATTGTTCTTTTGGAAAAAAAGAAAGATCTATTAAATCGTATAAGAGAGTTAGAAGTAGACATAGAGAATAATTACCAGGGGGATTGGGAATTAAAAATAGATCTTCCCGAAGAAAAACTAAGGATTTTAGAGAAAGATCTTGTTAAAGAGTTGGAAGAGTTAGGCCCTGTGAACTTTTTGGCAAAAACAAAATTGGAGGAAGAAGAGAAAAAATATAAAGAACTTGTTGTACAGATAGATGATGTGTATGGATCTATTAATTCTTTGAGAAAGATAATTAGGGAAACGCGGGAAGAGGCTGAAAAAAGATTTGTAGGTTGTTTCTTACAATTTAAGGATTTAGCAAATAAAAATTGGCAACTTTTCTTTCCTAATTCAAATCTTGAAATTTTCTTAGATAATGAAAATGATCCATTGACTTCTGATATAAAACTTAGAATTTCCTCTCAAAAGAAAAGTTGGAGAAATATTATTACGCTTTCTGGAGGAGAAAAAAGTTTAGTAGGTATATCTATTTTGCTTTCTGCGGTAGAACTTGCTCATATTAATTTTTGCTTTTGGGATGAAATTGATTCTGCTCTGGATAATCAAAATGCCATGATTTTAGGTAGGAAAATTAAGGAATTGAGTAAAGAGAATCAATTTATTCTTATATCTCATAATCCTGTTTTAATGCAATTTGCTGATATAATATATGGTGTGACTTTAAATGATAAGGGTTCTTCGCAAGTAATTTCTTGGAAATTGGAAGAGGTGGTTGCAAATTGAGCTTTTGGAATAGGTTACCCAAATTGCAAAAATTTGCAGAGAAATTACAGAATATTTTTAGCTTTTCTAGGATTGATGATGATCTTTTGGATGAACTGGAAATGGAACTCATTCAAAGTGATTTAGGTTTAGAATTGACAAATCAGTTAATTAATGAAATTAAAAAGCAAAAAATCACATCCACTTCTGAACTTAGAGAATTTATGTTTAATTTCTTTTTGAGTATTTTTAATGGGATGAATTCTCAGCTTAATATTATTCCAGAAAAGATAAATGTTTTTATATATTTAGGGGTAAATGGTACAGGAAAAACAAGTGCAGTTGGTAAGATGGCTTATTATCTGAAAAATATGGGCTATTCTCCAATCATAGCTGCAGGAGACACTTTTAGGGCAGCAGCTATTGATCAAATTAAGCTTTGGGGAGAGAGAGTAGGAGTAGATGTTATAGCTCAAAAAGAAGGAGCTGACCCAGCATCGGTTGTTTATAATGCTATAGAAGCTGCTAAAGCGAGAAATAAAAATATTTTGTTGGTAGATACTGCTGGAAGAATGCACACAAAGAGTAATCTCTTAGAAGAGTTGAAGAAGATTGAAAGAGTTGTTGAAAAAACTTTAGGATATAAAGCTTCAGAGAATCTTATTGTGGTAGATGCTACCTTAGGTCAAAATGTTATAAAACAGGTAGAGACTTTTAGAAATGCTGTTGATCTTACCGGAGTAATATTAACTAAATTAGATGGTACCGCAAAAGGAGGTGTAATTATTAATATTTTAAAGACCTTTAGAATACCTGTAAAGTTTGTAAGTATAGGTGAAGATAAAGAGGATTTTGAACCCTTTGATCCTAAGGAATTTGTAGAATCCTTCTTACCGAGGGTAGAAGTATGATAAGAAAAGCGAAAATACAAGACGTACCTGAAATTCATAAACTAATTAATGAATATGCTGAAAAAGGTCTTCTTCTTCCGAGATCTTTAAGTGATCTTTATGAAAATATTAGGGATTTTTACATATTAGAGATAGATAAAAAAATTATAGGTACTTGTGCTTTACATATTATTTGGGAGGACCTTGGAGAAGTTAGGTCAGTTATTGTTAAAAAAGAATACGAAGGAAGGGGGTATGGAAGAAAACTTGTATTTACTTGTCTAAATGAAGCAAAATTTCTTGGTTTAAAGAGAGTACTTGCCCTTACATATATTCCAGAGTATTTTAAAAAGTTGGGATTTGTAGAGGTTGATAAAAGAACATTACCCTTTAAGGTTTGGAGTGATTGTGTTAGATGTCCAAAATTTCCAGACTGTGGTGAATTTGCCTTAATATATTATTTATGAAATACTGGATTATACTTATTCTTTTTTTAATAGATAGAATAACGAAAGAAATGGCCAATAGTCATTTCTTTGATGGAATAAAATTGGATTTTATAATTAGCTTTAATCTTGTGCATAATTATGGTGCTGCTTTAGGAATATATATTCCGAGATTTTTTCTTATTTTTTTTAGTTTTTTAGCCCTTATAGTGCTCCTGATACTATATAAGAAATTTATTTTTTTGGGTATAGCATTTATATTAGGAGGACTTTTAGGAAATTTGTATGATAGAGTTTTTTATGGTTATGTGATAGACTTTATTCATATGAAAAATTTTTTTGTTTTCAATTTGGCTGATGTTTTTATTACATTGGGAGGATTTTTTCTATTACTAAAACTAATAAGATAAATGAAGGAGGTAGAGAAGTAAAATGTACCCAAAATTGTTTACAATTCCCCAATTCCAATTTTTTAAGTATAAAATTGGACCAATTGTAATTTATTCATGGGGCACTTTAGTAGCTTTAGGCTTCCTTATTGGAATTCTATTAGCAATGAGATGGGCAAAAAGAGAGGATATTGATCCAGACCATGTATTGAATGTATCAGTATGGAGTATTATTTCAGGAATCTTAGGAGCGAGAATTGTTTATGTAATAAAATATTGGAATGCGTATAAAGGTAATCCCATATCAATATTGCAACTTTGGGATGGTGGATTAATATTCTTTGGTGGATTTTTTGCAGCAACAATTGTGGTGTTGATTTATCTTTGGAGACATAAAATCCCTTATTGGAAGTTTTTAGATGTTATTACTCCAAGTATTGCTATAGGTAGTTCAATTGGAAGAATTGGCTGTTTTTTAAATGGTTGTTGTTATGGATATGAAACCCCATTGCTTTGGGGAGTAAAATTCCCAAATATATATGGATATAGACATGCTACTGAGCTTTATTATACAATTGCTTTCCTAATTGTTTTTGTATATTTACTAAGAGTTAAGAATAGAAAGACTTTTGATGGTGAGGTAGCTACTAATTTCTTTGTCTATTATTCATTAGCTTTCTTTATTGTAGAAATATTTAGAGACAATCCAAGAAACTTTTTATACTTAACAGGATCCCAGACAGTATCTTTATTGCTTATTGCTTTTGGTATTTATGCTTATAGAAGGAGAAAGTCAGGATTACCACTTTTACCTCAAAGTTGCCCATTATATAGAAAAATTTCAGCTGAGCCCAAAGTAAAAAAGAATAAGAGGTAATTAAATACTTCTTAAGGCAGATTTTATGAAACTATCAATGAGGTCTGGAAATTCTATTCCAAAAGCTTTGGCAGATTCGGGATATAAGCTTGTTTCTGTCATACCCGGAATAGTATTTACTTCTAAAACGAATATATTTTGTGTGTCTTCTTCTACAATCATGTCAACTCTTGAAAGATGTCTACAACCAAGAGCTTGGTGAGCTAAAACACCAAGCTCTTGGGCTTTTTTGTAAGTTTCTTCAGAAAGTCTTGCGGGAATAATATGTTCACTTAATCCTGGAGTATATTTAGTTTGATAATCGTAAAAACCTGTTTTTGGAATAATTTCTATTAAAGGAAGGCAAATTGTATTATCTATGTCATAAATACTTGCTGTTATTTCCTTTCCCCTTATAAATTCTTCTATTAGAATATATTGATCAAATCTAAAGGCATATTCAAGAGCTTTTGTTAATTCATCTTTATCATTTGCTATAGATAATCCTATTGTGGAACCTTGATTTGAGGGCTTAACTATCCAGGGTTTCTTTAGTTCCTTTATGTTTTCAAGGATTTTTTCCAAATCTTTTGTTTCCATATCTTTTTTTGAAACTTCAATCCATTTAGGGGTAGGTATTTTATGATATAGAAATATTTTTTTAGCCATAACTTTATTTAAAGCTAATGCACTGGCAAGGACACCAGAGCCTACGTAAGGTATATCAAGAAGCTCTAAGAGTCCCTGAATAGTTCCATCCTCACCATATAAACCATGGGCTGAAATTATAGCTACATCAATTTTTTCCCTTTTTATATTTTCAACAATATTTTCATCAATAGGTATTTCACAATATTCATAACCCTTAATCTTCAAAGCAGAAATAACATTTTTGGCTGTTTTCATGGCAATTTCTTTTTCTGTAGATTTAACACCTATTAAAACTCCTATCTTCATTTTTCCACCTCTTAAAAGGATTATATATTTATAGATTTTACCCTTAAGAAGCTTTTTTTAAAAGGGATTCTTGTGATATTATTAATTATTATGAGAAATTTAGAAGATATTATTCAAGATTTAAAGAGTGAGAAAGATAAAGAGAAGATAAGAGAAATTTATAAGGTGTTCCAAAGAGTGGGGCAAAAAGGAGGTATATATCCAACATGTTTTTTGTCTCTTACAGAACAATATTTATTTCAAAAGATCAGTTTTCTTTTTCAAAATATGTTATATGCAAGACTTGAAGGTGGTATAAGTGGAGCTGAAAGGAAAAGAGGTTTTATCTCTGATAAAATAGAATTGATAGAATATTTGGATTTAAGTAAATATTTTGCAGGAATAAATCTGATTTCTTATAAAAAAATAAATTCCAATTTTATATTGGAATTTTTAAAGGAAAAGGGTATTTCGTTAGATAAAGTTGGGGATATATGGCTAAACCATGATGGTTGGAAAATTATCTTCGCTAATGAAATTAGAGATGATATAGAAGAGGTTTTTAATGAGTCTAATTTTGAATTTAAAATATTAAGCTTTTGTGAATTACAAAGTTGTATAAAGCCATCTAAAATATTACGTACCACAGAAGCTTCTAAGCGGGTGGATGCTATAGGGAGCTTTGCACTTGGAATATCAAGAAGTAAAATGCAAACTTATATTAAAGGTGGTGGGGTAGAGGTCAATGGAAGAAAGATTCGGAATTCTTTTTATGAATTAAATATAGGAGATATAGTAACTGTTAATAATCTTGGTAGTTTTAGAGTTCTTGGTATAAAGGAAACATCAAGGGGTAAATTTCACATTGAAATTGAGAGAATGATTAAAAAATGAAAATATGGAATAACAGATGTTAGCCACTTTGAAAGTATCAGTAAGAAAAATTTCTAAATAATTAACATTTACTTAAGGAGGTAGGAAAATTATGTCAACCAATTTTCCTACCTTAATATTAAATTTTGACCATGTTTATACAAATCAAAATCAGCTTCTTTCTATAGGAAAGTTGATTTCTTTTAATAATATTTTCCAGGTCAGATACCTGTGTTCCTATGAGAAATTAGAGGAATTTAAAAAATTAATTCCTTTTGATTATAAAGGAATTAAATTTTTAGGAAAAAGTGATTTTCACTATTTAACCTATCTTTTTATAAGGAATATAAAATTTCCCTTTGAATTAGTAGTTATTGATCATCATTTGGATTTTATGGAAACCTTTGAGGGATATATAAGTTGTGGATCTTGGATAAGAGACACAGTAAGATTACCCTTTATTGAAAAAGTAGTAGTGGTGACTGATAATGAAAACATTTCTTTTAAAGATAATTTATTTAGAAAATTGAAAATAATAAAAAGTGATATTAATATTCTAAAAAAATACATAAACTTTCCTATCTATATAAGTATTGATAAAGACATACTTGATAAAAAATATATCTTTACGAATTGGGAGCAAGGAATGATGGATTTAGATTCATTTTTTAATATTTTGAATATCCTTTCTCAATATAAGGTATTAGGTGTTGATGTCTGTGGTGAACCTGATTTTAATCTAGTAGAAATAAAAAGAAGCGAAAAAATTAATATAATGATACATGATATTTTTAAAATATATATTCATGAAAAAGTTACAGCATAATTGTTTAGAATCTAACAAGGCTTATAGCAAGGAAAAGATTTATATGGAAAATGATTAAGAAAATTACCAAGGATAAAGAAAATAAATTCAAGTAAAGATTAGAATTTCCTGCAAAAAATTATAAAAATGCAATGGTGAAACTTAGCATAACTATGATGAAAGAGAAGATGAACCTTTAAGTTTGAAGATATGAGAAGAAGAAACAAACTTATTTAGTGATCTAAAGAGCCTTCCTTACCATATTAAGCTATAAACAGGTTCTGAAAAATTTTATACAAGGTGAGTCTACCTTCTTAAAAAGGTTCTTTGTTATCATTATTTGGGCTATTATTGTTTTAAATATTTTTAAATATTGTAATATTAAAGATAAAGAAGTTGATAAAAATCATAGTTAGTATAGAGTAGAAAAAAAGTAGCCCCAAATCAGAGGCAGTTCAAAAAGCAAATGATATTGAAAATAAGAGAGATTTAACTGTATAAAGAAGAAGAGAGAAAAGAATTGGAAAAAAGGAAGACCAAAGAAATATTCAGATGAACTTATTTTTTCCTCTCTTCTTTTTATGATATCAAGAGGACTTTCTTTTAGAGATTTAAGGAGTGAATTAAAAGAGAGGATAAAGAAGGTACCTTACATCTCAAATCTTCATTACAGATTCAAGAAAGTAGATGAGAAGACATTGGAGGAGCTTTTAGAATATGTAGGAAGGGAGATAGAGAAAATTTATGGTAATAGGTGGAACAAGATAAGGATGATAAAGCCTCACATAAGGGCAGAAGTAATGATAGGGGTAAGTAAGGATAGCAAAAAACATTTTAAGGGAAGGGATAGAGCTAAATGGAGAATATTTTGTAGGAGACAAAGCATATGACATCATAGAATTAATAAAGGAGATAGAAAAGAGACCTTCAGGGTAGATGTAAAATAGAATAGAGAGTGTATTTGGGGATATAAAAAGGGGAGGAAGAGATTACTTTAATACAAAGACAAAGAATCCTGCAAGAATCTATGCAATTTTTCTCATTGTATTATTCAATATAAGAATTTTTTTAATTTGGTTTTTTAAATTTGCTTTTCAAAAAAATATAATCTTTCCTTTTCTTTTTATTCATATCTATTCATCTAATCCTTTATTTTTACTTATTTCTTTATACTGGTACCTATGTCCGTACCTATTTAGACCTTATTTATCCTTTCCCTATTATTCCTTCATATCCCTCTTGTCTTTTTTCTTGTAAAATCTAAGGTCTTAAGTCTGGAAATTCCTTCTCTGAAATCCTTTTGGTTTTTGTGTTACCTCCAATCACTTCGTATAAAGTTACCTCTAAATGAGTGTATTTTATAGAAATGTACGTAGAATACTTTTCATAAATAGTTTCAAATATAAGTGGATCTTCAAAATGTTCATATATGGCTTTTTTGGTAAATCTTCTTATCTTATCATCCCATTCCTCTCCTAAAGAGAAATAAAGTTCATATGTCCCATCTCTTATCCCTTTTATAGTAAAGGAATCTCTTGACCTTATATATACAGCAATTAGGGGATTTTTAGATCCAAGTGGGGTAAGAATAGCTATCGCATCGGTATTATTTAGCTGGTTTTTGATGGTAAGTATACAGTAACCATCTCTTGGAGAGTCTTTTATAAAAGTCCCTGTTTCAGGTCGTATCTTGGATGCTGTTAAATTTGAACTTTGTGCAATAGTTATTAAGGTATTTGTAAATATAATTGTTGGTTTTAGTCCATTAAGAGAAGTAATGTAATGATGTGTAAATGCCCGAGTTATATTTATAAGTTTAGATCCCCCAAAAAATACTATTACAGCAATAAAAAGGATTAATTTTTCCTTTACATATTTCCCTCCCTTAGATTTCATATATCTCACCTCATTTTCTGATAATCTATCCTCTTTTAATAAGGAGATGAAAATATTGGTACTTTTTATTACACATTGGAAGCAAATTTGAAACTGTTCAAAAAATTTGAATATATACTTGAACATTTCTATTTATTAGTTATTAAAGTATTTATCACCTATATTTAATCTTGATAGTTTTCTCTTTATTCTTCTTATAATCTATCAACTATTTTCCTTTAATAAATTTATCCTTATTTTTCACCTACCACTTTTGCCATTCTTCAAAACTCTCCCCAAATTTCATACCTGTTATTTTCTCAGGTGCTTTTGCATCTGCTATGTGAACATAAGGATTTTTCATCTTTCAATGCATAAATTAATGGATTAATTCCTCTTGCATCTCCTAATACCTTCATTATTCCTTTGTAATATCCTTCTTTAAAAACATTATTAAAAAGTGCATCATTTGGACCATAAGATCCAGGAATAAGCAACCTAATAGAAAAGGTTAGATAAATTGCCCCATAAAAATTCCAATTGAAACTTTTATCTTTTATTTGAAGCACTATATCACCTTCTATTTCTGCTCCTTTGTATAAATAGCCTCCAAATATATATTTAGTACCTAAAGGTACCCATTTTACTTTTATAATAAGTATAGTATTATATTTAGATTCATTATTTCCTAATGCTTGATGTCCATTATATCTTTCTAATATTTGTTTTGTAAATTCGCAAAAATGGTAAACTTACTTTATCTGCTTTTTTTTGTATTTCTATTCCACTATTACTCATATAATTTTTATCTCTGTAAATAGCATCTTATATTCTAATGTTATGTTCTCAGATTTTACTATCGTTAACATAAAGCTTTATATTATGAAAATACAAGTAATTTAAATACATCTTTTTTCTTCTTAATTTTCATCTCTAACCCCCTTTATAGAATCTTACCTAATTTGCCTTAAATCCATAGTTGTTGGAAGTGATATTAAAAATCTTAAGTTTTTCTTTCTTTGTTTAATTCTATAATAATTTGATGTGGTGGGATTTTCCAGAATACTTACTGGGCGTGTATGTAGAAGTAGATGGATGTAAAGTTATTGGCTTAAAAAAGGAAATTGATAAAACCAATAGAAAATTAAAATGTGTTCTCACTGAAGAACTTGGACACTACTTTACAGGCTCAACATACAACAACAAAAACCCAGAAAGTTATAGAGAAAAAATTGAGATTTCAAGAAAAGAATATAGAGCCAAAAAGTGGCAAGTATTTTATCTTATTCCAGAGGAAAAATTTTTGGATGCAATAAAAAAAGGAATAACAGAGGTTTGGGAGCTTGCGGAGTACTTTGATGTGGATGAAGAAGTGATAAAATTTTATATAAAAATTCCAAAGATACAAGAAAGTTTAAGGGGGAATGTTAATGAGTAATAGAGAAGAAGAATTAATTCAAGTAATCCTAAAAGAGCTTGTAGAAATCAGGAAAGAATTAAGAAAAATAGCGAATTATTTAGAGGTTATAGCTGAAAAAAGCTCCATTGAAGCAATAGCAAAATGGGGAAAAAACGATAAAGGTTAAAAAAGAAGAATAATAATGAAGGGAAAGTGAAATTAAACTTTTAAAGGGAGTTTCCATATTATTAATTCTTATTTTTCTTTTGAACATTTCTTACTGAAGAAGAAAAATTTAATATGTTTTAACTTCTTTAATATCATCTACTTATGCTAAATTGAGCACTAAATAAGAAATGATTTAAAGAAAAGGGATATTTGTAAATTGATGATATGAAGGATGAGTGCTAATAAGATGAGAGAGGGTTAACTGATGATATTTTGCTACTTAGTAGAACTAAATAGTTTTTATGTTATATTTATTGATGGAGAAGACTTAGAAGAGGTAGTCCCAAATCTTGACAAATTCTCATTTCTTAATATATTATAGATAGGGTAAAAATTGGGGAGTCGTCTAGCTGGTAGGACGCCTGACTCTGGATCAGGTAGGGATGGTTCGAGTCCATCCTCCCCAGCCATAAAATAAAGTGGCCCTATCGTCTAGTGGACCAGGACGTTGGGTTCTCAACCCAAAAACCGGGGTTCGAATCCCCGTAGGGCCACCAAAAAGAAGGTGAAAATATAAATAAAAGTTTTCTTTTTTACATTCTCACAGGTATAACCTCTTTTATTGTAATCTTTCTCTGGGGGACCTTTTTAGAATATGATTTTATTACTCATATGGTTTGGGAAAATACTGTTATTTTCTCTTATTATGTGATTTTTATTCTTTTTTCCATTCTTCCTAAAAAAAGAAAAGATTCTTCTACCATATTTTTTGGTTTTTTAGTGTTGGGGACTGCTATATTAGAAGGAATTCATGCCATGCTTTATCCTGGATTTATCAATCATTTCCTGGACTTTCAGTAGAATATTGGATGTATTTAAGGGGACTTTTTGCAATTGGAAGTTTTGTTACTGTTTATCTTCTAAATAAGAAAGAAACTCCTTGGTTTTTTAAGAAAGCTTTGTATAGCCCTCTTGTTTTATCTATTTTGCTTATTATTCTTTCTTTATATATTCCTGACAAGATTTTTATGTTGAAGGAAAAACAACTTTTCTAAAATCTTTTTTGGAGATATTATATGCGTGTATTCTTTTTATCTCATCCTATCTTTCAAGACATGTGAAACCTTTATCCTTAGGACTCTTTTTTGCAGGACTTTCAGATCTTACTTTTACATCTTATGGGGAAAATCTCTTTACAAATCAATTTGTAATTGGGCATGCCTTTCTTGTTTCAAGTGCAGTAATTTTTGTTTTAGGAGCAATGATAGAAAAAGTTTTTATACCTTTTAGAGAGATAGAGAATTTAGTATATAAATATGGTGGGGAGATAGAAGAGTTATATAAAAAGATCACTAAGAATGAGATTTTATTTAAGAAAATAGATAAAATTCGACAGTTATTGATAGAATCTAATTCTATTAATGAATTGTTGAAAAGATTAAAAGAATTGCCTAAAATTCTTGATCTGAGTTCCGAAGAAGATTTTGTAATATTTAATAAGAATAAACTTATATATAAAACAAAGGAAGAGCTTCCTGAGGATATTAATTTTTATAAGAATTGGAATAACATTGGTATTTTAGATACATCCATCTTTTATAATAGACTTGAGGAGACAAACAGAGAAACATTAAGAAATATATTATTTAGTCTTACAAGTAGACTTCAGGAATTAATTTTAAAAAAAGAACTTAATGATTCTTTAGAAAAGATAAAACAATTAGATGAGTATAGAGTAAACTTTATGAGGGCTATATCTCATGAGTTAAAAACACCTCTTAATGTGATTTATGGAAATCTTCAACTTATGGAATCAGGAGTATATGGTGATATCTCTCACTTAGAAGAGCCAATTGAAGCAATAAAAACTGGAGTATTAAGAAGTAAAGAACTTATTGATAATCTTATTGATCTTTCACGAGCTGAAACGGGGAGGATATCAGTTAAATCAGAGCTTATATATTTTGAAAACTTATATCAAATAATTGATAATTATAGAAATCTTGCAAAAGAGAAAGGATTGGAGTTTAGTTTCGATTTTATCGGTGATTCTCCTTTCTCATCTGATTATAATATTTTAATTACTATAGTCTCAAATCTTCTTTCTAATGCTGTGAAATATACAGAGAAAGGAGAAGTAAGAGGAAGGTTAGAGGTAACAAAGGATAAGATAATAATAGAAGTAAAGGATACAGGGAAAGGTATACCCTCAGAAAATATTCCTCACATATTTGAGCCTTTCTTTGGAGAGAGAACCTCAGAAAGCTCTGGTTTAGGACTTGCTATTGTTAAAAAGTTTGTTGAGCTTCTTAAAGGAAGTATACACGTGGAAAGTGAGGTGGATAAGGGGTCTATTTTTAGGATTGAGATACCAAGACTAATTCGCCCACCATCTTTTGAGCAGAAAGAGCATGTTCAAGTACTTATTATAGATAAAGATAAAGAAACAAGAAATCTTCTTAAAAAGATATTGAAAGATTTCAGCATTATTGAAGCAGAGAATGGAGAAGAAGGTTATATCAAAGCATTGGAGCATACACCTGATGTGGTAATTACAACCCTGGGTCTTCCAGATATAAGTGGTGAAGAGCTTATCAAAAGATTAAAAGAAGAACCAATATTAAAAAATACAAAATTTATTTTCTACACAGGAGCAAGGAGAAGAGATTTAGAAGAGAGTTTTATTGAGAAGGGAACAGATATCAGAGAAGTTGAAGAAAAAATAAAAATACTTTTGGGTAATAAGGTTCTTTTAATTTATTCTGAAAATACCAAGGAATATATTTCTTTAGCAAAAAGAATTTTGGAAAAATTAAATAAAGAATATCTCTTAAGGGAATTTTACAATCTGACAATAAACGATCTTTATTTTTATGATACATTTTTGATTCTCTTAAATGAAGAAGAATTTTTATCCTCAGAAGTTATTCTGGGAAACATCAATAAACTGGCTGGTAAAAAGAATATTATTTTTTATGTAATAAGGAGGATAATAAATCATGAAAATAATGATAGTAGAAGATGATATAGAATCAAGAAAATTCATCGTAAAATTTCTACAAAGTAAAAACTACGAAGTAATAGAGGCAGAAAATGGGAAGAAAGCATTGGAAATTTTGAAAGATAATGAAGTTGATATAATTTTAATGGATATCTCTATGCCTATAATGAATGGTTTAGAAGCTACAAAGAGAATAAGAGATTTGGGTTATCCTGTTGTGGTAATTATGCTTACAGCATATAAAGATTTAGATATGATGAAAAAATCAGCCTTAGCAGGAGCAGATGATTATATAACAAAACCTATTGATCTTTCTGAACTATATGCAAAAATCCTTTTGGCAGAGAAATATCTTCCTTTTCATAAATTCAGACATTCTTTAGTAGTTTCTCTTTTTTCCGAGAAAGAGTTATCTCAGAAGACTATTGAAGAATTAATAAATAAAAATAAAGATTTTACTATGGAAGTTTTGAGTATTATGTATAAGGTTTCTGAATATAGGGATGATGAAACCTATGAACATACTTTAAGAGTAGGCTGGCTTTCTGGAAAATTAGCAGAAAAATTAGGTCTTGATGAGTTAGAAGTAAGTGAAATTAGGCTTTCTGCTCCTCTCCATGATATAGGGAAAATTGGAATTCCTGATAGTATTCTTTTAAAGCCTGCAAAACTTTCTCCATATGAATATGAAATAATGAAAAAACATACTTTGATAGGATATGAGATTTTAAATGGAAGTTCATCATCTATTCTTAAAAAGGGTGCAGAAATTGCATTAACACATCATGAAAGATGGAATGGATCAGGATATCCAAAAAGACTTTCTGGTAAGGAAATTCCTATAAGTGGTGCCATTGTAGGAGTTGCTGATAGTATTGATGCTATGACAAGTAAGAGACCTTATAAACCAGAAAGACCTATAGAAGAGGTTTTAGAAGAAATAAAAGCTTTGTCTGGGAAATTTTATAATCCTGATGTTGTAAATGCACTATTTGAGATAAGAGAAGAGGTTGTAGAAAAATATAAACTTCATTTAAGAAGGGAATAGCATAATTCTTCTAATTTCTTAGCATTTTTCTAAATAGAAAATTCTTTTGCTTTTATTTGAGCATTTTTTCATTTTCTTTAAGAGATCATTATTTGATAATAAAATTTTTACGTATTCTCTAAATTCTTCTTTCTCATTCACTAAAAATCCTTCTATTCCATGAGTAATAAGATTTTCGCTTCCTGTAGCTCTAACTGCAACTACAGCACATCCTCCTGCCATTGCTTCTAAGGTTACAAGTCCTTGGGTCTCTGTAGTTGATGAAAATACAAAAATGTCAGCGATTTTATAGAAATATACTAATTTTTCTCGTGGATACCATCCTAAAAATAGAGCTTTATCCAAAATTTCTAATTTTTTTGCAAGATTAATTAAATTATCCCTTTCATCTCCTCCTACAATTAACAAAATTACGTCTTCTCTTTCTTTTAATAAAGGAGTTAGAGATCTTAAAAGAAAATCTACATTTTTTTCTTTCGCAAGTCTACCAGCATATAATAAAATTTTTTTCCCAAACCATCTTGGGTCATATTTAAATTTATCTGGGATATCCTTTTCCCACAATGAAAAATCAACACCTATAGGTAATACTTCTATTTTAGTTTTTACACCAAAATTTTTAATCATTTCCCCAACTTCAAGGGATGGAGCAATAACTAAGTTTGTTTTATTGGCATAGTCAACACTACTTTTAATTGCAAACCATTCTTTAATTTTTTGAGGTATAAGAGGAATATAATGAACATATTTATGATAAAGAGTATGATATGTGAAGACTATAGGTATATTATATTTTTGGGAAAATTTTAATGCAGTTTTACCAAATAATATATGGATGATGAGAATGAATAATATCAAAATTTTTATCTCTAAAATAATTCTCAATGAAGAAAGAAAAAGGTATAGGAATGGGATGAATTGTAATTTGTTTTATAAATAATGCAGAATAACGAAAAATTCTATCTCCATCATTATGGGAAGTGAACTGTTTTGGATATTTTGGTGCAAAAACATATACTTCATGTCCCATTTTCTCTAATGCAGATCTATATGTTTCAACAGAAATAGCAGCTCCTCCAGTATTAGGCAAATAGTTATTTGTGAAGAATGCTATTCTCATAATAAATAAAGCCCCCAAGATTCTCTTGGGGGCTTTTATTAAGATTAGTATTCAGGAGGTGGAGGAGGTGTCTGTTTTTCCTTTTCTGGCTTCTCAGCAACAAGACCTTCAGTTGTGAGTACCAATGCAGCTATACTTGCAGCATTTTGTAATGCAGATCTTGTTACTTTGCAAGGATCTACAATTCCAGCCTCAAACATATTTATAAATCTATCTTTTGCAGCATCATATCCCGTTGGCCCATCCATCTCTTTGACTTTTTCTGCAATAATAGATCCTTCTTTGCCGGCATTGGTAGCAATGAGCTTTAATGGTACATCAAGGGATCTTCTTACAATTTCTACTCCAATTCTTTCATCTTCATTTTCTACTTTTACATTATCAAGAACTTTAATAGTTCTTACAAGAGCCACACCACCGCCAGGTACGATCCCTTCTTCTACTGCAGCTCTTGTAGCAGATAAAGCATCTTCAATTCTATGTTTTTTCTCTTTAAGCTCTACTTCAGTAGCTGCTCCTACTTTAATTACAGCAACTCCACCAGCGAGTTTTGCAAGTCTTTCTTGTAATTTTTCTCTATCAAATTCAGAATCAGTCTCTTCTAATTGTTTCTTAATTTGAGCTATTCTTGCCTCAATATCTTTTCTATTTCCTTTCCCTCCAATGATGGTAGTCTTATCTTTATTGGCTCTTACTTTTTCTGCTCTTCCAAGCATATTCAATGTTACATTCTCAAGTTTTATTCCTGTTTCTTCAGAGATGAACTCTCCACCAGTTAAGATAGCGATATCTTGTAACATTGCTTTTCTTCTATCTCCAAATCCAGGAGCTTTTACAGCTAAGGATTGGAGAACCCCACGTAATTTATTGACTACAAGAGTAGCTAATGCTTCACCTTCTACATCCTCTGCAATTATTACTAATGGCTTTCCAGTTTGAACAACTTTCTCAAGTATTGGGAGAATATCACTTACTGCACTTATTTTTCTATCAGTTATGAGTATGTATGGTTCTTCTAATACTGCTTCCATTCTTTCAGGATCTGTAATCATATATGCAGAAAGGTAACCTCTATCAAATTGCATTCCCTCAACAAGTTCTAAGGTGGTTGTAATACCTTGAGATTCTTCTACGGTTATTACTCCGTCTTTTCCAACTTTATCCATTGCTTCAGCAATTAATTTTCCAATTTCTTCATCGTTATTAGCGGAAATGGCTGCAACATGGGCTATATCATCTTTTGTTTCTACAGGTTTTGCAATCTTTTTAAGTTCTTCGACTACTGCTTCTACTGCCTTTTCTATTCCTCTTCTTACGTACATAGGGTTAGCTCCAGCTACTACATGCTTCATTCCTTCATGTACTAATGCTTGAGCAAGTACTGTAGCTGTGGTTGTACCGTCACCTGCTACATCATTAGTTTTGGAAGCTACTTCTTTTACAAGTTGAGCACCCATATTTTCAAATGGATCCTCAAGGTCTATTTCTTTAGCAATGGTTACACCATCGTTAGTGATAACAGGTGCTCCAAATTTCTTTTCAAGTACAACGTTTCTTCCTTTAGGTCCTAAAGTAATTTTTACAGTGTCTGCTACGATATCAAGTCCTCTTATAAGTGCTGTTCTTGCTTGCATGTCAAGGCTAACTAATTTGGCTGCCATATTCTCTCCCTCCTTTTTTTTAAATTTTTTTACTCTTCAATTACAGCTAAAATATCTCTCTCACTAAGGATGAGATATTCTTCACCTTCAATTTTTACTTCAGTACCAGCATATTTTGCAAAAATAACTCTATCTCCCTCTTTGATTTCTAATGGGACTTTTTGCCCATTATCAAGGATTCTGCCAGTACCTACTGCTATTACTTTTCCTTGCTGGGGTTTTTCTTTTGCAGTGTCAGGAAGAACAATACCTCCTTTTGTTTTTTCTTCTTGCTCAATAACCTTAACCACTACACGATCACCAATAGGACGCAATTTCACAAGTCTCGACCTCCTTTCATAATTTTATAATTTTATTAGCAATCTAAGTTGATGAGTGCTAAAACCAGAATAAATATATATTAACTTTAAATATCTATTCAACAGAAAAAATACGTAAAAAATAGCAAATATATGTCAAAAATTCTTATTTTTCTAGGTTTTTTTTATTTTTTCTTTGTTTTTTATGATTTCTTTATATAATTCTTCCAATTTCTTTGCGCTTTCCATTATCGAAAACTGAGTAGCCTTCTTAATTGCATTGTTTTTCATATTTTGTAGAAGTGATTCGTTATTAAGTAGATATAGAACTTTTTGATAGAAATCATTGTAATCTTCTTGCACTAATAAACCTTCTTTACCATTTTCTACTAAGCTTATTGTGCCTGGGGCTTCTACTGCTACGACAGCACATCCTCCTGCCATAGCTTCTAAAGTAACTAAACCCTGGGTTTCTGTGGTGGATGCAAAAACAAATATATGGGCTACTTTATAATAATAAATTAGTTCTTCTCTTGGATGCCATCCTAAGAAAATAACCTTGTCTTTTATATCTAATTTTTCTGTAAGATTTTCCAGATTTTTTCTTTCTTCTCCATCACCAACAATTAAAAACACAACATTATCTCTTTCTTTTAATAGTCTTGAAAGAGCTTGAATTAAAAATTCAAGATTTTTCTCTTTAGCAAGTCTTCCAGCATAAAGTAATATCTTTTTGTCTTTCCATGGAAATTTGTCTAAAAAATCTTTAGGAATAGGTTTTTCCCATAATGAAAAATCTATACCTGTAGGTATGACTTCTATTCTTGTTTTTACACCAAAATTGATTATCATATCTTTAATTTCTTTTGTAGGGGCGATTACAAGATCTACTTGATTAGAGTATTTTACGCTTTCTTTTATGGCAATTTTTGAGGTCATGATTTGGGGTATTATAGGAATATAATGCACATATTTATGGTATTGAGTATGATGGGTAAAAACAATTGGTTTATTATACTTTTTAGCAAGTTTAAGAGCGGTTTTTCCTATTACAAACGGATGATGTGAATGGACAATATCAAAATCTTGTTTTCTAAAGTAATCTTCTACTAAGAAAGAGAAATATAGGGGTAACGGTTGAGGAGTTATATATCTTAATGCAATAGATGGAAATCTTATTATATGTTTTCCTTTGTCTTCTTTGTATTTAGGGAACCAAGGTGGATATTTTGGGGCAAATACATGAACTTCATGATTAAGCTTTTCTAAAGCTTCTCTATAACTTTCTACAGCTATGGCAGCTCCTCCTGTATTGGGTAAATAGTTATTTGTAAAGAATGCTATTTTCATGACAGATTTAATATTTCTTTATACACCTTTACAGTTTCATTAGCAACTCTTTCTATATTGTATTTCTCAGCAATTTTCAAGGCTTTTTTAGAGTATTCTTCTCTTAAGTTTTTATTTTCAGCAAGAAGTTTTATATTTTCTTCAAATGTTTCTTCTGTACCTGCTATATAATTGGGGGATAAAGGTTCTTTGTATTCTTTTAAATCTCTTAAAAGTAGAGGTAAGCCTACAGCTGATGCTTCAAGTACAGCAATACTAAAGTTTTCTTGTCTTGATGGGAAAAAGAAAATATCAGCCATGCTATAAAATTTGTTGAGTTCATCGTGAGGACATGGACCTGGCAAGATTAGATTTTCTGGAGGATTTTTAATAATTTTCTTTATTTCAGAATATCCTCCACTTAAGAAGGAGAAAGGAATACCACCTACCCAAACAAATTTATATTGAGGCAATTTTTCAGCCATTTTTGCAAAAGTATCAAAACCTTTCCTTTTTATCATGTGACCTACACTTAAAAGTACAATGTCATCGTCTTTTATATTAAATTCTTCTCTTGTCTTTCTTCTTAAATTTTCATTTTTCTTAAATAAACTTAAATCCACACCATTTGGTATAAAAACAATCTTAGTTTTTACTCCCATTTCTTTTAATTTTTCTACTTCTAACGGGGAGACAGCAATAACTAAATCTGCCTGATTATAAAAGAGAAGAAGATATTGAGAAAAAAGACCTTTCCATTTTTCAGCTAACAAAGCACTACCCAACATGGTATCTGCTATTACATGAGCTGTAAATACAATTTTACTTTTGTTTTCTTTCTTTACGTATTTAAAGAAGACATCTCCAAAGGAATGGAAGTGAAGAATATCATAAGGTCCATCTTTGACAAGACCATTATAATAGATTTCTATATCATTTCTTTTTTTAAGAGCTTCATATAGCATCTTACAAGCAGTTTGATCTCCACCACCTTTTGTTCTTGCAGAAGGTATACCTGGCTTAAATATTATGTTTACCTTTATTTTTGTATTCATCATCGAAAGATCACCTCTTTATTTTATTTTTTCTTATTCCCAATTTTTGATACCAAGGACATATATGAAGTCAAATGCACCGGCTAATAACGTAACATAATGGGTAAATGTTCGCCATAATATTATATAAATTCCCAAGATATACTTGGGTACAAAAGGGGCAAAAGCGAGGGAAAGAAGAATCTCAATGACTCCACTTCCTCCTGGTGTGGGAACATAGAACATTAAGAAAAAGATTGGAATTTGTACTAAAACTACAGAGATTATATTAACTTTCAAATGGAAACTCATCATAAGAACTGGGGCTATTAAAAAATAGGTAAACCAAGAAAGAAGATTGAAGAAGAAAAAGCCGAACATAGTAAGTTTTTTATCTTTTATAAAGAGCCAAAGAGTGCTATGAAAATCTTTTACATTATTATTGACAACTCTTAATATTTGATAAGGATGTATTTTTGATAGGAAGGGTAGTTTCCTTAACTTGAGAAGAATATAAGCAATAAATCTTATAATAGGTCTTGGTTTGTACAGGGCAAATATAAAACCTACAACAATTAAGAAAAAGAGTAAAGCACTATATTGAACTAATCTTTTAATTATTTGTTGAGGAAAAAGATAAGAATAGAAATATATTACAATAGGTGAAGAGATAGCAAAAGTTAGAGAATTAATAACATATCTGAAAAGACTTAATGCGGTTGCTTGTCCAACTTTAATATTTTTCTTTGAAAGAAGGTATATTTCTAAGGGTTCGCCACCTGCTGATGTAGGGGTTATGCTTGATGCAAAATAATAAGCAAGGTGTATCTGTAAGGCCTCTGTTAATTTTATATTTACCCCTTCCAAACCTTTTATAAGAATTTTGTATCTAATTGCTGCAAATATCCAGCTTAAAAAATTAAGGATAAGAATATATAAGACATAATTCCATTTAAGAGTAAGTAGAGCATTCCAAGTTCTTGAATCTGTAGTAAAAAATAAGATAATTACAAGAATAATTGCACTTATTACTATGGAAAATTTTAACCCTGATTTAAGGGTACGGTTCAAATTATTCATTAACTACCTCCAAGGGTAGATCTGGAATAGCTGATAAAGAAAGATCATTTACATATCCATTTTTATATAGGTAGTACCCTGCGGAAGCAATCATAGCTGCATTATCAGTACACAATTCTTTAGGGGGTAAATAGAGTTCTATCTTTTCCTCCACAGAGATTTTTTTGAACTTTTCTTGTAAATAACTATTTGCTACCACACCACCAGAAAGTACTAATGTATTAATTTTAAATTTTTTTACAGCAATTAATGCTCTTTCTATTAATTCTTCCACTACTCTTTTCTGAAAAGAGGCAGCTATATCTGCTACTGGAATTTCTTTCCCTTCATTTTTTAAATCCCTTACAAGATACAATATAGCTGTTTTTAATCCGCTAAAGCTTATATCTAAATCTCTATCGCACTTTACCTTAGGGAGATTGAAAACTGGGTTTCCATTCTTTGCCACTTTTTCTATTTCTGGACCACCAGGATAACTTAATCCTAATATTCTTGCCACTTTATCAAAAGCTTCTCCAGCAGCATCATCCAAAGTTTGTCCTAATAATTTATATTTTCTTATTCCTTCCACTAAAAGATATTCTGTGTGTCCTCCTGATATTATAAGAGATATAAAGGGAAATGTAGGGGGATCTTTTCTTAAGAAGTTGGCAAAAATATGTCCCTCAAGATGATTTACTCCAACAATTGGTTTTTCTAATGCTAAGGATAGGGTTTTTCCTACCATTATTCCTACCCATAATGATCCAATTAGACCAGGACCATGGGTAACTGCTATTAAATCTATGTCTTTAAAACTTAAATTTGCTTTTTCTAAAGCTACATCAATAAGTTTATTTATAACCTGTACATGGAGCCTTGATGCAACTTCTGGAACTACACCCCCATATATTTTATGAATGTCTATTTGTGATGAAACTGTGTTGCTTAAAATCTTAGTTCCATCCTCTACTAATGCTATACTTGTCTCATCACAAGAAGTTTCAATCCCAATCGTTATCATTAGTTTCCCCTTAAAGAAAGAGCTTTTTTACCATTACTAAGGCATCTTCCCCATCTTTATAATACCATTTTCTAACACCTATTTTTTGAAAGCCCTTTTTATAATATAGATTTTGGGCAATGGTATTGGATACTCTAACTTCTAAGATTATATTTCTAACTTGATTTTTGAGACAATAATCTATAACAAAATCCATTAATCTATCTCCGATTTTTCTTCCTCTATAATCAGGGTGTACTGCTATTGTGGTTATTTGGGCTTCTTGAAATATAACCCAAAGGCCTACAAAGCCGACAATTTTTTCGTTATGCACAGCTACAAAATATCTTGCAATTTTGTTAGATGTTAATTCTTTTTCAAAGCTTTCTCTGCTCCAAGGATTAGAGAAAGATAACTTATTTATTTCATCAACAGAATCTATGTCTTCAAATTTCATTGGCCTTATCTCTATATTTATTTCAGTTTTTTGATCCTGTTCTTTCATGTCTTTTCTCCCAGTTAATTTCTGCGCTTGATTTTTGCCTATAATCAGGAAGTAGAGTTAAATAATCTTTAATATACCCATTTTGATATTTTTTTAATGTAATGTATACGAGGGTTTCTCCCCTGATTGAGTTTAGAAATTCTGGGGTTGATATTATATTTTTAGGAAGTAATAATTTTAGATCTTCAGGTATATCTCCAGTTATTATTGTAGGATTGTCTTTACTAAATCTATTTAGCAGACTTAGAAATGTATCGTATGAATAAACATCTTCAGGATGGATAGGATCTTCATCCACATAAAAACCTGCATGTATCTCTCCCTTTCTTGCAGACAAAATTGGTACTTTTAATCCTTTAAAAGCAATCTGAGAAGCTAAGGCTTCTAAATATGATATTCCAACAGTTGGTTTTTTATAGATTTGGGCTAAAGTTTTTATAGTAACTACTCCTATTCTTAGGCCTGTAAATGATCCTGGTCCTGTGATTACGCTAAAAATATCCACATCTTTTAAATTCCATTTTGATTTTTTTAGAAGTTCTTGTAAATTACTCGTTAATGTCTCACCATATGTTCTGGAATTAGTAGAATAAAAAAGCTCATAAATTTCTTCGTCTTTCCACAAAACAATATTGCTCTTATTGGATGCTGTATTTATGCTTAAGATAAACATTCTTTAAGCCCCTCTATGAGATTTTTATATCTTTCTCCTTTAGGTTTAAATATTATTTTTCTTTCATTATTACTCATATGAAGAAATTCAATTTCGAGTCTATTATCAGGTAAGTAATTCAAAATTCTATCAGCCCATTCTATGGCAATAATGTAGTCATCCTTAAGATACTCTTCAAGGCCAATATTAAAAAGCTCTATTTCAGGATTGTTTAGACGGTATACATCTATATGAAGGAATGGATATTTACCTTTGTATTCCTTTATTATCAGAAAAGAAGGAGAATTTATTGGATTTTTAATATCAATTCCTTCAGCTAATCCTTTAACAAAGGTAGTTTTTCCACTTCCTAAATCTCCTATTAATGCTAAAATATCTCTTGGTTTTAACTTTTCTCCAATAGTTTTTCCGATTTTATATGTATGTTCTGAAGATTTACTTACTATTTCCATCTATAATTCCCAAGGATCTTTTACTATAATTATGTCGTTTCTTTCAGGTCCTGTTCCTATTATTTCGATTTTTGTATCTAATTCCTTTTCAATCATTTCTAAATATTTAATAGTATTTTGAGGTAATCTTGAGATATCTAATATTCCCAATAGATTTTCTTTCCATCCTGGTATCTCTTCAAAAATAGGTTCACAATCTTTTAATACATTTAAAGAAGAAGGGAATTCATCAATTAATTTTCCTTTATATCTATATCCTACTACAACCTTCAATTTCTCAAGACCGCTCAATACGTCTAATTTAGTAATAGCAATGCTTGTAAAGTTATTTATTCTTTTTGCATATCGTAATGCTACTAGATCCAACCAACCCACACGACGAGGTCTTCTGGTTACTGTACCATATTCTTGTCCTTTCTCTCTTATATATTCTGCTATAGAGTCGTGAATTTCACTTGGAAATGGTCCTTCTCCAACTCGTGATGTATATCCCTTTATTACACCTATTATTTTTTTAATTTTTTGAGGACCTATTCCAGCTCCTACGCATACTCCTCCTGCTATGGTAAATGAAGAAGTAACATAAGGATATGTACCATAATAAATATCAAGAAGAGTGCCTTGTGCAGCTTCAAATAGTACCTTTTTCCCTGAATCAATCAGATCATTTATAAGTTTAGAGGTATCTGTAATTATTACACCTTTTTTTGATAATTTTTCTATAGCTTCTATTTGGGAATTATAAATTTCCTTTATTTTATATCCAAGAGATTCTTCAGATAATATTTTTGATTTAAAGTCATATATTTGAGTTATTCTTTCTATAAAGTATTCTTTATCAAGTAGATCTCCTATTCTTAGACTATCTCTTGCAATGTAATCACTGTAAGCTGGTCCTATACCTCTTGCGGTTGTACCTATCTTGGATTTTTCTCTTTTTTCTTCAAAAAATTTATCCAATAAAGGATGGTATGGCAAAACTAAAGGAGACCTGTCACTGATATAAAGGTTTTTTATTTTTATACCATTTTTCTCTAATTCTTCAATCTCTTCTACTAAAGCTGGTAGATTGACAATTACTCCTGTAGCAATTATATTAATTACTTTTTCGGAAACTATACCGGATGGGAGAAGTCTAAATTTAAAGGTTTTATCTTTAACTATTACTGTATGGCCAGCGTTATTTCCTCCATTGAATCTTACAACTGCATCAGCATTTTGTGAAATAATATCTATAATTTTTCCTTTTCCCTCATCTCCCCATTGAGATCCTATTACAACAATGGTATTAAATTCTTTATTCATCATCTTCTCCTCCTAACATAATTTTCAATTCCTTTCTTATATCTTCTTCTGTTTTAAATATTCTCGCTACATTAGTGCGTATGGCTGCTTTAGCAACCTCTTCCGCTACTTTTGGAACTACTCTTTTGTCAAGCGGGGAGGGTATTAAGTAGTCTACTCTTGGTTCCTCGATTAAGGATGCAATGGCGAAAGAAGCAGAGAGTTTCATTTCTTGATTTATTTCTCTTGCTCTGACAAGTAAAGCTCCTCTAAATACACCTGGAAAAGCGAGGAGATTATTTATTTGGTTAGGATAATCAGATCTTCCAGTACCTATTATTCTTACACCCTCTTTTTGGGCAACTTCAGGCATTATTTCTGGAACAGGATTGGCCATGGCAAAAATAATAGGATCTTTTTTCATCAATTTTATATACTCTGGATATAAAAGATTTGCCTGAGAAACACCAATGAACACGTTAGCATCTTTTAGGGCGTCTTTTAATTCTCCCTTTTCTTTTTCAGGATTAATTATTGATGCTATTTTTTCTTTTTCAGGATTCATACCATCTTTTCTTCCTGGATATATGATACCATGACGATCAACTAATCTAATATTTTTTGCACCTTCAGAAATAAGAAATTTTGCTATAGCTATTCCTGCAGCTCCCGCCCCTAATATCACTATTTTTATTTCATTCAGTTTTAAATTCTTTAGTTTTAGAGCATTTATGAGAGCTGCATAAGTTACTATTGCAGTACCGTGTTGGTCATCATGAAATACAGGTATATCTAATAGTTCAGTGAGTTTTTCTTCAATATAAAAACAGTTTGGTGCTGATATATCTTCAAGATTAATACCTCCGAATATAGGAGATATATTATAAACAATATCTATTATTTTTTCTGGGTCTTGTGTATTTAAGCATATAGGAAAAGCATCTATATTGGCAAACTTCTTAAATAATATTGCCTTCCCTTCCATTACGGGTATAGCTCCTAAAGGACCGATGTTTCCAAGACCTAAAACTGCAGAACCATCGCTAACTACCGCTACGGTATTTGCTTTTATAGTGAGGTCATAAACTAAATTAGGTTTTTCATAGATAACCTGAGATACTCCTGCAACCCCAGGCGTATAAGCCAAAGAAAGATCGTTTTTATTCTCTAATGGTACTTTAGGCTTTATCTCTAATTTACCTTTTTTCCATTTATGAAGCTCAATAGAATTTTCATAGAAATTCATTTAATTCTCTCCTTCAGGTAGGACTACTTTAATATGTACTTCTTCTAATTGTTTTGGATCAACTTCTGAGGGAGCTCCTGTTAAAAGACAAGTCCCACTTTGAGTTTTTGGAAAAGCAATCACATCTCTTAAAGATGGGGAATTAGTAAGAATAGCAACTATTCTATCTATCCCTAAAGCTATACCTCCATGGGGTGGAGCTCCATATTCAAAGGCTTCTAATAGAAATCCAAATTTTTTCTTTGCATCTTCAGGAGAAATATTTAATATATTAAATATTTTTTCTTGAATTTCTCTTTGATGAATTCTTATGCTTCCACTACCTAATTCAGTACCATTTAATACTAAATCATAACACTGAGCTCTAACCTTCAATGGATTGGTGTCTAATAAGGGAAGATCTTCTTCTTTTGGAGAAGTAAATGGATGATGTTCAGCTACAATTCTTTTTTCTTCTTCATCATATTCGAAAAGAGGGAAGTCTGTAACCCAAAGGAAAAAAAGCCCTTCTTTTTTAGGAATATCAAATATTTGGGTAAGCTCTAATCTCATGCTTCCAAGGATTTTTACTACCTTTTTCCATTCACCTGCAATGCTAAAAAAGGAATCTCCAGGTTTTAAATTTAATGTTCCAATGATTTTAGCCTTATCATCGTCACTTAGATATTTGTTAATGGAAGATTTTAATGTGCCATCTGCATAAGAGAACCACATTACTCCTTTACCTTTTAATTCTCTTACTTTGTTCTCTATGATGCTCCAATCCCTCCTTGTTGGTATTATTCCTCTCAATATTATTCCTTTCACTACACCATTATTTGCAATAATATTTTTTATAAACTCTAAGGAGAAATTTGAAAAAAGATCTGTTACGTCAGTTATTTTTAGATCGTATCTTAAGTCGGGTTTATCACTTCCATATGTGTTCATAGCTTCATCATAAGTTAGTCTGATAAAGGGGATTTGGATTTCCACATCTAAAGTCTCTCTAAGAGTTATTTTAAATAACTCTTCTATAATATTAAATACATCTTCCTGATCTATAAAAGACATTTCCATATCGAGCTGGGTAAATTCAGGTTGTCTATCAGCTCTTAAATCCTCATCTCTAAAGCATCTCGCTATTTGAAAATATTTATCAAATCCTGATACCATAAGAATTTGTTTAAATAATTGAGGGGATTGGGGGAGGGCATAGAATTTTCCAGGCTGAAGTCGACTTGGTATTAGAAAATCACGTGCTCCTTCGGGAGTACTTACAATTAAATATGGGGTTTCGATTTCTATAAAACCTTTTTTAGATAAGAAATTTCTTATGGAAAGAATAAATTTATGCCTAAAAGTTATATTATATTGCATTTTTTCTCTTCTTAGATCTAAATACCTATATTTTAATCTAACTGTTTCATCAATCTCCTTATTGCTCCATAGGTTAAAGGGAAGAGGTTTAGCTGTATTTTCTACTTTTATTTTTCTTACTTCGATTTCGATTTCTCCTGTTAGTATTTTAGGGTTTTCCATTCCTTCAGGTCTTTTTCTAACTTTTCCCTCTACTGTTATTACCCATTCATTACCTAAATTATCTGCAATATTATAGCTTTCCTGAGAAATAGATGGATCAAATACTAATTGAATAATTCCACTTCTATCTCTAAGATCTACAAATATAAGTCCACCATGGTGCCTTATTCTATGTACCCATCCACTTAAAATTACTGTTTCACCTATATTTTTTGAGTTTATCTCTCCACAATAATAGTTCCTTTTCAAAATCTTTCCCACCTTTCCCTTGTGTGAAATTCTTTGTAATTATAGCATAGTCTCAATGTCTTCTAAGATAGTATTGAGGTTTAAATCTGTATATTTTTCTTCTCCTGTTTTAAAATTCTTTATCTTAAGTTTATTTTTTACAATTTCTTCAGTTAAGAATATTACAATATCACTTCCTAATCTATCTGCCCATTTTAATTGAGTTCTTAAATTTTCTTGGGGAGAACCCATATCAACTCTATATTTTGTTCTTAATATTTTTGCAAGTTTTATGCCTGCCTCCACATAATCTTCAGAAAGGGTAATAAATATAAGAGGGATATAAGGTAAGGATATATGGTTTTGCTGTTTTAAAAGAATAATAAGTCTTTCTATACCAAGGGCAAAACCAAGGCCAGGGATAGATGGACCACCGTAAGTTTCTACTAAATTATCATACCTTCCTCCCCCGACTACTGCGTTCTGAGATCCAAGAGTTGTGGTGGTTATCTCAAATACGGTTTTTGTATAATAATCAAGTCCTCTTACCAGCTTTGGGCTTAATTTATATTTGATATTATCTAAACTTAAATATTTTTGTAATTTTTCAAAGTGAATTTTACATTCATCGCAAAGATAGTCGATGGGTTGTGGAGCCTGATCTTTTAAAGCAATAAGTTTTTCATCTTTTGAGTCAAGTAATCTTAATGGATTTCTTTCTAATCTTTCTTTATCTATGGGAGAAAACTGGTCTTCGTATTTTCTGAAATAGTTTATAAGAGCTTCTCTATAATTTGGTCTACATTTTATGCAACCTAATGAATTTATTTCTACTTCTAAATTTTCTAACTTAAGGTTTTTCAAAAGATCTACTGCTAATTTTATTACCTCAAAATCTATATATGGATCTTTTCTTCCTAAAACCTCTATTCCTAATTGATGAAATTGTCTATATCTTCCTGCTTGAGGTCTTTCGTATCTAAACATAGGACCAATGTAATATACTTTGCATACAGGTTTCTGATTATATATTTTGTTTGTAAGAAAGGCTCTTATGACTCCTGGAGTGCCTTCTGGCCTTAATGTAAGAGAACGCCCCTTTTTATCTGTAAAGGTATACATTTCTTTCATTACAATATCTGTAGTTTCGCCAGTGCCTTTTCTAAAAAGTTCTGTGTATTCAAATATGGGAGTCCTTATTTCTTCATAGTTATAAGATTCAAAAAGTTTTCTGGCTGTGTTTTCTACAAGATGCCAATATGGAATATCTTCAGGAAGTATATCTTGTACTCCACGGGGAAGTTCTATGTTCATTCTTTAGCCCTCCTTGGTTTTTTAAGATCTTCTGTATCAATTATAATAGTTACTGGACCATCATTTATTAATTCAACTTCCATGTAAGCTTGAAATTCTCCTTCTTGTACTTTATCTATATATGTTTTTATATATTCTATAAATTTTTTGTAGAGAAAATAGGCTTTTTCTTTTTCTGCAGCCCTTGTAAAATCAGGTCTTCTTCCTCTTCTACAATCAGCATATAAGGTAAATTGTGAGACTACAAGGATTTCTCCATTTATTTCTTTAATACTTAAGTTCATTTTTCCCTCTTTATCTGAGAATATTCTTAAGTTAATGATTTTGTCTGCTAAAATTATAATATCTTCTTCTGTATCTTCTTGAGCTATTCCCAAGAGAATTAGAAGTCCTTGAGAAATTTTACCTATTACTTCTCCTTCTACTCTTACCTCTGCTCTCTTTACTCTTTGTATGACTGTCCTCATTTATATTCTCACTGCTCTTCTAACTGAAATGACATCAGATAATTTTTTTATCTCTTCCATAAGATAATTGAAGGTTAAAGGATTGTCAATCTCTACAACTACTTTTATTCTTGCTATACCATCTTTTCCAACCTTTGTTCCTAAGTCCAATATATTTATTCTTGCCTGTGAGATTCTCTCTATTAGATCTTTCAATAGGCCTACTCTGTCTATAGCATCTATCTCAATACCTGTTTTATATTTTCCTCCACCTTTGAGCTTTTGCCATTCAATAGTAATAACTCTTTCTGGATATCTATTTTTGAGGTGTATAAGATTAGGGCAATCTTTCCTATGTACCACTATGCCCCTACCTTTTGATACATAACCCATAACTTGGTCTCCTGGTATAGGGTTACAACATTCTGCAATTCTGATCATAATATTGTCTAAGCCAGATATTTCGAGACCTTCTACTAATTTGTTTTTTTCAGTTTCCCCCAAAGTCACTATAATTTCTTTTTTAAGCTCCTTCTTAAACCTCTCGATAAATTGTTGAGGGGTTATTTCTCCAGTACCTATGCTAAGTAAGAAAGACTCTATTTCTTTGAAACCATGTTCGTTCAAGAAATTCTTACCAATGGAAGATTCTAATAAATCATTTATAGAAATCTCATCTTTATTTAACACTTCTTTTAACCAATCTTCATTTTTCTTTATTTCATTCTCAATAGTTTCTTTGGCTTTTTGAAGTGTTTCTTCTCTTGCTAATTTTTTAAAGTATTGCTTTATCTTATTTTTAGCTTGACTTGTTCTTACAATATTAAGCCAGTCCCTACTTGGTTTTCCCTCCTCTTTACTTGTTATGATTTCAACAATATCTCCATTTTGAAGAATATAATTTAAAGGAACTATTTTCCCGTTTACTTTAGCTCCTTTACATCTATGGCCCACTTCAGTATGTATAGAATAGGCAAAATCTAAAGGAGTTGATCCTTGAGGTAAGGCAATAATATCTCCCTTAGGAGTAAAAACATAGATCTCTCTTTCAAAAAGATCACTTCTTATAGAATCTAAGAATTCTTGATCATCCAACAGTTCTTTTTGCCATTCAAGAAGTTGTCTTAACCACGATAATTTTTCTTCAAAAGAATCGGGCTTCTTTATCTCTTCTTTGTAAAGCCAATGGGCAGCAACTCCGTATTCTGCTATTCTATGCATTTCCCATGTTCTAATCTGCACTTCAAGAGGTTTTCCATCCATAGCAATTACTGTAGTATGAAGTGATTGATAGTTATTAGATTTTTTATTGGCAATATAATCTTTAAATCTTCCAGGAACTGGTCTCCATAAATTATGGATGATTCCTAATACTTCATAACATTCTATCTCATTGTTTACTATAATTCTTACTCCTAATAAATCATACATTTCTTCTATTTCAATTCCTCTACGAATCATTTTTTGATAGATGCTATAGAGGTGTTTTGCTCTTCCAGTGACTTCTGCTTCTATGTTAGCTTTTTTAAGTTCTTCTTTAATTATTTCAATGGCTTTCTCAATAAATTCTTCTCTCTTTTTTCTTGTTTCAGCTACTTTATTAGCTACGTAATGATATTTATCTGGTTCTAAATATCTAAAAGCTAAATCTTCTAATCTCCACTTTATATCCCAAACACCTAATCTATGAGCAAGGGGTGCATAGATTTCTAAGGTTTCTTTTGCTATTCTTTTTCTTTTTTCTTCTTCATGGTATTGAAGAGTTTGCATATTATGTAATCTATCTGCAAGCTTGACTATTATTACTCTTATGTCTTTCGCTATAGCTATAAACATTTTTCTCAAATTTTGAGCTTTATAAGCTTCTGTGGGGTAAAAACTTAATCTTTCTAATTTTGTAATAGCAGCTACCAAGGAAAGGACATCTTTTCCAAATTCTTTTTCCAATTCTAAAGGGGTAACATTTGTATCTTCTAAGACATCGTGAAGCAAACCTGCTATTACTACAGTTTCATCCATTCCAAGATTCGTGAGTATTTTGGCAACCTCAACGGGATGAGTTATGTAGGGTTCTCCAGATTTTCTTAATTGATCTTTATGAGCCTTTTGTGCGAAGAGGAAGGCTTTCTTCAGGTTTTCTGAAGAATATTTATTATTTGATGCTTGTAATAATTCCTGAAGTAAGTCTTCCTCATCTTTCATAATTTTATTAATTATACTATGAAAATGTTAAAGAATAAAGATTAATCCTATAGCTGAAAGTATTCCTAAAAATCCTCCAAAAAGAAAAGGGGCAGATGGACCAAAATAACTCCATAAAAGACCTGCTAAGAAGGAGGCTGGGAATAGTCCTATACCTACTAAGGTAGCGTGAAGACCAATTACCGTAGCCCTTAAATCTGATGGTGCAAGATCTGCAATAAGAGCTTTTTCAACCCCTTCTGTAAAGGATATATAAAGTCCATAAAGTACAAAAAGTAACCATAAATAGGGAAATTTAGATATAAATCCAAAGCCTAAATATACTAAACCATAGAATAAATATCCTATGATCAAGATTTTTTTGCGTCCTATTTTATCTGATAAAGCACCCGCAGGAAATGAAAATAATGTATAAACTAAGTTGTATAAAAGATAAAGATAAAGTACGTCAAGCATTGATGCACCTAAATTCTTTGATCTTAAAAATAGAAACTGGTTAGAAGAATTTCCGAGGGTAAATATAAAAGTAAATATTAGAAAAGCTTTCAATCTTTTATCCAGATCCCTCCATTTTAGTTTTAAAGTTAATTTAGATGTTGAATTATGTTTCATAGTTTCTTTTGCGAGGAATAATACTAAGACACCAAGAAAGGCTGGGATTATGCTTATTAGTATTATTTTTTTAAAGGTAGGTATGTAAATAGATAAATTAGAAGATGTTTCTTTGATTCCCAAAGAACTTATTATCCATATGGATATTAGAACCCCAAGAAAAGCTCCAAGAGTATCCATTGCTCTATGAAGTCCAAATGCTTTTCCTCGATTTTCTATAGAAGATTCCGCAATAAGTGCGTCTCGAGGAGCGGTCCTTATTCCTTTGCCAAATCTGTCAAGGATTCTACCAATAAAAACTCCAATCCATGAACCTGCAAGGTATAAAAAGATTTTACCAAAAGCTGAAAAAGCGTATCCTGCTATTGCAATGGGTTTTCTTTTTCTATTTTTGTCTGAAATATAACCCGAGTAAACCTTTAAAAGAGATGCTAAACTTTCTGCAAAACCTTCTACAATTCCTAATATGGCAGGTCCAGCACCTAAAGCAAGAAGATAGAAAGATATTAAAGGATAGAACATCTCTGTACTTATATCCGTAAGAAAGCTTGCTATACCAGTAATTATGACATTCCACATTTATTTTTCACCTCCTTGTAAATAATTTAGATATATATTATACTACCTTCATATAGTGTATGTTTATAGCTTATAATATGGAGGTGCTATAAATTGGATTTAAAGAGTAAAATGGAAATACTCTTATTGACCTTTGGAACTATATTTTTAGCAGAGCTTGGTGATAAAACTCAACTTGCTGTTTTGAGTCTTTCTGTAAAATCAAAACAGCCTTTTTGGGTTTTTTTAGGTGCAGCTTTAGCTTTGTCTTTAATTTCTTTTTTAGGAGCTTATCTTGGTGATTTATTGACAAGATATATTCCAAATAGTATATTTGAAAAAGTTGTTGGTATATTGTTTATTTTAATAGGAATATTTATAGTGGTCAAAAATTAAAGAGAAAAATCAGAAATAAGAAAAAGAAAGTAAAAAGAACCAAAAATAGAACATATTTCCTAATTTTTTAGGAATTCCCTCCTCTTTTTTTATATTTAAAATATAACCTCTCTATAGTATAATGTTATTTTGTCTAATCTCAAAATAGGGAAAAGGAGATGAGGTATGAGGAAAAAGGATTATAATATTACTGTTTTTTGGGATGATGATAGACCTATTTTTCAAAATATTCCTGATCTTCTTAAAATTCAATATGACTCATTTAATTGGTTTTTAAAAGATGGTTTAAGAGAGGTTTTAAACGAGATTAGTCCTATTGAATCAACAAGACAAGGACTTTCTTTGGTATTTGTTACAACAGAAGATGGTATCAAAATCGATCCACCCCAAAAATCTCCTGATGAATGTTTAGAAAAGGGTCTTACTTATGAATCTTCCATATATGTTAGAGCAAGACTTTACTTTAAGGATGAGAACAAAAACATAAAAGATATTAAAGAACAAATGGTATTTTTGGGAAATATTCCCCAAATGACAGAAAGAGCTACTTTTATTGTAAATGGGACAGAAAAAGTCATAGTAAACCAAATAACAAGGTCTCCAGGTGTATTCTTCCAAGAAGAAGGACACAGTATTATAGCAACCCTTATTCCTACGAGAGGTGGATGGATAGAATTCGAACTTGATGGAAATGGAATGATTTTTATTCATCCCAATGGTATTAAAAAATTTCCAGTATCTCTTATCCTTAGGGCTTTGGGATATGATCTTGATTTCTTTTCACAATATTTAGGAAAAGATGAATTAAGTTATCTTGAAACCACTTTTTCAAGAGATAATGTAAGTGATAGAACTCAGGCAATATTTGAAGCATGTAGTAGATTGAGACCAGGGGATGTTCCAAGTAAAGAGGATGAAGCCTTAAGAGTAATTAAGCAACAATTTTTTGATGTAAGAAAATATAATTTAGGAAAAGTTGGAAGATACAAACTTAATCAGAGGTTAGGTCTAAATATCCCTTTAGATAATTATGCTTTAACTGAAGAAGACTTTGTAGAAATTATCAAAAGAATCACTATGGTTAAAACAGGAAAAGATGATGTGGATGATATTGATCACTTAGGAAATAGGAGAATAAGATCTGTAGGAGAACTTTTACAAGTTCAATTTAGGGCTGGACTTGCAAGGGTAGAGAAATTAATAAGAGAAAAAATGGCTTTAACTGATCCAGAACAAGCAAGTCCAATAAACTTAGTAAGTACAAGGCCATTGATGGCGGCAGTGAGAGAATTCTTCAATAGAAATCCATTATCTCAATTTATGGATCAAACAAATCCACTTTCAGAACTAGCCCATAAGAGAAGAATAAGTGCTTTAGGACCAGGAGGATTAACTCGTGAAAGAGCCACCTTTGAAGTGAGAGATATACATCCATCCCATTATGGTAGAGTATGCCCTATTGAAACACCAGAAGGTCCTAATGCAGGTTTGATAAACTATCTTTCTACGTTAGCGATAGTAGATGATTATGGTTTTATTAGAACACCATATTATAAGGTAAAAGATGGAAAAATAACTAACGAAATAGTATATCTTTCTGCTACTGACGAGGAGAAATATACCATTGCTTCTTTTGATGTTCATCTCAATGAGGATAAGGAAATAGTTGATGAATTAGTACACGCAAGAAGAAAGGGTAAATTTATTCTCTGTTCTCCTAAGGAATTAGATTTTATTGGAGTTTCTCCATATCAAACAGTGAGTATTTCTACCGCTTTAATACCTTTCCTTGAACACGATGATGCTAACCGTGCTCTTATGGGGGCTAACATGCAAAGGCAAGCTGTCCCCCTGATAAATACAGAGCCACCACTTGTTGGTACTGGTATAGAAGAGACAGTAGCAAGAAATACTGGAGTAATGGTGATCTCAGATGTAGATGGGGTGGTAAAAAGAGTAACTTCATCCGAAATAGTTATAGAGACAGATGATAAAAAGGAGAAAAAATATAATTTAATAAAGTATAGAAGAACCAATCAGGGAACTTGTTGGAATCAAAAGCCAATTGTTGAAGTTGGCCAAAGAATTAAAAGGGGAGATATTCTTGCAGATGGTCCATCTACATCCAAAGGTAGACTTGCTCTTGGAAGAAATGTTCTTGTGGCCTTTATGCCTTGGGGGGGTTATAACTATGAGGATGCTATTATTATTAGCGAAAGATTAGTAAAAGAAGATATCTTTACATCTATCCATATTGAGGAATACGAGATAAAGGCAAGAGACACAAAATTGGGCCCTGAGGAAATTACAAGGGATATCCCTAATATAAGTGAAGATGCTATAAAGTACTTAGATAAGGATGGAATAATAATGATAGGTGCAGAGGTTAGTCCTAATGATATATTAGTTGGAAAAGTTACTCCAAAGGGAGAGACCGAGCTAACTCCAGAAGAAAGGTTACTCAGAGCAATTTTTGGAGAAAAATCAAGGGAGATAAAAGATACTTCTTTAAGAATGCCTCATGGTGAATGGGGTAAAGTAATAGATGTTAAGGTTCTTACAAGAGAAAATGATGATGAATTACCTCCAGGAGTAAATAAGATAGTTAAAGTAAGAGTTGCTCAAATTAGAAAGATTTCTGTAGGGGACAAATTGGCTGGAAGACATGGTAATAAAGGTGTAATTGCTACTATATTACCAGAAGAGGATATGCCTTTCTTAGAGGATGGTACTCCTGTAGATATAATATTAAATCCTTTAGGAGTACCTTCTAGAATGAATGTAGGACAGATTCTTGAAACTCACTTAGGATGGGCTGCTAATGAACTCGGTATTTATGCTATAGTACCACCCTTTGATGAGGTATTAGGAGAAAATAGATCTGCAAATCTTGTTAAGGAGATGTTGAGAAAAGCAGGTCTTCCAGAGGATGGACGTGTAACCCTTTATGATGGAAGAACAGGAGAACCTTTTGATCAAAAAATTACCGTGGGCTATATGTACATAATGAAGCTCATACATCTTGCTGATGATAAGATTCATGCAAGATCTGTTGGGCCCTATTCTCTTGTAACTCAACAACCATTAGGTGGTAGAGCTCAATTTGGGGGTCAAAGATTTGGAGAAATGGAAGTTTGGGCATTAGAGGCTTATGGAGCTGCCCATACTTTAGAGGAAATGTTGACCTATAAATCTGATGATGTGACAGGAAGAACTGAAGCTTATTCTGCTATTGTATCTGGAAATCTTATAAAAGAACCAGGTATTCCTGAATCCTTTAAGGTTCTTGTAAGGGAATTACAAGGACTAGGCATAAAAGTCTCAGCCTATATTGGTAATAAATTAGTAAATCTTTATAAGCTTGAAAATGAATCTTAAGGAAGGGGAGGATTAAACCTTGAGAATTAAAGATTTTGATAAATTAGTTTTTGGATTAGCTTCTCCAGAAGATATATTGAGTTGGTCTTATGGAGAAGTTAGAAAGCCTGAAACAATAAATTATAGAACTTTTAAGCCTGAAAGGGATGGCCTTTTTTGTGAGAAGATATTTGGACCAGTCAGGGATTATGAGTGCCATTGTGGTAAATATAAAGGACAAAGATATGAAGGTATAACTTGTGATAGATGTGGAGTTACGGTTACAAAAAGTGATGTTAGAAGAGAGAGAATGGGGCATATAAAATTGGCGGTACCTGTAGTTCACATATGGTATTTTAAAAATGTACCTAACTATATAGGATTACTTTTAAATATAAGCAGTAAGCAATTGGAAGAGGTTATTTATTACCATTCATATATAGTTTTATCTCCAGGAGATACACCATTACAAAAGATGCAGATTCTTACAGAGGAAGAATATGAAAAAGCTCTGAGCGAATTTGGTAATAGCTTTAAAGTAGGAATGGGTGCTGAAGCTATCAGAAAACTTCTTAAAGAAATAGATCTTGAAGAACTTTCTTATGATTTAAGAAAACAGATAAATGAATTACAAGGACAAAAGAAAGTAAAACTTATTAAAAGATTAGAGATTGTGGAAAGTTTTAGATTATCTGGAAATAAACCTGAGTGGATGATATTAGAGGTATTACCAGTCATACCACCAGATTTAAGACCTATGGTTCAACTTGAGGGAGGAAAATTTGCTACTTCAGATTTAAATGATCTTTATAGAAGGGTGATAAATAGAAATAACAGACTTGCAAAACTTTTAGAAATAAATGCTCCCGAAATAATTGTAAGAAATGAAAAAAGAATGTTACAAGAAGCAGTAGATGCGCTTATAGATAATGGAAGAAGAGGAAAACCTGTTACTAATGCTAGTGGGAGATCTCTTAGATCCTTATCTGATATTTTAGAGGGTAAACAAGGTAGATTTAGGCAAAACTTATTGGGTAAGAGAGTTGATTTTTCAGGAAGAGCTGTTATTGTTGTAGGACCAGAATTAAAGTTACATCAATGCGGATTGCCTAAAAAAATGGCTTTGGAGCTTTTCAAACCATTTGTAATAAATAAATTAATAGAACATGGTTTTGCTACAAATGTTAAGAATGCAAGGAAAAAAATTGAAAGAGAAACTTCTGAAGTATGGGATGTGCTAGATGAAATAATCAAAGAAAAACTTGTTCTTTTAAACAGAGCACCTACTTTACATAGGGTAAGTATTCAGGCATTTGAGCCTAAATTAATAGATGGAAATGCTATTCAGCTCCATCCTTTGGTATGTCCACCATATAATGCAGATTTTGATGGAGATCAGATGGCTGTTCATGTTCCTCTTTCCTTAGAGGCTCAAGCTGAAGCTCGTATCCTTATGCTTTCTTCTAATAACCTTATTTCTCCAGCTCATGGAAAACCATTAACATTACCAACTCAAGATATAGTTATTGGACTTTATTATCTTACCTTAATGGTACCAGGAAGAGAAATTGAAAATATAAGATTCTCAAGTCCTGAAGAAGTATTACTTGCTTTAGATGAAAGAAAAGTTGATTTACATTCTAAAGTGTATGTTTATAGAAAAAGCATGGAAGAAGTGTATAGAGTTGAATTTCCTGTTGAAAAAGTTTATATTGAGACTACTCCAGGTAGATTAATTTTAAATGAGGTTTTACCTGATAAATTAAGATATCATAATGGAGTTTTAACAAGAAAAGAAATTAGGAAAATTGTTGAAAAGTGCTTTAGTGAGTATGGTTGGGGAAGGACTGCAGAATTTTTGGATGAACTCAAAAAATTAGGCTTTATGTATGCTACAAAAGCTGGAGTTAGCTTCTCAATTGTGGATATAGAAATACCAAAAGAAGCAAAGGAAAAGATTATAAAAAAAGCTGAAGAGGAGGCTTTAAACTTACAAAAAGCAATAGAAAGTGGTCTTTATTCTGAAGAAGAAAGATATCATAGGGCTATTGAAATATGGACTAAAGCAACCGAAGAAGTAAAAGATATAATGCTTGCTAATTTTGATATGCTTAATTCAGTATTTATGATGGCCTTTTCAGGTGCAAGAGGTAATGTGGATCAAGTAAGACAACTTGCAGCAATGCGCGGATTAATGTCTGATCCTTCAGGTAGAATTATGGATATACCAATCAAGTCAAATTTCTATGAAGGACTTACTATATCAGAGCATTTTATATCATCTTATGGTGCTCGTAAGGGAGTAGTAGATACAGCTTTAAGAACGTCAGATTCTGGATATTTAACAAGAAGATTAGTGGATGTTGCTCAAAGTCTTGTAATAAAAGAAGAAGATTGTGGAACAAATGATGGAATATATGTGGAACCATTAGAAGATGAAGGAAAGATTGTATTAACACTCAAGGATAGAATTATAGGAAGATTTACAGCGGAGGATGTCTATACAGATACAGGTGAACTAATTGTAAGAAGAAATGAATATATAGATGTAGAAAAGGCTAAAAAAATAGAGGCTGCAGGTATAGAAAGAATTAAAATAAGATCTCCTATGACATGTAAAAGTGAAAAAGGTATTTGTCAAAAATGCTACGGTGAAGATTTAGCTATGCATAGAATAGTTAATATAGGTGAGGCTGTAGGTGTTATTGCTGCTCAGTCTATTGGAGAACCTGGTACACAGCTTACTATGAGAACTTTCCATACTGGTGGAGTAGCATTAACCTCTATAAGCCATCAAAATATTCAAGTTAGAGTAACTGGAAATGTAAAATTTGAAAATATTAAATTTAGAGAGAGATTTGAAGTTCTTGGAAAGAAAGAAAAAGTAGTTGTAAGTCCTAAGGCAAAAGTAATAATTGAAGGTGTAAATGAAAAAGAAGAAATTTTATTACCGCCTGGTGCTGTTTTGTCTGTATACGAAGGGGAAGTTGTAACCAAGGGGATGAGTTTAGGATATATAGAACCTAACTTAAGATATATCATGTCACCATATAATGGTAAGGTACTAAGTGTAAGGAAAGAAGATGGGGAAAATAGAAGATTTACATTTGTAGGGATTAAATATGATCGGGATAGAGGAAAAATTGATTATATATATAACGAAGAGTCTCATTATTGGGTCTATACTTTAATAATTAAAGGCGATGATGGAAAAGAATATAATGTATCTTTGCCAGAAGGTACTGGTTTTCTATTTAGGATAGGTGACAGAATTGAGGCTGGAGAAATTATAGCTGAATATAGTAGAGAAACTGTTAAAATACAAGCATGTAAAGATGGTGAAGTGGTAGAGATTAATGAGGGTAATGGAGAGATTATAGATAATATTGTTGCAACAGGAGAGGCTTATATTATTATAAAAACATCAGATGGTGAAGAAATTTACAGAATTCCTCGAGGTTTGAAAATACATGTAAAAGTTGGTTCAAAAGTTGAATTTGGCACAATCCTTGCTTACTTCCCATCCTATCAGCAGAGAACTGCAAAAACTGAAGATATTGTTCAAGGTCTTCCTCGTGTTGAAGAACTTTTTGAGGCACGAAAACCAAAAGGAAGGTCAATTATTGCTGGTAAGAGTGGTCTTGTAAAGATTGTAAGGACAAAATCAGGAGAAAAAATTGTTATAGAAGGAGAAGATGGAAAGGATGAACACATTTTACCACCTAATGCTCAATTATTAGTAAAAGAGGGTGATTATGTAACAGTTGGACAAGAGTTAACTAAGGGTTATAGAAACCCAGCTGATATTTTAGCTAATGAAGGACTTGCTGCCTTACAAAGATATATTGTGGATGAGGTACAAAAGGTATACACAAAACAAGGAGCAGAGATAAATGATAAACATATAGAAGTAATTGTGAGACAAATGACTAATAGGGTGAGAATAGAAGATCCGGGTGATAGTAACTTTTTGGTTGGTCAGTTAGTTAATAGAGTTACTTTTGAAAAAATCAGGCAGAAACTTGAAGAAGAAGGAAAAGTACCACCTATCGCAAAAGATGTTGTATTAGGTATAACAAAAGCAGCTCTTACAACTGATAGCGTTATTTCTGCAGCATCATTCCAAGAAACAACAAGAGTTCTTGCAGAAGCAGCCGTAAAAGGCAAAGAGGATCCTTTGGAAGGATTAAAAGAAAATGTTATTATAGGTAGATTAATTCCAGCAGGTACAGGACTATTTAAGAGAATTATTCCTGCAAAATCTCAAGCTCAAAAAGCTGAAGTCTTAGAAAATGGAGGTGAACCAGAAGAAATCTCTTGACAAAATTAAGTATATAATGATAAACTTTTTCGCTTGCTTTTAGGGGCATACTTTTATAGTTTTTAATAAAAATTTCAAAAAGATATAGAGTAGGAGGTGTAATTTTGCCTACCATAAATCAATTAGTAAAAAAAGGAAGAAAACCGAAAGAGAGAAAAAGTAAGTCTCCAGCCCTCATGGGTAATCCCCAGAAGAGGGGAGTATGTATTCGTGTTACTACAATGACTCCCAAAAAGCCTAACTCTGCTTTAAGAAAGGTAGCAAGAGTAAGGCTTACTAATGGAGTTGAAGTATGGGCATATATTCCTGGTATTGGCCATAATCTTCAAGAACACTCTGTAGTTCTTGTAAGAGGAGGACGTGTTAAGGACTTACCAGGTGTACGATATCACATTATACGTGGTGCCTTAGATGCTGCTGGTGTTGAAGGCAGAAAACAAGGAAGATCAAAATATGGAACTAAGCGTCCAAAAGAGGGAGGTAAGAAATAATGCCTCGTAGAGGACCTGTTACTCCAAGAGAGATTCCGCCTGATCCTGTTTATAATAGTGTACTTGTACAAAAGTTGATAAATAAGGTTATGTTGAATGGTAAAAAAAGTACTGCTGAAAAAATTGTATATGGAGCAATGGAAATAATTAGAGATAAAACAAAGCAAGATCCTTTAACTGTTTTAGAAAAAGCAGTACAAAATTTAACTCCACTTCTTGAAGTAAGACCAAGGAGAGTAGGAGGAGCTACTTATCAAGTACCTATAGAAGTTCCTCCACGAAGAGGACTTTCTCTTGCTTTAAGATGGCTTGTAAGAGCTGCAAGAGAAAGAAAGGGTATGCCTATGAGAGAGAGGCTCGCAGCTGAGATTTTAGATGCTCTCAATAATACAGGAGGCGCTATTAAGAAGAGAGAAGAAATGCATAGAATGGCAGAAGCTAATAAAGCTTTTGCTCATTATAGATGGTAGTTAAAAAGGAGGAAGATAAAAGTGCCTAGATGTCCACTGGATAAATTAAGAAATATAGGAATAGCAGCTCATATAGATGCAGGTAAGACTACACTTACTGAGAGGATACTGTTTTATACAGGAAGAACTCATAAATTAGGCGAAGTACATGAAGGAACTGCTACTATGGATTGGATGGAGCAAGAAAGGGAAAGAGGAATAACCATAACAGCTGCTACTACAACTTGTCGCTGGAAGGATCATGTTATCAATATAATTGATACACCAGGACATGTAGACTTTACTGTTGAAGTTGAAAGATCGATGAGGGTTTTGGATGGCCTTATTGCTGTTTTCTGTGGAGTTGCTGGTGTACAACCTCAATCTGAAACTGTATGGAGACAGGCTACTAAATATAATGTGCCAAGAATCATATTTGTAAATAAGATGGATAGGGTGGGTGCTAACTTTTTCAGGGTTGTAGAGATGATTGAAGATAGATTAGGAGTCAATGTGGCACCTGTTCAAATACCTATTGGTAGCGAGGACAATTTTAAGGGTGTTATAGATCTTTTAGAGAGAAAAGCAATTGTTTATTATGATGATCTTGGTATTAAGTGGGAAATTACAGAAATACCTGAAGAGTTAAAGGAACAAGCAGAAGAATATAGACATAAACTTGTTGAAAAAATTGTAGAGCTCGATGACGAGCTCTTAGAAAAATATTTAGAGGGAGAGGATATTCTTGTATCAGAACTAAAAAAGGTGTTAAGAAGAGCAACTATTGAAGGAATATTATATCCAGCGTTATGTGGATCTGCTTTTAAAAATAAGGGAGTTCAGCCCTTGCTTGATGCTGTTATTGACTACTTACCTTCTCCATTGGATTTGCCACCTGTTAAAGGTATAAATCCTATAACTGGAGAGGAAGAAATAAGAATAGTGAGCGAAGATGAATCTTTTGTTGCTCTTGCTTTTAAGGTTATGACTGATCCTTATGTAGGGAAGTTAACTTATTTTAGGGTATACTCGGGTAAATTAGAGAAAGGAAGCTACGTTTATAATTCTACGAAAGGTAAAAAAGAAAGAATTGGAAGGCTCCTTCAAATGCATGCAAATCATAGAGAAGATATTGATGCAGTATATGTGGGAGATATAGCTGCTGCTGTAGGCTTAAAATATACAACCACTGGAGATACTTTATGTGATGAGAATAGACCTATAATTCTGGAAGGAATGTCATTTCCAGAACCTGTTATTTCTGTTGCAATTGAACCTAAGAGTACTGAGGAACAAGACAAACTTAGTCTTGCTTTACAAAGACTTGCAGAAGAGGATCCTACTTTTAGGGTAACTTATGATGAAGAAACAGGTCAAACTCTTATTCATGGTATGGGAGAGTTACATTTGGAGATTATTGTTGATCGTTTGAAGAGAGAATTTAAGGTTGATGCTAATGTGGGTAAACCTCAGGTCTCCTATAGAGAAACTATAAGAAAACCAGTAAAGATAGAAGGAAAATACATTAGGCAGACTGGTGGTAGAGGTCAATATGGACATGTATGGCTTGAGTTGGAGCCATTGCTAAGAGGAAGCGGACTTGAATTTATTAACAAGATAGTGGGTGGTGTTATACCACAGCAATTCATTCCTGCTGTTGAAGCTGGTGTGAGAGAGGCTGCAGATAGAGGTGTATTAGCAGGGTATCCTGTTACTGATATAAGAGTTTCTCTTTTTGATGGATCTTATCATGAAGTAGATTCTTCAGATATGGCATTTAAAATAGCAGCCTCACAAGCCTTTAAAGATGGTGTTTTAAAGGGTGATCCAGTTCTTCTTGAACCAATAATGAAGTTAGAAATAATTGTTCCTGAAGAATATATGGGTGATGTTATAGGAGATCTTAATAGCAGAAGAGGAAGAATAGAAAAAATTGAATTTATAAATAATTCAAGAGTTATAAAAGCCCTTGTTCCTCTTGCTGAGATCTTTGGCTACGCTACAACTCTCCGTTCATTAACTCAGGGAAGAGGAATATTCTCAATGGAGTTCTCTCATTATGAAGAAATGCCATTAAATATTCAGGAAAAAATCTTATCTTCAAATTTTAAAAAATAATGAATAGGAGGAGATAAAGGATGGCGAAGGAGAAATTTGTAAGGACGAAGCCACATGTAAACATAGGTACGATAGGTCATGTAGACCATGGTAAGACGACATTAACGTCAGCCATAACGATGGTATTAGCGGCGGAAGGATTAGCGAAGCCATTGAAGTATGAAGACATAGATAAAGCGCCAGAGGAGAGGGCGAGAGGAGTGACGATAAACTTATATCATGCGGAATATGAGACACCAAACAGGCATTATGCACACATAGATGCGCCAGGGCATGCTGACTATATAAAGAACATGATAACAGGGGCTGCACAGATGGATGGAGCGATCTTAGTAGTATCAGCGGCGGATGGGCCAATGCCGCAGACGAGGGAGCACATACTATTAGCGAGGCAAGTAAACGTGCCATACATAGTAGTATTTTTAAACAAGATAGACATGGTAGATGATCCAGAGATCGTGGACTTAGTGGAGATGGAAGTAAGGGACTTATTAACGAAGTATGGATATCCAGGGGATGAAGTACCAGTAATAAGGGGGTCAGCATTAAAAGCTGTAGAGGTAATGAGTCAGAATCCGAACACGAAGAGAGGGGAGGACAAGTGGGTAGATGCGATATGGGAATTAATGGATGCGGTAGACAGTTACATACCATTACCGGAGAGAGATGTAGACAAGCCGTTTTTAATGCCAATAGAGGACATATTTAGCATAACAGGTAGAGGGACAGTAGTGACAGGGAGAGTAGAGAGAGGAAGAGTGAAGGTAGGGGATGAAGTAGAGATAGTAGGGTTAACGGATGAGATAAAGAAGAGTGTAGTAACAGGGGTAGAGATGTTCAGGAAGCAATTAGATGAAGCGATAGCTGGAGACAACATAGGGATATTATTAAGAGGGATAGACAAAGATGAAGTAGAGAGGGGGCAAGTAGTAGCGGCGCCAGGGAGCATAAAGCCACATACGCATTTCAAGGCGCAAGTATACGTATTAAGGAAGGAAGAAGGGGGAAGGCACACGCCATTTTTCAGTGGATATAAGCCACAATTTTATTTCAGGACTACTGATGTAACTGGGGAGATAAAATTACCAGAGGGAGTACAGATGGTGATGCCGGGGGACAATATAGAGATGGAGATAAAGTTAATAAAGCCTGTAGCATTAGAGGAAGGTTTAAGATTTGCAATTAGAGAAGGTGGAAAGACTGTTGGTGCAGGCGTCGTAACTAAAATTATTGAATAATGGGGGCGATCAGTAGACATGAGTAGTTATTCAGATAGACAAAAAATAAGAATTAAATTAAAAGCATTTGATCATAGAGTTCTTGATCAATCAACTAAAAAGATTATAGAAACAGTAAGAGGAACTGGGGCTAAGATTTCTGGCCCTATTCCTCTTCCTACAAAGGTTACAAGATATTGGGTATTACGTTCTCCACACGTGAATAAAAACTCTGGAGAACATTTTGAAATAAGGATTCATAAAAGACTAATTGATATAGAAAATCCAACAGCAAAAACAGTGGAAGCTCTTATGAGTTTAGAGCTTCCAGCTGGTGTTGAAGTTGAAATTAAAACATAGAGAGGGGTAAAGACTATGGCTGCTCCTACAACAAAAGCTATATTAGGTAGAAAAGTTGGAATGACCCAGATTTTTGGTGAAAATGGCGAGATTATACCAGTAACAGTAATAAAAAGTGGACCTTGCCTTGTATTAAATGTAAGAACTAAAGAAAAAAATGGATATAATGCTATTCAATTAGGGTTTGAGGGGTGTAAAGAGAGTAAGCTAAATAAGCCATTGTTAGGTATATTTAAAAAATTGGGATTTCCACCCTTTAAAGTTATAAAGGAAGTAAGAGTAGTTAATACTTCAGATTTTGTTCGTGGTCAAGAGATAAAAGTAGATATATTTCAAGAAGGAGAATTGGTTGATGTAACTGGTAAGAGTAAAGGGCATGGATATACTGGACATATTAAATTGTGGAATTTTGCACGTGGTAGAATGTCTCATGGTTCTAAATTTCATAGAAGAAGAGCGTCAATTGGTGCTGGTGGAGTTCAGCATGTAATGAAAGGTCAGAAAATGGCAGGAAGATGGGGCAATGAAACTATCACTGTTCAAAATCTAAAGATTGTAAAGGTAGATAAAGAAAAAGATTTAATTTTGGTTAAAGGTGCTGTTCCTGGTCCTGTAGGTAACTTATTAATTATCAGAAAAGCTGTTAAGGATATAAAGTAATAGGAAGGGGATAGAAAAATGATTCAAGTACCTTTATATAACCAAAAGGCAGAAAAGATTGGAGAGATTGAGTTAAAAGATGAGTTATTTGGAATAGAGAAAAGACCTGACCTTTTCTACACATGTGTGGTCATGCATTTAGCTAATGGTAGACAGGGTACTCATTCTACCAAGAGGAGAGGAGAGGTAAATAGAAGTAGTAGAAAGGTTTGGCCACAAAAAGGTACAGGTCATGCGAGACAGGGTGATAGAAAAGCTACTCATTGGGTAGGTGGAGGTAGACCTTTTGGTCCAAAACCTCGCGATTATTCTTATAAGATTCCTAAAAAGATGAGAAGACTTGCAATAAGATCTGCATTATCTACTAAGCTTATGGAAAATAATCTTTATATTTTGGATAAAATTGAATTATCACAACCTAAAACAAAAGAGTTGGTAAATATATTAAATAATTTTGGATTAAAAGAAGCAAAAGTACTTATAGGTATACCTCAAAAAGATGAAACATTAAAAAGAGCTGCTATGAATTTAGAGAATGTAAAAACGATGGTAGCATCTTGTCTTAATGTGTATGATTTATTAAAATATGATTATTTGTTATTGACTGTTGATGCTATACCTGTAATAGAGGAGGCATTTTTGAAATGAGAGATCCATACACTGTTATTATAAAGCCTGTTCTTACTGAAAAAAGTTTAAATTTGACTAAAGAAGGTAAGTATGTTTTTGAAGTGGCTAAGGATACAAATAAAATAGAAGTTGGAAAAGCAGTTGAAGAAATTTTTAAGGTAAGGGTTAAAAAAGTAGCTATAATAAATGAAAAACCAAAAAGACGTAGATTAGGTCTTTCTCAAGGATTTACTCCAACAAGAAAGAAAGCCATAGTAACTTTAGAACCAGGTTATAAAATAGAGCTTATTAGTGGAGTATAGGAGGTAGAAAAGGATGGGACTTAAAAAATTTAAACCTACTACGCCTGGATTAAGACATTTAATATTGCCTGATTTTTCAGAGATTACTAAAGAAGAACCTGAAAAATCTCTGCTAAAACCACTTAAGAAAAGTGGTGGAAGGAATAATTTTGGCCATGTTACTACAAGATTTAGGGGTGGTGGTCATAAGAGACTTTATAGAATAATTGATTTCAGGAGAGATAAAGATGGAATACCTGCTAAAGTAACAAGTATAGAGTATGATCCAAATAGAACTGCCAGGATAGCGTTATTACATTATGCTGATGGAGAGAAAAGATATATTATAGCTCCAGAAGGTTTAAAAGTTGGAGATATTATTATGTCTGGCGAAAATGTTGATATTAAAGTAGGGAATAATCTTCCTTTAAAGAATATTCCTGATGGAACATTGATTCATAATTTAGAGTTATATCCTGGAAAAGGGGGTCAGCTTGTAAGGGCTGCTGGAACAGCTGCTCAAATCTTAGGTAAAGAAGGAAAATGGGCATACGTAAGGCTCCCATCGGGCGAAATAAGGTTGTTTGATTTAAATTGTAAAGCAACTATTGGTCAAGTAAGTAATGTGGATAATCAGAACATATCCTTAGGAAAAGCAGGGAGAAGCAGATGGCTTGGTAGAAGACCTCATGTAAGAGGTTCTGCTATGAATGCTGTAGATCATCCTCACGGAGGCGGTGAGGGTAAGGCACCTATAGGTCATCCAGGACCTCTTACTCCTTGGGGTAAACCAACTCTTGGGTACAAGACAAGGAAAAAGAGAAAGCCTTCTGATCGTTTCATAATTCAAAGAGCAAACGACAAAAAAGAAATGAAGTAAAGGGGAGGAGCTCATGGGTCGTTCATTAAAAAAGGGTCCATATGTAGATCCAAAACTTCTTAAAAAGATAAGAGAGTTAAATGAGAAAGGCGAAAAAAGAATTATTAAAACTTGGTCAAGGAGATCTGTTATTGTTCCAGAAATGGTAGGACATACTATTGCTGTATATAATGGAAGAAAGCATATTCCAGTGTATATTACAGAGAATATGATAGGGCACAGATTAGGAGAATTTGCCCCTACAAGAACATTTACAGGTCACAGAATACCTACTGCTCGTATTACAGCGATTAAGTAGGGAGGTTGAATTTAGATGATTGAAGTAAAGGCTGAAAGCAAATATATTAGAATATCTCCTTACAAGGCAAGAAGGGTTATTGATCTTGTAAGGGGTAAAATGGTTAGTGAGGCTGAGGCTATTTTAGAAAACCTTCCTCATAAAGCTGCACATTTTATACTAAAATGCTTGAGATCTGCTAAAGCAAATGCTGAGCACAATTATGGGCTTAGGGCTGAAAGATTATATGTATCAAAGGCTTTTGTAAATGAGGGTCCACGTTGGAAGAGGTTAAATCCACGTGCAAGAGGAAGGGCAGATATTATACAAATTAGAAATAGTCATATAGTAATCTATTTAAAAGAGAAGGAGGAAGAATAATATGGGGCAGAAGACACACCCTTATGGTTTTAGATTAGGTATAACAAAAGATTGGAAAAGTCATTGGTATGCTGAAAAATCTGATTATTCCTCCTTAATACATGAAGATTGGGCTGTAAGAAATTATATTAAAAAGAACTATTATCAAGCAGGAATATCACGTGTTGATATTGAGAGAAAAGCTATAAATAGAGTTGATATAACAATTCATACTGCAAGGCCTGGTGTACTCATCGGAAGAGGTGGAAGTGAAATTGAAAATATAAGGAAAAATCTTGTTAAATTAACTAATAAAAATGTTTTTGTTAATGTAGTAGAAGTAAAAAATCCAGAACTTGATGCCCAACTTGTAGCTGAGAATATAGCAATGCAAATAGAAAAAAGAATAAGTTATAAGAGAGCAATGAAACAAGCAATAAATAGAGCTTTAAGGGCTGGAGCAAAGGGTATAAAAGTAATGTGTAGTGGAAGACTTAATGGTGCAGAAATTGCAAGATCAGAGTGGTTTAGAGAGGGCCGTATTCCTTTGCAGACTTTAACTGCTGATATTGATTATGGCTTTGCGGAGGCTTTTACTATCTCAGGTGTAATAGGAGTAAAAGTTTGGATATATAAAGGAGATATTCCTGAACTTCATAAAGGACCTATTCAAGAGTTACCGGAAAAGGCTACACCTCAAAAGGTTATAGATGAAGATATGTATGAGAAAGATGAGGTGAATTACGATGTTGATGCCTAAAAGAGTTAAACATAGAAAACAACATCGTGGAAGATTAAAGGGAGTAGCTACGCGTGGCAATAGGGTAGTATTTGGTGATTATGGTATACAAGCTTTAGCTCCAGCATGGATAACGAGTGAACAAATAGAAGCTGTGAGAAGAACTCTTACAAGACATGCTGGGAAAAATGGAAGAATATGGATTAGGATTTTTCCAGACAAGTCTGTAACAGCAAGGCCTGCAGAAAGTAGAATGGGTGGAGGCAAAGGTGATGTTAAAGGATGGGTAGCAGTAGTAAAGCCAGGTACAATACTTTTTGAAATTGGAGGAATCCCTAAGGAAGAAGCCATGGAAGCAGTAAGAATAGCGGGTAGTAAATTACCTATTAAGACAAGATTTGTAACAAGAGAATTGGGTGGTGATTAATATATGGGGAGAAGAGCTATGGAGTTAAGGGAAAAAACCAATGAAGAGTTAATGGGAGAATTAAAAAAATTGAGATCGGAGCTTTTTAATCTCCGAGTACAACAATCAACAGGTGGGTTAACTAATCCTCATAGATTGAAGGAAATAAGAAAAGATATTGCGCGAATTCTTACTATTCTGAGAGAGCGTGAACTTAAAAAATCTTAATTTAAGGAGAGAGATTAAATGAGTGGCAAGAGAAGAGAAATGATAGGAAAAGTTGTAAGTGCAAAAATGCAAAAAACTATTGTTGTTTTAGTAGAACAGACTTATACTCATCCATTATATAAGAAAACAGTAACAAGAAGGAAAAAGTATAAGGCTCATGATGAGCTTCAAGAAGCTCGTGAAGGTGATGTTGTATTAATAAGGGAAACAAGACCACTATCAAAAGAAAAAAGATGGAGATTAGTAAAGATCTTGAAAAAAGCAGAATTAATACCTACCTTATCTGAGGAAAATGTGGAAGAGAATATTACTAATGACAGTATAAGGGAAGGTGATTTAAATGATAATGCCTCAAACTAGATTGGTAGTAGCAGACAATAGTGGAGCTAAAGAGATAATGTGCTTTAGAGTTTTAGGAAAAAAGAGAATAGCTCAGATTGGAGATATTATAGTGGCCAGCGTAAAAGACGCTGTTCCAAGAGCTAATATCAAGAAGGGTGATGTAGTATATGCTGTGGTTATTAGAACAAGAAGAACTATAAGAAGAAAAGATGGATCTTATGTAAGATTTGATGACAATGCAGCAGTAATAATTGATAAGGATGGTAATCCAAGAGGGACAAGAGTGTTTGGACCAGTAGCCAGAGAATTAAGGGAAAAGAATTTTATGAAAATTATCTCTTTAGCAACAGAAGTCATATAGAGGTGAAGAGAGATGGATATTAAAAAGGGTGATTTAGTTCTCGTAATATCAGGAAAAGATAAAGGAAAAAGAGGAAAGGTTATCTCTGTTCTTCCTGCTGAAGAGAAAATAGTTGTCGAAGGAGTTAATATTGTAAAAAAACATGTACGTCCTTCTGCTAAAATGAGGCAAGGTGGAATATTTGAGAAACCGGCACCTTTATATAGGTGTAAAGTGATGCTTATATGTCCTCGTTGTAACCAACCTACGAGGATAAAGCATACATTTTTAGAAGATGGAAAAAAAGTAAGAGTTTGCTCTAAATGTAAAGAGATTATTGATCGTGTTTAATAAGGGAGGAAGGTAATAATGGAAGTTTTAAAGCAAAAATATATTCAAGAGGTAGTTCCTGCAATGATGAAGAAGTTCGGATATAAGAATCCAATGGCTGTACCTAAAATTGAAAAGATTGTAGTAAATATTGGAGTAAGTGAAGCAGTACAAAATCCAGGAGCAATTGAAGCTGCAGCCCGAGATCTCAGTATCATTACAGGGCAAAAACCCATAGTACGAAAAGCCCGTAAATCTATAGCAAACTTTCACTTAAGGAAAGGTATGCCTATAGGATTAAAGGTAACTTTAAGGGGAGAAAGAATGTATGCCTTCTTATACAAATTGATAAATCTTGCTTTGCCAAGAGTGAGAGATTTTTCAGGTGTTTCACCTAATTCTTTTGATGGTAGAGGTAATTACTCCTTAGGTCTTAAAGAACAATTAGTTTTTCCTGAAATAGAATATGACAAGATAGATAGAATAAGAGGGATGGATATTACCATTGTGACAACAGCAGAAACAGACGAAGAAGCTAAGGAGCTTCTTTCTCTTCTTGGAGTGCCATTTAAAAAATAATTTAAAAAGCGAGGGAGGAAATTGTGGCTAAGAAATCACAAATTGTAAAATGGCTTAAACCTAAGAAATATAAGGTCAGAGAATATAATAGGTGTAGAATATGTGGAAGACCAAGAGGATATATAAGAAAGTTTGGTCTTTGCCGTTTATGTTTTAGGGAACTAGCTTTAAAAGGCGAATTACCAGGTGTTAAGAAAGCAAGTTGGTAAGGAGGGTTGCTATGAACGTAACAGATCCTATTGCTGATATGTTAGTTAGAATTAAAAATGCAAATATGAGGCGACATCCTACTGTTGATATTCCTCATTCAAGAATTAAGGAAAAACTTGCAGAAATTTTGCTAAAGGAAGGATATATAGCAAAATATGAGGTAATAGGAGAGATTCCACAAAAATATATTAGGATTTATCTAAAATATAGAGGAAAAACTCCCGTAATTCAGGAATTGAAAAGAGTGAGTAAACCCGGTAGAAGATATTATGTTAAGAGAGAAGAAATTCCAAGGGTTCTTGGAGGTTTGGGAATTGCTATCTTATCTACCTCTAAAGGAATTATGACAGATAAAGAGGCAAGACTTTTAGGGGTCGGTGGAGAGCTTATTTGTATGGTATGGTAGAAAAGGAGGAATAAAATATGTCACGAATAGGAAGAAAACCTATACCAATACCACAAAATGTACAAGTAGAAATAAGTGATGGAAATCTTGTAAAGGTAAAAGGTCCTTTAGGAGAGCTGGAAAGAACTTTCCATCCTCTTCTATCTGTAAAGAGAGTAGATAGCCAAATAGTAGTGGAGAGAGCTAATGACGAAAAATTTACTAAAGCCTTACATGGTTTAACAAGAGCTTTAATAAATAATATGGTAATAGGAGTAACACAAGGATTTGAGAAAAGACTGGAATTGCAGGGCACAGGATATAGAGCAAGGGTACAAGGCAATAAACTTGTGTTAGAATTGGGTTTTTCTCATCCCGTAGAGCTTGATATTCCTACAGGGCTTACAGTAACAGTACAAGATAATACTAAAATAAGTGTGAAGGGTATTGATAAAGAACTAGTGGGGCAATTTGCAGCTATAATTAGAAGAATTAGACCTGCAGATCCATATAAAGGAAAAGGTGTAAGATACGAAGGTGAAAAGATTAGACAAAAAGCTGGTAAGACTGGTAAGAAGTAGGAGGTTTGACATTATGATTATAAAAAGATCAAGAAAGGAACTTAGAAAAGTAAGGCATTTAAGAATAAGAAAAAAGATTTATGGAACTCCTGAAAGACCAAGATTAGCTGTTTTTAAAAGCTTGAGATATATATATGTTCAGATAATTGATGATACGAAAGGTTATACTTTAGTATCGGCTTCTTCCTTGGAAAAGGAATTAAGATCACAGTTAAAATCTACTAAGAATATAGAAGCTGCAAAATTAGTGGGTGAAGTGATAGCAAAAAGAGCTTTAGAAAAAGGAATTAAAAAAGTAGTTTTTGATAGAGGTGGATTTTTATATCATGGTAAAGTCAAGGCTCTTGCTGATAGTGCAAGGGCAGCTGGCCTTGAATTCTAAAAAAGGAGGGAACTTCTTTGAAAGAGTTAGAACCTGTCTTTAAAGAAAGAGTTATAGAGATAAGAAGAGTAGCTAAAGTGGTTGCTGGTGGTAAAAATTTGCGTTTTAGAGCCTTAGTTGTAGTGGGTGATGAGCAGGGTACTGTTGGGGTAGGTATAGCAAAAGCTGCTGAAGTGCCAGATGCTATTAGAAAGGCTGTAAGAAGGGCTAAGAAGAATGCTGTGAAGATATCAATAAGCAAAGGTACCATTCCGCATGAAGTATATGGAAAATTAGGAGCATCTAAAATACTTTTAAAGCCCGCTGCACCTGGAACAGGTGTTATAGCTGGTGGTGCTGCGAGAGCAGTTTTAGAGCTTGCAGGAATTAAAAATGTTTTGGCTAAAGCTTTGGGTTCTACTACAGCCATAAACCTTGCTCAAGCTACTTTTGAAGCTCTTAAAAAACTTAGATCTATTCCTGAAGTAGCTGTAATGAGAGATAAAAAGATAAGAGAGATAATAGATGTAAAACCTAAGGAAGAGAATACCCAAAATAGGGAGGGAGAAAATTGAAACTATTTGAATTAAAGCCTAAATTAGGATCTCGTAAAAGGCCTAAGAGATGGGGATGTGGATATGCTGCTTCTGGTAAATATGCAGGTAGAGGTATGAGTGGTCAGAATGCAAGAACTGGAGATGGCGTACGACCTGGTTTTGAGGGTGGTCAAACCCCATTAACTAGAAGATTACCCAAAATGGATGGTATCCCAAATCCTCCCTGCAAAAAATTTACTGTAGTAAATCTTTCAGTTTTAGAGGAAAAGTTTAATGCAAATGAGGTTGTTGATCCTAATATACTTTTGGAGAAAAAAATAATAAAAGAAATTGGATATGGTGTAAAAATTCTTGGCAATGGTGAATTAACTAAACCTCTTTTTGTAAAAGCTCATGCCTTTAGTGAAAAAGCCCGACAGAAGATAGAAAGTGTGGGCGGAAAAGCTGAGGTGATTGAATAGTGTTTGATACTTTAGCTAGGGCTTTTAGAATACCAGATTTAAGGAAAAAGATACTTTTTACTCTTTTTATTTTTGCAGTATATAGATTAGGTGCTCATATACCTGTACCTGGAGTAGATAGGGTTGCTCTATCAAATCTTTTTAAAGGCCAAGGGGCTTTAGGATTTTTAGATTTATTTACAGGAGGAGCGCTATCAAGATTTTCTATATTTTCTATGGGTATTATACCTTTTATTAATGCTTCCATTATGATGGAACTTTTAACTGCTGTATTTCCATCATTAGCTGAGTTAAAGAAGGAAGAAGATGGAAGGAAAAAGCTAACAAGATATGCAAGGAATCTTTCTGTTTTATTAGCAGCCATTGAAGCTTTTGGATTAACTATTTTTATGCATAATTATAAAGTTATTCCAAGTCTTACCCCATTATATGTAATAAGTAGTGTAATAACATTAACAGCGGGAAGTACTTTTATAATGTGGCTTGGTGAGCAGATTTCTCAATATGGAATAGGAAATGGTGTATCCTTAATAATATTAACATCTATAGTTGCAAGATTTCCAACTGATTTGGCAAGAACTTTTGCTTTACTAAGTAGGGGGGAAATTGGAATTTTAAATGTAATTGCCTTCTTTACTCTTTTGATATTAATTATTATAGGTGTGGTTTGGGAAGAGAGTGCAGAGAGAAGGATTCCTGTACAATATTCTCGTAGAATTGTGGGAAGAAGAGTTTATGGAGGACAAAGTACCTATCTTCCTTTAAAATTAAATCAAGCTGGTGTGATACCAATCATTTTTGCAATTACAATTCTTATGGTTCCACAAAGTTTTATTCCGTTTGTAAAAATTGGCTGGCTGAAGAGTGTTTTAAACATTTTTTCTCCAAGTTCCATTTTCTATCCTATTATTTATTTTCTACTTGTTCTTGGATTTACTTACTTTTATTCATCCATAGTATTTGATCCTGCAGATTTAGCTGAGAATTTTAAGAAATATGGTGGATTTATTCCAGGAGTAAGACCAGGAAAACCAACAGAGGAATATTTATCGAAAACTTTAAATAGATTAAACTTTTTTGGTGGTGTATTCTTAGGATTGATTGCTTTGTTACCTACTTTTATTGAAAGAATTACTGGTGTTACAGAATTTCAACTTGGTGGAACAAGTATATTAATTATGGTTGGTGTGATATTAGAGACTATAAAGACTCTTGAAGCTCAAATGATAATGAAAAGTTATGAGGGGTTTTTAAAATGATGAAAGCAATTATATTTTTAGGTCCTCCAGGAGCTGGAAAAGGTACACACGCGAAAGAAATTAGTTCTATCTTAAATATTCCCCACATTTCTACAGGGGATATATTTAGGGAAGCTATTAAGAATCAAACTGAACTTGGAATGAGGGTTAAAGAATTTCTTAATTCTGGTAAATTGGTACCTGATGAACTTGTGTGGGAAGTAGTGAAAGATCGTTTAAATGCAGAGGATTGCAAGAATGGTTTTATATTAGATGGTTTTCCCAGGACTATTTTGCAGGCAGAATTATTAGATAAATATTTAAGTGAAAGGAATGCAGATTTAAAAGTTATATATTTGGAAGCAAGTGATGATTTAGTAATAAAAAGACTTTCATCAAGAAGGGTTTGCAAAAATTGTGGGGCAATATATAATATAATTTCTATGCCTCCTAAAAAGGAGGGAATATGTGATATTTGTGGAGGAGAGTTATATCAAAGAAGTGATGACTATCCCGATGTTATTAAGAAAAGATTAGAGACTTATTATAAAGAGACTCAGCCTCTCATTGATTATTATAAAAACAGAGGAGTAATGTATACAATAAGTGCCGAGAAAGATAGAGAAGAAGTTTTGCAGGGAATATTAAAGGTGGTAAAAGATGGCAATTGAGTTAAAAACAAAAGATGAAATAGCAATTATGAGAGAAGGAGGAAGAATATTATCAAAAATTTTTAACGAGATAGAAAGAATCCTAAAAAGTGGAATGACAACTTATGATTTAGCAAGAAGAGCAGAAGAATTTATGAATAACTATAATGTTAAACCGGCTTTTAAAGGTTATAGGGGTTATCCTGAGATAATATGTGTTTCAATAAATGAAGAAATAGTGCATGGAATTCCAAGCACAAAGAAACTAATAGAAGATGGAGATATTGTAAGTGTAGATATTGGTATAGAATATAAAGGATTCTTTTTAGATTCAGCAAAAACATATGCTATAGGAGATGTTTCTCCTTTAGCTCTAAAGCTTATAAGAGTTACTGAAGAGGCTCTTTGGCGTGGAATAGAGAAGGCTAAAGTTGGAGCAAGACTTTCAGATATATCATGGGCAATTCAAGAATATGTTGAAAAAAATGGATTTAATGTTATAAGAGATTTTGTTGGACATGGTATAGGAAGGAGATTGCACGAGTCCCCAAATGTTCTTAATTATGGGCCACCAGGAATGGGACCTGTATTACAAGAGGGGTTAGTTATTGCTATAGAGCCAATGGTTGTTACAGGAAGTTATGAGGTCAAAATCTTGAATAATGGTTGGACAGCTGTTACAGTAGATGGTGGACTTTCTGCTCATTTTGAACACACAGTAGCAATTACTGAAAATGGTCCTCAGGTATTGACCATAGATTAAGGGAGGGCCTATGACAAAAAAGGATAGAGAAGTTATTGAAGTTGTAGGAACTGTAAAAGAGGCATTGCCAAATGCTACATTTAAGGTACAATTAGATAATGGTCTTGAAATAATGGCTTATATATCTGGAAAAATGAGGATGAATTTTATAAGAGTAATGCCAGGTGATCGAGTAAAAGTAGAGATTTCAATATATGATCTTACTAAAGGAAGAATAACATATAGATTTGTAAATAAGGAGGGTAATAAGGATGAAGGTTAGAGCTTCGGTGAAGAAAATATGTGAAAAATGTAAGATTGTAAGGAGAGGCGGAAGAGTTTTTGTTATATGCGAAAATCCGAGACATAAACAGAAGCAAGGATAGGAGGTGTTTTATTTAAAATGGCACGTATTGCAGGAGTAGATTTACCAAACAATAAAAAAATAGAGATTGCTCTAACATATATATATGGAATAGGAAGAACTACAAGCAAAAAGATTTTACAAGCTACTGGTGTTGATCCTAATAAAAGAGTAAAGGATTTAACTGAAGAAGAAATAAGCAAATTAAGAGAGGAAATCGAAAATAATTATAAAGTAGAAGGTGATTTAAGGCAAGAGATAGCCTCTAATATAAGACGTCTTATAGAAATAGGATGTTATCGTGGTATTAGACATAAGAGAGGATTACCTGTAAGAGGTCAAAGAACTCGTTGTAATGCACGTACAAGAAAAGGCCCAAGAAAGACTGTAGGTGCTAAGAGAAAGGAAAAATGATTTTTAGCTTTAAATAAAACTGATAAAATTTGTTAAAACAGGAGGGAAACTAAGTAAATGGCTAAAAAGAAGAGAACAAGAGGTCCTCGTAAAGAGAAGAAGATTGTTCCTGTAGGAGTTGCACATATAAACTCAACATTTAATAATACGATTGTTACCATTACAGATCCTGAAGGAAATGTTCTTACCTGGGGTAGTGGTGGCACAGCTGGTTTTAAAGGTACAAAGAAAGGCACTCCTTTTGCTGCTCAACTTGCAGCTGAGATGGCAGCTAAAAAGGCTATTTCAGAGTATGGAATGAAGAAAGTAGATGTGTTAGTTAAAGGTCCAGGACCTGGACGTGAGACTGCTATAAGAGCCTTGCAAGCTGCAGGCCTTGAAATCTCTCTTATAAAGGATGTTACACCAATACCTCATAACGGGTGTCGTCCACCCCGTAGAAGAAGAGTGTAAAATTTAAGGGAGGAGAGAAAATGGCAAGATATACAGGACCAGATTGTCGTTTGTGTAGAAGAGAGGGAATGAAATTATTTTTAAAGGGTACAAAATGTTTTTCTGAAAAATGTCCTTTTGATAGAAGAGCTTATGCTCCAGGACAGCATGGCAGAGCTCAGAGAAAACTAACAGAATATGGATTGAGATTAAGAGAGAAACAAAGGGCTAAAAGAATATATGGTGTATTAGAGAGACAATTTAGAAGATATTTTGAGATAGCTTCTAAAGGAAGAGGAGTTACAGGTGAACGTCTTTTACAATTATTAGAAACAAGACTTGATAATGTGGTTTACAGACTTGGATGGGCTCTTTCTCGTGATCAAGCAAGACAAATAGTTTCTCATGGTAAGATTGCTGTTAATGGAAGAAGAGTTAATATACCATCTTTTAATGTAAAACCAGGAGATGTAATAGAACTTTTAGACAAAGATTTACTTCCAGTTCAAGAAGCTGTCTCTGTATTGGGAGGTAGATCTGTTCCTGCCTGGTTAGAATTGGATAAAGATAATTTTAAGGGTAGAGTTTTGAGACTTCCTGTCAGAAATGAAATAGATACACCAGTACAAGAACAACTTATTGTAGAATTCTACTCTAGATAGTTTTGTGATAGGAAAAGGGAGGTAGATAATTTGATAATAGAAGAAAATGTAAGGGTTATTATTGAAAAGAAAACTGATGATTATTGTCGTTTCATAGTAGAACCCTTAGAGAGGGGTTATGGTTGGACAATTGGAAATGCTTTAAGGAGAATACTTTTATCATCTATAGAAGGTGCAGCAGTTGTTTCTGTAAGGATTGAAGGAGTAAAACATGAGTTAGAAGTACTTCCAGGTCTTAAAGAAGAGATTCTTGAAGTATTAATGAATTTGAAAAGGATGGTAGTAAAGATAGAAGATAATAATTCCCATATACTCCATCTTGATGTTATGGGTCCAAGAGTAATAAAGGCAGGAGATTTCGTAGCACCTGCTAATGTTAAAATAATAAATCCCGATTTGCAAATTGCAACCTTAGTTGATGAAGTACCATTTAGAATGGAAGTAGAAGTTAAAAAAGGAAAAGGTTATGTTACTGCTGAAGAAAATAAGGAGCCTAACCAACCTATTGGAGTTTTAGTTTTAGATTCTATTTTTTCTCCTGTAAAGAAAGTTGGTTATGAGGTAGAAAAGACGAGGGTAGGTAGAAGGACAGATTTGGATAGACTTGTTTTAGATATATGGACTAATGGATCTATAACTCCAGAAGAAGCTTTTAGAGAAGCATCGAGAATTCTTATGGAATATTTTAAACTTTTAGCAGAGAAAGACTTTCAAATTTCCTATGAAGAAGTAACCGAAGAAATTACAACTTTGGAAGAAGAGAGCAAGAAGGGATTAACTCTTGAGGATTTAGGTCTTTCAACTCGCGCTTATAATTCCTTAAGACATGCTGGTATACACACTATTGAGGATTTACTTACAAAGACAAGAGAAGATCTAATTAAGATTAAAAACTTTGGTTTAAAGTCTCTACAAGAATTGGAGGAGAAGCTTAGAGAAAGAGGCTTGAGTTTAAGGGATACTGAAAACCTTGATTTAGAGAAAGGAGAGGACTTAGAATGAGACATCGAAAGGCATATAGAAAATTAAGTAAGCCAACACCTCAAAGAAAGGCTCTCTTAAAAGCTCTTCTAATTTCTTTATTTAAAAACGGAAAGATAATTACAACTTTACCAAGAGCAAAAGAGGTAAGTAGGTTAGCTGAGAAACTTCTTACTATAGCCAAGGATGACTCTGTTCATCATAGAAGGTTAGTTTATGCATGGTTACAAGATAGAGAACTTGTGAGGAAAGTTTTTGTGGAGATAGCCCCAAAATATAAAGATAGAAATGGTGGATATACAAGAGTATTAAAAGCTGGTTTCAGAAGAGGGGATGCAGCAGAAGAGGCAGTAATTGAACTTGTATAATGATTCAATTGAGAAATGTTTCTTATGTCTATCATGAAGGTACAATTCAGGAGAAGGTAGCTCTAAAAGATATTAATATAGAGATACCTTCTCCTTCTTTTTTAGCTGTAATTGGGGCTAATGGTTCAGGTAAGTCAACTTTTGCAAGGCTTTTGAATGGCCTTCTTATTCCTACTCATGGTGACGTGATTGTTGATGGTTTAAATTCTAAAAACTTTGAAAATTTGTGGGAAATAAGAAAAAGGGTAGGATTAGTTTTTCAAAACCCAGATAATCAAATAGTAGGAATGACTGTTGAGGAAGATGTGGCTTTTGGTTGTGAAAATCTTGGTTTGTCTCCCAAGGAGATTGAAGAAAGAATTGCTTTTGCTTTAAAATCTGTCGGGATGGAAGAATATAGAAAATATCCTCCTCATCTTCTTTCTGGTGGACAAAAACAAAGAATAGCAATAGCTGGAATATTGGCCATGTTACCTAAATATATAGTTTTAGATGAACCTACAACTATGTTGGACCCAAAAGGTAGAAAAGAGATAATGGAGGTTATAAAAAAATTATATAAAGAAGAGAAAACTTCTATTATACTTATTACTCATCACATGGAAGAGGTTGTATGGGCAGATAGAGTGGTAGTCTTTAATAAAGGAGAGATAGTTTTAGAAGGTTCTCCAAAAGAGATATTTATGGAAGACGAAAAGTTAGAAAAGTGGGGACTTTCTATACCATTAGTTACAAAGCTCTCTAAATGTTTAGTTGAAAGAGGTTTTAAAATACCTCATCCCATTCTTACCATTGAGGAACTTTCTGTATGGCTTTGATAAGACTTAAGAATGTACAATATATATATTTAGAAAAGACCCCCTTAGAACGAGAAGCAATTAAAGATATTTCTTTGGATATAAGGGAAGGGGAAAGTATAGGAATAATAGGGAAAACAGGATCTGGTAAATCAACTTTGATTCAGTTGATTTCAGGTCTTCTTTATCCTACCCAAGGAGAAATTTTTATAAAAGACAGAGATATTAGAAAGTGGAATTCTAAAGAACTTTGTAAGATTATTGGGATTGTTTTTCAATATCCAGAACATCAGTTTTTTGCTGAGACAGTTTTTGAAGAGGTAGCATTTGGTCCAAGGAATATAGGGATATCAGATGAAAAGTTAGAAAATTGTGTAAGAGAAGCCCTTATTACAGTTGGATTGCCATATGAAGAGATTAAAGATAGATCTCCATTTAATCTCTCTGGTGGAGAAAAAAGAAGATTGGCTATAGCAAGTATTCTTGCTATGAATCCAGAGGTACTTATATTGGATGAGCCTACTGCAAACATAGATCCTAAAGGTAAAATCGAAATAATGAACTATATTAATAGGTGGGTACAAAGTAAAAATAAAACCTTAATCTTGGTTTCTCATGATTTGGATGAGATAATAAAAACTGTTAAGAGGGTAATAGTTTTAAAAGAAGGAAAAATTATTTTTGATGGTCTTATTGAAAAATTGTTTTTAAATTATGAAAAAGTTGAAGAAGCAGAGTTGGAGCTTCCGGAAATTCTTAAATTAAGAAAGGTATTAGAAGATAAAGGCTATCCTTTGGAAGGAGCATTTACTTTGCATGAAATTGTAGAGAGAATTGTAGCTTTTAAGGAGCATATTTCGATATGGAAATCTTAAAGACTTTTCCATTGGGACAATACGTTCCGGGAAATTCTTTACTTCATGGAATTAGTGCTAAAGCTAAGATTATAGTATCTTTTTGTTTGATAATTATTATTTTTCTTCTTAAACTGAATTTCTATTCTTATTTACTTTTCTTTCTCTTGGTTTTACTTGGTATAATGATATCTTCTTTAACAATAAACTATTTTATTAGAAGTCTAAAACCAGTTTATTTCTTGATATTATTCACATTTGTAATTCATTTTTTCTTTGGGGAAGAAGGTGGAAGAGTATATTTTAGATATGGAATTATTCATATTACTGACAATGGTATCAAAATGGCTTTATTTATGTCTTTAAGACTCATATACTTAGTATTGATAACTTCCCTTCTTACTCTTACCACTTCAGTATTAGAGTTAGCCCAAGCTATTGAGGATCTATTAAAGCCATTGAATTTTGTTAAATTTCCTGTACATGAATTTTCCATGATGATGACTATAGCAATAAGATTTGTTCCTACTCTTTTAGAGGAAACAGATAAGATTATTAAAGCCCAGAAGGCGAGAGGAGCGGAATTTGGAAAAGGAAATTTAATATCTCAAGCCAAAAGTTTACTGCCTATAATTATTCCTTTATTTATAAATGCCTTTAGAAGGGCAAATGAACTGGCTGAAGCTATGGAAGCCCGTTGTTATAGAGGAGCAAAGGGTAGGACAAGATATAGAGTATCTTATTGGACTATAAAGGATTTAGTATTCTTAACTATTGGTATTTTATATCCAATTTTATTGCTGGTATTTTTTTAGTTGATATGCCAAACTGGAAATTGCAGATATCTTATTTAGGAAGAGATTTTTATGGCTTTCAAAGATTAAAAGGTAAAAGAACAGTTCAAGGGGAGATGGAGAAAATATTGAGTTATATATTTAATGAGGAAATAAAAATTGTTGGGGCTGGAAGAACTGATGCTGGTGTCCATGCATTGGGACAGGTAATTAGTTTTAAATCTCAAAGAGAATGGGAGGAAGAAAAAATTAAATCTGTTTTGAATAAATTACTTCCTACGGATATTGTAGTGAAAAATGTTGAAAAGGTTGAAGACAATTTCCATGCAAGGTTTTCTGCTAAAAGAAGGTGGTATATGTATTTCATATATAATCATTCAGAGAAAAATATTTTTTTAAGTGACTTTTCTTGGTGGATAAAAGAGCCTCTTGACAGGAATCTACTAATGAGATCAGCATTTATTATAAAGGGTAAACATGATTTTGTGAATTTTGCAGTTAAAGAATCAGAAAAAAACACTGTTATTGAAATTTTGGAATCATTTTGGTGTTTTAAAAAAGACCATCTTTTTTATTTCATATGTGCCCCCTACTTTCTAAGAAAAATGGTAAGGTTTTTGGTAGGTAGTATGGTAGAGATATCCTTGGGTAGGAAAAGTTTAGGCGATTTTGAGAGTTATTTAATAGAGGAATATAGAGATAGATTTTCAGCTCCTGCTCCCTCTAATGGTTTATATTTATATAAAATAGATTATTGACATATTTTACAAATTTATATTAAAATGCAACGGGAAAGGAGGAATGTTTAAAAATGAAAACTTTTATGGCAAAAAAAGAAGAGGTAAAAAGAGAATGGTATGTGGTAGATGCCAAAGGAAAAGTTCTTGGAAGGCTTGCCTCAGAGATAGCTAAAATATTAAGGGGTAAGCATAAACCTATTTTCACACCCCATGTAGATACAGGTGATTTTGTGGTTGTGATTAATGCTAAGGATGTAGTTCTTACAGGAGAAAAAGAAAATCAAAAAATCTATTTCTTTCATTCAGGATATCCAGGAGGGCATAGATTAATTCCTGCTAAGGAGTTAAAGGCTAAGAAGCCAGAGATGTTAATATATCTGGCTGTTAAGGGAATGTTACCTAAGGGTCCATTAGGAAGAAAAATGTTAAAAAAATTAAAGGTTTATCCTGGACCTGATCATCCACATCAAGCACAAAGGCCAAAAGAACTGAATATATAAAACGGGAGGGATAAATGTTGGAGTTTGCAAATCAGGAAGTAAAAGTAATTCATGAGGTAGGTGGCAGAAAGACAGCAAGAGCAAAGGTTTGGCTTAGATTTCCAGGAGAAGGTAAAATAATAGTTAATGATAAACCAATGGAAGAGTATTTTGGAGGGAGAATTTTTTTCCATAAAGTGGTACAAAAGCCTTTGGAACTTACTGGTATGAAAGATCAAGTAGATGTTTTAGCTCAAACGATTGGTGGGGGAGTCAGCGCTCAAGCTCAAGCTCTTGCTCATGGAATATCTAAGGCTCTTGTTGCCTTAAAAGCTGATTGGAGAACTCTTCTTAAGAAAGAGGGACTTTTAAAGAGAGATCCGAGAGAAAAAGAAAGAAAAAAGTATGGCTTAAAGAGAGCACGAAGAGCACCTCAATACTCAAAACGTTAATATGGAAGAATTTATATGGATATTGGTTATCATACAGTCTCTTTGGCAAGGAAAGCTATTGAGACATATCTCAGGGAGGGGAGAGTAATTTCTCCTCCCTTGGATTTGCCTCATGAACTTCTTAGAAGGAGATCAGGTGTATTTGTGTCTTTACATAAAAGACCTAATGGAGAGCTTAGAGGATGTATTGGTAGTATTTTACCTACTACTCCCAATATAGCTGAGGAAATTATAAGGAATGCTATAAGTGCAGCTATTGAAGATCCTCGATTTCCCCCTGTATCCTTAGATGAATTAGATAATATAGAAATTTCTGTAGATATTCTTTCCCCTTTGGAAGAAGTTCAAGATATTTCAGAACTTGATCCCCAAAAATATGGTATTGTAGTTCAGAAAGGATGGAGAAAAGGGGTATTACTTCCTGATTTAGAAGGTGTGGATACAGTGGAAGAACAGCTAAGTATCGCTCTTGCTAAGGCTGGAATATATCCCGATGAGGATTTTAAAATATATAGGTTTTCTGTTCAAAGATTTAAGGAATGATTAATGAGAGAGGCTCTATTTTGCCAAAAATTAAATCAAGGGAAAGTTCAGTGTCTTTTATGTCCTCATAAATGTATAATTTATCCTAATAAAAAAGGAATATGTGGTGTTAGAGAAAATAAAGAAGGTACTCTTATAACTCTTATATACGGAAAAGTAAGTTCTATTGCTTTAGATCCTATTGAAAAAAAACCTCTATATCATTTTTATCCAGGAAGTTCAATTCTTTCTATAGGCACAACAGGTTGTAATTTTAAGTGTCCTTTTTGCCAAAACTGGAGTATTTCTCAAGTTTTACCAGAGGAAATTTACTTAGAAGAAATTTCTCCAGAAACTCTTGTTAATATTGCTTTGAAAAATAAATCCATAGGAATAGCTTATACGTATAATGAGCCTTTTATATGGTACGAATTTGTTTTTGACGTTTCTAAACTCGCTAGAGAATATAACTTAAAAAATGTTTTTGTAACTAATGGATTTGTTGAGGAAGAACCTTTTTTAGAGATTGCCCCACTCATAGATGCTATGAATATAGATATTAAGTCAATTAATCCTGATTTTTATCGAAAACTTTGTAAAGGAGACTTAGAAAAGGTAAAAAGAATTATAGTTTTGGCTTTTGAAAAAGGAATTCACATTGAGTTAACAAATTTAATTATAACAAATTATAATGATAAGAAGGAAGAAATAATCGAATTAATTGAATGGGTAGCTGAAATTAGTAAGGATATTCCTTTACATTTTACTAGATATTTTCCAGCATATAAATTTATAGAGCCTCCTACTTCCCTTGAAATAATTAATTTTGCATATGAAGAAGGAAGAAAAAGATTAAATTATGTATATACTGGAAATGTAAGGGATGTTAGGGGTAGTACTACATATTGCCCTTCTTGTGGTAGTGAGTTGATTGTAAGAGAAGGATATTTTATAAGAAAAAATCTTTTACGAAACAATAATAAATGTCCTTATTGTGGTTATGAACTTCTTATATATGTAGGGGGTAATTTGTCATGAACTTTTTTAAAAATAAAAGAATAAGAAATTTTTTAATTTTTCCATTTCTTTTATTATGTTTTATAGGTTATAGTTATTACGATTGGTTGAAAGACTCTCCATGGAGAGAGAAATGGAGAAATATAGAAAAATATATAGGGAAAGAAATAACCATAAAAGGTGAGGCTACAAACCCTTATGGTATATGGGGAAGTATATATTCTGCCTATTCTCTTACTTTTGAAAACTTTCAGATTACTGTATTAAGTACTACTGGAATTCCTGCTGAAGGTGAAAAATTAATTGTAACTGGTGAGGTAAGAAAGAATTTTGAAGTAGTTGGTTTTTGGCAAGGTAAAGAGGTGAATGAAAAATATGATATTGTTATTTTGGAAAAGGAGAGGAGTGAAATTAAGTGAGAGAACTTTTTGGTACTGATGGCATTAGAGGTATTGTTAATAAAGCCTTAACTCCTGAGCTCGCGTATAAATTAGCTAGAGCTCTTGTAGGTTATTTTGATAATTCTCAAGGCAAGAAGGTTCTTATTGCTCAAGACACAAGAAGATCTTGTGATATGATAAAAAGTGCTTTGTCTGCAGGACTTACTTCAGGTGGTATAGATGTATTAGATGCTGGAATATTGCCAACATCATCTGTATCTTATTTAGTGAAAACTAATCCAGATATTTTATTGGGTATTGTAATTTCAGCCTCCCACAATCCTGTTGAATATAACGGTATAAAGGTTTTTGCCAATGATGGATTTAAGTTACCTGATGAAGTAGAGGAAAAGGTTGAGGAATATATGAAAGGAAATGATAATTATTACAGGGCAGACCCTTATGAAATAGGAAGAATATTTCAATTTAATGAAGGAAAAGAAATATATAAAAATTATCTTAAACAAGTAGTGAATGAAGACTTCACTGGTTTTAAAATTATGTTGGATTGTGCTAATGGATCTGCATCTAATGTGGCACCTGAAATTTATAGAGAATTAGGTGCAGAAGTGTATGCTTATAATACTAAATATAATGGTCTTAATATAAATGAAAATTGTGGAGCAGTATATCCAGAGATAGGTAAAGCTCTTTTTATAGAAAGTAAGTCTGATATAGGATTTACATATGATGGAGATGCGGATAGAGTCATAGGATTCTTTAAAGATCAAATTATCGATGGGGATAAAATTTTGGGTATTATTGCAGAATATTTTAAAAGGCAAGGAATATTAAGAAATAACAAAGTAGTTGGTACAATTATGACCAATTATGGGCTTGAGATGTATTTAGATAAAAAAGGTATAAAACTTATTAGGACAAATGTTGGTGATAGGTATGTACTTGAGACTATACTAAAACATGATTTAAATTTAGGTGGAGAAACTTCTGGCCATATAATTCTTTTTGATTATTTACCTACAGGAGACGGAATTCTCACATCTCTTTTTTTAGTAAAAATTTTTAAGCACATGAAAGATGATTTTGTAAGAATATTGGAAGAAATAAAACTTTTATCTCAAGTACATGATAAGATAAATATAAGTGAAATAAAACTAACGGAAGATGATGAGAAAAAAATAATAGATATTGCTAAGGAGGTGATAAAGGATAATAGTATAAGAATTATTATAAGAAGATCTGGCACAGAACCAGTTTTAAGAATCACATTAGAAGGAGATGTCCCTAAAAAGGAATTAGAATGTTTTCTAAAAGATATTAAAGAGAAAATTTTAAGTTATTTAAGTATCTAAGCGCCAGGACTTGCCTTTTAGGCAAGTTGACGAGGTGGAGGTTAATCGAGGTTTTCGGCGGATGCCTCCAGGCAGTAGCTACCTGCCTTAAGGGGACTCACAAAACTGGTAGGTGACTACCAGGACAAAAGGTCCCTAAGTAGCATTAGGGGCATTCTCCTTCTCCCAAAAAAATTTAAGGAGGAGGAGAAAGATGTGTGGTATTTTTGGATATATAGGAAGTAATAATTCTTTGCCTTATATAATATCGGGTCTCGAAAAATTAGAGTATAGAGGTTATGATTCAGCTGGTATTGCTTATATAAAAAATGGGGAGATAGAAATTAAAAAAGTGGTAGGAAAAGTACAAGACCTTAAGAATAGTTTAGATTTCTCTACTATTTCAAATATTGGTATTGGTCATACGAGATGGGCTACTCATGGTGGTATTACTTACGAAAATGCACATCCTCATGTGGATTGTTTTAAAAATATTGTCTTAGTACATAATGGAATAATTGAAAACTACAAAGAGGTAAAAAATTTTTTAGAGAATAAGGGTCATAAATTCTTAAGTCAAACAGATACAGAAGTTTCAGTTCATCTTTTAGAGTTTCTTATAGAAGAAGAAAAACTTAGCTTAGAGGAGGCTATTGAAGAAATCTTCAGAAGACTTGAAGGATCTTTTGCTTTTTTAGTTATGGATAAGAGAAGAGATAGAGAACTTTTTGCTATAAGAAGGCAAAGTCCACTAATTATAGGATACGGAAAAGGAGAGAATTTTATAGCTTCTGATATTCCTGCTTTAGGTATGTATACAGATACTTTTTATTTTTTAAAGGATAATGAATTTGCTAAGGTTACTCCTGAAAAAGTAGAGATATTCCATGTGACTGGTGATAAGAGTATATTAATTACAATTAATCCAATAAAAATACCCCAAGATAATATAAGGGCTGAGAAAGATGGTTACCCTCATTTTATGCTTAAAGAGATATTTGAACAGCCTTCTGTTGCAAGAAGAATTATTTCTAATTTAGAAAAGTACGATAATATTTTTGAAATTAAAGAGTTAAAAGAGAGTAATATTGAATGGGATAAAATTCAACATGCTTTCATAATTGCTTGTGGTACATCATATCATGCAGGCTATTTCGCAAAATTTCTATGGGAATCAGAGCTTCCTTTTTCTGTAGATATAGAACTCGCCTCACAGCTCTACTACAGATCTCTAAAGATTCCTCAAAATACTCTTTTTATTGCTATAAGTCAGTCTGGTGAGACAGCAGATGTGATTACAGCAGTTAAAAATTTGAAAGGGAAAGGTTTTAAAGTTTTATCTTTAGTGAATAACACCCAAAGTACTATTGCAAGGGAAAGCGATTATGTAATAGGGCTTAAAGCTGGAGTTGAGATTGGGGTTGCAGCTACAAAAACTTTTATAGCTCAATTAATATGGTTAGGTCTGTTAAAAGATTATATAAAAGCTAAAGTTTTAAAAGAAAATATTAATTTAGATGATTGGAATTTACTGCCCACTTATTTAGAAAACTATTTAGATAGTGTAAAGAATCTTGTAAAAAATATTTCGGATAAATATTATTTGAAAAGAAATTTTCTATATCTTGCTCGTGGTAAAAATTATCCATTAGCACTGGAAGGTGCATTAAAACTTAAAGAGATATCTTATATACATGCTGAGGCAGTTCCTGCAGGAGAAATTAAGCATGGTCCTATTGCACTTTTAGATCCTGATACTCCTGTTTTTGGTTTAGTATATAAAGATGAGACCTATTCCAAAATGGTAAATAACTTAGAAGAAGCAAAGGCACGTAAAGCTCCAATTATAGCTATAGGTAATGAAAAGGATGAAAAATTATTAAATTTGGTAGATGATTTGATTCCTATACCTAATATTGATCCTTTTTATTATCCATATTTAGCTGCTATTGTTTTACAGCTTTTTGCCTATTATATGGCTAATAATTTAGGTAGAGAGATAGATCAGCCAAGAAATTTAGCAAAATCAGTTACGGTAGAATAGATAATATGGAGAACGTTATTATTGATGTAGGTTTAGATATTGTTGAGATAGAAAGAATAAAGAAATTATTTGAAAAATATGTAAGATTTAAAGAAAGGATATATTCTTTAAGAGAGTTAGAGCAATTAAGTGGGAAAAAAGATTTATATCCCTCTTTGGCTGCGCGTTTTGCAGCCAAAGAGGCCTTTATAAAAGCCATTGGTGGGAGATATTCAGGTTGGGATTGGAAAGATGTGGAAATTCTTTACGGAATAAATGGAAAGCCTGAGATTAATCTTAGGAATAAAGCTCTTGAATTTGCCCTTCAAAAAGGAGTTAAAGATATAAAAGTGAGTATTTCTCATACTCATAAATATGCGGTTGCTGTAGTTTTAATAACTATAAAAGGGGATAAATAATGAAGGAAAGTCCTTTAGAAAAATTGAGGAAAAAAATAGAAGAGTTGAAGAAGATTTCTGGAAGACTTATAGTACCTGATTTTAAAGAAAGTGAGTCATATATTGAAAAATTTTTGACATTAAGACAAGAAGTAGAGGAATTGCTTATTGATCTGAAAAAATTAAATGTTCCAATTGATCCAGAGCTTTCTAGATTGAGTGAAATAGATGGCGAATTAAAGAAGAATATAAATTCTTTGTATAAGATAATGAGAAAGAGTAATAGACTAAAAAACAAATCTAATCTTTATCCTAAAGAATATTGGTGGTGGCACATAGTTGGGATAGTGGATGAAAAAAGGAAAAGAAAATTAAAAAGAATTTTTTTAGGAAGTGTTATTGCTATTATTACAATCGGGCTAATTATTTTTATATCTTTAAATTATAAGACACCTGCTGAAGAGATCTTAGAAACTATTGATCAAAGTTATAAGTTTATGGCAGCTAAAAAATATGAAGAGGCTGAAAAATTATTAAAAGAAAAAATCAAACAATATAAAGACGAAGAGGAGTTATACATAGTATTAGGGATTATTCAAGAAGAAGAAGGAAAAATAAAAGAAGCTGAAGAAACCTTTAAAAGAGGGCTTTTTATAAGTGGTGAGGAAGATAGGTTTTATTTACAGAGAGCATTAGAGTATAAAAGATTACGTAAATTTGATAAGGCTAAAAAAGATATTAAAGAAGTACTTGAAAGAAATAAAGATAATTCTAATGCTTTGTATATTTTAGCCACTATTTACGAAGAAGAAGACAATATTCTTGATGCTATAAAAACTTATAAGATTATTGAAGATTTAGGTGATAAAGCTGACCCGCAGATTTTAGTTATGGCGAAAGTTAGACTTTCAGTGCTACTTCAGAAAGTAACCTTACCACAAAAATAGGGTTATAATTGAAATTTGTTTGGTTTTGTGGTATATTCAATTTAGAGAGCCCTGCTGTGCGCGTGGTGTATGCTGTGGTCCTGGCTCAACACCTTGTTTCAGGAGGCTGATCTCCTGGCTTGGGATTGCGGCTCTTAAAGAGCTACATAACCAAGCAGGGTAGGCCTCAAAATTGTGGAACGGGGCACAAGGACTTCGGCATCACGGCATAGCGGGGCTTTTAATAATTGTTTAAAAAATTCTTACATTAGAGGGGTTTTAGAAATGAGAATAAGCCAACAAATAAGAGAGAAATTTACACAATATTTCGTTAGAAATGGCCATTTACATTTACCCAGTGCATCTTTAGTTCCTGCAGATGATCCCACCTTACTTTTTACCACTGCTGGAATGGTTCCTTTTAAACCATATTTTTTAGGGCAAGGTATACCGCCTAAAAGGTGTATTACCACAATTCAAAAATGTTTTCGAACTACAGACATAGAAAGGGTCGGCCTTACCCCAAGGCACTTAACTTTTTTAGAGATGCTTGGTAATTTTTCTTTTGGGGATTATTTTAAGAAGGAAGCAATTGGTTTTGCTTATGAATTCTTGACGAAAGAATTAGAGATTCCTTTATCAAGAATTTGGATTTCTGTATACGAGGAAGATGATGAGGCTTTTGAAATTTGGAATAAAATAATGGGAATTCCAAAAGAAAGAATAGTAAGATTAGGAAAAGAGGATAATTTCTGGGGTCCTCCAGGACCTACGGGACCTTGTGGTCCATGTTCTGAGATATATTATGATTTCGGTCCCAAATCTAAGGGGGAAGGAAATTGCAAGCCAGGTGATCCTTGTGATCGTTTTATGGAGATATGGAATTTAGTATTTATGGCTTACTATATGGATGAAGAGGGAAAACTTTCTCCTCTACCTCAAAAGAATATAGATACAGGAATGGGACTTGAGAGAATAGTAACAGTTGTTGAGAATGTTAGTAATGTTTTTGAAACAGATCTTTTTCAACCAATTATTCAAAAGGTAAAAGAAATTATTAATGATTCTGATTTGGTTGCGGAAAGAATGGTTTCAGATCATATTAGAGCTATCACTTTTCTTATGAGTGATGGTGTGGTTCCTACTAATGAGGGAAGAGGCTATGTTTTGAGAAGGTTAATAAGAAGAGCATTAAGAAGAGCCTATAAGTTAGGAGTGAAAGAGCCTTTTCTTTACAAAATTGTGCCTACTGTTGTAGATGTAATGGAAGATGCTTATCCTGAATTAAAAGAAAAATCTGACTATATTATGAAAGTACTCATCAAAGAAGAGGAGCAATTTATAAGAACCTTAGAACAAGGTCTTAATCTTTTGGAGGATTATTTTAGAAAATCTACAAGTAAAGTTGTTAATAGTGAGTTTGCTTTCAAACTTTATGATACTTATGGTTTTCCTATTGAATTGACACAGGAAATTGCAGAAGAGGTAGGGTTTAAAGTTGATATTGAAGGATTTAATAAAGAAATGGAGAAACAAAGAGAGAAAGCAAGATTGTCTACTCAAGAAAAACTTGAAAGTATATTCATATCATTATCTGATGATGAGGTATATCAATTAAGAGAGATTCCTAATACTGAATTTGTAGGATACGATACTCTTTCTTCTGAAAGTAACGTTCTTTTTTTCTTGGGAAATAAACATAATAGAGAAATAAAAGAAGAGGAAGAAGTATACTTTATATTAGATAAAACTCCATTTTATCCAGAAAGTGGAGGTCAAGTTGCAGATGCTGGCAAAGTATTTAATGATAATGTGGAGGTAATAGTTTCTGATGTAAGAAAACTTGGAGATAAATTTATTCTCCATAAAGGAAAAGTAGTTAAAGGAATCTTTAAAGAAGGGATGAATGTTAAGGCAGAAGTAGATAAAGAAAGAAGATATCATACTATGAGACATCATACTGCCACCCATTTATTACATTCAGCTCTTAGGAAGATTTTAGGTAATCATATTATGCAATCTGGTTCTTTAGTTTCTCCAGAATTTTTAAGATTTGATTTTACTCACCATTCTCCTATAACAGATGAGGAATTGAGACTTATTGAGAGAGAGATAAATAAAAATATTTTATCAAATTTTAAAGTTGATAAATTCTGGACTACATTAGATGAAGCAAGAAAAATGGGAGCAATAGCTTTATTTACTGAAAAGTATCAGAAGGATGTTAGGGTTATTAAAATTGATGATGTTAGTATGGAGCTTTGTGGTGGTATTCATGTAGATTATACAGGAGAGATAGGAAGTTTTTATATTTTCAGAGAAGAAGGAATTGGGAGTGGAATAAGAAGGATATTTGCAGTATGTGGGATTAAAGCTTGGGAATATCAGAAAGAAAAGGAAAATATTCTTAAAAGGTCTATGGATTTATTAGGTGCAAATAATATGGAAGAAATACCTTTAAGAATTGAAAGATTAATTTCAGAGTTAAAAGAAAAAGATAAAAAGATAGAAAACCTAGAGGAAGAAATAATTAAAAAAGAATCCTCTAATTTACTAAATAAAATTGAGATGGTTGGGGATATAGCTATACTTTGTGAAATTGTTGACATGGATGATGAAGCTATAAAAAGATTGGGAGATTATTTAAAGAGTAAAAAAGAAAATCTTGTTATAGTTCTTCTAAAAGAGATTGATGGACGTTTTGCAGGCACGGTTATGATAAGTCCTAAGTTAGTAGATAGAAATATTCTTGCTAAAGACATAGTAAGAGTAATAACAGAAGAGTTTAAAGGAAGAGGTGGGGGAAGGGATACATTAGCACAGTTTAATATTCCTAAAATAGATATCACGAAAATTAAGGAATATTTGAAGGATTATTTTAAAAACAAATGAGTAGATATCTTGGAATAGATTGGGGAGAAAAATATATAGGTTTTGCTATTTCTGATCCATTAGGGATTATAGCTCAAGGATTGGATGTTATAGAGTTTAAAAGCGAAAAATCCTTTTTCGACTATCTCAAAAGTATACTTCAAAGATATGATATTGAAGGGATAGCGATTGGCTATCCGATAAGCTTGCGAGGACATGAGAATGAGAAAACAGAAAAAATAAAAGAATTATCCAAGAAAATAGAAGAAAAATTTAAAATCAAAACCTATTTAGTAGATGAAAGATTCACTACTATGGAGGTAGAGAGGGTTTTAATAGGGGCTAATGTTAAAAGAAAGGATAGAAAGATTATTAAAAATAAGCAGTCAGCAATAATTATACTACAAAAGTTTTTGTCATCCATACAACTTGACACCGAAAAACAAGAAAAGGTATAATTTTACATCGTAAGGGCGCGTAGCTCAGTGGGAGAGCACTATCTTGACGCGGTAGGGGTCGGTGGTTCAATCCCACCCGCGCCCACCATAAAAGAAAAGGCGAAGAAGAGGAAAGTAATCTATTTCAGATATACAGAGAGGAAGACGAAAAGCTGGAAGTCTTCCATATCTGAAATAGATGAAAACCACCTCGGAGCTTCCTGTTGAAATTCCATTAATGGAAGAGTAAGCGGTGACGGGTGATTCCGTTAAAGATCAAGAGTGGATCTTTTTTAGATCCATTAAGGTGGAACCACGGGAGCTCTCGTCCTTTAATGGGACGAGAGCTTTTTTATTTGTAGAATAAATAGTGAAAAATTAAACGGGAGGTCAGAATATTATGAGTTGGAAAATGGTATATAAAAATAAAAGTTGGGAGAAAAAAGGCAGTTTGCTGAATGCATTAAGGGAAGAAGGCTTAGAAGATATAGTATTGGGAGCAAGGAGTAATGGTATTTTAACTGATCTGAAAATAACTCCTCCTTTTGGTAGTGTAGTGGAAATTGTGGATTGGGATGATGCTGATGGGAAAATTATTTATTGGCATACTTCTTCTCATATTTTAGCTCATGCAGTTAAAGAATTGTTTCCAGAGGTTAAATTAGGAATTGGACCTGCTATAGAAGATGGATTTTATTATGATTTTTATAAGGACACTCCTTTTACTCAAGAGGATTTAGAAAAAATAGAAGAAAGAATGAAGGAGATAATAAAGAAGGATATACCTATAGAAAGAATAGAGTTAACGAGGGATGAAGCAAGAAAATTATTAGAAGAATTAGAAGAGAATTTTAAATTAGAGCTTCTTGAGGAAATACCAGAAGGAGAAAAAATATCCTTTTATAGACAAGGTAATTTTATAGATCTTTGTAAGGGTCCTCATTTACCTTCTACAGGAAAAGTAAAAGCTATAAAGTTATTAAGCACCTCTGGTGCTTATTGGAAAGGAAATGAAAAAAATCCTATGTTGCAACGAATTTATGGTATATCTTTTCCTTCTGAGAAAGATTTAAATGATTACCTAAAAGAAAGGGAGGAAGCATTAAAGAGAGATCATAGGAGATTAGGAAGAGAACTTGGGATATTTAATACCTTTGAAGAAGCTGGTCCAGGCTTAATTTTTTATCCACCAAAAGGAGCTTTATTAAGACTAATTATTGAAGAATTTGAAAGAAAAGAGCATTTAAGAAGAGGTTACTTACCAGTTATTACTCCTCATTTAATGCAAGCTGATTTGTGGAAAATATCAGGTCATTGGGATAATTATAGAGAGAATATGTTTTTTTTACAAGTAGATGAAAAAGATTATGCTGTAAAACCTATGAATTGTCCAGGGCATGTTCTTATATATAAGTCTACTGTAAGAAGTTATAGGGATTTACCTCTTAGATTTTTTGAAATGGGAACTGTTTATAGATATGAAAGATCAGGGGTATTATATGGACTTGAGAGAGCCAGAGGTTTTACTCAGGATGATGCACATATTTTCTGTACAGAAGAACAATTGGAAGATGAGATTAAAGGAGTATTAGATTTTGTATTTTTTATGTTAAAAAGTTTTGGCTTAAATGAATATGAAATTACTCTTTCTACGAGACCCGAAAAATATATTGGATCTGATGAAATATGGGAAAAAGCAACGACAGCTATTAAAAATGCTTTAGAGAGTGTAGGGGTTAGTTATCAAGTTGCTGAAGGTGAAGGTGCTTTTTATGGTCCTAAGATTGATTTAAAGTTAATGGGGTTACTTGGAAAAAGATGGCAAGGGCCTACAATTCAAGTGGATTTTAATTTACCAGAAAGATTTGATTTAACCTATGATGCTTCTGATGGAACAAAGAAGAGACCTGTTATGATACATAGAGCAATATTAGGTTCCTATGAAAGATTTATAGGTATTCTTATAGAACAATATGGTGGAAGATTTCCTTTATGGCTTGCACCTGTTCAAATTGCTATTCTTCCTATATCAGAAAAGCATGAAGATTATGCCTTAGAGATTGCTAAGATTTTAAAAGGAAATGACTTCAGGGTAGAAGTTGATTTAGATCAAGCCAAGTTGAATTATAAGCTTAGAAAGGCTATAAATAACAAAATACCTTATATCTTTATAGTAGGGGATAAAGAAAAGGCAGAAAGAAAGGTAAGTGTAAGGACCCATAATCAAGATTTAGGAGTTTTTGAACTTAATGTCATCATTAACAGGCTTTCAGAGGAGATAAATACCAAAAAAGCCTTATAGGAGGATAAATAAATGTCATTTAAGATTCTTTTTACTATCTGGTTTTTCTTGCTAGGGAGTGCTGTTGGTAGCTTCTTAAATGTTTTAATATATAGACTTCCTCGAAAAGAATCTATTTTATTTCCTCCTTCTCATTGTCCTTCTTGTAATCATAAATTGGCACCGAAGGACCTTGTACCTATTTTCAGTTATATGTTTCTTAAAGGGAAGTGTAGATACTGTAGAGCAAAGATTTCTATAAGATATCCCTTGGTTGAGACCCTTACTGCAATTTTTTTTGCCCTATCTTTTTGGATATATGTAGGGTCTTTTCACTGTTTAAAAATATTAATACTTTTCTCATTCCTTTTGCCAATCTTTTTTATAGATCTCGAACATATGTTGATTCCTGATGTTTTGACTTTTGCTGGTTTAGGAATAGGTTTTTTTCTTTCTCTATTAGAAGGTAAGATTTATCAAAGCATTTTAGGAAGCATTGTTTTTGGAGGAATATTACTTTTAATATACTTAGGTGCTCTTCTAATATTAAAAGAAGAAGGCATGGGACAGGGAGATATAAAGTTGGGATTTTTTTTGGGAAGTTTTCTTGGATTAAAACTATCCTTATTAGCTTTATTTTTGAGTTACATTTTAGGGGGTGTTATATCTATCTTTATTTTGCTATTTAAAAATAAAAACTTAAAAACTGCTATACCTTTTGGTCCTTTTCTAATCTTGGGATCATTCATATCTTTATTTTGGGGAGAGTCTATAATAAGTCTTTATATTTCTTTATTTATTAAATGACACATTTAAACGGATATACACTGATAGAACTTTTAATAACTGTTGTCATTATTGGAATTTTATCCTATATTTCTTTTCATTTTATAATTTCAATCTTAGATAGAGCCAACCTGAATAGTTGTGCTATATTAATATTAAAAGAGCTTGTAGAACTTAGAGATAGTGCATATTCTTGTGATGAGGGTACTCCAAACATTTTATTTTTCTTTCCTTCCATAGACAAGATTGTTTTAAAATGTTATGATAAAAAAAGTAGTTTTTATAAAATTACGAAAACAATTGATCTGGCAGAAAAGAATATAGATCTTGTATTTTCAATTTTTGGTGTAAATGAATATGTTTACTTTAATAGGTTGGGAATTCCTTCTTCAGGGGGTTCTGTTGTAATAAGGTATAAAAATATGAGAAAATATATAGTAGTAACTCCTGCTACAGGGAGGATATATATAAGTGATAAAATGCCAGAAGGTTTGTAAGTATAGTGGTTTTAGTGTATTAGAAGCATTAATAGCTGGTGCGGTACTTTTAATAGTATTTGTAGGAATACTACAAATGTATTTTGTAACCTTTTATAATGCTCCAAAGGTAGAAAACCTTGTTAGAGCTAACTATATCCTTTCAAAAGAGGCAGAATTAATTTTTTCAAAAAGTTATACTTTTTTAGATAGTTATATAGCTTCTAATTATCCTAAGGTTGTAGAGGATAAAAACATGGTATATACTATTACATGTACAATAGATAATACTCTTACATGGGGAAAATTCATAAGATTAGAAGCATCTTGGAATGAAGGTAAAGAAAGTAAAAATTTTAGAATTGAATTTTTTAGGGCTAAATTATGAAAAAGGGTTTTACTTTAATAGAACTTTTAATAGGTGTTTCTATATCTCTCATTATAGTTGCCCTTGTAGTAAGCTTTTTAACTACAGGTTCCTTGGGTTATCAGTTTATTAATAAGAAAATACAATATCAAAGAAATGCAAGATTGGTGGCAGAGAGACTTATTAGGGAAGTTAAAAAGGCATCTATTATAGATAGTGCTTCAGACGGTAGTAATTTAATATTTAGTTATACTTATTATAACTTTAGTGCTGATCCTATTTCATCCACATTATCTACCATAAGATATTATGTAGATAATAATGGTATTCTCAGAAGACAAGTAAAACAGGGAAGTCTGTGGGTAGGTAATAATCCCCTAACAGAAAGTGATTTCAAGGTTATACCTCCTATATTTTTTTATTATGATGATTCTGGAAATATTGTTTCTTCACGGAATGCTCAAATTATTCAAGTGGTACTTAAATTTGATGGAAATAAAGATAATGTTGTTGATTATACCTTGACTTTTTCAATGTTTCTCCCTATAAAAAACACTTATTATTTAAAATAGGGGGAAGAGAAAAATGTTTTCTAATAATAAAGAAAAGGGACAATTAGTGATATTAATGAGTATTGTTATCTTTATATTCATATTGGGGTTAATTATTGTTCAACTTATACCCTCAGAAAATGTTATTACAAGGAGGACTCTTGAAAGTAATCAAGCCTTTTATTTAGCTCAATCAGGGTTACAACAAGCTTTTTATATAATAAATTCTAATCCAGATTTGGCATTTTTGACCCTTACTTTAAGAAAAATAAACGATGGCAATATGTTATCCTATACAATGACCTATACTAATGGAAGTGTATTTAATTTTAGATACAATATAAGTTCCATATCTGTTGGTGAATATACTATTACTGTTTCTTATACTCTTTCAAAATTAAATTCAGGGGGAATTTTGTTAGATTATCCTATATACAAGATAAGATGTGAAGGCTATGTACCATCCATGGATAACTTTAGAGTTATTAGGAAACTTGAAGTTTATGGAAATAATACTGAAATAACTCTTGATCCTTTTAAATTTGCAGTTTTTGCGGGTAAGTCTGTTAATTTTTCAGGAAAATCTGCGATTATTGAGGGAGAGAGATTGCCTGATGGGACCTTTGATACTGCCATATACTCCAATGGTCCTGTAGATTTAAGTAATCCTCCACTTATAAATGGTACCTATTCTCCTGTATTAGGGAGAGACGTTATTGCGAATGATAATTCCCTTTCTATGCCAACTTTAAATGAGGATTATCTTAAAGGTGTAGCTATGTCACAAGGTCTCTACAGATCTAGTGGAACAGTAGATTTAAAAGATTTAGTTGCTTATGCAAAGAGTAATCCTAATTGGTACAATTCTGCCACTAATACTTGGTTGACATGGTCACTAGTTATATATATAGATGGTGATGCTAAGATAGCAGGAAATGTTGAGTTTCAAGGTATGGTTATTATAAAAGGAGATGTTAAGATTACAGGTACAGGGAATAAAATAAGGGGAATATTATATGCTGCAAAAGTTGATTCTGTTACAAATGATCTTTCTATATTTGGAAATCCTATTATTGAAGGTACAAGTATAGGTGAGTCCGTAAGTATTGGGGGTAATAGTACTGTAAAGCACAATAGAAATTACATCGAAAATATCATGCAAACTCATAGTATAACAAATGTGGTAAAGGCTACAAAGACAAAATTGAAAATTCTTTCTTGGAATGAATTTTAAAAGGATTGTATATTTATATATTTTGTATTAAAATAAAATCTAATTCAGGGAGAGGTTGAAAGGAAGGGAAAGATGGGGATTTTTAATTTATTTTCTTCAGAAGAGCCTATTTTGGGTATTGAATTTGGAAATCCTATAAGATTAGTATATGGGGGGAGGAGAAGAAAAGATAAGAAGATTGTAATTAAAAATTCAGTTTCTTGTGTCTTTTCATCTGATATTTTTCAAGGAGGTCAACCCTTAGATATTTCCAAAATAATAGAGACTCTTAAAAAGGACTTAAAAGTATTTAGAGCAAAGAACCCAAAAACATATGTAGCTATACCATCTTTAAATGTGGTAGTAAGATTTTTTAATTTTCCTTATATGCCAGAAGAAGAACTTAGAGAGGCTATAAAATGGGAGCTTGATAGGTACATTCCATTTTCTGAGGAAGATATAGTATACGATTTAGAGATTATTGATGTAATAGAAAGGGAAGGAAGTAAAGAGTGCAGAGTAATGCTGGTTGCAGTACCAAAAGAAATCGTAAATCCATATTTGGAAATAGTAAAATCCTTAGGGCTAAATTTAGAGGTGGTGGATATAAGTATTTTTTCGGCCGTAAGATCAGTAGTATTTAATAGAAAAGAGCTTCCTAAGGGTAATACCTTGTTCTTGTATACCCACGATAATATTGCAGAATTTGTTGTGCTAAAGGATAATCACCCCGTATTTTTTAGAAGCACTATTATGGAAGAATGGAATCCACATGAAGAAGGAGTAGATGAACTTACAAGGTCTTTTATTCTGGAAGATTTTGTAAGAAAAATTCAAGAGTCTATTAATTTTTTCTTTCTACAGTTTCCAGAGGAACATATAGATCAAGCTATAGTTATGGGTAGCAATGCTAAAAATAAGGATTTTGTGGATCTTTTAGAGGCTCTCTTAAATGTACCATCAGAAGTAGCCCCATTGACTCCTAGTCCTGATATAATAATAAATGCAAAAAAGCAAGATAAATCATTTTTAGAAGACCTTTCTTCTTGGGTAGTACCTATAGGATTATTTTTCTGGGGAAGGATGTAGGGATATGTTTAAGATTAACCTTTTACCGAAGGAAGCTAAGAAAAAAGAGGCAATAAGAATTCCCTTTTTAGGTATTCTTATTACTGTGGTTGGGATATTACTTCTATTTGGAGAAATTATTCTTTATTTTAATCTTTCATCTGAAGTTAATAATTTAAGAAACGAAAATACTTCTCTTGAAGCCCAAATAAATGATCTTAAAATAAGAATAAAAGAATTACAAAAATTGCAAGACATAAAAAAACAATATGAAGAAAAGATAAATTTATTAAATGAGATTTCTTCTAAAGAGATATCTTGGGTTGATATTTTTGAGACAATAAATGGAATTACTCCTAAAAATCTTTGGATTAAAAGTTTTAGCTTAGATTCTTTGAATAATGTAAATATCGAGGGATTTGCTGTAAGCTACAAAGATATAGCAATTTTTTTAGATCAGTTAGAAAAAACCAATCTTCTGGAAAAAATTACCTTGGGTTTTGCTCAGAAGGTTGGACAGCCTCCACTTATTGCTATTAATTTTAGGATAGCAGCTCAGTATAAGAGGGGTGAAAGATGAAACCAAATATAAATATATGGATAATTGTAGGTATTTTTTTATTTGTTGTTGTTGGATTTTATTTTCTTGTATATAAATCTTTAGAGAATGAGAAAAACATATTGATGGAAAGCATCGATAATAATCGCCAAATGCTTCTTAAGTATCAGTTAAGTTACAAAAAGAGTTTAGAAGAGTGGGAGAAATTTAAAGAATCTATGCAGAGATTTGCTGAATTACAACAGAAGTTACCTACAAAGGAAGATCTTCCTCATCTTTTAGCTTTTGTAGAGACTATATGTAAAGAATCAAAGCTTTCTATAAATAGTTTTAAGCCAATTCAAGTACAAGAACAACCTCAGCCTACTTCACAAGAAGGGAAAAAGGAGGCTCCAAAACCTCTTTATGAAGAAAGAGATTATAGTGTGGACTTACAAGGTAGTTATGGTGGATTTCTCTTATTTTTAGCTAAGCTAAAGACAGCACCTCGTATTATTCTCTTAAAGGATTTAAAAATTGATCCTGTAGATACTACCGCCAAAGAACTGAAATTTTCATTCATACTGTCTACATTTATAATTAAATAGGTGAGGAAATATGGATATTAAAAGTATATTTAATGATCCTAAACAAAGGTTAATAGTACTTATAAGTCTTTTTATTATTGTAGGTGCAATTGGGGGATATTATGTTGTAACAAATTATGTGCTAACCCCCAAAGAGGAGCCTGTTATAACAACACCTAGAGCAAAAACTACAACAGAGACTTATACTTTTACCGAAATATTGGAAACTTTTACTGAACAAATAGGAGTGGTCTTTACTTATTCAAATGTTGCTTTAGGAAGAAGTAATCCTTTTCTACCAGTTATTGACTTGAATCCAAAACCACAGCCTAAGATATCATCTTTACCTCAATCAACTCTGAGAATTTCTGTATTACCTCAATCTTCTTCTGTTGGTAAGTCTTGGTATAGTGATTTTAAGCTTACAGGAATAATAAGGAGTAAAGATAGAAGTTATGCGATTATAGAAGAAGGTGATAGGGGATATATTATAAGAGAAGGAGAAATGTTTAAGGGGGATATATATCTTGAAAAGATTTTTGAACATTCGGTAATTTTAAGGAAAGGAAAAGAAACAACTACTATTAAACTGGGAGGTGAATAGTTTGTCTTACATAAGAAAATTAATTTCTTTGATTCTGTTTATAAACTTCTTGTTAATTGGGGGGATATTTGCTCAAAGTAGTTTAAAAAGTTTAGTGGGAATTCAAGTAGAAGATGATAGTGGTGGTACCATAAATATAAATATTTATTTTTCAACTACTTCGGTACCAAAATATGATATTAAACAATCTGCCTCAAAAATTGTAGTAACTTTTTATGATACTCAGATAAAAACGGCATCAAAAAATGTTGAAATAAATAAAGGATTTTTGACTAATTTAGAACTCTCTCAAAATAAAGATAATGCTATACTTGTAATAAATTTTGTGGGATCCTTACCTAAGTATTTAGTTACTTCTACTTCTGGAATTATAAAAATCAAACTAAGTCCTTCAGGTGCATCATCCCAAGGAGAAACTTCATCTATTAAACAGATTTCTTCAATAGAAAATACTCTTTTGAATATAAAGATTGATAAGAATTACAAACCCAATCTTATAGTGTTAGAGTTTTCTAGTAAAGCCCCAGATTTTAAAAGCTCGCTCCTTAAAAACCCTTTAAGATTTGTTATTGATTTAAATGATACGATAAACAAACTTGGCTCTAAGGTTATATCTGTAAATTCCAGTCCTATTATTTCAGTTAGAACTTCTCAATTTGGTGCCAAACCATTTGTTACAAGGGTAGTAATTGACTTGAAGACTTCTTTTCCTGCCATATCTGCAAAATCAGCTGATAATAAAATATATGTAGGGACAGAAGAGGTTTTAGCTAAGATTGTTCCAACAACCGCAAAGACTGTGAGTCAGAAGGCAATAGAAGCGCTAGAAAAAGAAAAGACTCCAAAGATAACTGAGATAAAAACTAGAGAAGTACAAGAAGAACAAAAAGTAGAGAACAAATTGGAACCTCCTAAGCTTGTAGAAGTAAAAGATAAATTCCAGCAAAAGATTTCAGTTTCTTTTGATAGGGCTGAGATAAGAGATGTTTTAAAAGCCATGGGGCAGTTGGCTGGACTTAATATAATAACAGATATCGGTGTCCAAGGAAGAATAAGCGTCTATTTAAAAGATATTCCATTTAGAGATGCTTTTTACGCTTTACTTGCATCATCGGATCTTGGATATGTGCAACAAGGAGAAGTAATTATTGTAGCAAATCTTGATAAGCTTCAAAAAATTGAAAGTAGAGATTTAGTTACAAAGGTATATCAACTTAGATATTTTGAAAGCCAAAAGGCTAAGGAAATTCTATCCAAAACATCTAAGACTGCAATTTTTGATTCTGATGATACGAGAAATTGGCTAATAGTTTCAGCTCCATCAACAGAATTTCCGAAGATAGAGAATTCCATCAAAATTTTAGATATACCATCTGAAAAAGTTGCTGAGACAAAGGGATTAGGTAAGGTTCAAGTTGAAAGGTTTGAAGATACATATCTTATTTCTCTTAATGCGAAGGGAGAAGATATTAAGGATATTCTTCAAGAAATAGCCCAGAAAACGGGTAGAAATATAATATTTTCAAAAGATATTTCTGGGGGTTTATATCTTACCTTAAACAAAGTTTCCTTAGATAGAGCTATAGATCTTATTATTAGAAGTTTAGGATATACATATGAGATAAGAGAAGGTGGATTTATAATAGTGAGTATACCTAAGGGTGAAGCTCCTTCAACAACTATTTTAGAGATAAAAGAACTTGTTAAGATAGATAAAATTAGTGATGTTTATTATGTTACCGCAGATCTTAGAAAATCTGATATAAGAGATATACTCCAAGAGATAGCAAAGAAAACAGAGTTTAATTTTGTAATAGATCCAAAGGTTTCAGGAAGTGTAGATCTATTTGTAAATAAAGTACCACTGGATGAAGTTCTTACTATTTTACAAAGACTTGCCAATTTTGATATGGAAAAAGTAGGGAAGACCTATTATGTTAAACCTAAGGAAATACAAACAGCACCTACAGTGGTTCAGCCTATATTAACTAAATTATATGTTCTTAAATACATTGATTTACAAGATATTTTGAGGGTAGGAGGGGCATTAGTAAAGAACATAAGTTTAAGTTATGATAGTAAGACGAGGTTATTGATAGCCCAAGGTAAGGAAGAGGACTTGAAGGTACTTGATGATCTAATAAGCAGGATAGATGTAGAAAGGAAAGGGGAAGAGGTAGTAGTAGCGAAGGAGCTATTAAGGGTAGAGAAAGAAGAAGGGAAGATATATATAAGCTGTGATTTGAAGAAGGCAGATATAAGGGAAGTATTAAGGGAGCTTGGGAAGAAGGCAGACATTAATTTTGTGATAGATCCAAAGGTAACAGGAGAAGTAGATCTCTATCTAAATAGGGTAGAGTTATCGGAGGTATTGAACATACTCCAGAAGGCAGCGAAGATAAGCATAACGAGAGATGATAAAGTGACCTATGTAAAGATGCAAGAGGAGAAGATAGCGGTACCAGTAGAGACAGCGAAGACGAAGATATATGTTTTGAAATATATAGACCTATCAGACATAGAGAGGGTAGGAGGGGCATTAGTAAAGAACATAAGTTTAAGTTATGATAGTAAGACGAGGTTATTGATAGCCCAAGGTAAGGAAGAGGACTTGAAGGTACTTGATGATCTAATAAGCAGGATAGATGTAGAAAGGAAAGGGGAAGAGGTAGTAGTAGCGAAGGAGCTATTAAGGGTAGAGAAAGAAGAAGGGAAGATATATATAAGCTGTGATTTGAAGAAGGCAGATATAAGGGAAGTATTAAGGGAGCTTGGGAAGAAGGCAGACATTAATTTTGTGATAGATCCAAAGGTAACAGGAGAAGTAGATCTCTATCTAAATAGGGTAGAGTTATCGGAGGTATTGAACATACTCCAGAAGGCAGCGAAGATAAGCATAACGAGAGATGATAAAGTGACCTATGTAAAGATGCAAGAGGAGAAGATAGCGGTACCAGTAGAGACAGCGAAGACGAAGATATATGTTTTGAAATATATAGACCTATCAGACATAGAGAGGGTAGGAGGGGCATTAGTAAAGAACATAAGTTTAAGTTATGATAGTAAGACGAGGTTATTGATAGCCCAAGGTAAGGAAGAGGACTTGAAGGTACTTGATGATCTAATAAGCAGGATAGATGTAGAAAGGAAAGGGGAAGAGGTAGTAGTAGCGAAGGAGCTATTAAGGGTAGAGAAAGAAGAAGGGAAGATATATATAAGCTGTGATTTGAAGAAGGCAGATATAAGGGAAGTATTAAGGGAGCTTGGGAAGAAGGCAGACATTAATTTTGTGATAGATCCAAAGGTAACAGGAGAAGTAGATCTCTATCTAAATAGGGTAGAGTTATCGGAGGTATTGAACATACTCCAGAAGGCAGCGAAGATAAGCATAACGAGAGATGATAAAGTGACCTATGTAAAGATGCAAGAGGAGAAGATAGCGGTACCAGTAGAGACAGCGAAGACGAAGATATATGTTTTGAAATATATAGACCTATCAGACATAGAGAGGGTAGGAGGGGCATTAGTAAAGAACATAAGTTTAAGTTATGATAGTAAGACGAGGTTATTGATAGCCCAAGGTAAGGAAGAGGACTTGAAGGTACTTGATGATCTAATAAGCAGGATAGATGTAGAAAGGAAAGGGGAAGAGGTAGTAGTAGCGAAGGAGCTATTAAGGGTAGAGAAAGAAGAAGGGAAGATATATATAAGCTGTGATTTGAAGAAGGCAGATATAAGGGAAGTATTGAGGGAGCTTGGGAAGAAGGCAGACATTAATTTTGTGATAGATCCAAAGGTAACAGGAGAAGTAGATCTCTATCTAAATAGGGTAGAGTTACAAGATACTATTGATATATTGAGTAGGATAGGAAATATAACCTTTGAAAAGTTGGGTGTTGTGACATATGTCAGACCTTATGTACCACCAGTTGTAACAGCTAAAGATGGAGTACAGACTATTACAAAAGAGTATAAGCTAAAATATATATCCTTAGATACATTAAAATCTGTAGTTTCAGGTCTTGCTAAAGATGTAACCTTCTATTATGATCAAACCTCAGGATTTTTGTTGGTTCAGGGTCCTGTAGACCAAGTTACAGCTGTGGAAAATATGATAGCAAAACTTGATAAGCCAACCCCACAAGTAAAAGTAGATGTTCAAATAGTAGAGGTATCAAGAGAAAATGTAAAGGATATAGGTATAGCGTGGGGTACACAAAATATAGGTACAGGTATTAAAATAGAAGCTAATGTTGGTTGGCAAGATCTGAAGTTAAGTATTATAAATCCTGAAAGTGTGCTTGCTACTATAAAGGCTTTAGAGACCCAAAACAAAGCTAAAATACTTGCTCAACCAAGTATGACAACTATAAGTGGTAAAGCTACAAGAATCATGATAGGTGATAGGGTACCATTGGTATCTTATGATGCTCAAGGTAATAGATCAATTACATATATAGATGTAGGAATAATACTTGAGGTAACACCAACTATAAATCCTGATGGTACTATTACTGCAAATATTAAGCCTCAGGTTAGTACAATAAGTGGTTATGCAGGAAAGGAAGGAGATGTACCTGTAATATCGACCAGAGAAGCTCAAACCATAGTTAACTTGAAGAATGGTGAAACTCTTGCCTTAGGTGGTTTGTTAAGACAAGAAGAAATTGAAAGTATGTCTAAGGTACCACTCTTAGGAGATATCCCAATTCTTGGAGAGCTCTTTAAAGCAAGGAAGACTCAAAATGTTCAGAAGGAGCTTATTATACTTATAACTCCTAAGACGATAGAATAAGATAAAAATGAGGATAAATATTTTATGAATGCAAGAATTAGAGAAGTACAAAATAAACTAAATAAAGAAGAAATAGATGGGATTGTTATTAGTAATATAGTGAATATTAGATACCTTACAGGATTTACGGGCTCAACAGCTGAACTTGTGCTTCTGAAGGAGGGGGGTTACATATTAGTTGATTCAAGGTATTGGGAACAAGTACACCAGGAAGTTGATATGGTGGAGCCTGTTCTTATTAATAGTGATGTGAATTTATTCTCCTTCTTAAAGGATCTTTCAAAAAAAGAAGATTTTAAGAGAGTAGCTTTTGAGGGACAATCATTCAATTATTTTAAGTATAAAAAATTGATTGAAAGTTTATTGAATATAGAATTGATTCCAGTAGAAAATTGGGTAGAAGAGATGAGAATGGTTAAGGATGATAATGAGATAGAGAAAATAAAAACAGCTTTAAAAATTGCAGAAAAGGCTTTTGAAGAAGTATTAGAAATTATAAAGCCAGGCATATCTGAAAGAGATTTAGCAATAGAATTAGAGTATCAAATGGCAAAAAAAGGTAGTGAGAAAATAGCTTTTGATACAATTGTGGCATCAGGACCAAGAGCTGCACTTCCTCATGGAAAAGCGAGCAATAAAAAGATATATGGAAATGAATTTATTGTATTTGATTTTGGGGCTGTTTATGAGGGATATAATTCGGATATTACAAGAACCGTGTATATCGGAAACCCAACTGAAGAAGAACTTTTAGTATACAATATTGTTTTTGAAGCACAGAAAAAGGCAGAAGAAGTAATAAAGGAAGGCATAGAAAGTAGTTTTGTAGATAAAGTTTCTCGTGATATAATTCAAGAAAATGGTTATGGAAATTATTTTGGTCATGGCCTTGGGCATGGTGTAGGACTTGAGATACACGAATTTCCAAGGTTATCCCCAAAAGGAAATTGGATTCTAAAGAAAAATATGGTAGTTACTGTTGAACCTGGTATTTATATTCCTGGAAGATTTGGGGTAAGAATTGAAAATATGGTGGTTGTTAAAGAGGAAAAGGCAACTATATTAAATAGTTTTACTAACGAACTTATAATAGTATAGGGAAAGGGAGGTAATAAAAAAGATGATTTCAGTAAATGATTTTTATCCTGGTCTTACTATTGAATTAGATGGAGAAATATATATAGTACTTGAGTACCAACATGTACATATGGCTCAAGGTCAGGCAACAGTTAAGGTAAAATTAAAGAACTTGAAAACAGGAAATGTATTGAGAAGAACATTTAAATCAGATGAATATGTTCCTCAAGCTTTTATTAATAAAAGAGAAGCAGAATTTCTTTACAAACAAGGAGATGAGTATTATTTTATTGATCATGAAACCTATGAACAACATATGCTCACTGAGGAGCAATTAGGAGATGCAATTAAATACTTAAAAGAAGGTACTATTGTTAGTGTGCTTTTTTATGAAGGAAATCCTATTGGTATAGAGCTTCCTACCACAGTTGTTTTAGAGGTTATAGAAACTGATCCCGGTCTTAGAGGAGATACAGTTTCAGGTGGATCAAAACCTGCAAAATTAGAAACAGGATTAGTAATACAGGTCCCTTTATTTATACAAATTGGAGATAAAGTTGTAGTGGATACTCGTTATGCAAAATATGTTGAAAGAGCATAGATTTTAATAATGAGTTTTAATAAAGAGGAGTATAACTATGAAAGAATGGTCTTTAGAAGAGTTAAAAGAGTTAATATGTCTATTTAACAAGAGTAATCTTTCAGAATTAATAATAGAAAATGGGGAAAATAAATTGGTTTTAAGAAGAGGAGATAATGTTGTTTCTGTTGCCTCAACTGAAGTAGAGCTTAATGTTGAAAAATCACAAACCATAAAAGATGTTACCGAGGAAGGTGTATATATTACTGCTCCTTTAGTTGGAGTTTTTTATCGTTCCCCTGCTCCAGGAGCTCCTCCTTTTGTTGAAGAAGGTGATTTGGTTGAGCCAGGGCAAACAGTATGTATAATTGAAGCCATGAAGCTAATGAATGAAATAAAGAGTCATGTAAGGGGGCGAGTTAAGAAAATATTGGTTGAAAATGGTCAGGCGGTGGAATTTGGACAAAAACTTTTTCTGATAGATACGGAGAGCAATGTTTAAAAAAGTTCTTATTGCAAATAGAGGCGAAATTGCAGTTAGAATTATAAGGGCTTGTAAAGAATTAGGCATTAAAACAATAGCTGTATATTCTGAAGCCGATAAAGAATCTCTTCATGTATATATGGCGGATGAGGCTATCTGTATAGGTCCACCTCCCGCTTCACAAAGCTACCTAAATATTCCAAACATAATAAGTGCTGCTTTAATATCAAATGCTGATGCTATCCATCCTGGGTATGGTTTTTTGGCAGAATCATCAAGATTTGCTGAAATTTGTCAGGATCATGGTATAGTGTTTATAGGTCCTAAAAAGGAAGTTATTGAAAGTTTAGGGGACAAGGCAAGGGCTAAAAAAATAATGAAAGAGGCGGGTGTTCCTTTGCTACCTGGGTCTGAGGGACTTGTTGAAGATGAAAAACAAGCAGTAAAAATTGCTAAAGAGATAGGTTTTCCTGTGCTTATAAAGGCTACTGCTGGTGGTGGCGGTAAAGGAATGAGGATTTCATATAGTCCTGAGGAATTGGTAAAAAATATAAGACTTGCTAAATTAGAAGCTGAGAAAAATTTTGGAAATCCTGGCGTGTACATTGAAAAGTTTATAGAAGAACCAAGACATGTAGAGATACAGATAATGGGAGATGCTTATGGTAATATTGTTTCTCTTGGTGAGAGAGATTGTACTATTCAGAGAAGATATCAAAAATTAATTGAGGAATCTCCTTCCCCAGTAGTAGATAGAAGATTGAGAGAGGCTATGAGTAGAGCTGCAGTTCGAGGAGCGTATAAGGTTGGATATGTAGGTCCTGGAACCTTTGAATTTCTTTTGGACAAAGATGGGAGATTTTATTTTATGGAAGTAAATACGAGAATTCAGGTAGAACATACTGTAACAGAAATGGTAACTGGTATTGATCTTGTGAAATGGCAAATACTAATTGCAGCTGGAGAGAAATTAGATTTTAAAGAGATAACATTAAGAGGACATGCTATAGAGTGTAGAATTAATGCTGAGGATCCTGATAATAATTTTGCTCCATCTGCTGGAAAAATAGAAAAATATATACCTCCAGGAGGCCCTTTTGTAAGAATTGATACTCATCTTTATGAAGGTTATGAAATGGTACCATTTTATGATTCTTTACTGGCAAAGATTATAACTTGGGGAAAAGATAGAAATGAGGCTATAATAAGGATGAAAAGGGCTTTGGAGGAATTTGTTTTGAGAGGAATTAAAACGACAATCCCTCTTCATTTAAAAGTACTAAATAACAGTTCATTTATAAAAGGAGACTATTCTACTAACTTTTTATCAAGAAGGGTGTTAGTAGAGGATTAATTTTTGATAAAATAGAGAGTGGTGATAAACTATGAAAGAAGAACTTTCATATGGAACGGTAAATATATCAAAAGGTGTTATCTCTGTAATAGCTGGTATTGCTGCTCAAGAGGTAGAAGGTGTCGCTCAAGTAGGAGAGCCTTCTTCTTCATTTATGAAACTTGTATCGGGTATACCTCTTGGAAGGGGCATAAAAATTGATCTATATGAAAAAGATGTATACATAATGATACCTATTTATGTAAAACAAAATGTTTTTTTCCCTGAAGTTGCAAGAGAAGTTCAGTCGCATGTTAAAGAAGTAATAGAAAGTATGACAGGATTAAATGTAAGGGAAGTGAATGTTATTATAAAAGGAGTATTGATAGGTAAAAAAGATAAGGAGGAGAAGAAATGAAACTTAATAAATATGAAATTATTATTTACTCTATAATTTTGTTAATTTTCTCTTTTATTGATCTTATTTTAATCCTTGGACTTTTCAAATGGGAATTGGCATTAAGTATAATAAATTGGGCTAAGGGACCTGGTTTTTTATTTTCTACTGTTTTACTTATAATTCTTTTTGTTCTTGCTTTTTCTTCAAGCTTTGCTCTGATTATAAATAGAGAGAAAACATCTGTGGTTATAGGAAATAGGACGGGTTTAGGTGATGTAATGATTTCTGTTAATGGTATTAAGAGTTCTATTAGAGAGATAGCTGGATATTTTTCTGAGATTCAAGATATAAGACCTGAGATTGAAATCATAAAGGATAAAATATATATTACTTTGAGAATAAAAATTCCTGCTAGTGTTGATATAACAAGAATTGTTAATGAGATGCAACAAAGATTAAGAGTTTATTTTGAAAGTGTCTTACCTTTGAATTTAGAAAAAATAAACGTAATGATCGATGATGTAGTTCCTTCAAAAAGGGGTAAGTAGATGAATCTTGAAAGGATAAAAAATTATAAATATAGGCTTATTTTCTCATTAATATTCTTAATACTAGGAATTCTTACCCTTGCTATTGGTTTTTGGAAAACCTTATTTCTAATCATTATGTTTCTAATAGGATATATAATTGGATCTATAATTGACAAGAACCTATTGTTCCTTTTTATAGAAAAAATTAAAGAGATATTTATGATGGGAAGGTAAAAATGAGCAAAGAAAGAACAAGATGCAGAGAGAAGGTTTTGATGTATTTGTTCCAGCAAGAATTAGGTCAAAGCGTTGAAGTGGATTTTGGTGATTTTTCACCCCAAGCTCAAGTTTTTGCTCACAAACTCTACGAAAGTACTCTTTATTTTAAAAATGTTGCTGATGCTATTATAAGTAAATTTAGTAAGAATTGGAGATTAGATAGAATCGGAGGCTTAGAGAGAAACATTTTAAGAATGGCAATAACTGAAATGTTTGCTTTTGAAGATATTCCACCTGGTGTTACTGTTAATGAAGCTGTTGAGTTGGCTAAAAAATATGTCAGTCCAGAAGCTGGAAGATTTGTTAATGGTATTTTAAGAAATATAGTTAGGAATTGGGATGAGGTTTTAAAAATTAGAGAGGAATATTTAAATGTGGTTAGAGAGAATTAATTCTCCAAATGATTTAAAATCTCTATCTGTGGGAGAGCTAAAGAATTTAGCTGAAGAAATTAGGGGAGTAATTATTAACACTGTAGAAAATAATGGTGGTCATTTAGCATCTAATTTAGGAACTGTTGAATTAACTTTAGCTCTTCATTATGTTTTTGATACACCAAAGGATAAGATAATTTGGGATGTAGGGCATCAGGCATATACTCATAAATTAGTAACTGGAAGAGCAAAAGATTTTCATACATTAAGACAATATGGCGGAATCAGTGGATATATTGCTCCTTGGGAGAGTGAATATGACCATTTTGCTGTAGGACATGCTGGTACATCTTTATCTGCTGCTTTAGGATTCGCTAAAGCAAGGGATATTAAAGGAGAAGAATATAAAGTTGTAGCAGTGATAGGTGATGGTGCCTTGACTTCTGGAATGGCATGGGAGGCATTGAACCAAATTGGATTCTTAAATACAGATCTTATTGTTATATTAAATGATAATGAACATTCTATTTCACCAAATGTAGGAGCTTTAGCAGTTTATTTGGCTAAATTAAGGAAACATCCTCTTTATAGATTTTTTAAGCAGACAACCCAGAATTTTTTGAAAAAGTTACCTTTAGGAAAAACCTTATTATCCTTGGATCTAAAATTGGAGAGAAGTTTAAAGAGTCTTCTTTTGGAAAATCCCATATTTGAAGATTTAGGTTTTAAGTATTTTGGCCCCTTTGATGGGCATGATATACCTCTTTTAGTCTTCGTATTTAAGGGTATAAAAGATAATCTATCTTGTCCAGTTTTGATACATGTCACAACAAAAAAAGGAATTGGTCATAAAGATGCAGAAGCCATACCTTCCAAGTTCCATAGTGTGGGATCAAAGAAAGAACGTGAAAAAAAGGTACCCACTTACACTGAGATTTTTGGTAAGACATTGGTAGAATTAGGGGAAAGATATGAAAAGATTGTAGCCATAACAGCTGCAATGCCAGATGGTACTGGACTTTCCTATTTTGCAGAAAGATTTCCAGAAAGATTTTTTGATGTTGGAATAGCAGAGCAGCATGCAGTGACTTTTGCAGCAGGGCTTGCCATGAATGGATTAAAACCTGTAGTTGCTATATATTCTACTTTTCTTCAGAGATCCTTTGACCAGATCATTCACGATGTTTGTTTACAGAAGCTTCCTGTAGTATTTGTATTAGATAGGGCTGGTCTTGTTAGTGATGATGGACCTACTCATCAAGGAATTTTTGATCTCTCTTATTTAAGGCTTATCCCCAATATAGTTGTTTCTTCTCCAAAGGATGAATCTGAACTTAGAGATTTATTATATACAGCAATTAATTATCCTGGTCCATTTGCAATAAGATATCCCAAAGGAAAAGGATACGGAGTAAAACTTCCTTCTAATCCTAATAAGATTGAAATAGGTAAAGCTGAGATATTAGAAGAAGGTGAGGATGTTCTTTTCTTGGCTATAGGTTCCATGGTGTATACTGCTTTGGAAGCCCATAATATTTTGAAGGAGAAGGGAATATATGCTAAAGTAGTCAATTTAAGATTTTTAAAACCTTTAGATATTCCATTACTTGAAGAATTATTCTCTAAGTTTAAATATATCTTTACATTAGAGGAAAACATTATAACAGGAGGACTTTTTGGAGCAATTTCTGAATTTGTTTCTAAGTTCCATTTTAACGTAAATGTATATCCCATAGCATTGCCAGAAAAGTTCATAGAGCATGGAAATGTTGAAATCTTAAAAGAAATATATGGTTTAAAAGAATATCATGTAGTAAAAGAAGTATTAAGGGTTCTTAATAAAACAAGGGTGGAAGGTTGAAAGAAAAAACTCCTAAGGAAAGGCTTGATACTCTATTAGTTAAAAAAGGATTTTTTGAAAGTAGAGAAAAAGCTAAGTCTGCTATTATTGCTGGACTGGTTAAAGTAGATGGCAAGATAGTAGATAAACCTGATATAAGATTTTCACCTTTTGTTTCTATTGAAATTCAACAATCTCTCCCCTATGTTAGTAAGGGTGGATTTAAACTAAAAAGGGCTTTAGATGAGTTTAAGATAAATGTTACAGGATTTATAGCTATTGATATAGGTGCAAGTACTGGTGGGTTTACTGACTGTTTATTACAAGAAGGAGTAAAAAAAATTTATGCTGTTGATGTGGGAAAGGGTGTTTTACACGAAAAATTAAGAACGGATACAAGAGTTATAGTGATGGAAGGGATAAATGCAAGATATTTAAAGGAAGGTGATATTCCTGATAAGGTTGATATTATAACTATAGATGTATCCTTTATATCAATATTGAAGATATTTCCTGTTATAAGACCTTTTTTAAAAGATGAAGGAATGGTTATTTCATTGATAAAACCTCAATTTGAGGCATCTCCAAAGGATGTTAATAAGGGCGGTATAGTAAAGAATATTGACGTCCATTTAAAAGTGATAGAAAATATTAAAAATAATTTAAAAGATCTTGGATTTTATTTAAAAAATACTACATATTTTTATAGCAAGGAAGGAAAAGGAAATATAGAATATCCAACATTGTTTGTTTTAAAAGAAAAATATGAGATTTCTATGGATAAGATAAAGGAGATAGTAGAGGAGGCTTTTTCAAATTGGAAATTACTTTCCAAAAAATAGGAGTATTTTACAACCCTAAAAAAAGAGATGCAAAAAAGGGGATAGAAATAATAAAAGAGTGGGCAGTAAAGAAGAATTATGAAGTTCTAATTGATAATGATGATGTAGATTTGGGAATAGCAATTGGTGGGGATGGTACTGTATTATATTCTTTAAAAAGGGTGGCATCTAAGGGTGTTCCTATAGCTGGAATAAATACAGGTAGACTTGGATTCTTAACTACTGTTGAGTTTAAAGATATAAGTAAATTTTTATTTTCTTTAGATGAAAAGAAGTTTTTTATAGAACAGCATCCTGTAATCAAATTAAAAATTGATGAGAAGATTTATTATGCCTTTAATGAGGTTGTATTTTTGAAATCTGAGAATACTCCATTGATATCTTTAAATCTTTTAATAAATGGGTCTTTGTTAAATACACAACCTGCAGATGGAGTAATTATTGCCACTTCTGCTGGTTCTACAGCCTATGCCTTATCTGCTGGTGGCCCTATAATTTTCCCTGATCTTGAAGCTTTTGAATTTTTGCCCATATGTGCCCATTCTCTTATATCCAGACCTGTTGTTTTTCCAATTAATTCGGAAATTCAAATCAATTTTTCAAAAAGGTCAGTACAAGTGCAAGTTTGGGTTGATGGTAAAAAAGTAGATCTTGTTGGAAATAGACAAAAAGTTATTATAACTAAAGCGGAATTTTATGGAAAACTTATTTTCCTTCCAGGATGGGATTTTATTAATAGATTAAAAAAGAAATTACATTGGAGGTAGATAAGAAATGCTTCTTGCTCTTAGAGTTAAGGATTTTGCAATAATAGATGAAATAACTTTGGATTTTCATGATGGTTTAAACGTAATCACTGGAGAAACAGGTGCTGGTAAATCTCTGCTTGTGGATGCTTTAGCCTTTTTGCTTGGAGAAAGAGCATCAACAGACATTATTAGAACTGGAAGTAATAGAAGTTTAGTAGAAGCTATGTTTGCTATGAATGAAGAAGCAGAAAGACTATTGGATGAATGGGAGATTCCAAAAGAAAAGGATGGAACATTACTTGTATCAAGAGAATTAAATAAAAATGGAAGAAGTAAATGTAGGGTAAATGGTGAACTTGTTACGGTAGGAATGTTAGAGCGTTTACTCTCGAATATTCTTGAAATACATGGACAACATGAACATCAGAAAATTCTTCATAAGGATTTTCAGTTGGAAGTTTTTGATCTCTTAGGTGGAGATTCATTAATAAAACAAAAGGAAAAGGTTAAAGAATTATTTTCCAGATTAAAAGGCCTTTATTCTGAAAGGGAAGAGATTTATGCAAAGGAAAAAGAGAGACAGCAAAGAATAGATCTTTTATCTTTTCAGATAGAAGAGATTGAAAAGGCAAATTTGAGAATGGGGGAAGAGGAAGAATTATTAGAGCAGCGGCAAAAGCTACAAAATTTTGAAAAAATAAGATATGGTATTGAGGATGCTATAAAATATCTGTATGAAAATAACGAAGGATATTCTGCTTTTGAATTAATTGGAGAAGGATTAAATAGTATAAAAGCTCTTTCTTCTATAGATGAAAATATTTCTAGAATATTAGAACTTTTAGAAAATGCTAAATTATATCTTAGTGAGGCAGTTGATAATTTAATGAGATATAAAGATAATTTAGAGATAGATCCTAATGCTCTTGAATATATAGAGGAAAGACTTTATAGAATATCTCAATTAAAAAGGAAATATGGTAAAAATATTGAAGAAATCTTAGATTATAAAGAAAAAGCTAAAGAAGAACTTAACACTTTATCCAATATGGAAGCCCATTTAGAGAACATTGAAAAGGAGATAAAGGAATTAGAGGAAAAGCTTTTATACGAAAGTGAAGTTCTTTCCCAAATGAGAAAAGAGGTTGTTGATAATTTTGTAAGAAAGGTTGAAAATGAGTTAAAGGATTTAGGAATGGAACATGCAAGATTCTCGGTTGATTTTCAAGAACCAACAGGAGGATTTATATTTATTGATGGAGTAAAAGTAGGAGAAAAAGGAAGAGAAGTTATAGAGTTTATGCTTTTATCAAATCCTGGAGAGTCTTTTAAACCATTGAGACATATAGCATCTGGAGGAGAACTCTCAAGAATAATGCTTGCCTTAAAAACTATACTTAACGAAGTTGATAATACACCTGTTTTGGTATTTGACGAAATAGACACAGGTATTGGAGGGGAAACGGCTTATCTACTTGCTCAAAAATTGTGGAATATATCTAAGAAGAGACAAATTTTCTGTGTGACACATTTACCCCAAATAGCAGCATGGGCTGATTATCATTTCCATGTGGAGAAGAAGATTATAAATGATCAAACAAGAATAAGGGTTTCTTTGTTAGAGGATAAAATCAGAGTGATGGAAATATCAAGAATGTTAGGAGGTAGTATAGTTTCTGAAGTAAGTCAACAGCATGCTAAAGAGCTGTTAATAAAAGCGTCAGAACTTAAAAGTAGAGAAAACTTGAGAGAAATAGGAGGTGGGATGTAAGTTGGATGAGAAAATAGTAAACGAAAGGGAAATTTATAAAGGAAGAATAATTACAGTAAAAGAGTACGATGTAGTACTTGAAAATGGAAAATTAGCTAAGAGAGAAGTAGTACATCATCCGGGTGCAGTAGCTATATTACCAATAGCAAGGGATGGATCCGTATTTTTTGTAGAGCAATATCGCCTTCCAGCTAAAAAAGTCTTATTAGAAATACCAGCTGGAAAACTTGATTTTGGAGAAGAACCAATAAATTGTGCTAAAAGAGAACTGGAAGAAGAAATAGGGTATATTCCAAAAAATTTAAAGTTAATCCATGTTTTTTACCCATCACCTGGAATAAGTGATGAGGTGTTATATCTATATGAAGCTACAGATCTTGAGAAGACAAATACAAATCCTGATAATGATGAATTTTTAAAAATAATTTCTTTAACAGTAGATGAGATAATAAAAGCTTTAGAAGGTGGTAAGTTTGAGGATTCTAAAACCTTAATTGCTATTTATTATTTCTTAAGATTAAAGAAGATATAAGACAGCAAGGAGGCTTAATAAAGATATGATTATAGGTGTTCCTAAAGAGATTAAACCTGAAGAAAATCGTGTTGCTATTGTTCCAGGTGGAGTACAAACAATGGTCAAAAAAGGACATAAAGTATATATTGAAAAAGATGCAGGATTAGGGAGTGGTTTTACAGATGAGGAATACGAAAAGGCAGGAGCAATAATATTAGAAAAACATGAGGATGTGTTTTATGAGGCAGAATTAATTTTAAAGGTAAAAGAACCCTTACCTGAAGAGTATCCTCTTCTTACTGAAGGAAAAATTTTATTTACTTACTTGCATTTAGCAGCATCTGAAGAACTTACAAAAAATCTTATTAAAAGTAAAGCAATATGCATAGCTTATGAAACTGTACAAACAGAAGATGGTTTTTTACCACTTCTTGCTCCTATGAGTGAGATAGCAGGCAGAATGGCTCCCCAAGAAGGTGCTAAATATTTAGAGAAACCTTCTGGTGGAAGAGGAATTTTATTAGGTGGAGTTCCAGGAGTCCCTTCTGCCAGTGTGGTTATAATAGGTGCAGGAACTGTTGGTTTTAACTCTGCAAGAATAGCTTATGGAATGGGTGCATCTGTAACTTTATTGGATATAAATCCAAGAAAATTAAGATTTGTGGACGATTATTTCCAAGGAAAGGTGAATACGATGATAGCAGATGAATACAATATTAGGATGGCTGTAGAATATGCGGATCTCCTTATTGGAGCAGTATTAGTACCAGGGGCAAAAGCTCCCAAAATAATTACGAGGGATCTTTTAAAGAGAATGAAAACAGGTGCTGTTATTGTTGATGTAGCTATTGATCAAGGTGGCTGTGCTGAGACATCACGACCAACAACTCATTTAAATCCTATTTATGAGGAGGAAGGAGTAATACATTATAGTGTGGCTAATATGCCTGGAGCTGTTCCAAGAACAGCAACGAGAGCTTTAACTCTAAATACTCTTCCTTATGTAATTGAAATTGCTGATAAAGGTTGGGAAAAAGCTGTGAAAGAGAACAAAAGTCTTGCCAAAGGTGTAAATATAGTAAAAGGGGAAATCACCTGTGAAGCAGTTGCTAATGCTTTTAACCTACCTTACACTCCTTTAGAAAAAGTATTAAGTTAATGTATAGAAAAACCCCTGGTTTTTCCAGGGGTTTTTTAAGTTTTGTTTTTAAGTTCAAGAATAATTTTTTCTATATCATGTTTTTGAAAAATATATTTCTTACCACAAAACTCACATTTCACTTCTATGTCTTCATTTCTTTTTTGTAGTTCTTCTAATTCCTTTAATCCTAAAGCAATGAGAGTATTTTCAGCTCTTTCTCGACTACACCTGCATGAATATTTCAATTCTTCTCTATTAAACATGTCGAAATCAAATCCTTCAAATATTTTATTAATTATATCTTCTGGATTTAGTCCATTTAATATCATTTGACTTGGTGGTTTTAATCTATTAATATTTTCTTCTAGCTTACTTACAATATCTTCCTCTGAATCTGGTAATATTTGTACAATATAACCTCCTGCTGCAATTACTTTTCCTTCTTTATTGACATAAACGCCTGCAGCAACAGCTGATGGTTGTTGCTCAGAGGAAGCAAAATAATAAGCTAAGTCTTTTGCTATTCCTCCAGAAACAAGTGGTGTCATTCCTTGATATGGCTTTTTAAGTCCAAAATCTCTTATGACACTTAGTACTCCTTCTTTTCCTATTGCAGAAGCTACATCAAGCTTTCCTTCTGGGGTAGGTGGCAGATCTATGTAAGGTCTTTTAATATACCCTCTTACATTTCCATTAGCATCAGCATCAGCAAAAACATTTCCTAAGGGGCCATTCCCTACGATTTGCAAACTAATTCTTTCATCTTTTTTCTTAAGCATTTTCCCCATAATAGCTGTTAGGGTAAGAGTTCTTCCTAAAACTGCTATCGCAGTAGGAGATGCATTATGTATAATCCTGGCCTGTTCTACCAGTTCTGTTGTTTTAGCAACGTAAGCAATAATTTTTTTGTCTTTAGAGATTCCTCTTATTAGGTAATCCATAATTTTTCACCTCCACTTCATATATTATACTTGACTTTTATGAATATTTATTCTTATACTTTTAAAAAATTCAAAAAGGGGGAAAATTTATGCGAAAATTATGGGTAATATTATTTCTATTAATATTTCTCTTAAGTTTACCAACATTTGGAGCTTCTGCTTTAGAGAAGATTAAGAAAGCAGGTATTCTTAAAGTTGGTAGTGATGTGGCTTATGCACCTTTTGAGTTTATGGAAGGTGATAAGCCTGTAGGTTTTGATATAGATATAGCTAATGAAATTGCAAAAGCCTTAGGAGTGAGATTACAAGTTATAAATACTTCTTTTGATGGAATAATAGCTGCATTAAAAGCAAAGAAGTTTGATATGATCATTTCTGCAATGACAATTACAGAAGAAAGAAAAAAAGAAATATCCTTTTCTATCCCTTATTATGATTCAGGACAAATTATAGTTATAAGAAATGATAATAAAGATATAAAAAGTGAGAAGGATTTAAAGGGTAAAATAGTTGGAGTACAGTTAGGTACCACAGGAGAAATAAGTGCTAAAAAGTTAAAGGATCAGGTAGGTATTAAAGAGATAAGGAGCTATGAAACAATTCCAGAAGCATTTATGGATCTCGAACTTGGAAGACTTGATGCAGTTATAAATGATCTTCCTGTATCCCTTTATTATTCAAAGAATAACCCAAAGTTAAAATGTGTAGGAAAACCCTTTACTAAGGAACAATATGGTATTGCTGTGAGGAAAGAAGATACTGATCTTTTAAGGAAAATAAACGAAATTTTAGTTAATTTAAAGAAAACTGGTAAATATAAAGAAATATATAAAAAGTGGTTTGGTACAGAGCCAATAGATTAGAGGTGATATTTTGGATTTTAATATAAATATCTTCATAGAAAGTATCCCATATCTGTTGAGAGGCGCATTAGTGACTTTGCGCCTCTCAATTATATCTGTAGGTATTGGTGTAGTTTTGGGATTATTTATTGGGCTTGCAAGAATTTCAAAAAAATATATTTTTAGGATACCAGCCACATTGTATGTAGAAGTTATAAGAGGTACACCCTTATTAATGCAACTTCTTATCATATATTATGCTTTACCATCCTTTGGTATAAATTTAGGAGCTATTACTGCTGCTATTGTTGGTCTATCGATTAATAGTGCTGCATATTCAGGAGAAATTTTTAGGGGTGGGATTCAATCTATAGAGAAAGGACAAATGGAAGCTGCGAGATCCTTAGGTATGTCCTATTTTCAAGCCATGAGATATGTAATTTTGCCACAAGCTTTTAGAAGAATTCTTCCTCCTTTGACGAATGAATTTGTTTCTATGTTAAAGGAAAGTTCATTAGCCTCTACTTTAGCTGTTACTGAGCTTCTAAGGGCTGGTAGAGAGATAGTTGCTTGGAAAGCAAATGTTTTTAGTCCCTTTTTAGGAGTTACTCTTATTTACCTTCTTATGACTTTACCTTTAACCCGTTTATCAATATGGATTGAAAAGAGGTTGAAAACAGGTGATTAAAGTTGTAAATCTACATAAAAAGTTTAAAAATCTTCATGTATTAAAAGGCATAAACCTGGAAGTAAAAAAAGGAGAAGTTTTAGTTATTATTGGTCCAAGTGGAGGGGGTAAAAGCACACTTTTAAGATGTATAAATAGTTTGGAAGAACCTACTGAAGGAGAAATATATATAGATGGAGTAAAAATTACAGATCCTCAGGTAGATATAAATAAAATAAGACAAAAGGTAGGTATGGTTTTTCAATTATTTAATTTGTTCCCTCATCTTACCGCTCTTGAAAATATAACTTTAGCTCCAATAAAAGTTAAAAAGATAGATCCTAAAATAGCTAAAGAGAAGGCATATGAACTCTTGAAAAGAGTAGGGCTTCAAGATAAAGCTAATAGTTATCCATCTCAACTTTCTGGGGGGCAACAGCAAAGAATAGCAATTGCAAGAGCATTGGCCATGGAACCAGAAGTAATGCTTTTTGATGAACCAACTTCTGCTATAGATCCTGAAATGACAAAAGAGGTTTTAGATGTAATAAGGGAACTTGCTTATGATGGCATGACTATGATAATTGCTACTCATGAAATGGGTTTTGCAAGGGAGGTGGCTCATCGAGTTATATTTTTAGATCAAGGACAGATAGTGGAAGAAGGTAATCCTAAAGAATTTTTTGAAAACCCTAAGGAACAGAGAACCATTGAATTTCTAAGTAAAATCCTTTCTGTTTGACAAAATCCGCTTTTTTTGGTAAATTATCCTTTAACTAAGAATCTCAAAGGGGAGATAATAGTGGAAAGAGGGGTGAATTATTTTCTTTGATTTCTTCATCGACAAAATTATTAGGACTTATTGGATACCCATTAGGGCATTCTATATCTTTTTATATACACAATGCCTCTTTTCAGGCATCAGGTATTGATGCTATTTACTTAAATGTACCCATTTTACCCGAGAATTTTAACCAAGCATTTTTAGGATTAAAGTATTTACCTATTTGGGGACTTAATGTAACTGTACCTTTCAAAGAGAAGGTTATAGAATTCTTAGATGATCTTTCACCCACATCTAAAATGCTGGGGGCAGTGAATACTATCTATAGAGATAAAAGTAATCGTTGGTTGGGTGATAATACAGATTTACCAGGTTTTTTATATACGTTAAGGGAATTAAATCTTCCTCAGGACGTGATTTATTTAGTATTAGGAGCAGGAGGAGCATGTAGAGCAGTTTTATATGCATTAGTTGAATATGGAGTAAGGGAAATCTTTTTAACAAATAGAACCTATGAAAGGGCAGAAAAGTTAGCAGAAGAAATATTGAATAATAAAGGTATTGTTATTAAATTATTACCTTGGGAAGAGAAGGAGAAAGTTAGAGATAAATTTGTACTTATAAATACTACATCATTAGGACTTGATAGCAAGAGTAATCCTTGGGATTCATCTTTAGATAAGGCTGTTTTTGTTTATGATCTGATATATAACCCACCTTTGACACCTCTTTTGATGATGGCAAAAGAAAATAATATTCCTTATAAAAATGGTCTTGATATGCTCATATATCAGGCAGCATTTTCTTGGAAGAGATGGTTTGGATTTATGGGACCTGTGAATATTATGAAGGAGGAGGCAGAAAAAATAATATGCGCTTTTTAACAGCTGGTGAGTCTCACGGAAAAGGTTTATTAGTAATAATAGAAGGAGTTCCTGCAGGGATTAAGATAAATAAAGAAGATATAGATAAGGAGCTTCGTAGAAGGCAAAGAGGATATGGAAGAGGAAAGAGGATGGAAATTGAAAAAGATATGGTGGAAATCATTTCAGGAATAAGAGGTGGATATACCTTAGGATCACCAATAGGGTTTTTAATAAAGAATAGGGACTGGGAAAATTGGAAAAATGTTATGGATCCCGAAGAAATTTACGATTATGTTCCTGTAACAAAACCAAGGGCAGGCCATGCTGATTTTGCTGGAGTTATAAAGTATCATTTTGATGATATAAGGAATATTTTAGAAAGGGCAAGTGCAAGGGAAACATCTGCAAGGGTTGCAGTAGGAGCTATAGCTAAATGTATATTGAGAGAATTTAATATAGATATAATAAGTTTTGTTGAAGGAATAGGTAATATTGAAAGTAGATTTGATATTAATAACTTTTCTTGGGATGATATTAAAAATAAAGTAGAGAACTCAGAACTTAGAATGATTGACGATGAATTAGAAGAACAAGCCAAAAAGTTGATAGATGAAGCAAAGGAAACGGGAGATACTCTTGGTGGGAGATTTATTTTACTTGCCAAAAATGTCCCTATTGGGATAGGAAGTCATGTTCATTGGGATAGAAGACTTGATGCATTGTTGGCATGTGCAGTTATGAGCATTCCCTCAGTGAAGGGAGTAGAAATTGGAGAGGCCTTTTCATCAAGTAGAGAAAGGGGATCCAGAGTTCATGATGAATTTATTAATGAAAATACAAGGTTGAGAAAAACAAATTATGCAGGAGGAATAGAAGGTGGTATGTCAAACGGAGAAATAATAATGATTAGAGCTGCAGTAAAACCAATACCAACTTTAAGAAAACCATTAAAAACTTTTGATATAAAAGAAAAGAGGATAACGGAAGGATACTATGAAAGAAGTGATGTTTGTGTAGTTCCATCTGCAGGAGTTGTAGGTGAAGCAATGATGGCTTGGATAATTGCGGATGAACTCCTTAAGAAATTTTCTGGAGATCATATAGAGGAGATTAAATTGTCTTATGAGAATTATAAAAATTATGTATATAAGAGGTTGGGATGGAAGAGTTAAGGATTTATTTGCCCGATAAAAGAGAATATCCTATATATATTGGTGATGATATATTGAAGGAAAAGATTAATGGATTAATTTTGCCATACTCCTCTTATTTTGTTATATCTCATAAATTTTTAATTAATTATTACAGGAATGATTTCGTAAATATAAAGGAAGATTCATATATATTTGTTCCTGAAGGAGAAAAAAGTAAATCCTTTAAAGAAGTAATTAGAATTGTTAGGAATATGGCTAATTTAGGTGCTGACAGAAAGAGTGTTTTATTAGCTTTTGGTGGTGGTGTTATTGGAGATTTAACAGGATTTGTGTCTTCTATTTATATGAGAGGTATTGATTATATACAAATACCTACTACTTTACTTGCACAAGTTGACAGCTCCATAGGAGGGAAGACGGGGATAAATATACCAGAAGGAAAGAATTTAGTGGGTACTTTCTATCATCCAAGAGCTGTTGTTATTGATGTTAAAACCTTAGAAACCCTTCCTCAAAGGGAATATATAAGTGGTATAGCGGAGATTGTTAAATATGGATTAATTATGGATTATGAGCTTTTTGAATATTTAGAGAAAAATTATTTAGAAATTAGAAATCGAAATAAAGAAAAATTAATATGGATTATAAGGAGAAGTCTTGAATGTAAAAAATACGTGGTTGAAAGGGATGAAAAAGAATCATCTTTAAGAATGATCTTAAACTTTGGACATACATTTGGCCATGCCATTGAGGTAAAAAGTAAATATAAAAAGTATTTGCATGGAGAAGCAGTGGCTATTGGTATGATATTAGCTACCCAGTTGGCGTATAAACTGAAGATGTGTGATTTCTCAGTTTATGAAAGATTAAAAAGACTTTTATTAAATTTTGGGTTTGTAGTGAATAACCCCTATAAATTGGAAGAACTTATTCCATTTATACAGCGAGATAAGAAAGCTTTTAAGGGCAAATTAAGATTTATATTACCTGAAAAGATTGGAAATGTAAAGATCATAGATTATTTAAAAGAAGAAGATATACTAAGGGTTATGAAAGAGGGTGATAGTTATGGAATCTGAGTTTTATGAGTTTAAAAACTTATCTTTTTTATTAAATTATAATCTTGTTAAAGGAGGAAAGATAAGAAAATGATAATTGTATTAAAAGCAGGAGCTTCTGATGAAGATATCCAAAAAGTTGTTGATAAATTGAAAGAATTTAATTATGGTGCCCACATTTCAAGAGGTGAAAATAGAGTTGTTATTGGTGCGATAGGGGAGAAGAGAATGGAAGAGAAAATTTTGATAATGGAACAGATAAGTTCATTACCTTTTGTTGAACAAGTAATTCCTATATTATCTTCATACAAATTAGTAACAAGAGAATTTAATCCTTCAGGAACAAAAATAAGAGTTTCTCCTGATGTGGAAATAGGAAATGATCAAATAGTAATTATGGCAGGTCCTTGTGCCGTGGAAAGCAAAGAACAGCTATTTGAGATTGCAGAATTTATAAAAGATGTAGGAGCTAAGGTTTTAAGAGGAGGTGCTTTTAAGCCTCGCACATCTCCTTATAGTTTCCAGGGTCTTGGAATAGAGGGATTAAAACTACTTTATAAAGCAAAGCAAAAATATGGATTACCAGTGATAACAGAAGTAATGGATCCAAGAGATTTAGAAATAGTAGCAGAGTACGCAGATATAATTCAGATAGGCGCCAGAAATATGCAGAATTTTACCTTACTTAAAGAGGTGGGTAAATTAAGAAAACCTGTTCTATTAAAAAGAGGTATTTCCGCCACTTTAGAAGAATTCCTTTTTGCAGCTGAATATATAATGGTAGGTGGAAATTCAGAAGTTATCTTATGCGAAAGAGGAATTAGAACCTTTTCGGATTACTCAAGAAATACTTTAGATTTAACTATTGTACCAGCTTTAAAGTATAAAACCCATCTTCCTATATTTGTAGATCCAAGTCATGGGACTGGAAACTTTAGATATGTTCCAAGTATGGCAAAGGCAGCTATAGCTGCAGGAGCTGATGGATTAATAATTGAAGTTCATCCACATCCAGAAAAAGCTCTTTCAGACGGTCCTCAATCTTTAACCTTCTCTGATTTCAGAAGACTTATGAATGAATTAAAAAGCATAGCTAATGCTATAGGTAGAAGGTTATGAAGATAGGAATAATAGGATTAGGATTAATTGGTACATCTATAGCAATGGCAACTAAAAAAGAAAATAGAGATATAGAGATATGGGGAATTGATAAAAATCTTGATACAATAAATTTTCTGAAGGATAAGGACATTTTTAGCTATATCTCTATCGATATACCTGAAATTGAGAAAGAAATATATAATACGGATATAATATTTATATCAGTATATCCTTCAGGGGTTAGGGATGTACTTTTAGAGCTTAAGAATTACATAACAGAAAGAAGTATCATAAGTGATACCAGTAGTACTAAGGGAAAAATTATGACTTTTGTAAATAACGATAAATTATTATGTGAAGTTTTTATAGGGGGACATCCCTTAGCAGGGAGAGAGATTTCAGGAGCATATGGTGCTATCCCTGATTTATTCAAGGGTAAGATTTATTTTCTTTCCCCTGCTAAGGGGGTAGAAAAAGATAAAATAGATATTTTGATGAATTTTATCAAAAATATAGGAGCATTACCAATTTTGATTGATCCATATGAACATGATAGGATTCTTGCATACTCGAGTCATTTACCACAGATTGTTGCTTATTTGTTGTCTTATACGTCAATAAAAAATTCAACTAATTTTTTTGGAACAGGATTTAAGGATACAACAAGAATAGCAAAGAGTGAAACTAAACTTTGGATGGATATTATAAAGGAAAACTATGATGAAATATTGAATGTATTTTTTGAGTTTAAAAATAATATAGATTTTTTTAGTAACTATTTAAGGGATAAAAATTTCGAAAAAATAGAAGAAATATTTAGAAGAGCAAGAGAAAAAAGAATGAAAATTGAGGGGTAAAATATGAAAAAAATCGTTATTAAGAGGAGTGTATCTTTAAGAGGAGAGGTTTTAGTACCAGGGGATAAATCTATCTCCCATAGAGCTTTAATTTTTTCTGCTCTATCTGAGGGAGAAGCTAAAATAGAAAATTTTTTGTTTTCTCAAGATTGTCTTTCCACATTGAATTGTTTGAAAAGCTTAGGAGTAGACATAGAGATTATTGGAAAAGTAATAAAAGTAAGAGGAGAAGGAATTAAAGGTTTTAAAGAGCCTGAGGATGTTTTAGATGCAGGTAATTCTGGAACTACAATTAGGCTTCTTACAGGGCTTTTAAGTGGTATACAAAACATGTTTTCAGTTATAACAGGGGATAATTCACTAAGAAGGAGACCCATGAGAAGAGTTATTGATCCATTGGTAGATATGGGTGCAATAATCTGGGGAAGAAATGATAGCAATAATCCTCCATTAGCTATAAAAGGTAATCAACTTAAAGGTTTCAAACATATATTAAAAGTGGCAAGTGCTCAGGTTAAATCAGCTCTTCTTATAGCTGGTTTATTGGCTGAAGGTGAGACATGGGTTACTGAACCTGCATTATCAAGAGATCATACAGAAAGAATTTTTGAATATTTAGGATTACCATTGGAAAGAGACGGTTTGACACTAAAGACTCACAAAATAGAGGGTTATAAAGCAAAGGATTTTTACATTCCAGGGGACATATCTTCTGCTGCATTTTTGATTGGAGCAGGGCTAATCTCTGAAGGATCAAGTATTGTTATTAAACATGTAGGATTAAATCAAACACGGGTAGGTATGTTGGAGGTATTAAGAAAATCAGGAGCAAAAATTGAAATATTAAAGGAATGGGAAGCTGGAAAAGAACCTATTGGTGATATCAAAGTGGAATTTTCAGAGATAGAACCAATAGAAGTTATGGGAGACATTGTACCAAGGCTCATTGATGAAGTCCCGATTTTGGCTATTATTGCAACACAGGCAAAAGGTAAAAGTGTTTTTAAGGATGTGGAAGAGCTGAAGGTGAAAGAGTCCGATAGAATAAAAGCTATAGTTAATGGAATAAATAAAATGGGGGGTAAGGCAGAAGAAATTGACGGAGGATTTGTAGTATATGGTCCTTCTAAACTCATTGGATCGGAGATTGATACTTTTAATGATCATAGAATTGCCATGGCATTTGCTATTGCAGGTTTAGTAGCAGAAGGAGAAACGATAGTAGAAAGTGAAAGTATTAGTATTTCTTTTCCTAATTTTGTTGAGGTTGTTTCTCAGTTAGGAGGTAATATTATTGAGTTATCAGCCTAAATGGGTAGATGATGATGTAAAATTTTTGGTGAAAGCAATTCTTTCTTTAAAAAATGAAGAAGAAGTATTAAGATTTCTTGAGGATATATGTACTATTAATGAAATAAAAGAGTTATCTCAAAGGTTTAAAGTCGCAAAAATGCTTTATGAAGGAAAATCTTATGAAGAGATTGAAAAAGAAACAGGAGCAAGTTCTGCTACTATTAGTAGAGTGAAAAAATTTCTATATTATGGAGCAGATGGTTACAAAACTATATTAGATAGATTGATAAAAAAAGAAGGGTAGGACTTAATCCTACCCTTCTTTATATAACCAGCATTTCACCCAATGATCTTTCGCAACATTAATTTCTCTTGGTTCTTCTTTCTTACATATTTCCATGGCAAAAGAACATCTTGGATGGAAACGACAGCCCTCTGGTGGATTTATAAGATTTGGAGGTTCTCCAGGTGGTACTTCTCTTAGTTTAAATCTATTTGTAGGATCTGGATCTGGTATAGCTGAAAGAAGGGCTTTTGTATATGGATGTAAAGGATTATTTAGTAATTTGTCAGTTTTCGCTCTTTCTACTAAGTTTCCAGCATACATAATGAAAATCCAATCTGAGAATGATCTTACAGTAGCAAGATCATGAGTTATATAAATTAAACTCATATTATGGTTCCTTTGGATGTCTCTTAGAAGATCTAAAATCTCAATTCTTACAGATGCATCTAACATAGATACAGGCTCATCAGCTATTATTAGCTTAGGTTTCATAATTAGAGCTCTTGCGATAACAACTCTTTGCATTTGTCCACCGGAAAGCATGTGGGGATACTTATTTATAAAATCCGAAACTGGCGTTAATTTTACTTCTTCCAGTGCCTTTATAATCATTTCTTTTCTTGATTCTGGTGTTCCTATCTTATTAATAATTAAAGGTTCTTCTAAGATTCTATAAACAGTAAAGTGGGGGGCTAATGCTCCAAAAGGATCTTGTTGTACAAATCCTGTTTCTCTTCTGTACCAATTTAGTTCCTTAAAAGGTAAATTTGTAATATCTTTATCCTCAAAGAAAATTTTACCATCAGTAGGTTCGTAAAGCCTCAAAATTGTTCTTCCAAGAGTGGTTTTTCCAGATCCACTTTCTCCTACTAAAGATATGGTTTCTCCTTTCTTTAACTCAAAGTTTACACCATCTACAGCTTTTACATATAGGGGCTGTGATATTATTGTTTTCCTGATTTCAAACCAAACCTTTAGATTTTCAACTCTAAGTAAGATTTCATTATTATTCATGGCTCTCACCTATATAACATTTAGCGTAATGTTCTTCACCTTTTTTAAACATAGGAGGTTCCTTTTCTCTGCATATATCCATAACATATTGGCATCTTGGATGAAATCTACATCCTTTTGGTGGAGATATAAGACTTGGTGGAGATCCTGGAATAGACTTTAACTTTTTTGTTGTCTTTAAAGTTGGTACACTGTTAAGAAGCATCATAGTGTATCCATGAGCAGGTGAGCTATAGAAGTTCTCAGCTGGACTTAATTCTACAATTTCTCCTGCATACATTACTGCTACTTTATCTGCTAGTTCACTTGTGGTTGCTATATCGTGGGTTATGAAAATATATGTAAGGTTGAGTTCTTTTTTCAAAATTTTTAATAAGTTTAAAATATTGGCTTGAGTAATAACGTCTAAAGCGGATGTTGGTTCATCTAATATCACTATCTTAGGATGTGTAACTAATGCCATTGCAATAACAACTCTTTGTTTCATACCTCCAGATAGTTCGAAAGGATATCTTTCTGCAAAGGATTCAGAAATACCTACAAAACTTAACATCTCTTTTGCTCTGTTAAAAGCTGAATTCTTATCCATTCCCATATGTGCTATTAATGGTTCTGCAACTTGATAGACGACTTTTAATACTGGGTTAAGAGAGTTCATGGCTCCTTGAAAAACCATAGAGATTTTACTCCATAGTACGTTTTTGCGGAAATTATCTTCTTTTAAAGATAATATATCTTCACCGTCAAGATATATTTTTCCACTTGCTTTTTCTAGATTTCTTGGAAAAAGTCTTAGGATACCTCTTGCAAGAGAACTCTTTCCACAACCTGATTCTCCAACAATAGCTAAAGTTTCCCCTTCTTTTAATTCAAAACTTACATTTCTTACTGCCTCTAAACTTCCTTTTTGAGTTTTATAAGAAACTGAAAAATTATCAAGCTTTAGTACTACATCTGTCATCTTCTTCACTCCTATATCTCTTTTAATCTTGGGTTTACTATCTTATCAATTACAAATCCAAGTAATGCAAAGGAGATAGCCATAAGAATAATTATGATGGATGGTTCTATTACCCAATAGTAGAATCCTTTATATAAGGCTCCATTTTGAAATGCATCTTCAATAATTCTTCCAAGAGTTGGTTCTGTTGGATCTAAAACTCCAAATAAAGATAAAATTGCCTCTAAAAATATATAAGAGGGTATACTTATAATCAAGCCAGGGATTACAGGTGGTAAGATTTTAGGAATAATATATAAAAAAACTATTCTCATATTACTTGCCCCATAAGTTCTTGCAGCTTCTATATATGGTAAGGTTTTGACTTGTAATACCATAGCTCTTTGAGTTTTTATACCTGACCCAAAAAGACTTAATATTATTAATACAACAAGTAATTTCCATATGGTTAATTTATAGAATAAGGAAATCATGATCATAAGGGGTAGAAATGGAAGAAGCATATATATTTCTGTGAATCTTTGAATTAGGTTATCCACAATTCCACCATACCAACCACTTATTGTTGCAAGAATTAGGTGAATAATAGTAATGCTTAAAGAAGCACCTAAACCGAAGGCAAGGTCTATAGGCATTCCCCATAATATTCCTAATTCTAAGGGTCTTCTCAAGTGATCAGTTCCAGCTATACCAAAGACCTTTCCATATATTATAGGTTCTATCTCAATAGTATCTGATTTATCTGAAAATTGCACTTCAACTATAAAAGAATAGGATCCCTTAGCAATAGATTGGTTTTCATTAGGTTCAATAAATAGCCCTTTCATTGTAGTTACAGGGAAAGGAGGATAATATCCCAACTTGTCTTGAATATATTTAGTTAAATTTTCTTCAATAGATGATTCATTTGCTAAATAAAAAGTATCTGCTTCTGATCTTTGTTGTTTTTCTAATAGAAAAATCTTATCTCCTTTGGAATTGATCCAATAAAGTCTTAAAATTGGTGGGTTGTTTTTATAACTGCTCTTGAGGAATATATTAACTTCGCTAGGAAAATCATCATGAAAATAAGAAAAATTATACTCGTATTTAAGAATCTTAGGATTATCTGATATGGTCTCAATTTTAGGTTCTTTAAGATTTATGTTTTTGGGGAGATTTTTCCCTGTAAATAAAGCCCACCAGGAGGGCATTGCATTTCTCGGATATTTAAGCCATGCCTGACTATCATTCCATAAAGTTTTAACCTCATTATAAGGCATACTTAAATAAGCATAAATAGAGAGTACAATTAATATAAAAAATATAAATAGGGAAAATAAACCAGCTTTGCTCTTAATAACTTCTTTTATTATTCCTTTTAAACTATAAGATGATGTAAATTCCATATTGTCCATACTTTTCACCTCATATTCTAACTCTTGGATCTATTAGAGCATAAATAAAGTCTAAGAGTAAAACAGTAGCTCCTAAAAGATATGCATATATTACGGTTATTCCTACTATCACTGGAGCATCAAAAGATCCTATAGCTCGAGAAAGAACCATACCTAATCCTGGCCAGTTGAAAATACTTTCTGTAACTATTGCTCCCATCCATGAGGATATAAGAGCCAAAGCAAAAGAGGTCACTATAGGTGGAAGTGCAGGCTTTAATATATATTTTCTTTCTATGATTTTATCAGGAAGTCCTTTAGCCTTAGCAACCTCTACATAATCTTCTGTGGAATATATGAGGAAAAAGTTTCTTTGGCTATATGTTCCCAAGAAAAGATAGCTTAAAAGCCATGATAAAACTGGTAGGATCATATGCTTTAAAACACTCAGAATCTTCCCTAAAATATCATTGGGTGGTGGAAAATCCATAAATCCTCCTGGAGGTAAGATATGAAGCCACGAGTAGAAAATCATTATAAAAAAAATTCCATAAAACCATCCTGGTATAGTAGATAGTGGTGATAAATAAACTATTAATTTGTCAAAAAAGGAACCATATTTTCTAGAAAGTTTTAACCCAAGATATAAAGTTACAAAAAATTCTAAAAGAGTAATGGTTGTAAAGAGTAATACGGATAAAGGAATTCTTTCTAAGATAATGTTTTTAACAAGCATTGATCCACTATCGCTGGTCATAGTAGTAGCAGTACCCAGGTCCAAAAGTAATGCTCTCTTCAAATGATAGATACTTCTTATTAAGAAGGGTTGGTCAAGACCTCTTCTTTTTAATTCATTTCTTACTCTACTTTCAATAATCTTTTGTTTCTGCTCATCAGTATATCCTCGTACTGTGGGATCATTTCTTAAATTCATTGCGACATTCATTCTTATTTCATCTTCAACTATTTTATCTACATATCCACCTGCATTTGCTATTACTATTGTCAAATAAATAGCAATAGCAACGGTAATAAAAATTGCTACTGCTCTTTTAAGAAAATATAGAAGTACTTTTTTTAGCTCTTTTATCTTCATCAACCTCCCTTTTATAAAAGTTCAAAAAAAAACCCAGGGGATTTTTTCCCCTGGGTTTATATTATACTATATTTTACTTCAAAAATTTAGTATTCTTTAAGAGAACTGTATGGGCAACAGTATCTGCTTTTTCAAGATAGTATGGACCATTACTTACCCAGAAATGTTTAAATCTATTATACCAGTTAGCAAGAGCGTTATATCTTTCTTTGATCTCTCCTTCTTTTACATATTTTCCTACGAAATTCTTAAATGGTACATAGTTGTCTTTTTGTGATTTATCAAGCATTTCTTTAAGTACTCCTAAACTTGGTCCACCAATGTAGTTCATCCATTCTACCTTTTGGGACTCAGCTTTATCAGCAGAAAAGGCAAGTTTACCTTCTTCTTCTGCTCTTATTCCAATTGCAAGGGTATGCCATGGGAATAATACAGAGGTGGTTGGCCAGAGAGCTGTCAATTCTGCATCGAGTTCAGCATAGTTAGTATAGTATTCGATAATAAGTGGATTTTCTTTTATAATCTTCCATGCAACAAAACTTTCTCTCCAAGAATTAAAGTAATCTACATAACCCTCATCGTAAAGTTTACTATCTTTACTTGCTCTTTCAAAACCTATAATAAAGTCAACCAAATAATCTGCAATACTTTGAACTGTTCCATCATGATATTTACTCTTACCAATAACATCTCCATAGTTGATTACTACTTTTACTTTAGCTTCCTTTACACCAGCTTCTTTTGCAGTAACCATATTTTGTTTCTTTACATCCCATCCATACCATGCATCATCTGGAACAGTAACAGTCTTAACCTTCTTAAATTTCAACCAGTTTTCTGATCCTTTATTGGGGAATGTAGGAACATCAGCTGTAACAGTAAGATCTACACTCTTGATTCCAAAGAGTATAGGAAGACCTGTGTATGGATGGTAGATCCAGTTTCTTCCAAAAGTTGCTTCCCAGAAAATAGTATCATAAACCCAATTAGATCCAGCTACTGGGTTCCATGGATCAATTATTACTTCAGCCATACCTGCCTTAACGCTTCCACCTTCTTTACCCGCGATTCTTAGTGTGTATGGCCAAGCTCTTGATGAATTTCCACCTGCATAATCTACTGCAATATCAATGTTCTTTCTTCTCACCCATGCAGCTTTTTGGTCAATTAAAAAGACTCTCACTGAATCTTTCAAGCAAAGTTCTAATGCCTTTCTCATTAAGTAGTTTCTTTCAGCTATAGATTTAAAGTTTCTTTGAGCAAGTTTGTTCGCTATATCTCTAAATTCTTTATCTGGTTTATAAGCTCTCCAAAGTGGAGAATAGGACATTTCAGAATCTGGTGTATAGAAGAATCTAAAGTTATCTGCCATATCTCTTGAAAGGACAGTTGTTATCCAGCCGCCTGTATAAATATCCCATTGACCATCTTCAGGATTACCTCTTATCCATAGTGGGGATGCTTCTCTTGAAGTCTTATACATTCTCTCTACCGTAAATCCTAATTTTTCAAGCTGTGTTGATACATAATCTCCTATTTGCTTTCTTCTATCCTCAGTTCTGATGATAAATTTTATTACTACAGGATTTCCTTTATAATACCATTTTCCACCTTTTAGCTCTGCTCCCATCTTTTTCATTTCTTCATCAATGATCTTTTTGCCTTTTGCAAAATCATATTTATAGAGTTTCTCCAAACCTGCTATAGTGTCTTTATATCTTTCATATTCTGGAAACCCTTTATTGAGAGGTAAAAGCTTTACTTCTGCAAGTCCTCCCATGATTTCATCCACTATATATTGCCTATCTATTATCACATTCATTGCTTCTCTAATTCTCTTATTACTAAATGGGTTTAATCTACCATCTTTATAGGTTGGTCCTACTGGGTTAAAGGTAAGTTCATAATAAAGTCCAAAGGATGTTCCATAAATTAAATTTGGATCTTCTTTGACCCTCTTGAAAAGTTGTGGGTCACTTATTTCGTTGAAATATATGTCAATATCTCCTTTGGACATCATTTCTACCGCTTTTGCCATATCCTTTTCTGGAATAAATGCTACTTGGTCAAGCCATCCATTTGGGTTCACATTGACTGTTTGTGCTTGAGACGATAAGAGGAAAAGGACTACAAGAAATACTACTAATAAAAGAACCCTAACACCTCTCTTTGGCATTTTAACACCTCCCGATGAAGATAATTTTAATTCTTATAATAATAAGAAAATATATTATTGTCAACCAAAATAATTATTTTAATTGATTCTTGACAAAATTAAAAAAAGAATTTATCCTCTATAAAAGAGTTGATTTTATACTTGGGAAGGCGGGTGTAGCTCAGAGGTAGAGCATCGGCTTCCCAAGCCGAGGGTCGCGGGTTCAAATCCCGTCGCCCGCTCCAAAAATGGTTAAAATTTGTGGCGGCATCGCCAAGCGGCTAAGGCAGGAGATTGCAAATCTCCCATTCCCCGGTTCGAGTCCGGGTGCCGCCTCCATTTTAAAAAAATCTTGGTGGGGCTGTAGCGCAGAGGGAGCGCGCTTCCATGGCACGGAAGAGGTCGGGGGTTCAAGTCCCCCCAGCTCCACCAATTTTTATTAATATTCTTTAAGAAGAAAGATATGTTTATAAAAAAACTCTTTCCACTTTTTATCATGATACTATTTGGACTTCTTACCATATCTGAAGGTAAGAATGGTGATGTATTATTAAAGATAGCAAAAGAGCAAGAAGATAGATTTTGGAAGAATCCTGATAATAGTTATGTGGCTTGGAATATTGCAGTAGATTATTATACTAAGCTGTATCAAACAGCAAATTATTTAGAGCTTCAGGAAAATTTGGTTAGGTTGCATATTGAAGGTGTTAAGATTAATGCTAAAAATCTTAATTTTTTTAACCTTCATTATGGTTATGCTATAAATTATCCTTTAAAAGTTTCTGTTCTTAATCTTAAGAATTATCCTAAATTTGATTATTATTTGTATGATAAAACATTACCCCTCTTTGTAAGTATATACAATAATGGGACAAGAGAGTTAGATTTAGGTAAAGCAATTTTTGTGTTAGAAGACATTTCTCGTAGTGAAGAAAGATTATTAAATAATGATGATACTTTTAGAAAACTTTTAGGTGATTCTTTGATATATATTCCTATAAATAAGATTCTAAAATCTAAAGAGTCATTTTCTTTTATCCTTCTTTTTACTTATAGCAATCCTCCCAAATCATTTAAAATAACAATAGGAGAGATTAATATAAATGTTATGTTTTTTGAAAATTTTCCTCTTATAGAATCCTCTTCTCCAAAAGCTTAATATAATTGCTTAATATAATATACCCATTTGGGTTTACTTGTTTATCCTTTAATGCTATACTTTTTCTCAAAAAAAAGGAGGGATTAATTCTTGTTTGAAATATTGGATAAGAAAATATTAGCTCCAGGAGTTAAGTTAATTAAAGTTAAGGCTCCTTTAATTTCTCAGAAGGCATTAGCAGGGCAATTCGTTGTAATAAGAGTTTATGAGAAAGGTGAAAGAATTCCTTTAACTATAGCAGATAAAGATGAAAAAGAAGGAAGTATTACAATAGTTTTTCAGGAAATAGGGAAAACCACAAAACTTCTTGGAAAATTAGAAAAGGGTGAATATATACTTGATGTGGTTGGTCCCCTGGGCAAACCAAGTGAAATAGATAAATATGGGGTAGTAATTGGTGTGGGAGGTGGAGTAGGAATAGCAGCACTTTTTCCTATATTAAAATCTCTAAAATCTTATGGAAATTATGTAATAAGTATTATAGGTGGAAGAAGTAAAGATTATGTAATTTATAGAGATGAAATTGAAAATTTAGTAGATGAAGCTTATATTACAACAGATGATGGTACCTTGGGAAGAAAAGGACTTGTTACTGATGTTCTTAAGGAATTATTAGAAAATAGGAAAATAGATAGAATATGGGCTGTAGGTCCTACTATTATGATGAAGGTAGTTTCTGAGGTTACGAGACCATATGATGTGCCAACTATAGTAAGTCTTAATCCTATAATGGTGGATGGTACTGGTATGTGTGGAGGATGTAGAGTTACTGTGGGTGGTGAGATAAAGTTTACCTGTGTGGATGGTCCAGAATTTGATGGACATTTGGTTGATTTTGACGAACTTTTATTAAGGTTAAAGACTTATAAGGAAGAAGAAATGCTCGCTCTAAAGATTCTTGAAGAAAGCGAGGCGAATAGGATTGAAAGTTTTAAAGACTAAAACTCCGATGCCTGAACAACCAGTAAAAGAAAGGATTAAGAATTTTGATGAGGTGACATTAGGCTATACTGAAGAGCAAGCTTTAATTGAGGCAAGCAGATGTTTGCAATGTAAAGATGCTCCTTGTATAAAAGGATGTCCTGTAAATATTGATATTCCCGCTTTTATTAGACTTATAAGAGAAAGAAGATATGATGAGGCTATTAAAAAAATTAAGGAGACTAATAATCTTCCAGCTACAACAGGAAGAGTATGTCCTCAGGAGAACCAATGCGAAGCACTATGTACTTTAAAAAAAGTTGGAGAACCAGTAGCAATTGGTAGATTAGAAAGATTTGTTGCAGATCTTGAATTAAAAGAAGGTATAGAAATTCCCAAAATAGAGAAAAGATATAATAAAAAAGTAGCGGTAATTGGTTCTGGCCCTGCAGGATTGACGGTAGCGGGAGATTTATCGAAGAAGGGAATTAATGTAAGTATCTTTGAGGCTTTTCATGAACCTGGAGGAGTCTTAATTTATGGAATACCTGAGTTTAGACTTCCTAAAAGAATAGTTAGAGCAGAAATAGAATATGTTAAAAAATTAGGAGTTAATATATACACAAATGTGGTGGTTGGTAGAACTATAACCATAGATGAGCTTTTGAAGGAATATAATGCCGTATTCATAGGTACGGGAGCTGGTGCTCCTCAGTTTTTGAACATACCTGGGGAAAATCTTGTGGGTATATATTCTGCTAATGAATTTTTAACAAGAATTAATCTCATGAAAGCATATAGATTTCCCGAATATGACACACCGATAAAAATAGGAAAAAGAGTGGGTGTAATAGGAGGAGGAAATGTAGCTATGGATGCTGCAAGAACAGCTCTAAGATTAGGTGCAGAAGAAGTTCATGTCTTATATAGACGTACTGAGGAAGAGATGCCTGCAAGATATGAAGAGATCATCCATGCAAAGGAAGAAGGAATTAGATTTAATTTCTTGGTTGCTCCTGTTAAATTTATTGGTGATGAACATGGTAAAGTAATAGGTATAGAACTTCAAAGAATGGTACTTGGAGAACCAGATAGTAGTGGAAGGAGAAGACCAATTCCCGTTCCCGATTCAAACTTCTTTTTCCCTTTAGATATTATAATTGTAGCTATAGGAACTATACCAAATCCACTAATAAGTATGACTACTCCGGATTTAGCTATAAGCAGAGATGGAACTATAATAATTGATGAAAAAACAGGAGAAACATCAAAAGAAAGGGTTTATGCAGGAGGAGATATTGCAAGCGGTTCAGCTACGGTAATAAATGCTATGGGTGCAGGAAAAATAGCGGCAAGGAGTATTATTAAATATTTATTGGAGGAGAATTAAACATTGGATAAGAAAGATTATCTTGTAGCTTTAAGAAGGATAGAAGGGCAGGTTAGAGGACTTCAAAGAATGATAGAAGAAGATAGGGACTGTAAGGAGATTATTTCTCAAATTGCTGCAGTAAGATCTGCTTTAAAGAGGGTGGGAATATTATTAATAGAAAATTATACTAAAAAGTGTCTTGTTGAAGGAGATAAAGATTTAGAAAACGAGATAAGTGAATTATTAAGAGATCTTCAATCACTGTTCTAATAAATAAGAATCTTTAACTTTCTTGACTTATTTAAAAAAAACATTTTATAATCAATTTAGAAGAGTGCGCCCGTAGCTCAATAGGATAGAGCGGCGGACTACGAATCCGTAGGTTAGAGGTTCAAGTCCTCTCGGGCGCACCATATATATGAGGGGAGAGGTATATGCCGCTTACTGGTAATTTAAAAGAATTTGATTTAGTCTCTTTGATACAGATACTATCTGGAAAATTTTCTTCTGGAAAACTCATTGTTAATAAACCTTTTAAGAAAGGAATTCTTTATTTTAAAGACGGAAGAGTAATCAATGGCGAGGTTGGTAAGCTCAAAGGAATGCCAGCTTTCCTTGAACTATTTACTTGGGATGATGGAAATTTTGAGTTTGTTGATGAAACAAATGTAGATGTTTCTGTTGCTATATCTATGTCTCCTGAAGCTTTAGTTTTAGAAGCAGCAAGAATTATGGATGAGTGGCATGAAAAAACAAAAAAATTAGGATCTCTTACAGTCGTTCCTTTCTTTCCTAATCCATCTCTTGCTATACCATCAAATGTTCAAGTACTTCTTTTAAGAAAAGATCCAGAGAATATGACACCCGAAGAGAAGGAAAGGTTCATTCTATCAAATATAGATGGTAGGAGAGATTTTGCTACAATTGCAAGAATAAGTGGATTAGGCACATTATTGGCTATAGATGTGGTATTAAATAATTTAGAATCTGGGAGACTTGCATTAAGAGATCTTGTAAATTTGCTGTATGTGGTACCTGAGAAGGTGGGTAACGTTTCATCTAATGATCCTGCAGTCCAAAAGATGCTGAAGATTATGGATGGAAAGATAAATATGGAAAAAATCCTCTTGGAAATTGAAGAAGAAAGAGGTAAAATTATTCCGGAACTTGTGAAATTGGTTAAAGGTGGTAGAGTAAGATTGAAAGAAGGTCTTGAATATCTACCAAGATTATCACAGGAGAATTTATATCCAGTATGAAGTATGATGTGATTATAGTTGGTGGCGGACCAGCGGGTATATTTAGTGCCATATCTTTAGTAAGGGGTAATAAGCCCCTTAAAATTTTGCTAGTAGAAAAAGGAGATATTACCAGTAGAAGGATATGTCCAGCTATTGTAAATAGACAAGGATGTGTTTTATGCCCGAGGTGTAATATTGTATCTGGATGGGGTGGGGCTGGCGCTTTTAGTGATGGTAAACTTACTTTTTCAACTGAGGTAGGTGGTTGGTTAAAGGATTATATTGGTGAGCAAAAGCTAATAAAATTGATGGATGATGTAAACGATATTTATACCGAATTTGGAGCAGATCAACCTATTGTAAAACCAGATCCTGATAAGTTTGCGTATTTCCAGAGAAAAGCAATAGCAGCAGATTTAAGATTAGTCTATTATGCTATTAGACATCTTGGTACTGAAAAATGTGCACCTATATTACTCAACATGTATGAATATCTAAAGGACAAAATAGATATTATCATGAATAAGCAAGTTATTAGAATTATTGTTGAGGAAAATAAAGTTAAAGGCGTAGAATTAGAGGACGGAAAGATTTATTATGCTGATTTTGTGGTTGTTGCTCCTGGTAGAGAGGGATCTAAATGGTTTTCTGAAGAGGGTAAAAGAATTGGGCTTTCTTGGGTCATAAATCCTGTAGATATTGGAGTGAGAGTAGAAATTCCTGCAGCAGTTATGAAGGAACTTACAGACGAATTATATGAGGCAAAATTTATATATTACACAAAAACTTTTGATGATAAGGTAAGGACTTTTTGTATGAATCCATATGGTGAGGTAGTAATGGAACAAAATGAAGGGATAATATCAGTAAATGGACATAGTTTTGCTGAAAAGAAAACTGAAAACACAAACTTTGCTATTCTTGTTTCAAAGAATTTTACCGAACCTTTTAAAGACCCAATTGCATATGGTAGAGCAATAGGTAGTCTTGCTAATTTATTGAGTAATGGTGTTATACTACAAAGATTAGGAGATTTATTAGCGGGAAGAAGATCCACATGGGATAGATTACAAAAAGGAATGGTTGTTCCTACTTTAAAAGATGCAGTTCCGGGAGATCTAAGTTTGGTATTACCTTATAGATATTTAGTGGATATCATTGAGATGATTCAAGCTTTAGATAAAGTTACTCCAGGGGTCTATTCTCGACATACTCTTCTTTATGGTGTAGAGGTTAAGTTTTATTCAGCAAGAGTAAAATTAAGCTCTTCTCTTGAAACAGAAATTAAGAACTTATATGCTATAGGAGATGGTGCAGGAATTACAAGAGGTCTTATGCAAGCATCGGTTTCAGGTTTAGTAGTTGGACAAGAAATTCTTAGGAGGCTTACTTCTTATTCATTAAAATCATAAGAAGGATTTTTATGTACAAATCTTCCTCTACAGATGGTTGCTAAGACTTTTATATCCAAAATATCTTTTGGATCTGTATCTAACGGATCTCTATCCAATATTACTAAATCAGCAAGTTTATTTTTTTCAATAGAACCTTTTTCATCATTCAAAAAACCAATGTAAGCACTATTAAAAGTAAACATTTTAATAGCATCTTTTATGGATATGCTTTCATCAGGATTTGGATGATTGACTGCAGAATAAATACCTAAAAATGGATCTATAGGAGTTACAGAACTATCAGACCCACCTCCAGCAGTTATGTTATGTTCTATAATACTTTTTAATGGTATTATTCTTTTACTTCTTTCTTTTCCTAAAAATTCCTCGTATAATTTCCCCTCTCCTCCCCAAAAGTATAAAAAGCTTGGTTGTATAGATAACATTAATTCCAAATCTGCTACCATTTTTATATGTTCATCTTTAGGTAATTCAAAATGCTCTATCCTATGTCTATGATCTTTCTTAGGGTAAGCCTTTAATACCTTCTTATAAGCTTTGAGGAGAAGATCAATTCCTCTATCTCCTACAGCATGAAAAGCTATTTGCAAGTTTTCGTTATGTGCGGATCTAATAAAGTTTATTAAGGAACCTAAATCCCAGTATAAGACGCCAAAGTTTTCTTTATCTACATTATATGGTTCCGACAAAGCTGCTGTCATACTGCTAACAGAACCGTCTACAAGAAGACATCCTCCAATTTGATTTAAGCCAAGTCCTTTTACCTTTTTTATAGAAGTTGTTTGGTAATATATGAGTACATCTATTGGAAAGTATTGCCTTAATCCCAATAAAAGTTGAGGAATATTGGGAGGGGATGTGTATCCGCCCTCTAAGGCATGTATTGTTGTGACACCTTTTTCTGCTGATTTTTTTAATATCTTTAAAATACCTTTTATTAATAAAGAAGGTTCAATATTTTGATAAACCTTTCCAACCACTATCTGATGATCTCTTCCTGTTAATATTTCACCTTCTGAGTATGATGAATTTAAGTTTAAGACTTTTTCTCCCATTGTATTTATAATACTTGAATGTGCATCTTTTCTTATTATTAAAACTGGATGTTTTGGAAAATATTTATCTAAATCTTCTTTTGTAATATTTGTTTTTTCTTCAATATTTTCAGGATCAAACTCCTTAGCAATAATCCATTCACCTTCTGGCATTGAATCTCTTAATGCCTCTAAAGCTTTAATAATTTCCTTTAGAGAAGAGAAATTACTTAAATCCAATAAAATATCACTGATGGCAGTTGATGAAAGATGAACATGAGAATCTATAAATCCTGGTAATATATAGCCTTCCTCAAAATTATATATAGGTACATTAGTTTCAGAAGGTAAGGGTTCATTTCCTAAATCTATAATTTTGTTATTTTCTATTAAAATCCAAGAATAAATGTTAAAATAAGGATCAAACGAATATATTTTTTGAGCTTTAAGAAAATATTTTTTCATATATCTTCCTTATTGATTTTTATTTTGAAATATTATATCACAAAAAACAGAACATTTTGACAAAGTAATAATTATAATCTAAACTTTAATATGGAAAGGAGATGAAAAAAGCTATGCAACGAGAAACAAGACAAAGAAAGTTAGTCTCGGAGATTTTAATGGAGAGTATGGATCATCCAGATGCTCTTACGGTTTTTAGAAGAGCAGAGGAAAGAGGGGCAAAAATAAGTTTAGGCACTGTTTATAGAACTTTAGAACTTTTAGTGAATGAGGGAAAGGCTATTAAATTTTATGATAGAAGTGCAGTTGCTCGATATGATGCAAAGATATTGCCTCATCATCATTTAATTTGTAAGATCTGTAGGAAGGTTGAAGATTGGGAAGGAGAAAATTTATATAGTGAAATGATTAGGAAAGAAATAGAGAAAAGTACTTCTTTTAAAGATGTAGATTTTCATATGATTATTTATGGAATTTGTGAAGAATGTGCAAAAAGGAGTAGATAATATTTTAAGTAAAAGAGAAAGATTAGAAAAGATCAAAATTATTTTAAAACAAAATAATATAGGTACCCAAAAAGAGTTAATGGAAGCCTTGAAAAAAGAAGGGATTAATGTAGTACAGGCGACTTTATCTCGAGATCTCAAAGAATTAGGAGTCATAAGACAAAATACTGAGTTTGGAAAAAGATATATTATTCCAGAGAATAATTTCAATTTACCATCCTTAAAAGACCTGTTCAAAAGGGTCGTGATAAGCATTGATTATGCAGAAAATCTTATTTTGGTAAAAACTTTACCTGGTAATGCACAGGCTGTCGCCTTTATGTTAGATAATTTTATGAAAGATTGGAATTATTTTGTGGGTAGTGTAGCAGGAGATGATACGATATTAATAGTTTTGAGAACTAAGGAGAAAATACAAGAAGCATTATCTAAACTTCAAAATTTACAGGAGTAAATGCTTAATAATAAAAAGGATACCATATATCTTTTTGAAGAATTTAAAGACTATTTACCCTATTTATATCTAATTTCTGATTTATTAGGAGCAGATCTTTACTTATATCAACCTATCTGGGATTTATCTGCTGTGGTTTTAATATCTGAGGCTCATCCTAAGGTAGTACCTCCTATTTCTTTGAGGCAAGAAGTGGGAAAGCTTATATTTTTTGAAGATGAGCAGGAGATATTTAAGCTAATAGACTCTGATAAATCAAAAATAAGAAAAACTGATATTGTCATAGGAGGATTTCCAGTAGAAGAGGAGTTTTATTCTATTAAAAAATCAGGAAAAATTATAGGAATTCTTAAGATACAGAGAAATCTTTTAATACATAATGAATTTCCTTATAATTCAAGGGTATTCAAAGAAACATCCCATTGGTTAATAAAATCTTTTATTAAACAAGAACTAAGTTGGAAAGGATATGTGGACCCTCTATTAGATAATGAGGGGGTTTTAATCCTTGATAAAGATGGTATAGTGCTTTTTGCTAATATGGCTGGAATGAGACTATTTAGAACTCTTGGAGAAGTGGGAAATATCTTGGGAAAAAAAATTAAAGATCCTTTCTTCTATAAATTCGTAGATGCTTATAAAGAAATGGGTACTGTTAAAGCATATGGGGAAGAACTCTTTGAAGAATATGGCGAAGAAACAAGAAGTTTTTATAAGAGAATACTTCCAGTTACAAAAGGGGATAATTCTCTATGGAGAATATTTTATTTAATAAAAGAGACAACTGAGCTTCGTCAAAAGGAAAGGGAATTAAATTTTAAATCAGTACTTATCAAGGAAATTCATCATAGGGTAAAAAATAACTTGCAAACTATAGCAAGTCTTTTAAGGATACAAATGAGGCGACTTGACTCTGAGAGTGCCAAGATAGCACTACAGGAAAGTATTAATCGAATAAATAGTATTGCATTAGTACATGAATCTTTATCTAAATTTGAAGAAGATAGAGTTGATATCATAGAAGTAGCTGAAAAATTACTTAATGCATTTAAGCAGACCTATCAGCATCTTCCTTGTAATTTTAAATTTGTAAAAAATAGAAAAAATATTTTCTTGTCATCTAAGAAAGCCACATCAGTTAGTTTAATTATGAATGAGCTGTTACAAAATGCAGTAAAGCATGGTACTTCTGAAGATATAGTTACAGAAATTATCCTTTCCATAAAACAAGATGATAAGTATATAATATTAGAGGTAACAAATAATCTTTTCGATAAAGAAACGAAAAGTTCAGAGCTTCTTTCCTCTAAAGGAAGTTTAGGTTTTCAATTGGTTCAAATGTTAGTAGATGAAATTAGAGGTAAAATAGATATTGATAAAGTAGATGATACATTAAAAATTAAGTTGATCTTTTCAAGAGGTGACGAATAAAATGCCTAAGTATCATATAATTACCTATGGCTGTCAAATGAATAAGTCAGATTCAGAGAAAGTAGCAGGTATACTTGAAAAATTAGGTTTTCTTCCTACCGAAATGGAGGAAGAAGCGGATCTTATACTTTTAAATACTTGTTCTGTAAGAGAAAGAGCTGAAGAGAAAGTATTTGGTAAATTAGGGGAGCTTAAAAAGTTAAAAAAGAGAAATCCAGAGTTAAAAATTGGAGTTTTTGGTTGTATGGCTCAAAGGATGAAAGATGAGCTTTTAGGAAAATTCCCTCATGTGGATTTCGTTTTAGGGAGTTATAAATTTGTAAGCCTTCCTGAGATATTAGAAGAACTAAAAGATAATAAAAAAGTTGTACTATTTGATGATGAGCCTTATCCGGAGGATGTGGATTGGAAAATCATAAAGAGGGATAGTAAATTTCAAGCTTGGATACCTATTATTTATGGATGCAATAATTTTTGCACGTATTGTATTGTACCTTATCTTAGAGGGAGAGAAAGAAGTAGAAAATTAGAAGATATTGTAGAGGAAGCAAAATATTTAGCAGGACAAGGAGTTTTAGAAATAACTCTTCTTGGACAAAATGTGGATTCTTACGGAAAAGATCTTGGTGATGTAGATTTAGCTGATCTTTTAGAAGAGATTCATAAGATCCCTAATATTAAGAGAATAAGATTTCTTACCTCTCACCCAAGGGATGTAACTGATAAGCTTATTAAAAGAGTGGCAAAACTTCCTAAGGTTTGCCCGCATTGGCATTTACCATTACAAGCTGGATCTGATAGAATTTTGAAAAGAATGGGTAGAGGATACACATATCAAGAATACAAGGATTTAATATATAGAATAAGATCTGAAATCAAAGATGCTTCCTTTTCTACCGACATAATAGTAGGATTTCCCGGCGAAACAGAAGAAGATTTTCAAGCTACAAGAAGAGCTTTAGAAGAGCTAAGATTTGATACGGTAAATTTAGCTATTTATTCTCCGAGGCCTGGGACTCTAGCAGCTAATTTTGAGGATCCAATACCTTTTGAAACTAAAAAGGAATGGTTTGAAGAATTAGAAAATCTTCAAAGAAAAATAATATATGAAAAAAATTTGAGAATGATAGGAAAGGAAGAAGAGGTAATTGCTGAAGAAATTAATCCTAAAAATCCAGAAGAATTAAGTGGTAGGACAAAGAATTTTCGTCTTGTATTTTTCCCAGGCGATAAATCCCTTCTTGGAAAATTATTAGTAGTAAAAATAAAGGAATCCAGATTATGGTCTCTAAGAGGCGAAGTTGTAAGAGAGGTGAATGATTAAATATTTTATGGAAAATATGACCCCTCTTTATAAACAATATAAGAGCATAAAAGACCAATTTTCAGATGCCATCCTTCTTTTTAGGCTTGGAGATTTTTATGAGGCTTTTGAGGACGATGCAAAGATTATATCTCAAGAATTAGATATTGTGCTTACCTCAAAAGAGATTGGAAAAGGAAAAAGAATTCCAATGGCAGGTGTGCCCTATCATGCTTTAGATAGCTATCTTTCAAAATTGGTACAAAAAAAATACAAAGTTGCAATTTGTGAGCAAGTTGAAGATCCTGCTTTGGCTAAAGGGCTTGTGAAAAGAGAAGTAGTAAGAGTTATTACTCCTGGAACTCTTGTTGAGGATACTCTTTTGGAAGATAGAAATAATAATTTTCTATCCTCAATCTATATATTAAATAAAGAATATATAGGTATAGCTACAATTGATGTTTCAACTGGAGAATTCTTTGGAACCGAGTGGATGGGTAAAGATGCTGAGGAAATAATCTATTCTGAATTTGTGCGATTAAAACCTAAGGAAATTATTTTGCCCTTTTCAACAAAGGATATTTGGGGTGAAATATTAACAGATTTAAAGAGAGAGGTTGATCCTAAAATTACCCTCGTTCCTGAGGAATATTTCGAAGAGGCAGAACATAGTTTGGAATTTTCCGAACCAAAAGAGAATTATCCCTTAGCCTTAAAGGCTTCTTATGGTATTTTAAATTATATAAAAGACGTGATGTTTACAATACCTACTCATATTGGTAGATTAGAGTTTTATAAACCTCATCAATATTTAATACTTGATAGTACTGCTATAAAGCATTTAGAACTATTAGAAACTGTTAGAGAGGGACAGAGAAGAGGAAGCCTTATATGGGTGATTGATAAAACTTTAACCTCAATGGGAGCAAGACTTCTAAAGAAATGGCTTCTGCAACCTCTGCTTAATGTTAACATTATCAGAAAAAGACAAGAAGCTATCAAGGAATTATTAGAAAAAGAAGTATTAAGAAGAGAGTTTGAAGAACTATTAAAGAACATGCCAGATCTTGAAAGAATAAATTCTCGCATAAATTATAATACTGCTACTCCGAAGGAACTTATATATCTCATGCAAGCTTTATCCTTCTTGCCTTTCTTAAGAAAGGTCTTTGAGAAAGTAGAATCTTCAAAATTAATTGAGTTAAAGGAAAATATACCAAATTTGGAACCTCTTTATGAGGAGTTAAATAGAGCTTTAGTTGATTCTCCTCCATCCCATATAAAAGAAGGTGGCTTTATTAGAGATGGTTATAATGAGGAGCTTGATGAGTTAAGAGCACTTCTTAGAGATAGCAAGAATTGGCTTATTGATCTTGAGAATAGGGAGAGAGAAAGAACAGGTATAAAGTCTCTCAAAATTGGATTTAATCAGGTTTTTGGATATTACATAGAGGTTACTAAAGCAAACTTAAACCTTGTTCCACCCGAATATATAAGAAAACAGACATTAGTAAATGCAGAAAGATTTATTACACCCGAGCTAAAAGAATGGGAAAATAAGATTCTCCATGCTGAAGAAAATATTAAAAGAATAGAAGAAAATTTATTCCAAGATTTGAGAAAAAAAGTTGTAGGAAGGTCTAAGGATATAGAAACTTTTGCTCAGGTTGTTGCAGAATTGGATGTCTATATATCTCTCGCTAAAACTGCTAAGGATTATGGATATGTTTGTCCACAAGTTACAAATGATTATGAAATAATAATAAGGCAGGGTAGACATCCTGTAATTGAAAGAATGTTACCTCCTGGTACCTTTGTTCCAAACGATACCTATTTAAGTAAGGATAAATTTATAAAGCTTATTACGGGACCAAATATGGCAGGTAAATCAACATATATAAGGCAAGTTGCTCTTATTGTTATTCTTGCTCAAATGGGGTCTTTTATTCCAGCTGAGGAGGCAAAAATAGGGGTTATAGATAGGATATTTACAAGAATTGGAGCATGGGATGATATCTCATCTGGCGAAAGTACATTTTTGGTAGAGATGAAAGAAGTTGGAAATATACTTTCTCATGCTACAGAGAGAAGTCTACTTATTTTGGATGAGGTAGGAAGGGGAACTAGTACCTATGACGGAATAAGTATCGCGTGGGCGGTATTGGAATATATCCATAATAAACTTAAGTCCAAAACCCTATTTGCAACCCATTATCACGAGCTTACTGAACTTGAAAAGGAGCTTAAGAATCTACAAAATTTGAGTGTTGTTGTTCAAGAAAGGGGGAAGGATATAATATTTCTTCATAAAATAGTCGAAAAACCAGCAGATAAAAGTTATGGAATATATGTGGCCCAACTTGCCGAATTACCAAAAGAGATAATTGAAAGAGCTGAAAAAATACTCGTAGAATTGGAAAAGGGCAGAGAAATTCAAAAGAAAGAGATTGTTCAACTCCCACTTTTTTCAGAAGTTACAGATATGCGATTTGAGAAATTAAAAAAGGAGATATTATCTATTAATACTAACGAATTAACACCTATTCAAGCCCTTTTAAAAATCCATGAGTGGAAAGAAATTATAAAAGAATGGGAAAAGTAATAATACTTCCGGAAGAAATTAGAAATAAAATAGCAGCAGGAGAAGTTGTAGAAAGGCCAGTTTCTGTAGTTAAGGAACTGGTAGAAAATTCAATAGATGCAGGAGCAAGAAGAATAATAATTGAAATTATTAATGCAGGAGAAAATTTAATTTCAGTTACCGATAATGGAGAAGGTATGTCTAAAGAAGATGCTATTCTTGCACTTAATAGGTTTGCCACTTCAAAAATAAAAAAAATTGATGATCTATTTAAGATAAAAACATTAGGTTTTAGGGGGGAGGCATTAGCGAGTATAGCCAGTGTTTCAAGAATGGAAATAAGAACAAAGACTGAAAAAGATAAGGGGGTTTTTATAAGAGTAGAAGGTGGAAATATATTGGATGTATTACCATGGGAAGGAAGTATTGGTACAAGTATTAGGGTTAAAAATCTCTTTTATAATGTGCCAGCAAGAAAGAAATTTTTAAAGACTAAGACCACAGAAAGTAATCTTATAGTAGATTTTGTAAAGAAGATTGCATTGGCTTATCCTAATATATCTTTTCAGTATATTGATGATGGAAAGACTAAATTTACCACTTTAGGGAGTGGGAAAATAGAGGATGTAATAATTGAAGTGTTTAAAAATATAAATTTGGATGATTTTATAGAATTTGAGAATACATATGGTGATTATTCTATTTGGGGATTACTAAGTAAACCTGGGAAGTTAGTTTCCATAAAGCCTCAAGATTTCTTTTTTGTTAACAAAAGATGGGTAAGAAATCTTAGTATATTTCAAGCAGTAAAGGAAGGATATAGAGGTAGAATATTGGAAGGTTATTATCCCTTTGTGATTTTATTTTTAAATGTTCCTTATGAGGAAGTAGATGTAAACGTACATCCTACAAAAAGGGAAGTAAAGTTTGAAAAGGAAAAAGAGATTTTTAGTTTTATAGAAAATTCTATAAAAGGGGCTTTGAAGAATTACGAGAAGACATTTAGAACATTAGAATTAGATCGCAACATAAATATTATTGAAGAAAATTATGAAACTAATAATGAAAAAACTTTCAAAGAAGTTATTCAATTACCTCTAACATCAATTGAAAAGAGCTATATTTCTGAAAAGGCTGAGAAATATTTACCTAAAAAAAGTTTTGGCTTTAGAATAGTTGGACAGATATTTAATAATTATGTAATAGTAGAAACTGGAGATAAGTTATTTATTATAGATCAACATGCTGCCCATGAAAGGATTAGATATGAAAGATTAAAAGAAGAAGTAAATTTAGGTCTTCTTCAAAATGTAGAGATTATTTTACCTATTATAATTGATGTTTCCTTAGAAGAAAAGAAGCAGTTAGAAGAAAAAAGAGGAATTTTAGAAAAATTTGCTTTTTCATGGGAAGATTTTGGCCCTAATAGGATAAGGCTTATAAAGGTACCATATGAGTTTTTGAATTTTGAGCCTGTATCCATTGAAAATCTTTTTAAAGAAATAATTTCTGGGATAAATGAAAAAGATTTAGAAGTTTTAGAAGATAAAATTATAAAAAGTATAGCTTGTCACGGAGCTATGAGGAGTGGTGATATTTTAATAAAGGAGGAGATGGAAGCTCTTATACAAATGGTTTTTGATAATCAAATCCCTATTACATGTCCTCATGGAAGACCTTATATATGGGAAATAAAAAAAGAAGAGTTGGAGAAGTACTTTCATAGAAAATGAAAATACCCATAGCAGTTATTTTAGGTCCAACAGGTACAGGTAAAACAGCTCTCTCTCTTGAGCTTGCTGATATTCTTCCAATAGAGATTATATCTGTTGATTCTATGCAAGTTTATAAAGATATGGACATTGGTACTGCAAAGCCTTCTGAAGAGGATAGAAAAAAAGTACCCCATCATATGATAGATATTGTCTCTCCTGATTATCCCTTTACAGTGGCAGAGTTTAAAGAAAGGGTTGAAAAAATAATACCTGAAATATATGAAAGACGTAGATATCCTCTACTTGTAGGTGGTACGCCCCTTTACTATAAAGTATTATTTGGTGAATTTTCTATTCCTCATGTACCGCCAGATTATAAGTTTAGAGAAGAAATGAAAAAAAGAATAGAAAAGGAAGGTATTGAAAGGATATATGAAGAATTGAAAAAAGTTGACCCTAGAACGGCTTCTAAAATTCATTTTAATGATTATAAAAGGATTATTAGAGCATTAGAAGTTTACTATAGGGTAGGAAAACCTATAAGTGAATTAGCTGGTACTAAGATTGAAGATAAATATTTAGTTTCAAAAATTGGACTTTTTTTACCAAAAGAATTGCATTATGAAATTCTTGATAAAAGAGTTGATAAGATGATAGAAATGGGATTAGTGAATGAGGTTAGAAGGCTTTATGAAAAGGGAATAGATGAAAATAAGGTTTCAATGCAAGGTATAGGTTATAAAGAAATATTACAGTATATTAAAGGGAAGATAAGTTTGGAAGAAAGTATACAATTAATTAAAAAAAGGACAAGATTATTTGTAAAAAGACAATATACATGGTTTAAAAAGGACAAAAATATTCATTGGTTTAATGTTTCTTTATATGATCTTCACCAATTGGCAATATTAGTTTATAATACCATAATCAAAGATTGGGAATTATTAGGATATAAATTCAAAGAAAGGGAAGGTGAAAATTTTAATGATTAAAAAGTCTAAAAGAATAGAGAATTTACCCCCTTATCTTTTTGCAAGAATTGATCAATTAAAAGAAGAGGCGATAAAAAGAGGTATAGATATAATAAGCTTGGGAATAGGAGATCCTGATCAACCTACTCCAATGCCAGTAGTGCAAAAATTGTGTGAAGAAGCATTAAATCCTGCAAATCATAGGTATTCATCTTATGAAGGAATGTTAGAATTTAGAAAGGCAGTAGCGGATTGGTATAAGTATAGATTTAATGTAGATCTTGATCCTAAAAAAGAAGTTTTAACCCTTATTGGATCAAAGGAAGGATTGGTGCATATTATTTGGGGACTTGTGGATAAGGAAGATATAGTTTTATGTCCTGATCCAGGATATCCAGTTTATAAAATAGCAACACTTCTTGCAGAAGGTATCCCTTATCCCATACCTTTGAAGAAGGAAAATAAGTTTCTTCCTAAATGGGAGGATATTCCATCGGATATAGCTAAAAAGAGTAAAGTAATGTTTCTTAACTATCCAAGTAATCCGACAGGGGCTGTGATAGATAAGCATGGCTTAGAAGAAGCTGTATCATTTGCAAGAGAAAATGATATAGTGATTTTATATGATAATGCTTATTCAGAGATAACCTTTGATGGGTTTGTTGCTCCAAGTATCTTAGAAATAAAAGGGGCAAAAGATATAGCTTTAGAGTTTGGTTCGCTTTCTAAAACTTTTAATATGACTGGTTGGCGTATTGGTTATGCTGTAGGAAATAGTGATCTAATATCTATTCTTTCTACTGTTAAAACCAATGTGGACTCAGGAGTTTTTCAGGCTATTCAATATGCAGGGATAGAGGCTTTATATAATCTTAGAGATTTTCCAAAGGAAAGTAGTAAGATTTATCAAAATAGAAGAGATATGGTGTTAGATGCTTTCAAAGATTTGGGGGTTGAGATTCTTCCTCCTAAAGGAACTTTTTATGTTTGGGTACCAGTTCCCGAAGGTTTTACATCTACTGATTTTGCTGCCTTTTTATTAGAAGAAATAGGAGTATTGGTAGTACCTGGGATTGGATATGGAGATTATGGAGAAGGTTATATAAGAATTTCTACTACTGTAGAAGAAAATAAACTTAAAGAAGCTTTAAGAAGAATAAAAGAATTTTTCGGTAAGGGGGATTGGAAATCGAAAAAGCCATCCTTGTTGCTAAAATAGAAGATTTAGATGATTTAGAAGAATTAAAACTATTAACAAAAACTGCTGGGGTTTTAGTTAAAGAGGTTTTAGTTTTTGGAGGTGAACCAGATACTTCTTCATTTTTAAGAGTTGGAAAGTTAAATGAGCTGAAGGATCTGGTTCTTAGAAATCAAATTGATGTGGTAATTTTTAATAATGACCTTACTCCTGTACAACTGAGGAATATAGAGAAGGAAATACCAGTTAAAATTATAGATAGAACTATGATTATTTTAGATATTTTTGCTCAACATGCAAGGACTAAGGAAGGTAAGATTCAAGTTGAACTTGCCCAACTTCAATATCTTTTGCCAAGGCTTGTGGGAAGGGGCGAATCTCTTTCCAGATTAGGAGGAGGAATTGGTACTCGAGGACCTGGTGAAACAAAATTAGAGATAGATAGAAGAAAGATTAGACGAAGAATTCATACCTTGAAGAATGAATTAGAAGAGGTTAGGAAAGAAAGGGAGGTACAGAGGAAAAAAAGATTAGATATTCCACAAATTGCTCTTGTAGGTTATACAAATGCTGGAAAATCAACTTTGTTTAATGTACTTACAGGAGAGAATGCTAAGGCAGAAGATCTACTTTTTGCAACTTTGGATCCAATGGTAAGAAGGGTGAAGTTTGAGAATGGTTGGGAATTTCTAATTTCAGATACAGTTGGCTTTATTAGAAATCTTCCCGAAGAGTTGCTTGCAGCTTTTAGAGCAACATTAGAAGAGATATATTATGTAGATGTTATATTACATGTCATTGATATATCTAACAAAAATTTTGAGATGCATATAGAAACTGTTGAATCTTTATTAGAAGAAATGGGAATTGAAGATAAACCTATAATAAGAGTATATAATAAAATTGATTTGTTAAATAAAGCTGAGTTAGCTTATCTGAGAAAAGAGTTATTTTATAGGCCTTCGGTTTTTATCTCAGCTTACCATAAAATCGGAATTAATAAATTAAAAATTGCAATTGTAAAAGAATTGCTAAAAGGTGTTAGAACATATAAGTTTAAAATACCATATGAGAGATGGGGTACATTTCAAAAAATTAAAAATAGAATTTATATTGAAGAAGAAAAATATCAAGATAATTTTGTAGAGATTAAAGCAAAGGTTCCAAAAGAATACAAGAAGGTTTTGGATTCTTTAAGATTTTAAGAGTTCCCACATAGTGATTCCATTTTCCAACATATAATCATTATTAAAGAATAAATATATTTTTTTAGGATTTAATTTTTTGATTTCTTCAGCGTATTTTATAATTTCACTGTCTTTGTAATAGTATGAATACCATTTTTCTCTTCCATGAAACCTCATATATAGTTGAGAATATAAATTTAGTATCATTTTATCTGGTAATTTAGGAGCACTTACTGATACTATAGTCATTCCATGGTTTTTTATTATATTAATAATCTTGTCATCAAACCATTCTATATTTCTCGGTTCAAAGGCAAACTTCTCTTTTAAATTGGAAAAATCATAAAATTTAATAATTTTCTCTAAATAGTTTATTTTTATACTTGGAGGAATTTGAAAAAGATAAAAATCAATAAAGTGATCTAAATCTAAGAAAACTTCATAAAATTTATCCCATTCTTCCATTGCTTCATCGTTAAATCTATGTAGGTGGGTGATTGAACGATTTACTTTGATAACAAATCTTAAATTCTCTGCAAAGGACAGCCATTTTTTAATTGTTTGTTTTTTAGGAATATGATAAAAGGTGCTATTAACTTCTATAGCATTGAAAGGAGTATTTTCAATGTACCAATCTAAGCTTCTTTTTGGATTCCAACTATAATTCCATCCTGATGTTCCAATATAAATATCCACTTTTATTTACCCCTTCGATATTATATAATAGAATCATAAAAAATTATAAATTTTTTAAAATTTTGTGTTTCCTTTGTTGACTATTTTTTACTTTTGTTCTATACTACCATGAACTTTCAAGAATGTACCTTATCTATTTTATTACTTGTATTTTTTACATCCGTAAAAAATTTCCTTACAAGAGGAGGTTTGAGGAATGCCTTATGAGGATTTAGCAATAAAAACAAGAGCAGAATTAGCAGAAATAGCAAGAGAATTGAAAATACCTGGGTACTATCGTATGACAAAAGAAGAAATGATAGAAGCAATAAGTAGGAAATTAGAAGAGGGGGGAGAAAATTTAATTGAGGAAAAAGGTGAGGAGATGGAAACCAAAGTAAAGCCAGATGTTTTAATTGAAAGTAAAGGAGAGACGGAGATAAAGAACGAAGAAAAGCAAGAACAAAAGGATAAGGTTATTATTGATGGTTTTGAGTGTGTTTTTAGAGAGGGTTATTTAGAGATTCAGGAAGAGGGATATGGTTTTATAAGGAAAAACTTTAAGCCAAGTGATGAAGATGTATATATATCTGCATCCCAAATTAAAAAATTTGGACTTAGGTATGGTGATTTAATTGGAGGAATGGTTAGACCACCAAAAGAGAATGAGAGATGGTATGCTATATTAAGGATAGATACGGTTAATGGAAGAGATTTAATGCATTCTCGCCAAAGGCCCAAATTTGATGATCTTATTCCGTACCATCCTACAGAAAGACTAAAATTAGAAACAACCCCAGAAGAAGTAGACACAAGACTTATTGATCTTTTAGCTCCTATTGGAAAGGGGCAAAGAGGTTTAATTGTTTCTCCACCAAAAGCTGGTAAAACAACTCTTTTAAAGAAAATAGCAAATGGAATTTCTGCTAATCATAAAGAAGTTAAATTATTTATTCTACTAATTGATGAGAGACCTGAAGAGGTAACCGATTTTAGAAGATCTGTTCAAGGCGAAGTAATTGGATCTACTTTTGATGAACCACCAGAAAGGCATATACAAGTTGCTAAGTTAGTTCTTGAAAGAGCAAAAAGATTGGTGGAATATGATGAACATGTGGTTATTCTCTTAGATAGTATAACAAGACTTGCTAGGGCATATAACTGGGCAGTACCATCAAGTGGTAGAACTCTTTCAGGTGGAGTTGAGCTTGCAGCTTTACATCACGCTAAAGAATTTTTTGGGGCTGCCCGAAATATAGAGGGTGGAGGAAGCTTGACTATTCTTGCTACAGCTCTTATTGAGACTGGTAGTCGTATGGATGATGTAATTTTTGAGGAATTTAAAGGTACTGGAAATATGGAGCTTGTTTTAGACAGGAAGTTGGCAGATAGAAGAATATTCCCAGCTATAAGTATTTCAAGATCTGGTACAAGAAAAGAAGAACTTTTATATCCTGAGGAGCAGTTAAAGAAAATCTGGTTCTTGAGAAGAACTTTGATAGGGCAAGAAGAGGGAGAAGCTATTGAGGGTTTAAAGAGAATGTTAAGAGAAACAAGAAATAATGAGGAATTTCTGAAATTTATTGATGGGATTATAAAGAAAGGAAATACTGTAAGAAGGTAGGTTAAGGTGACAAAAAGAATATTAATTATTTTATTTATAGCTCTAATAATAGGGACTTTGGCTTTTCTTCTCACTAAAGAAGATATTTCTATAAGGTTATATGTTTACAATCCTCAGAAACAGGCCTTAGAAAGCAAGGATATAAATATTAAGTTGACCAAACTTGAAAAATATTTTATAAAGGAAAAAACATATAAAGAAGCAATCAATAATCTTATTTCTTATTCTGACAATAATATATATCATCTACCTATACCAAAAGGGACAAAAATTCTTAATATATCTGTCAAAAACAATATAGCTTATATAGACTTTTCCGATGAATTAAGGAAGAACCATCCTGGTGGAAGTTTGGGAGAGATGTTAACTGTTTATAGCATTGTAGATACGCTTACAGAGTTTCCAGAAATTAAAAAGGTTCAAATTTTAATAAGTGGTGCTGTGGTAGAGACCTTAGTGGGACATATGGATTTAACCTCTCCTTTAGAAAGGGATCTTTCATTGGTTAAATAAAAATGAAAATTGGGATTATTTCAGATATTCATGCTAATTTGCCTGCATTAGAAAAGGTCTACAGTGAACTTGAGAAAGAAGTAGATGAAATATATTTTTTGGGAGACATAGTAGGCTATGGTCCATATCCCAATGAGTGTATGGAATATTTAAATAAATTTGGTTATTCTGTATTAGGTAATCATGATGCTGCAGTAGTTGATTTGAGAACCTATGACGATTTTAATCCTTATGCTCAATTTGCAATAGATTGGACAAAAGAAAGATTAAGTTGGGAGAATATTGAAAAATTGAAAAAGCTTCCTCTTATTATTGAAAACAATAATTTTTGTTTAGTTCATGGAAGCATCAGAGAACCTCTTGATGAATATTTAATAAATTATTATTCAGTATTGGCCAATTTTGAGATTATGGATGAGAATATTTGTTTCTTTGGACATTCTCATTTGGCTGGGGTTTTTGTATATTCGGATAAAGAAATATACTATGTAAATTTTAGCGAAGGAGGAGAATTAAAGTTACAGAAAAATAGTAAATATTTAATAAATCCTGGTAGTGTAGGTCAACCTCGAGATGGTAATTGGAGAGCAGGTTTTGTTATATATGATGTTGATAAAAAAATTTTAAAATTTAAGAGAGTTGAATATGATATAGGAAAAATACAAAATTATATGAAACTCTTGGGCTTTCCTAAACAGCTTTGGGAAAGGCTCCAATATGGGAGGTGATTAATTTGAAAGTACTTATTATGAGTGATACTCATGGTGATACAAGTTTTTGGGAGTATGTAAATGATTTTTTGTCAGAAGCAGATTTCGTTATACATGCTGGAGATGTTCTTTATCATGGTCCAAGAAATCCACTACCTGCAGGATATAATCCTAGCAAGCTTGCTGAACTTATAAATAACTCAAAACCTTTCTTTTTTTCAAAGGGTAATTGTGATGCTGATGTGGATCAATTAGTTATAAAATTTCCTATTTCTTCTCCTTATCTTCTGTTATATGTAAATCCTTTGAAGATTTTTGTTACTCATGGAGAAAATAAAAATGAAGATGATCTTTTTAATCTTGCAGAACTTTTTGATGTAGATCTTTTAATATTTGGACATATCCACACCCCAGTTCTTAAAGAAAGAGATAAAAGAATAATACTTAATCCTGGAAGTCCTGCTTTACCAAAGACAGAATATAAATCTGTGGCTTTTCTTAATGGAGAGAAAGTTTCGATTATAGACATAATAAGCAAAAAAGAGATTTTTAGTTTGAAATTGACTAAGTGATAATATAATTACATGTTAACTCTTGACTTTAAAGACAATTTTTTATAATATTTATTTAGCAGTCGGGGCATGGCGCAGTTGGTTTAGCGCGCCTGGTTTGGGACCAGGAGGTCGCTGGTTCAAGTCCAGCTGCCCCGACCATATAATAAAAGAGCGGGAGTAGCTCAGGGGTAGAGCATCAGCCTTCCAAGCTGAGGGCCGCGGGTTCAAATCCCGTCTCCCGCTCCAAATTTGATGGGCTCTTGCGCCCATAGCTCAGGTGGACGGAGCGGCAGACTTCGAATCTGCGGGTCGGGGGTTCAAGTCCTCCTGGGCGCGCCAGTAAGAGTAGGTCAAAAAATGTGAATGATGGTGAACGTAGCTCAGGATGGTAGAGCGCTGGGTTGTGGCCCCAGTGGTCGCGGGTTCAAGTCCCGCCGTTCACCCCATAATATATAATAATATATAAAAAGCGCCCGTAGCTCAGTAGGACAGAGCAACGGACTTCTAATCCGTGGGTCGGGGGTTCGATTCCCTCCGGGCGCGCCATTCGCGGGCCGTTAGCTCAACTGGCAGAGCACCTGACTCTTAATCAGGGGGTTGCAGGTTCGACTCCTGCACGGCTCACCAGTTGTGCGAGGGTGGCGGAATGGCAGACGCGCTAGACTTAGGATCTAGTGGGATTTCCCGTGTGGGTTCAAATCCCACCCCTCGCACCAAAGAGATAAGTTGATGAGCGGGAGTAGCTCAGGGGTAGAGCGTCTCCTTGCCAAGGAGAAGGCCGCGGGTTCAAATCCCGTCTCCCGCTCCAAATTTGTATAATATACCCAATGCAAACATTTTTTACGCAAATTTAATAAACTCTTTTTTATTTTTCTTCTTTAATAGTATTTTTTATGATGATATAATATAGCTTTGGTATTTAATATAAAATAATGCTATTTTAACAGATAGGAGGTAATGTAATGACAATTAATGAGACCAACATTAAATATGATGTAGAAAAGCTTGAAGGAAGCAGAGTAAAAGTGAATGTAGAAATAAATCAATCGGAGAGGAAGAAAAGCCTTGAAAAAGCATATAAATCTTTGGTTAAAAGAATTCAAGTACCTGGTTTTAGAAAAGGTTATACTCCTCGTCCTATTTTGGAAAGATACCTTGGAAATGAGACCTTTGAAAGTGAAGCAATAAAAATAGTTGCGAGAGAAACCTTGGAATGGTTTTTAAATAAAGAAAATGTTACACCTCTTCGAGATCCTTATTTTGATATTCCTGATTCTTGGAAAGAAGATGAAAATTTAAAATTCTCTTTTGTGCTAGAAGTGCCACCAGAATTTAAGCTTGGAAGCTATAAAGGTTTAAATATCAGAAAAGAAAAAGTAGAAGTTACTGAGGAAGAAATTAATAGGGTTATAGAACAGATAGAATTACAACTTAGTAAATTAAATCCTGTAGAGGAAGGACAAGTTGAGAAAGGTGATGTGGTCTATTTAGAAAGAATTAAAGAAGATAGTTCCCAGCTTCCCCCGATGTGGTTTACATTAAATGGAAAAGTGTTTCCAGAACTAGAAGATAAGATATTGGGAATGAAACCAGGAGAAGAAAAGGAATTTGAGATAACTTTTCATGAGGGTTTTTATGAAAAAGATTTATCAGGTCAAACTTTAAAATTAAAATGGAGGGTTAATAAGATTTGGAGATATGAAAGGCTTGATCAAGAAACTTTTCTTCAAAAGGTTGGTGTACAGTCTTTTGAAGAGTTTAGAGAGAAAGTAAGAGAAAGCATAAAGGAAGAAAGAGAAAGAAGGTCTGAGGACAAAGCTTTCTCTGAGATTATGAGCAAAATATTGGAAAATACAGAACTTGACCCTCCTTTAAGTTATGTACAGTATCTTGCAGAAAATATTTTTAGAGAATTCGTTAATGATCTTGCAAAAAGAGGAATGAGCTTAGATGATTATCTTAATGAGAAGGGAATAACAAAAGATGAGTTTATTAGAAATGTCATAGAGGATGCAAAGAATAGAATACGGATGGAGATGATTCTTGAAAAGATAGCGGAAGTTGAAAATATTTCTGTTTCTGATCAAGAGATAGAAGATTCTATAAGAGAGATTGCTGATAGTGAAGGTAGAGATTACGAAGAGATTAAAAAAGAAATTGAGAAAGGAGATTTAATAAATACTCTAAGAAGAAATCTTATTAGAGAAAAAGTTAAGAAATTTTTATTAGAACAAAACTTAATAGAGGAGGAATAGATCTATTATGACATTAGTACCTATTGTTATAGAACAGACCCCAAGAGGGGAAAGAGCATATGATATTTATTCAAGGCTTTTGAAAAGTAGGATTGTTTTTTTAGGTACAGCTATAAATGATGATGTGGCAAATCTTATAATTGCGCAACTTTTGTTTTTGGAATCTGAAGATCCTGAAAAGGATATTTATCTTTATATAAATTCTCCTGGTGGTGAAGTTTCAGCAGGACTTGCTATTTATGATACTATGAGACATATAAAGCCTAAAATAGCCACTGTATGTGTAGGTCAGGCAGCAAGTATGGCTGCTATCCTTTTAAGTGCAGGAGACAAAGGTAAAAGATATGCTTTACCTCATTCAAGAGTAATGATACATCAACCACTGGGTAGTGCATATGGCCCTGCTGCAGATATAGAAATTCATACAAGAGAAATCCTTAAAATAAAGAGGATATTAAATGAAATATTGTCATATCATACAGGACAACCTATAGAGAAGATCGAAAAAGATACTGACAGAGATTTCTTCATGTCTGCTTATGAGGCAAAAGAGTATGGTGTTGTTGATGAAGTATTAGAAAGTAAAAAAGGCTAAATCATAGATAAAGGAGATATCAATTTATGGGAAATAGAGAGCTTCATTGTTCCTTTTGTGGAAAGAGTCAAAAAGAGGTTAAAAAACTTATTGCAGGACCAGGAGTTTATATTTGTGATGAATGTATATCAATAGCTTATAAAATATTGGAAGAAGAGAATAAAAAAGACGATACTTATGATAACTTTGAACTTCCAAAACCATCCGATATTAAATCTTTCTTAGATCAATATGTTATAGGGCAAGAGAAAGCAAAAAAAATATTATCAGTAGCAGTTTATAATCATTATAAGAGAATATTTATGAGAGATAAATTAAAAGAGGATGTAGAAATTCAGAAAAGTAATATACTTCTAATTGGACCAACTGGTGTAGGTAAGACTCTTCTTGCAGAAACTCTTGCAAAATTCTTAAAGGTACCTTTTGCTATAGCAGATGCTACTACACTCACTGAGGCTGGCTATGTGGGAGAAGATGTTGAGAATATTCTTTTAAGACTCATTCAAAATGCAGATTGGGATGTTAAAAGAGCAGAAAAAGGAATAGTTTACATTGATGAGATAGATAAGATATCGAGAAAATCTGAAAATCCATCTATTACAAGAGATGTTTCTGGGGAGGGAGTTCAACAAGCTTTATTAAGAATTGTTGAGGGAACTATAGCTAATGTACCCCCACAAGGTGGGAGAAAACATCCTTATCAGGAGTTTATTCAGATAAACACAAAAGATATTTTGTTTATTGCGGGTGGCTCTTTTGAAGGAATAGAAAAAATAGTAGAAAAAAGACTTGATTTATCAAGTATCGGATTTGGTGCACAGATAGAACCTAAAAATAGAAAAAGTTTAAGTCAAATCCTCTCAAATATCATTCCAGAAGATCTTATAAAATTTGGAATGATTCCTGAATTTGTTGGAAGATTTCCTGTTGTAGCAGTTTTAGAACCTCTTAGTGAGGAAGCCCTTATGAAGATATTAGTAGAACCTAAAAATGCTCTTGTTAAACAATATAAGGCATTATTGGCTTTAGAAGGGGTAGAATTAGATTTTACAGAGGATGCATTAAGAGCTATAGTTAAAGAAGCACAAGAAAAGGCTACAGGTGCAAGAGGATTAAGAGCTGTAATGGAAGAACTTATGTTAGAACTTATGTATGAGCTACCATCTTTAGGAATCAAAAAATTTGTCATCACACCAGAATTAGTTTATAATCGTGGAAAATTATCTATAGAAAAATTAAAAAAGATGGCAGGTTAGGGGGTTTATTTTATGAAAGAGGAGATGGCTTCTGTTTATTCCTTTTTGGATGTGGAGAAAAAATGGTATGATTATTGGCTAGATAAGGATTATTTTCATGCAGAAGTAGATGATTCAAAAGAACCCTTCTGTATAGTGTTGCCACCCCCAAATATTACAGGTTCTTTACATTTAGGCCATGCTTTAAACGCGACTATTCAGGATATCTTGATTAGATGGAGAAGAATGCAAGGTTATAATGCATTATGGATTCCAGGCACTGATCATGCAGGCATTGCAACCCAAATGGTAGTAGAAAGAGAACTTTTAAAAGAGGGAAAAAGCAGATGGGATTTAGGCAGAGAAAAATTTTTGGAAAAAGTATGGAACTGGAAGGAAAAATATGGAAATACTATTGTAGAGCAGTTAAAGAAACTTGGGGTTTCATGTGATTGGAAAAGATTTAGATTTACCATGGATGAAGTATATTCAAAAGCTGTAATTAAGGCTTTTGTTGAGCTTTATAAAAAGGGATATATATATAGAGGAGAAAGAATAATAAATTGGTGTCCCCGTTGTAGAACAGCTATCTCTGATTTAGAAGTCAGATATATAGAAGAGTCCTCCTATTTATGGTACATAAAATATCCTTTCTATGATGAAGAAGGTTATATAGTTATAGCAACTGCAAGACCTGAAACCATGTTAGGTGATACTGCTGTAGCTGTTAACCCAGAAGATGAGAGATATAAGAATCTTATTGGGAAAAAAGTTATTCTACCATTAGTAGGGAAAGTAATTCCTATTATTGGTGATGAGACAGTAGATCCTAACTTTGGCACTGGTTCTTTAAAGGTTACTCCAGCTCATGATGCTGATGATTTTGAGATAGGTAAAAAACATAATTTGGATTTCATATCTGTGATTGATGAAAAAGGATTTATGAATGAGAATGCTGGTAAGTATAAAGGACTTAGTGTTTTAGAATGTAGAAAGAAAATAGAGGAAGATCTGGAAAAAGAAGGATTTCTTTTAAAGAAAGAAGTATATGTTCATGATATTGCCACTTGTGATAGATGTAGTACTCCCATAGAACCTATGATATCTAAACAATGGTTTATGAAAATGGATAATTTAGCAAATCCTGCCATATTAGCAGTCGAGGAAGGTAAAGTGAAATTTATTCCTGATAGATGGAAGAAAGTTTACTTTGATTGGGTGTATAACATTAGAGATTGGTGTTTATCAAGACAGTTATGGTGGGGGCATAGAATTCCCGCTTGGTATTGTAATGATTGTGGCCATATAAATGTGGCTGAAAAATCTCCTGATAAATGTGAGAATTGTGGTTCATCTAATCTAAAACAAGATGATGATGTATTAGATACATGGTTTAGTTCTGCTTTATGGCCTCTTGGTGCTTTAGGATGGCCAGAAGATACAGAAGATCTTAAATATTTCTATCCTACCTCTGTACTGAGTACAGCGAGAGATATTATTAATCTTTGGGTTGCCCGAATGATTATGATGGGGCTTGAGTTTAAAAAGGATGTGCCTTTCTACCATGTATATGTTCATCCAACAGTACTCACAAGAGAAGGAAAACGTATGAGTAAATCGAAAGGAACAGGTGTAGATCCCTTGGATTTAATTAATAAATATGGTGCAGATGTTACAAGATTTGGCCTTGCTATTCAATGTACTGAAATGCAAGATTTGAGGTTTCATGAAGAGAATTTTGAAAACACAAGAAATTTTACTAATAAAATATGGAATGCTTCCAGATTTGTAATATCAAATTTGGAAGATAGAAAATATTCAGAAGTAAAATTAGAATACCATCTCTTATCCTTATCAGATAAATGGATATTGAGCAGGCTTCAAAAAGAGATTAAAGAGGTAACAGATCATTTAGAGAATTATAGATTTAGTGAATATGTAAAAACTATATATAATTTCTTTTGGAATGAATTTTGTGACTGGTATATTGAGGTGGTAAAACCCAGACTATCTCAAAAAGAGAATCCAGAAAGTAGGTTAGTTTCTCAAACTATTCTTTGGAAGGTGTTAAGTGATAATCTGAAACTTCTTCATCCTGTAATGCCTTTTATTACCGAAGAGATTTGGCATAAACTGCCAGAAAACAGCGAAAGTATAATGATATCATCTTGGCCTATCTCTGATGATACCTTTATTGATGAAAAAGCAGAAAAGGAAATGGAATTTATTATGGAGTCAATTAGAACAATTCGAGCAATTAGATCTGAATTCAATATCTCTCCCTCTGATGTTATAAAAGTAGATTTTTACACTCTTGATAAAGATAAGGAGATTTTACTTCTCGGTAATTCTGGATATTTTGCTACGCTTGCAAAAGCAAAAATTAATAAAGTTGATGAAAAGAAAGATATTAAAAATGTAGTACATAAAGTCTTAGAAGATGTTGATTTATATGTAAATCTAAAGGGTTTAATTGATATAACAAAAGAAAAAGAAAGAATAAAGAAAGAATTAGAGGAAGCATTAAATTTAAAGAAGAAAATTGAAGAAAGACTTTCTAACGAGGAGTTTCTAAGAAAAGCCCCAGAAAATGTGGTAAAAAAGGAGAAAGAGAAATTAGAAAGTATTAATAAGAAGATAAGGAGCTTAGAAGAAAGTTTTAATACATTAGAGTAGTTAAGTAGTTTAAAAAATAAACAGGGAGGTTATTATGAAAATATATGGCTTTAAAGGTGGTGTACATCCCCCTGAAAAAAAGGAATTATCAAAGGATGTACCAATAACAAAAATTCCTCTCCCTGAAAGATTAATTATTCTTACAATTCAGCATACAGGAGCTCCTACAATCCCTCTTGTTAAAGCTAAAGACCATGTATTTAAAGGACAAAAAATTGGAGATGCGCAGGCTTTTGTTACAGCTCCTATTCATGCTCCAACTTCAGGAACTGTAAAAAGAATTGCACTTTTTCCTCATCCCAATGGAAGAAATGTTTTGGGTATTGAGATAGAGCCAGATGGAAAGGAAGAGATTTTTCCGGATATTCCCAAAGATTTATCATGGCAAAATCTTTCGCCTGACGAGATTAAAAAGAGAATTAGAGAGGCTGGTATTGTTGGACTCGGAGGTGCTGCTTTTCCTACCCATGTGAAGATGTCACCTCCACCAGAGAAAAAGATAGATACGGTTATTCTCAATGGAGCAGAGTGTGAGCCGTACTTGACTATAGACTATAGGCTTATGTTAGAGAAACCTCAACAAATTATAGAAGGATTGAGGATATTGATGTATGTATTAGGAGTTAAGAAGGGAATTATTGGTATTGAGAATAACAAGAAGGATGCAGCGGAAGTTTTGAGAAAATATATAGATAGGGATATAGAAATTGCTATTTTACCCACGAAATATCCTCAAGGTTCTGAAAAGCATCTTATAAAGGCTATTTTAGATAGAGAAGTTCCTTCGGGAGGTCTTCCTTTAGATGTAGGGGTAGTTGTTAATAACGTGGGAACAGCAGTAGCTATCGCTGAACATTTTAAAACAGGTCTTCCTTTAATTTCTCGTGGAGTAACAGTTACAGGTGAGAATATTAATTCTCCTAAAAATTTAGAGGTTTTGATAGGTACTCCTGTATCAAAACTTATTGAGGCTGCAGGAGGATTTAGAGAAAAGCCAGGAAAGATTATATTTGGTGGACCTATGATGGGTATAGCAATTTATGATATGGATACACCAGTTATTAAAGGTACATCAGGTGTGGTTGTTTTTTCTGAGAAGGAAACAAAATATTATGAGCCTGTGGAATGTGTAAGATGTGGAAGATGTATCGATATTTGTCCTATGGGATTAATGCCTACTATATTAGCTAAATATGTAAGAAAAGGTAAACTAATAGAGGCGGAGGAGTTAGGTATATTAGATTGTATAGAATGTGGTTCTTGTAATTATATATGTCCTTCCAGAAGACCCCTCCTTCAATGGATAAGAGTAGGTAAAACGGATATCTTGGCAAAGAAAAGAAAGTAAAAGGAGGCATAACCATTTATGAAGTCAGATGTGGATAAATTAATAGTTACTTCATCGCCTCATATTTTTGTTAAAGAAGATGTTTCATATGCAATGAGGCAAGTAATTTATGCACTAATACCTGCTACTCTTGCAGGTGTTTATTTTTTTGGTTTGTATTCTTTATTGGTTATATTAGTAAGTATAATTTCAGCAGTTTTATGGGAAGCTTTTGCTCTTATTTTGAGGAAAAAGCCATTAAATATACTTTTAGATTTTAGTGCTGTAGTTACAGGGCTTCTTCTTGCCCTTACTTTACCTCCTAAGGTTCCATTATGGATTCCTATAGTGGGATCTGGCGCAGCTATTCTTCTTGGAAAGCAGGTTTTTGGAGGATTGGGTGATAATTTTTTAAATCCTGCTTTAGTTGGAAGAGCCTTTCTCCTTTCTTCTTATCCTCAAATAATGACCTCATGGATGAAACCTATTCATAAAGTTGGAGGCATGGTTTCACAAGCATCCCCCCTTACTTCTACTGCAACCCCTCTTGCTATAGAAAAACTTAAACTTACTGGTTACCAAATACCATCATATTTACATCTTTTTATTGGTGATATTCCAGGATGTATAGGAGAAACTTCTGCCTTATTATTGCTTTTAGGTGGTCTTTACCTTATTTATAAAGAAATAGTGGATTGGAGAATACCACTTTCATATATTTCAACGGTTATTATAATTTCACTTTTATTCGGGAAAGACCCTATTTTTCAAATATTGGCTGGAGGACTTTTTTTAGGCGCTTTCTTTATGGCTACTGATTGGGTAACAACCCCTCTTACAACAAAAGGTAAAATTATTTTTGGAATAGGAGCAGGTTTCTTTACAATGATTATAAGATTATTTGGTATTTATCCAGAAGGAGTATCTTATGGAATTCTTGTTATGAATGCTTTGACTCCTCTTATAGATAGAACCTTAAGACCTCGCAAATATGGAGAGGTGAGAAAATGAAACAGATATTAAGATATGGATTAATCCTTTTTTTGGTATGTAGTATATCAGCTGGTGTTTTAGCTTTTACATATGAAAACACTCAGAAAGTAATTGAGAGCAATAGGAAAAAAGAAAAAGAGAGAATTTTAAAGGAAATAATTCCAGAGGCAACAGATTTCAAAAATGTTGAGAATCCTCCAAAATCTGATAGTAATTTAGTAAAAATAACCGAAGTGTATATTGCTTATAAAGGAAATGAAAAAACTGGAGCTGTTTGGGAAGTGACATCAAAGGGTTATAGTAGTGATATATTGATGATCATTGGTACGAATAAGGAAGGTAAAATTTCTCAAATAACTATACTTTCTCAACAAGAAACACCAGGCCTTGGGACTGAAATTGTTAAGGACAGTTTTTTAAATCAGTTTATAGGAAGAGATACCCCAAATTTAGAAGTAAAAAAGAATGTTACTCCTGTATCAGGAGCAACTATCTCTTCTTCTGCAATTGTGAGAGCTATAAATGAGGTTCTGAAACACAAAAACTTTTAGGGGGAAGAAAAATGAAAAAGCTATGGATATATATAAAAAATGGTATTTTTAAGGAAAATCCTGTTTTGATATTAATGATAGGTCTGTGTTCTGTACTTGCTGTTTCTATTAGTTTACAAAATGCGATTGGAATGGGTCTTGCTTTTACCTTTGTTATGGTTTTTTCTAATTTATTTGTATCTCTTTTAAGAAAATTTACACCTCATGACATAAGAATACCTATTTTTATTGTGGTTATTGGTACTTTTACTACCATTGTTGATCTTGTTATATCTGCTTATTTTCCAGAACTTTATAAGGCTTTAGGTATTTTTATTCCATTAATTGTGGTAAATTGCATAATAATTGGTAGAGCTGAGGCTTTTGCTTATAAACATTCGGTAATGGAATCTATTGCTGACGGTATAGGAATAAGTATAGGTTATATATGGGCTATAGTAGCCTTAGGAGCTATAAGAGAATTCTTGGGATCAGGAACTCTTTGGAATATAAATATTATTCCAAATTTTCAGCCAGCTAAGGTTTTTATAATGCCTCCTGGAGCTTTTTGGGGAATAGGATTATTGATAGGAATATTGAAATGGATAGATAGTAAAATTAGGAGGTAACAACATGGGATATATTGGAAAACTATTTCTTCTTTTTCTATCTGCTTCTCTTATCAATAATATTGTTTTTATGAGATTTTTGGCTTTATGTCCTTTTGTAGGCATGAGTTCTTTTCTTGAAACATCTATAGGCATGGGTGTTGCTGTAGCTTTTGTTATGACCATGGCATCGGTGGTTACATTTTTCATCTATTATTATATTCTCATTCCCTTTAATTTAATTTTTCTAAAAACCATATCTTTTATATTAGTGATTGCAGTTTTAGTACAACTTGTGGAGATGTTTATAAAAAAGACTTCTCCATCTCTTTATAAGGCTATGGGTATCTATTTACCATTAATAACTACAAATTGTGCTATATTAGGTGTTACGCTTTTAAATATAAACTATCAGCATAATCTTATTGAATCTATCATTTATTCATTGGGTGTCTCTTTTGGTTTTACAATTGCCTTAGCACTTCTTGCAACCATAAGAGAAAGGTTATCTTTTTCAGATATACCTAAATTTTGGCAAGGATATCCTATCGTTTTTATAACAGCTGGTCTATTGGCATTAATTTTTCTTGGATTCCAAGGACTTGCCCACTAAAAAGGAGGAAATGATATGGAATTAATAATAATATCAATCTTAGTATTAGGAGGGATTGGTTTTCTTTTTGGCTTAGGTTTAGCAGTAGCAGGTGAGAGATTTAAGGTAGAGGTTGATCCTCGTATTTCTCAGATTATGTCGGTTTTACCGGGGGGAAATTGTGGTGCATGTGGTTATACAGGTTGTGAGGCTTGTGCTGTAGCGATTTTAGAGGGTAGAGCACCTATTACTGCTTGTATTGTAGGAGGGGATAAAGTAGCGAAAGAAATTGCAGAAATTATGGAAGCTAACGAAGAAGTTAGTCTTGTGAAACAGGTATCTTTCCTTACATGTCAAGGAGGCAAAGGAATTGCTCAGGAAAGGTTTATATATAAAGGAGTAGAAACATGTAAAGCGGCAAATTTGGTTCAAGGAGGTTATAAGGGTTGTCCTACTGGATGTTTAGGATATGGTGATTGTGTTAGAGCTTGTCCTTTTGATGCTGTACATATGGGAGATGATACTCTACCTAAAATTGATGTGAATAAATGTACTGGATGTGGTTTGTGTGTGAAAGCATGTCCAAGAGGTATTTTAACTTTATTACCTGTTAATATCCCTTTACTTCTTGGTTGTAGAACAGAACTTCCAGGACCTGATGCAAGAAAGGTATGTTCTCATGCATGTATTGGATGTAGTATTTGTGAAAAGGTATGCCCTAAAGGAGCAATTAAGATGGATGGTAGATTTCCAGTTATAAATTATTACATTTGTGATGGTTGTGGAATCTGTGTAGAAAAATGTCCAACAAAGGCTCTTATATTATTAAAGCGTTAATTATATTGTCTATATTAATTTTCACCATTTTCTTGGTTAGAAGTTATCAAGAGAATAGGGAAGCATCTCATATTGGTATTTTAATGGATACTTTTGTTGATATAAGAATCTGGGGAAAAGACAGTGATAGAGCTCTTAATGAATCTTGGGCATTAATAGAAAATTTGAGTAAAAAAATTGACAGGTTCAACCCATATAGTGAAATAAGTAAGATCAATAAAAATGCTGGAAATTATGTTGAAATTTCTTATGACATTGTAGACATTATCAAAAAGGCTAAATATTTTGCTCAAATCACGAATGGTTATTTTGATCCAACGATAGCTCCTCTCATGAAGATTTGGGGATTTTATGATAAGAGTTACAGAGTTCCTGACAAAAAAGAGATTGAAGATAAACTTCAATATGTGGATTATAGAAAAATTCATATAAGAGGAAACAGAGTTATGATAGAAAAGGGAATGGAAATAGATTTGGGGGGTATTGCTAAAGGATATTTAATGGATAAAATATTTGAAGTTTTGAGAAAATATTCTATAGATAGGGCTGTTTTGAATTTTGGAGGACAAGTTGGAGTTTATGGAAGACCTCAAAAAGGAATTCTTTGGGAAGTAAGTATCAAGCATCCCCGTAAAGATCAAGGTTTTATTGGAAAAGTATGGATAAAAGAAGGTTCTGTTTCTACTTCTGGAGATTATGAAAGATTTTTTATTAAAGACAATGAGAGATATTGTCATATAATTAATCCTAAAAATGGATATCCATCAAACTCTGTTATAAGTGTTAGTGTGATAAGTAAAAGTGGAACAGAAGCTGATGCTCTATCAACAGCTTTTTTTGTTTTAGGTAAAGATACCATATCTTTATGGAAAGAAAAATTTTCTTACTTGGGCTTAGTTATTGTTTTTCCAAATTTAAATGTATGGTATTCTCCTAATCTGGAATTTGAAGTGGAGAGTAAAAAGTGAAAAGGATAAAGGAAAATAAAGTTGTTTATATTACTACCTTAGGTTTAATGATATCCTTAGCTTGTGTTCTCTATTATTTTGAAAGTATTTTTATCTCTCCTTTTCTTTTTCTACCAGGTGGAAAAGTTGGAATTGCGAATTTAGTTTCCTTAGTTGCTATTTATACTGTAGGTATAAAAGAAGCTATAATTATGACTGTACTTAGAGTTATAATAGTGAATGTAATTATGGGAAGATTTTTAGATATCTCTTTTTATTTAGGGTTTTTTGGCGGATTGATAAGTAATCTTTTTATGGGTTTCTTTTCAAAAACCTCAATAAGTGTTATAAATAATAGCATCATAGGAGCAATTATTCATAATATGACCCAACTTTTTATAGTTGCCTTTTTCGTTTTTCATAAGGGTATTTTTTACTATGCCCCATTCCTTATCATTTTTGGGTTTTTAGCAGGTCTTTTTAATGGAATAGTGGGTGGGTATCTAATAAAATATATTAAAAACTATTTAGGGGGTGACCTATGAGAAGAAATAAAATATCTACAAAACTTCTAATCTTTCTTATTGTTCTGGGACTAATTGTGGGTGGAGTTATTGCTGAGACATTTGGAGATAAGTTAGAACTTTTAAAGAAGGGATTAAATATTGGCTTTTCCCCAGTTACCCTTAACATGTATTTTTTTACTTTCACATTAGGATTTGATTTAAAAATTAATTTAGGTGGAGCTTTAGGAGTATTAATTGTGTTGCTTTTTTATAATATTTAGAGTTATAATTTAACTATGGGTAGTAGGGATTTTATAGAGGGGTTAAAAAACAAAGGTTTTTTTGTCTTTATAGGGTTTTTTATACTCTATATACTTTTATTGTTTTTGATTATTTTTATTACTTCTATGAATGGATCTCTAAATCTTTGGGCAGAGAAGATAAAAATTTATGCTTTTGTAAATCCAAAAACTTCTGATTCTGATATAGTTAAATTATTGACAGATTTAAAATCTAATTTTCATTTCAAGGAAGCAACTTATATAACCCAGAAGGAGGCCTGGGAAAAGCTAAAGGAAGTTGTAGGAAGAGAGAATGATATTTTTGCTTGGGGATCACCTGATTCTTTGCCTAAAACTATCGAAATAACCCCATCTTTATTAGAAAATATACCTGATATTATAAGATATCTTCTTAATTACAACATTGTTGAAGATGTAAGATATCCTGAGGAAATGGTTACTCAATGGTATAATTTGCAGGGCTTAGTGGAGATCATTAAAAAGATTTTTACATACTTAGGTAGTTTGTCTTTTCTTTTATTGTCTGTCGAATTACTTACTCATACTCATCTTGCTTATCCCATATTTTCAGTACCGTCTCAAATAATTGAGAATATAATAATAACAACAATTTCCTTTTTTTCTGCATTGGCTTCTATAAGTTTCTTGGGGAACATTTTTAAAGACCATATATCAACAATACTTCCTTATTTTTCTTATGTATTTGATTTAAAACACATCTTGATATGGACTTTTTATTTTGTAATCTCTAACGTAATTATTAGTTTTACTTCTGCCTTGATAAGCTTTCAGAGACTTAGATGAGAAGGATAATTGCAATAATAATTTTTCTATCACTATTATTAGTACCCATATTTACATGGGGTAACGTAGATAATACCATAGTTCAAAAACAAAAGGAATTGCAGAAAAAAAGAGAGCAAATAAATAGTTTAAAGATGCAAGTTAAAAATTTAGAAAAGAAGGAATTGAATATTGTTCAAGAAATAAGCAAGATTGATATGGATCTTGATAAAGCAGAAAGAGATCTTAGTATAGCGGAAACGAAACTTAGAGAAACTCAAGCAAAATTGGTGGTATTATCAACACAATTAAGTATAATGCAAAGAAATTTGAGATATAGAAGTTTAAACTACAAAGAATCCTTAGGTGATATTTTTAAGACTATACAACCTAAGATATATTTAGATATCATTTTTACACAGGATGTATTTGCTTCTGTTGCTGTTCCATATTATTTGAAGATATTAATGAAAAGAGAAGTAAATAGATTACAAAGTATTGATAAACAATGCAAAGATATAGATAAGAAGAAAAAAGAATGGGAGGCTGAAAAAAGGAAAGTTGAACTTTTAGTGAAGGATATATCAGAAAGAAAAGGATATATAGAAGCAAAGAAGAGAGAAAGAGAAACCTTTCTTCAGAAAATTAGAGAGCAGAAAAGGTATCAGCAACAAGTAATTGCAACCTTAGAGCGAGAGTCAAAGGAGATTGAGAATTTGATAAAGAGATTGGCATCTTCAAAAATTCAAAAAGCTAAAAAAGGATACCTCTCTTGGCCTGTTATTGGGAGTGTTACTTCTGGATTTGGTATGAGAAGACATCCTATACTTGGAGGGGCTCCTCTTTTCCATACTGGTATAGATATTTCAGCAGATTATGGAACACCTATAAGAGCGGTAGCTTCTGGTAGAGTTATTTTTGCAGGATGGTATGGCGGATATGGAAATATGATAATAATAGATCATGGGGGTAACATATCTACTGTTTATGGACATTTATCAAGAATAGCTGTAAGATCTGGAGAAGAAATTTCTGAAGGTGATATAATTGGATATGTAGGAAGTACAGGTTTAAGTACAGGTCCCCACTTACATTTTGAGGTGAGAGTAAATGGTGAACCTGTAGATCCAATGAATTGGTTAAAATAATAGAAAGTTATAAATAAAGGAGGAAAGAATGAGATTTAAAAAGAGAATTTTAATACTTGCTTTCATTGCTTTAATAGTAGTATTTTTAATCCCAAAATTAAATATAGCTAAGGATTCCATTGATGACATTATTACAAGTATTAGAGTTTTTATTGAAACTGTTTATTATGTAAGAAATGCATATATTGAGAAAAATTTAGATAATAAGAAATTAGAGTATGAAGCAATAAGAGGATATTTAAAGGCTTTAGATGATCCATATACCGAATTTTTTGATCCAAAGGCTTTTAAGACCTTTACAGAGGATATGCAGGGTTCTTTTGGTGGGGTTGGAATGAGGCTCGAGTCTAAAGACGGAAAAATTTTAGTTGTATCACCTATAGAAGGAACACCAGCTTTCAAGGCAGGTATAAAACCTGGAGATCAGATAGTAGAAGTGGATGGGCAAAGTGTGGTTGATAAACCTTTAGATCTTGTAGTTTCTATGATTAGAGGGGAGATAGGTAAAGAGGTAAAAATAAAAATATACAGAGAATCAGAGAAGAAATATTATGAGTTTGTTTTGAAGAGAGCACTTATAGAAGTGCCTGTTGTGGAATATAAGGTTTTAGATAATAATATTGGTTATATAAGATTTTATGAATTTACTCAAAACTCACCTCAAAAATTATCTGATGCATTTAGAGCATTGGAGAAGAAAGTAAACGGAGTAATATTAGATCTTAGAAATAACCCTGGAGGAGATTTAAAAGCTGCAGTTACTATAGCAAGTTTCTTTATTTCTGAAAATGATCAAGTAAAAACTATTATTAAAGATAATAATACATCTAGAACATTTGATACAAAAGGTATAATTGTTTATAGACAGGATAGGGATAAAAGATTATATGGAGAGAAAGTAGTAAAAGGAATATATAAATGGAATAAGCCTTTAATAGTTCTTGTTAATAGGTATTCTGCAAGTGCATCTGAGATTTTGTCAGGAGCTATAAATGACTATAATAAAGGTATATTAGTAGGAGAGAAAACTTTTGGTAAAGGAGTAGTTCAAACAATTTTCACTCTTTCAGATGGATCAGCTGTTAAAATAACTACAGAAAAATATTTACTTCCATCAGGTAGAGATATAAATAAAGAAGGTATAGTTCCAGAGGTATTAGTAGAGATGGCTCCAGAGAATGTGGGTAAGGATAATGATGTTCAGTTAAATAGAGCTATAGAAATATTGAAAAAGAATGTCTCTCTTTTAAGGGATAAAACCAAAGTAGTATTAAGAAAATAGATGTTTGATAAAAAAGAAAAAATAATTATCATAATTTTTGTATGTTTAGTTATTGTTTTTACCTTATTTAACTTATTTGGAAAGGAACAGAAAATATTAGAAAAGGATGTAGATAGTTTTATAGTGGTACATGTGGCAGGAGAAGTTAAGATTCCTGGGGTGTATAAATTACGAGATGGGGCAAGGGTTATTGATGCTATAAATATGGCAGGTGGTCCCTTGTCCTCTGCTGATTTAGATAAGCTTAATCTTGCAGATTATTTGAAGGATGGATCAAAAATAAACGTTCCTTCTAAAGACCAGTTCTTAAATTTAGTGACATCTTCTAAAGAAGAATTAAGAACTTCGGTTGGTATTTCCACCAATGATAAGATTAATATAAATACTGCTTCCAAAGAACAACTTGAGACTTTACCTGGAATTGGGCCTACCCTTGCTCAAAGAATAATTGATTATAGGAATGAACATGGATTATTTACTTCTTATGATGATCTATTAAATGTTAAGGGAATAGGAGAAAAGAAACTTGAAAAATTAAAAGATAAAATAACTTGGTGACCTTTGGGAATACCTTATTCATTTATTTTTTTAATAAGTTATGTTATAGGAATTATTATATCCAAATATCATTTTAGTTTTGGAGTACCCTTTTTTATTCTTGCATCCTTCATCTTTTTAAGGAGAAGATTTTTACTTATTTTCTTATCTTTGTCTTTTTTCTTTCTTGGATTTTTGTTATATAGGGTAGCATTACCTCAATATGAACTTTTCCATAAAAAATATCATGAGATTTATGGAGAGGTAAAAGATGTGAGATTTTCTCCAAATTATATACAATATGTTATAAAAGCAAATATTAGTAAGGAAGAGTTTATTATGTCTGTTGGTAAAAGTGTCAAGTATGAAGTAGGAGATGTGCTCCTTTTTAAAGGAGTAGAATATTATCCATTAGAAAATAATAATATTTGGAGTGAAAGTATTATATATAAAGTAAAAGTTAAGGAGATACAATTAGTCGAACATAGATACCTAAATAGATTTAAGATTTTAAGGTTAAGATTTAAAAAATATGTTGATCACATTTTGAGTTTTTTTAGTAATGATAAAAAAGAATTTATAAAGGCTATTACAATTGGAGAAAAATTAGGACTAAATAAAAATATAAAAGAGATATTTTCTGAAACTGGTACTTCTCATTTTTTAGCAATTTCAGGTTTACATGTTTCTTTGTTAATAGGAATTTTTATTAACTTGTTACCTTTTAGGAAAGTATTAAGCAGAATTATTTTTCTTCCTATACTTATTTTTTATGGTTATATTATTGGAGATAATCCGCCTATATGGAGAGTTATAGGGGAATATATCTTTCTACTTTTAGCTTTTCTTTTTAGACGTGAAGAAGATACTTTGAATGCAGTTTTCTGGGTTGCATTGATTAATCTTATAATATTTCCGTTAAAGCTTTTTAATTTAAGCTTTCAACTTTCTTATCTTTCCATGTTAGGTCTTCTGTGTAAGCCTCAATTTCCTAAGTTTTTACCTAAATTTTTTCAGGAAATTTGGGAAAGCTCTTTTTGGTTAATGATATTTTTATCTCCTCTTTATCTTTACTATTTTAAAAAAATTTCTTTCATCTCAATTCTCTCAAATATTTTTTCAATTCCCATAGCCTATACTATTTTAATTCTTAGTTTTTTATTATTTTCCATTAATATTTATCCAATTAATAGTATTTTTGTAAAACTATTATCTATTTTGATTGATATTCTGCTAAATGGTTTGCAATTCATACTTTCTCATTATAAAATTAGTCTTGTAATTTCCTTATTTCTTATCTTTTTACCAATAATCATGAGGAAGAGAGAGGATTATGAATTACTGGGAGTTTAGGCATTCATTAAAAGAAAAGAAGTTTTCTCCTGTTTATCTTTTTATAGGAGAGGAAAAATTTTTAATGGAAGAAGCTTTATTGGAACTTAAGAAAGTGAGATTTAAAGAATTTAACTATGTGGCCTTTTTTGGAGATGAAATAAATTGGAATGACCTTCTCCCATATTTAGAATCACCTCCGCTTTTAGGGAATCAATTTATTGTAGTTAGGCACGTCCAAGACCTTAAAGATCAAAATATTCCAAAAAAATTGGAGATTTTATTTAGAAGAATGACTAATACTTGTCTAGTTTTTATGGCTAATGCTGAAGAAGAAAAACCCAAAAAGATTTCTTTTTCAAAAATGATACCCCCAGAAGGAGTTGTAGAGTTTACTAAATTTAGGGCTGATGCCTTGAGAAAATGGATAAAAGAAAAATTTCAAGAGAAGGGTAAAAATATTGATGATGAAAGCATATATTTTCTATCGTCTTATTATTCTGAAAATATAGGATTACTCATTCAAGAGATTGATAAAGTGTGTATTTTTGCTATAGATAAAAAGGATATTACAATTGATGTTTTAAAGAGAGTACTCTCTCCTGTGGAGATAGCCTTTTATACTTTTTTAGATGCTATTTTGAGGAGAGATTTCTATCTTGCTTTGTCTGGAATTGATACTCTATTTAATGAAGGAACGTATCCTCAAGTTATATTGGAAATCCTTATTAGACAAATAAGACAACTTCTAAGAGCAAATGCATTATTTAAAGATGGGTATTCAAGTGAAGAGATTAGGGAAAAACTTGGTTTACATCCCTTTGTAGTGAAAAAGCTTTTAGATGCATTAACAAAATACTCTGCCGCAGAAATTTTTGAGATATATCTTCTTCTGCGGCAGACTGATTTAGAGTTTAAGACTACAACTAAAGATCCAAGAGTACTTTTGGAAAAAGTACTACTAAAAATTGGGGCTAAGATTTGACGGCAAGTTTTTCGTTAAGAAGCTTCATGAGTTTTGATTTCTTTCTTGCTGCAGTATTTTTATGAAGAGTTCCTTTTTGTGCTGCTTTGTCTATTGCACTTATTACTTCTGGAAGGATTTTTTTAGCTTCTTCTATTTTATTTTCTTTGAGGAGATTAAGAAACTGTTTTGTATAAAATTTAATTTTTCCAAGTCTTACACGATTTCTAATTCTGTTTCTTTCACTTATCTTTATTCTTTTAATTGCAGATTTTGTATTTGCCATATTCCTTTTCCCTCTCCTTTATAAAAATTTTTGATTTAACAGTGTGAATTATACCATAAAATTAAAATAGTTCAAAAGATTTTACAAAATGTTATATAATCAAAAATATGGCAAAGATTGGGAGGAGGAGTTATGCGAGATATAACTAAAATAAGAAATTTTAGCATTATTGCACATGTAGATCATGGTAAATCTACATTAGCGGACAGACTTTTAGAGTTTACAGGAGCTATAGATAAGAGAAAGATGAGAGATCAATTGTTAGATACTCTGGAAATTGAGAGAGAAAGGGGAATCACGGTAAAAGCTCAAGCAGTAAGGTTTTTTTATAAGGCAATGGATGGAGAAAACTATGAATTCAACTTAATTGACACACCTGGTCATGTGGACTTTACTTATGAAGTATCAAGGAGTTTGGCGGCTTGTGAAGGTGCAATTCTAGTTGTAGATGCCTCTCAAGGAATAGAAGCACAAACGATAAACAATCTTCTTCTTGCTCTTGAGAATAATCTGACCATAATTCCTGTTATAAATAAGATAGATCTTCCAAATACAGAACCTCAAAAGGTAGCTGAAGAAATTAAGGAACTCCTTGGGAGTGATTATATAGGAGAAACTTTTTTTGTAAGTGCTAAGGAAGGCTGGGGAATTGAGGAATTATTGGAAGGTATTGTTAAATATATACCATATCCAAAGGGAGATATTAATGATCCCTTAAAATCATTAATTTTTGATGCTAAATATGATCCATATAGAGGTGTTGTAGTCTATGTAAGAGTCTTTAGCGGAATGGTAAAGGTAGGTGATAAAATAAAATTTATGTCTAATAACGTGGAATATGAGGTACAAGAAGTAGGAGTATTTACTCCTGATATGGTAAAGGTGGAAAGTCTTCTTTCAGGAGAAGTTGGATATATTATTGCTAATATAAAGAATATTTCGGAAGCCAGAGTAGGAGATACAATTACAAAAACTGATAATCCAGCAAATTTACCTTTGCCTGGTTATAGAAAATTACAACCTATGGTTTTTTGTGGTGTCTATCCAATTGAGAATGAAGATTATGAGAAATTAAGGGATGCCTTACAAAAACTAAGTCTAAATGATGCTTCTTTATATTATGAACCTGAAAGTTCGCCTGCTCTTGGTTTTGGTTTTAGATGTGGTTTTTTGGGACTTTTACATTTGGAAATTATACAGGAAAGATTAGAAAGAGAGTTTGATTTAAATATAATTACTACTGTACCTTCTGTAGCTTATGAGGTAATTACGAAAAAAGGAGAGAAAAAAAATATTCAGAATCCTTTGGATTTACCTCCTCCATATGAAATCTCTGAGTTTAGAGAACCATTTGTAATAGCAAGCATTGTAACACCTAACGAATATCTTGGGTCGATTATGGAATTGATTGATAGAAGAAGAGGAGAATTTAAGGGTATGGAATATCTTACTACTAATCGTGTGTTAATTACTGCTGAGATCCCTCTCTCTGAGATTATAACTGACTTTTTCAATGTATTAAAATCTGTTACCCGTGGGTATGGATCATTAAGTTATGAGCTAATTGGATATAAAAATAGTGATTTAGTAAAATTAGATGTATATATCAACGGAAAACCTGTAGATGCAATTTCTCTTATTGTACATAAAGAAAAGGCTTATGAAGAAGCAAGAAAATTGGCACAGAAGTTGAGAGAAGTTATACCACGTCAACTTTTTGAGGTAGTAATACAAGTAGGTATTGGGAGTAAGGTTATAGCTCGTGAAGAGATAAAGCCTTTAAGAAAAAATGTTCTTCAAAAATGTTACGGTGGTGATGTAACAAGAAAAAAGAAACTTTTAGAAAAGCAAAAGGAAGGTAAGAAGAGAATGAAGAAAATAGGTCATGTGGAAATACCTCAAGAAGCTTTTTGGACTGTATTAAAGAGGGATTAGGAATTATGGAAAGATTAAGAATACTTATAACAAATGATGATGGAATAAATACACCTGCTTTAGAGATTATGAGCGAAAGACTAAAAGATATAGGAGATGTTTATATTATTGTACCTGAAAGAGAGAGAAGTGGAGGAAGTCATGCTATTACTCTTCATAAGCCTTTAAGAGTTAATGAGGTAAAATCGAAAATTCCAAATATTAAGTGTTGGACTACTAATGGCAATCCTGCAGATTGTATTCTTTTGGGGCTTTATGCTTTACTTCCTAACTTCCCTTCTGTTGTTATATCTGGGATAAATAAGGGATATAACTTAGGAACTGATATTATTTATTCTGGCACAGTTTCTGGGGCAAGGGAAGCATCTCTTAATGGTATACCTGCTATTTCCATTTCTGTATCTCATGAAGGAGAGGAGGAAGATTATGAAAAGGCTGTAGAGTTCTTAATAAAATATATACACTTATTTTTAAGGATATTACCTAAGGAAATTTTTTTGAATATAAATGTACCACCTAAAGCTGATATTTCAAATGTTTTTGTAACTTACCAGGGTAAGTTTCATTATAAGAATAGAGTGGAAAAAAGATATGACCCCAGAAATAAAGAGTATTATTGGCTTCATGGCGAAATAGAAAAGCAAGCAGAAGAAGGTTCTGATATCTGGGCAATTAATCATGGGATGATCTCTATCACTCCTCTTCACTCTAACATGACTTATTTTCCATTAATAGAAATAATTAAAAAGCTTATAACTGAATAAATATTTATGAAAACTATAGGAGTATATATTCATTATCCTTTTTGTGTGAAAAAGTGTCCTTATTGTGATTTTACCTCTTTTGTTTATTCTATTGAGGAAGAAGAAAGATACATGGAATATATTACTAAAGAGATACAACTTAAGGCTAAAGGAGAGATTGTAGATACGATATATTTCGGTGGTGGAACGCCGTCTTTAATGTCTTTAAAGGTATTGAATTCGATTTTTGAAAGTATTGATAAAAATTATAAGATAGGAAAAGATGCAGAGATAACAATAGAAGTCAATCCTGGTACTATAGACAAGGAGAAATTAAGTTTTTGGAAGAATATAGGAATTAATAGAATAAGTATAGGAGCTCAATCATTCATAGATGAGGAATTATTCATTTTAGGAAGGATTCATACTGTTTCAGATACGTTAAAAACATTTTTTTTATTGAGAGAATATGGTTTTGATAACGTAAATTTTGATCTTATTTACTCTATACCTTTTCAGAACTCTAATAACTTTTATAAGTCCTTGGATTTTACCCTTTCCCTAAGTCCCGAACATATCTCTATATATAATCTTACAATAGAGGAAGGTACATTATTTTATGAAAGATATATAAAGGGAGAATTTACTTTACCTGATAATGATGAAGAAGCTAATATGTATGCGTATGCGATGAATCTATTAGAAGAGGTAGGTTTTATCCATTATGAGATCTCTAATTTTGCACGAAACATTAATCTAAAATGTAGACATAATTTGAAGTATTGGAATCAAGAAGACTATCATGGATATGGTGTATCAGCTTATTCTTTTACTAATCACATAAGGTATGGAAATTACAAAAATCTTTTTGTATACTATGAGAAAATAAATAATGGTGAATTGCCAATTGAAAATATAGAAATTTTAAATGATGAAACTTATCCTAAGGATTATCTTTTTGTAAAGCTAAGGCTTATGGAAGGAGTTTCTGAAAAGGAGTTTTTTGAAAGATTTGAAAAAAAAATATCAGATTATATTCCAAATCTCTCTCTTTTTTTGAAGGAAGGTCTTATAAAGAGAAAAAAAGATAGAATATGTTTGACTAAAAAGGGAATATTACTTGCAAATGAAATATTTAAAGATATCCTTTGAGGAGGTTGCTGATACATATGAAAAAGCCTATAAGAGTATTAATAGCAGAAGATGAACCTATAGTTAGAATGGATATAAAAGAGATTTTAGAAGGACAGGGTTATGAGGTGGTAGGAGAAGCTTCAGACGGTCAGCTGGCTATAGAACTTGCAAGAAAATTGAAGCCAGATGTGATAATTATGGATATTAGAATGCCTAATTTAGATGGTATTGAGGCAGCTAAGATATTAACTCAAGAGGAAATTGCTCCCGTAATTTTTCTTACTGCCTATTCAGATAAAGAATTAGTAGAAAAAGCAAAAGAAGTTGGAGTTATATCTTATATTGTAAAGCCTTTTAAAGAATCTGATCTTTTTCCAGCTATTGAAATAGCTATTGCAAGATTTAAAGAATTTCAACTTTTAAGAAAGGAAGTAGAAGACCTAAAAGATGCTCTCGAGACAAGAAAGCTTGTAGATAGAGCAAAAGGATTGCTTATGGATAGAGAAGGTTTAAAAGAGCATGAAGCTTTTAGATTAATTCAGAAAGCAAGTATGGACAAAAGAAAACCTATGAAAGAAATAGCTCAAGCTATTATATTAGCCTACGAATTAAAAGACAAGAAGGAAAAATGAACATATTAATATCTTTTTCTTTATCTTTAATTATTTCTTTAATAGTTACACCTTGGATAAGAAGGAAAGCCTTTATAATAGGTGGAATAGATATTCCTACAGATAGAAAAGTTCATACTAAACCTATTCCAAGAATTGGTGGTGTTTCATTTTTTTTAGGAGTTTTAATAGTAAACATTCTTTTTAATAGGTCTCTTATTGTAGAGAGGATATTAATGGGGGGATCATTAGTATTTTTAGTAGGATTATTAGATGATTTTGTGGAATTAAAACCAGCACCTAAATTTTCTCTTACATTTATAGCTATACTTTTGGCAGTTATATTGGGAGTTAGAGTAGATTTGTGGAGAATTCCTTATACAGGAATAATAATAAAAGGTTTTTGGGCTCATTTAATATCATTTATATGGCTTTTAGGCATTGCAAATGCCATGAATTTTATAGATGGTCTTGATGGTCTTGCTGGAGGTGTATCAGCAATATCTTCTTTCTCTTTACTCATTATTTCTTTACTTTTGGGAAGATTAGAGATGGCATTTTTATTGGCAAGTATTTTGGGAGGTGTATTAGGATTCTTATTTTTCAATTTTCCACCTGCTTCTATTATTATGGGAGATTCAGGGGCAATGTTTTTAGGTTTTATATTAGGAGCTATATCTATAGTGGGAGTCTTAAAAATAAGTACTATCATTAATTTGTTTATTCCAATTCTTGTTATGGGATTTCCAGTTCTTGACACAGCTTTTTCTATTGTAAGAAGACTAATTGAAGGTAGGGCACCTTGGAAGTTTGATAAGGATCATATACATCATAGGTTTTTGAAGATTGGTATGACAACAGAGCAAAGTATTGCTTTTATTTATTTATTTACCATTTGTATGTCTTTAGTGGCAATACTAATTTCTTTAATTCAGGATCCTTATATATCAGCTCTTCTTGTTTTTGGCACTTTATTTTTAATATTATTTATACTAAAAAAGTTAGGAGTTTTAGAGATAAGGAGAAATGGCAATGGAAAAGTATGATGTCATTGTAGTAGGTGGTGGTCATGCAGGATGTGAGGCTGCTTATGCAGCCTCTCGTCTTGGTGTTAAAACTCTTTTGATTACTATGAATTATGATACCTTGGGATGGCTTCCTTGCAATCCAGCTATGGGTGGTCCTGGGAAGGGTCATCTAATACTGGAAATAGATGCTTTGGGTGGTGCCATAGGAAGAATAACAAATAGAAGCATGATTCAAGTAAAATGGCTAAATACTTCTAAGGGCCCAGCAGTAAGAGCTCTTAGGGCACAGGTAGATAAATGGCTTTATCCTATAAAGATGAGAGAATTTCTTGAAAAGCAGAAAAATTTAGATGTCTATCAAGGAGAAGTTATAGATCTAATTGTAGAAAATGATGAGGTAAAAGGTGTAGTTTTATCAACTAAAAAAGAGTTTTATGCTGAAAGAGTTGTTATTACCCCTGGTACTTTTATGAATGGTGTTATCCATGTAAGTACCTGGTCTAAGCCAGCAGGAAGAATGGGGGAATTTCCATCTATAGGTCTTTCTGATGCTCTTAGGAGATTAGGCTTAGAAGTAGGAAGATTTAATACAGGCACTACTCCTCGAGTAGATAAAAGAACTATTGATTTTAGTAAGACCATACCTCAACCAGGAGATGAAGAACTTCACTCTTTTTCTTTCTGGGAAGAGCCAGAACCAAGAGAGCAAGTTTTATCATATTTAACTAGAACCACACAAAAGACGAAAGAAATAGTACTTAATAATATTCATCTAACAGCCTCTCGAATTGGGGGGATGGTAAAAAAAGGACCGAGATATTGTCCATCTATAGAGGAAAAATATGTGTGGTTTCCTCATCATGAAACTCACCAAGTTTTTCTTGAACCAGAAGGAAGAAACTCGGTAGAGATTTATGTACAAGGAATATATACAAGTTTGCCAGAGGAAATTCAAATCCAAATTTTAAGAAGTATTCCAGGCTTAGAGGGGGTTGAACTTATAAGGCCTGGATATGCTATAGCTTATGATTTTGTATATCCTCAACAGTTAAAGACTACTCTTGAAACCAAGAAAATAAAAGGTTTATATTTGGCGGGTCAAATAAATGGTACTACTGGCTATGAAGAAGCTGCCGCACAAGGATTAATTGCAGGAGCTAATGCTGCGTTAAGTCTATTAGGAAGGGAGCCACTTATTGTAAGAAGAGACGAAGGATATATAGGGGTACTTATAGATGATCTTGTAATAAAGGGTGTGGATGAGCCATATAGAATTTTAACATCAAGAGCAGAATATAGATTACTCTTAAGACCTGATAATGCAGATCAAAGACTTACTCCCAAGGCTTACAAGTTAGGTCTAATAGATGAAGATATGTGGAAAATGTTTCAAGAAAAAATGGAAAAGTTAAAGCTTGAAAGAAAGAGACTTGAAAAAACATCAGTAAATCCTAATGAAATTAATAACTTATTAATAGAAAAGGGTACTAATCCTATAGAACAGTCGATTTCTCTTATCCAGATATTGAAAAGACCTGAAATAACCTATGATGATTTGGAAAAAATAGGTCTTTCTGGAGATTTACCAAAAAAGTGGAGAAGCATAATAGAAACAGATATTAAATATGAAGGATATATACAAAAGGAACTCCAAAAAGTTAAAGAATTTCAGGAATATGAAGATTTAGTAATTCCTCCTGATATAAATTATGACGAAATACCGCATCTTTCTCGAGAAGGAAAAGAAAAGCTTGAAAAGGTAAGACCAACTACTTTTGGACAAGCTCAGAGAATTACAGGGGTAAATGCTGGTGATCTTGCCATACTTTTGTATTATTTAAGGCAGAAATATGCAAGAAGGTAAAGACTGGAGAGATCAATATTTTGGTAGAGATTATTATCAATATCTTGCTAAACATCTAACTCCAGAGCGTACAAAAAGGGAAGTAGATTTTTTAGAATCTGTACTAAGCTTAAAAAGGGGATCTTTAATATTAGATCTTGGTTGCGGATTTGGAAGACATACTTTGGAACTTGGCAAAAGGGGATACAGAACAATTGGAATAGATCGTTCATCTGAACTTATTGAGATAGCAAAAGAAAATGCTAAAAAAGAAAAAGTTTTTAATGTGGAATTTTATGTGATGGAATACAAAGATATTGATAAGCTTGACTATAAATTTGATATCGTATTTTCTCTTTATACCAGTTTTGGGCTCTCCACATATGAGGAAGATAAAGAGACTCTTAATATGGTATATCAAGTGTTAAAAAAAGATGGTAAATTTCTTATAGATATTGAAAATAGAGACGCCCTTCTTAAGTATTTTATTCCATACTCTTGGGATCTTTTTGGGGAGGATTATGTTTTACTTACAGAACATTTTTTTGAGCCAGATACGGGATTTTATATATCAAATAGAATAGTTATTGATTTGAAAAACAATATTAGAAAGGAATTTGTAAGAAGAATATATCTTTATTCTCCTTCAGAGATTATACATCTTTTTAAAGAGAGCGGATTTCATGTAGATAGGCTTATAGGAGATTATGAAGGTCGTAAATTTCATATTGGATCAAGAAGATTAATAATATTGGCAAGTAAAAAATAAAAGGGGGAGAAATTATTCTTCCCCCTTACTATCAATAGATTTTTCATTAGAATTAGAAGATTTTTTCTTATAATCTGTAGTATAAAATCCTGATCCTTTAAAGACAATTCCTACAGGCGAGAAGATTTTTCTTAAGTTGCCACCACATTTTATGCAAGTTTTTGGTGGTTCTTCTCCAAGGTTTGCCATAATCTCATATCTTTCATGACACCTTTCGCATTCATATTCATAGATAGGCATTACTTTCACCTCCTTAGTATAATTATTAAACTTTCTTTTTAAGGTTCACTATTTCATATTTTTAAATCTTAAGATATTTATTGTCAAGAAGTCTTATTTTAATGTAAAATGTATTAGTGTGAAACTTTTTAATTTAGTTTAAGTTTAAAGGAGTGACTTAATTATGAAGAAGGTTATTTTTTGTTTTTTAATATTTACTATATTAATGATTAGCGGTTGTATAAAACCCGTAAATATATCCCCTCAAATTACATCCAAAGAGGGAGTAGAAGTACGCGTTGATATTATTAGGGATTCAAGATGGTATAATCTTTCAGAGGATATTTTGGTTATAAATCTAGAAATAGTGAATAACTCTTCAGAAAATATTTGGGGTTATCCACTGGGAAAATCTGTGATTATAGATCAAAACGGAAAACAATTTTCACCAATAAGAGAGATATATTATCAACCCTCCACAACTCCAAAAGTATCTTTTGAAGTTTCATTTGGGACAAATCAACCTCCTACTTTTTCTTTCAGTATAAGTTCTTCTGATAAAGAAAAATCTTTGGAAGAAATTATAAAAAGTTATGAACTTTTAAAGTTTAAGGATGGGAGAATTTTTGCAGGTTCAAGAGTAAGTGGTTTGATAGCTTTTCATCTACCTTATTGTAAATTCCCCGCAAGATTTATCATTCCTGATGTTCTTTTTGAAACAACAATGAGGAAAATAAATTTTGAATTTATATTAGTAAGATAAAGGAGGTTGAAGATGCGAAAAGCTATAGGTGTTGACTTAGGTGGTACTAAAATAAATGTACTTCTGGTTAATGAAAAGGGTGAGGTAATCTCAAGAGATAAACAACCTACTGAGTCTGAAAAGGGAAGAGACTATGTAATTCAAAAGATTAAGAACATGATAAATAAAGTACTTGTTGAAGCAAATATTAAAATTAATGATATAGAGGGTATAGGTATAGGTTTTCCAGGTATTATGGATAGAGAAAAGAAAACAACCTTATATGCTCCTAATTTAGGTGAAGAATGGAAAAGAGAGGTACCTTTAGGAGAAGGGCTAGAGAATGATTTTAAGGTGCCTGTATTTTTGGAAAATGATGTAAATTTAGTGGCTTGGGCAGAATGGCTTGTGGGGGCAGGAAGAGGGACTAAATCAATGATATCTGTCGCGATTGGCACAGGGATTGGTTCTGGAATAGTGTTAAATGGTAAATTATGGATTGGAGCACATGGAATGGCTGGTGAATTTGGGCATACTACGGTAATTCCCGATGGGCCTATTTGTGGTTGTGGAAATAAAGGATGTATTGAAGCAATTGCCTCAGGAAGTGGTATAGAAAGATATGCAAAATCTATTCTTCTAGATAATAAGGATAGTCTTATATGGAATTTAGTAAATGGAGATGTAGATAAAGTAACTGTAAGGGTAATATACCAAGCCGCAGAAAAAGGAGATAAATTAGCTATAGACATTTTCAATAGAGCAGGATATTATCTTGGTATAGCATTGGCGAATTATGTTCATATAATTGATCCTGAGAAAATAGTTGTAGGCGGTGGTGTTGCTAATGTAAGAGATTATATTGGAAAGCCTATGAGAGATGAGTTTTATAAAAGAGTTTTACCAAGCTTAAGGGATAAGATATCCTTTGCATGGGCAGAGTTAGGTGAAGATGCAGGAGGCATTGGAGCAGCTTTATTGGTGTTATATAGGTGAGATTAACATGTTTACTATTCCTAATTTATTGACCTTTATAAGATTTATTATTGTACCCTTTTATTTTTATTTTTTAGTTTCTAATCGTTACATGACAGCAGCAGTTCTTTATGGACTTGCTGCTGTCAGTGATATATTGGATGGATATTTGGCAAGAAAATTGAATCAAGATTCTGAGTTGGGAAAAATAATAGATCCAATAGCTGATAAGTTAATTGTAGGAGTAACTCTTATATTTTTTGCATTCAAAAGAACTTTTCCGCCAATACTGGTTATCATATTTGTATTAAAAGAGTTATTGATGCTTTTGGTGGGTTTGTGGTTTTTATTAAAAGGTATAAAGATAATATCTTCAAGAATATATGGAAAGATTGCAATGGTGTTAACCTCTATATCTGTATTAATGGCATTACTTCAACTACCCTTATCTATATCGGTTTTTGCTGTTGGACTTTTCTTTTCCATATTTGCAGGCTTAGATTATTTAAACTATTACTTAAAAGTTTTGAGAAAATAATTTTTTTATTTAAAATTTAAGCTATCAATGAGAAGGTTTCCAGAGATTTTATTGTTTAATCCAACCAAATAGATGCTAGCTAATCTAAGAGGAATTTTTGGAGTATATTTATTTATAGATATTAAAGGTCTTATTTCTGTGAGATCTTTATTAATAGTTGTCCATTTATTAAAGTTATATTGTAGTGTTGTTGTTAGATCCATTACCCATGGGGTTCCATCTTCATCATAAAATAATAACCTAATCCAACCATTTCCTTGCCCTTTTAGTGCAATAGAGAGGGAAGTTTTATCAGGAGGAATTGATATATTTAAATCAACATAGATAAAAGAATTCTCTTCTTTTGAATCATAGACTAACATAAAAGAACTTTTTCCTGTGTATGCATCTGATGTAAGTTTATAAAATGTACTATCGGGATTATAATTTTTTCCCCTTATATTCCATTTCTTGTCTTCCTCAAAATCTTCTATTATATTTGGTATAATTTCTATTGTATAAGTCACGGAAAGATTATCAAATGTATACGATAAGGTTGTAATTCCTGTGTTAATCGCAGTTAATCCCTTTCCATTTCTCCTAAAATAATTAGGGTCAAATTTTAATCCGTCTAATGAGAGAATCTTTTCCCTTTGAAAATTATCTATAGAATATATTTTAGGGAAAACACTATCACCCAAGTATACTTTATCTTTATCAATCTCTATTTTTAATGCTACATAGTCCCATACATATATTTTTTTAGAAGCTTCCAAATTGGATAAATAAATTGTTAAACTTGATTCTCCTAATTCCCTTCCTTCTATCTCTAATTTTGAGGGATTAAAGTTTATATTATTATTGGCTATGGTCCATGTTAACATTGTATATGTAATAGAATAGGGATGATAATTTTCATCTTGAAGTAATAGCTCCAATTTTAATTTTTCTCCTTTTCTTATATAGATATCGTCCTTTTCTTTAAAGCTTAGATATGTAGGATTTTTATAAGGATAGTTATTTTTAACTCCTATTCCTACTGGAACATTTCTTTCTGATACTTGGTTGATTAAATTTCCCCAAATTATTTTTTGACTTGATCCTCCCCCATCAAGATTAATGGCGTCTCTAATACCCATATTTTTTACAAGTTCACATGTTTCTGGAATAGAAAGACCTAAGGAATTATTATTTCTCCCTTCTATCACTATAAAGAAAATTTTATCATCTGTTATTCCTGCAACAGTACGAGGATGTCTTGAGTTGATGATATTTGAGGTAAAAGGAATTTCTCCTGTTTTGTCAAATACGATTTCACCATTTTTTATAAGAATAGGCCCTCCACATACTGCTTCTTTTAACATTATAGGAGGATTACTTTCAACTATTATGTCTATTTTTTTATCTAAACTAAAGAAAGGAAGATATTTTAAGGCAGTACCCCCTAAAGATATAATACAAGAATTATCTTTAATAATAGATTTTTTTACCCCATAATATATGTTAGTAATTTTGCCTGAGGTTGTACCTAAGGAAGGAATTCTATTATCTAAACTTACTTCTATATCAACTCCTGCTACTGCATTATCTAATATTTTGGTCTCTTTTCCAAAAAATTTAGTGAAAATTGTGATTTGGTCTACCCCACGAGGAGAGTTTAAATTATTAATTGGTATTATTGTATTGTCAATTTTTAGTTTTATGTTGATATTGAAAATATCTATAATAGCTTTATTGTCTGAAGTTATTCCAAAGACTCCCCTTTTTATAGGTAAATGTAACAGTTCATAATTCTTAACTACAAGTCCAACAGGCTCTTTACTATTAGGATCAAAGAAGTTTGCGTTTATAATAATATCATAGCTCTTTTCTTTTAGTATATCTGAAAGTTTTGTGTTTGTTACCACTGTTTCTATGTCTAATAAAGGATCAAATTGATTTATTGAAGTGATGTGATATACTAAACTATCTGATGTAACCTTTTTATACTCTATAGAAGGAGCTATATAGAAGCTTTCTGCTCCTAATATGTAGGATACTAAAAGTAGGATGAAAATTAGTAATTGTATAAATTTAACTGCCTTATTCATATTTGATATTATATCTTATGGGCTTTCTCTTGACAAAAAATATATTTTTTAATATAATCTTTACTACTTTAATAATTTAAAGTGATAAATAAATGAAGAGTATAAACATAGAAAATATAATTAGAAAAGAATTAGAACTTTGGGGATATACAGAGATTAGAATCCCTATAGTTTCAGAAAATTTATGGGGAAATGAAAATCTCTTATTTTTTGAAAAAAATGGTAAATTGTTATCTCTTCGTCCAGAAATGACCTCTGAAATACTAAGAAATATAAAAAGGGAAAACCTCCCTATTAGACTTTTTTATATGGGACCTGTCTTTAGTCTTAACGGATATAGTTTAGAAGAAAAATTTCAAATTGGTTGGGAACTTATATATTCACCTTCTCTTTGGAGAGATTTAGAGATATTATTAACCATTAAAAATATACTTAAAAAAATAGGCATAGAAAATTATATTATTGAGATAAGTGACACAAACATTTGGAATTTTTTAAGAAAATATATTAAAGAAGAAGAGATTAAGAGTTTAAAAAATCTTTTGCTAATAAAAGATTATGTATCTCTAATGGAATATGTAGAGAAACTTTCTTTATCAATAAATGTTTTAAATGATATTAAAAAACTTCTATTTTTTGAAGATAGTTATTCCTTTTATGATAAAGATTTAAATGATGAACTTAAGTCATTAAACTCTTTCAAAAGAGAGTTGATAAACTTAGGATATTCATCAGAATCTATATTAATAAATCCAGCTTTTATTAGACCTTTTGAATACTATAACGGACTAATATTTGAGGTTTATTTGGAGGATATGAAGCAAGCCTTAGGAGGAGGAGGAAGTTATGTGGCTACGAATAAAAATGGAGAAAAAATTTTTGGTACAGGTTTTGCTTTTGTTGAAGAAGATTTGTTAAAAAATATAAATGATAATAACCATAAAATTAATAAAAAATATTATGTTTGTTCCGAGAAAGATTTTCATAAAATTCAGAAATTGATAGAGGAAGAAAGAAGGAAGGGTAATATTGCTGTTTTTGTACCTAAGGAATTAGAAGGTCTAAATATAAAAGAATTAGAAAAGGATGGTGAGATTATATTAATAGAGAACCTTTAATTAGAATAGCTCTTCCTACGGGGAGAATGTTAGAACAAGCATTAAATTTCTTAAAGATTTTAGATCCATCATTAGAGAATGATGTTTCAAACAGGAAATTGAAATTCAAAGGAGAAAGGTTTGAAATCTTTTTTGCTAAACCATGGGATCTTCCATTATATGTGGAGGAGAGAGTTGCTGATTTGGGAATTATAGGTAGAGACATAATAATAGAACAAGAAAGAAAAGTAGTATCATTAATTAAACTTCCTTTTGGATATTGTAAAATGGTACTTGCAGGCTTTCCTGATAATAAGAATCTGGAAGAAGTGAAAATTGCATCTAAGTATGTAAATATTACAAGGAAATATCTCAATAATCGTTGGAATAGAATAAAAATAATAAAACTTAACGGATCTGTTGAATTGGGTCCTATTTTAAATATATCAGATTATATTGTGGATTTAGTAGAAACAGGTCGAACATTAAAAGAAAATGGGCTTGTTGTTAAAGAGATTCTTTTTGTATCTTCTGCATGTTTAATAGCTAATATATCCAGTTATGTATGGAAAAGAAAGGAAATATCAGGTATTTTGAAAGAGGTGGAGAACATTTATGAAAATAATTAAAGGTGATGAATTTAATCCTCTTCTTTTAACAGAAGATAAAGAAAAAGAGATCGATATAATTGAAAAAGATGTGGAAGAAATAATAAGATTAGTTAAAGAAAAGGGTGATGAAGCTTTATATGAGTTTTCATTAAAATTTGATAATTTTGATATAAAGAAAAATGGATTAAAAATATCTGTGCCTGATAAGGTCGAGGTTTCATCAGATTTTGCAGAAGCTATAGATATAATGATAAAAAGGGTTCAGAATTTTTACAGCCATGAATATAAAAATTCTTGGTTTTATACTGAAAATGGAAGCTTATTAGGGCAACTATTAGTACCAATGGAGAAGGTTTTATTATATGTTCCAGGAGGTAAAGCATCCTATCCATCTACTGTTGTTATGGGTACTATTCCTGCTAGAATAGCTGGAGTAAAGAATATTTATATAACTACCCCTCCAAGCAAAAAAGATGATAAAAATCTTCTTTATACTCTTAATAAACTTGGTATAAAGGAGTTGTATCTATTAGGTGGAGCTCATGCTATAGCTGCTTTTTCTTATGGTACTTATTCTGTTCCTAAAGTAGATATGATTATTGGACCTGGAAATTTGTATGTGGCTATTGCTAAAAAGAAGGTTTTTGGAGATGTGAGCATAGATGGTATATTTGGTCCCAGTGAGGTTTGTGTATGGTTTAAATCAGAAGATATAGATATAAATATAGTGGTGTGTGATTTTTTAGCCCAGTTAGAACATTCACCTTTTGATCGTGGCTGGCTAATATTAGACGAAAAAAGACTTAATCTTGTGGTTGAGAAAATAGAGGAAGAAATAAATAAGTCATCAAGAAGAGATATCTTAGAAAAATCTATTAAAAATGCTTATATTATAGTGGAAGAAAGGGAAGAAAAAGCCATAGAGATTATAAATACTATAGCTCCAGAACATTTAGAGATTGTGGATCCTAATGGAGAAAGATTTTTACCTTACATAAAGAATGCAGGGGCTATTTTTATAAATCAGTCTTCTATTTTTGGGGATTTTATAGCAGGACCAAATCATATTCTTCCTACAGGTGGTTCTGCAAGATTTTCTTCAGGTTTAAATGTTAGTATGTTTTTAAAAAGAGTAAGTTTTGTAAAATTAGCTGATGAAGATAAAGGAATATTATCATATTTTGGAAGTATAATAGCAAGAGAAGAGGGTTTTGATATGCATGAAAAGAGTCTAAAAAACTACTCTAAGAAAGGAGATTAGATAATTGGGTTGGAAAGATATTATTAAAAGTGATTATAAGGGTTACAAGGTAAATATTCCTGATCTTCCTATAAAACTCTCAAGAAATGAAAATCCTTATGATATACCATTATACATTAAGGAAGAAGTTTTGAAAAAGTTAGCTGAAACCCCATGGAATAGATATCCAGATGGTAGCGCCAAAAACCTTAAAGATAAGCTTTCAGAATTTTTAGGGGTAAGTCCTGAGAATTTACTTTTAGGTACAGGCTCAGGAGAGGTTATACAAATCATTTTTAATGGGCTATTGATGGAAGGGGATAAAGTTGTTCTTCCTATTCCTACTTTTCCTTTATATGAAAAATTACTTCAGCAAAAAAAAGTTAGAATTATAAAAACATATCTTAATGAAAAAGATTTTTCATTAGATCTCGAAAAGCTAAGAGAAACCTTTAAGAATAGTCCAAAACTTTTAATTTTGACAAATCCCAATAATCCTACTGGTAATTTTCTTATAAAAGAAAAGGATTTAGAAAAAATCTCTGATTTCTCTGGTTTTGTATTGATAGATGAAGCTTATTTTGAATTCTCTGGTTTAACTTTTCTTCATTATATTAATCAATTACCAAATCTTTTAATTTTAAGAACTTTTTCTAAAGCCTTTTCTTCTGCAGGAATAAGATTAGGATACCTTATCGCTAACTCAAGGATAGTAGAATATTTAGACAATTTTAGATTGCCATATAATTTAAACATTTTTTCTCAGATTGCAGGAGAAATTCTTCTTTCTTATTGGGGGTATTTAAAAGATAAGATTGATATAATTAAAAAGGAAAAGGAAAGAGTTTATAAAGAGATGAAAACTATGGACGGAATAATTGTATATCCTTCTGTTACCAATTTTATACTCTTTAGATCTAATAAGAAGGATGAAATCTTGAAACGATGTGAAGAAAATGGTATCTCTTTAAGGGATTTTAGTAAAGAACCAATTTTAGAAAATTGTTTAAGGGTATCAATAGGAGATAGAGAAGAGAATGATCTTTTCTTAAAAATATTAAGTGAGGTGCTTTCATGAGAAAAGCCAGCATTGAAAGAGAGACAAAAGAAACATATATAAAGATAGATATCAATTTAGATGGAACAGGAAATTTTGATGGAGAATATCCTATTCCTTATTTTAAACATCTTTTGACTTCCCTTTCTTTTTATGCGCAATGGGATGTAAATATTATAGCTAAAGGAGATATAGAGGTAGATCCTCATCACTTAATAGAAGATACAGGAATAGTTTTAGGAGAGGCTTTTATTACTGCAATAAAAGATTCTAATTTTAATAGATTTTCACAGAGAATTATTCCTATGGATGATGCTCTTGTGATGGTAGTAATAGATATTAGTGGAAGGCCTTATTTTTCTTTAATGGATGATGGAGAACTTCTAAGAGGCGGACTTGTAAAAGAGTTTCTAAGAGCTTTTGTAAATAAGGCAGGTATTACACTACACATTTGGATTCTTTCAGGAGAAAATACTCATCATATTGAAGAGGCAATTTTTAAGGGCTTAGGGCTTGCTATTAAAGATGCAAGTCAAACTATAGATAGTTTAAGATCTACAAAGGGAAGGATATTATGAAAGTTGTAATTATAGACTATTTAGGTGGTAATCTTTTTAGTATTTTGAAGGCTTTAAAATATATAGGAGTAGAGACTATAGTAAGTAAAGATCCTGAAGATTGGTTTAGAGGAGATGCAGTTGTATTTCCAGGCCAAGGAAATTTTGCTCAAGCTATATCGGAGCTGAAAAAAGATTCGAGAGATGAGACATTAAAAGAAATTCTTAAAAATAAATATTTTTTAGGTATCTGTTTAGGACTTCAGATTTTATTTGAAGAAAGCGAAGAATCTAAGTTGGAAAAAGGATTAGGAGTTTTCAAAGGAAAGGTAAAAAAGTTACCTGCCAAAAAAATTCCTCATCTTGGATGGAACAATGTAGAATTTGAAAAGCATGGTAGACTTTTAAATGGAATTCCAAATAAATCATTCTTCTATTTTGTTCATTCTTATTATGTTAATCCTGAGGAAGATATTGTAATTGGTTTAACAGAATATTCAATAAAATTTCCATCCTATATAGAAAAAGAAAATATTTTTGGAGTCCAATTTCATCCTGAAAAAAGTAGTAGTTATGGAATAAAGCTATTAGAAAATTTTATTAAGGAGTGTAAAAAATGATTGTCATTCCTGCTATTGATCTTTTTGGAATGAAAGCTGTTAGAATGGAAATGGGTAAAAAGGAAAAGATTGTTTTAGAGTTTGATAATCCTATTGAACTTGCAAAATATTGGTATTTAAAAGGAGCAAAGGCTCTACATGTTATAGATTTACAATCTGCTATAGATAACAATGATGAGAATAAGGAGATTATAAGGAGAATAATAGAGGAAATAGACATTCCTGTTGAGGTAGGAGGGGGATTTAGAAGTTATGAAAAAATAAAGAGCGCATTAGATTGGGGTGTTTGGAGAGTTATTGTGAGTAGCATTTTAGTGGAAGACACAAATTTACTTAAAAGGATATTCGATGAATTTCCAGAGAAAATTATACCAAGTTTAGATTGGAAAGAGGGAAAGATTGGAATAAAAGGGTGGAAAAATTTTATTGAATGGGATGATATTAAAGAAAAATTTGAAACATTAAATATTAAAGAGGTTATCTTTACTGATATATCGCGTGACGGTACATTGAAAGGTATAAATATATCTCATATTAATAATTTTTTGAATTTAAATAATTGTGATATTTGGGTCGCGGGAGGGATCTCTTCTATAGAAGATGTCATAAAGATCAAGGAATTAGCAGAGGTAACAGGGAGAATAAAAGGCATAATTGTGGGAAGAGCTCTTCTTGAAGGAAGGTTAGATTGGGAGGAGGTTAATCAAGTTATAAATGCTGGCTAAGAGAATAATTCCGTGTTTAGATACTATTGGAAAACAGGTTGTTAAAGGAACAAGCTTTAGAAATATTAGAGTTGTAGGAGATGCTAAGGAATTTGCTCATCGGTACGAGCGAGAAGGTGCGGATGAGTTGGTTTTATTAGATATAACAGCCAGTGAGGAAAACAGGAAAACTTTTATTGAGGTAGTTTCAGAAGTAGCAGAAGAACTTTTTGTTCCTTTGACAGTAGGAGGAGGTATAAGAGATATAGAAGATGTAAGAAATCTTCTTAAGGCTGGAGCTGACAAAGTTTCTATTAATACTTCTGCTGTCAAAAATCCTGATCTTATAAATAAAATAGTAGAAGAATTTGGAAGTCAATGTTTAGTTGTAGCTATAGATGTAAAGAGAAAAAATAATAGAGAGTGGGAAGTTTATGTTAAAGGGGGTAAAGAGCCAACGGGTATAAATTTTAAAGATTGGATACAGGAAGTAGAAAGAAGAGGAGCTGGCGAAATTCTTTTAACAAGTATTGATGCAGATGGTCATCAGTCAGGATATGATTTGGAGCTTTTAGAGTTAGCTTTAAATTACTGTAATCTTCCTATTATTGCTTCAGGTGGTGCAGGTAATTTGGAGGATTTATATAAAGCTCTTTATATTGGAGTTGATGCGGTACTTGCTGCTTCCATTTTTCATTTTGGAACTTATAGTATTAGGGAAGTAAAAGGATACTTAAAAGAAAGGGGTATATGGATAAGATTATGAATATAGATGAGCTTATTAAAGATTTAAAATATGATGAGAAAGGATTAATACCAGTTGTTGTACAGGATTATAAAACAGGAAAAGTTTTGATGTTAGCATACATGAATGAAGAAGCACTAAAGAAAACAATTGAGACAGGTGAAGCATGGTATTTTAGTAGAAGTAGAAATGCTCTTTGGCATAAAGGGGAAACCTCAGGACACTTTCAGAAGGTTATAGATATAGCAGTTGATTGTGATAAGGATACTATTCTTTTATTAGTAGAGCAAGTAGGAGTAGCTTGTCATACAGGTAATTTTTCCTGCTTTTATAGAGCAAAAAATTCAGGAGATAGTTTTCTCTTTTATCTTGAGAAATTTTTGAAAGATCGAAAGGAAAAACTTCCAGGAGAGTCTTATTCTGCAAAACTGTTTAAGGAAGGAAAAGACAGAATACTTCAGAAGTTAGGAGAAGAGATAGTTGAGACTATAATAGCAGGGATGAAGAATAATAGAAATGATTTTATCTATGAAAGTTCTGATCTTTTATTTCACCTTATAGTAGCTCTTATAGAAGAGGATATAGAGTTAAAGGATATCATTGAGGAATTAATTAGAAGGCATAGAGCTTAAGTTGGTTTTTATGGTGTATTTGTTTGAGTAGAAGTTTCTGTAACAGGCATAGAATATTCTATTAAGAAATCAAAATCTCTTGGAGGAATATCTTTAAGAGCATTACTCATAAATTCTTTCCATACCATAGCTGGGAGTAATCCACCAGGTACTTTATTTGTTGGAGTGTAGTCATCGTTACCCATCCAGACCCCAGTGCAAAGATCTGGAGTAAAACCTATAAACCAAGCATCTCTGTAATCATCAGTTGTTCCTGTCTTTCCTGCCGCAGGTCTGCCAATATTTGCTCTTTTTCCTGTACCATTTGTTATTACCCGTTTCATCATTTTGACAAGTGTTGATATTAAAGCTCTTTCAATAACAGGTATAGTTTCAGGAATTGCATTATATATTATATTTCCCTTACTGTCTTCTACTCTCAAGATAGCTATAGGAGTAATTCTGTTTCCTCCATTTGCAAAACCAGAATAAGATCTTACCATTTCGTATAAGGTTACACCTGAAGTACCAAGAGCAAGTGCTAAACTTGGTTCTAAAGGACTCTCTATTCCAAGTTTTCTTGCATTTTTAATTACATCACCTACGCCCATTTCTTCCAATAGGAGTATGGTTGCTATATTATATGAATTTTCTAAGGCTTCTTGAAGTGTAACGGTACCATGTAATTTTCCATCATAGTTTTTGGGTTTCCATTCCTTTTTATTAAAAGTATAGGTTACTTCTTTTTCTTCAATCAGATCCCATGGTCTAAAACCTTTTTGAAGAGCAGTCAGATATACGAATGGTTTAAATGCAGACCCAGGTTGTCTTACAGCCATAGAGACTCTATCAAATTGACTTTTACTATAATCTAAACCACCTACCCATGCTTTGATGTATCCAGTATTGGGATCTAAGCAAAACAAAGCTCCTTGGGTTACGTTATATTTTTTTCCATACTCATTTATAATTTTTAAAAGCGCTTTTTCAGCCATATCTTGCATTTTTGTGTCTATAGTTGTGTAGACTTTAAGTCCGCCTTCATACACCATATCTTTTCCATATCTTTTAATGAGGTCTTTTAATACAAAATCAAAAAAATAAGGAGCTGAATAACCAGAGTTTGGATTATTTCTTTTCACAATGCCAAGAGGTGCCTTTATAGCTTTTTTATAGTCTTCTTCTGATATATACCCAAGATTATACATTTTCTCTATCACAATATTTCTTAGCTTTAGGGCTAAATCGGGATTTCTATAAGGAGAATTAATCTCAGGTGCGGGAATCAACCCTGAAAGAAGTGCTGATTCAGGTACATTTAAGTCTATAGCGCTTTTCCCAAAATAAAATTGGGCAGCAGCTTCTGCCCCGTAAACTCCATGACCCCAATAGATAAGGTTTAAATACATTTCTAATATTTGTTGTTTTGTAAAATATCTTTCAAGCTGTAAAGCTATATATATTTTCTTTATCTTTTTCTTTATCGTTCTTTCTGGACTTAAGAATAATAATTCTGCTAATTGTTGAGTTATAGTACTTCCTCCTTGTTTTTTCTCTAAGTGGAATAGATCAATGATAGCTGCTCTTATAAGCCCTCTTAAGCTTACACCACTATGGTTATAAAATTCCTTATCTTCAGAGGCTATTACAGCTTGTTGTAAATATGGAGAAATTTTATATAAAGGTACGTAAATCCTGTTTTCCTTATATATTTTTCCAAGTATTTTATTATCGGAAGAATATATTATGGTAGTTTGACTTGGTTTTATTTCCATCCATTTATTAATAGGTGGTACTTCTCTTATCACCAAGAAAACATATATTCCTAAAGACAAACTTGAAAGCAAAATTAAACTAATAATAGCAATTAATATATATAAAAGGGTTTTTTTCCATTTTTTTTCTTTTTTTATCGCGACTTCTTCTATGTATTTTTTAGTCAATTTTATCTCTTTGTACCTCCTTAAAACATATGGTATTATGTATTATATAAAATCAGGGAAGGTTTTAACAATATGAAGGCAAAAACAGATAACTTTAGTCTTTACATTATTACAGGACTTTCAGGAGGAGGAAAGTCGCAAACATTACGTATATTAGAAGATTTAGGATTTTTCTGTGTAGATAATATACCTCCCAAGCTTGTTCCTATTCTTATAGAACTTTGTTTTTCTACTGATGGCAAAATATCAAGAGTTGCTTTAGTTATAGATATAAGAAGTGAAAACTTCTTAGAAGATTTTAGAGAAATGATAGAGAATATTAAAAAATTAAATGTTTACTATAAGATTTTATTTTTAGAAGCTGAGGATGAGGTTATAGTAAGAAGATATAATGAAACCCGACGTAGACATCCATTAGATAGAGAGGGTATAGGAATTCTCGAAAGTATAAAACTGGAAAGACAGAAATTATCAGAAATAAAAGAAATGGCAACCCATATAATTGATACTTCTAATATGAGTACTAAAAATCTTAAAGATAAGATACTTGAAATTGTATCCGAAGATATTTCCAATGTTAAATTAAGATTCATGGTAGGAATTACCTCCTTTGGTTTTAAATATGGGGTACCTATTGATGCACATCTTGTTTTTGATGTGAGGTTTTTACCTAATCCATTCTATATTTTAGAGTTAAGACCTTTGTCTGGTGAAAATGAAAAAATAAGAAATTATGTATTAGAAACTAAAGAAGCAAAAGAATTTTTAGATTATTTAAAAAGACTTTTAGATTTTTTAATTCCTCTTTATCAAGAGGAAGGAAGAACAAATCTTAATATTGCAATAGGGTGTACAGGTGGAAGACATAGGGCAGTAGTTATAGCGAATGAAATAGGAAATTATTTATCAGATAGGTATAATGTGAAAATTTTCCATAGAGATATAGATAAGGATATAAAAATATGAAGAGAATAAAAAATGTAACAGCTATTGGTGGGGGAACAGGTTTATCTAATATATTAAGAGGGCTGAAATATTATCCTATTAATATAAGTGCTGTTGTAACTGTTAGTGATGACGGGGGAAGTTCAGGAAGACTTAGTGAAGAACTAGGTGTTTTACCTCCTGGAGATATTCGTAATTGTCTTGTTGCTTTAGCAGATGAGGAATCGTTGATGGCAAAGCTATTTCAATATAGATTTAAAGAAGGAGGATTAAAAGAGCATTCTTTTGGGAACTTATTTTTAGTTGCTATGTCAGATATCTTAGGTGATTTCTTATTAGGTATAAAAGAAACAAGCAAAGTATTAGCCATAAGAGGTAAGGTATTGCCATCCACATTAAATCGTGTAAGTTTGAAAGCGATTTTTGAGGATAATACTCAAATTATTGGAGAGACGGCTATTTCAAATTATAAAAAAAGTAGAATTAAGAAGATTGAATTGATACCAGTAAAAGATGGGGAAAAGATATGTGCGACCCCTGAAGCTATTTATGCATTAAAAAAATCTGATATTATAACTATTGGTCCTGGAAGTTTATATACAAGTATAATTCCAAATCTTATTCTTGATGAAATCAAAGAAACATTGAAAAATATTTACTTAAATGATAAAGCTAAAATTATTTATATTTGTAATGTCATGACTCAGCCAGGAGAGACAACAGGATATAAGGCTTCAGATCATTTAAAAGCTGTTATTGAGCATATTGGTTTTAATATTTTTCATTATGTAATTTTAAATAATAAAAAGCCAAAGGATGATATACTTAAAAAATATCAGGAAAATGGAGCTGATTTTGTTCATCCTGATATAGAAAATATTAGGGCTTTAAATGTGGAGATAATTTCTGGTGATTTTATTTCTGAAACAAATGTAATTAGACACGATCCTTATAAAGTTTCCAATTTCCTTGTTAAAAATTTTTTAGAATAAAATAGTTTTATAAATTGACAAAAGATTGTAAAATTCTATAATATAAAGTAAATAAAGGAAGGAGGATTTTCTATGCCAAAAAAGACCATTTTAGATTTGACGGATGAGGAGCTTAAGGGAAAGCGTGTACTTGTAAGGGTTGATTTTAATGTACCTATTAAAAATGGAATTATAACTGATGATAGAAGAATAAGAGAAGCTTTACCAACAATTAAATATTTAATGGAAAAAGGAGCAAAAGTTATTCTTATATCTCACCTCGGTAGACCAAAAGGTTTTCAAGATGACTTAAGGTTAGATCCAGTTGCTAAAAGACTAAGTGAATTACTCGGAAAATCTGTTAAGAAATTAAATGATTGTATTGGAGAAGAGGTAGAAAGAGAAGTTGCTAATATGAATCCTGGAGATGTTGTTCTTTTAGAAAATATTAGATTCTATAAAGAAGAGGAAGCAAATGATCCAGAGTTTGCCAAGAAATTAGCAAAACTTGCTGATTTATATGTAAATGATGCTTTTGGTACTGCTCATAGAGCACACGCATCAACAGCAGGTGTTGCTAATTATATTCCTGGTGTAGCTGGTTTATTGATGAAAAAAGAGATTGAAGTTATGGGTAAAGCATTAGAAAATCCTGATAGACCTTTTATTTGTATTTTGGGTGGAGCAAAGGTTTCTGATAAAATTGGTGTGATCCAAAATCTTGTGAATAAAGTAGATGTTTTATTAATTGGTGGAGGTATGATGTTCACTTTCCTTAAGGCATTGGGTTATGAGATAGGTAAATCTATTATTGAAGAAGATAAACTTGATCTTGCGAAAGATTTGATAAATCTTGCCAAAGAAAAAGGAGTAAAATTTGTTCTTCCTGTAGATGCTGTGGTTGTTAAAGAGATTAAGGAGGATGCTCCTACTACTATTAAAGATGTGGATAAGTTTGATAAAGTTGATATTGGAGTAGATATAGGACCAAAAACTGTAGAACTATTTAGAGAGGAAATAATGAAAGCAAAGACAATTATATGGAATGGTCCTATGGGAATATTTGAAATACCTGCTTTTGCAAATGGGACAAGGAAAGTAGCTGAAGCTATCGCAGAAAATAAAAATTGTATAAGTATTGTGGGAGGAGGAGATACTGCAGCTGCCGTACAACTCTTTGAATTAGAAGATAAATTTACTCATATCTCTACCGGTGGAGGAGCCTCTTTAGAGTTCTTGGAAGGAAAAGTACTACCGGGGGTAGCAGTTCTTCAAGATAAATAAGTAAAAAGAGGGGGATAAATTGGCAACTATAAGAGAGACACTGGAAGAAATATCAAGGTTAGATGGTGTGCAAGTTTCGGTTTTGGTTAGTGACGATGGTTTGGTTATAGAAAGTGTAGGTAGAGATGGTTCAAATGCGGAACCACTTGCAGCTGTTGCCTCAGGAAGTTTAAGGGCATCAGAAATGATAGGGACAGAACTTGCAAAGGGTAGTACAAGAGAGATGGTCATTATATTTGAGGATGGTGCAGTATTTATTGTTCTTGTAGAAGGAAAACCTGCCATTCTTGTTGTAGTATCAAATAGAGGTGCAAATTTAGGAAAAATTAGGATAGGGATTAAAAAAGGAGTCTTTCAATTGGCAAGAATCATATAATTTTAATTATTTTGAATTAGGAGGGAACTATCTTGAGAAAAAAGATTATTGCGGCTAACTGGAAGATGTACAAAACTTGTACAGAGACAGAAAGTTTTATTGCTGAATTTAAAAATTTAGCAGGAAATTATGAGGAAAAGGAAGTAGTCATTTGTCCACCTTTTACTTCACTATTTGTTGTTCAAAACTTACTTAAGGATACACCATTTAAACTTGGTGCCCAAAATATGTTTTGGGAAAAAGAAGGTGCATATACAGGAGAAATATCTCCGGTAATGTTGAAGGATTTAAATTGTGAGTATGTTATAATAGGTCATTCTGAAAGAAGGCAATATTTTTGTGAAACCAATGAAAATATAAATAAGAAAATAAAAACTGCTTTTAATTGGGGACTTACACCCATATTTTGTGTTGGTGAAAAATGGGAAGAGAGAGAGAAAGGTAAAACTGAAGACATAATAAGAGAACAAGTAACTAAAGGATTAGAAGGACTTCCAATGGAAAATGTTGAAAAGATAGTTATTGCTTACGAACCAGTATGGGCAATTGGTACTGGGCATTCTGCAAAAGGAGAAGATGCAAATGAAGTTGCAAAATTGATAAGGGATATTATATCAACCCTATATAATAGTGATATTGCTAATAAAGTTAGAATACAATATGGGGGAAGTGTGAATCCTCAAAATATAGTAGAATTTTTAAGCCAGTCTGAAATTGATGGAGCCCTCGTTGGAGGAGCAAGCCTAAAACCTCAATCTTTTTGGGAAATTGTAAAATCATAAGAGAGGTGTAATAATAATGCAAGTATTATTATATATAATTCATTTTTTAGTATCTTTGGGAATGATAGTGGTAATCCTTTTCCAATCAGAAGTTGGAGAGGGACTTGGCTTTATAGGGGGAGGAGAAACTACTTTTTATAAGGCCAAGCGTAAGATGGAGAAAGGATTAAAACAAGCAACTGTAGTTTTAGCAGTATTGTTTATGGTAACATCTGTTCTTATTTTTGTTCTCCATTAAATAAATACATGGAAGGTACTTTAAAATGAGGAAAATTTTTGGGTTCTTTTTGTTAGTTTTTTTAATTTTTTCCATGATGGGTTTATCTGTAGCTCAAACTCCACAATCAGGTCTTTCTGGAGTAAGATGTAGGGTAGTGTGGATGGATAAGAAATAAGTAGAATTTAAAGAGGAAAAGGGCTCTGCTCCTCTTCCTCTTTTTTCAAGAAAGGAGGAAAGAAGTGCTAAGATACATAATAAGAAGACTTCTACAAGCTATACCAGTTTTTATAGGAGTTACACTTATTACTTTTATTTTATTTTTTATTGCACCTAGCGATCCAGCACGATTAATTGCAGGGCAAAGAGCTGATACTGAGACATTAGCCAGAATACATTCTACATGGGGGCTTGATAAGCCTCTTCCTATTCAATATTTACTTTTTTTGGGAAGGATTGTAAGGTTTGATTTTGGTCGATCATTTAAAACAAATATTCCTGTTATAGTATCTATTGGAGAAAGATTACAAGCAACTGCAATTCTTGGTCTTTTTGCCTTTCTTATAGCAATTTTAATAGGCGTTACTGCTGGTATTATTTCTGCTGTAAAACAATATTCTATTTTTGATTATTCTGCAATGGTTATTGCTCTCTTGGGAGTTTCTGCTCCAGTTTATTGTGTAGGAATAATCCTTCTATTAATATTTGGTTTTAACTTAGGATGGTTACCTTTAGGAGGGTATGTAACAGAATATGGATTTAAGGCTGTTATTCTTCCTGCAATAACTCTTGGAACAAGACCTGCGACTTACTTTGCTCGCCTTTCTAGAGCTTCCATGTTAGAAGTAATTAGACAGGAATATATATTAACTGCAAGAGCAAAGGGGGTTTCTGAAAGAAAGATAATTTTTAAACATGCATTAAGAAGTGCTCTTATTCCTGTTGTTACGTATGCAGGAATGGTGATTGGTGATCTCCTTACAGGAGCAGTTTTAAAAGAGACAATTTTTGCTTGGCCCGGAATAGGAAGATTAGTTGTACAAACCATATTTGATAGGGATTTACCAGTCTTGCAAGGTGGGGTTATTGTCATGGCTTTTATATACATTCTTGCTAACCTTGTAGTTGATCTTTCCTATGCACTTATAGATCCAAGAATTAGATATGATTAATGATATTTATTGGGGGTAAAAAGTATTATGACAATGGAAAGAGAAAATTTGTTGCAAAGCAGAAAGCCAAGAAGCTTATGGAGAATTACTTGGAAAAGGCTTGCAAAGAATAAATTAGTTCTCTTAGGGCTTGGAATAGTTATTTTTTTTGAAATTGTAGCTGTTTTGGCTCCTTATATTACTCCATATCCGTGGAATGAAGTGGATTTATCAAGAGCTCTTCAACCTCCAAGCTGGAAACATCTCTTAGGGACAGACGAATTTGGAAGAGATATATTCAGCCGAATTATATATGGTAAACGTGTATCATTACAATTTGCATTTTTTGCCCAGTTGATATCCATATCCATAGGCACAGTATTAGGACTTATTGCAGGCTTTTATGGGGGTTGGGTTGATGATCTTATAATGAGAATAGTAGAAATTCTCTTTGCTTTTCCATTTTTATTATTTGTTATTGCAGTAGTATCAACCTTAGGACCTGGAATACAAAATCTTTATTTAGCAGTAGCATTAATTGGTTGGGCTGGTGTTTCCCGTATAATTAGGGGGCAAGTTTTAAGTTTAAGAGAGAGGTTTTGTAGCCGGTGCTATAGCTATTGGCGCTTCTACTTGGAGAATATTGTTTAGACACATATTGCCTAATGCCCTTTCTCCATTTATAATAGAAGCTACCTTAGGAATGGGTGGAATGATTATGTTAGAGGCTGGTTTGTCTTTTTTGGGTCTTGGTATACAAGCTCCAACTCTGAGCTGGGGTTCTATGGTACAAGCGGGGCTCGCATATCTAAGGAGTTGTTGGTGGTATCCTATAGCTCCCGGTGTTGTTATAATGATAGTAGCTTTTGGATTTAATCTATTAGGGGATGGTTTGAGAGATGCGTTGGATCCAAGACTTTATATCTAAAAAAGAAAAAAATAAGCAAAAATATTATACAGAAATAGGGTGGATCGAAATTTCACCAAATGCAATAGCTTCTATTGCAAGTATGGCAACTATACAAAGTTATGGTGTAGTAGGTATGGCTGCAAGAAATATAGCAGATGGAATTTCTGAATTATTAAAATTGGAAGAGGTTAATAGGGGTGTTGATGTTGAGATTGATGAGAATGGAATAAAAATAAATCTTTATATTATTGTAGCGTATGGTGTTAAGATTCCTGAGGTTGCCCATAATATTATGGAAAGAGTTAAATGGAATCTTGAAAAGGTAACTGGTTTATCAGTTAAAGAAATAAATGTTAATGTGTGGGGAATAAGACTTCAAGAAGAAAAGGAGTCATTTCCTTGGGAAGAGATATGATGAGATTAGAAAAGATTGATTCAAATCTTTTGATAAAGCTTTTTGAATACGCAACTTACGAATTAAAGAAACATAGAGAAGAGATAGACTTACTTAATGTTTTCCCAGTGCCCGATGGTGATACAGGTACCAATATGTTATATACACTTCAATCTACATTAGATGAAATTAGAAAAGTTAAAAATAAAACTATAAAGACAATAGCAGAAGCTGCAATAAAAGGTTCATTAATGGGAGCTCGTGGAAATTCTGGGGTTATTCTTTCACAAATAATAAGAGGCTTCTGTGAGGTAATAAGAGAAAATGAGTATATTGATACAAAAGTATGGATTAAAAGTTGGCAAAATGCTACAAGAGTTGCATATAGAGCAGTAATAAAACCAACAGAAGGAACCATATTGACAGTATTAAGAGAAGGAGTAAAAGAAGGTGTAATTGCCTCAAGGGAAACGAATGACATTACATTAATTATGGAAAGAATGTTAAATAAAGCTAAAGAATCTTTAGCAAACACTCCTAATCTTCTTCCTATTTTGAAGGAAGCAAAAGTTGTAGATGCCGGAGGACAGGGACTTGTATGGATATGGACAGGATTCTATGAGGTTCTTAAAGGGATAGAATTTTTCATTGAAGAACCAATAAAGGAGAAAGAGGAAAAGATAGAAGTAAAGGAAAGACCTGAAGTAGAGGTTCTTGAAAGTTATGTAATTACTTATCAATATTGTACAGAATTTATAATAAATTCTTCTGAAAACACAGATTTCAGTAGTTTCAAGAAATGGTTAGAGAGTCAAGGTGATAGTATTGTTACTTCTGAGGCTCCTGGACTTTTGAAAGTTCATATTCATACTAATCATCCTGGTCTTGTTTTAGAAAAAGCCTTGGAATTAGGTTCGCTTTCAAGAATAAAGATCGACAATATGGCAGAACAACATGAAGAAAGATTAAAAGAAGAGATAAATAGAGATAGTATAACTCCATTAAAAGAGATAGGATTTGTTGCAGTTTCTTGGGGCGAAGGGATTAATGAAATATTTAAAGGATTAGGAGTAGATATCATTGTAAATGGAGGTCAGACTTTAAATCCCAGCGTAGAATTGCTTTCAGATGCAGTAGAAAAGGTAAGAGCAAAAAAAGTATTTGTTTTACCAAATAATAAAAATGTTATATTGGCAGCAAAACAGCTGGAAAATATACATAAAGAAAGGGTTGTAATTATACCTACAAAACATGTTTTAGAAGGAATAAGAGCTCTTTATGAATATAACCCAAGAGATACATGGGAAATCCTAAAAGAGAAGATGGAAAAAAGTATTGAAAGAATTAAAGTTGGAGAAATAACCAGAGCTGTAAAGGATTCTTCTTATAATGGATTGAAAATTGATGAGGGAGATATTATCGGATTGACAAATGATGAGGTAAAAGTTGCTGGTAAAAATATAGAGACTGTATGTTTAGATCTTCTTTCGCTTCTTGTTGATGGAGACTCAGAGGTTATATCTGTTTTTTATGGAAAGGATATATCTCAGGAAGAGGCAGAGAAATTAGTTAATAAATTAAATAACCAATATCCTTCATTATCAATTGAACTCCTTTATGGTGGTCAACCTTATTATTTTTATTATCTAGGTGTTGAATAGTTGGTAATGCAAGAAAAAGTGAAAATTATTAAAGGACTAAAATCGGTCCTTGAAAAGGAAATCTATTCAGGATATTCAAATAAAGCTATTAAATATGGTTTAGAGAAGACTGTAAGTGTAGCTATTAATCAATTTCCTATCTGGAATGGTTTCTGGACTCAAAAGGTATTAGATTTAGTGAAAGATTATGGTAAAAAAACTTTGGATGAGAGAAAGATAGTGGTGGATAAAGTATATGAAATAATTGATAAAGCTATAGTATTCTACTCATCTGAAGATTTTTGGAATAAATCGATACAATATATAAAAGGTATTGGTCCCAAAAAAGCAAAATTGTTTGAGAAACTTGAAATTAAAACTCTTTATGATCTTATAACTTATTATCCCAGAGACTATGATGATAGATCTAAGTTAAAAAAGATTTCAGAATTAAAACAGAACGATAAAGTTACTGTTAAAGTTAAAATAATCGAGTATGAGGAAGGAAGAACACTATATAAGAAAATTCCTATTGTAAAGGCAAGGGTGGTAGATAATTCAGGAGTAGCTTTTGCAGTCTGGTATAATCAAAAATATATTAAACAGGTTTTACCTCCTGGGACTCAAGTTCTTTTATCTGGAATACCAGAAAGGGTTTTGGGATATTGGGAATTTGAAAATCCGGAATATGAGATATTGGAAGAAGAAGAAGAAGAAAAAGAATTGATTCATGTGGGAAGAATTGTTCCCATATATTCATTAACTGCTGGACTTTCTCAAAAGGTAATTAGAAAAATAATTTATGATGCTTTAACAGAATATACAATGTTTATAGAAGATCCTATACCTCAAAGTTTAAAGCAGAAATATAATCTTTTAGATAAGCCAGTAAGTGTTTGGGAAAAACATTTTCCAACCTCCTTTCTTACCTTGGGAAGTGCTACAAAAAGGCTTCTTTTTGAAGAACTTTTCTTTATGCAGTTATTATTAATTAGGAAAAAACAGGAGATAGAACAACTTAAGGCTCCTATCTTTAAAACAGACAACCCTTTAGTTGAGGAATTTATCTCTAAATTACCCTTTGAACTTACAAATGCACAAAAAAGAGTTTGGGGGGAGATTAAAAATGATCTTTCATCTGGTAAACCAATGCATAGATTATTACAAGGAGATGTGGGTTCTGGAAAAACTATTATAGCAGTCCTTTCTATAATATGTGCCTATGAAAACGGATATCAGTCTGCTTTTATGGTTCCTACAGAAATATTGGCAGAGCAACATTACAATAGATTGAAAGAATATCTTGAGCCTTTAGAAATTAGAGTTGGTCTTCTTACAAGTAGTGTATCTAAAAAGGAAAAAAATAGAATTTATACTGATCTTGCTGAAGGTCGATTATTTGTTGTTATAGGTACTCACGCATTAATTGAGGAGGATGTTAAATTTAGTAAATTGGGATTAGTAATTATAGATGAACAACATAGATTTGGAGTAACTCAAAGATCAATACTTTGGAAAAAAGGGGAAAATCCTCATCTTTTAGTTATGACCGCAACTCCTATTCCAAGAACTTTAGCTATCGTTTTATACGGAGAGCTTGATGTTTCAGTAATTGATGAATTACCTCCAGGTAGGAAACATGTAATAACATATCTTGTTTCTAAGAGGAATAGAAAAAAGATCTATGATTTTGTAGCTAAGGAAATAATGCAGGGTAAACAAGCATTTGTTGTATGTCCTTTGATAAAGGAATCGGAAAAGTTAGAGGCAGAATCGGCAAAGAAGTTATTTGAAGAGCTTCAAAAGTATTATCCTCATATTCCTATGGGACTTATCCATGGTTTAGTTCCTAGCGATGAAAGAAATATGATAATGGAAAAATTCGGAAAAGGAGAAATAAAAATGTTGGTAGCAACAACAGTGATAGAGGTAGGAGTAGATATACCAAATGCTTCTATAATGGTTATTGAAGATGCTCATAGATTTGGTCTTGCCCAACTTCACCAATTGCGAGGTAGGGTTGGTAGAGGATCAGAGCAGTCTTATTGTTTTTTAATAGCTAATACTAATACTGAAGAGGCCAAAAGAAGATTAAAAGTAATGGTAGAGACAAATGATGGATTTAAGATAGCAAGCGAAGATCTTAATATTAGGGGTCCTGGTGAATTTTTTGGAGTAAGACAACATGGAGCACCTTCAATGAAAGTTTTAAATGTGAATTTATCAGATTTATCTCAAAATATGAGACTTTTGGAAATAGCAAGAGAAGAGGCTATTTCTGTTTTAAAAAACGAAATCGAAATGAAAGATAATGAAAGACTAATTCTTGAAAGACATCTTTCAGTGAATAATCCTTATAAGGAGAAGGGAATTGTCCTCTGAAGTAAGAATTTCCGGTGGATATTTGAAGGGTCAGACCATGAAGACTCTTAAAAAGGGGAATTATAGAATTACAATGGAACAAGTGCGAAGTTCTATTTTTAATATTTTAGATGAAAAAATAAAAGATTGTAACTTTTTAGATTTATTCGCTGGATCGGGAATTGTGGGAATAGAAGCCTTAAGTTATGGTGCAAAAAAAGTAGTTTTTGTTGAAAAACATCTGCCTGCTGTAAGATTAATAAGAGAAAATTTAAAGAAATTTGGATTAGAGAATAGGACAGAAGTTCATCTCGATGATGTTTTTACATTTCTTAGAAAAAATCCTCATGAAACTTTTGATATTATTTTTGCAGATCCTCCTTACGAATTAGGAGAAAAGATAAAGGATGTGGTAAAATACATAGTAGAAAATAGATGGCTTAAAGAAGATGGCATATTGATAATAGAACATCATAAAAAAACAGAGATTTTAAAAGAATATAATAGTTTGTTATTAATTTTTAATAAAAATTATGGAGAAACAGTATTATCTTTTTACGGTTTTAAAGGAGTAAATACATGATTAGAGCTGTATATCCAGGAAGTTTTGATCCTGTTACCAATGGTCATATAGATATAATACAGAGAGGGGCTAAGATATATGATGAGGTGATTGTTTTAGTAGCTGAAAATATATCTAAGATACCTCTTTTTACTTTAGAAGAAAGATTAAGTATGCTGAGAGAAAGTCTACAGCATATCCCTAATGTTAAAGTAGACTCCTTCAAAGGTTTATTAGTGGATTATATTAAAAAAATAGATGTGAGAATAATAATAAGAGGGTTGAGAGCTGTTTCAGATTTTGAATATGAATTTCAACAAGCATTAACCAACAAAAAACTTTATCCTGAATCTGAGACAGTTTTTTTAATTAGTGATATTAAATATACTTTTTTAAGTTCAAGTATGGTAAAGGAAATAGCCAAATTTGGTGGGTGTGTGGAAGATTTAGTTCCAGAATGTGTAGCTAAAAAACTTTATGAAAAATTTAATGTAAAAAGATAAGTATGGATATTGATAAATTATTAGAAAACTTAGAAAAACTTAAAAGTATTTTAGAAAATTCACCTACTGTTCCTGTATGGGATAAAATTATTCTTGATAAAGAGAAACTTTTAGAACTTATTAATGATCTTGAGAAAAGTATACCTGTCGAATTTTTAGAAGCTAAAAAAATAGTAGAAGAAAGGGATAAAATACTTAAAAGAGCTTATGAAGATGCAGAAGATATTATAAGAAACGCAAAGGAAAAGGCTAAGCTTCTTGTCAGTAGCAATAATATTACTATAGAAGCTCAAAAAGAAGCTGAGAAAATTATAAATAATGCTAAGAAAGAGGCAACTGAAATTAAAAAGGAGATGGAAGATTATATTGATAACCTTTTGAATAAGGTTGAAAATTTACTGGAAAGAGAAATAGAGTTAATAAGAAAGTGCAAATTAGAACTATAATTATAATCCTCTTATTTATAGTTTTTACTTTAGAAATAATTTCCCAATTTTATGTTTACTTTTATGATGGTTTTTGTGTAAATATAAAAGAGATTTTAGAAAATCTGCCTCAACATTTTCCTGATAATTTTTATGTGATACTTTTAAAAGAAAAAAAACCTCATTTTTATAATTTTATTTTTCTCTTTTTAAAGGGTCATTTGTATTTGAAGGACAATCTAACCAATGTGAAAATGGAAAGCTTTCATGGATATAAAATAAGAAAAAACATATACATATATGGAAAATCTTCTGATATTATTTTAAATCTTGCTTTCTGGAGTTTTGAGAAAAAATTGAATTTTCCTAAAAATCTAAAGATTTCAGGGACAGGAGAGATTTCTTATAATGGAGAGATCAATCCTATACTTGGGTTAGATTTAAAATTAAGTGTAGCTAAAAGAAATGGAATTAACGTTATGTTTTTACCTTTTTCTCAAAGAAAAGATAGAGATTATAATGGAATTGTGTATGTATATTCTAAGGATTTTGATGATGCAAAAAGAAATTTATTAATGTTTGTATTACCTAAGGTTGGCATAACTGAATAATTTATGTTAAAATATATTCAACCTATAGTGATGGGTTTCCATTACTATAGGCGATTTTTTGAAATAAAAAAGGAGGTAAAAATGGCTCTAACAAAAGAAGAAAAAAGAAAAATTATTGAAAAATTTAGATTGAATGAGAATGATTCTGGTTCACCAGAGGTACAAATTGCTTTGCTTACTGAAAGGATAAAGAGGCTTACTGAACATTTGAAGGTTCATAAGAAGGATTACCATTCTCGTGTTGGTCTTTTAAAGATGATAGGAAGAAGAAGAAAATTATTAAAATATCTTCAAGAGAAAGATTTTGAAAGATATAAGAAACTAATACAAGAATTAGGGTTAAGAAAGTAAGGTTATGCGGCAAGTTTATACATTTACTAAAGAATATGCAGGAAAACCTTTAAAAATAGAAGTTGGAAAGGTTGCTTGGCAGGCAACAGGGGCAGTTCTTGTACAATATGGGGAAACCACTGTTTTAGTTACTGTTGTAGCTTCAGAAGAAAGCAAAGAAGATGTTGATTTCTTCCCATTAACAGTGGAGTATGTAGAAAGATTATATGCTGCAGGCAAAATTCCAGGAGGTTTTTTCAAGAGGGAAGGTAAGCCTACAGAGCCAGAAATTCTTTTTGCTCGTTTGATAGATCGTCCTTTAAGACCCTTATTTGCTAAAGATTTTAGAAATGAAGTACAAGTTATAGTAACTGTACTTTCTTATGATAACGAAAATTCTACAGATATACCATCAATCATTGGTGCATCTTCTGCAATAATGCTCTCAGGACTTCCATTTAAGGGTCCAGTAGGAGCAGTTAGAATTGGTTGGGATAGTGATAATTGGTATATAAATCCATCTGTTTCTTTATCAAAGAATTTGCTTTTAGATTTAGTTGTGGCTGGCACTAAAGATGCTGTTCTTATGATAGAAGGAGATGGCAAGGAAGTATCTGAAGAGATTTTCTTAGAAGCTATAGTTAAAGCTCATGAAGCATTACAAGATTCTATAAGCTTTCAAGAAGAAATTATCTCTACAGTAAATCCTAATCCCTTTTCTTATAATCCATTTGTAATCGATGAAAGACTAAAGCAAGCGGTTCTTGATTTCGTAACCTTAGATAAAATCAAAGAGGCAATATTTACACCTAGTAAATCGGAAAGACAGAAATCCTTAGAGGACTTAAAGAAAAAAGCTCTTGATTACTTGAAACCTATCTATGGAGAAGTAAAAGCACAAATAGATGAAATTATAAATGAAGAAGCAAAGGCAATATTAAAGAAAGTTATATTGGAGGAAAAGAGAAGAGTTGATGGAAGAGAACTTGATGAGTTAAGACCAATAAGTTGTGAGGTAGGAGTACTTAGTAGAGTCCATGGATCAGCTTTGTTCCAGAGAGGGGAAACGCAAGTTCTTTCTGTAGTAACCTTAGGTGCAGGAGAAGAACAGATAATTGAAAGTGTAATAGAGAATGAGCCTAAAAGGTATATTCATCATTATAATTTTCCACCCTTCTCAGTAGGAGAAGCAAAACCTTTAAGAGGGCCAAAGAGAAGAGAAATTGGTCATGGTGCTCTTGCTGAGAGAGCTTTACTCCCACTTATACCCAAGGAGGAAGAATTTCCATATACTATTAGGGTTGTATCAGAAGTATTAAGTTCTAATGGTTCAACTTCTATGGCTAGTGTTTGTGGTAGTAGTTTATCTTTAATGGATGCTGGAGTTTCTATAAAAACACATGTAGCTGGTGTGGCTATGGGATTAATAAAAGATGGTGATAGGTATGAAATATTGACTGACATTCAAGGTCTTGAGGATGCTTTAGGTGGTATGGATTTCAAAATAGCTGGTACACGTAATGGGATAACAGCAGTACAACTTGATATAAAGGTAGATGGTCTTACTTTTGATATTATCGAGAAAACCTTAAGGCAAGCTAAAGAAGCAAGAACCAAAGTTATTGAAATAATGGAAAAAACTATTCCTGAACCAAGATCTCAAATATCACCTTATGCTCCTCGTATCATGGTATTAGAGATCAATCCTAATAAAATTGGAGATCTTATTGGGCCGAGTGGTAAGAATATAAAAAAGATTATAGAAGAGACAAATACTACTATAAATATAAAACCTGAAGGATTAGTTTACATTTCTGCTCCCAATCAGGAATCGGCTGAAAAAGCAGCTGAAATGGTACAAAATTATACTAGAGAGATAAAAGAGGGAGATGTATTCTTAGGTAAAGTTGTAAGAGTTACAGATTATGGAGTATTTGTAGAAATATTACCTGGAAAAATAGGACTTCTTCATATATCAAAGTTTAAAACTACAAAAAGCGGAAAAAGTGAAGTAAGAGAAGAGATTAACTTAGGAGATGAGATATTGATTAAGGTTGATTCTATTGATCCAATGGGTAGAATCAGTCTGAGCAGAAAAGATCTATAACTCATGTTAAAAGGATGCTAGTTACTGAAATAGAGATTGAAAATGGTCTAAAGATAATTCACGATTTTAATCCAGGCAGAAAAACCATAAATGTTGTAGTAGCAGTAAAGGTAGGAACCCGTGATGAAGATAGAAAAGAGCATGGCTTAGCTCATTTCGTAGAACATTTACTCTTCAAAAACAATTCTGCCCGGAGAATTGATGATATTCACGAAGAAATAGATCGTTTAGGCGGAGAGTTAGATGCCTTCACCACAAGGGAAACTACCTATTTCACGTTAAAGATTTTAGGATATCATTTTACAAGAGGAGTTAAACTTCTCAGTGATATTATATTAAAACCTGACTTTACTGAGGAAGAAATAGAGTTAGAAAAAATGGTAGTTAAAGAAGAGATAAAAATGTATAAAGATTCACCTGAAGAATTAGTCTTTGATAATTTTCTTAAGGCATCTTGGGATGGTCATCCACTGGTAAAAGAAATTCTTGGGACTGAAAAAAAAGTGTCAAGTTATAATAAAGATCTTATTGTTTCTTTTTATAAAAAACATTATGTACCAAATAAGTTCATTATTGGTGTAGGTGGTAATATCCCTACAAAGAAAGTTGAAGAAACTTTCAAAAACTTTTTTATTTTTAATGAGTCAAATATCAACAATGTAAATAAAAAAATCTCTTCTAAATCGCCCGTTTTTAAACCTAAAAATATTTTTCTAAGGAGAAATTTTGAGCAAATTCAATTGATATGGGGAACTGAAGGATACCCACCTGGTCATGAAAGAAGAGAAGCTTTGTCTCTCCTTTCTGTATCATTAGGGGGTGGAATGAGTTCAAGATTATTTAAAGAATTAAGAGATAAGCGCGGTTTAGTTTATAATATTGAGACCCAACTTATTACCTTTAGAGATGTATCTCTTTTTGGTATTTATACAGCTACTTCTCCTAATTCATTTTTAGAAACCTTTAAAACTCTATCAGAAGAAAAGGAAAAACTTTTAAAATATGGAATAAAGAGAGAGGAATTAGATCTTGCAAAGAAACAAACCATAAATAATATACTTATGGCTATCGAAAGTCCAACGCAGAGGCTTTTTTATTTAATAGACTCTTATCTAATATATGGAAGAATTTTTCCTTGGATTGAAAAGATTAAAAAGATAAGAAAGGTGAAAATAGATGATGTTAATGATACTATAATAGATATCTTTAACAAGCCTTTTTCTTTAGCAGTAATAGGTACTTTAGATCCTCAAATCAAAAATTTTTTAAAGGGGAGAGAGTAATATGATTAAAGTGGTTCTATTTGGTGCTTGTGGTAAGATGGGAAAAGTTATTGGAAAGGCAATAGTTGATGCAGATGATATGTTACTTGTAGGTGCAATAGATCCTAAATTTACAGGGGAAAATTATGGAAAAATTATAGGTACTGATAAGATTTTTTTAGATGTGGTGGGATCAATTGATGAAGTAAAGGATGATTTTGATGTAGGAGTAGATTTCACAACAGCAGAAGCAGCTTATGAAAACATAAAGAAGGTTTTATTAAAAGGTAAAAGAATGGTTGTAGGAACAACAGGACTTCCTAAAGAAAGTATAGAAGAGATAAAGAATTTAGCTATAGAAAATAAGACTTCGATATTGATTGCACCTAATTTTGCTCTCGGTGCAGTTCTTATGATGCAGATTGCAAAACAAATAGTAAAATATTTTCCTGATGTAGAAATAATAGAATTGCATCATAATGAGAAGATAGATGCTCCTTCAGGAACAGCATTATTAACTGCCGAACTTCTTTCTCAAGAGATGAAAAAATATAATCTAACCCATAAAGATGCCACAAAAATTGAAAAAATTCCTGGATCAAGAGGAGGAAAAGTAGAAAGTATAAATATTCATAGTGTTAGACTTCCTGGACTTGTAGCTCATCAGGAAATTATATTTGGAGGTATAGGTCAAACTCTTTCTATCAGGCATGATGCTTTGAGTAGGGAGTGTTATATTCCTGGAGTCCTTATGGCTTTAAGAGAGGTTGTAAAAAGAGATGGTTTCTTTTATGGATTAGAAAGCTTTTTAGAATAGAGGGGAGGTAAAACTTATGATTCATTTTGGTTCATTAATTACTGCTATAATAACACCTTTCAGCAACGATGATGAAATAAACTGGAAAGAAGTAGATAGAATAGTAGATAAGCTTTTAGAGGATGGCAGTGATAGTATTCTTGTATCTGGTACTACGGGCGAAGCACCAACTTTGTCTAAGAAGGAAAAATTAGAACTTTTTGTAAGAATAAAAGAAAGAGTAGGAAACAAAGCTAAAGTAATTGCAGGAACAACTACTTATTGTACAAAAGAATCGATAGAGCTGACAAAGGAAGCAGAAAAAATTGGGGTAGATGGTATTTTAGCTACTGCACCATATTATAATAGGCCACCTCAAGATGGATTGTACTTACATTTTGCAAAAATAGCATCTGAAACCTCATTACCAATCATTGTTTATAATATCCCATCAAGAACAGCAGTTAATGTTCTTCCTGAAACACTAAAAAGATTAGCCAATGATTACTCTAATATTGTGGGTGTTAAAGAAGCAAGCGGTGATATGAATCAGATTTCTACCATAAGAAGAATTCTTCCACGCCCCTTCTTACTATATAGTGGAGATGACTCTATGACTTTACCTCTTTTAAGTGTGGGGGGAGATGGAGTGATAAGTGTAGCATCCCATATTGTAGGAAAAGAAATAAAAGAAATGATAAATAGCTATTTTAAAGGTGATATAAACAAAGCATCTGAATTACATTTAAGACTTTTGCCTATATTTAGGATACTTTTTGTAACCACCAATCCTATACCATTGAAAGAGGCATTAAATTTATTAGGGTATAATGTGGGTAAATGTAGACTTCCACTAAGCCCTATAGATGCAAAAAGTAGAGCTGAGCTTATAAAAGTATTGAAGGAGTATGGATTTGAAGTAAATGAAGGATAAGTTGAAGATTATACCTCTTGGAGGATTTGGAGAAATTGGGAAAAATATGTTGGCTATCCAATACCAGGATAGCATTTTGGTTGTAGATGCAGGTTTAATGTTTCCTGATGGTGATATGTTAGGAATTGATTTCATAATACCAGATATCTCATATTTAGTTTCTAATAAAGAGAAAGTTAAAACTATTTTTGTAACTCATGGGCATGAAGATCACGTAGGAGCTTTACCATATATTTTAAAAGATATAAATGTGCCTATTTACGGAACTTCTTTGACCTTAGGACTTATAGAGAGAAAGTTGGAAGAATTTGGGTATAAAGCAACCCTGAAGAAGGTTGTACCTGGAGAATCTGTAGAAATATCACCCTTTATAATTGAAACTTTCAGGCAAACCCATAGTATACCAGATACTGTTGGACTTGCTATTAATACACCAGTAGGATTAATAGTTATAAGTGGAGATTTTAAATTTGATCAGAATCCCATAGATGGTATAATCCCTGATTTTAAAAAGATGGCTGAGCTTGCTGGAAGAGGTGTTCTTGCCCTTTTTTGTGATACTACGAATATCGAACAGCCAGGTACAACTCCCTCTGAGAGTCTTGTTAAAAGCACTTTTGAAAATATATTTGCATCTACGAAAAGTAGGATTTTTCTTGTTACTTTTGCTTCTAACTTTCATAGAATACAACAAGCTATAAATATGGCTAATAAATTTGGTAGAAAAGTGGCTATTGCTGGTAAAAGCCTAATAAACAATATAGAAGTAGGGAAGAAATTAGGATACTTAGATATACCGGATAATCTTATTATGAATATTAGAGAGGTAAATAATCTTCCTCCTGAAAAGGTATTGGTACTTTCCACTGGAAGTCAAGGAGAACCTTATTCTGCATTATCACTTCTTACTAATCATTCTTATAAACAACTTTCTTTGCAACCTGGAGATACTGTTATTCTTGCCACAAAACCTATACCAGGAAACGAAATGGTTGTGTATAGATTGGTAGATCAGCTTTTTAGAAAAGGGATTGAGGTAATATATGGAAAAGATGCAGGTGTACATGTATCAGGTCATGCTGCTCAGGAGGAGATAAAGCTTTTAATAAACATTCTAAAACCTAAATATCTTATACCCTATCATGGAGAGTATAGGCATTTAGTATTACTTAAGAAGTTAGGTAAAGATTTAGGTTTTTCTGAAGATAGTATAATTCTGATGGAAGATGGTGATGTTTTAGAATTAGATCAACAAACAGCTAAAATAGTTGATCATATAGAACTTTCTAATGTTTATGTGGATGGGTTAAGTGTGGGAGATGTTGGAAATATTGTTCTTAGAGAAAGAAGAGCATTAGCAGAAGATGGAGTACTAGTAATAGGTGTTTTATTAGATAGTGCTACTGGGTTAATTCTTGAAGGACCTGAGATAATATCTAAGGGTTTCATCTTTATGAAGGAATCTGAAGAATTAATAGAAGAAGCCAAAGAGGTTGTTAGAGAATTATTTAAAAAGAAAATTAAAAATGGTAATATAAGTAAGGAAGTATTAGTGAAGACCTATCTGGAAAATTTTTTTAATGAAGAAATAAGAAGAAAACCTGTAATAATTCCTTTAGTATGGGAAATATAGTTATGGAGAAACATAGGCTTATAGGAATAATTATTTTCTCTATTGTTATATTTATTTTCATGGCTTGGTTATTCCCTGATGCAAGTGGGCGTTTAGGGAAAACTTTAATAGACTTTTTAACTTTGGTTTTTGGTATATACCTAATTCCTTTATTTCTCTATCTAATAAGTATTTCATTTATGCTCATTAAAAAGGACTATCAACCAAATATTTTAAAGGCTTTATCATTTTATTTTTTATCTTTATTGTTTCTAATTTCGATCTTGATACATATTTTTAATCTTCAAAATTATGGTAAATTTATTGGAAGATTATCTTTTAGCATATATCAATATGTAGGAATAGGTGGATACATACTATTAACTTTGTTTTTTACTTTTTTAGGATTTCTCTTTTATCCATCCTTTGAAATTTTTAATAAAAAAAAGACTGTTTCAAAGGAAGAAAAGGTAGTAAAAAGAAAGAAAGAAGGAAAGATTGATAGGATACAAAATAAAGAGCAAGTCAAATTTATAAATACTTCTCAAAAACCTGTTACTAAAGAATTTTCTATCCCTCTAAATATTCTTTCCTATTCTACTCAAAAAAATGATGAGGAAAACTACGAAAAAATTGCTCGTAATTTGGAGGAAACCCTTAAAAGCTTTAAAATAGAAGCTAAGGTTAAAGACTGGAATATTGGACCTTCTGTAGTGAGATATAATATATCTATACCTCCTGGAGTTAGAGTAAATAGAATTTTGAGTCTTTCTAATGATTTAGCTTTAGCTCTTGCAGTACCAAGTGTAAGATTTGAGGCTCCAGTTCCCGGTGAATCAGTTATAGGAATTGAAATTCCAAGAAGCAAGCCAGTTAAAGTATATTTGAGGGAAATCTTAGAGAGTGATGTTTTTAAAAAATCTGTTCATACATTAACTATAGCTCTTGGAAAGGATTTGATTGGAAATATAAAAGTTGGTAACCTTGCAGAAATGCTTCACCTTTTGATTGCTGGTACTACAGGTTCTGGTAAGAGTATGTTTATTAATTCTTTAATTTTAAGTCTCTTATACAAAAATCCCCCTGAAAATTTAAATCTCATTCTTATAGATCCAAAAAGAGTAGAATTGTCAACGTATAATAAATTATTAGGTAAATATATGAGACACAAAGTTGTGATTGAGCCTAAAAAAGCTGTTTATGCGTTAAGATGGGCAGTCTCAGAGATGGAAAGAAGATACGAGTTATTTGAAAAATTGGAAGTAAGAAACATAGATGAATATAAAAATCTTTCTCAAATAGAAGAAAATTTACCCTATATAGTAATTATTATAGATGAATTGAATGATCTTATGATGATAGCTCCAAAGGAAATAGAGGATTTAATATGTAGAATAGCTCAAAAAGCAAGAGCTGCTGGTATGCATTTAGTGGTTGCTACCCAAAGACCCTCTACTGACGTAATAACAGGCCTTATAAAGGCTAACATTCCTTCTCGTATTGCTTTTGCGGTATCATCACAAATAGATTCAAGAATAATATTAGATGATGCAGGTGCTGAAAAACTTATAGGAAGGGGAGACATGCTATTTCATCCAATAACAAGCAGTCATCCTATAAGGCTCCAAGCACCTTATGTGGAAGACAAGGATATTAAAAATGTGGTATCATATATTGCAGAAAATTTTGGAAGTTTAAATTATGATGTTATTACCTTTGAAGAGAAAGAAGAGGCAGAAGGAAAAGAGATTGAGGAATTTGGAGATCCACTTCTTCCAAAAGTGATAGAACTCTTGAAGGGAAAAAAAGTAATTTCTACTTCTTATATTCAAAGAAAATTTAGTATAGGTTATAATAGGGCAGCAAGAATATTGGATATATTAGAAGAAAAGGGTTATGTAGCATCACAAGGAGAGGGGAAACCAAGAAGAGTATTAAGGGGAGGTGATGACATCTCATAAGATCAGGAATTTAGAATTTTAAGGGGTTGTTTGTTTTAGAAAATTTTCTCAATGGAGGAGGTTTAAATTATTATGCGTAAGTTTTTAATTGCTTTTTTAATTCTTTCTCTTATCCTATTTTCTTCTGTAGGATTTTCTGCAAAAACTATCAGAGTTGGCATAGTATATGATGTAGGTGGTAGAGGAGATAAATCTTTTAATGATGCTGCATATAATGGTTTGCAAAGAGCGATCAAGGTACTTAAAGTGGAAGGAAAGGATTTAGAACCTGGTCCTGGAGGGGCAAATAGGGAAGAGCTATTAAGGACCCTTGCTGAACAAAACTATGACTTAGTTATTGGGGTAGGTTTTCTTTTCACTGATGCTATTACAGCAGTAGCTAAAGATTTTCCAAAAGTAAAGTTCGCCATTGTAGATGGAGTTATAGAGAGACTTCCTAATGTTTCCTCTTTAGTATTTAACGAGCATGAAGGATCCTTCTTAGTAGGGGTTATCGCAGGTTTAATGACTAAGAGTAACATTATTGGATTTGTAGGTGGAATGGATATTCCCTTAATACACAAGTTTGAAGTTGGGTATAAAGCTGGAGCATTATATGTTAATCCAAAAGTAAAGGTATTGATAAATTATATTGGTGTAACAGGAGATGCATTTAAAGATCCAGTTAAAGGTAAAGAATTAGCCTTAGCTCAATATAAACAAGGAGCTGATATAATTTATCATGCTTCTGGTGCATCTGGAGAGGGAGTATTTGAGGCAGCAAAAGAAACTAAGAAATATGCTATTGGAGTAGATTCTCCTCAATCTTGGATCATGCCAGATAGAATTATTACAAGCATGTTAAAGAGGGTAGATGTAGCAGTATATGAAACTATAAAAGATGTAAAGGAAGGAAAATTTAAACCTGGAATTAGAGTTTTTGGTGCAGCAAATGGTGGCGTTGATTATGAAAAAACAAAGCTTCTTCCATTAGGTGTAATATCAAAAGTTGAACAAGTTAAAAAAGATATAATATCAGGAAAAATCGTAGTTCCATATGATGATAAGACCTTCGAAGAATTTAAAGCAAAATATCTAAAGTAAAAATATAATTTCTTACCCCCTCCCATTATGGGAGGGGGTTTATATAGGGAGGTAAGTAAACAAGTGGAAAAGATAATAAGATTAGAAGGAATAACCAAGATATTTCCAGGGGTTATTGCGAATGATAATGTATCCTTAACTATTTATAAGGGAGAAATTCATGCAATTGTTGGGGAAAACGGTGCTGGAAAATCTACCTTAATGAAGATAATATATGGTCTTTATAGACCAGATAAGGGTGAAATTTATATAAATAGTAAAAAGGTTAATATAAATTCTCCTAAAATTGCTATAAGTTATGGTATAGGCATGGTGCATCAGCATTTTATGCTGATACCTCCTTTTACAGTTATTGAAAATATTATTTTGGGATCAGAAGTTAAAAATGGTATATCTTTAAATTTAAAAAAAGCTGAAGAGAATCTAAATGATATTATTAATTCTCTTGGTTTTAAAATAGATTTGTATGAAAAGGTTGAAAATCTTTCTGTTGGTGAGGCCCAAAGGGTAGAAATTTTGAAACTTTTATACAGAAGGGCTGAAATATTAATTTTAGATGAACCTACAGCTGTGTTAGCTCCCCAAGAAGTAGAAGAGCTTTTCACTATTCTTAGAAAGCTTTCTTCTCAAGGGAAAACCATCATATTTATTTCTCATAAGTTGAGTGAAGTCCTTGAGATATCTGATAGAGTGAGTGTAATGAGAAGAGGAAAATTAGTGAATACAGTAAATACTAAAGAAACAAATAAGTTTGAACTCTCTCAAATGATGGTAGGAAGAGAGGTTTTTCTAAAAGTTGATAAAGTTAAAAGAGAAAGAGGAGGCGAAATATTTAGAGTTGAGGATATATGGGTAAGGGGAAGAAAGGGATTAGATGTAGTTAAAGGTGTATCTTTTAATATAAGAGAGGGAGAAATTTTGGGGATAGCAGGAGTTGAAGGAAATGGACAATCTGAGCTTGTAGAAGCTATAGTAGGACTTTTACCTTTAAAAAGAGGGAAAATACTATTTAAAAACAAGGACATAACTTTGGAAAAGATTAGACAAAGACGTCTTCTTTTTGGTCATATACCAGAGGATAGGCATAAAAGAGGATTAATTTTAGATTTCTCTGTAGCGGAGAATTGCATTTTAGGGCTTCACTATTTTAATAAATTTTCAAAGGGAATATTTATAGATTATTCAAAAGTGTATAAACATGCCAATGAAATTGTAGAGAAATATCAAGTAAAAACTCCTAACATAAAAATACCTATTAGGAATTTATCAGGTGGTAATCAACAAAAAATAGTTTTAGGAAGGGAATTGAGCTTTTTACCTGATCTTTTAATCGCAGCTCAGCCAACTCGTGGTTTAGACATAGGAGCTACAGAATTTGTTCATCAACTTTTAGTAGATCTAAGAAATCAAGGAAAAGCTGTGCTTCTTGTTTCTGCAGATTTAGATGAAATTTTAAATTTAAGTGATAGAATTTTGGTAATGTATAATGGAGAGATAGTAGGATCTTTTAGTCAATCGGAAGTTGATGAAAAAGAATTAGGTTATTACATGACTGGGGTTAAGAAACAAACTGAATTAAAGGAGGCATTAATTTGAAAAATCGGGAATTTATAGAAAACTTAATTCTCAATATAATAAGTCCTTTAATATCAATATTTATAGCATTATTTTTGGGCGGGATTATTATTTATTTACTTGGACATAATCCATGGGAAACATATAAAGAAGTAATAAATTTTGCTCTTGGAAATCCAAATGGATGGGGTTATGTATTATTTAATACCACATCTTTTATATTAGCTGGATTAGCAGTAGCTGTTGGTTTTAAAGGAGGTCTTTTTAATATTGGTGCAGAAGGACAAATTCTTGTAGGAGGATTAGTAGCTGCTTTGGCAGGTCTTTATATAGCTCCCTTATTTCCATCCTTTCTACATTTACCCATTACTCTTATTTTTTCAGCTTTAGGTGGAGCCATTTGGGCCTTTATTCCTGCCATATTAAAGGCAAGATTAGGGGTTCACGAAGTTATTAATACCATAATGATGAATTGGATAGGCTATGCTCTAACTAATTATTTAGTTGTTAATACTTTTAGAGAAAAAGGAGTTTTATATCCATTACCCCAAACTGATAAATTGCCTCCTTCAACAGTGCTACCTAAGCTGTATTCAATTTTTCAAAAGATAGGTATTAACATACCAGAAAGTAATCCTGTAAATTATGCATTGGTAATTGCAATATTAATGGTTATAGTTACTTACTATTTGTTATGGAAAACTAAATTAGGCTATGAGATAAGGGCTTTGGGGCTTAATATAAATGCATCAGAGAATGCAGGTATAAATGTGAAAAATGTCATATTGGTAACTATGTTAATAAGTGGTGCTATGGCTGGACTTGCTAGTATAAACGATGTTTTGGGATACAGATATAGATATCTCGATAATTTTTCCCATGGACTTGGTTTTACTGGAATAGCAGTTGCTCTACTTGGGAAAAATCACCCTGTAGGCATAATATTTTCTGCACTTCTTTTTGGTGCATTAAATAGAATGGCTATTGGTTTGGATGTTTTTACTCATATACCAAGAGAAATAATTTCAGTTCTGCAAGCAGTCATAATATTAACTATTGTGGTAGGTAATGAAGTACTCATTCGTTTTCTGAAAAAAAGGAGGAAAGTTATATATGCTTGAAATAATTTTTGCCTGGGAAACCATAACTTCTGCTATAAGAATGGCAACTCCACTTGCTTATGCATCCTTAGGGGGAGTTTTTTCGGAAAGAACTGGAGTAGTGAATATAGCTTTAGAAGGTATTATGTTATTTGGAGCATTTTTTGCTGCAGTTGGAACATATTTTTTTAAAAATCCTTTAATTGGAGTATTATTTTCTATAATTGCTGGTTCTATTATTGCATTTATTCATGCAGTGGTATCAATTAAGTTTAGAGTAAATCAGATAGTAAGTGGTACAGCATTAAACATGTTAGCTGTTGGAGGTACTACTTTTTTGTCAAGGCTGATATTTAAAGCTGCAGGATCCTCTCCCCATATTGAGGGTTTTATACATATAGATATTCCAATCATCTCTAAAATCCCTGGCATAGGGTTAATTTTTAGAGATCTTTCTCCATTAATTATCCTTATGATTGTTCTTGTTTTTTTATCCCAATATATACTATATAGAACAGCCTTTGGTTTAAGAATAAGGGCAGTAGGTGAAAACCCACAATCAGCAGATACATTGGGAGTAAATGTTTATAAATACAGATATATAGGTGTGCTCATAAGTGGAATTTTAGGAGGTATAGGAGGTGCCTTTCTTTCCTTAGAGCATGCAAGGGTTTTTGTCGAGAATATGACCGGGGGAAGAGGTTTTATAGCTCTTGCTGCTATGATATTTGGCAATTGGAATCCTATAGGTTCTTTAGGTGCATGTCTACTTTTCGGTCTGGCTGAAGCTCTAAGAATGAGACTAGAAGGTGTAGGTATTCCAACGCAATTTATACAAATGATACCTTATATTCTTACCATGTTAGTTTTAGCAGGAGCTGTAGGTAAATCTACTCCTCCCTCAGCAGATGGAGTACCCTATGAAAAAGAGGAGATATAGGGAAAGGTTTCAAATATTTGTTTATAAAAGTATTGCAGTTGTTCTTAGAAGATTACTAAAATGGTTTTATAATTTGGAAGTGTATGGTATAGAAAATATACCATTAGAAGGGCCTGTCATTATTGCTCCTAATCATAGGAGTAGTCTTGATGTTTTAGTTATAGCTACGACTCTGCCAAGACCTATTAAGGCTTTGGGTAAAATAGAACGATTCGAATATCCCATATTTGGTAGATTTGCAAGGTATTTGGGAGGAATTCCGGTTAAAAGAGAAAATATTGATTTGTCTGCTGTAAAGGATGGTTTAGAAGCTATAAGAAAAGGTGAAGTACTATTAATATTTCCAGAAGGCACACGTTTAAAAAGAGATAAGGGAGATATTAAAATCAAAAGAGGAATTGGTTATTTTGCAGCGAAGACTAAGACTCCTGTTATTCCTACGGCTATAATTGGAGCTGATAATATATGGCCTCCTGAGAAAAAACTTCCACATTTATCTGGTAAAGTAAAAGTTATATACTCAAAACCATTGATTTATGAGGGTGAGCATGATAGAAAGAAAGAAGAAGAATTTACAAATAAAGTAATGGAAATAATAAATCAAATTTTAATGGAAGCAAGGATAGAAAATGAAGAGAATTAAGAAGGAAATTTCCCATTTTTTCTATAAAATAATTATTTATGTTGTAAGATTTCTATTAAAAATTTTATGGGGCTATAAAGTTGAAGGGAAAGAAAAAATTCCCGAAAGTTCTTTCATTCTGGTTGCTAATCATGTCAGTTTATTGGATCCTATTGTTATAGGTGCTGCCTTTGATAAGAGACTTTTTTATCTTGCTAAAAAAGAACTTTTTAAATCTAAGCTTTTCAACCCTTTTCTAAGATGGCTTGGAGCTATAGATGTAGATAGACAGGATTTTAAGTTTGAAACATGGAAGAAAATTAAAAAACTTATAAAAGAGAATGAGACGATTGTAATTTTTCCTGAGGGAACAAGAAATGAACATCCTGAGAAAGGACTTCTTGAGATAAAGGATGGAGCTTCCACTCTTGCACTTACTCATGGTCTTCCCATACTTCCAATTGGAATTAAGGGTACCGAAAAGATCTGGAGAAGAAGAAAAGTATTTCCTCAATTAGGAGGAAATATTACTATAAAAATAGGAAGACCAATTTTTGTTATAAAAAATAATAAACCTACTAAAGAAGAGATAAAAAATCTTAATTATAAGATTAAAGAAAGTATTATGGAGCTTTTAAAATGAGGGTATATTTAGTAACACCTTATGGATGGTGTTCAGGCGTTAAGAAATCTATTAGTTTAGCAGAAAAGATTTTACAGACAAAGGGTGAAGTATATACATTAGGTGCATTAGTGCATAATCCAAAAGTGATAGAAGATTTAGAAAGAAGAGGAATAAAAATTTGGAATAATGAGTCCATTCCAGAGGGAAAAAAGCTTATTGTAAGAGCTCATGGTTTGCCATATAAGGAGGTAGAAAAATATAAAGAGTATGGTAATGAAATCTATGACGCAACATGTCCCTTAGTTAAGAGGGTACAAAAATTAGCTGAATTTTTAAGAAAAAATGGTTATAAAGTATTAATTGTTGGTGAGAAAAAACATCCAGAAGTGATTAGTATAATGAGTTATGCTGAAGAAAAGGGCGTATTAATTGAAAATATTAATGATGCTATAATGGTAGAGCCATTTCCTAAAATAGGTATAGTTATTCAGACGACTCAAAGTTGGGAAGAAGTGGAAGAGATTATAAAGTTAATACTAACTAAAGGGAAGGAAATAAGAATTTTCAATACCATATGTCCTGAAGTTGAGAAAAGGCAGAAAAAGGCAAAGATATTATCAGAAATGGTAGAATTAGTATTAGTTCTGGGAGGAAAAAATAGTGCTAATACAAGAAGATTGTATAATATTTTAGTTAAAAATGTACCTACTTATCATATAGAAAACTTAGAAGAAATTGATATGGAATGGTTTAATAATAAACAAAAAATTGGTATTATAACAGGCACATCTACACCAGAATCTTTTGTAGAGGAGGTTTTAAGATTATTAGAAACTCATCATCCCTTAGAACTACATTTGGTATAGATGTGGGAATCCCTGTAGTAAGTATTGTAGGAAGGCCTAATGTAGGAAAATCTGTGCTCTTTAATAGAATTGCAGGAGAGGAAAAAGCTATAGTTGCTGATGAGCCTGGAGTTACCAGGGATCCTTTAGTGCATCTTTGCGAATATGAAGGTAAGTTTTTTTATCTTATAGATTCAGCAGGGTATGGATTAAATGATAATTTAAGTGAACTTGTTAAAGAAAAAATAAATGAAGTGATTGAAATAAGTGATCTTATACTATTTGTGGTAGATGGAAGATCAGAGCTTACCTCTCTTGATTTTGAATTTTCTGAGATTCTTAGGAAATCTGGGAAAAGGATAATTTTAGTAGTAAATAAAATGGAAGGAAGAATTGATTCTGAAATTCATCTTTCCCCTTTTACTGTGTTGGGTTTAGGTGAACCTTTCCCTATCTCTGCTATTCATAAACAAAATCTTACTGAGCTTATTGAGAAAATATTATCCCTTATTCCAAATGTAGAAGTAGAAAAGGAAGAAAAGTTAATAAAATTTGCTTTTGTAGGTAGACCAAATAGTGGTAAATCATCCTTAGTAAATACCTTAATAGGTAAATATAGAAATATTGTTAGTGAAGTTCCTGGAACTACAAGAGATACAGTGGATATAATATGGGAATTTAATGGAAAGAAATACATGATTCTTGATACTCCAGGATTAAGAAGGCCTTCAAGAGTTGAAGAAGAGCTTGAAGAATTATCAGTAAGAAAAGCATTAAATACTATAAAAAGATTGGACGTAGCTATAATGGTTATTGATCTTTCGATAGGAATTAGAGATCAAGAGAAAAGAATTTTGCATTATATTGAAGATAAGGGAAAGTCTTGTTTAATTGTTTTTAATAAAACCGATTTATTTCCTTCTTTAAAAGAAAGAAGAGATTTTGAAAAAATAGTTCCGAGTTTACTTTCCTCTTTTGATTATTTCCCCTTTATATTTACATCTGCCCTTACTGGATATAATGTGAAAAAGATTATTCCTTGGGTAGACAAATTGTATGAACTAAGTCATATGAGAATTCCTACATCTCAAATTAATATGGCAATTCAAGAAGCTTTAAGTAGAGTTTCCTTTTCAAAAAAGGGTAAAAGTCTGAAAATCTACTACGCTACACAGGTTGAAACTGCCCCTCCAAGAATAGTCTTCTTTGTAAATGAACCAGAAATCATGAATAAGAATGTTCAAAAATATTTTGAAAAGTATATTAGAAATTACTTTTCTTGGACAGGTACTCCTATAAAAATAGAAGTAAGAAAGAGGGAGTAAAAGCCATGATCACAAAAATCTTGTTAATGTTGTTTTCTTATCTATTAGGATCTATACCCAGTGCATTAATTGTAGGTAAACTTTGGAAAGGTATAGACGTAAGAAATCATGGAAGTGGTAATTTAGGCGCTACTAATGTTCTTAGAGTGCTTGGATGGGGACCTGCTATTATTACAGCCTTGATGGATGTGGGTAAAGGAGTTTTAGCTGTATATCTTGCAACATCTATTCTTAAAAATGACCATATAGCTATTTTATTGTGTATTATCTCTGCAATTATAGGACACTCTTTTCCTATATTTGCTGGTTTTAGAGGAGGAAGAAGTGTAGGGATTTCTTTCGGTATTCTTATTTATCTTTTTCCTAAAGCCTCTTTGACTGTTTTGATAGTTGCCATAATAATTGTGAGTATAACAAAATACAAATCAGTAGCTTCTATTACCTCTGCTATTATTTATCCTTTTATTTTATATTCTTTAGAAAGACCAGTAATAGAATATATGATTTGTGTAGTAATTGTATGTCTTTTTATTATTTATAGACATATACCTAATATTGAGAGGCTTATAAGAGGGGAGGAACATAAAATAGATTGGAGAATAAAAAGATAAAGATTACAGTTTTTGGTGGTGGAAGTTGGGGAACCACATTAGCAGATATATTATCGGAAAGGAATTATGATGTAACTCTTTGGGTACGAGATAGCAAAAAGGCAAAAATTATAGAAGAAAAAAAAGAAAATATCTTTTATCTTCAAGGGTATAAGTTAAATCCTAATTTAAAGATTACAAGTAATATAGAATTAGCCACAAAAGATACTCTGATAGCAATTTTGAGTATTCCTATTCAAGGCTTGAGAGGTTTTATTAGATCAAATAGACATTATCTTACCCATATTCCATATTTTGTTAACACTGGAAAAGGTATAGATATAGAAACTCTTAAAAGACCTTCTGAAATAATTATGGAAGAGCTTAATATTGAACAGGGACAAGTTGCTATTTTTTCAGGTCCAAGTTTTGCAAAAGAAGTGATGGAAAGAAAACCCTTAGCTATGGTGATTGCTTCTCCAAGTATTGTAACTGCAGAATTTCTACAAAATATTTTTAATATGGATTTTATGAGAGTATATAGGAGTAATGATATGGTAGGTGTGGAATTAGGTGGTGCTTTGAAGAACGTAATTGCAATAGCAGCTGGAATATCGGATGGTTTAAATTTTGGATATAATGCAAAAGCAAGTCTTATTACAAGAGGTTTAGCAGAAATTAATAGATTTGCTATTTTATTTGGAGCTAATCCTTTTACTATACTCGGTCTTTCTGGACTTGGAGATTTAGTACTTACAGCAACAAGTACTTTAAGTAGAAATTGGAGGATAGGAAAATATGTGGGAGAGGGGAAAAGCTTACAAGAAGCATTATCTGAACTTCATGGTATGGTAGCAGAAGGAGTTTATACTGTAAAATCAGTTTATAATCTTTCCCAGAAATATAATATCTATATGCCTATTACTGAAGAAGTTTATGAAGTGTTGTATGGTGGAAAATCCCCAAAATCAGCTCTAATAAGTCTTTTATCAAAAGAACTAAAACACGAAATTGACGAAAATTTTCAAATTAACTTGTTATAAAAAATTACTCTTGTTATAATACTTTTAGAAATATAAAAAATTATGAGGTGTATTAAAGTATGGAAAAAGAAAAAGCCTTAGAATCAGCAATTTTTCAGATTGAAAAGCAATTTGGAAAAGGCTCTATAATGAAATTGGGAAGTAATGAAAGATATGAGGTACCAGTTATTCCTACTGGTATCCTTACACTGGATTATGCTTTAGGAGTTGGAGGAGTTCCAAGAGGAAGAATTATTGAACTTTTTGGACCTGAAGGTTCTGGTAAGACAACAGTTGCTTTACAGATCATTGCTTCTGCTCAAAAGCAAGGTGGAATTGCTGCTTTTATAGATGCTGAACATGCCTTTGATCCCAATTATGCAAAAAAAATAGGAGTAAATTTAGAGAACCTTCTTATTTCACAACCAGATACTGGAGAACAAGCTTTAGAAATTGCTGAAATTCTTGTAAGAAGTGGCAGTGTAGATGTAATTGTCATTGATTCGGTAGCTGCTTTAGTGCCAAGGGCAGAGCTTGAGGGAGAAATGGGAGATGCCTTTATAGGTTTGCAGGCAAGACTTATGTCCCAAGCTTTGAGAAAGCTAACTGGGGTTATTAGCAAATCCAAAACTGTAGCCATATTTATAAACCAGTTAAGAGAAAAAGTTGGAGTTTTCTTTGGAAATCCTGAGACTACACCTGGAGGAAGAGCCTTAAAATTCTATGCCTCAGTTCGTATTGATGTGAGGAAAGCAGAATCAATGAAGGAAGGAAGTGAGGTTACAGGAACAAAAGTAAAGGTTAAAGTTGTAAAGAACAAAGTGGCTCCTCCATTTAAAGAAGGCGAGTTTGAATTAATATATGGTGAGGGAATATCAAGAGAAGGATGTATATTGGATGCTGGTGTAGAAGCAAAGGTTATTGAGAAAAGTGGAACATGGTATATATACAAAGATATAAGGTTAGGCCAAGGTAGGGAGAATGCAAAAGCATATCTTAAAGAGCATCCAGAACTTGCTGATGAGATAGAAAGAGAAATAAGAAAGATATGGGGTTTTGAAACCTCTCAAGTATCAGAAAAATCTCAAGAGAGTGAGAAAACAGAAACAAAAGAAGAGAAGACTACAAAAAAATCTTCTTCTAAATAACAAAATTATCTCAGAATCTTGACATTAGATTATAGTATTTATATAATCAAAATCAAGAAATGCCGAGGTGGTGGAATTTGGCAGACACGTAGCATTGAGGGTGCTATGGGCTTTCGCCCGTCCGGGTTCAAATCCCGGCCTCGGCACCAAATTAGAATATGAACTCTTCCCCAGTACTCAGGGAAGGGTTTTATTTTAATTAGCTAACGGAGGAATCTTTATTGTGGATGATTATTTGTTAGAGGTAAAAAATCTAAGAACATATTTTTTTACAGATGAAGGGATTGTTAAAGCAGTAGATGATGTATCCTTTGGTTTAAAAAAGGGAGAGAGTTTAGGAATTGTGGGAGAATCAGGAAGTGGTAAAAGTGTAACTGCTCTCTCTATCATGAGACTCATACAAGATCCTCCTGGAAAGATTATTGGTGGGGAGATAATATTTAGGGGAGAAGATCTTCTTAAGAAGAAAGAAGAGGAGATGAGAGAGGTTCGTGGAAACAAAATATCTATGGTATTTCAAGACCCAATGACCTCTCTTAATCCTGTTTTTACAATAGGGGATCAGATAATGGAAGCTATAATCCTTCACCAAAAGTTAGATAAAGTTTCAGCAAGGAAGAAAGCTATTGAGATGCTGGAAATTGTTAGAATACCGGAAGCCTCAAAAAGAATTGATGAATATCCTCATCAATTTAGTGGTGGAATGAGACAGAGAGTAATGATAGCAATGGCATTGTCTTGTAATCCTGAAATTCTTATAGCTGATGAACCCACTACTGCTTTAGATGTTACAATTCAAGCCCAGATTATAGAATTAATAAAGCAACTTCAAAAAGATTTAGGAATGTCTCTTATATTAATAACCCACGATATGGGGATAGTGGCAGAAAGTTGTAAAAATGTGCTTGTTATGTATGCTGGAAAAGTAGTTGAGTATGCTGATGTGCGTACCATATTTAAAAAGCCATCCCATCCTTATACAATTGGACTTCTTGAATCAGTACCAAGGCTTGATGTAAGGAAAGAAAGATTGAAGGCTATAGAAGGTCAACCTCCAGATCTTGTTGCCCTTCCAAATTATTGCTATTATGCTGAAAGGTGTCCTTATAAAACAGAAAGATGTTTAGAAGAAATACCAGATTTAATTGAAGTAGAACCAGGTCATTATTCTCGTTGTCTTTATGCTAAGGAAATTGGAGTGAAAGTATGAATAACTATACAGATGATGTAATTTTAGAAGTTAAAAATCTTAAAAAATATTTTCCAATAAAAAGAGGTATTGTATTTTCAAAACATGTGGGGGATGTAAAAGCAGTAGATGGAGTAAGCTTTTATATTAGAAAGGGAGAAACGTTAGGTCTTGTAGGAGAATCAGGTTGCGGAAAAAGTACAGTAGCAAGAACTATTATCAGACTTTTAGATCCTACTGATGGTGAAATTATATTTGATGGGGTAGATATATCAAAACTTCCATATAGTTCTCTAAGAAGAATAAGAAGAGATATGCAGATTATATTCCAAGATCCATATTCATCTTTAAATCCAAGAATGACTGTAAGCGAAATAATAGGTGAGCCATTACAAGTTCATAAAATAGTATCCTCATCAAAAGAAAGAGAGAAGAGAGTACAGGAGTTATTGGAACTTGTAGGACTTGCTCCTTATCATGCAACTCGTTATCCTCATGAATTTTCTGGCGGTCAAAGGCAAAGGATTGGAATAGCAAGAGCCTTGGCATTAAATCCTAAATTCATAGTTGCAGATGAGCCAACATCTGCATTAGATGTATCTATAAGATCTCAGATTATAAATCTGCTTCAAGATTTACAAAAAGAATTTAAATTGACTTATTTGTTTATATCTCATGATTTAGCTGTTATAAGACACATATGTGATAGGATAGCTGTTATGTATTTAGGTAAGATTGTGGAACTTTCTGAAAATGAAGATTTATATACTTCACCGTTACATCCTTATACTCAAGCTCTTCTTTCTGCTATACCTATACCAGATCCTGAATTAGCAGAGAAAAGAAAGAAGATAGTACTTACAGGAGATGTACCAAGTCCCGTAAATCCACCATCTGGGTGTAGGTTTCATCCCAGATGTCCCAGTGCAATGGATATATGTTCAAAAATAGAGCCTGAATTAAAAGAGATAAAACCAAATCATTTTGTGGCTTGCCATTTATATTAAATTATGGAAAAGCAAGATTTTAAAAATCAACTAAAGAAAACTGCTCATCTAGCAAGATTATATCTAACGCCAGAGGAAGAAGAATTGTTTTCTCGTCAATTACAAAGTATTCTTGATTATTTTAATAAACTTCAAGAATTAGACACCACCAATGTAGAGCCAATGGCACATGTATTACCTCTATCTAATGTATGGAGGGAAGATGAAGTTAGAAAGAGTATTTCTAAGGAAGAAATTTTTATGAATGCTCCTGAAGTGGAGGAAGACGGATTTAAAATTCCAAGAATTTTGAAAAGGGAATAATTAGTATGAGAAATCTTAAAGAAATAAAAGATTTATACAATAAAAATGAGCTAAAAGTAAGGGAATTAATAGATTTTTATTTAAAAAAGATAGAAGAATGGGAACCCTTTATTCATGCTTTCCTTACAGTGCCTTATGAAGAAATAGAAAAACAAATTAATGAACTTGAGAAAAAACCTAAGGATTTACCTCTTTATGGAATTCCTATTGCTATAAAAGATAATATCCTTACTAAAAATATCAGGACTACTTGTGCTTCTAAAATTCTTGAAAATTTTATACCCCCATATGATGCTACTATCATAAGAAGACTTAAAGATAACGGGGCAATAATAATTGGAAAGACAAATTTAGACGAATTTGCTATGGGGTCTTCTACAGAAAATTCTGCCTTTGGTCCTACTAAAAATCCTTGGGACATTGAAAGAGTCCCGGGAGGATCAAGTGGTGGATCTGCAGCTTGTGTTTCAGCGGGAGAGATACCTGTTTCAATAGGATCTGATACAGGTGGATCTATAAGATTGCCTGCATCCTTCACTGGAGTTATAGGGTTAAAACCTACATATGGCCTTGTATCACGATATGGACTTGTAGCCTTTGCCTCATCCTTAGATCAAATAGGGCCTTTTGGTAGAAGAGTGGAGGATGTAGCCTCAATTCTTCAGGTTATTGCTGGACATGATCCTATGGATTCCACTTCTTCCCCTTATGAAATTCCAGATTATTTTGAAAATTTAGGTAAAAGTGTAAAGGGATGGAAAGTAGGATTTCCTGAAGAACTTTGGCAAAAAGGAGTTTCAGAGGAGGTTTTAAAGGTTCTTGATAGATCCTTTGATGTATTTAAAGATTTAGGGGTTGAAATAGTAAAAATATCTCTTCCTTCTGTAGAATATGCCCTTTCTGTTTATTATATAATTGCTACCTCTGAAGCAAGTTCAAATTTAGCAAGATACGATGGAGTAAAGTATGGATACAGAGAAGAGGTGGAAGACCTCATATCAATGTATAAAAACACAAGAGGCCATGGATTTGGAAGTGAAGTTAAAAGAAGAATAATATTGGGTACTTACGCTTTAAGTGCTGGATATTATGATGCTTATTATTTAAAGGCAACAAAGGTAAGGAATTTAATTAGAAGAGAATTTGAAGAAGCATTCAAAAAAGTTGATATAATTGTTTCACCAACAAGTCCTATTCTTCCTTTTAAATTAGGAGAGAAAATATCCGATCCTCTCCAAATGTATCTTACTGATATAATGACAATACCAGTAAATCTTGCTGGTATCCCTGCCATCTCTATGCCTGCTGGCTTCTATAATAATCTTCCTGTAGGAATTCAATTCATGAGTACTTTCTTCTCAGAAAATAGACTTCTTCAATTTGCCTATGCATATCAAGAAATGATGGATTTTTCAGATAAATATCCAACTCTTCCTCAAAAGGAGAGGGCTTAAACATGTTCAAACCAGTAATAGGATTGGAAGTACATGCTCAGCTATCTACTAAAACTAAACTTTTTTGTTCTTGTAGTACAGATCATGAAAATGTTCCACCAAATACTAATGTTTGTCCAGTATGTATGGGATTTCCAGGAGTCCTTCCAGTTCTTAATAAAAAAGCTGTGGAATTCGCAATAAAAGCTGGATTAGCTTTAAACTGTGAGATTTCAAATTACTCAAAATTTGACAGAAAAAATTATTTCTATCCAGATTTACCAAAAGGATATCAAATATCTCAATATGATTTACCTTTATGTAGGAATGGTTATTTAGAAATTTTTGTGGATGGAGAAGTTAAGAAAATAAGAATTAAGAGAATTCATTTAGAGGAAGATGCTGGAAAATTATTACATGTAGGAGTAGGGGATAGATTATCAGAAGCTGATTATAGTCTTGTTGATTTCAATAGAGCAGGTATCCCTCTTATTGAGATCGTTACAGAACCCGATATAAATTCTCCTAAGGAAGCAAGAATATTTTTACAGGAACTAAGATTAATCTTGAGATATTTGGAAATAAGCAGTGGAGATATGGAAAAAGGTTCTCTAAGATGTGATGCCAATATTTCAATACAAACTCAAGAAGGAGTTTTAGGGACAAGAACTGAGATAAAAAATGTGAATTCTTTTTATTCCTTAGAGAAGGCTTTAGAATATGAAATTGAAAGGCAGATTGAACTTTTGAAAAAGGGTGAACAAGTAATCCAGGAAACAAGGCATTGGGATGAAAAAAATCAAAAAACAGTAAGTTTAAGAGGAAAAGAAGAAGCAGAAGATTATAGATATTTCCCAGAGCCTGATCTTCCTCCTTTAATCGTAACAGAAGAGATGAAAGGGAAATTAAAAATGGAAATTCCAGCATTGCCTAAGGAATTAAGAGAAAAATATTTTGCATTAGGCTTATCACAAACTGAAGTCGAAATAATTATTTCTGAAAAGAAATTGGCAGAATTTTTTGATAAGTCTCTGGAATTATATAATAATCCTAAAAATCTTTTAAATTGGATATCTGTAGAAATCTTGAGTTATATGAACGATAATAATATTTCCTTTAAAGACTTAAATATACTTCCTGAGAATTTTATAAAATTAATACAGATGGTAGATAAAAATGAAATAACTCGTCCTGTAGCAAAGGATGTATTAAGAAAATATCTTACCACAGGTAAAGATCCTGAGAAAATAGTGGAAGAAAATGGACTAAAAATAGTATCTGATACAACCTATTTACAAGAGATTATTCAAAAGGTTATATTAAATAATGAAAAAGCAGTTTCTGATTGGAAGAAGGGGAAGAAACAAGTATTGAACTTTTTAGTAGGACAGGTGATGAAGGAGACAAAAGGAAGAGCAAGTTTAGATGTGGTAAAAAATCTTCTTGAAGAAGAATTAAATAAATTATGAAAGAGAAAAAGCCCTTAGGAGAATATCTTTTAGAATTAGGACTTATAACCAAAGAGCAATTAGAGAAAGCTCTTGAAGAACAGAAGAAAACTGGCGCTAAATTAGGACAAATACTTATAGAAAGAGGATATGTAAAGCCTGAAGATATCGGAAAAGTATTAGAAAGACAAAGTGAAATTCCTTATGTTTCTTTATCCGAAATACCTATTGATGAAAAATTAGCTGGATCTTTTCCAGAAAATCTTTTAAGAAAATATAAGTTTATACCTATAAAGAAAGAAAGTGGAATAATCCATGTGGCTATAGTTCCTCCTATCGATCCTGTAGTAGTTAATGAAATAAGAAGAATAGTAAAGGCACCAATAAGATTGTTTATTACCACTGATAAAGAGTTTAATCAGATTATGTCAAAACTTTTCCCCTTAGAGAAAAGTACTCTTTCTGCTGTTCAAGACTTTCAAAAAAGTATGCCAGTAGAAACAGTGGTAGAAGCTCCTCCCGTAATAGGTGTTGAAGAGGCTCCTATTGTTAGATTGGTGTCTTCTATAATTAATGAAGCGATTACAAGAAATGCCAGTGATATTCACTTAGATCCCCAAGAGAAAGAGATGAAGGTAAGATATAGAATTCATGGAATTCTTTATGATATTATGAGTATTCCTAAGGAAATCCAAGATGCTGTAGTAACAAGAATAAAAGTAATATCAGGAATGGATATAGCGGAAAAAAGAAGACCTCAAGATGGAAGAGCTACTTATAGATATGAAAATAGAATCTTTGATCTAAGAGTGGCATCAGTAGGTACTATCCACGGGGAAATGGTAGTTATAAGATTGCTGGATAAATCAAAGGTACTTATTGAGCTTGATAGGTTGGGCATGACAAATGAAGATCTTAATGTTTTTGAACATCTTATTAAAAGACCTTTTGGAATGATTCTTGTAACAGGTCCTACAGGAAGTGGTAAAACCACCACCTTATACTCAGCTTTAAATGTTTTAAATAAACCATCTGTAAATATAATAACCTTAGAAGATCCAGTGGAATATGAGCTTCCAGGAATAAATCAGATTCAAATACAACCAAGGATAGGTATAGATTTTGCTATGGGACTTAGAAATATCTTGAGGCTTGATCCAAATATTATAATGGTGGGTGAAATTAGAGATTCAGAAACCTTAAATACTGCTATTGAAGCTGCTTTAACAGGTCATTTATTGTTAAGTACCTTTCATGCCAACGATTCTGTAAGCGCTGTGGCGAGATTAATACAAATGGGATTGGAGCCTTTTTTAATTGCATCTTCCCTTATAGGTATAGTAGCCCAAAGATTAGTAAGAACCATATGTCTATCTTGTAAAGAAGAGTACACACCTTCATCTGAGGAAATAGAAGAACTTGGATTGCCGAAGGAAGAAGGAAAAAATATAAAGCTTGCAAGAGGTAAAGGCTGTCTATTTTGTAATTATACAGGATATTCTGGAAGAACCGGAGTTTTTGAGATATTAAAAATAACTAAGAACATAAGAACATTAATAAATGAAAGAGCTTCTATTGATGAAATTAGGGATATGGCATTGAGAGAAGGAATGAAGACCTTACATATGAATGCAAGAGAAAAGGTACTATCAGGAATAACTACCATTGAGGAGGCACGTAGAGTAATAGCTTGGGAGGAGGATTAATTTGCCCTCCTATAGATATGTGGCACGAGATCTTGAAGGAAGAAGATATAAGGGTATAATTGAAGCAGGTAATGAAAGAGAAGCAAGAAGAATTCTTAAATCAAGAAAATTATATGTAGTATCTTTAAAAAAAGAATCATCATTATGGAAAACTTTAACATATAAAAAGAAAGTTACTCTTCCAGAACTTGTATTATTTTCATCCCAATTTGCAACCCTTTTAAGATCGGGAATTATCCTTACAGAATGTCTTACTACTCTATCAGCTCAAACAAATAATCCTTACTTTAGAGATGTTCTTAATGATATAAGAAAAAATGTGGATTCAGGATTGAGTCTATCAGAGGCTCTTTCTAAATATCCTAATGTTTTTCCTAAGATATTTATAAGCTTAGTGAGGACAGGAGAGATTACAGGAAGTCTTGATATTATGTTAGAGAGACTTTCAAGATATTTTGATGAACAACATGAACTAAGGGAAAGGATAAAATCAGCCACCACATATCCTATAATAGTTATGGTAGCTGCAGTTTTGGTTGTAATATTTATGCTAACCTTTGTAGTACCAACTTTTCAAAGGATATATGGTAGAACCAATGTACCTCTTCCTCTTCCCACAAGGATTACCATATCCTTAGGTAACTTTGTAAAGAATAATCTTTTAATTATCTTTATTTTGACCTTTGCAATCATCATTGGAGTGAAACAAAGTTTAAAAAATAAAAAAATAAAAAGATGGTGGGATGAATTTAAACTCAATATACCCAAAATAGGTGATCTCTGGAGAAAAGTATTATTAAACAGATTTTCCAGTACTTTTTATGTACTTATAACAGGAGGAATATTAATAACTCAATCCTTAGAAATCCTTGAAGACGTAATGGGGAACCTATATTTTTCAGAAAATCTTAGAAAAATTCTTTCTGGAGTTTTGGAGGGTAGAAATCTATCTGAACTTATCGATGAAAATGTATTCACTCCTCTTCTCAAACAGATGATAGCAGTAGGAGAGAGAAGTGGTAGATTAGACTCTATGCTAGAAGAATATAGTAGGTTCTCTCAAAGGGAAATAGAGATTGGAACAAAGAGAATAACATCCCTTATAGAGCCAGCCTTAACTTTATTCTTAGGGGTTGTGGTTTTCTTTATAGTTATTTCAATGTATCTTCCTATGTTTAATATGGTTAGACTTTTCAGAAGATAGTAATACTTGCTAAGTAAGTATCTTGTGATATAATTTTATAAAGAAAAATAATTTTAAATTTAAGAAAGGAGGTGAATTAAGTGAAGGGAAATAAAGGTTTTTCATTATTGGAACTATTAGTGGTGGTAGCTATTCTTGGAATCCTGGTAGCTATTGCATTACCAAGATATTTTGATGCAGTAGCAGATGCAAAGAGAAATGCACAAAGAACAAATATTGCCATAATAAGGACAAGCTTAGAATATTACAGGAATAAGAATAATAAATATCCTCTAAGTATTGATGAGTTTAATCAATTCTTGACAAGACAGGAATAAGAATAATAAATATCCTCTAAGTATTGATGAGTTTAATCAATTCTTGACAAGTACAATCTATTTCTCTGAAACACCTACTTGTCCATATAATAATTTAACCTACAGTGGTGTTGCATCTATACCAGCTACTTGGACACCTGGTAATGCTCATGAATTATATTATGCAGGTACTGCTCTTTCCTACACATTATCATATACTGCTCCATAATTTAACGAGTAATATTCTCGCCCCGAAGCTTGCCTTCGGGGCTTTTTATTAATTGATGAATAAAATTATAGATATTCTTAAAAAAATTGAGAGACCATTATTATATACTTTCCTTATAAGTGTTCTATTAATCCTTTTATATATGCTTTTTAATATATTTGTGTGGCTTAGAGTTCAGGCTTATATCATTTCCCATGAGATTATTATAAATGCAAATTATGCTCTACAGCTTTCAGTTCTAAAAAATGAAAAAATAGTCTATAATTTTTACTATTCTCCTAAGACAAATTCTATTCAATTTTATTGGATGTATGGAGAAAAAACTAAAAAAACTTATCTCTCTCCTCACCTTATACCATCAGGAATAAAAGCAGATAGTCCAACAGGGACTTATACTTTTTATTTTGAAAATGGCAATATTTATCCAGAAGGAGAAATATCTCTTTCCACCTTTCTTTCAAAAAGAGTTATAAGGTTTTTTAAAAATGGAAAGGTAAGTTTTTAATATTTCTTGTAAAAACTTTTAAATATTTGATAAAATAAAAATATGAAAAAGGGGTTCTCATTCTTAGAGGTTATAGTTGTAATATCTATTTTAGGGATCCTTTTATGGGTTGCCTATACATCCGTATTAAGTAAACCAGACTCTAAAATATTATTACAAAATACTATAAATCAATTTACTCAGGATATAAGATATATAAGACAAAGGGCAATAATAAATAAGACTGTTTGGACATTAACAATCACTCCTTCAGCATACACTTCCTATACCTTTCTTGATGATAAAGGAAATATAGTAACAAGATCATTTAATAAGATTTCAGTAAATACAACTGCTACTTTATTTTCCTTTGATAGAGACGGCTATTTAACTGCTGATGATACAGAAACATATGCTATTTTAACATTAACGATTGATAATTATACTTCTACTATAAAGATAAACTCCTTAGGTTTTATTGAGGTACAAGGTCCATGAAAAAAGGATTCACCTTCTTAGAAGTTTTAATATCAATACTTCTTATAGGTATATTTATGGCATCCTTTGGAGTTGGGTTATATCATATTTTAAATGAGGATGATCTGGAAAAGATTGAAAGTACATGTTTGGAATTATCTGAAAGAGTAATGGAAGATTATAAAAGAACTATTTTAGCAAATTGGACAGCTTCTTTTCCTGTTTCTGGAAATTTTGCAAGTATTGGGTATACAAGCTATATTTATACAATGGTTATTACAGATATTACAAATTCACTAAGACAATTTACTATCACAGTTTGGAATGATATAAATAATAACAATATATTAGACGATTTTGAGGGTAAGTCAATTCTTGTTAGTTTAATTTCAAGGAGAAGATAATATGAAGAAGGGCTTAACCATAATTGAGGTAATCATAGGGGTTTTAATATTAGGAATGATCGCTCTTCTTCTTGCTAATATTCTTATAGGGACCATGGATCTTTTTGCCAGAAAACAAGAGTCTCAAGAAATATTTTCAAATGCTCAAATAATTCTTGATAGATTAACAAGAGAAATAAGGCAAGGCTCTCAAGTATTAGATATAAGTTTTGCCACTGATACTCTTGGTAGACTCACCGTTCAGCTTTGTACGGGGGATACAAGAAGTTTCTCCTACACATTATATAATGGTAAATATTATTTTACAGTTGATGGAGATATTCAGGCAGGTCCAATAAAAGAATTAAGATTTATTGGTTATGATTTTAACGGTACCTATACCACATTAACATCTACTATAAGGACATTGTCTATTACTCTTGTCATGGATAACAATGAAAAATATGTAACTTTAGTATCTTTAAGAGCACAGGTTCAAAGTCAAGTTTCAGGTGTATATATTACTGAGATTATGTATTATCCTTCACCAAGAGATAAAAGTGGAAATATTCAGGATGAGCGGGATATGGAATTCATTGTTATATATAATGGAACTACTTATACTGTGAATTTAAAGGATTGGAGGGTAAATCAAACTACAAAGATTTCTGATAGTTCTTCAGGTACTTTCTCTTTATCTCCACAAAGCTATGCTATTATCGGAGGGAACGCTTCAAATCTAAGTAACTTTTACAATCTTCCTTCCTCTTATTTATATTTAAAAACTCAACAGCGAGGACTTTATAGAGGAAATTCTGAAATACCAGATGATAAAGGATCTATTATTTTAGAGGATGATAGACAAAATATAATTGATCAGGTGAATTATTCTTACACTTGGGGTGGCTATCCATCTGGAACTAATTATTATTCATTAGTTCGTAAATCCATATCCGCTCCTTCCAATGATCCATCAAATTGGAGAAATAGTCCATATTTAAATTATTCTACAACAAGTCCTTCGCAAGTTTACGTGTATTGTCTACTTCCAAGATTAATAATTACAGAGATAATGTATTATCCTCCTGCATGGGATAAAAATGGTACAAATAGGGGAGAAAGAAACATGGAATTTGTTGAATTATATAATCCTACCAATCAAACAATAAATATCCAAAATTGGAGTATAAATAATAATAAATTTAATACCCTTGTCTCAGGGACATGGAATATACCCCCTAATGGTTATGTAATAATTGGTGGAAGTGGTTCAACACTTAATACATCATACAATCTTCCAGGAACTTATACTTACATAAGAACTTTAAATTCTGGACTTGGTGGTGGTACAGCACTTTTGCCTAATACCTCTGGAAGTGTAGTATTAAAGGATAATAATGGAAATATTATAGATCAAGTAAATTATTCTAATACATGGGGAGGATATATGATTTATACTGCAAATCCACCAAACTATTATTACTATCATTACTCCTTAGAGAGGAGAAATATATTTGGTATTTCTCAAGACCCTAATAATTGGGGCAGTAGTACAAATTTAAATTATTATTATAGAATACAACGAAGAATTGGTTTAATAATCTATTATTATCATTATTATTCATATTGCACTCCAAGCTCTAAAAATTCAATAATGCCATGAGAAAAGGGCAAATTTTAGTTGCAGTTTTATTAGTTTTTGCTATACTTAGCTTAGTTATAAGCGGTGTTATATCTATGTGGGAGGGGAATATTAAAAGTATTTCTGCTCAAATAGGGGAAAAACAAGCATTATATCTTGCAGAAGGGGTAGCAGAAATTGCTATTTATAGCCTTATATGGCTTACAAGTCCTGCCCCCTATTTTTCCAATACTTATACCTTTTCCTTTACAGGTTTTTGGGGAACTGCAAGATTGGAATATAATTTTGATAACACAAGTAATTCCTTTGTAATTTATGCAACAGCTCAAGTAGAATCAGTATATACAGGGGAAAGATATATCTATACAAGAACCTTAGATATAGAAGGAGTAAGAACAGGATCCTCTGCTCCTTATTCTCTTACTATTAATCAATGGACGGAGGAATGATATGATCTCAATTCATTGGGTTGATGGAAGGTTAAATATAGGACAAGTAAATATTAAAGGCAGAAAAATTGAATTGAAAAATAAATATAGCCTTGAAATACCAAAAGGGGATTTTTGGAATAGAAAAAGGGACATAGAAGATATAAAGAAAACATTAAATGATTTTTTAAAAAAGAATAAAATAAAAGATAACAATGCAGTGGTTTTTTTTGAGAATAAAGATATAATGATGAGAATTGTAGAGTATCCAAAGATGCCCGTTAAAGAGCTTGAAACTTACATTTTGGATGATTTAGAAGAATCTCAGGGTATAGACTTAGATAATTATTCTGTAGCTTTTTCTCCCATATCAAATGATAAAGATAAAGTAAAGCTTATTGTTGCAACTTTACCTAAGATTATAATAGACTCTTTTAAAGATATTTTTGAAAGTAATAAAATATCTCTTATTCGTTTTGAGCCCACCTCTTTATCAATTTTGAGATATCTATTGTATATACAAAAGGAAAATATCAGCTCTGTCATATTTATTGGAAATGATACTACAGATCTTATATTTTTGAATAATAGAAAATTATCTTCTTTTATAAACTTAAGTGTTGGCATTAATGATTTTACAAACTTAGATTCCTTAGAGGTAGATCCTGTCTATATAAGTTGGAAAGAAGAACTGATTACTTATTTAAATAGTGGATTATTCGATATGGAAGAAAAATCAGTTGTTATTGTAGGAGAAGATGATAGGTTTTTAAATGTAGGAGTTAATCTATTAGAAAATTTATCTTTAACCTTCAATACCAGCTTAATACAAGAAACAAGTTTACCCTTCTTAGGTTCAATTCTTTATAGAGAGAAGGTTGTACCAGATCTTAATTTTATAAAATTTAAATAGGTATTGATAAAGAGCTAATTACCCGTTCTTTATTATCTCTACTTTTATCTTTATCTTTACTATTTCCTTTAAATTTCTATTTAGATCTTAAAATTAAAGATTTAAATAGAAGAATACAAAGTTTAAATCAGGAGATAGCAAAATATAATGATCAGATTCTTAATTTAAGAAAACAGGTAGATGATGGAAATTTGTTGTTGCAAACTTTGGAAGGATGGTTTGATGAAAGATCATCTGTAGCATTACCTTTTTTATTCCTTTCTGATCTTAAAAATTTTATCCCGAGGAGTTGTTGGCTTACAAATTTTCAGATTGGCTTAGATAGAAAAATTATTATTGAAGGATATAGTCTTGATACGGAAGGAGTAGCAGATTTCATGCTTGCTTTATCTCAATATGAAAGAATTAAAAACATAAAATTAGAAAGTTCAATTTTAGAAATTGTTGGAGATAAACCAATTCAAAAATTTAGAATGGTAGGGTTTTTAAAATGAGGGATAAAATTCATATTTATATTTTTCTATTAATATTTCTCTTAGGTTTAATCCTTTTTATAATGCCCAAATATAGTCAAGTAAATAAGCTGGAGAGTCTTTATAGGAATAAGAGATTAGAATTAGAAAATACTATTGAGAGTTTAAATATTCTTAGAGATACATTAAATAAAATAGAGGAGAGGAAAAAATTAATTTTTGCTGAGAGAAATCTTCTTTTTCTAAAAGAGGAAGAAATTCCCATCTTTTATAAAGATTTAAGTATAGTTATAAAGAAAAATAATATAAGATTTTTTGAAATAAAACCAGGTGATATGGAAGACGTGAAAGATTTACCTGAAAATTTTCCCTTAAAAATGCAGAAACTACCCATAGAATTAAGATTAGTAGGAAACTACAATCAATTTTTGGATTTCTTTAGAGATCTTTATAACCAAAACTATCCTATAAGTTTTACCCAGATACAATTAACAAATAATGAGGATGGTAAGCTTATTTTATATACATCCTTTGATATATATATTCTTAGGGGAGGGGAGTAATAATGAATAAATTAGACTATTTTTTAGGATCATTATTGATAGTATCCATGGGTTTAAATGCATATTTAGTCTTAAATGTAGATAAAATGCTACCTAAGGAAGAGCATATAGAAATTATAAATGTGAAAAATGCATCCTTAGAAACAGATAAAAATGTCAATATAAAACCTTATGAGATAAAACCATTAAAAAGTTACAAATTAGTCCTCGGGAGGGATGATCCTTTTGCACCCCTTGTAAAAGTAAAGGAAAATAAAGAGACAAATACGAGTCAAAATTTAAACCCGATTAATAATCCTTTTATAGAGAAAAAAGAATCTTTTGAGGAGAGAGTTCCATATGAGCTTAAGGGTATCTTAAAAGGTGAGGAAAAAGGATTAGTTATTCTTGAAAAAGAAGGAGATGATAAAGGTATAGTTTTAGAGGAAGGAAGTTTAATAGATGGGTATAAGATTTATAAAATAGATGTAGAAAAGGGAGAGGTAATATTAAGAAAAGGAAATATTTCTTATAAATTAAGAATGAAAATTTAATAGGCTATAGGAAGCTCTTCTAAAAAGACCGCCCCTTTAAATTTTATCTCTTTATTTCTGTAGATATTTTGATATCTTCTTTGAGCACTTATAGTTATTTCTACCTGTTGTATATTTATACTTCTTGAGGTTATGGTATTTGTATACGTTGTATATGTATAAGATGATGTTATATCAATAACATAATAATTTACTGTAAACCCATTATTTAATATATAATCAGCTATAACCTTTGATCCTTCACCAGTAGTGAAGGTCAAGTTTGTAGGATAATTAATTATTTTTGCTATTTTTACAACTCTTGTTCCTCCTGTTTCTACAACTGTTAGAGTGAAAGTAGTATATTGGGGAGTCCAATTTATAAATTTTCTATAATAAAGAAGCATTCTTGCATTTGGTAATAAGGTATCTTGGGGATTTCTTGGGACAGTCAAATATGCATTTAAATAATATCCTCCAGATGTGGGTGTGATAGTTAATAATTTATTATAGGATACTTTTTCATTTATATTTAAATTAAAGTGAGAGTTATCTTTTAAAATAATACTTGCATCAGGAGGATATATGAAAATACTTTTTAAAACTGAATCTAAAATCTGAGATTTTGCTGTAGATAATTGATCTGACATCTCTCTATCAAGCCTTTGAATGATAAGGTCCCTCTGTATAGAAAACCACATACTAAAAGCAGCAGTTATCACTATGAAAAGAATTGTAATAGATATTATTAATTCAGGTAAAGACATTCCTTTTTTCATGGCCTTGATATTACTCCTACAATCTCAGCCAATGGATTTTCATATCTTTTTGGAGGACTTCCAGATCCCGGTTTATGAAAATTAGTATCAATTTTTCCATTTCTATTTGCATAATATACCCTTATTGTAATTCTTTTTAGTATGACTGTGGAAGTTCCAGGTTGAAAGTAATCTTTAATTAAGAATTGTATAGCATATTTGGGAGATCCATTTACTTGAGGTATATTAATAAATTGTGTATATATCATATCACCTGAAGATGGATCTGCTGGAATAGCAGGAGATATGGTTGGTATTGCTGGTATTGCTCCTTGAGCACCTGGTTTTTCATTTTCTTTTATAGCTTGAAAATTATCAAGGCTGTTTCCAGACCAAACCTTAATTGTTTCTATAATATTTTTTGCTATATCTTGAGCTTCAGCTCTGTCTTTTAATCTTTTATTTAAAGAAAAACTTAGTACTGTTGCCCCTGTTGCTCCCAAAACAAGAATCATCAAAATTATAGCAAAAATTACCACACCAATTAAAGATTGTCCTTTCTCTCTTTTATTTTTCAAACCCATCACCCCCTAAAATTACTTACCCTTAAATTACTCAATAAACTCCACAAATGGAGGATAAGGACCTCTTTTATTTTTGTTTTCTTCCTTAGTTTTAATTTGATTTGTATATGTATTTTTCTCCTCAAGCTCTAAATTTATATCCCTTTCTACTTTACTCTTTATTTCCATAGATGAATATTCTTCAGGTTTTGAAGGTATTAATCTAAATATGAGAATAACTATAAATATGGCTATACTGATTATGAGCAATATTCTATCTAAATCTTTCATCTCCAACTCTCCACCCACGAATCTATAGTTATCCATCTCTGTGTTTGAGGATTACCTTCTTGAATTGTTCTATTTGTAGTAGGGAAGTATGGAGGAGCATAACCAGTACGCATTCTATAATCATACCAGAAATCTCTACCATAACCTGTTTTCGGTATAGGATTACCGTTACTATCTGTAGAAAATGTACCAAATGCTCCGTACCTCTTTGATATAATTCCGCCAAGTAAATGTACATAACCTGCAGGAGATCTTGTATTGTAGTTCATTACTTGAACAACTCCATTTGGTGACATTAATACTCCGTGAATATTCGGATCAATAAGAGGTGAACCATCTGGATTTTTAGTATCAATCCATATATTTCCATTTTGTGCTAAAAGTCCAAGGACATTAATTGCATTAGGATTATTTCTTGGATCATCTTCATAAATAAGATTATTTGTAATAGTAATTGTGTATGTTGCAATAACAGATAATCTTTGATCTTTTTGAATTAACCCTTTTATACTTGTTATGTTTCCATCCACATATATGACTCCATTTGGAACTTTATTTATTACAATAGTATTATTCCCTATTTTTACATAAGTTTTATTATTTTCAAGATCAATGGTAAAAACATACGTATTACTCCCTTGAGTTATAGTATAAACCGCTCTTCCTGATGAATCTTTGCCAAATTCTATACTTGCATCTCCTTTTACGTATATACCGCCTCCATTTGCAATTGTAATAGTATATACACCATCTGGAGGAGGATTGTTGTTAATAGGAAGACCTAAGTAGCTTCTAACGACAGAGTATGTTGGAGAATAAGTCGGAAAAACATCGCCAGGGAAATATGATAGTGCTGCGTAAAGCTGAGTATATGTTGTAGGTGGAAGATCAATTTTGCTTGCACCTCTTATAAAGCCTTGTGCAAAGAACGGAACATCTCTTGGAGGATTACTATCTGCAGCAAGTCTTTTAATATTACCACCATTATAAAACAAAGCAGTTGTTGCATATGATGTTACTATATCAAAAAATTGTGGGGTATAAGCAAAAGCAAATTCACCATTGGTGTGAACTGGCCCATAAAATCTTGTTCTATCTGTAAACCATACCGTTGTTCCGTCAGTCATTTGGTGTAAATCTGTAAATAAAGCAAATCTTGCAAAATTTTCTCTTCGTAAAACTCCCTCAATTTTACCAGTAACAGTAACTGTTAGAGTAACTAAAGGTGAAAAATTTACTTTCCTACCTGTACATACAATGGTGTAATTATATGTATAGGTTATATAATCGGTAACTCCACCTCTAACGCTTGCTGAATAAGCAGATAAAGTAAAAGAGTAACTGTTTAAAGAATATACTGTGGTAGGATCTACCTGAGCAGTATTTGTATATATAAATTGAATGGTATTTATAAAATTTGGATTTGATGAAGATAGTATACTTCTCATTCTATCTTCTGTAATTTCAGAAACTTTAAGTTTACCTATTTCTTCTTTCAAGTAATATCTTGCAGTAGTTAAAATACTTTTAATTCCTATTTGAGTGGCATATAAAACCTGATCTCTTGCTTGATTTCTCCGTGTGAAATAGGATTGCTCAATAGGGAGATTTAGAAGCAAGGCTATAAGCGCGGTTACAAAAATAGCAAGAGTTAAAGCTGTTATTAAACTTATATCCCCCTTTTCCCTCTCCCTTTTTTTAGTTATCATACTCTCTACTCCCTTTATTTATAATTTCTTCTTTTAAATAATTATACCCCAAAAATTGCTATATTATAACAAACTTTTGGGTTTTTATTAAATAACTAACACAAATTTTTTATCATAAAATAACTTTACATAATATATATTATCGGAAGTAAAAATAAAAATAGAAAAATTCAGATAAAAATTTCCCTTAACCCCCTTTACAAAAAATATTTTGTATGATAATATTTCTGACTAAACACATAAAATCAAAGGCGATGAAGAGGAGTAGTATGTAGACTTGCATCTTTTACAGAGAGCCAGGAGTTGGTGCGACCTGGTGTTGCTGTCTACAGAACTCGCCTCGGAGCTTGAAGTCTGAAACTTTTAGTAGGATTTCACGTATCTCTGCGTTAAAGAGAAGAGAGGCCTTAAGTATAATTATCTTAAGGCAATAAAGGTGGTACCGTGGGAGCTTCTCATCCTTATTGTGGTTGAGAAGCTTTTATTTTAAGAAAGGAGGTAAAAATATCATGCAGATGACAGTAGCTGAAGCAATAATAAAATATATGCAGGAAGAAGAAGGGGTTGAAATATTATTTGGTTATCCAGGTGGTGCTGTTATAGGTTTTTATGATGCATTATATAATTCTACTCTTAAGCATGTATTAGTAAGACATGAACAAGGTGCAGCTCACGCTGCTGATGGTTATGCAAGATCCACAGGCAAAGTAGGTGTATGTGTGGCTACTTCTGGCCCAGGAGCTACCAATTTAGTGACAGGTATAGCAACAGCATATATGGATTCTACTCCTATCGTGGCTATAACTGGACAGGTAAGAACTTCTGCTATAGGGAAAGATTCATTTCAAGAGGTAGATACCCGTGGTATAACCATGCCAATTACTAAACATAATTATCTATTGAAAGATCCAAGTGAGGCACTAAGGATAATTAAAGAGGCTTTTTATATAGCAAAAACAGGTAGAAAAGGTCCTGTTTTAATTGATATTCCAGCAGATGTATTTTCTTCAAAAATTGAATACTCTGTTCCTGCCAAAGTAGAGCTTCTTGGATATCGTCCTAATTGTGAACCACATCCATTACAATTAAGAAAAGCAGCTCAATTAATAAAAGAGTCAGAAAGACCAATTATACTAGCAGGTGGTGGAGTAATATCTTCGGATGCTTCTACAGAGCTTATTAAATTTGCAGAAAAAATTAATACACCTGTAGTAACCACATTAATGGGAAAAGGCTCTATACCAGAAGATCATGAGTTATGTTGTGGGTTTATAGGGATGCATGGGGCTGCTTATGCAAATTATGCTATAAATGAAAGTGATCTTATTATTGCTATAGGAGTAAGATTTAGTGATAGATCCACAGGAAAAGTAGAAACCTTTGCTCCACATGCTAAGATAATTCATATAGATATAGATCCAGCTGAAATTGGTAAAAATGTTTCTGTTGATATACCTGTTGTGGCAGATGCTAAAAGAGCTTTAGAGAAATTGTACGAGATAGTAGAGCCAAAAGATAATCCTATCTGGTGGGAAAAGATTAAGGAATGGAAGACTAAGTATCCTTTAAGATATAGATGGTATGATGACGAGATAGTACCCCAGTATGTAATTGAAAAAATCTATGAAAAAACCAAAGGAGAAGCTATAGTAGTCACAGAAGTAGGACAAAATCAAATGTGGGCTGCCCAGTTTTATAAAGTAAAAAGACCCAGACAATTTATTACTTCTGGGGGCTTAGGAACGATGGGATTTGGATTTCCAGCCTCAATAGGAGCCAAAATAGCAAATAAAGATAAAATTGTTATTGATATAGCAGGTGATGGAAGTATACAGATGAATATTCAGGAATTAGCTACTGCTTCAGCAGAGAAACTACCTGTTAAGATCTTTGTTTTAAATAATAGCTGTCTTGGTATGGTCAGGCAGTGGCAAGAACTTTTTTATAGCAAGAGATATGCATGTACATTATTAGATGTAGCTCCTGATTTTGAAAAATTAGCAGACGCATATGGAGCCTATGGGAGAAAAGTTACTAAAATTGATGAACTAGAAGATGCTATTGAGTGGGCACTGAATATAAACGATGCTCCAGTAATAGTAGATATTAAAGTAAAAAGGGAAGCTAATGTCTTTCCTATGATCCCAGCCGGTGGTTCTATTGATAAAATGATGATTGATTAAAGGAGGCGAATGATTTATGCAACATACTTTATCATTAATTGTAGAAAATAAGCCTGGAGTATTAGCAAGAATTGCAGGACTCTTTAGTAGAAGAGGTTATAATATAGAGAGTTTAGCAGTTAATACCACAGAAACTCCTAATCTTTCACGTATTACATTAGTAGTAAATGGAGATGAAAAGGTATTAGAGCAAATAACAAAGCAAGCTTACAAACTGATAGAAGTTATTAAAGTTAATGATTTTACAAGTGTTCCTGTTGTAGAAAGAGAACTCGCTTTAATAAGAGTTAAATCAGATGCATCAACTCGTAGGGCTATTATAGATTTAGTTGAAATATTTAGGGCAAGTATAGTTGATGTTAGTGATAAAGATCTTATTATTGAAGTTACTGGAGATAGCGAGAAAATAGATGCCTTTAAGAAGAATTTGGAACCATATGGAATTAAGGAAATGGTACGTACTGGAAAAATCGTTATGGAGAGAGGACTAAAATTATAATAATTTTAATATGAGGAGGTTCTACTATGGCAAAGGTTTATCATGATTCAGATGTTAGTTTAGATATAATTAAAGGTAAAACTATTGTTATTATTGGCTATGGTAGTCAAGGTCGTGCCCATGCCAGAAATTTGAAGGACAGTGGACTCAACGTTATAGTGGGAGCAAGACCTAACGGTGAATCATGGAAAAGAGCTGTAGAGGAAGGTATGAACGTAGAAAAAATAGAGGATGCTGTACAAAAAGCCGATATAATGATGTTTTTAATTCCAGATACAGAACAACCACATATCTATAATAATCAAGTAATGCCATATTTAAAACCAAATCAAGCTTTAGGATTTGCTCACGGATTTAATATACATTTTTCTCAAATAGTTCCACCACCCTTTGTTGATGTATTTATGGTAGCTCCTAAAGGGCCTGGACCTCTTGTAAGAGATTTATATGTAGAAGGTAAAGGAGTACCTGCATTGTTTGCTGTATATCAGGATTATTCTCAAAAAGCCAAAGAAATTGCTCTTGCTTACGCAAAGGGTATCGGAGCTACAAGAGCAGGAGTAATAGAGACTACCTTTAAGGAAGAAACAGAAACAGACCTTTTTGGAGAACAAGTAATATTATGTGGTGGAGTTACTGCGTTAATTAAGGCTGGATTTGAGACTCTTGTTGAAGCAGGTTATCAGCCAGAAGTTGCTTATTATGAGTGTTTACATGAGATGAAGCTTATTGTGGATCTTATAAATCAAGGTGGTATAAGCTTTATGAGAAAAGCTATCTCAGATACAGCTAAGTATGGTGATATAACAAGAGGTCCAAGGATTGTTAATGAAGAAACTAAAAAAGAGATGAAAAAGATATTGTATGAAATTCAAAGTGGACAATTCGCAAAGGAATGGATACTTGAAAATCAAGTAGGAAGACCAGTTTTTAATGCTCTATTGAAAAAGGATGAGGAACATCTAATAGAAAAGGTTGGAAAAATCTTAAGAGAAATGATGCCTTGGTTAAAGAAAAAGTAATTAATTTAAGGTGGTGAGTTTTTATGTCAAAGGTATACATCTTTGATACAACTTTGAGGGATGGAGAACAAACTCCTGGAGTTAACTTAAATAAGGAAGAGAAATTAGAAATAGCAAAACAACTTGCTAAGCTTAATGTGGATATCATTGAAGCTGGATTTCCAATTGCATCTCCTGGAGAATTTGAGGCTGTAAAGAATATAGCAGATAATGTAAGAGGGCCTATTATTGCTGCTCTTGCAAGAGCTATTCCTTTAGATATTGATAGAGCATGGGAAGCTATAAAAGGAGCAGAATCTCCAAGGATTCATACCTTTATTGCCACTTCTGATATACATATTGAGAAAAAACTAAGAAAAACAAGAGATGAGGTTCTTGAACAAGCTGTTTCAGCTGTTAAATATGCAAAAAGACATTGTAGTGATGTGGAGTTTTCAGCAGAAGATGCAGTTAGAAGTGATTTTAATTTTCTATGTAAAGTGTTTGAAGCTGTTATAGAGGCTGGAGCAACCGTCATAAATGTACCTGATACAGTTGGTTATGCTTTACCCTGGGAATTTGGTGATCTTATTAAGAGGCTGAAAGAAAATGTAAAAAATATAGATAAAGTTATAGTTAGTGTACATTGCCATAATGATTTAGGGCTTGCTACTGCTAATTCTCTATCTGCAATAATAAATGGAGCAGAACAAGTAGAATGTACAATAAATGGATTGGGTGAAAGAGCTGGAAATGCAGCCATGGAAGAAATTATTATGGCAATAAAAGTCAGAAGACTTCCTTATGAAGTGGATATTAATACTCAGGAAATATATAAAACAAGCAAATTAGTAAGTACTCTAACAGGTATTCCTATTCAGCCTAATAAAGCAGTAGTTGGAGAAAATGCCTTTGCTCATGAATCAGGTATCCATCAACATGGAATAATTCAAGATCCAACTACTTATGAAATTATTGATCCTAAAATGATAGGTATACCTGAAAGTAGAATAGTCCTTGGTAAACATTCAGGCAAACATGCTTTTGAAAAGAGATTACAAGAATTAGGTTATAATTTGTCAGCAGATCAATTGGAGGAAGCTTTTAAGAAGTTCAAAGAATTGGCTGATAAAAAGAAGGAAATTACAGACAGGGATATTGAGGCAATAGTATCTAATCAAATGAGACTTATACCTGAATTTTATAAGTTAGAACATCTTCAAGTAGTGAGCGGAATAGGAATAGTACCAACTGCAACTGTAATTATTGCAGAAGATGGCGAAACAATAAAATCTGTAGAGATAGGAAATGGTCCAGTAGACGCTGTTTATAAAGCTATATCAAAGGCAGTAAAAATACAACATAATCTCGAAGATTTCTCATTAAAGTCTATTACTGGTGGTACTGATGCTTTAGGAGAAGCAGTAGTAAAGATATCAGATAAAGACGGAAACTTTTATGTTGGTAGGGCATCAAGTACTGACATAGTAGAAGCAAGTGCAAAAGCTTATTTAAGGGCTATTAATCAAATGATTATGTTTAGAGGTAAAGATTAACAGAATAAGTTTCGTAAAAAAGGAGGCTTTTAGATAAATGGGAATGACAATAACAGAAAAAATATTAGCAGATCATTCTGGAAGAGAGGAAGTATATCCAGGAGAATTAATTTTTGCAAAACTTGATTTTATTCTTGCCAATGATATTACAGGCCCACTTGCAATTAAAGAATTTGAAAAAATTGGGGCAGAAAAGGTATTTGATTCTGAAAGAATTGCTTTAATTCCAGACCATTCTACACCTAACAAAGATATAAAGTCAGCTATGCAAAGTAAAATTTTAAGAGATTTTGCAAAAAAACATAATATAAAATACTATTACGAGGTCGGTAGAGTTGGAATTGAACATGCTTTACTCCCTGAGGAAGGTTTAGTATTACCAGGTGATTGTATTATTGGAGCTGATTCTCATACATGTACCTACGGAGCATTAGGAGCCTTTTCAACAGGTGTAGGCAGTACTGATTTTGCTTATGCTATGGCAACTGGAGAAATATGGTTTAAAGTTCCAGAAAGTTTAAAATTTGTTTATTATGGAAAATTACCACAGTGGGTAACTGGAAAAGATCTAATACTACAAACAATAGGATATATAGGAGTTGATGGTGCAAGATATAAAGCAATGGAATTTACAGGTGAGATCATTAGAACTCTTCCTATGTCTGATAGGCTTACCATATGCAATATGGCTATTGAAGCAGGAGCAAAAAACGGAATAATAGAACCCGATGAAATCACATTAGAGTATATAAAAGGAAGAGCAAAAAGAGAGTATAAATTCTATAAAAGCGATTCTGATGCTAATTACAAAGAAATCTATGAATGGGATGTAAGTAAGTGGGAGCCAGTTGTGGCTTTTCCTCATTTACCAAGTAATGTAAAGCCGATTTCTTCAATAAGTAAAGACATTTATATAGATCAAGTCTATATAGGGTCATGTACTAATGGTAGAATCGAAGACTTAAAGATGGCAGCTAAGATTTTAAAAGGGCATAAAGTACATCCTGATGTTAGACTTATAGTAACACCTGCCACACCGCGTATATATATGGATGCATTAAGAGAAGGCTTAATAGAAATATTTTTAGAAGCTGGAGCTTCAATAACACCACCAAGTTGTGGACCGTGTTTAGGAGGACATTTGGGAGTATTGGCAGATGGCGAGAGAGCTGTAGCAACAACTAATAGGAATTTTGTTGGTAGAATGGGTCATCCTAAAAGTGAAGTATATTTAGCTAATCCCGCAGTAGCAGCTGCTTCTGCTATTCTTGGAAGAATAGCTGCTCCGTGGGAAGTGGAGGTGGAAGAGTAATGATGGTTTTCAGAGGGTTTGCATTAAAATATGGAGACAATATTGATACCGATGTAATTATCCCTGCAAGGTACTTAAATACAACCGATCCAAAGGAACTTTCTGAACATTGTATGGAAGATCTTGATTTGGACTTTAAAAATAAAGTAAAAGAAAAAAATATATTAGTAGTAGGAGAAAATTTTGGCTGTGGCTCTTCAAGGGAACACGCACCTATTGCAATTAAAGCTTCTGGAGTTCAATGTATAATAGCAAAATCCTTTGCTCGTATATTTTATAGAAATGCTATAAATATTGGCTTACCAATATTGGAGGTGCCAGAAGCAGCTGATAAAATAAAAGAAGGGGATGAAATAGAAGTAGATTTTGACAATGGAATTGTAAAGAACATAACAACGGAGGAGACTTTTAAAACATTCCCCTTCCCTCCCCTTATTCAAGAAATAATTAAAAAAGGTGGTCTAATTAATTTTGCTAAAGAAAGAATTGAAGGAGGGAAATAATGAAGCTTAAGATAGCAGTACTTCCTGGTGATGGCATAGGTCCTGAAGTAGTTAAGCAAGCTATTAAGGTTATTAAAACTATTGAGAAAAAATATGGGCATAATATTGAATTGTTAGAGGGCATTGTTGGAGGAGAAGCAATTGATAAATATGGAGATCCTTTGCCTGATGAGACATGGAAATTATGTGAAGAAAGCGATGCTATACTACTTGGAGCTGTAGGTGGACCTAAGTGGGACAATCTTCCGGGTGAAAAACGTCCTGAAAAAGCTCTTTTAAAACTTAGAGGTGGCTTTAATCTTTTTGCTAATATTAGGCCAATTAAAGTATTTGAAAAACTTTCATTTTCATCTACTATAAAACCAGAGGTTTTAAAGGGAGTAGATTTTGTAATAGTTAGAGAGCTTACCGGAGGACTATATTTTGGAAAACCCAAAGAGATAAGGGTTGAAAATGGAGAAGAGATGGCTATAGATACTATGACATATAAAGCTTCTGAAATAAGAAGAATTGCCCATGTTGCTTTTAAAATGGCTCAAAAAAGAAATAAAAAAGTTACATCAGTAGATAAAGCGAATATATTGGAATGTTCAAGGTTATGGAGAAAGATTGTGGATGAGGTAAGTAAAGAATACAAGGATGTGAACTTAGAGCATATGTACGTAGATAATTGTGCCATGCAGATTGTAAGAAATCCTAAACAGTTTGATGTGATTCTTACTGAAAATACTTTTGGAGACATTTTAAGTGATGAGGCAGCAGTAATTACAGGCTCAATAGGAATGTTACCTTCAGCAAGTTTAGGGGAAGGGACAAAAAGTTTATATGAGCCCATTCATGGTACAGCTCCAGATATTGCAGGAAAAAATATAGCAAATCCTTTGGCAACAATTCTTTCTGTGGCTATGATGTTCCGTTATTCTTTTGACTTAGAAAAAGAAGCGAAGGATATAGAAAATGCAGTGGATAGAGTAATTGATATTGGATACTTTACACAAGATTTATTTATAGGAAATCCCTACGCAAAGCAATTAGTAAGTACAGAAGAAATGGGTGATTTAGTTTGTAAGATAATTGAGGGAGGTGCTTAGTAATTCATGACAAAAATCTTTTTATATGATACTACCTTAAGAGATGGAGCTCAAAGTGAAAGAATTTCTTTTTCTTTAGAAGATAAAATTAGAATAGCTCAAAGACTTGACGAATTTGGTTTTGATTACATAGAAGGAGGATGGCCAGGTTCTAATCCTAAGGATTTAAATTTTTTCAAAAGAATTAAAGAAATACCACTTAAAAAAGCCAAGATAGCAGCCTTTGGGAGCACAAGAAGGGCCCAGGTAACACCGGAGGATGATGCTAATTTAAAATCTCTTTTAGAAAGCGAAACACCTGTGGTTACAATTTTTGGAAAGACATGGGATCTTCATGTTATAGAAGTTTTGAAAACCACTTTAGATAATAATCTTAAAATGATATATGATTCAGTTAAATATCTAAAAAGTCATAATAAAGAAGTAATATATGATGCTGAACATTTCTTTGATGGCTTCAAGTCTGACCCGGAATATGCTTTAGCTACATTAGATGCTGCAGTCGAAGGAGGAGCTGATTGGATTGTATTAGCTGATACAAATGGTGGTACACTACCATGGGAAGTAGAAGAAATTATGAAAAAAGTAAAAGAGAGAATAAAGGTTCCTTTAGGTATTCATACACACAACGATAGTGGTGTTGCAGTTGCTAATTCAGTAATAGCAGTTAGAGAAGGAGCTACACAAGTTCAAGGAACTATAAATGGATATGGGGAAAGATGTGGAAATTCAAATCTATGTACAATAATTCCAATTCTTCAATTAAAAATGGGATATGAGGTGATTCCAGAAGAGAAATTAGCTCAGCTTACAGATTTAGCTAATTGGGTTTCTGAAGTAGCAAATCTTCCTCCTGATCCTACTGCTCCTTTTGTTGGAAGAAGTGCTTTTGCTCACAAAGGTGGAGTACATGTAAATGCTGTGTTAAAAAATCCCAAGTCTTACGAACATATTGATCCATCAAAAGTAGGAAATAAAAGAAGATTTCTCATATCTGAACTTTCAGGTACAAGTACGATAGTATCAAAAGTAAAAGAATTAAATATTGATATTGATAGAGATTCACCTCTCGCAAAAATGATATTAGAACAAATTACCCATCTTGAAAATGAGGGCTACTATTTTGAAGGCGCAGAAGCATCATTTGAGCTTTTAGTAAGACATGCCTTAGGGCAAGAAACTAAATTATTTGATCTAATAGGATTGAGAGTTATTATAGAGAAAATTGGAGATAAAGGTGAAACTATTACTGAAGCAACATTAAAACTAAAAGTCGGAGATAATGTGGTTCATGTTGCAGCCGATGGTGATGGTCCTGTACACGCATTAGATCAAGCATTGAGAAAAGCTCTTATTGAGTTCTACCCAGAGTTAAAAAACATCCATCTTTCAGATTTCAAAGTCAGAGTACTTAATGGAGGTGCAGGTACTGCAGCAAAGGTAAGAGTATTAATTGATTCTTCTAATTCTAAAGGGGACACTTGGAGTACTGTGGGAGTTTCAACTAATATTATCGAAGCAAGTTGGGAAGCATTAGTCCAGAGTATAGAATATGGAATTCTAAAAATGCGGGAGATTTAAATCTCCCGCACCCCATCTGAGATATTTAGTAATAGAATTCCTGGGTCAAAACCAAATTTTTCTCTATAGCTCTTAGAAATGTTATCAGACCATTTATCTAATGTGTCTTGATGAACTAAATTTACTGTTGATCCCCCAAAACCGCCACCTGTCATTCTCGATGCAAATGCACCATATTCTAAGGCTTTTTCTACTAAAAAATCTAATTCTTCACAAGTAACCTCATAGAGATACTTTAAACTTAAATGGGAATCTAACATATATTTAGGAAGACTTTCCCAATTATCCCTTTTGATATCATTAACAAAATCAACAACCCTTTTATTTTCGTTATAAACATGAGCTACTCTTTCTTTTAATGGTGAAGGCAAGAATTCTTGTGATATTTTAAAAGTTTCATCATTTAAGTCTCTAAGTGAATTTATAGGAAGATATTTCCTAAGAATTTTTAAGGCTTCCTCCCCTTCTCTTCTCCTTGTAGAATATCCTTCACCAGCAATAGAATGCTTAATTTTTGTATCAACCACAACTAATTTTAAATTTCTCTTATTTAGATCAAAAGGTACATTCTCAAAATCCAAAGTTAATGTATCAATAAATAAGGCTGTATTTTCTTTACCAAAAGTAGCGATAAACTGGTCCATAATACCACATGGTGCACCCACAAAATTATTTTCAGCTCTTTGAGATAATTTAGCAATCTCTTTTTTATCTATCCCAAGATTAAAATAAGTATTCATTCCAAAAGCTACAGCAACTTCATAGGCTGCAGAACTTGAAAGTCCAGATCCCATTGGTATATCGCCATATATTAATGCGTCAAAATAAGGTATTTTACCTTTCAGTTTTATAATTTCATTGATAACCCCTTTTAAATAATTTATCCAAAGTTTTTCGGGATTATATTTGAGAGAGTTAAAGTCAAATTCATAAAGTTCTTTAAAATTGTCCGAATATATTCTAAATTTATTGAGATTATTTTCCTTAATGCAAAAATAAAAATATCTATCAATACTTACTGGTAACACAAATCCATAATGATAATCAGTATGTTCGCCTATGAGATTTACTCTTCCCGGAGCTCTAAAAATTCTAAATCCTTCTATATGGCCAAAAATCCTCTTAATGGTTTCATTAAGCATCTTTAAAGCCTCCTTATAACATACCTCATAAGTTCAGCAGATTCTTCTGGAGGTAAAGGGTTTATGAAAGTTCCGGCACCAGACTCTACTCCTGCTAAATATTTTATTTTGTCTTTTGATCTATGTAGAGAATAAAATTCTATATGAAAATGATAATTAGGAAACTCACCTTTTACAGGTTTCTGATGAAAAACCATCATATAGGAAAAATTAAAGCCATATACATTATCATAGGCTTTTGTGATTTTCTGAATTATTTCAGCAAGATATATTTTTTCAGCATATGTCATCTCTGGAAGAGATCCTAAATGTCTTTTAGAGTATATATGTAATTCAAAGGGATATCTTCCATAAAAGGGCACAAAAGCTACAAAATGTTTATTCTCATATACAACTCTTACTCCCTCACTAAGTTCTCTTTCTAGAATTGAACAAAAAAGACATTTATTCTTTTGATTGTAAAATTCATAGCTTGATATAATCTCTTTTTCTATAATTGGAGGAATATAAGGAAAAGCATATATTTGTCCATGCGGGTGGTGTAAACTTACACCTATAATTTCTCCTCTATTTTCAAATATAAAAACATATTTTATAAAATCCAGACTTCCTAAATCCTTGTATCTATCTTCCCAAACTAAAACTAACTTTTCTATTTGTTCTAAGGGCATTCTTGACATGGATGAATCATGCTCCATAGTATAAAGAACAACTTCACATACTCCTCTTCCCCCTTCTAATTTATACAAATCATCTTCCCAAGGTATAATATCAGGAGTTTCTTTTGTTAAGGATGGATATCTATTTTCGAAAACTGCTATATCAAAAGGTTTTGGAATCTCTACACCTCCATAGCATAGTGGACATACATTTCTTGCTGGAAGAACAGGTCTTTCTTGGACCTTCTCAGCCACAATTACCCATTCTTTTAAAAATGGATGCCACCTAAGTTCACTGCTCATCCTTAATCTCTCCCTCTAATTCAAAATCGTAATAATACATAAGCCTCCCATCTTCTTTTGTTTCTACCTTTTTAATCATTTTCCATTTCCTCATAAATGATTCCTCCTAAGAAATAGTATTACACAAATTTTAGACTGATTTTAGCAAAAATTCAACAAATATAAAACTCCCCAATAGATTATGTGGACTCTAATTCTAATAACGGGTACTATATTTAAGAAGAGTAGGTTTTAATAAGATTTTCCGATTCTTTTTTAACCCATTCAATAAGGCTAAACAGTTCATCAATGTTGTCAATGTTATTTTTTCCTTTCCATTTTTCCATAAGTTCCATTATTAAAGGAACAATTTGAGGAAATCTTATTTTTCCATTTATAAAATATGAAACAAATATTTCATCAGAAATTGCAAGAATTGCAGGATATATATCACCGCTTTTTACCACATTATAAAGATATCTGATAATAGGGAACTTGTCATCATCAACTGGATAAAATTCAAGTATTAAATTTTGTAAGTTTAATTTTTCCCATTTATAAATTGGTCCTTCAGGATAAAAAAGAGCATATTGAATTGCATACCTCATATCAGGAGGTGAAAGATATGCCATCATACTACCATCTAATAATTCAATGATTCCATGAACAATACTCTGTGGATGTATAACAACTTTAATATTTTCATACGGTACATTAAAAAGATAATGAGCTTCCACAATTTCTAAGGCTTTATTAACCAGATTTGCAGAATCAATAGTAGTTTTTTTCCCCATTTTCCATCGGGGATGTTTCAATACATCCTCTATTTTTGCATTTTCAATATCTTTTTTGTCATTTTTAAAGAAAGGTCCTCCTGATGCTGTTAATATAATATTCTCTATATGGATCCTATTTTTAATAAGCTGGAATATAGCACTGTGTTCACTATCTACAGGTATTATTTCTGATTTTGTATTTTTTAACCACTCTTTAATAAATTTTCCTGCAGTAACGATTACTTCTTTTGTGGCTAAGGCAATTTTTTTATTATTTAAAATTGCTTTTTGAGTAGGGTAAATAGCCTCTATCCCCGAAATAGCCATAACAATCAATTCTGCTTCGCTTAAAGACGCTAAAATTTCTAAACCTTCTCTTCCATAATAAACTTTAGGAGAATAATTTAAATTTGGTAACTTTACTGATTTATTATAAATAGAGATATAGGGAGGTTTAAATTCTTCTATTACATCTTGTAATAATGATATATTCTCCCTTACAGCTAACCCTAAAAGTTTAAACTTGTTTTTATGTTTTCTTATCACCTCTATAGTTTGTAAGCCTATTGATCCAGAGGCACCTAATATTACTATGTTTCTCATAATAATCGTAAGATAAACAACATGTAATAAGTAGTGGGTATTATAAAAAATAGACTATCAAATCTGTCTAAAATCCCACCATGACCTGGAAGTAACGAAGATGAGTCCTTTACCCCTATCTCTCTTTTTAACATTGATTCTACAAGATCTCCTAATTGTCCCATTATACCTAAGGATATTCCAAGAATTATAGGTAATAAATATTTTTCATAATAAATAGCCCCAAAAGCAAGAGATACTATAATTGATCCTATAATACCTGCAACAGTTCCTTCTATTGTTTTGTTAGGACTAATAGAAGGTGCTAATTTATGCTTACCAAAAAACTTACCTATAAAATATGCTGCTGAATCACTAACCCAAGTAACAAAAAGGGTATAATAAGTTAATACTTCACCTTGAGGAAGATTTCTCAATAACAAAAAGTAGCCCGACAAAAAAGGAATATAAAAGAAGCCTAAAAAGGTGAGTGATATTTCTATTATAGAATGCTCTTTTTTCAGTAATTCATATATAAGGATTGAAACTATAAGTAGAGGTAAGAAAATTCTCAGGGCCCATCTACTTTCGAGATAAAGAAAGGTTAAATATAAAAAACCAGCCATTATACCTTCTGTTTTTAGAGTTTTATAATTATTTTTCTCTAAAAGAGAATAAAATTCGTAAAGTCCTAAACATGCGACTAATACTACAAATATAAAAAAAGGTTGATCACCTACATGAACAATCCATAAAATTAAGGGAATTCCCCATAAGGCAGTAAAAATTCTTTTAAGCATTGTTATCTAAACCGCCAAATCTTCGTTTTCTTTTAGAAAACTCAATACAGGCTAATTTTAAATCTTCTTCGTTAAAATCAGGCCAATACTTTGGTGTAAACCATAACTCTGTATAAGCTAATTGCCACAAAAGAAAATTGCTTATCCTAAATTCTCCACTTGTTCTTATTAAAAGATCTGGATCGGGAATATCATAGGTTGAAAGAAAAGATGAAAAGGTGTTTTCATTTAAATCATCTAATGAGAATTTTTTAGATTTTACCTCATTTAAAATCTTTTTTACTGCCTCTAATATGTCCCACCTTCCACCATAGTTTAATGCTATTGTTAATATTCTATCCTTCCCGTTTTTAGTTTCTTCAATTACATATCTTATTCTTCTTTGTAAATAATCTGGTAAGGCTTCTATATTTCCTATAATCTTCAATCTAATATTGTTTTTAATTAATTTGTCTTTAAACTTATCAATGCTTTCATCCAGAAGTTTCATTAGACCTTCTACTTCTTCTCTTGGTCTTTTCCAGTTTTCTGTAGAAAAGGCAAAAAAGGTTAAATATTTTATCCCCCAATTAAATGCAGTTTCAGATATTCTTTCAACAACCAAAGCACCTTCTTTATGCCCCATCAATCTTGGAAGATTTCTTTCTTTCGCCCATCTTCCATTTCCATCCATTATAAAAGCTATATGATTTGGTAATTTATCTTTTGGAATCTCTATCATCTTTGATGTTTCTTATTTGATAATTTTCATATGATAATAAGAAATACCACTTCCCATTTACTCTTTTTTCAGCAACTATTCTCAAATCTCCAAAGGCTTCGCATGGTGCATCTAAATAGTTTAAGTCAAAAATTATATTTTCTTTGCCAATTTCTCTTTCTATTTCTTCATATTTTCTTCCTAAATAACTCATAGACTTAAACTTCCATAATCTCTTTTTCTTTTATTTTTATGAGTTTCTCAATTTCATCTATGAATTTGTTAGTTAGTTTTTGCAGTTCTTCTTGCAGGCGAAAAAATTCATCTTCTGATATTTTTCCTTCTTGTTTTTCTTTTTTAAATATCTCTAAATAATCTCTTCTAATATTTCTTATGGCTACACGTCCATTTTCTGCCTCTTTGTGTACTACTTTAACAAGTTCTTTTCTTCTCTCCTCAGTAAGTGGTGGAAATACAACCTTTATTGCCTGACCATCGTTTTGTGGGGTCAATCCAAGATCAGATTTTAATATAGCCTTTTCTATTTCTCCTAAAATACTTTTATCCCATGGCTGAATAATAACTACTCTTCCTTCTGCCACTTTAAGACTCGCTACTTGGTTTAATGGCATAAGATTCCCATAATATGAAACCTTTATTTCATCAAATATTCCTACAGAAGGTTTACCTGTTCTTATACCTTGAAATTCTTTTTTTACAACCTCTACTGCCTTTTTCATTTTATCTTCTATTTCTTTAAAATGCTCTTTACCCATCTTCTCCCCCCTTATCGGATATAATTTCAACCTCTCCTATATAGGTTCCTACTTTTTCTCCTAATATTACTCTTCTAAGATTCCCTCGCTCGGACATATTGAATACAATTATAGGTATTTTATTATCCATACACAAAGAAACTGCTGTTGCATCTAAAACTTGCAATCTTAATTTAAGAAATTCAATCGGTTCTATGGAATCAAATTTTTCAGCATCAGGATACTTTAATGGATCTTTATTATAAACCCCGTCAACTTTTGTTTCTTTTAGAATAACTTCTGCTTTAATTTCAGCTGCCCTTAAAGCAGCAGCAGTATCGGTAGAGAAAAAGGGATTTCCAGTTCCAGCTGCAAAAATTACTACTCTACCCTTCTCCAAATGTCTTATGGCTCTTCTTCTTATAAAAGGTTCAGCAATTTGTCTCATCTCAATTCCTGTTTGTACTCTTGTTACAACTCCAAGTTTTTCTAATGCATCCTGTAATGCAAGAGCATTTATAGTTGTGGCTAACATTCCCATATAATCAGCAGTGACCCGATCTATTCCTAAAGTTCTACTTTCTCTGCCCCTAAAAAAGTTTCCTCCTCCTACAACGACACCTATTTCTACCCCTAAATCGTGAACTTCTTTTATGTCTTCCGCAATATTTTTAATGCTCTCAGGATCTAAACCAAAACTTTGAGCTCCACTGAACGATTCTCCGCTTATTTTTAAAAGTATTCTTTTATATTTAGGTTCCATACACTTACTCTTCTCCTACAACAAACCTGGCAAATCTTCTCACCACTATATTTTCTCCCAGTTTTGATATGGCCTCAGTTATTAAATCCTTTACTTTTATTTCAGGATTTCTTACAAAGGGTTGCTCTAATAGACACACTTCTTCATAAAACTTTTCAAGTTTTCCTTCTATTATTTTTTCAATCACTTGGTCAGGTTTTCCTTCATTCTTAAGCTGAGTTCTATATATTTCTTTTTCTTTTTCAATAATCTCTTGAGGAACATCTTCTTTACTTACATATTGGGGGTTCATTCCTGCAATCTGGAGAGCTATTTCTTTTGCTAACCTTCTAAATTCATCTGTTCTTGCTACAAAGTCTGTTTCACAGTTTATTTCTACTAAAACTCCAAGTTTTTCTCCCGTATGTATATATGCCTCTATAATCCCTTCTTTTGCTATCCTTCCAGCTTTTTTAGCAGCCTTTATAACACCCTTTTCCCTCAATATGGTAACTGCTTTTTCCATATCTCCATTAGCTTCCTCCAAGGCTCTCTTAGCCTCCATTACTCCTGCTCCTGTTCTTTCTCTTAATTCCTTTATCATTTCAATAGTTATTTCCATCTTTATTCAACCTCCTATTTTTAATTAATTATTCTGAAATTTCTGATTGAAGATCTTCTTCTTTGAACTCAAGAGAAAACTCTTTTTCTCTTAGATCTCTACCCTCTATAATAGCGTCTGCTATTTTTGAAGTGATAAGTTTTATAGATCTTATTGCGTCATCATTTCCTGGAATTGGATATGTAATTAATTCAGGATCACAATTAGTATCCACAATGGCAACAATAGGTATACCCAACCTATTTGCTTCTTTTACAGCAATTTCTTCTCTTTTGGGGTCAACTATATACAATACATCTGGAACTCTCTCTATACCTCTTAAACCATCAAATATTTTTACAAGTTTTTCTAATTCTCTGTTTAATCTTGATGCTTGTTTTTTAGGTAGCTTTTCAAAATAACCATTATTCTTCAGCTCTTCTAATTTTATCATATAGTCAATCCTTGCCTTTATAGTAGTAAAATTAGTTAACATACCTCCAAGCCATCTTTGTGTAACATAAAACGCTCCACATCTTTTTGCTTCTTCTTCAATGGTCTGTTGAGCTTGCTTTTTTGTTCCCACAAAAAGAAAAGTTTTACCTTCTTTTGCTTGTTCTTTTACAAACTCATAAGCTTCTTCAAGTTTTACAAGTGTTTTTTGAAGATCAATAATGTGGATACCATTTCTCTCAGAAAATATGTATTCTTTCATTTTTGGACACCATCTTTTTGTCTGGTGTCCGAAATGAACTCCTGCTTCTAAGAGCTGTTTCATTAATACGTGTGCCATTGTAACACCTCCATATTTTGGTTTTTTCCTCCCCTTCCTTCTTCTTCTCTTGGAACTTCTCCTAAATGAGAAGCACCCCCAAGAGAATCTGGAAGGGTGAGTTCTCAAATCATTTAAAAAGGAGTATATCACGAAGTGATTTGGTTTACAAGACTATTTAAAGAAATTTTTATTTATGGTATACTTTGTTTAAAGTTTCTTTAAAAGAATGGGAGTTGTATTAAGATTGAACTACAATCTACCAATATATATAGTAAGAATATTGAAAAAGGATGAGAATATTAATAGATATGATATTCCTGTGGTTGCTATTGGAAATGCTCGGGAAATTTTAATACTTTGTCAAAAGATATTGGCTCCAAAACTCAGTTTGTCAGAATTTTTTCAAATATACAAAAAACAGGCAGAAGATAGAGGGATAAGTACTAAAAATTTAGAAATAAACACTTTCTTAAAGATCTTAGCTTTTTTGAATGTTATAGAAATATATGAAATACCAAAAGAAATATTTAGTAATGATGGTTAAAATAAGCTAAAATTTTTAATTATTTTATTGCTTTTTATAGTGATTTAATGTATACTTAAATAAAGTTTGTTAAAAGAGAAAGTTTAAGGAAGAAAAAGTGGGAACTCCCACTTTTTCTTTTTAATAAGGTAAAAGAAAATGAAAGATCAAATATATATGGAATTCATTAAAAAACTAAGAAGTATCGTGGAGCCTGTCTGCGAGAGATACTATTTTGAACTTGTAGATTTAGAATATCAAAGAGAATCTCGTGGATGGGTACTAAGGGTATTTGTTGATAAAGTAGGAGGTGTCACAGTAGAGGACTGTGCTTATATAAGTGAAAAAATAAGCAAGGAACTTGATATCCACGATCCAATTCCACATTCATATGTGCTTGAAGTTTCATCTCCCGGTTTAGATAGACCATTAAAGAAAAGGCGAGATTTTGATAGACATATTGGCGAAAAAGTAAATATTTTACTTTTAGAAAATATTGAGGGGAGAAGGAAGGTTGAAGGAAAAATTATAAATACCGATGAAGAAAATGTAATAATAGAAGTTGATGGTAGATTTATTCATATTCCTTTCTCCAAAATAAAAAAAGCAAAGTTGATTGTAGAATTTTGAGGAGGATGATAATTTATGAGATTAGGTGAAGATTTCTGGGTTGTTTTAGAACAGATTATTAAAGAGAAAAAATTAGATAAAGCTGTAGTTATAGAGGCTTTAAGAAAAGCCTTGCTTTCAGCTTTTAAGAAAGCTTATGGTACAAGCAAAGGTGCACGTGTAGAGATAGATGTAAATAGGCAAGAAATAAGAATTTATGTGGTAAAGAGAGTGGTTGAAAAGGTATTAGATCCAATTTCAGAAATTACACTTGATGAGACAGAGGCCTTAAAACCTGATGTAAAATTAGGAGATGAAATAGAAATAGAAGTGGAACCTCAAGAATTTGGGCGTATAGCTGTTCAAGTTGCAAAACAGGTTATTATGCAAAGTTTGAAAGAAGCCGAAAGGAAAATTTTATATGATAAATATAAAGCTAAAGAGGGAGAATTAGTTAATGGTACTGTGGTAAGAATAGAAAGAGGAAATGTTTATGTAAGATTTCCTGATATTGAGGCAGTGTTACCTGTAAAAGAACAGATTCCAGGAGAAGAATATTGGATAGGAAGAAGGTTAAGAGCTTACCTTTTGGAAGTAAGAAAGACCACAAAAGATCCCTTAGTAATATTATCACGAAGCCATCCTGGATTTTTAAAAAGGCTTTTTGAATTGGAAGTGCCTGAGATTAAAGAAGGAACTGTAGAAATTGTGAGCATAGCAAGAGAACCAGGTTTAAGATCGAAGGTTGCTGTTTATTCTCATTATCCTGAAATAGATCCAATTGGTGCTTGTATTGGGTTTAAGGGAGTTAGAATACAAAATATTATAAATGAGCTTAATGGAGAGAAAATTGATATAGTATTATGGAGTAAAGATCCAGCGGAATTTGTTGCAAGAAGTTTAAGTCCTGCTAAACCCGTATCAGTAGAAATAAAGGAAGATGAACATAAAGCTGTTGTTATAGTGCCTCCTGATCAATTCTCTTTAGCTATAGGTAAAGAAGGTCAAAATGTAAGATTAGCTGTAAAACTTACATCATGGAGGATTGATGTAAGGACTCCGGAAGAATATTCTAAAGAAAAAGATAATAAGGAAATAGAGAAGGTGGTAGAAAAAAATGAATAAGCATGTGCCTAGAAGAACATGTATAGGTTGCGGAGAGAAAAAGCCCAAAAGAGAGCTTTTGAGAATTTTTAGAGATGAAGATAATAATATAAGTTTTGATCCTACTGGTAAAGCTTCGGGTAGAGGTGCATATTTATGTCCAAAGATGGAATGTTTAGAATTGGCTTTCAAGAAAAGAGCATTTTCACATGCTTTAAGATGTGAGGTTTCTTTCGGAACATTACATAAACTTAAAGAAGAATTACAAAACGAAATTTCTCGTCGGGGGGAGATAAAGTAATGAAAAAGAGAATATATGAATTAAGTAAAGAACTGGGTATAGAAAGTAAAGACTTGTTAAAGATTCTTAGTGATTTAGGAGTTAATGCAAAGTCAGCATTAAATGTAATAGATGAAGAAGTGGAAGAGATTATAAAGGAACTTGTTACAGGAAAGAGTAAAGTAGAAAATCCCCCCACTATCTCAGAGGCTATTCAAGTTGAAGAAATAAAGGAAGATCAAAAATTAATAGAGACAAAATCTCAAAAAACAGAGGAAAACGAGCAAATAACTGTTAAAGAAAGGGAAAAGGTATTAATAATACAAGGAAGTATGAGGGTAAAAGATGTTGCTGATGCTCTCTCCGTATCCCCTACAGAGTTAATAATGGAACTTTTAAATATGAAAATATTAGCCAACGTGAATCAACTTTTAGATCCAGATGTTATTAAGAAACTTGCTAGTAAACATGGATATAAAGTAGAAGAGGAAAAACCTCAAGCAATAGTTAAGAAAGTCCAATTAACACCTGAGGAAGAAGCAAGACTAAAACCAAGACCACCTGTTGTGGTAGTAATGGGACACGTGGATCATGGTAAAACTACCCTCTTAGATGCTATTAGACAGACAAAGGTAGCAGAAAAAGAATATGGTGGAATAACTCAACATATTGGAGCGTCAATGGTAGAACATAATGGAAGAAAAATTGTCTTTTTAGATACTCCTGGTCATGAGGCCTTTACAGCTTTAAGGGCAAGAGGTGCTCAAGTTACAGATATAGCTGTACTTGTGGTAGCTGCTGATGATGGTGTTATGCCTCAAACAGTTGAAGCAATCAATCATGCCAAAGCAGCTAATGTACCTATTATTGTGGCTATAAATAAGATTGACAAACCTGATGCAAACCCTGAAAGAGTAAAACAACAATTATCTGAATACGGCCTTATTCCAGAAGAATGGGGTGGAGATACCATAATGGTGCCTATCTCTGCCATAAGGAAACAAGGCATCGAACAATTATTAGAAATGATCTTACTTATGACAGATATCTTAGAATTAAAGGCTGACCCTGATAAGCCTGCCAAAGGAACAATTATTGAAACAAAAATAGATAAAGGTAAAGGACCTGTGGCAACAGTAATAATTCAAGAAGGAACCCTCAGATTAAGGGATGTTTTTGTGGCTGGTGAGGTTATGGGACGTGTTAGAACAATGGTTGATGATAAGGGTAGATCTCTAAAGGAGGCCTATCCTTCTTGGCCTGTTGAAATTTCAGGATTTGAAGAGTTGCCACAAGCTGGAGATATTCTTGAAGTTGTACCTAATGAAACAGTTGCTGAAGAGATTTTAGAGGAAAGAAAGAAAAAGAAGGAAACATCTAATATAGAAGTGGTAGGACTTGGTGAAAAAGTTTTACCATTAATTGTGAAAGCTGATACTCAAGGTTCTTTAGAGGCTATTTTACAAACTATAGACAAACTTCCAACAGAGGATATAACTGTTAAAATAATACATTCAGGTGTAGGGGGAATAACAGAAAGTGATGTCATGTTGGCCTCTGCCTCTAAAGGTATGATTATAGGTTTTAACGTAAGACCAGATTCAAGGGCTCAAGAAGCTATTGCGAAAGAAAAAGTAATTGCTAAAACATACAGAATTATATATGAAATAATAGATGATTTACAGAATTATATCAAAGGGTTAAAAGCCCCTCAGATCAAGGAAGTAATTATAGGAAGAGGTGAAGTGAAAGCTACGTTTAATGTTCCCAAGGTTGGTACTGTGGCAGGAGTATATGTTAGAGAAGGTAAAATTCAAAGAAACGCAAAGGTTAGACTAATAAGAGACGGTGTAGTTATATATGATGGAAAGATAGCCTCTTTGAAGAGGTTTAAAGAGGATGTCACAGAGGTTCTTACAAATTTCGAATGTGGAGTAGGTTTAGAGAACTTTGGAGATATAAAACCAGGAGATATTTTGGAAATATATACCGTTCAACAAGTTCAGTAATTTATGTTAATAGGAGTATGTAGAGTTATTTTATCGATTCCAGAAAGTTTCTCCCTTAAGGAAAAAAGGAGAGTAAAGAGAAGTATTGTGGACAAAATAAGGACAAGATTTAATGTTTCTATAGCTGAGGTAGACTCTCAAGAAATATGGAACGAACTTGTCTTAGGAATAAGTATTGTATCTACGGAGTCAAAACATATATATCAAATATTATCAGATGTTATAAAATTGTTAGAAGAACAAAAAGACACAGAAATAGTAGATTATGAAATAGAAATTTTGTAAATTACTAGGAGTGATGTTAACATGAGACAAAGACAAGAAAGATTAAGTGCTTTAATTAGAGAAGAAATAAGTGAGATATTATTAAGAAGGGTTAAAGATCCTCGTATCTCATCTAATTTTGTTGTAATAACTGAAGTAGAAATTAGTAAAGATCTTAGATATGCAAGAATATATGTGAGTGTTTATGGTAGTGAAGAAGAGAAAAGAGAAACGATGAAGGGACTTGAAAGTGCTAAAGGATTCATAAGAAGCGAATTAGGAAAGGATCTTAGAATAAGATTTATCCCAGAAATTTCTTTTGAGCTTGACGAATCCTTAGAAAGAGGAGACAGGATACTTAGAAAATTGAAAGAATTGAAATTAGAGGATGAAGAAGATCAATAAAGAGATTAGAAAACTAATATATATAATAGATAAATATCAAGATTTTATTTTATTCACACACATAAATCCTGATGGAGATGCTGTTGGATCTATATTAGGATTTTATTATTTTCTATTAGAAATAGGAAAAAAACCATATATTTTTTTAAATTCACCTATCCCCTCTTATTATAGATTCCTTTTAAAGGGAGATGTAAATATAATAAGTAATTTGGATAGATCATATAATATAGGTATTGTCTTTGATTGTAGTGATATATATAGGGTTAAGGAAGATTTAAACGTAAAAGAAAAAACTAAAATACTAATAAATATAGACCATCATACTTCAAATTCAAAATTTGGAGACATAAATATTATAAACGAAAAAGCTTCATCGGTAACAGAAATTATTTACGATATTCTTACCAAATCAAAATTCAACATATCAATAAATGTAGCTACTTGTCTTTTAACTGGTCTAATAACTGATACAGGAAGCTTTAGATTTAGTAACACTACTTCTAAAAGCCTAAAAGTAGCAAGTAATCTTGTTAAGATAGGGGTTGATATTTCCTCTATATCAAAGGAGATATACGAGAAAAGAAAACTTTCGTCATTAAAATTATTAGGAATATCATTACTAAGAATAAATGTTGATAAAGATATTGCTTGGAGTTTTATCAATATGGAAGATATGGAGAAATATAATGCAACCTTAGAAGACATAGAAGGAATAATAGACAATCTTAGGGTATTGAAAGATGTGAGAGTCGTAGTGTTCTTCTATCCAATAAATGAAAAAACATTAAAAGTCAGTCTAAGATCTAAAGATAATCGTATTAATGTAAGTAAATTTGCACAATCTTTTGGTGGAGGGGGACACAAAGAGGCAGCAGGTTTTCAAGTAAAAAATAGTAATTCCGATGTTTATAACTTAGTTATCAATAAGCTAAAAGAGTTTATTGAAGAAAATGAACGGATTTCTTTTAGTAAATAAACCTCCTGGTATAACCTCCTTCGATGTAGTAAAAAAAATACGAGAAATAACAAAAATAGATAAAGTAGGACATATGGGCACTTTGGATCCCAGAGCATGTGGGCTTATAATAATAGGCTTGGGAAAATATGTAAGATTAGAGGAATACATTTTAAACTTTACAAAAACATATATTGTAGAGATTCATTTTGGTATAAGTAGTGACACTTATGATAGAGATGCTTATTCTTTTAAATATCAAAACAGAAAAAATCAAGATATTTCTCCCCAAAAAATAGAAGAAATATTAAAAAGCTTGTTAGGAGAAATTGAACAAGAACCACCAATCTATTCTGCTCTTCATATAAATGGTAAAAGGGCTTATGAACTAGCAAGGGAAGGAAAAAATTTGAAACTTCCAAAAAGGAAGGTAAAAATATTTAAGGCTGAACTATTAGATTGTAAGAAAAATAAATTTCCCATTGCTTTAATTGAATTTAAGGTTTCAGCTGGTACCTATATAAGAAGCCTTGTAAAAGATATAGGTGAGAAACTTGGATGTTATGCAATAACCTCTTTTTTATTAAGGACTGAAATTGGTCATATCTCTATAAATGATAGTATACCTTTTAACAAACTCTATAAACATTGGAAAAAAAATTTAATTTCTCCAGTTAAAATATTAAACTTTCCTCTAATAAAAGTTGATACTCTGAAAGAGAAAAGAATTTTAAATGGAAACGATGTTCTTTTACCTACTTATGAAAATAATGAAATTTTTGTCTCAGTGGTTAATTCAAAAGATAAGTTTATTGCTGTAGGTAAGATAAAAGGAAATGTTCTAAAACCAGAAAAGGTCTTTTCAATTGAATAATTATTATGGAAAAAGATATTAAAGTAATAAAGTTAAACAATATAGAAAAAAAGGAAAAACTAATTCTAAGTATAGGAGTATTTGATGGAATACACAAAGGACATTCCTCTATTCTAGAAGAGATGTTCAACTATGCACTGATTAATGATTCAAACACTGGAATAATAACTTTTGAAGATACATATCCCAAAGTTTTCAAAAATTTATCCTCTTTTCTACTAACAAAGGATGAGAAAAGAGAAATGCTAAGTTTAAAAGGAATTGATTATATGTTTTGTTTACCCTTTGACTCAAAACTTAGAAATCTCAGTCCCAAGGATTTTATTGAATTTCTTAGAAAAAATATGGAATTCTCATGTATACTCGTAGGGGATAATTTCAAGTTTGGAAAGGGAAGAACAGGAGATGTAAGTACCTTATTAGAATTGAGTAAAAATTACAATTTTAAAGTATTAGTAAAGCCACTTTATGATATAGATAATACAACTATATCAAGTAGTATGATAAGAGAAGCCCTTCAAAAAGGAGATATTTCTTTTGCTAATAAAATGTTAGGCTATAAATATTTTATAAGAGGTAAAGTGATAAAAGGTGATAATATAGGAAAAAAGATAGGCTTTCCAACAGTAAATGTAAAACCTGATCCTTCTAAACTTATTCCTAAAAATGGAATATATAAAGGTAAAGCTAAAATAAAAGATAAAATATATCATTCTGCTATTTATATAGGAACAAGACCTACTTTTAATGGTGAAGAGCTTCGTATAGAGGCATATTTATTTGATTTTGCTGGTAATATTTATAACGAGATTATTGAATTGGTCTTAGAAGAATATATAAGACCTGATATAAAATTTCATTCATTGGAAGAATTAAAGAAACAAATAAATCAAGATCTTTTATCTATAAAGTATAGAATATATGAAGAAGAAAAAGAAATTAAAATCATAACAATAGACGGCACTGCAGGATCTGGTAAAACTACAATAGCGAAATCTTTAGCAAGAAAATTTAATTTTGATTACATAGATAGCGGTGCATTATATAGAAGTGTGGGATTTTTGGCTATGAAATTTGATATTTTTGATGAGTGTAAATTGGTAGAAATTATAAAAGAAAATCAAATAAAATTTTTGTGGGATGGAGAAAAATTTAGAGTTTTCTATAAAGAAATAGAATTAACAGATTTGATAAGAACTACAGAAGTAGGACTTGTAGCTTCTAAAATAGGTAGATTTAGAGGAATTAGAGAGGTTATAACAGGCTGGCAGAGAGATTTTCTTAAAAAAGTGAAACGGGGATTAGTTTTAGAAGGTAGAGATAGTGGAACAATAGTTTTTCCAAATGCAAATTTAAAGCTTTTTATTAATGCTAATATTGATATAAGATGTGAAAGAAGAGCAAAAGATCTTAATGATATAAATAAAGAAAAGGTTCTTGAAAGCATAAGAGAAAGAGACTATTTAGACATAAATAGAGATTTAGCACCTCTTAGGCTTCCTCAAGGAGGTTATTTTATAGATAATTCATATACCACAATAGACGAAATTCTAAACATTATTACTACTTTGTTTATGAGATCAATGTAATGGTGATCATTTATTATAAACAAGTAACATCTACTATGGATATTGCTCACGATTATGCTTCAAAGAACTTTCCTCATGGTACAATTATTTTGGCTGATATACAGACAGAAGGAAGAGGTAGATTAAGAAGAAAATGGATTTCTCCTGAAGGTGGACTTTGGTTTTCCATAATCCTTTATCCTTCTATCTATCTGAAAGAGAAAATAGATTGTTTAGGTATTCTTATATCTGTAGCAGTATATAAAGCTTTAGATAAATTCTTGAAAGAAAAAGATATTCTTAATTTTAAATGGCCTAATGATATAGAACTCAATAAAAAGAAAGTTGCAGGAATACTATTGGAAAGTATTTATGAAAATAATGAAATAAAATACATAATAGCAGGTGTCGGAATAAATCTTTTTGTAGAACAATCATATTTTGAAAAATATAATATAGATGCTACTTCTCTTAAAGACCTAATGTTAATTGGAGATAAACTAATCATATTAAAAGAAATAAGAAATCAGATTCTTTCTCATATAGCTAATTTTCCTGAGAATTGGGAATATATATTTCAATTTTACAAAAGTAAGTTTCCATATATTGGGATAAAGGCTATAAATAAAATCAATAAAAAAGAAGTTAAAATTGTAGATATAGATGGTAATGGTAGTATTATATTGGAAGAAGATAAAGAAATTAAAAAATATCCATGGGGAGGTATTTCACTTGAAATTAAAAGGATTACTTATTGATCTTGATGGATCTATTTATAGAGGAGATGTCCCTCTTCATTACAGTAAAGAGTTCATAGAATTTTTAAGAAAGAAAAATGTGAAATTCATATTTCTAACTAACAATTCTACTAAACTTCCCGAAGAATATGTAGAAAAACTACGAAAAATGGGAATTTTCATTAATACTGATGAGATTCTAACATCTGGAATTGCTACAGCTATATATCTAAAAAAAATTAAAAATCAAGGTACAGCTTACGTTATAGGAGAAAAAGCATTGAAAAAAGTTATTTCTGACATTGGGTGGGAATTATGCGAAGATAAGGATATGGTTGATTCTGTGGTAGTAGGATTAGATAGAGAGTTTACTTTTGAGAAATTAAGAAAAGCGAACTATCATATACGAAATGGGGCAAAGTTTATAGCTACAAATCCCGATAAGACATTTCCAACTGAAAATGGTATAGATCCAGGGGCTGGATCCTTGGTAGCAGCTGTTTCTGCAGCATCTCAAAAAAGACCTTTTATAATTGGGAAACCATCACCATACATGGGAAAAATTGCTATAGAAAAGTTGGGCCTAAAATTAGAAGAAGTAGGAGTTGTTGGGGATAGAATAGATACAGATATTTACTTTGGAAAAAGACTTGATGTAAAAACTTTTTTACTCCTTACAGGAGTAACTCAAAGTAAAGATTTAGAAAGATCGAAGATAAAACCTGATTTTGTATTTGAAAATCTTGAGGATTTAACTAAATTCCTAAAAGAGTATTTAGAAAAGTAATCATAGAAAATATGAAGGTAAAATCATATATTAATATCAATAGAAAAGATATAAAGTTTCTATAAGTTTTATTAATGATCATTTCTAAAATTCTCAAAATTATAAAAACAAAAAGTGATAAATAAAATGAGCCTCTATAATAAGTAACGAATATTATAGTTCTTAAAATAACTTCCATATATTTTTCTTTTATTAATATTCCATCTTTGTAAAATATATTTTTTCCTCCAAAGGTTTTTACAATATAAAAATAAAAGATAGTTCCTGCAAAAGCAACAAAAAAATAACCAATAGATAAAAGAATATAGTAATCACTATTATATAAGCGATTTAAAAAGGATAAAGGAGAGCTTAGATTTAGATATTTGGGCTCTTTTGCTTGAGGTAATAAAAAAACAGAAGCTAAAGTTATAAAATGTTGAATTTGATCTTTCAAAAATTCTCTAATACCATTACTTTTGGATATTTTTTTGATTTTTGAAAGATCTATTATAGTGTGTAGTAAAAATAGAATAAAAATATAAGAGAAACACATTGGGGAAGTTAAGTAAGGTATGGAAAGTATAATTGTAATTACTAAGTAAATACTTGTATGTATCAGAACCCCATATTTATTATAGACTTTATATTTAAATACTCTGTTGGTCTGTAAAGTGAAATCTGCAATAAGATGTGCTAAAAATAACCTTAAAAACCAGAACATTTAAGTAATCCCTTTCTATAAAGAGATAGAAGAGCTTCAACTATAGAAGGATCAAATTGCTTTCCCTTTTCCTCTTTAATTCTATCTATTGCTAAATTTAAACTTATACCTTTTCTATAAGGTCTATCAGATATTAAAGCATCAAGACTATCTGCCACAGAAATAATTCTCCCAATAAGAGAAATCTCTTCACCTTTTAAGCCTTTTGGATATCCTTTACCATCGTATCTTTCATGGTGTTCTTCAATACCTTTTATAATATCTTCTAAAAGATCAATGGGTGCTAAAATATTTTTCCCTATTATTGGATGCTTTTTTATCTCCATTAATTCATCTTCAGAAAGTTTATCCTTTTTTCTCAGAATATCATCCTCTACCCCAATTTTTCCTATATCATGTAGTAACCCTGCAAGTCTAATTTTTTCTAAGTAATCAGAATCTAAATTTAATTCTTTACCAATCAAATATGAAAGTTCAGAGACCCTTTTTGAATGTCCGTGAGTATAAGGATCTTTTGCATCAATAGCATTTACAAGAGATTCTATAGTATCAAAAAATAGACTTTTTAAGTTATTGTATAAAAGAGCATTTTTTATTGCCACAGCTGCTTCATTTGCTATAGTTTGTAGTAAGTCTAAGTCCTCATAGTCAAAAGGTTTATCGCTTTTTTTGTTTATAACTTCTATTACACCTATTAGTTCATCTTTATATAACATTGGTACCCCTAAAACTGATTTGGTTTTGAAAGAAGTTAAATAATCAAATTTTGGATTGAATATATTACTACTTTCCACATTATTTTCAATAATAGGAGCTCTTGTTTGAGCAATTTTTCCTGCAATACCCTCCCCTACTTTTACTGTATATCTTTTGAGGGTATCTCCCTTTTCTCCAAGAGCTACTTCAAAATATAATTCTTCTTTTTTGGAGTTAAGAAGAAGTAACGAACAAGCTTCAACCATTAAACTCTCTTTTACTATTTCCATGATTATTTTTAAAAGATCAGAAAGATTTAAATTTGAAACAATCTTATAGGAAATTTCCCTAATTAAATAGAGTTTCTCTATTTCTTTTTTTAAAAATATATTTTCTTTAAGTATTTTACTTATTTTAATTTTCATTTTTATACTCTAATACTCTAAATACATGAACAGGTTTTTCTTTTCCTTTAATATTGAAAAAACCAAGATCTTCAATAATAAACTTATCTTTTATTTCATTATATGTCTGTTCACATATCAGAATCTCTCCTCCTTTAGCTAAACCTTCTAATCGAGATGCAAGATTTACAGTATTTCCAATTGCTGTGTATTCTATCTTCTGTTTGGGGCCTATAATACCTACTAAAGCTTCTCCGGAGGAAATTCCTATTCCCACTTCAAAAAAAGGATATCCTTTACTTTTCCATTCTAATTGTAGTTTCTTGATCTTTTCTTGTATTTCTAAAGCAGAAAGTACAGCTTTTTCTGCAGTATTTTCCAAAGGATAAGGAGCTCCAAAAATTGCCATTATTGCATCTCCCATAAATTTATCTACAGTCCCATTGTTTTTTAAAATAATATCCGAAGAGCTCTTTAAGAAATCATCTAAGATCTTAATTATCTCTTCAGGTTCTCTTATATCAGAGTAATAAGTAAAATTTCTAATATCTGCAAACAGAACGCTTATCTTCTCTCTTTTAGTAGTGAAAATTTTATCTCTATCTGTTTTAAGAAGCATTTCAACTACTTCTGGAGAGACAAATCTTTGAAATAATGTCTTAATTTCTCTCTTTTCTTGTTCTGTTTTTATAATTTCATATAACATGTTAAATAAATAAGAAATTAAAAGCCCAAATACTGGTATGTAATATGGAAGTAACGTATTAAAATAAACAAAAAATAAATTGGCTATTGTGAGGTATAATAAGGAAAATACCACGGATATTACAAATATAAAAATTGCCTTGTATTTTCTTATTAAAATAGTAGGAATAAAATTCATAAGTAATGTAATTATATATAATGGGAATCCATCATTAAAAGGTTTTATAAAATCTTTGCTAATAAGTGTGTCTATAGCATTAGCATGAACTTCTACTCCCGGCATTTTTCCTAATCTAATAGAACTTCCATATCTTATAAAACCATAAAATGGTGTAAAATGAGTATCGTGTAATGTTTCAGTTACTGCACCGATAAGAACAATTTTATTTTTGAAAACATTTGGATCAATATTTCCTTTTAATATATCAACAAAAGAGTAAACAGGATATCTAAAAGGTCCTCCTCTGTAATTTATATATATGTTATTTTTTTTATCTGTGAACAATTTTGTTTTAGAAATATATTCGTCTGAAGTTAGAGAAAGATATTCTAATGCTATTGAAAAAGGAAAAGAAATCCATTCCTTCTCTAAGACAAAATTTTTTAGTTGGAATCTTCTTATAAATCCATCCAAATCATGTTCTGGATTAACGAGTCCAACATTAGTGTTTTTCAAAAATTTATCAATGGGAAGAAAGAGTCTTTTAAGAGAACCATATCTTGGATCATCCACTGATATATAAAAAGCGGAAAGTATTATCCTTTTATCTCTTTTTAAAAGTTCCTCAAATTTCTCATCATCTACCGGAGTTGTTTCTGTATCAAAATATATATCAAAGGCTATAATTTTGGGATTTTTTCCCAGTTTATTTATTAATTCTACATATAAAGATCTATTCCAAGGAAAATTACCTAATTCTTGTATTGAATTATCGTCAATTCCTATTATTATGATATTATTTTCTGGCTCTTTCTCCCCTCTAAATATAAATCTTAAGTTAATAGAACCTAATTCAAGTTTTTGTAGTACTTGACTTTGAAACAATAATAGAGTCACTATAAAGGATATTAGCACTATTATACATCTTATGATTATGCCATTCTTTATAAACCTATTTATATAATTCACTTTTTAAAGTCTTAACTTTGTTGATACAAAATATATATCTGTCGGATTACCATAAGAATCAAAAGTTCTTTTTATAGTTATTATAGCATCTACATTTTGAGCTAATGGATATGTCATATTTAAAGTCATAATTGTATTTTCATTAAAGAGCATAAATGGTGTTTTTATCTCTTTTTGCTCGTATAGTAAGTTCACCTTTAATCTTTCATTTAATGACATAGTAAATCTACTATATATAGATGGACGCATACCATTAAAAGATTGGTAATTTATATTTAAAAAGGCAATATTTAATATATTAGTGTCTAAGTCTAATGTTAAGCCAAATATTCTATTTACAGACTCTTTTAAAGGGGATAGAGTATTAAGTACTTTATTCTTTTCATAATAAGCATTGAAATAGCCAGGATAAAAATTATCAGAAAAGTTTATTAACTGGGCACTAAAAACACTGTTGAAAAGGCTGAAATTGCTTTGAAGGCCTAATGCAACACCATTTTCATTTAGAACTCTTGGATCACTAATTGTTACTCCATCATGTATTATTCTTTGTGCAAAAGATGAATAAATAACAGTATTTTTTGTCAAAAAGTACGATAAATCTGCTCCAACTATTGCTTGTCTTTTATTTTCATCAACATCCATATCCATCATACCATTTATACCTATTTCTAATCTATTTATGGGTCGATAAAAAGCTCTCAATGCATATGTTGAGGTTAGATTCTCATATTTATTAAAAGGAGAAGGAAAGAGAGTAAGAATACCCTTTCTTTTTGGATCTTCTAATCGAACTACTAATCCGTCCATCTCATAGGTGGAATATCTATTGGCAATTAATCCATATCCAAGAGTAAAGTGATCTATAACACCATATTTTATTCCAAGCCAAGGTAAATTTAGTTCTCCATACCTTACTTTTCCTTGAATATAACTTATACTTTCTCCATCGGTATATAAAGAAAGATCAAGACCGAGTTTTAATATTCCAAAAGAAATTTCTGGAGAAAAAGAAAGTTTAGCAAGCATCAAATCATTCTTTTTATATAAGCCATAATCTAAATTGTTATTAAGCGCTAATCTGATCCCTTCGGATGATTCCCTTTGAGGAGGAGTAATAGGTTTCTCTTCTTTAATCTCTTCTTTGGGCTTTTCTTCTTTTGGTTTCTCTTCTTCATCAAACTTTTCAATTTCTGTTATTGGTGTCGGATTTTCAGGAGGATTTTCAGGTTTTACAATACTTTGAAAACCTTCTTTTACCTCTACTGTTACACCTTTAGCAGTAAAAAAAACTACTCCTTTAAGAGTTTTCACCACAGTTGTTCCATCTTCACTTACTTGTTGAATCCATTCTGTACCCCTTACACCTGCAACAGCTGTAGGTGTTTGTATCTCTACTCTTTCTCCTGTAGATAATATCTTCTCAACTGTCGCCCACACTTTTCCTAAAAGTAATTTAAATATTGATACATCTTTTTGTGTATTTTTGTCGCGATCCAATTTTAAAATATCAAGCTGGGTATTTGGAGCAAGTTTTAAGGTTGATCTATCTGAAAACTCTAATATAGCTTGTGAGTTTTGTTGTACCCAAATCTTATCTCCTGAAGAAAGTTCCATTTTTAACTTAGCAGGTATCCATAACTCTGATTCAGCCCTTTTTACATAAACATTTCCTTTTAGATATGTTATTATTGCTACCCTTTTTGATGATTGAGCAAAAATAGGGACAATAAGGATCAATAAAACTAAAAGAAAGACAAAAAGTTTTTTAAACATTTTTAATACACCCCGCTAAATTATTTTTAAAATAATCTTAAACTTTTTATATTATATCACAGGTTCTTTTTATAAAGATAATAAAGTCCTTTAAGAGTAAGATAAGGATCAATATTTTCCAATTTAAGGTACTTTGAATGAGGCACTATTCTTTTAGCCCAACCACCAGTACTTATAAGAACAGGATTTCCATTCATTTCTGATATTTGTCTTTCTAAAATTCCATCAACAAGTCCTGCAAACCCAAAAACTATTCCAGCTTGAATTGCAGATATAGTGTTTTTTCCTAAGGAAGATTCTGGAGCTTTGATATCTACTTGAGGAAGTTTAGCAGTTTTTTCAAAGAGGGCGTAGGATGCAGTCCCTACACCCGGTGCTATAGCTACGCCTAAAAATTTTTTATTCTCTATAGCAGAAAACGTAGTTGCTGTGCCAAAATCTATAGCTATTCCAACTGGACCATACTCTTCTTGAATAGCAACTACATTACATATAAGATCTGAACCCACCTCTTTTGGGTTTTCAGTCTCTATGGAGATTCCTGTTTTTATTCCTGGTTCTACAACAAAAGGAGAATAATTGAAGATATATCTTATGGCATCAACAAAAACTGAGGTAAGAGATGGAACCACAGAAGATATAGCTATACCTTCTACTTTAGCCTCGGAAATACCATTTCTTTTTAGAGTCCATTCAATAAGTAGTGAATATTCATAGCTTGTAGAGTATTTCTTAGTCTCAAATTCATAATGAGACATAATTTTATTCTTTTTAAAATAAGCTATATCAATATTTGAATTGCCGATATCTATGGTTAAAAGCATACCTTATGAACTCTCCTTAATTAATCTTTTTAATAAAACAACTATAGGTGGACAAATTATTGACGCGATAATTGCTTCTGGAATACCATGAAGAATTCCTATAGATATAATAATTCCTAATGGGAATATTTTAAAGATTGCTGCAAGACCAAGAGTTCCCACAGTGTTAGTCATACTTCCTAAAAAGGATGCTATTCCAATAGCAACTATTTCTCCTTCTTTTTCTTTTATCATAAATAAAATTAAAAAAGCTATAATAAAAGAGATTAAAGCTATTAAAAAACTAAATTCTAAAGTGTAATTAATAAGGCTTTCTGTAAACCACTCTCTCACGATATAGATACCACTAAGATACGCGAAAGAGAAAACCACAAAAGAAATAATAAAAGCGGTAGAGTTTTTAAGCTTCTTTTGAGACCTAAAAAAGGATAAAAGAAAATTATAAACAAGACCTGAAACAATACCAATAAAAGGTCTTGCAGGAAAAAGCACCCAGAAAGGAGCAATATGTGAAAAATACATAACTGCAGAAAGGCCAAAAATGCTACCTACTAAAGCTCCAAACCATGGCCCCATTACAATGCCTGCTAATATCACTGGAATATGCATTATTGTTGCAGCACCTGCTGGTGTTGGTAGTGATATATAGCCTATACGTGAAAAACCTAATAAGAGGGTAATTGCAACAAAAAGAGATGCTAATGAGATTTGTCTGATGTTTTTAAACATTTTAATACCTCCCTTCCGGCTCCCCCAACAAGGGATGCCGTTTTTTGATTTGATTGTTTATATTTGATATTGTCCCGCGATCATAAAGATCTGCAGGCTTTTTTGAATTATAATATATAAACTAAAAAAAGAAAAGAGGTTATATAAATGGATAAGAAAGAATTGCGGAAGATATTTTTAGAAAAAAGAAAGAGTATAAGAAATAAAGAGGCAAAATCTTATGAAATTTTTCATAAGCTAAAGAATTTAGTTATTTGGGGAAAAGCATCTATAATTAACACTTATGTTTCTATAAAAGATGAGGTAGATACAAGGTTCATAATTTATCATGCTCTTGTAGAAAACAAAAGAGTATTTTGCCCCGTTATCTTTGGTAACGACTTAAAATTTGGAGAAATTAAGACAATTAATGATTTAGAAAAAGGTCCATTTGGAATACTGAAACCTAAGGAGATCTATGAGATAGATTATAACTTATTCGATATTATTATAGTACCTGGAATTGCTTTTGATGTTAAAGGTTATAGAATAGGTTATGGTAAAGGTTATTATGATCGTTTTTTAAGCAACATTAAAAGAGGTATAAAAATAGGTTTAACCTTTGACGATTTAATCATTGATGAACTTCCAAAAGATCCTTACGATCAAAAAGTTGATATTATTATTTCAGATAAAAAGATTATTTTTACTAATAATTATTGAATACCTATACAAGATAAGCACAAAATAACACTATTTCTATAGATTTCATAAAATTCTCCCATATAAATACCAATAGTCAAAAAAAAGAATATAAGAAAGAATATAAAAAATCTTATAATTACTTTTTTAACCATTTTTCTAATTCCTTTTTAATATCCTTTTCTGAAAGAATTCCTAAATAAATTTTTCTTATAATAAAATTTTTATCAATTAAAAAAGATGTCGGTATAGCTACAATTTGATAGGTATACCCTACTTTCCCTTCTCTGTCAGAAAGAATAGTAAAACTAACTGGATTATTCTTTAAGTAATCATTAACATTTTTAGGATTGGAGTCTAGACTAACAGCCACTATTTCAAATCCTTTATTTTTATGTTCCTTGTATAGCTTATCTAATAACGGCATTTCATATCTACATGGAGGGCACCATGTAGCCCAAAAATTTAATAAAATAACCTTCCCTTTAAAATCAGAAAGCTTATAATTTTTTCCCTTTAGATCTTTAAGTGAAAAATCTATAGCTTTTTCATTTTCTCCTATATTAGCTATTGAGTAAGATGTATGGATTAACAGGACAAGTAATGTAATTATTAAAAAAATTTTTAAAAATCTATTATTCTTCATAATTTTTTCCATTTTAAACTCCTCCCTTTTTGCACATATTAATTAAAAGAACTTTCCAGGCGAGGTAGGGGGTGATGGGTGAGGGGGGAAGGGGACCCTCACCTGGAAAGGTTCTTAACAAATTCTTTTTGAAATAATCTTAACATTTTAAAAATTTTTTGTCAAGATTCCTAATTTTAAAATTGATAAAAAATAATATCAGAAATAATTTACACTGATCAAAAAAAAGAGGAGGCTCTCTGGCGATGACCTACTCTCCCACCCCGTTGCCAGGGCAGTACCATCGGCGCTAGAGGGCTTAGCTTCCGTGTTCGGAATGGGAACGGGCGTTTCCCCTCCGCTCTAATCACCAGTAGCCTCCTCTTCCTTCATAACTCCATCATAAATCCTCTTTGAGAGAGATCACACCGTAACCAGCCAGGCGTCAAAGCCTCGGCATATTAGTACCGGTCGGCTTCACGCATTGCTGCGCTTCCACCTCCGGCCTATCTACCTCCTCTTCTCGGAGGTGCCTTACCAGGTTTTCCCTGTGGGAAACCTTATCTTGGGGTGGGCTTCGCGCTTAGATGCTTTCAGCGCTTATCCCGTACGGACTTGGCTACCCAGCTCCTGCACCTGACGGCACAACTGGTACACCAGAGGTCCGCCTGCTCCGGTCCTCTCGTACTAGGAGCAGTTCCCCTCAAGTTTCCTACGCCCGTGGCGGATAGGGACCGAACTGTCTCACGACGTTCTGAACCCAGCTCACGTACCGCTTTAATGGGCGAACAGCCCAACCCTTGGGACCTTCTCCAGCCCCAGGATGCGGTGAGCCGACATCGAGGTGCCAAACCTCGCCGTCGATGTGGACTCTCGGGCGAGATCAGCCTGTTATCCCCGGAGTAACTTTTATCCGTTGAGCGATGGCCCTTCCACTCGGGACCACCGGATCACTAGGCCCGACTTTCGTCTCTGCTCGGCCCGTCGGCCTCACAGTCAGGCAGGCTTAACGCCCTTACACTTTAGGCACGATTTCTAACCGTGCCAAGCCTACCTTTGGGCGCCTCCGTTACCTTTTAGGAGGCGACCGCCCCAGTCAAACTGCCCACCAAGCACTGTCCCCCAAAAGGCTCTTCTTTTGGGGTTAGAACCCCAACACCACAAGGGTGGTATTCCACCGACGGCTCCACAGAGGCTGGCGCCCCTGCTTCTCAGCCTCCCACCTATCCTCTACATGTGGTGCCAAAGTTCAATGCCAGGCTGCAGTAAAGCTTCACGGGGTCTTTCCGTCCTGCCACGGGTAGTCCGTATCTTCACGGACACTCTAATTTCACCGGGCCCCTCGTTGAGACAGCGCTCCAGTGGTTATGCCTTTCATGCGGGTCGGAACTTACCCGACAAGGAATTTCGCTACCTTAGGACCGTTATAGTTACGGCCGCCGTTCACTGGGGCTTCGGTTCAGGGCTTCGGGTATCCCCCTAACCCTTCCCCTTAACCTTCCAGCACCGGGCAGGCCTCAGCCCCTATACATCGGCTTCTACGCCTTAGCAGAGACCTGTGTTTTTGGTAAACAGTCCCCAGAGCCACTTCACTGCGGCCCTTTCAGGCTATTCACCTTACTCGGGCACCCCTTCTTGCGAACGTACGGGGCCATTTTGCCGAGTTCCTTAACGAGGGTTATCCCGCGCACCTTTGGATCTTCACCTCGCCCACCTGTGTCGGTTTGCGGTACGGGCACCCGCTAACCTCCCTAGAAGCTTTTCTCGGCAGTGTGGGCTCAATGCCTTCGCCCTCTCTCGAGGACTCCCCATCACTCCTCGGTTCATCGGGAGTGCGGATTTGCCTACACTCCCTCCCTTAGAGCTTGGACCTGGTATGTCACCACCAGGCGCACCTACCCTCCTGCGTCCCTCCTTCGGTATTAACGGTTAGCAGGTGGGGCCGGAATATTAACCGGCTGTGCATCACCTACGCCTTTCGGCCTCGGCTTAGCTCCCGCCTAACCCTGGGAAGACGAGCTTTACCCAGGAAACCTCGGGCTTTCGGTGGGAGGGATTCTCACCCTCCTTTTCGCTACTCATGCCGGCATTCTCACTTCCGCCTCGTCCAGCGGTCCTTCCGGTCCGCCTTCTCCCTACAGCGGAACGCTCCCCTACCGCTCTACCTACCCGAAGATAGGTAGAACCCAAAGCTTCGGTGCCGGGCTTTAGCCCCGTGTATTTTCGGCGCAGCTTGGCTCGATCAGTGAGCTATTACGCACTCTTTGAATGATGGCTGCTTCTAAGCCAACATCCTGACTGTCTTCGCCAAGCTACCTCCTTTACCACTTAGCCCGGACTTTGGGACCTTAGCTGTTGATCTGGGCTGTTCCCCTCTCGACTATGGAGCTTATCCCCCACAGTCCGACTCCCAGCTATCCACCTAAGGCATTCGGAGTTTGACTGGACTTGGCAGCGGATCCCCGCCCCTCGCCCAACCAGTGCTCTACCTCCTTAGGTTTCATCGGCTGAGGCTAGCCCTAAAGCTATTTCGGGGAGAACCAGCTATCTCCAGGCTCGATTAGCTTTTCACTCCTACCCACAGCTCATCCCATAGCTTTTCACTGCTAACGGGTTCGGACCTCCACGGGGGGTTAACCCCGCTTCATCCTGGCCATGGGTAGCTCGCCTGGTTTCGGGTCTAATGCGTGTGACTAGTCGCCCTCTTCAGGCTCGCTTTCACTTCGGCTCCGGGACTCCTCTCCCTTAACCTTGCCACACGCATTAACTCGCCGGCTCATTCTTCAACAGGCACGCAGTCGAGCCAGCTCAAAAGAGTTACCCCTTTTGAGCATCGCTCTCCTACTCCTTGTGGACGTACGGTTTCAGGTTCTATTTCACTCCCCTCTCTGGGGTTCTTTTCACCTTTCCCTCACGGTACTATGCGCTATCGGTCACCAAGGGTATTTAGCCTTAGGCGGTGGTCCGCCCTGATTCGCGCAGGATTCCACGTGCCCCACGCTACTCGGGACTAAGGCCCATAAGAGATACATACTTTTCGCCTACGGGGCTCTCACCCTCTTTGGCCAGCCTTCCCAGACTGTTCGGCTAAGTATGTATTCCCTTACGAGAGAGTCGCGGCTCCCTCCGGCCTTATCCCTCTACCCCTGAGTGGCAACACCCGCGAGCTTCTCCACCACTCAGGTTTAGGCTCCTCCCCTTTCGCTCACCACTACTCAGGGAATCGATTATCTCTTTCTTCTCCTCGGGGTACTAAGATGTTTCAGTTCCCCCGGTTCCCCTCCCTAAGAGTTTCCCCTTAGGGATACTCTGGCATTACCCAGAGTGGGTTTCCCCATTCGGAAATCCCCGGATCATAGCTTGCTCGCAGCTCCCCGGGGCGTTTCGCCGCCTGCCGCGTCCTTCTTCGGCCCTTGGTGCCTAGGCATCCACCGTACGCCCTTTCTACTTTGACGCCCGGCTGATTACTGCATCATCCCTCTCTATCTTCTCTTGTCTAAGGTACAAATTTGGTGGAGCTGACCGGACTTGAACCGGTGACCCCCTGCGTGCAAAGCAGGTGCTCTCCCAGCTGAGCTACAGCCCCACCCCTCAAATAAAATGGTGGGCCCTCCTGGACTCGAACCAGGGACCTCACCCTTATCAGGGGTGCGCTCTAACCACCTGAGCTAAGAGCCCACTTTAAAAATCATAATTAGTCGGGAGAAAAGAGGGAGAAGAGATAAAGGAAAAAGAGAGCACTTTTCTTTCTCCATAAGAAAGGAGGTGATCCAGCCGCACCTTCCGGTACGGCTACCTTGTTACGACTTCACCCCAATCATCCGCCCCACCTTCGGCAGGCTCTTCGCCTGACTTCGGGTGTTGCGGACTCTCGTGGTGTGACGGGCGGTGTGTACAAGGCCCGAGAACGTATTCACCGCAGCGTGGCTGATCTGCGGTTACTAGCGATTCCGCCTTCACGCAGGCGAGTTGCAGCCTGCGATCTGAACTGGGGGTGGCTTTAGGGATTCGCTCCACCTCGCGGCTTCGCTCCCCTCTGTACCACCCATTGTAGCGCGTGTGTAGCCCAGGGCATAAGGGGCATACTGACTTGACGTCATCCCCACCTTCCTCCGGCTCATCGCCGGCAGTCCCCTTAGAGTGCCCGGCTTTACCCGCTGGCAACTAAGGGCAGGGGTTGCGCTCGTTGCGGGACTTAACCCAACATCTCACGACACGAGCTGACGACAGCCATGCACCACCTGTGCAGGCTCCAAATAAGGGAAAACCCCCTCATTCGGCACTTACCCTTTCGGGTAAGCTTTCAGCCTGCATGTCAAGCCCTGGTAAGGTTCTTCGCTTAGCATCGAATTAAACCACGCGCTCCACCGCTTGTGCGGGCCCCCGTCAATTCCTTTGAGTTTTAGCCTTGCGGCCGTACTCCCCAGGCGGGGCACTTATCGCGTTTGCTGCAGCACGGAGAGTCTGACTCCCCACACCTAGTGCCCATCGTTTACGGCTAGGACTACCGGGGTATCTAATCCCGTTCGCTCCCCTAGCTTTCGCGCCTCAGCGTCAGGGCCAGTCCAGAGAGCCGCCTTCGCCACCGGCGTTCCTTCCGATATCTACGCATTTCACCGCTACACCGGAAGTTCCGCTCTCCTCTCCTGCCCTCTAGCTTAGCAGTATCAGATGGCCTCCCCAAGTTGAGCTTGGGGCTTCCACATCTGACTTGCTAAGCCGCCTACACGCCCTTTACGCCCAGTAAATCCGGACAACGCTCGCCCCCTACGTCTTACCGCGGCTGCTGGCACGTAGTTAGCCGGGGCTTTTTCCTCGGGTACCGTCAGTTCTCTTCCCCGAGAAAAGAGGTTTACACCCCGAAGGGCTTCCTCCCTCACGCGGCGTCGCTCCGTCAGGGTTTCCCCCATTGCGGAAGATTCCCGGCTGCTGCCTCCCGTAGGAGTCTGGGCCGTGTCTCAGTCCCAGTGTGGCCGACCACCCTCTCAGGCCGGCTACCCGTCTTCGCCTTGGTGGGCCATTACCCCACCAACTAGCTGATAGGCCGCAGGCCCATCCCAGAGCAGTATACAGAGTTGCCTCTGTATACTCTTTCCTTACCTTAGCTCTCCGCTCGGTAAGTATATGGGGGTTTAGCACCCCTTTCGAGGTGTTATCCCCCTCTCTGGGGTAGGTTACCTACGTGTTACTCACCCGTGCGCCGCTCTCACTCCTATCGGTTATCCCAATAGGAGCTACCGCTCGACTTGCATGCCTTAGGCACGCCGCCAGCGTTCGTCCTGAGCCAGGATCAAACCCTCCATCCAATATATATCATACCTTCTCTTTCGGGTCTGTATCCTCGCTCCCTATATGCCTTCCTCTCTTCTTCCTTCTCTCTTCTCTCTCCCTTTTCTCCCTTTGTCTAATGTGCATCCGCCCTTTACCATCGGGCGGATTAAATTCTATCATATATATTTCCCTTTTGCAAGAGGGGGATTTAAATTTTTTAAAAGAAATTAGCTTATATATATATTCTTGTAAACCCCATATTTTTAGCTAAATTTATTGCTTCCTTATATTCATTTAGTAATATTGTTCTGTTTATTAATGGATATTCATAGGCTTTATAAAGCGGTCTGTATTGAGGCATTATGTTTATAAAAACATCTGTAGAGATTTCCCTTTTTAAAAATTCAAGCCATTCCTTTACAGATGAAACCTCATTGGGAAGAAGGAGATGTCTTACAATTAGGCCTCTTATAGCTACACCATTCTCGTCCGTTATAAGATTTCCTACTTGTCTATACATTTCTTTTACTGCTTCTTTTGCTACCTCAGGATAATCAAATGCATTAGCAAGTTTTAAAGATATATCATAGGACCAAAATTTTATGTCTGGCATATATATATCTATTATACCATCTAACTCTCTAAGGGTTTCTAAAGACTCATATCCACTACTGTTATAAACTAAAGGTATATTTAAACCCTTAGGAATAGCATAATAAAGAGCTTCTAGTATTTGAGGTACATAATGAGTAGGTGTAACAAGATTAATATTGTGACAACCCATATTCTGTAGTTTAATCATTATATTTGCTAAAGTTTCTGTATCAATAATTTCTCCAATTCCTAAATGACTAATAGTATAATTTTGACAAAAAATACAACCCAGGTTGCAATAAGTAAAGAATATAGTACCAGATCCCCCTTTACCAACTAAAACCTTTTCTTCTCCAAAATGAGGGAAATAACTTGATATAGTTATTTCTGATGAAGCCTTACAATACCCTTTTTCTCCTTTTTTTCTATTTGCTTTACAATTTCTTGGACACAGGTTGCATGATTCCAGTTTTTTACTTAAGATATCGATTTTTCTTTCCAACTCACCTTTCTTATAACTCTCAATGTAAATAGGCCTCATAAAGACCTTGTAAATTCCCTTACCTTAAATTTTACATTTAAATTATGGGCTACTTCTTCACATTTTTTTATATCTATAGAAGGTATATTAACAACACTTACCCATACATTTTTAATATAAATAGTAGAGATTTTGATAAATTCAATTAAATGTTTATATGCATCTTTAAATACTGGTCTTGATATTAAGCTATATTTATATTCATTTTCTGCATTTAGACTAATAGAAATACTATCTATAAAAGATGCAATTTCTGGCAAAATGTTTTTTCCATGAAAGACATTAGCATGTCCATTAGTATCTATTCTTATGTTTTTGTTGGGACAGTATTCTTTAACATATCTTGAAACTTTCTTTACTATTTCTACTCTTAATAAGGGTTCTCCATATCCACAAAATACTATTTCTTTATAGTCATTCAAATTTAATTCTTTTAATTCAGTAATAATATCTTTAAAGGTAGGTTCTTTTTCTAACCATAAAATTTTATCACCGATTCTATCTGAATAATTGCGTATACAAAATATACATCTATTAGTACATTTATTGGTTATATTAAGATACAAATTTTCACCTAATACATATGCTACGTTCATATAGTTATATTTTTGAATATTCTTTTTAAATTTTTCTTCATAATATCAGAGAGAGTGTTTAGATCTATTCCTTTTATTTCAGATATTTTTTGGGCTATCTCAGGTAAATAGGCAGGTTCATTAATTTTTCCTCTTATAGATTGAGGAGGAAGATAAGGTGCATCAGTCTCAATAGTTATTAAATCTAATGGTAATTTTTTTAAAACTTCTCTTAAATTATTTGCATTTGGATAAGTTATAGGTCCAGAAAAACTGAACAAAAAATTCCAATCTGCTATAATTTTTGCTATTTCATAACTTCCACCAAAACTATGCATTATACCTCCTACTTCCCATACTCTTTCGGCTTTCATAATACTTATAAGATCTTTCCAGGCCTCTCTACTATGAATGACAATAGGAAGTTTATTTTCTTTGGCATATTGAATAAATTGTATAAATACTAGCTTCTGAGAATCTTTTGAAGAGTATAGTTTATAATAATCAAGCCCTATCTCTCCAATAGCTATTACCTTTAAAGTAAGAAGTTTATCCCACTCTTTTTTATTAAATTCAAATTTGTCGGATTCATGAGGATGTAAGCCTATGATTGCATAAATATCATCATCTTCACTTAGTTCCACTGCAATTCGGCTTGACTCTATGTCATATCCTACTACAAAAAATTTACTAACCTCTTTTTCTTTAGCTCTATTTAAGATCTCTTTCCAAGAAGCATAAAGTCTCTTATCATTTAGATGAACATGTGTATCAATCCACATACTTTAAAATAATAGCCCAGGGCTATGCATCCACCATCGATTTGATCCTCCGGGAGAAGAGAGATAGGAAAGCTCCAATTAGGGTCACTGCGGCACCTAAGAAGTACCTCTTACCGTTGCTTCCTTTCGGACCTGGCGGGGTTTGAGGACCTCTTAGTGCACAGCTCCTAATCTTCATCGCTTCCATCTCTCCCTTCTTACCCACAAGATCAAACCTCAGGTGGCCTTTCGGCCCTGCTATAGCGGATTGCAGGTTCAGGGCACCGCTAGCTCCCCGCCTAAGCATAGCCCTGGGCATTTTTATTCTTGAATTCTTAATAATATGAATAAAGTACTAAAAATGACCCAAACAAATGAAAGTATTAATAAGAAAACTAATATTTTACCTATCCATGCCCCTATGCTTTTTTCATTTTTAAAAAACAAAGAAAAATTTAACTCTTTTACAACTGCAAAAGCAGCTAATATACCCACAAAAAAACTAATTATAATACTCGTTAGACTCATTAATTCTCTTATATTTTTCATACTCTTTAATATTAATTAATTATTATATTAATGTATATAATTATTTATACTAAATGGCGGAGAGGGTGGGATTCGAACCCACGAGGCCACCCTCGTGGCCTACTCGCTCTCCAGGCGAGCGCCTTCGTCCACTCAGCCACCTCTCCGCTTTATTTATATTTTATCATAAAACTATGTTAAGGTGAACTCCTTAAATTAGTAAAAAACTTTTTTAGCATTTCCTCGCTTTCTTCTTTCATTATTCCAGTTATAATTTCCAATTTCTGCCACTTTTTATAATTTTCAATATTGCATATAAACCTTGAAAATCCTTCTTCATGATTACTCGCCCCATATATTAATTTATCAAATCTTGCTTGTAGTATAGCTCCGAAACACATTATACAAGGTTCAAGTGTTACATATATAGTACAGCCATAAAATCTCCAATCACCAAGCTTTTTATATGCTTTTCTTATAGCTATAATCTCTGCATGGCAAAGAATATCTTTTTTTGATTCACGAAGATTGTATCCCCGAGAAATTATTTCTCCATTTTTTACAATAACAGCACCTACAGGTACTTCATTCTTTTCTAAAGCCTTTTTTGCTTCTCTTAATGCTTCTGACATAAAAAAGTTCATATCTTTACCGAGTCCATTACCCATTTTATATAATCGGGAAGTCCATAATTTATTGGGATACCTATAATTTCAGGAAGTTCATATGGGTGTAACTCTTTCACTTTTTTTACTAAATCTGGAAATTTACTTTTATCTGTTTTTAATAAAACTATCACTTCATCTGTAATTTGTTTTTCATTATTCCAATAAAAGTAAGACTTAACATTAGGAATAATGTTACCACAAGCAATTAGATGATCATCTAAAAGAGCGTTGACTATTTTTTCTGCTGTTTCTTCCTTATCCACCGTCAAAATACATAATATCATTTTTTTCTTCACCTCACTTTAAATTAATAATCTTCTCCGCAATTCTATATAAAGAATCATTTGGATTACAATCTAATATAAAATTAACAACTTTATTAAGTTTCTCTGACGAGTTTACCAATGTAAAACTTAATCCAACTAATTTTAACATATCTTCATCATTATCAAAATCCCCAATAGCAATAACTTCTTTAGGAGATATATTTAACGTATTTATAAGGATTTTGAGGGCATTACCCTTTGATATACCATATGGTAATATTTCTAAATAATAAGGAGCAGAGAATACAGCATTAATTTTATTATTATAATTTTCATCTATATGAGATTTAATAATTTTCAAATCTTCTTCTTTTCCTTCCAAGAATATTTTATTTATTTTTTCGTTTTCTCTTTCAAGTAACAATAAAGCCTTTTCATCTTCAACAAGCATATCTTCATAATATACCCTTACTTTTATTTTTTCATAATATATCTTTATAAATTGAAGCGAATCTTTAACTTCTCTATTGGATAAATATCTGATAAATAAAAATCTATTCTCCACAGGATAATATATTCCAGCCCCATTGTACAATATTACTGGTATATTAATATTTAATATTCTTATCTTTGATTCTATAGATGACCATCTTCTACCCGTTGCTATGGTAAAATCTATTCCTTTTTTCTCTGAGTTTTCTTATAGCAATAATGTTTTGAGACGATAAGGTTTCTGTATAATCAACTATACTTCCATCAAAATCAGCTACAAGTAGCTTATACATTTAAAATTACTTCTCTTACTTGATTTATTAGCAAAGGTTTATAGGAAAAAATTTCTAAGAATTCTTCCCCTCTAATAATTGAATCCTCTATCTTTTTGGTCTTCAACTCTATATTATGCCTATTGTTCCTTTTTTCTATTTTCATATCGTAAATATACCTTTTCAAATCTATTTCCTTTATCTTTTCTCCTCTTCTTACTAATATATAGACCTTATCATTATTCTTAAATCTTTCAATATCTTCTAAAAAAGAAATTTCATTAACCACAAAAACTTCTAACTCATAATTTATGCCGTAAGTATCATTGATAAGAGATGATTTAGGTGATTCTAACACCTCAAAAAATTGAAGATCTTCAGGTAATTCTTTGTTCCATTTATTAAGAACTTCTTCTTTTTCAATATAATACTTTAACGTAATATCTAACCACTCTTTTTTGCTCTCAATTCCAACTGGACAAGGTAATCCCAAGGATATTAGAGGCCTTGGACTATATCCCTGAGAATAAGCTACAGGTAAGCCAGACCTCCTTACAGCTCTATTCATAAAATTTAACATATCTATTGAACTTATATATTTAAGCAACCTTTTTTTGTAAAATGCAAGTCTATAGACTATTTTATCCATAATGAGATACTCCACAAAAATCACAAAATAATCCCCATTCACAAGGAGGTGTCTCTTCACATTTATAAGCTTTTTCTCTTTCTTTTATAAGATAATTTTTACTAACCCCGCAAAATATATGATCCCAGGGTAAAGGATCATATATATTTTTCTTTTCTGTATACCATTTAGGATTTATATTTAGATTATTAAAGATCTTTTCCCAAATATCTATTCTTAAAAACTCTGTCCAACTCTCAAATCTGCTTCCCATTTGCCAAGCTAAATTAAGAATGTCCGAAAGTCTTCTGTCACCTCTTGAAAAAATTGCTTCCAAATAACTCATATTATAGTCATGGAAATCTATAGAAATATTTTTTCTTTTAAGAGCTTTTCTTAAAATATTTTTTCTTCTCTCAATTATTTCTCTATCCTCAAATTTTTCCCATTGAAATGAGGTATGAGGTTTTGGAACAAATATGGAGAAGCTCAAATGTATTTTAGATCTTCTATTTAACCTTATTATTTTTTCAACTAAATTGACAGTTTCATAAATGTCCTCGTCTGTTTCTGTAGGTAGTCCTATCATAAAGTATAGCTTAATATTATTCCAACCTTTACTAAAAGCTACATCGAGAGTCTTAAAAAACTCTTCTTCTTTAAGGTTTTTATTTATCACTTTTCTCAACCTTTCAGTTCCTGCTTCTATCGCGAAAGTAAGACTTGATTTTTTATTTTTTTCTACTTTCTCTGCAAGCTCTAAGGAGAATTTATCAGCCCTTAGAGATGGTAAAGTAAAGTCTACATGTTTTCCTTCAAAATCCTCGTTCAATAAATCTAATAGTTTTTCTATACTAGGATAGTCGTTAGTACTTAAAGATAATAAACTAATTTCTTCATAACCTGTGCTCTCAAATATTTCCTTAGCATATTTTCTTATAGTATCTATACTTCTGTATCTTTTAGGTCTATATATATAACCCGCAAAACAAAATCTGCAACCTCTTTGACATCCTCGCATTATTTCTATTGATCCACGATCATGGGCGACCTGCTGGATGGGCACAATAGGACGAGTTGGAAATGGAGCGTTTTCTAAATCATAGACAATTCTCCTTGATATTTTGGGAGGAACCCAAGGATATAGAGGAATTATTTCTTTAAATTTATCCTTTTCATAAATTGGCTTATATAATGAAGGGATATATATTCCTTCTATTTTTACAAGTTCTTTAAACAATTGAGTTTTATTTTCTTTTGACTCTTTCCACTCCAAATATACATCAATAATTTCGTTAATAGCTTCTTCTGCTTCACCAATAAAAATTACATCAATAAAATCAGCAATAGGTTCTGAATTTAATACTGTAGGACCACCTGCAATTATTAAAGGATAAGATTCATCTCTATCCCTTGAGAATATAGGAATATGTGATAAATTTAATATGGTAAGAATTCCAGAGTAGGTAAGCTCATAGGATAAACTAAAAGCCAACCAGTCAAAATTCTTAATAGGCTTTTTCGTTTCTAATGAAAAAAGAGGGATTTTTCTATCCCTTAGCAAATTCTCTAAATCTATATAAGGAGCAAAAACTCTTTCACATAGTGCATCCTCTCTATTATTTAGTAAAAAGTAAATTATCTGAAAACCTAAATGAGACATTCCGATTTCATATAAATCTGGAAATGCTAATGCAACTTTCAATTTAACTTTATTCCAGTCCTTAATAATAATATTGTGCTCATTGCCTATATATCTTGAGGGTTTTTCTACTTTATCCAGGATTAGTTCTAAATCTCTCATAAAATATTTATTTCACTCCTCAATGTAATATTAAACATTAATCCCAACATAGCATAACTTACGATTAATGAGGTTCTTGCAAAACTTACAAAGGGCAGAGGAATACCAACAACTGGTGCCATTCCCATAACCATACTTAGGTTTATAAAGGTCTGGAATAAAAGGGTAAAAAGTATTCCTCCAATCACTAACTTACCAAAATTATCTTTTAGCCTTTTCCAAATTTCCCATATATTTCTAAATAATAAATAATAGAGGAAAACTAGCAAAACACTACCTATAAACCCAAATTCTTCAGCAAGAGATGAAAATATAAAATCAGTATGTTGTTCTGGAATAAGACTTAAATGGGTCTGGGGACCTTGTAACCATCCTTTTCCCAAAATTCTTCCAGAACCTATAGCTATCATAGATTGAATTACTTGATATCCACTACCAAGAGGATCTCTCATAGGATCAAAGAATGTCAATATTCTCTGTTGTTGGTAAGGCTTAAGAAAAAGCCAAAGAAAAGGAAGAATAGTAAGTATTAGAAAGAAGGTTCTTATAATATATTTTTTGGGAATACCATAAAGATATAAAACAAAAATTCCAGAAGCAAAAATAACTATTGCTGTTCCAAGATCCGGTTGTATAACCACTAACATGGTAGGAACTAAGATGAGTGATAAAATTAAAGAATAGTCTTTAAAAGAAAAACTTTTTTTATGTTTTGATAATTCAACAAGAAAGCCCGATATTGATATTATTATAAAGAGTTTTGATAATTCAGAGGGCTGAAAAGAAAAACCAAAAATAGAAAACCATCTTTGAGCCCCTAAACTTCTTCTTCCAAAGAAAAGAACAAATATCAGCAAAATTATATTTAATAGATATATTAATCTCCAAGCCCTTTCCCAAACTCTAAAGGGAACGGACATAAATAGAAAGAAAAATGTAATCCCTATTAAAAAAGCTACTAATTGTCTATTTACAAAAAAAAAGGGTGAAAGTTCCTGATAAGTTAGTCTACTTACAGTAGTATCATAAATAAGAAAAAGTCCTACAAACGTAAGTAATATAGATAATATAAAAATACGTACTAAATATTTTCGTACCATGTTTATTCATCCATTTTCCAAAGGACAAATCCTGATGCTGGTTTTGGATAAAAATATGTAGACTTTTGAGGAAGTCTTTCTCTGTTTATAGCCAAAGCATAGACGATTTCAATAGGTATGGAGGGTAATATGAAAGCATATCCAAATTCGTTAGAATTTATGTTTTTTCTTAACTCTTTAAGATCATGGGAAAATCTTATTAATCCTTTTTCTTGTAAATCACTTTCGGTAGTATTTAATATACCTTCCCAAACACCTTCTTGAAGTAGAGTTGTAGGTAAGATCCACCATAAGTCTGAAGCGTCATTATTCCTACTATTTATATATGAGGTATTCGGAACTAATTTCAATATTCTATTATCTTTAAGAAGGTATATGAAAGGTTTGTTTGGGTTAAATACAAGATCTAAATCATCTATATTCTCCCCTAAATATACATCAAAGTTATTTCTAAGATCCTCAATATTTAATTGAACTTCTTTACTAACTATTCTATGGGTTGGTAAAAGCTTAACTCCTGGATCGTATAAGTCAGTAATAAGCATAAGTATATATTTGGCTTTTTCATCTTTAGTCTCACTATAATAAAGCCATGAGGCTTCATATCTATGGTGGCCATCTGCAATTAAAATCTTTTTTCCAATCAAATATTCTTCAATGAGATTTATAAGTGATTCATCGTTTATTTTCCATAGATAATGACCTCTATAATCCCAGCTAGTTACTTTAATGAGAGGTTTCTCCTTTTCAATCTTCTTCCACAATGATGAAAGTTTTCCTTCTTTGTCTTCATAGATGCCCCAAATAGGTTCAAGATTAGCCCTTAATTCTTTGAGAAGCTCTAATCTATCTTTCTTTGGACCAGAAAAAGTACGTTCATGAGGTAAAATGTTTTCACCTAAGGGTTGTAATTCTAATATTCCTAAAAGTCCATACATCTTATCTATTTTATCTCCCCATTGATACTCTTGCTTATATAAAAAGTATCCTTTTTCCTCAAAGACAAGAATACCTTGATTTATCCACTCTTTAAAAACTTTAGATATTTCTATATAATCAGTTGGATGTTTATCTCCTAATGTAAGATAAGTTATATTGTAAGGATGCATAGATAGAAAATAATCCCTTTCTTCTTTTTGTATCACATCATAAGGTGGAGCAATAAGTTTTTCTAAGGGAAGATTTAAATTATATCTTAAAGCTCTAAATGGTAAAAACTTAATCATATATTATTACCTTCCTTTCTTTTAGGAATTATAATTTCAAATTTTGTCCCTTCTCCAAGTTTACTTTCTACTTTTATACTCCATCCGTGTCTTTCAACCAACTTTTTGACAATAGAAAGCCCTAACCCTGAACTAAATCCATCCTCATTAGTGCGAGACTTACTTACTCTATAAAATCTGTCAAATATTCTATCTATATCCTTCTCAGGAATTCCAATACCTGTATCTTGTACCCATAAGACTAAGTATTCATTTTTATCATTTACTCCTACCTCAATTTTCCCTAAAGAAGGGGTATACTTAACAGCATTTTCAATCAAATTAAATAAAATAGTGTCTAAATACTGTGGATCTGCAAATATTACAATGTTTTCTGGCAAATTTATACTTACTTTTAAGTTCTTCTTAGAAATATGAGGACTAAGTCTATCTAAGACATTAATTACACTTTCATAGAGAGATACATCTTTAGGTTGAAGTTCTATAACACCAGCCTCTAATCTTGATAAATTAAGAAGATTACTTATTAGTTTTGACATTCTCTCTATTTCTCTTCTTAAATAAGGAAAAAATTCACTATATATTTCTTCAAGAGTAATTTTTTTTTCAGAGAAAAGATCTATTAATATCTGTATAGAAGTAAGCGGTGTCCTTAATTCATGAGATGCATTTCCTAAGAATTCCTTGAAGTTTTCCTCCATTTTTTGTATAGGAGTATAATCATTTATTATTAACATCACTTCATTATTTTCCTTTAAATAATAGGCTTCGATTTCTAAAAATTTTCTTTCGTTTCCCCAAAAATTGAGGGATATTTTATTATATTTTTGATTTTCTAATGTTTTTCTAAATACATCATCTATTTCATAATCCGGTATTAATTCTATTAACTTTTTCCTTCTCGCTTTTTTTGGTATATCAAAAATTTCAGAAGCCTTCTTATTCACACATAGCACAGTACCATCCTTGTTAATGATAATTACCCCTATAGGAATATATTCTAAAAGAAAATTCCATCTTTCTTTTAACTTATTTATTTTCGTTCGCCTCCTGGAATTTGTAACCTAAATTTCTAACTGTCACAATATATTTAGGATGACTAGGATCATCCTCTACTTTTTCTCTTAACCATCTTATATATACATCTACCGCTCGAGGTTCTCCCCAAAAGTTCTCTCCCCATATATGTTTTATAATCATATCCCTCGTCCACACTCTTCCAGGTGAAGATATTAATAGTTTTAATATTTCAAACTCTCTATATGAAAGATTAACTTCTTTTCCTTTCACTTTTACAGTTCTTTTGACTAAATCCATTTCAAAAGGTGGGGCAACGATTTTTTGACTTTTTAAAAGATCTGATTGATACCTTCTTAAAACAGCTTCTATCCTTGCAAGTAGTTCTTTTGCGCTAAAAGGTTTTGTAATATAATCATCTGCTCCTATTTTTAAACCAAGAACTTTATCTACTTCTTCATCTTTAGCTGTTAACATTATAATCGGTACATTACTTACTTTTCTTATCTCTTTACATACTTCCCATCCATCCTTTTCAGGTAACATTATATCAAGAAGCACTAAATCAGGATTGAAGAGCTTGAATTTGTTTAATGCTTCTACGCCATCATAAGCTGCTTCCACTTCATACCCCTCTTTTTTCAATAAAAGCGATAGAGAGCTTACTATACCCTTATCATCTTCCACTAGTAATATCTTTTTCATCCTCTCACCTCAAATTCTTTAGAGAATATTATTCTTCCTAACCTAAGAAGGTTAGATCCCTCTTCAATAGCTATTTCAAAATCTTCCGACATTCCCATTGATAGATACCTTAAGTTTAGGTTCTCCTTAACTTTTAAAACCTCCCAGATATTATAAAGATTTCTAAAAACCCTCCTTACTTCATCTTTATCTGTAGTCAAAGGACCTATGGTCATAAGACCTTCTATTTTTAGGTATTCGTAACTCAATAATTCATTTAATGATTTCCAAAATTCATCCTCCTTAAACCCATATTTTGTTTTTTCTCCTGATAAGTTTAATTGAATTAATACCTTTACCACTTTGTTTTCTCGTTGTGCTTCTTTATTTAAAGCTTTAGCAAGATCCAATCTATCTAAGGAATGAATCAAGTCAAATAATTTTAATGCTTTCTTTACCTTATTTGTTTGTAAATGACCCACTAAGTGCCATTCACATTCTAAATCTCCTGCTAATTCGTTTATTTTTTTTTCTGCTTCTTGCACTCTATTTTCTCCAATTTTTCTAACTCCGACCTCATAAGCCTTTCTTATATAAGTTGCTGGAAAACCCTTAGAAACTGCAACTACTTCAATTTCATCAGAATTTTTTCCCACTCTAAGAGCAGTTTTCTCTATCTTTTCTTTTACTTTTTCCCAATTTTCTTTAATAAAATTCAATTCGTTATCCATAAGAGATTAATATATCTTTAGAATTTTTCCCTTAATAATCCTTTCTTTTAATATTATATTGTTAAATTCTAAAGGTAAAGTAGTTAATTTGTAAAAATTTTTTAAAAATTCAACTTTTAAGACTTTTGTTCTGATCAGATTTTTGGAAGGAAAATCTGTATCGATTATTATATATTTACCAGATTCTACAAAATTTTTAGAAAAAAGTATTAAAGATTTAGGTGGTAACTCCCTTATCACACATAAAGAATCCCCCTTTTTTACCCTTTTTCCAGAAAAAGAGGTATATTTTACAATATTGAGTTGTGAAAGTGATACCTCATTAAGATTTCTGTCTATTAAATTATCGATAAAAAAAGAAACATATCCAGATTTAATTGCAAAAATATAATTTTCTCCCTGAATCCTCTCTATATCCTTCCGAATATTTCCTTCTAAAACCTTTATACTGTTAAAAATTTTTAACCTTTCTTTAGACACACTTTTAAGATATAAAATATCTTTATCTATTTCTTTGAAATCATTATTAAAAACTTTAATCCTGATTTCATCAATTTTCAAATTAATTTTATCTCCCAGTCTATTTATTTCTTCAAGTAGATCTATGTATCTTTTATAGTATGAAGTATTCTGTTCTATCTTTTTATTAACTGTATCCATATAACCAATTATTTGTCCTACTCTAACTCTCTCCATATCCTCTATACTTGTTCTAAAGATTCCATCAACTGGAGCTCTTATAAGACTCTCATCAAGTTCAAAATATCCAATTATAGGAGGGATTCTATTAGACAGTAAAACATGAGTGAGAAAAACTATGAAAATTATAAAAATAATAAAAAATGGTAAAACTCTTCTAAAAAGTCTTTTTCTATCCTTTCTTAATCTATAAAAACCCTCTTTATAAAAAGGATTCATTTTAAAAATATATAGGCGATATTTCTTTGGGATGTTTTATTTCTCCTATAGGAGTAATAAGCATTGTTGCAATAGGTACATATATCAGATATATCAACGTTTTCTTTTGGTATTTTCTCTTCTTCGAGTTGTTGCAAAAGAAGAGCTATAAGATCATATTTTACCTTTTCTTTTTCATATATAAGGTATTTTCTATATTCCTTAGGCAACTGAGAAATAAAGTCTTGCTTAACCTCAAAACAGCAAGAATGAATGCTTGGACCAACACCTATAAATATATCCTCAGAAGAGATATTATATCTATTCTTTAATTCGGATATTAATTTTTTCGGAAGTTTTTTAATTGTTCCTCTCCATCCAGAATGTGCCAAACCAATCAATCTAATTTTAGGTATATAGACAAAAATTGGAATGCAATCTGCAAAAAACATAATAAGGGGATGTCTTCTTTCTTGGGTCAGCATAATATCAGTTTTATTTGCAATTTTGGGGAAAAAAGATACATTGCTAATTTTTGGTACATATATATTATCTCCATGGACTTGTTCTGCTACAACCCATCTATTTGGAAATATCTTAATTAAAGAAAGAAACCTTATATATGAAGGGATATGCCTAAAGGAGAAACAAAAAGGAAAAGAATATGGATCTGATACGAATCCATGGGATATTTCGTGAAATTTATTCAAAAGTTTGGATTGCCAAATCATATACACACCCCACAAGCCTTACAATAATCGTTACATGGCAAAGTAATAACTCCTTGATATGCCTTCTCTCTTTCTCTCCACAAAAATTCTCTTTTAACTCCCGTATCTATAAAACTCCAGGGAAAAATTTCATCCTTTTCTTTTTCTTCTAAGTAATACTCTTTCAATAGATTATCTTTCACGAGTTTCTTTAAAATTCTTAAACTATAAGGATCTTTTATATATTCTCTAAAAAATTCTTTCAATCTTCTATCTCCTCTACTTAAAACTCCTTGCCAAAAAACCCAAATGATATTTTCATCTTCCATTTTTGCATTATCCATTTTTCTAAGATTTTTTAATAGATAAGATCTAACCCTTTCAATATATTCAACATCTGCCATTTTTTCCCATTGGAAAGGTGTATGGGGTTTAGGAATAAAGGTAGACACACTTACACTTATCTCCATTTTTTTAACAATTCTTCTGATATTCATTATTAAATCCAAAATCCCTTCAATATCTTCCCAAGTTTCAGTAGGTAATCCAATCATAAAGTATAATTTTAAGGTTTTTATACTATAATCCTTAATTTTCCCACTAAAATTTAGGATATCATCATTAGTAAACTTTTTATTCAATACTTTTCTAAGCCTATCAGTACCTGCCTCTGGAGCTATAGTAATAGTTTTTTGATTAGTAATTTTTATAAGATCTAATATGTCTTCTGTAATATCTTCTAGTCTAAGAGATGAGAAAGATATAAGTATTTCACCTCTCTCTACATAATCCTTAACACTTATCAAACTTAAAGAGGGATCTATGGCAGGAACAATAAATCCTAATTTAGGTATATCCTCTCTATAGAACCAATTAACCTTTTCATATATTCTCTCTATGGAAGAAACTCTATAGGGTCTATAGAAATAACCAGCCAAACAAAATCTACATTGATATTTACACCCTCTAACCAATTCACATAATGCCATATCAGAAAATACACCTTTGTTAGATGTTATAGGTGAAACCATGGGGTTATTGGGAAAATTTGAATAAATTCTTCTTCTTAATGGTAATTTTTGTTCTCCCCATATTTTCTCTATTTTTTTACCGTTATATGTGAATTTGATAAATTTAGGTATATAAAAACCCTCATAATCCTTTACAGTATTTAAAAACTTTTCTTTTGTCCAACCATTTTTTTTCTTTAATATTAAAGCTTCTGATAATTCTGAAACCATGTCTTCTCCTTCACCTATTAGTATTAGATCAAAAATCTCAGATATTGCCTCTGGATTGGAGCTTAAAGCAATTCCCCCTCCAATTATTAGAGGATAACCGTCATCCCTTTCGTAACTATAAAGGGGAATTTTTTCCAAGTTTAAAATATAAATTATATTAAAAAAATCCAGCTCAAAACTAACAGAAAAAAGCAAAACATCGAAGTCTCTTAATTCCCTAAATCCCTCAATTGAATAAACTCTATAATCTTTTCTCCTTTTCCAATCCACAGGAATATATGCTCTTTCGCATAAAATTCCTTGTTGCTCATTAAAAATATGATATAAACCTATATATCCCAAATTATTTATGGATACATTATATGTGTTAGGGTATATAAATAATAACTTTACATCTCCACCCTTTTTACTTAACTTAAATCCTTTCTCACTGTTTAATATATCTAATATTTCTTTCTTTAGTTTCCAGTTCAAGAGTATCTCTTTCTCCGTAAAATAGCAGGAATATCTAAATCATCTTCTGATATGTTAGTATAATCCTTCTTATTAGAACTTTCCTCTATCTCTTTACCTTGATGATCAAAACCTGTGGCTATCAATGTAACTTTTATACTATCCTTCATATTTTCATCAATTACAGCACCAAACTTAATATTTGCTTCTGGATCAACCTTAGGAGTAATAACTTCTGCAATTTCTTCTACTTCATGTAAGGATAAATCTAAACCCCCTGTTACATTAAATATAACTCCTTTAGCCCCATTAATAGAGAAGTCTAAAAGAGGACTTTGTAAGGCATTTTGAGCTGCTTCTTTTGCTCTATTTTCGCCTTTTCCTACTCCTATACCCATGTAAGCTGTACCAGCCTTTGACATTATAGATTGTATATCAGCAAAATCTAAGTTTATCAATCCAGGAACAGTAATCAATTCTGTAATTCCCTGAACAGCTTGTTTTAAAACCTCATCGGCTTTCTTAAAAGCCTCAACTAAAGGCAATCTACTATCACCAAGTTTTAAAAGTTTATCATTAGGTATTATTAAAAGAGTATCAACTTTATCCTTAAGTTTCTCTATTCCCTCCATAGCATTAACTCTTCTTTTTCTTCCTTCAAAAGTAAAAGGTAACGTTACTACAGCTACCACAAGTTTTGCAATTTCTTTTGCTATTTCAGCTATAACTGGAGAAGCTCCTGTTCCAGTACCTCCTCCCATTCCTGCAGTTATAAATATCATATCTGTATCATCTAAGATATCTTTCAAAATCTCTTTACTTTCTATAGCTGCTTTTTCTCCAATCTTAGGATCTCCACCAGCGCCAAGACCTTGAGTCACTTGCTCCCCTATTTGGATTTTATGAGGAGCTTTATTAAGATCAAGTACTTGAATATCAGTATTAACTGCAATAAACTCAACACCATGAATTCCAGCTTCAATCATCCTATTAATAGCATTACCACCACCACCACCAACACCAACAACCTTAATTTTTGCCCTTATCTCTCCATTATTTAAGCTGTCTGTAAATCTTGATAAAGTCAATTTCTAACACCACCTTCCCCTAATTCTTTACTCTTTAAAAGGTCTAAATATATTGTTAAATGTTTCTTTTAAATAGTCAAGAAATTTTTTATTTTTATCTTCAAAAGAAATAGTCTTCAAAAAACTCTCTAAAGCCCCTACTGCAGAAGAGTAAAATACAGCATCTTTTTCTCCCAGAAAACTTCTCATTTGAGAAGGAGCACTTATTCTAACCGGTACTTTTAAATAATTACTTGCAAATTCATCTATACCATCTAAGAGAGCAGTACCACCTGTAAGCACAATACCTCCTGGAATAATTTCTAAGGGAGAATTTAGTTCTTCTAGTTTTTTTTGTATAAATTCTAAAATCTCTTCTACGCGAGGTTTTATGATCTCTCTAACTTGAGACGTAGATACTCTAATTTTTCTTTCTTGTAATGAGGTAACTTCTAACGTTTCTTCTTCTTCATCTTTTAAAGTTCCTAATATTTTTTTAACCTTTTCTGCTTCTTCGGTAGAAATTCTTAGCGTAATAGCCAAATCTCTTGTTATTCTTTCCCCACCTAATTTTAATATACCAATACTATAAAGACAACCTTCTCTATAAATAGCAAGATTAGTTAAATCTCCTCCAATATCTACCATTACTACTCCTAATTTTTTTTCTTCTGGAGTAAGTACTGCTTCTGCTGCTGCTATCTCTTGAGGAACAAATCCTTCAATATTCACTTCTGCTTTTTCCAAAGTATTGATAATATTTCTAAGTTGAATTTTATCATGAGTTACTAACAACAAATCAGATTCTAAGCGAGTACCTATCATGCCGACTGGATTTACAATTCCATCTTGGCCATCTAATCTAAATCCCCTAACTACATGATATATAATTTCCCTATCCGGTGGAATAGAGGTTGCTTTTGCTGCATCAATCGCCCTTTCAACATCCTTTTCCGTAACTTCTTGTTCTCTGCTTTTTACTATAATCATGCCTCTGCTTGGAATGGCTGCTACTTTTTCTCCACTAATTGCTGCATATAATCTTGATATGTTCTTTATTCCTGCAATTTTTATGGCCTTATTTAATGCATCTTTTATACTATTACTTGCCTCTTGGATATCAACTATAACTCCATATTTTATTCCCTTAGAAGGTGAGATAGAAAAACCAATTATTTCAATGTTTTTTTCTAAAACATTTCCTACCACAACTGCTATTTTTGTAGAGCCTAAATCTATAGCCCCAACAGTATCGGCCATCTATATTCCTCCAATAAAAGGAATCCTAAATCTGAAATCTAAACTTTTGTTTTCTATACTCATCTTCTTGACAATTTCTTTAAATGTTTTAATTTTTTCTTTAAAGTTATCATTAGAAAATTTTAATAAAAAGTTATTTCCATAAATCTCAAAATAATTTTTATAAAAAACTATTTTTTTTATATTTAGATCTTTAAAGGCTTCTAATATTGTTCTAATAAATTGAATATCCTTTGTACCTTCTATCTTTATTGTACCATCAAAAGGTTTAAATTTCTTCATCTCTTTAAGGTTTTGATTATAAAAAATTTTTATACTGTCATAGTCTACCTCAAGAAGAGTTACCTCAGGTTCCCAATTAATCTTTACACCCCAAGGAAGATAATTTATGTCTTTTATTATTATTCCATGTTTTCTCTCAACTAGGTTGATTTTTCTATTTAAAAAAAGAAGATTACTAAATTTAAAAACTTGACAAACATCCTCTTTAATTTTCGTATCACCATCATTTGTTATTACATATAAGATCCACGTAGATGAAAAGATTATTGTTAAAATTAAGACAAGAAATTTTCTCATAATTTTACCAAATCCTAATCTCAGGTTCTAACTCTATACCATATTCCTTCCTCACTTCTTCCTTAATTAAACTTATCAAAGAAATAACATCCTTATATTTAGCATGGCCTAAATTAACAATCACATTAGCATGTTCATAAGATACCATGGCATCTCCAATTCTTTTTCCTTTTAAACCAAGTCTTTCTATAAAAACTCCTGCTGGCCCTTGAGGAGGATTTTTAAAAACACTTCCTGCAGAGGGATATTTAGGTAACCTTTTAGTTCTTTCTTTTAAGTATTCTTTAGCTTGTTCTATAGAAATATCTTTATCTTTTTTTTCAAATCTTATCAATACTGATTTAACAATATACTCTTTTGGAATATTAGAACTCCTATAAGAGAAATGTAAATCCTTCTTATCTATATATTTTATACTTAAAGAATTATCCACAACATATAATCCTTCTATATAATCTCCAATAGCCTTTCTCCACGCTCCTGAATTTCCTGTTACAGCCCCACCAATGGTTCCTGGAATTCCCATTAAAAATTCTAATCCACCTAATTCGTTTTGCCATGCAAAATACAACAATTCTGAAATCAAACATCCACTCTCAGCCTCAACTATTAAAGAATCTATTCTTTTAACATTACCAAGGTTTCTACATATTTTTATCACTGCTCCTTTTATTCCCTCATCAGAAATCAGCACATTAGTTCCCGCTCCTAAAATCTTTGTAGGAATTTCTTTTTCTTTAAGCTCAGACAATATATAAATAAGTTCATCCCATGAATAAGGAATAATAAATAAATCTGCTTTTCCACCTATTTTAAAAGATGTATAAGGAGCCAGATCATGCTGTGAAAATATTCTACTCTTAAGTTTCTCATTATTGATGATATTCAACCTTACTTTCACTCCTCAATTTAGCAAGTAGCACTTCACCTACTTTCCAAACATTTCCTGCTCCTATTGTCAGTAATATATCTCCATCTCTTAATATGTCTAATGCTGTAGAAGCTGCATTGGTTAAGTTTTCCACATAGTATATATTAAAATCTGGCCTTTTTTTCTTAATTTCTTCATATATTTTTTTAGCCGAAATTCCTAATATAGGTTTTTCACCAGCAGAATAAATCTCTGTCAAAATGACTATATCAGCTAAGGTTAATGCTTCTGCTATGTCTCTATAAAGATAGAAAGTACGTGTATATCTATGAGGTTGAAAAACTACTACTATTCTTCTGTTATAAAGTTTAAGAGTTGACAAAGTCGCTTTTATCTCTGTGGGATGATGTCCATAGTCATCAAAAATTAAAACATTATTTTCTAATATACCTTTTAGTTGTATTCTTCTTTGTACTCCATTAAATTTTTCTAATACTTTGATTGTTAGATCCATATCTAATCCAAGTATTTTAGCAGTGGCTAATGCGGAAAGAGAGTTTAATACATTATGTTTACCTGGTATTTTTAACTTAACCTTACCTATTTCCTTTCCCCTGAAATAAGCCACATATTCAGATCCATATGGTGTAAGATTTATTATATTAGCAGTAAAATCTGCATTATCAAAGCCATACGTATAAAATTCTTTATTAATATAGGGTATGATAGACTTTATATTATCGCATTCTGAACATAATAAAACTTTTCCATTTTGGGGTATTTTATCTATTACATTAAGAAATGTTTCTTTTATCTTACCTAAGTCTTTATAATAATCTAAATGATCATTATCTATATTAGTGACCACAAGAATAAATGGAAAAAGTTTTAAAATAGAACCATCACTTTCATCTCCTTCTGCCACTAAAAAATCTCCATTCCCTAGTTTTGCATTTCCACCTATATCTTCTACTTCTCCACCTACAATAATTGTAGGGTCCACCTTATTATTTTCAAGAACAAGCCCTATTAAAGAGGTGGTTGTTGTTTTTCCATGAGTCCCGCTGACAATAATAGACTTTTTTTCTTTAGTTAGTTCTCCTAAAAGTTCACTACGATGTAATATGGGAATATTTCCTTCTTTTGCAGCTAAATACTCCTCATTTTCAGGAGGAATAGCTGAAGAGACTATAACTACATCCACACCTTTGAGATTTTCCCTATGATGTCCATTATATATTTTTACACCCTTTGCTTTTAATCTTATTGTAGAAATATTTTCTTGTATATCAGATCCTGATACTTTATAACCTTTTTCTGCAAAAATGTATGCAAGAGCACTCATACCTGTGCCAGCAATACCAATAAAATGAATCCTCTTATAATTAAACAAATTTAGTTCCTCCCTTCTAATGTCTCTAAAATCAAATTCCAAAAATATTCTCTACCATAAGGATTAGAAATTGAAATACAAGCAGTAGAAGCTTCTAATAACCTATTATCATCCCAATTCATAATATGTTTAAAAAGTAGATTAGGATTAAGATCCTTCTCGAAAATTATCTCTCCTCCTCCCCTCTTAACTACAAATTCTGCATTATATATTTGGTGATTATCTTTCGCATGTGGATAAGGAATATATATGGCAGGTAAACCTGCTACCAAAAACTGAGAAATGGTTGTAGCACCAGCCCTACTTATAGCAAGGTCTGATGCCCTTATTGCAATCTCCATATTTTTTATGAAAGGAACAGGATTATATCCTTTGTTAACCCATTCTTCAAGGGGGATATCTTTTACAAATTCCACATAATTTCTTTCACCTATTTGATGAAGTATCTGCCAACCATTCTCTAAAATCTGAGGAATAATCTCTTTTACTACCATATTTATCATCCTTGCCCCCTGACTTCCTCCAGTAATTAGAAGAAGTTTTCTATCTGTTCGAAACCCTAATTCTTTTTTACAATTCTCTTTATCTAAAGTCAATAATTCAGTTTTTATAAAATTACCAGTTACAAAAATTTTTGATCTATCTCCCAAATATTTTTTTGTGTCAGAAAAAGTAACTGCTACACCTGTTGAAAAGGGAGTAAACAATTTAGTTACTCTTCCTGGAATAACATTTTGCTCATGAAGCCAAAAAGGATATCTTCTAATAATAGCAGAGATCAAAACTGGAACTGTAATGTAGCTTCCAAATACTATTAAAAGATCAGGTTTTATTTCATTTAAAATATGTATACTTTTTTTCACCGAGGATAAAAACTTTGTAGATTTTAATTCTGTACTTCTGTTAAGTGGAAGACCATAAAACCGATATTTCCCAACTATAAGTCTTTCTTCTAAACTATTTTCTCTTCCTATAAAGATAATTTTCCAATGGGGTGCTTTACTAATAATAAAATCGGCCATATTAATGGCTGGTATCACATGCCCACCTGTTCCTCCAGTAGCAAAAACTAAACTAATCATTTTCTATCACCCATACTTCCAAGTTTCATTAATAATCCTACTTGAGCCCAATTAACTATTAGAGCAGAACCTCCAAAGCTTAAAAAAGGTAATGGTAAACCCATAACAGGTAAAAAACCTATATTCATTAATATATTTAAAATAATTTCAATACTCCAAAAAACTAATATTCCCATACTTAATAACCCACTAAAAAGATCTTTTTTCGAAATATTTAAAGATAAATAAAATATAGTTAAAATTAACAAAACATAAATAAAAATAATAAAAGTACCAGCTATTAATCCTCCTTCCTCAAAGATTACTGGCAACAAGAAATCATTATATGCTTCTGGAATATAAAATTTCAAGCTACCTCTACCCCAACCCTTTCCAAATAATCCTCCATCTTTTATTGCATTTAAAGCTTGACTTTGCTGATAAGTGGAAAAAAGGGGGAAAAATGATCCACTCATAACTATTCTCTGCTTCCTATAGTCACCAGTTAATATTGAGATACTTATAAAAAGGATCAAGATTAAAGCCAAAAGCGTGGTTTGTTTATAATCCATATTAGAAATAAAGAGAATTATAAAGGTTGAAAGAGAAAATAATATTAGCATACTTACATTAGGTTGAAGATACAGAAGAAAAGCTATTAAAAATAAAAAAATCATTATCCATATTAACCTTATGTTTTCTAATTTTTTATCCTTATTTAAAGATAAAAATTGAGCAAGAAAAATAATCCATGTAAACCTCATTATCTCAACTGGTTGAATCTGGATAGGCCCTATTTCAATCCAACGTGCAACATTTCTTGAGACTTTCCCAAAAGGTGGTATAAAAACTAATATTAATCCTAAAAAACCTAATATTAAGAAAGGAAAAGAAAACTTTTTCCAAAAACTTATCGGGATTATTGATATAAAAAATGCAATTCCAATACTTAAAGGTAAATAAATCAATTGGTGTTTAGAAAAATAAGAAGGGTTATTGAGCGAAATACTTGCCCACTTCCAGCTCGCTGTATGAATTACTGGAAGCCCAATAAGGGAAAGTAGCAATGATAAAATAAATATCATTCTATCATATTTTTTCATTTTTTAATCTCTCAACTATCTTATTAAAAGCTTTACCTCGCTCTTTATAATTCTCAAACATATCAAAACTTGCACAAGCAGGAGAAAATAATATTACATCACCAAAATCTGATAAATAATAAGCCCTTTTAACAGCTTCCTCTAATGTATTTGCTTCTTCATATGATATATCATAAGATTTGGCTAAATCTCTCATTATATTTTTAGTTTCTCCAATAAGAACTACATGCTTTACATTGCCATTTTGTTTTATACTTTCAAAAAGTTCGGTAAAATCAAAATTCTTATTTCTTCCACCCAATATTAATAAGATACTTTTATTAATACTTTTTATAGCTGATACGGTTGAAATTGGATTAGTAGCCTTTGAATCATTAATAAATACTCTTCCATTTATGGTATCTACTTTTTCTAGAGCAAAAGGTATTCCCTTAAACTTATTTCCCACATCTTCAATAACTTTTTCATCTATACCAAGAATTAATCCTACTAAAGATGCAGCCATAAAATTCTTTAGTAAAACACTATTCCATAACCCATTAGGAGAGGGATGTATAAAACCATCTTTGTTCTCTGTATGATAAATAAGTTTATTTTTATCGAAATATATGCCATACTCTTTAATTGGGTTTTCACTAAAGTATAGTTTATTTACAGGGTACTTTTTGACTACTTCCCTAATAATATCTTGATCATAATTTATAATAGCAAAATCTTCTTTTTTTTGATTCATAAAAATTCTTTTCTTTGCCTCTATATATTCATTCATGCTACCATATCTATCTAAATGATCGGGATAAATGTTTGTAAAAACTGATATGTAAGGTCTGAAACTCTCAATATCTTCCAACTGAAAACTGCTTACTTCTAATACAAAATAACCTTTATCAAGATTTTTTACAACACTTATAAATGGTAAACCTATATTACCAGCCACCACATTATCTATCTTTGCTCCATTTAAGATCTCTCCTATTAAAGTAGTAGTTGTTGATTTTCCTTTGGTTCCAGTCACAGCAATAATAGGTACCTTTGCAAACCAATAAGCAAGTTCTATTTCTCCAACAATTTTTAAGTTTCTTTTTATAGCTTCTTGATAAATAGGATTTGTTTTCGGGATACCAGGACTTAACACTAATAAATCAATATCTTGTAAAAGTTCTACTGGATGATCTCCAAAGAAGAAATCTATATCTTTTTCCTTAAGCAAAGGGATCAAATCTTTAAAACTATCTTCTTTTTTATAATCATTCACAATTACATCTATGCCTTCATTTTTTAAAAATTCTGCAATCTTCAAACCACTTATACCAAGCCCTAAAACTAAAGCTTTTTTAAAATTTAAATTAACATCCATAAAATAATTCCTCCTACAATCATAATGATATGAATTATATTAAATCTTGCTACTATCTTTGTTTCTTTCCATCCTTTTAACTCAAAGTGATGATGAAGAGGACTCATCAAAAAGATTCTTTTCTTTTTCCATTTATAAAAGAATACTTGTATAAAAACGGATAAAGATTCTATTAAAAAAATACCTCCTAAAAAGATCATTAAAAGTTCTACCCTTTTTGTTAAAGCTAAGGCAGAAATTGCTCCTCCTAAGGAAAAAGCACCCACATCTCCCATAAATATTTCAGCAGGATGCATATTGTACCAAAGAAAGGCTAAGATAGATGCTATAATAACACCTATATATATGTTTATTTGTAAGGAAGTATAAGAAAATTTATAAATTAACAAGGTTAAAAAAGTAATTAAAGTAGTCCCACCTGCTAATCCGTCAAGGCCATCAGTCAAATTAACTGCATTAGGTACTGCGATAAAAAGGCAAAAAAATAATATAAAGTAAATAATTCTTGAGTTAAATAGAGTGTATGAGCCCCAACTTAGCTTATAATCTGGAGTAAAAAATAAACCATAAGCAAAGAACAGTATCAAGGTTAAAGCAAAAGATAGAAATATTTTTTTAAGAGGTCTTATTCCATAATCTTTATTTCTGAGTAGTTTTAAATCATCTATAAGTCCTAATAATCCAAAAAGTATGGTGGATAAAGAGATAAAAAAGGTTTCTTTTATAAATAAAAAGGGTAATGAAATAATTATAAAAATTAATCCTCCCATTATAGGAGTTCCTGATTTAGAAAAATGAGATAAAGGTCCTTCTTTTCTAACATATTTGCCTATTTGTTTATTCTTTTGAAGTTTAATCCAGTAATTTAAAAAAAACCATGAAAATATGAAAGAAACAATACTGAAAAATAATAGTTCTTTCATATTTCCTCCTCAATGAACTTAATGAAATTTTCCATTTTCATAGCTCTTGAACCTTTAATTAAAATAATGTCATAAGGTCTCAAAATTTCTCTTAAAAAATCCTTTATCTCTCTTTCATCTCTCGTATAAAAAATTTTAGAATCAAGAATATCTTTTAATTCAGATTTCATATCATCAATAGCCTTACTAAACTCTTCGCCATAAAACAATAAATAATAAAAATCCTTATCTATAGCATATTTTATTACTTCTTTATGTGCAGAAATGCTATATTCCCCAAGTTCTAACATATCCCCTAATAATAGGACTTTCCTACCATATGAAGGCAATATATCTAAGTACTCAATAGCTGTTTTAACAGAATCAGGATTTGCATTATATGTATCATCAATAACTTTAATCCCTTTATATGTATTTTTAGTAGTCAACCTCTGTTTGGGTAATGACAAATCATAATTAACAAAAGAAAAATTATTTACAGATTTAGGAGAAAATATCCACAATACTCCAAAAGCAGAAAGGACATTTCTATATATGTTTAATGGATATAAATTTAGTAAGATCTCAATCTTAGATTCATCTGGAAAACCTATAGACATTCTTACTTTATCATCTAATTTATCTAAAATTTTCCCTCTTATATTACTTTCCTCATTAAACCCGAAGGTATATTTATTTAATTTTAAATTTTCAAAAATCCACATACTTAAGTCATCATCTCTATTTAAAATTGCATAACCTTGATCATTAATATAATCAAAAATCTCAGCTTTTGCCTCCATAATCGCTTCTCTGGAACCTAAAATTCCAATATGAGCCCAACCTATATTAGTTATGACTCCTACATCAGGTTCTGCAATTTTACTTAATTCTCTAATCTGTCCTTTACCTCTCATAGCCATTTCTAAAACTAAGAAATTCGTATCTATTTCCGTTTCTAATATAGTTAGTGGAACTCCAATTTCATTATTATAATTTTCTCTACTTATATTAACTTTTCCTATCTTACTTAACAATTCACCAATTAAATTTTTAGTGGTAGTCTTACCGCTACTACCTGTAACTCCAATAACCTTTGCCTTAATCTTTTTCCTATAATAATTTGCTAAATCTTGTAAGGCTATAAGAGTATCTTTTACCTTTATAACAATTACTTCTTCCGCTGGAATCTCCAAATCTCTACTAAAGATGAAGCCTTTTGCACCTTTTCTTATTACCTCGTTTATAAAATCATGTCCATCAAATTTCTCTCCTTTTAATGGTATAAATAGATCTTCAGGTTTAATTGTTCTTGAATCTATAGATATACTATTTACTACGTCTCTTAAATTCCCTTTAATTAGAAATCCCTTTGTAGCTTTTAGCATTTCTTCTACAGTAAGATTAATCTTCATACCCTGATAGGCGCTCCTTTATATATTTTCTTGCTACTTCTTGATCACTAAATGGATATTTCTGGGTTCCTATAATCTGATAGTTTTCATGTCCCTTACCTGCAATTAGCACAGTATCGTCTTCTTTTGCCATTTCTATGGCTTTTTTTATTGCTTCCTCTCTATTTTCTATAATCTCATAATTTCTAAAACCAACTCTTTTGACCCCCGCCTCTATGTCCCTAATGACTTTTAAAGGATCCTCAGTTCTTGGATTATCCGAAGTTATTATCACATAATCAGATAATTTAGCAGATATTTCACCCATTTTATCTCTCTTTGTAGGATCTCTATCTCCACCACATCCAAACACTACAATTATCCTTCCTTTAGTAAACTCTTTAATTGTCTCAAGAACATTCAGTAATCCATCTGGTGTATGAGCATAATCAACAATTACATTAAAATCTTGCCCCTCTTCTATAAACTCTAATCTTCCCTTTACTCCTTTAAAAGTAGCTAAATATTTACCAATATCATCTAAGTTTTCACCGCTTGCTATTAATAAACCTACAGCCAAAAGAAGATTATAAATATTAAATTTTCCTCTTAACTTGGTAGACAATTCTATTTGACCTTTAGGAGTAATGGCTTCTATGAACATTCCTTTTTTATTTACAAAAACTTTTTTAAGTACTATATCCGCTTTCTCATCATATAGAGACACCCAATAAATTTTTTTATGTTTTAGATTTATTTTTCCTGTCCATTCATTATCTTTATTTATAATTCCAAAGCCATCCTGCTCTAAATAATCAAAGATTTTCATCTTTGAATTAAAATACTCTTCCATAGTTTTATGAAAATCTAAGTGATCTTGAGTTAGATTGGTAAATATAACACCTTTGAATTCTAATCCTTCAATTCTCTTAAGAGCTAAAGCATGAGATGATACTTCCATAGAAACATATTCTATTTTTTTATCTACCATCTTCCTTAGAAGTTCCTGTAATTCATGAGGCTGTGGGGTTGTAAAATTGGAGGGATAGATCTCATCATCTATTCTATAATCTATAGTACCTATAAGACCTGATTTCTTACCTTTTGATTTCCAATAATGGTAGATTAAGTTCGCAGTAGTAGTCTTTCCATTAGTACCTGTAACTCCAAATATCTTTAAATGTTTATTTGGAAAATCATAAAAAGAAGAAGAAAAAATCCCAAGAACCTTGAATATATCATTTACTTTAATATAAGTTATTCCATCTTTTATTACATAATTTAAATCACCATTGTAAAAGATTACTTTAGCCCCATTTGATATTGCATGATCAATATATTTTTTCCCATCATCTTTAGTTCCAGGCAAAGCAAAAAATACATAATCATTTTTAACCTTTCTTGAATCTACACTAATACCTTCTATATATAGAGAAGTACTTCCTATAATATCAATTATTTCTTCTTTAAAATAACCTAATATATTCTGCAAATTTTTCAATTTATTAACCTCCCATATATAGAGAGTTTTTTAACAATCTCACCAAATATAGGTACTACTGTTTCTCTTGCAAACCTACCTTTCTTTGGCTTATCTAACATAACAAGAATACAATATTTTTTATCATCTAAAAAGAGGTAACCTAAGAAAAAGTGATTGTAATAAGATGTATATCCAAATTTACCAGAAATTTGAGCAGTTCCTGTTTTTCCAGCTATTTTATAATTTAGATCAGCTAGGATATTTGCAGTTCCTCTCTTTACTACCTGAAACATATAATTTAATGTCTGCAAAGATGTATCTTTAGAAAAAACTTGTCTGTATATTTCTGATTTAGATGTATATATAATTTTACCATTATTTTCTATCTTTTTGATTAGTTTAGGTTTTACTAAAAACCCATTATTTCCTACAAAACTAAGAGTCCATAACATTTTCAAAGGTGTCATCCCAATACCATGTCCAAAACCTAACGTACCATGCATAACAATACTACTTTTAACATCAGGTAAAATTGTATCTCCAGAAAATATCTTCACATCTAATGGTATATCAGAATCTAACCCTAAGAGTTTAAAATATTTTTCCCAGATAGATGCAGGTATCTTTTTTGCTAAATAATAAAAATATATATTACAGGATCTAACTAAAGCATCTTCTATATTTACTAATCCATGATGCTCTGTACATCTTACTTTATAACCGTCAATTATTTCTTCTCCTTTACAGTAGACAGAAAAATTTTCATCTACCAATTTTTCTTCTAATACAATAGCAGTTGTAACTACTTTAAAGAGAGATCCAGGTTCTAAAACAGTATTTAAAAGATTTCTAAATCTATTATTCTGTTCTATTATTTCATCAAGATTTCTACTTAAATCAATTTCAGGAAGAGTAGTTAGGGCAATAATTTCTCCTGTATTTAAATCCATAATTCCACCAAAAGCACCATCTGCATTATACTCTTTCATGTATTCTCTTAAATACATAGTCAAAAGCTCTTGAAGATTTTTATCTATAGTAAGATAAATACTATATCCATTTCTTAAGTAAGAATCAAGATATGCCTCTAATCCCGATAGTCCTTGGTTATCAACTCCGACAAAACCAATAAGATTTGAAATTCCTATTCCCATAGGATAAGTCCTATAAGGTTCATCTATAAAAATAATCTTTTTATTATCAACATATTTTTCTATTCTTTTAACATCTTCATCAGAGAGCATTCTTTTAATCCAGACAAATTCATATGGAAGATTTATCTTTTTGTAAAGTTCATCTGAAAAAAGTTTAAGATTATTGGAAAGTATGGATATTATTTTTTTTCTCTCTTTACTCTCAATACCTTTAGGATTAATAGTTAAAGATTTCCTTTTAATATTAAATACAATCTCTTCCCCATTTCTATCTAATATAATCCCCCTATCTTTTGTCCTTGTTTGGGGGTAAGATATATCCCTTCCTAACTGGAGTGTAATGACAAATATTTCAATAAAAAAAATTGTTATAATCCAAAAAGTTAAAAATATTCGTGCTCTTATAATATTCATAACAACTTATATTATCATATTTATTGTTCTAAAGAAGCTGCGTAGTACTTCTCACTTATTACCTCTGCCACACTACCATTATAAACTTTTATTTCTACTACATTTTTAGGATAAGTTAAACCCAATTTTTGAGCCTTAATTTCTATATCTTTAATACTTAAAGATGACTGAATTCTTGTTTCCAAGTATACTTTTTCTTTTTCTAAGTTATCTATTTCTCTGTTTATTTTTGTTATTTCACTTTTAAGAGTTGAAACTTTTACATTTAAAAAAACTGTACTTAAAAACACTAAAAAAAACAATATAATTACTAAAAATTGTTTCAACTTTCCACCCTCCTTTCCCCCACTCTCAACTTTGCACTCCTTGCCCTCTTATTATTTTCAATCTCTTCTTTTGAAGGTACTACTGGCTTTTTAGTAATAACTTCAAATTTATCTCTGTTATTCTTTAAAAAATTTTTTACAATTCTATCTTCCAAGGAATGGTAGGTTATAACTACAATTCTTCCTTGCGGATTAAGAATATGAGGTGTAATTTCTAAGGACCTTTCTAAAAGATCTAATTCTCTATTTACAGCTATTCTCAATGCTTGAAATATACGGGTTGCAGGATGCCTTTTATAATTTTGGATATTTTTCCCTATAACTTCTAACAAATCTTCCACACATTTTAAGGGTTTTATTTTCCTCCTTTCTACTATTTTCCTTGCTATCTTGTAGGCGTTGGGTTCCTCACCATATTTGTAAAAAATTTCTGCAAGTTCCTCTTCAGAAAAATTATTCAAAATATATTCAGCTGTTAAAGAGTCATCTTTAGAAAATCTCATATCCAAAGGTTCCTCAGGCCTTTGAAAGGAAAAACCCCTCTTGCTTCTCTCTATATGATATGATGAGAAACCAAGATCAAATAAGATACCATCAACCTTAGCTATATTTAGCTTTTCTAAAACTTCTGGAATTCTATCAAACGTTGTATTAAAAAGTACAAAATTATCTCCATAAATTTTCAACCTATTTTTAGCTATTTCTAAACTTTCTATATCTCTATCTATACCTATTAGTAACCCTGATCTATTTAATTCTCTCAATATGGCACTACTGTGTCCCCCAAGTCCACAAGTAGCATCAATATAGATTTTTCCAGGTGTCACCTTAAGGTAATATAACACTTTATCAAGCATAACTGATTTATGTATAATTTCTATCTCTTCCATAAGTCCTTTATCTTTTCATTTATTTCGTTCATATTATTCATTAAATCTTCTTCTCTATTAATTTCTTTCCACTTTTCCTCTGCCCAAATCTCTATATGTTTACCAGCCCCTACAATAACCACATCTCTATTAAGTTGGGCATATTCGATAAGAAAAGAGGGAATAAGAATTCTGCCCAACTTATCTGTTGTAACTTGTACAGAGCCTGAAAACCAAAACCTACATAATCTTCTTATATAATCATCCGTAGGAGAAAAACTACTTATTATCTCTGAGAAATTATTCCAATCCACAATAGTATAAATGTTTAAACATTTTTCAAAGCCTCTTGTTATATAAAAAGTATCTCCCAATAGTTGTCTAAAAACTGTAGGTATAACTATCCTCCCTTTCTCATCTAAAGAATAATGATATTCCCCACAAAACAATTTAATATCCCCCACAAAATTCCCACTTTTTACCACCTTTTTACACAATTATACAATGTAATCCTTAACAAATAGAAATAAGAGTTAAATATGATGCAACAAGGGTTTATTAAGACTGGTTAAATTAATGCCTAACTTTTGTTCAAATTTTGTTTAATAAATGCCAAGAGGGAAGAAGCAGACCATAAGCCGAATTCTGTTCCCCTTTTTAGGAGCGGCAACCATCTATCTAGGGTAAGGATTACTCCTTACCTCAAGCGGCCAACCCGAGGGTCGGCGGGCCACCTCAACCCCTCCTATTTGGCCTTGCACCGGGTGGGGTTTGTCAAGCCAGGAAGGTCACCCTTCCTACTGGTGAGCTCTTACCTCACCTTTTCACCCTTACCCATATAAGGATTTTCATTAACCTTATATGGGCGGTCTGTTTTCTGTGACACTTTCCTTCAGGTTACCCTGACTGGGTATTACCCAGCACCCTGCCCTGTGGTGTTCGGACTTTCCTCGGAATCTTTCGATTCCGCGGTTGCCTGGTCTACTTCTTCCCTCTCATACAATTTAGTCCAAGGTACAACTTCAAAACCTCTAAGTCCTTCTTTCCTAACTATTTTCCAGTAAGGAACTTTATATGTTACTTTCCTTTCGTATCCGCATTCACAGTATAAAGTCTTTTCTTCTATTCCATCTTCAATAGTTGTCGGAGCTTTGATTAATTTATAACGTACATTCAAAACTTTACCACAATTAGGACATCGAGGAGTTGTTAAATATTTAATAACTCTATCACCTATATATAATATCAAGATTGCAAAAAGTAATAATATTAATTCCATAAATTTCCTACCTTAATAATATTATTCCAACCATAAAATTCTACCACAATTTGGACAATTTACAATATCACCTTTTTTAACCTTTTCTAAAACAGCTTTAGGTATCGAAAGTCTGCACCCTTCACATATTTCTTTATTTATAACTCTGGCAATTGCTCTACTATTTTTAGATTTTAATAGATTATCAAACTCAATCAAATCTTGCTCAGGTATCTTAGACCTTTTCTCAGAAATGTTATTAGATAAGTTCCTTATCTCATCTTTAACTAAATTTATTTCATTTTCTAATATTTTCTTCTTTTTTTCAAACTCTTCTTTCATTTTTTGTAATTCTAAACTTACATCTTTTTTCCTTAAATCTATTTCTTCTGACTGAATCATTAAATTTAATATTTCATCTTCAAGATTAGTAATTTGTTTCTTTAGGTTTTCAATTTCCTTTTCAACATGCATTACCTCTTTAGGATTTTTTAAAGTTAAGCTCCTTTTTTCCTCCTGAGATAGTTTTTCCCTATATATTACAACCTTATCTTCCTTTTCCTTTTGCTGATCTCTAATTAACTTAAAATTATCAATGATCTTTCTTAACTCTTCTTCTTTATCATTAATCACCTTAAGATTTTCATTGAGATAGTTTTCAAATTCTAATTCCAAATTTTTAAGCCTTCTTTCATAATCTTTTAGTTGTAACATTAATTCTTGAATTTCCAATAAACTTGGTATTATTTCTCTCCTCATACTTTCTCCCTAAAATTTTTTATTTATATAAAGTATATCATTTAAAGTATATCATTTTATTATAATCTATCCTTTTCTTATCCAAACTGTCATAGGACCTTTTTCTCTATTTGCCCATGCATAATATGGTATGGCTATAAATTCTACCTCTTTTTTGTTTCTTTCTACTTCTTCCTTCGGTAAATATAAATTGTTCTCCCAAATTCTTCTGTTTACAATCTTTCCCTTGCCTTTTATCGTAACTATTCCTCCAAGAATCTCTGATAGCTCTGCTTTTAAATTATACTCAGAAATTTCCATGTATCTTGGATCTCCCCATGAATTGCCAACCTGCTCCATACAGTAAATTATTGGTCCCCTCTTTATCGTTACTTTCCCTATATTGTCTTTTACCTTTGGATGGCTCTCTATTATTTCTATCTCCATGGGTAATCTTAAATTTATTTTGTCCCCTTCATTCCATTGATTCTCTATCTCTATATATCCATTTTTTATTTCCTTTGTATTTAAATGATTTCCATTTATTTTTATCGTGTAGCCCTTTGCCCAGCTCGGTATCCTTAAAAAGATTTTGTATTCTCCTTCTGCTTTTATTTCAAACTCTATATTCCCTCCCCATGGATAATTAGTCCTTTCTATGAGTCTTATCTCCTTATCTCCCCATGGAATTTTGGCTTCATTCTCTCCATATAAATGAACCCATATTCCTTCTTCTGATGTAGTGTAAAAGTATCCCGGTATTGATGCTATTAATCTTGCTATGTTTGGTGGACAACAAGCACATGCAAACCATGGCTTTCTTCTGTGTTCTCCATTGTCTTCTAATGGGTTTACATAAAAGTATTCTTTACCATTCAGAGATATCCCTGATAGTAATCCATTGTATAATGTTTGTTCCATTATATCTGCAAATCTTCTTTCCCCTTTTGCAAGTAGCATCCTAAAATTCCACATGAAACTTCCTATTGCTGCACATGTCTCTGCATATGCTGTAATATTTGGTAGTTCGTACTCTTCTCCAAAGGCTTCTCCTTCATGTCTTGCTCCTGCACCTCCTGTTATATACATCTTCCTTTCTACAAAATTTTTCCATAATCTTTCTAATGCCTCCATTAGCTCTTTTTCTCCTGTGTCTAAATAGAGATCTGTAGCTCCACAGTTTAGATATAAGGCTCTTACTGCATGTCCTATAATTTCGGTGAGTTCTCTGAATGGTTTGTGGTCTATGTGATATGTTTCTCCGCCTATTAGTCCTCTTCCTCTTTCATCTATAAAGAATTTTGCAAGATTTAAGTATCTTTTATCTCCTGTCTCTCTGTATAGTTCTACAAGTGCCATCTCTATCTCGGGATGTCCACATGTGCCTTCTTTTTTGTCTGACCCAAATACATGGTCTATATGGTCCGCAAATCTTTTTGCAATGTCTAACAAAGTGTCTTTTCCCGTTGATCTGTGATGCGCAATTCCTGCTTGTATTAAATGTCCTGCACAATATAGTTCATGCATGTCTTTTAGGTTTGTCCATCTGTACCTTTTTCTTTCAAAGGTAAAATAGGCATCTAAATATCCGTCTTCATCTTGGGCTTCTGCTACTTCCTCTATGGTTTGATCTAATATCTTTTCTAAATTTTCATCTCTTCCATAAGATGCAAAGGAAAATGATACTGCTTCTTGCCATTTATATACATCTGTATCATTAAAGAAAAAACCATAATAGTCCCCTTCTACTTTTCCTGCTGCTCTTCTAAAGTTGTAAAATCTTTGTGTCTCTTCCAATAGTCTATATTGCTCTGGTAAGGTAACATCGTGTAGTGTTATTATTCTTTTCCCCCAAAAACCAGATACCTTTACAGAGGATATAGGTATTGTCTTTAATCTCGCATATGGACTCTTTGTAGTATCAATTACAAAGCTTCTATTCATCTTCTGTTCCCTTTTATTATTGATTTATTGAAAAATTTTATTAGCTTTCTCTTTAATTATTTTACGTTTTTCCAAAGTCTTGTCAAAAAGAGGATTAAAAACTTCAGGTAACCTTTTTATGATCTCACTAAAAGAACTCTTTTTTTCTAAGAAAAGTTTAGCTATTCAATATATATGATTTAAAATCACATGTCTTCATCTATCTCTGACATTTTAGTAAGAGTTAACTTTGAAACTTTTATTTTAGATATTTTTTCTATGTTTTCAATCGTTAATGGTCTTATAAAAGAAATAATGGGTCTTCTTCATTAAGAACATCTTTGATTACATCTAATAAATCTCTCAATTCAAATTGTTTTACCTATAGAAAAATATGTTTTGCTTTAATAGCCATATCTCTTTTACTATTTTCTTTCTTTATTTCAGGTACATTTTTTTCAAATCTTTAAGTTTATTTTTAACTCTTTGTAGAAATTATAATTCCTACACTTTCATTACCCATGAATCCAAAAAGTATGGTATTTTTTAGCTTTTTTCTGCTTATTCTAATATATATTATATAAAATTAAGAATAGAAAATATGGATCAGATTTGGGTCAATAGTAATTAAAATTAATTAAAGATGGTGGGCGGAGTAGGATTTGAACCTACGACCTCCTGCTTGTGAAGCAGGCACTCTAACCGCTGAGCTATCCGCCCAAGTTTGCTAATGATAAAGTAATACAAAAAGAAATTTTTGTCAATAACTATAAAGGAACCTTCCGGAAATTCTAAAATACAGTATTAGAATCTACAAATATCTTATCATTTTTCCCATTCTCCCATATACCCCAAATTATATAAGTTCTATAACAAGTAATGAAAGTTTTTAAGATGTCCCACAGAGTCACTCAAATACATACTTTTCTATAACCAAATCTAGTTCCATTAACTATTAACCCCTTCTATCTCACTTCTTTTCTTTGAAAAAAATACTTTCCCAACTTTCTTAATTAACTCATGTAAAATCTCCGTTGCAACTTTTTGAACCTTATAATGATATGTAGAGTTTAAAACAGCCAAAGATAAAACGATAAATACATCACTATGGGATTAAGGTTTGCCTACCTTTTTAGAGGCTAAAATTGGGTTTTCATTTAAAACTCTTTCACTAATTAAAGTGTTTTACAAAAAGAATATTTATCTTCTTCTTTCCTTTCATCCATTAACTAAAATCAAAAAGGATTTATAATGAAAATTACATAAAAATAAAAAATGGTGGGCCCGCCAGGATTCGAACCTAGAACCAACCGGTTATGAGCCGGCTGCTCTGCCGTTGAGCTACGGGCCCAACTTTCAACGAAAATTATATTATATTCTTCTATAAATTTCAAGAGCTTAAGTGTAATTTAAAAAGTAGAGGGGAGAAATCTTAAATTCTCCCCTCTTCAAATAGCTTAAATCTTAGGTAGATCCTTAAGTGCTTCTTCAACCTTTTCCTTGGGATAAGAATAATCTTCCAGTCTACCTGTTAAATATTGATCATAGGCAGAAAGATCAAAGAAACCGTGACCACTAAGGTTAAATAATATTACTCTTCTTTCTCCTTTTTCCTTGGCATCCAAAGCCTCATCAATAGCTGCTCTTATAGCATGGCAAGATTCTGGTGCTGGTACAATACCCTCCGTCCTTGCAAAAAGAACTCCTGCTTCAAATACTTTTGTTTGAGGATATGCTACAGCCTCAATATATCCATTATGGTAAAGAGCACTTACCAAAGGTGCCATTCCATGATAACGTAAACCTCCTGCATGAATAGAAGGAGGAATAAAATTATGTCCAAGTGTGTACATCTTTAAAAGAGGGGTCATTTTAGCCACATCACCAAAATCATATGTATATATACCTTTTGTAAGACTTGGGCAAGATTCGGGTTCTACAGCAATAATTCTAATCTTTTTACCCTTAAATTTTTCTCTTACAAAAGAAAAAGAAAGACCTGCAAAATTACTTCCCCCACCCACACATCCTATAATCACATCAGGAAATTCTTCTGCCATTTCCATCTGCAACAAAGCTTCTTCTCCAATTATGGTCTGATGTAAAAGTACATGATTAAGTACGCTACCAAGTGAGTATTTTGTATCATCTCTTTTAACTGCATCTTCTACTGCTTCACTAATAGCGATACCTAATGAACCAGGAGAATCTGGATCTTTCTCTAAAATTCTTCTTCCAGCTTCCGTATCTTGACTTGGGCTTGGTACAACCTTTGCACCCCATATTTCCATTAAGGATCTTCTATAAGGTTTCTGATAATAACTTACTTTAACCATATATACCTTGCATTCTAACTTAAAGAAATTGCATGCCATAGATAAAGCAGAGCCCCATTGGCCTGCTCCAGTCTCTGTAGTTAATCTTTTTACACCTTCCAGTTTATTGTAGAAAGCTTGAGCTACTGCAGTATTTGGTTTATGGCTTCCTGGAGGACTAACCCCTTCATATTTATAATATATATGTGCTGGAGTATCTAAATATTTTTCCAAATTTACAGCTCTATACAAAGGTGTGGGTCTCCAAAGCTTATAAATATCTAACACTTCTTCAGGAATAGGAATATACCTTTCTTGACTCACTTCTTGTTTAATTAACTCCAAGGGAAAAATAGGTGCAAGATCTTCAGGCTTAACAGGCTGTAATGTTGCAGGATGAACTACAGGAGGTAGCGGAAAAGGAAGATCAGGTATAATGTTGTACCAATCCTTAGGAAGTTTTGACTCTTCTAAAATATACTTATACTGACTCATACATTAAAAACCTCCCCTAATAAAAATTAAAGCCTCCTCATCCACAAAAGACGAGAAGGCTTGTTCTCGTGGTACCACCTTAATTGAGGTAGATATACCCCAACTCTTTGCCCACTTAACGGAGGCTAACCCGTTGGAGACTACTCGGAGATATATTTTCCCTTTCGTTCCAAGGCTCGAGGCCCCATTCACTACCTGCAAGATGGCTAGTTTACAGCTAATACCAACCTCTCTGTTATCTTGCTATTTGGTAGATACTATTTCCCTTCACAGCCTTTCCTATTTTTAGATGATATTATACTATAAATTTTCAATAACAAAAACTCTTGGTAGAAAATTTTTTATTTTTATGTTATTTTATATCAAATTGGTATAATTTATGAAGGATGGGGTGAAAAAATGCTTAAAATAATTGAAACAATAGTTGCAGACTATAAGGCTGTATTTGAAAAGGATCCTGCTGCAAGAAGTTTTTTAGAAGTAATACTTTGTTATCCGGGTTTTCATGCTATATTATTACATAGATTAGCCCATTTTCTTTGGAAATTAAAAATACCAGTTATTCCACGTTTAATTTCCCATCTCAATAGACTTTTAACAGGAATAGAGATTCATCCTGGAGCAAAGATTGGTAAAGGTTTCTTTATTGATCATGGTATGGGGGTAGTAATAGGTGAAACAACAGAAATTGGAGATAATGTACTCATATACCAAGGTGTTACCTTAGGAGGAACAGGTAAAGAAAAGGGTAAAAGACATCCTACAATAGGCAACAATGTGGTTATAGGAGCAGGAGCAAAAGTTCTTGGTCCAATAACTATAGGAGACAATACAAGAATAGGTGCTGGATCTGTAGTATTAAAGTCTGTCCCCCCCAATTGTACAGTTGTGGGAGTACCAGGAAGAGTTATAGTTCAAGAGGGGAGAAAATTAACTCCTAAGGAAATGTTAGAACATGGTAATATCCCAGACCCTGAACTAAGTTTAATTGAAGAACTAAAATCAAGAATTGAGTACCTTGAAAATAGAATAGAAAAGCTGGAAAAACTATTAAGAGAAAAATCAGAAAATTTATGATATAATTACAGATTAAAAGAAAAAAGGTTCCCGGGGGAGCCTCTGAATCCGAGGCTGAGAGGGTAGTGGAAGCTACCGACCCTTTGAACCTGATCTGGGTAATGCCAGCGTAGGGAAGGGCTAAGGATAAAAAAGTATAATATATTTAAGATTTATAAAATTTAAGGTTCCCTTCCACTATGCTGGCGAGGGAACCTTAAATTTTAATATAGGAGGTGCTTCATAATGTCTCAAAAGCCTGTAAGGCTTCTTACAGAGGGTGCTCTATCCATAGCTTTATCTCTACTTCTTTGGTATTTGCGAATAGGAGCTATGCCTCAAGGTGGAAGTATAAGTATGCAAATGCTTCCTCTCTTTATCTTTGCTTTAAGATGGGGAACATTATCAGGTATTTTAGTAGGATTAGTATATGGGGTTATACACTCTTTACAAGATATGTATGTTGTTCATTGGGCCCAATATTTATTAGATTATCCCATTGCTTTTAGTTTAATAGGCCTTTCAGGAATAGCAAAAAAGGTTAAGGCCTCAAAAATAATTACCTTTTTTATAGCTTTACTTTTCTTAGCAGGTTCAATTCTGTTTGTGGTTAATATATCTAATGAACTTCCTCAAGCTCAAAAAACTCTTGAAGAGTTAAAATTAAAACTTCAATCTGCCCAAGGTGAAGAAAAAACTAATATAGAAGAGGATATTAAAGATTTAGAATTTAAGTTGAAGTGGTTCCCAATTTCAAGAATAGTTTTAATAGTTGCAGGTATTCTTGGGGCATTACTTTTAATTTATGGTGCAGTCCTCAGAAAGACCCAAGAACCCATAGAACTTGGAGTATTTATTGGTGGTCTTGGAAGATTATTTGCTCATTTCCTGTCAGGCGTGATTTTCTTTTCCCAATATGCTCCACCTGGGACACCTGCATGGATTTACTCCCTAATATATAATCTTTTTGTAGTTGTACCTAGTACTTTTGTATGTTTACCATTAATACTACTTATATACCCCAGATTAAAAGAAAGTGAGATATAATAAAAGAATCTATGAAAATAGTAATTTTTGCAAATGGAGAAAGCACTTTAGATATAAATGATATAGGAACTATATTTCCTGTCGACAAAATTATTTGTGCTAACGGTGGTACTAAATTGGCATTAAGGTTTGATATAACTCCTGACATAATTATAGGTGATTTAGATTCATTAACAGAAGATATATTTAAAAAGTTTGAGAATAAAAAAATAGAGTGGAAAATCTATCCAAAAGAAAAAGATGAAACTGATTTAGAATTAGCTGTAAGAGAAGCTATAAAATTCAACCCCCAAGAAATATATTTTATTGGACTATTGGGGGGAAGAATTGACCATTTACTTTCTAATCTATTCTTTTTAGAAAAAGTAAAAGATATGGGCATAGAGCCATATGTAATAGATAAAAACTTAAATATATATCTTATGAAAGGGGAAGAAGAAAGAATATTTTGGGGGAACAAGGGAGATAAACTCTCCCTTATTCCCTTATCAGATGTAGTTGATGGGATCTTTTTAGAAGGCTTAAAATACCCATTACAAAATGAACCCTTATATAGAAATCTTACAAGAGGAATAAGTAATGAATTCGTTTTACCACAAGCAAAAATAAAAATTTCTGAAGGGACACTCTTTGTAATACACCTACACAAAAAATAAGCTTTTATGTTAAAATATATAGTCTTTATTTTTCAAAATCATTGAAATTTTTTTATTCTGGGGAGAAAATGGAAAAAAGCAAAATAATATTAGTTGGCTTAGAAAAAGAGATGGAAAATTCCTACTTAGATTATGCTATGAGCGTAATCGTAGGAAGAGCTTTACCTGATGCAAGGGACGGACTAAAACCTGTACAAAGAAGAATCATATATTCCATGTACGAATCTGGAATGCTACATAATAGACCCTATAAAAAGAGTGCCCATGTAGTAGGTAATGTCTTAGGTAGATATCATCCTCATGGTGATACTGCTGTCTATGAAGCCTTAGTAAGAATGGCTCAGGTTTTTTCCTTCAGATACCCATTAATAGATGGACATGGGAATTTTGGTTCCATAGACGGAGACGAACCAGCAGCTATGAGATACACAGAGGTAAGACTTGCTCCTATAGCATCAGAAATAATTGCAGATATAGAAAAAGATGTGGTAGATTTTATACCCAACTATGACAATTCACTAAAGGAGCCGGTAGTACTTCCCACTAAAATTCCTCAACTTCTTATGAATGGTTCTTCTGGAATAGCCGTTGGAATGGCAACTAATATCCCACCTCATAATTTAGGAGAATTAATAGATGCCTTACTATATTTAATAGAAAATCCTCATGCAGGGCTTGATGAAATATTAAGGTTTATAGATGGTCCTGATTTTCCAACAGGTGGAATAATTGTGGGAAGAAAAGGAATAAGAGAAAGTTACTTAACAGGTAAAGGTAAAATCATAGTAAGAGGAAAGGTTAAAATAGAGGAAACAAAAAAAGGTGAAAAAAATATTATTATTACCGAAATACCCTATCAGGTTAACAAGGCTAATCTACTAACCCAAATTGCCGAACTTGTACAAGAAAAGAAAATAACTGGAATAAAAGACCTAAGAGATGAGTCGGATAAACATGGAATAAGAGTTGTAATAGAGCTTAGAAAAGAAGCAGAACCCCAAATTGTTATTAATCAGCTTTATAAACATACCCAATTAGAGACCACTTTTGGAGTTATCATGCTTGCCATTTTAGATGGTCAGCCTAAAGTCTTTAATCTTATAGAATTACTTAAGATTTTCTTAGAACATAGAAAGGATGTTGTACTGAGAAGAACTAAGTATGATCTGGAGAAAGCAAAGGCAAGAGCTCATATTTTAGAGGGACTGTTAATAGCGTTAGATCACTTAGATGAAGTAATAAGAATTATAAGACAAGCTGAGAATGCTGATTCTGCAAGAGAGGAATTAATGATAAAATTTAAGCTCACACAGGTACAAGCCCAGGCAATCCTTGAAATGAGATTACATCAATTAACAAAGCTTGAAAAAGAGAAATTAATAAGTGAGATGGAAAGCATAAGAAAAACTATTGAAGAACTACAAAAAATACTTAACGATGAAAAAGAATTACGGAAAGTAATTGCAGGGGAACTAAAAGAGATAAAAAATAAATACTCTGATAAAAGAAGAACAGAAATTCAAGAGGAAGAAAAAAGCGATATAACTATTGAGGATTTAGTACCTGATAATCCTGAAGTTGTATGTCTTACTCGAGAAGGATATATAAAGAGACTTCCATTATCCACGTATCAAATACAGAAAAGAGGTGGAAAGGGTCTTAATACTCTTGCCAATAATATAAATGACATAATAACTTCTTTTGTAGTTACATCTACAAGAAGTACATTATTTTTATTCAGCAACAAAGGAAGGGTCTTTTACATAAAAACCTATGAATTAGATGAAACTTCAAGACAAAGTAAAGGTACTTCTCTTAAGAATTATATAGGCATATCAGAAGGAGAAGAAATAACAGAAATTATATCTTTAAATGAATTTCCTCAAAATCTCTATTTCCTATTTGTAACCTCTCAAGGAATAGTTAAAAAGACCCCTGTGGAAGAATTTCAAAATGTTAGAAAAACCGGTATAAATGCCATAAAATTAGCAGATAATGACCTATTGGTTAACGTATTCTTAACCACTGGAAACGATCAAATTATATTATTTACAAAGAAAGGTAATGCTATAAGATTTGATGAAAAAGATGTTAGACCTATGGGGAGATCTGCTCAAGGAGTGGTAGGAATAAAACTAAGAAAGGGCGACTCTGTAATAGGTGGAGTAATAGTTAAAAATGATGAAGACATTGTACTTGTTACAGAATATGGCATAGGGAAAAGGATAAAACCTGATGAGTTCAATTTGCAAAAAAGAGGTGGAATTGGAATTAGAGCAATAAAAATAACACCTAAAACAGGTAATTTGATAGGAATAAAAAATGTGTCAGAAAATGATGAAGTATTAATTAGCACTCAAAAGGGGCAAATCATAAGATTAGCTGTAAAAAATATACCTATCATGAATAGAAATACTCAAGGGGTAAAATTGGTAAAATTAAACGATGAAGATAGAGTAGTTAGTATTGATCTGATGAGTAACGAAGAATGAAAAAATATGAATTAATAGATCATACAGCAGATATAGGGATAATTGCATATGGAAGTACGAAAGAAGAAGCCTTTGAGATATCAGCAGAAGCAATGTTTGACCTTATGTGTCCGTTAGAAAAAATTGATGAAAAGGAAAGGTTTGACATTGAAGTGGATGCTGAAGATTTAGAATCTTTACTTGTTACATGGTTAAATGAACTCCTTTATGTATTTGACGTTAAAAGACTTATATTCAAGAAATTTAATGTCACCCTTATAGGGAATAATCAACTGATAAGCCGCTGTTTTGGTGAAAAATTTGATCCTAAAAAACATGAAATCATAAGAGAAATAAAAGCAGTAACATATAATCTATTAAAGATTGAAAATAAAGATAATCAATGGATAATACAGGTGGTATTTGATATTTAATGGCAAACTTAATAGTTGGAGAATCTCAATCAGGAAAAACAACACTTATAAAAGTCCTTTCAAGAGGAAAGGCACACATTAAATTTTCTGATTATAATATATGTGCAGTACCCAAAGAGGATGAAAGGCTAATAGAACTTTGGAAAACATTTAAAAGTAAATCTATTAATTTTATAAACTTAGACTTTATGGATCCACCAGGTAATGCTACTTTTACATCCCTAAATCCCCAACTTCATGAAAAAATACAAAAAGCAGAAATAATTCTTTATATGCTGCCCCTTTTTAGAGAAGATAAAGATCTTGATGAAATAAAAAACCAAGAAAATGAATTGATACTAAAAGATCTGGAAACCATAGAAAAACTTTTGAAAAATAGAAAATTAGGTATACCTGAAAAAGCAGTTTTAGATAAAATCCAAAAAAGTTTATTAGATGAGATTCCATTAAGCAATATGGTATTTAGAGAGGATGAACTAAAAATACTTTCTGCTTGGAATCTACTATCTATAAAACCAATTTTTTACATAATAAATATCTCAAATACTCAATTAGAAGATGAAAAACTTCTAAATTCCATAAAGGAGAAATTAAAAGATAAAATATATTTCTTATTTCCGGCTAAATTAGAAGAAGAACTCTTAGAACTTGATGAAAAGGATGTCACAGAGTACTTGTCCATGTATAACTTATCAAAAAGCATAAGAAATCTATTAATAGATAAAATTTTTGAATTTAACAATCTTATTTCCTTCTTTACAGCTGGAGAAAAGGATGCTCGAGCTTGGAAGTTAAAAAAAGGAAGCACAGCTTTAGATGCTGCCGGTGTTATTCATACAGATATTGCAAAAGGTTTTATAAGAGCTGAAGTAATAAGATGGGATGAGCTTGTAAAAATCGGTGATTGGAAAAAGGCATATCAAGAAGGAAAAGTAAGAATAGAAAAGAAAGATTATATAGTAGATGATGGAGATGTATTATATATAAGATTCCACATATAAAATTACTTAAGTCTTTTCTTCTTTAACAAAATCATAAAGTGTATATTTAGCCAGCGTTTCTCTTAGTTTATTTGTCATCTCAATCCATAAAGGTCGCGTTTCACACTGAGAAACTCTCTTGCATTTATTAGGAGAAACTATACAATCCACTAATGCAGTCCTACCTTCTAAAGCTTCCACTACCTCTAAAATCTTAATTTCCTTTGGATCACCATTTATATAATAACCACCTTCTGCTCCAACCTCAGCCTTAACAAATTTGTTTTGCGAAAGAACTCTCATAATTCTTTCCAAGTATCTTAAAGGAATCTCTTCAGCCTCAGATATTCTCCTTACACTTACAGGATTTCCTTCTTTTTGATTTTTAGCTATGTATATGAGAGCTCTCAAACCATATCTTGACCTTGTCGATAATTTCATAATTATTACACCTCTAAATTCATACTTTTTTAGGATATTTTACATATTATCCTTTTAAAAGTCAAACATCAATCAGATCAAAACATTCTTCAGCCATTGAAAAGATTTATTACCCCAAATCTCATGTCCTCCATCAAAAAACTCATAATTTAAATTATCAGATACATTTAAAAAGTCATATACTTTTTTAACCTTTGAAAAAGCAAATTTTGTCGCTTCTATAGGAAAAATAGGATCTTTTATACCATGCTCAATAAATAGAAATCTTGGCGCAATAAGTCCTGCAATATCATACATCTCTGCATATTTCAAAATACTATAAATATAATTACATTCACAATGAGAAATACTTAATATGCTGTCTTTAAAAGTATTTAAATATCCACTAATAACGGTAGCTTTAATACGATCATCCAAGGATGATGCAAATAAGGAAGAGGTCCCACCACCTGAAATCCCATAAATGCCTATAGAATCTTTTTTTACCTCAAGGAAATTGTGAAGTACATCAATACTTCTTATTATATCCCAAACCCTAAGCCCTATAACTGTTTTACCAAGCATTAAAGCCCAGAAAAATAACTCTCTACATGAAGAAATCTTTTCCTTCTTTATTATTTTCCTGTATCCAAAACCCAATTGTTCAACAACAAATGTAATGAAACCATGTTTTACCAATGAGATTCCAAAATCTTTCATATAACCAGACGGAATTTCTCTTTCATTACCATTCTCATCAAGTCCAATAGCATCACTCATTCCTATACCATGACCAGGAACAGCAATAACAGCAGGAGCAGGAAATTCTACCTTTTTGGGAGTAAGAAGATAAGCATAAACTTCTATATCTTCTGCCGAATTGAACATGATAAGTTCTCTCTTATAATCCTCAAAATACTTAGTATCTAAAACCCTCAAATTGATATCACATTTTTCTGGAAATCCCCCTAAAAGTTCAATTAACTTTAATCTAAAATTTTTTCTCCAATTTAGCCATTCTTCCTTATTCTTTGCCTTAAATCCATATAATCTTTCATTTTGATAAAGCTTTTTAAAATATAAAAAGTCCATAAGTATCCTCCTTAACCAAAATACTGTTTATATTGTACACCAGTAACTTATTTGATGTTAACAGAAATAAATGACTGTTTTAAAATAACTCAAGATGAATTAAAGAGGTTAATAAATTGAAGTTAATTACGGATTTTCATATACATTCAAAATGTAGCAGGACTACAAGTAAAGATATGGATCTATATGTCCTTACAAAATGGGCTAAAATTAAGGGAGTAAATATTTTAGGTACTGGCGATTTTACACATCCATTATGGTTTAACGAGTTGAAAGGTAAATTAAAAGAAGAAAACTACGGCATATATTCTTACAATAATATTTATTTCATTTTATCCTCAGAGATAAGTTTTATATATAATCAAAATAACAAATTAAGGAGAATTCATCTTCTTATTTTTGCTCCTTCCTTTGAGATAGCATATAAGATAAATCGTATACTTGAAAAATATAGTAATTTAACGTCAGATGGAAGGCCAACATTAGGTAAACCCATACAAAAAGTTATACCTCAACTTTGGGATTTATCTGAAGAGATCTATATAATACCCGCTCATGCTTGGACACCTTGGTACTCTATATTTGGCTCAAAATCAGGTTTTGACTCAATAGAAGAGGCCTTTAGTAATTATTCTAAATACATTTTTGCTATAGAGACTGGATTAAGTAGCAACCCCTCTATGAATCGGAGGTTAAGTAAATTAGATAAGATTTGTTTAATTTCAAATTCAGATGCCCATTCCCCAAATAAAATAGGTAGAGAAGCTAATGTACTTAATTGCAATTTAAATTACAAAGATATCTTTAATGCTATTAAAAATCAAGATAAAGATAAATTTTTATATACTATAGAATTTTTCCCAGAAGAAGGAAAATACCACTTTGATGATCATAGAAATCATAATATATTATTACACCCTAAAGAGAGTATTAAGTTAGGGAAAATCTGTCCCATTTGCAGTAAACCACTTACTATAGGTGTTCTACATAGAGTAGAAGAATTAGCTGATAGAGAAGAGGGATATTTACCTATTAAAATACCTTATAAAAATTTAGTACCATTGGAAGAGATTATTGGGCAAGCTTTAAATAAAGAACCTTCATCACCTATTGTACAAAGGGAATATTTAAAAATCATATCAAATCTTGGAAATGAGCTAAACATCTTAATGGATGTATCATTAGAGGATATAATTAGAATTTCTGGAGAAAAAATTACCAAAGGTATAGATCTTATGAGACAGGAAAAATTAAAAAAAATTCCTGGATATGATGGGGTCTATATTAAAATAATAATTTTTCTAGAAGAGGCATCTTTAGAAAATCAACTTTCTCTCTTCTAAAAAGGCCTTTTGAAAAGCTCTAAAATTTTATCCTTTAAAGTTATGCCTGGTACTAAGTTTTTAAAATCTTCAATAGCCTTATCAAATCCGATATCATAACCTCTTTTCTGACTCTCTAACCATTTATGATCTGATATATAAACGTAAAGATCTGCTTCTGTTCTTCCTGGGAAAGCATCCAAAAGTCTTTCTTGTTGGATTTTTTTAACAATTGGTAGATAAATATTTCTATACCAACCTCTTGCTGCTTCTTTAATATTAACCTCCTCTCCCCTTTTTTCGCTCATATAATATTTATGTTCTAAAATTTGATTTAAAAGCTTTCTATACTGCCCTATTTCTGTAAGAATTATTTCTCTTAATCCTGTAATTAATTCAAAATCTGACCTTTCTCTGTGTAATATATTTTCTATACTGTTTTCAGAAGGAATATATTCAATTACATGAGCATCAATCTCTTTTTGACCTAATTTCTTTGCTACAGCCACTCTATGATTTCCATCAACAACATAATATTCGTCTTTTATTTTATAAACCTCGATAGGAGGTAAAATTTTTCCTCTCAAAACTGCATTTTCAAGCTCTTGTAATCTACTTTTTGAACTACCTTTTAAAGGTCTAAATTCTTTATCAAAATCTTTATATCTTCCAACACTACCCACAATCTTATCAACCTCAATAGTCTGATAACCTAAGTCTCTCCATCCTGAAATTTCTTCTTCTTTTAAAACTTCATCAAAACTCTTTAAATGTTTTTTATTTTTAAAAAATCTCTTAAAAAACCTCATTTCTATAAATCCAAAAGAATTATTCCAGAACAGTTTATAATTTTTGTATTACCAAGCTCTGCAAATCTTTTAGAGTTATAAACATAATTCATGTGTGTATGTCCGTGAAGAAAATATTGAGGTTGATATTTCTCTATTAATTTTAGAAAAGCTTTAAAACCTTTATGAGCTAAATCATCTCCTTCATGAATTCCAAAAGGTGGAGAGTGAGCTACCACAATGTCTACACCTTTTCTTAACTTTAAAAATAATCTTCTAATTCTCCACTCCATTTCCCTTTCGGTATATTGAAATTTACCTACACTATATTTTATAGAACCACCAAGTCCCAAAATTTTCTTCCCTTTAAACTCTATTATCCTTCCATCAATACTTTCACAACCTTCTGGAGGCCTCTTTTCATATATCTCATCGTGATTTCCATGTACATAAAACACTGGTACATTTAACATTGTAGCTATATAAGTAAGAAGTTCAGACATAACATCCCCACAGGATATAACCCCCTCTACCCCTTTATATGGAGTTATATCAAATTTTTCATAAAAATTTGGAGATTCAATATCAGATATAGCTAATATCTTCAACTTAAGGGCTGTCCTATCCTCATCTTAAGTTCATTAATATATCCTATAGAGAAAGGATCCTTATCTGCTAAATAAGCAAGATATACAGTAGCAAAATCTCCTAAATATGTCATAGAAAAGAACTGAGTAAGAGGAGATTTTCCTTCAGCTTGCCACATGAATATAGGTACTCCTCTTTCAGAGATTTTCTCTTTCATAAACTCTACCCGAATCTTCATTTCACCATCAAGAGAAGTGTACAAGAAAATAAGAGTTAATGGTTTAATAACTTCATCCATAGCTTCCCACGCCATAATTTCATTATGGTTAAGCTCTGGAAAGAAGTGATAAAATGCAGGATATTTTGAATTTTCATTGATTTGACATTTCCATCTATAAGCTGCTACCTTCCATTTTTCCTCTACAGCATAAATAACAGGAATACGCTTAAAGATCATTTTTGCAACTTTTTTGGCCACATTTTCTTCTGTTGGTACTTCTCTCTTGAAGCTTTCTCTTGCCTTTTTAAGATAATTAATAGTCTCCTCTATATCTGACTTTTTGGAGGATACTACTCCTATTTTTTCCAAAACTACAAAAGAAGGAATTGTTACATAGCCTATAGCAGCTCTTGGTGCCATGCCTGATGGTATCTCAACCAAAGTAAGATTTTTTTCATTTGCAAATTCTTTTAATTTTCCTCCACTTGTTACTGCCACAACAGAGGCTCCTTTATCATAAGCAGCTTTGGCAGAATTTAAAGTTTCTACAGTATTACCTGAATAACTAACCGCAAATACTAAGGTTTTACTATCCACCCAAGTAGGGAGATCATAATCTCTGTTTACATATATAGGAAATCTTGCTTCTTTAAAAAGAACACTATGTAAAACGTCGCCTCCTATAGCAGATCCACCCATACCAAGCACAATAACCTTCTCTATGTTATAAGACACATTTTTTATAGGAGCAGAGTAAGAAACTTCTGCAGCTCTTTCTATTTGTTCTGGTAAATTATAAACTGCTGAGTACATGTCCTTGGGGTCTAAGTTTTTAAGAACTTCAATCTGATCTAATTTCTCTACCATCTTTATGCCTCCCTTAATTATTTTGTTTGTGAAATTATTTTAGCTTATAATTAAAGCGTTGACAATAATTAAATACTCTGTATACTTTAAAAGTATTTAAGATAGTTTAAGAAAGGAGGATAAAAGAAATGGAAACAAGAGTTGTATGGAATGGAAAAATGAAATTTACAGGAACAACTACTTCCAACTTCAATATCGTCATGGATTCTACACCAGATCATGGAGGAGAAAATGAAGGACCTCGCCCTATGGAGCTTATACTCGTAGCTCTTGGGGGATGTACAGGTATGGATGTAATCTCTATTTTAAATAAAATGAAAGAGAAGGTTGAACATTTTGAGATGAAAATCACAGCAGAAAGAGCCCAAGAACATCCTAAGGTTTATACTAAAATACATATTGAATACATTTTCAATGGGGAAAATTTAAATGAAGCTAATATCAAAAAAGCCATAGATCTTTCTCAAACAAAATACTGCTCTGTATCTGCTATGTTAAAAAATACAGCAGAAGTTACATATTCATATAAAATAATTTAATGGAAGGGAGAGAACAGGCTACATATGGATAATATAAGAGTAAGAATAGCACCAAGTCCTACTGGATATCTCCATGTAGGGACTGCTCACACTGCTCTTTTTAACTGGCTTTTTGCAAAGCATAACAATGGTAAATTTATATTAAGAATTGAGGATACTGATATACAAAGGTCATCAAAAGAATATGAAGAAAATATTTTAGAAGGACTAACTTGGCTTGGTCTATATTGGGATGAAGGTCCATATTATCAAACTCAAAGATTAGATTTGTACAGAAAATATGCAGAAGAACTTCTTAAAATAGGTGCAGCATATTATTGTTATTGCACTCCTGAAGAATTAGAACAAAGAAGACAAGAGGCTTTAGCTCAAAAAAGACCTCCAAAATATGATAGAAAATGCTTATATCTATCAGATGAAGAAAGAGCAAAATACGAAAGATGGGGACGAAAACCTGTAATAAGATTATTAGTCCCAGAAGGTAAAACTATTTTTAATGATATCATAAGAGGCGAAATAGAATTTGATAATGAGGATATAGGAGATTTTGTGATAATGAAATCAGAAGGCATTCCTACCTATAATTTTGCTGTAGTTGTAGATGACTACACAATGGGAATCACTCATGTAATAAGAGGAGAAGATCATATATCAAATACTCCAAAACAGCTTTTTATATATAATGCCCTCAACTGGACTCCACCTGAATTTGCCCATTTACCTTTACTTCTTGGTCCGGACCGATCTAAACTTTCAAAAAGACATGGCGTTACATCTGTTACAGAATATAAAAAGATGGGATATTTACCAGAAGCTTTAGTTAACTACCTTGCTCTTTTAGGATGGACCCCAGAAGAAAATAAAGAAATTTATACAATTGAAGAATTAATAGAACTTTTTGATTTAAGAAGGGTCACAAAAAATCCAGGTATTTTCGATATAACAAAACTTGAGTGGATAAATACACAACATATAAGAAGACTTTCTGTAGAAAAATTGGCTGAGCTTACTTTGCCATTCTTAGAAGGAGTGGAATGGTTCTATAAGAACAATTTTGATAAAAATTACTATTTAAAAGTTGTCTCTATTCTACAAGAAAGATTAAAAACTCTATCCCAGATACGAGAATATGGAGATTATTTCTTCTTAGATAAACTAAATTACGACCTTGAAACTGTAAAAAAAGTATGTAAAAGTCCAGATATACATATCTACTTAGAGAAAATTAAAGAAGAATGGTCTAAAATTCCAGATTCAGAATTCAACGCTCAAAATTTAGAAAACATATTAAGAAATTTAGCTGAAACCCATCAGATTCCAACAAAAAATTTAGTCCATCCTATTCGTGTTGCGTTAACAAATAAAACTGTTGGGCCAGGTCTTTATGAGCTTACAGAAATTCTTGGGAAAGAAAGAGTCATAAAAAGATTAGAAGAGTTTATAGAGTTCCTTAAAAAACTTTAAAGCCCAAAAGTAATATGTTAAGACGCTCTCCTTATAAAGATATAATAAATTACGAAAATATCCTTTCTAAGGATATAGTAGAAGGAGAGCGTCTTTTTCTGCACTATACCTTAATACAAGCAAAAAGCAATATAGAAATAGCCGAAAAATCTGACTATTTTGTCTCTCCTCTTCTCTTTTTCTATGGTATAGTAGCATTAGCTAAAATTATAATTTTTAAAAACTCCAAGATTATACCAAGAGAGGTTTTACATGGACTTACAGTAAGAGTAGCTGGAGCAAAATCCATAGATTGGACTAAAAATTATGATCCTAAAAATGAAACAGTTCTCGTTAAGGAAAAAGGTCTCTTTCCTCTTTTTTACAAATCTATATCTTCTCATGCTCTTCCCGAGGGTGAAAAATACACCTTAGGAGATCTCTTCCTCTTTCTCGAAAGAAAAACCTCATTAGAACCCTTAGCTGTCCATTATCTTATTCTATTTCTTCTATCCATGTTAGCAAGATATGAACCTCAAAAGTGGGGATGGGCATATGAAAAATCTTCTTTCTCAAGAGAATTGAATACCTATTTAAAAATTGTAGGAAGAGAGATTTATGATCTTTGGAGGGAGAAGATTAATTTATAATAGCTTTCAAAAAGATCCTTAATCAGGGTAATATTATAAAGATCTTTAAAACTCATCAGCTTATTATAACTTTTATCAAAGTATTTTTCAGCAGTATTAAAGGTAGCTTCTTTTACCCTTTTTTTATCTAAAAGTTCAATTATGTATAAAATATCCCTCTCAGATAATCTTTCCCTCATCCATATTTCTTCTAACATCATTCTTTCCTTATCTGAAGCCTCCGAATATAAGTACAATACAGGATAAGTTTTCTTCCGTCGTAAAAGGTCATTAAAGGTATTCTTTCCTGTTTTATTTGGATCCCCCCAAATTCCCATAGCATCATCAGTTATTTGGAAGAACAATCCAAAATCTCTACCAATCTCTTGGAAGATTTTTGCTATATCTTCCTTATAAATTGCTGAATAAGCCCCTAAATAGAAGCTCGTGGAAAAAAGTTTAGCTGTCTTTTTCTCTATCATAATAAGATATTCTTTAAGAGATACTTCCTTCTTTTTTTCAAACAATAAATCCAGATATTGACCTTCTATAAGTTCTCTTATAGTCTCAGTAATAGTTGATAGGGTTTTAGTAAGAAGCTTAGGATTTAAATTAGATAGAACCTGAAATGTCATATCAAATAAAAGATCTCCCACATTTATAGCTTGAGCTTCTCCCCAAATTTTCCATACAGTCCATCTTCCATGTCTTTTCTCATCTCTATCTTGAATATCATCATGAACAAGAGAAAAATTATGAAGAAATTCTAAAGAGGATGCTATATCTAAAGCAGAGTCAAGATCACCTCCTAAGGATTGATTTATTAATACACAAAAAAGAGGTCTTAATCTTTTTCCAACTTTAAACTCCACAAGAGGCTGAAAGTTTTCATCCACCCAGCCCATATGGTATGCAGTAATAAAATGAACTGGAACCTCTGATGAAAACTTATTCCAATTTTCTTGTAATCTTTTCTCTATTTGAAGAAGATATTTTTGAATTTCATTCATATCCATTCCATTATTTCTTTAAAAAATTCCAAAAATTGTTTATCTGATAAAGCTTCGTTATGAGCAGGTGTTATACATACTACCTTTCCATTACCATAATAATGATACCATCCTGCTATGGAATCCCCATTTAAGGATTGGGAATAAAGAAAAACATTTGTTCTTTCTTTATCACAATATACAAAATAGTGTTCATCAAAAAGCTCAAAATTTATATTTTCCCCATCCTTAGGCGATTTTCCGAAATATTCTACTTTCCCTCTTTCAGGATGATATTTAAAATAACCTCTTAATATATCTTTTACAAAAAGACTTTCTGGATTATAGGAGGCAAGACCAGAGTGCCAGACTAAAAATTTTCCTCCTTCTAATATATAATTTTTTATATTACTTTCTATATCTTTTCGCATCCAAACTTTGTCTTTATCTTGCTCTATTCTATTTCCCCTTCCCAAAATAATCAAATGATAATTTTTTAAATCAGTAGAAAAATCATCTGGAATTATGTAATCAATATAGTCCTCTTTATTTTTTACTTTTTCTAAGGCTTCTTTTAAATAAATTTCGGGATGATAAAAATCTCCTAATATTGCAAGAATTCTCCTCATTTTCTAAAAATTCTCCAAAAGTTCTATTATAAATTTTATTTTTTCAAATGAATCGAGATAAGTATACATACCACCTGTATAGTAGCCTTGCTGAGCAATTTCTATACCATTTTTCTTAAAATCCTCCATTATCTTTTGTGTACCCTTTACTAAAAATCCTAAATGATGTAATCCTTCCCCATGAGTATCTAAAAACTCTCTCCAAGTAGAAGGATTATCATCCGGTTCAATAAGTTCTATCTCTACGTTCTTAAAATTTTTAAAGAAAGCAAGCTTAGCCCTTGCTGGTGTAGGATTTCCTTTATATTGTGTCTTAGCTTTTTCATAGACATCAGTGATAATAATTTCAGGTTTTTCAACCCCAAAAATTTTAGAATATTCCTCTACCGCCTTTTCAATATTTCTCACAATTATACCTATCTGAACCACTACATCAGTACCTAAAATATCATTCACCATTTTCTTTTTCCTCCTTACAATATATTCTATTTTTTATTATATAATTTTCTACAAGCTCTGGTAACAAGTATTTAATAGACAATCCTTTTTTTATTCTATCCCTAATCTCTCTTGCCGAAATAGGGAAATATGGAAATTCTAGAAAAAAGATCCTATCTCCAAATTTTTCAAAAAGTTCCTTAATTTCTTTGGAAAAATAATTTTCTCCTCTACTTCCAATAACTATTTTTGAAAGTCTCAAAATATCATAAGGATCTTTCCAAGTTAGAAAATATTTAAATGCATCTTGTCCCAGTAAAAGATACATCTCCGTATTATAAAAAAGTGAAGATAGATCTTTTAAAGTGTCAATAGTGTAAGAAACACCTTCTCTTTCAAGCTCTATAGGTAATACCTCAAAATAAGGATTATTAAGAATAGCTAACATAACCATCTCATATCTTTGTTTTGAAGTAGCTTCTGGAATTTCTCTATGGGGTGGTAACTTATTAGGTATAAAAAATACCTTATCTAAATGAAATTTTTCTCTTGCATACTCTGCAAACCAGAGATGTCCATAATGAATAGGATCAAAAGTACCTCCTAAAACCCCAATTCTCTTCATAGTTATCCTTTCAATATTAAAGAATTATTTTTTTTATCAAATATAAACATGTAATCTCCTATTTTAACTATATCCCCATCAGACACTATATATTTATTCAAAAGTTTTATAATTCCTCGTCTTTTAATATAATTAGAAAAATAGGCAAAGGCTTGTGGATTATAAAGATCTAATTTATTAGCCATTTTTTCAGTTTTATCATCTTTAAGTACCCATATATTCTCTTCATTTTTCTCAAGTAATGGTACCTCTACCTCTTTAATTAATTCTTTATTAGAAATCTCTTTCTCTAAGTCAATAGCAGGAATATCTTTCTTCTTTTCTTTCACATATTTTTCTAACATTTCTAAAAACTTATCTATATTTATTCCCTCTTTGGCTGAGATAAAGATATAAGGTATATTTAAGCTTTTAAGCCATTCTTCAATTTCTTTCATTCTTTCTTGAGTCTCTGGTAAATCAATTTTATTGATTACCATAATCCTCGGTTTTTCAAGAAGTTTTGGACTATAAAGATTTAACTCTTTTTGTAATATTTCATATGCTTTTTGTGGAGGATTCTCCAAATCACTTCCATCAAGAACAAAAACCAGAACTGATGTTCTCTCAATATGTCTTAAAAATTCATCTCCCATTCCCTTGTTTTCATGGGCTCCTTCTATGAGTCCTGGAATATCTGCTACAGTAAATGTAAAATCTCCTCTATCCACAACACCAAGATTAGGGAATTTTGTTGTGAAAGGATAAGGAGCAATTTCTGGAGTTGCATTAGTTATTTTTGAAAGAAGAGATGATTTACCAGCATTTGGAAAGCCCACAAGTCCTATGTCAGCTAAAAGTTTTAATTCTAAATATAGCCACCTTTCCTCTCCTTTTTCTCCCTTTTCCGCAAAATAAGGAGTTTGTCTTGTAGAGGTTGCAAAATTAGCATTACCCCTACCACCCTTACCACCTTTTGCTATCACTATTCTTTGTCCATGGGATGTCAAATCCCCTAATAATTCTCCTGTTTCAGCATCAAAAATTAAAGTTCCTACTGGAACTTTAATAATTAAATCCTTTCCATCTTTTCCTTTTTGATTTTTACCTTTTCCGTGCTCTCCTCTCTCAGCATAATAATGACGTTTATAATGGAAATCGAGTAGAGTATCCAAATTCTCATCAGCTTCTATAATTACATCTCCACCCTTTCCACCATCACCACCAGCAGGTCCTCCTTTGGGCACATACTTTTCTCTACGAAAAGCAATACATCCATTACCTCCATCACCTGCTTTAATATATATTTTTGCCCTGTCTATAAACATACCTTAGACTAATTTTGAGAAACAGGAAGAACATTTATATATTTTCTGCCATGTTTTACAGAAAACTTAACAATACCTGGTTTTAATGCATAAAGAGTGAAATCTTTACCCAAACCCACATTTATACCAGGATAAATCTTTGTACCTCTCTGTCTAACTAATATATTACCAGCATCCACCAACTGCCCCTCAAATCTCTTTACTCCCAAATATTTAGGATTACTATCCCTACCATTTCTACTTGCTCCACCTGATTTTTTGTGAGCCATTTATTTTCACCTCCCATTTTTAAGGTGTTACTATTTCTTGTATTAAAAGTTGTGTGAATGGCTGTCTATGGCCATACTTCCTCCTATAATGTTTCTTTCTTTTGAACTTAAATACAATTACTTTTGGATATTTATCCTGCCTAACTACCTTTGCCTTAATCTTAGCACCATCTACGTATGGCTTTCCTACCAAAACATTATCCTCTTTACTTACCAATAGAACTTTATCCAATACTATCTCTTCACCCACATTTGCTTTTAATTTTTCCACATTAACTAAGCTTCCCACACTTACTTTATATTGTTTTCCTCCTGTTTCCACTATAGCAAACATTCCCTATAACCTCCTTACAAAAGTTGATATTTTAAATGAATTAACATTACAATTTATCACTTTATACAAGTATTTGTCAAGATTTCAAGATTAGAAAGTAAAATTTGACAGCTGTAGTTACATAATTCTATACTTATTCTATACTTTAATGAGCTTTTACTTTTATACATATATTTTGCATAGTATGAAAAGGAGGTTAATAATATGAACCAAAAAAGTAAAGTTAGTATAGTGAGAACAACTAATAAAAATATATATAATGCTGTTGGAGATGCAATAGATCTTATTGGCGGGATTGATAAATTTGTAAAGTCAGGTGATGTTGTTCTAATAAAACCAAATGCCTTTATAAGCAAGGAAGAGAAAGGTTTTATTTCAGACCCTGATGTGGTTCTCTCCATAGCAAGGTTATGTAAAGAACAAGGAGCAAAAGAGGTGTATATAGGAGAGAGAACACCTACTGTTTACAAATGGTATCCTCAAGAGAAAATAGATATAGCAAAAGTAGTATGCTTTGATGATACTCATTTTAATTTAAAGGTATTACCTAATGCAAGAGTTATAAAAACAGCTATTCCCATACCTAAAATTGTAGTAGATTGTGATGTATTTATAAATGTACCTGGTCTAAGATTTCATGCCTTAACTATTATATCAAACGGTATGAAAAACATAATGGGAATTATGCCTAAGGAAACAACTCTTTTGATACACCTTTTTGGATTAGAGGATGCAATTGTAGACCTTAACTATTTTAGAAGAAGTAATCTTGTAATCTCTACTGCAATACATACTATAGTTGGAAATTTCCCAGTTACAGGGTATGGAATAGTGAGTAACACATTAATTGCTGGAGATAATGTGGTTGCTGTAGATTCTGTATCGGCATTAATATTAAATGCTGATCCTCACAATATAAGACATCTAACTTTAGCAAATGAATTAGGGCTTGGACCTATAGATATGGAGAATATAGAACTTGTTGGTGAATCTATAGAATCTTTAGAGTGGAGAAAAAATATTGCTTGGCCAATTATAGACTATGAAAATTTTAGGGACAGAATAAATATAATAGATCCATTTAAGGCATGCCAGGGATGTAAAAGAGCAGTAAGCAGTGGGCTCTCAGACATCATTGAAAACTATCCAGATGTTGGTCTTTCAGATTTAACTATAGTATTAGGCCCTGTCGAAGATTTGGACAAATTTAAACTGACAGATAAAATCATTCTTTTTGGGAATTGCACTTTTCCATATAGAGATAGAGGACTATATATACAAGGTTGTCCCCCAAGAGCTAATATGGCAAAGCAAGCAATAAAGGATATTAAAAATTTAAAGTAATATAATTTTATCACTATCTGCTGATTCTCTTGCCTTAATAGCTACCTCAGTAACATAGAAGGAATCTTCTGGCCTAACCATACATTTTCCCTTCCCCATAATTTCATTGATAAAATCCACAAAGATATTTTTTCCTGGCATAAGTGGTAACTCTTCACCTTTATAATTCTCGTTTATTAAAAATACCTTGTTAAAAATGATTTCTATTATACCATCCGTACCCACAATTCTCATTCTATCATCATCATGAGTTGGAGCATTAGATGGTCTTAAATAATCAATGCTTAAAGAAGCAAATATTTCATTTTCCAAAGTAAAAAAACAAAAAGCTGTAACCTCTAAATCCCCATAATCTTTGTTATATTTTCTTGAGTGAGTAGCATATACTTTTTTAAATTTCTTATTGGTAAACCAATAAATCCAATCAATAGCATGAATTCCTACCCATAGAATAGTCCCCCCATAAGATTCTCTGTGTTTATAAAACTCTGGTCTATACCCTAATTTGTAAGATTTTTGAGTATTTATTAATCTAATATTACCTATTACACCTTCTTGAATTTTATGCCAAGCTGTTAGAAACCATGGTTTATATCTTATTCCAAACATAGCACATAGATGTTTATTGGATTCATAATAAACTTTCTTTAGACTTTCTAGATCTTCCATAGTAGTAGCCAATGGTTTCTCACTAAAAACATGACAACCATACTTCAATACTTTCATATTTATCCTTGCAATATCTCCAAAATGACAAGCAACTACTGCTATATCAGGCTTAGTTTCTTCGATCATCTTCTCATAATCATCATACACATTTACCTTATAAGGAAGAGCTTTTAACATTTCTAAAACCTTGCTTATGTTCTCACCATATGATCCAGGAGCAACACCAACAATTTTACATTCAGTAATTTCCTTTAATCCTTCCATCACGTAATTTATATGTCCAGAAACACCTATAATAACTATTTTCATTACTTTTTACCTCCTAAATAGATAATTTCTATGATCATTATATCTTAGAAATGATCATTGAAAAATCTCTTAATTTTTGATAAAATACAGCTTGGAAAGATCAGAAGATAAATTGTACATTTGAGATGTTGACAAACTACCAATAATATAGTATATAAAAATACCTGTGTGAGCCGCTAGCTCAGTCGGTAGAGCACCTGACTTTTAATCAGGGGGTCACAGGTTCGATTCCTGTGCGGCTCACCAATTAAAGCGCCCTCATCGTCTAGCCCGGCCTAGGACACCGCTCTTTCAAGGCGGTGACGGGGGTTCGAATCCCCCTGAGGGCGCCAAAGTGGGCGGATAGCTCAGTGGTTAGAGCGCCTGCCTTACAAGCAGGAGGTCGTAGGTTCAAGTCCTGCTCCGCCCACCACTAAAAAATGATATAATATATAATGTGGGGTCGTGGTGTAGCCCGGTTTAACACACCTGCCTGTCACGCAGGAGACCGCGGGTTCGAATCCCGTCGACCCCGCCATTTTTTTATAGTAAATTGAAGCTTGAGGGCCGGTGTAGCTCAGAGGCAGAGCAGCCGATTCGTAATCGGCATGTCGCCGGTTCGAATCCGGCCTCCGGCTCCATAAGAAGGTGTTATTTATATGGTTGAATTTGGCAAAGTTATAGATAAAAAGGGTAATATTTTAAAGATAGAACTAAACCCTACCTCTACGTGCAAGACATGTGGTCTTTGTCATTCGGAAGGTACATATAACTTTTATCTTGATGCCTTAGATAATTGTAATGCAAAAGTTGGCGATATAGTTGTTATTGAGATAGAAAGAAAAAAATATTATAAGGCCTTATTTTTGATATATGGATTACCTTTAACTCTTTTCATTATTGGTGTTATTTTGGGATACTTATTTAATCACAAAATACATTTTGACCATCAACTTTTTGGATTAATCTTGGGCTTCTTATTAATGGCTCTTGGTTATATTTTGGTAAGATTTTTAGATCGTAAGTTAAGTAAAAAGCAACAATATATTATGGTGGCTAAAAAAGTTGTTTAAAGATTTTAAGCCTCCAAAGGGATATAAATTACTCATAACTGCACCAAACTATATAATTGGTGAATTAGTATATAACTTATTAACCACTTCAGGTTTACACCCTCAAATTTTATCTTCCTCCTTTCCCTATACAGATCCTGTATATATGGGCAGAGGATTACCTGTTTACATAATAGTACCAGAAAACGAGTTTGAAGATGCTAAAAGAATTATAAAAGAAGAAAATATAGATAATAATTGACTTAATTTACTAACCTTTTTATAATCAGAAAAATCTTAAGTTCTGGGGTGAGAAAAGATGGAGAATATGGAAAAGAAATTACAGGAAGCTAAAACTGCAACTTATAAATTAGCATTACTTAATACAAAGGCAAAAAATGAAGCATTAAGAAAAATAGTAGAAGGTATAGAGAAAAATATTCAAATAATATTGGAGGAAAATAAAAAAGATCTAAAAAGAGGAGAAGAAAAAGGCTTAAGTAAAGCATTAATGGACAGAATACTTCTCAATGAGAAACGTCTAAAAGATATTGCTCGAAGCATTGAAGATGTAATTAAACTGCCAGATCCAGTTGGAGAAATCATTTCTATGCAAAAAAGGCCTAATGGGATACTAGTAGGACAGATGAGAGTACCTATTGGTGTTTTAGCTTTAATCTACGAAGCACGACCAAATGTAACTGTTGATGGAGCAATTTTAGCAATAAAATCGGGAAATTCTATAGTTTTAAGAGGAAGTTCAGATGCCTTATATTCAAATATTATCCTTGCTAATATAATGAAGGAAGCATTATCAGAATCAGAAGTACCCCCAGAAAGTATCCAAATTATAGAGACACCAGAACATTCAGCTGTAGAAAAACTTCTTCAAATGAGAGATTATATAGATGTGGCCATACCGAGAGGAAGTGCAAATTTTATTAAATATGTAATGAATATATCTAAGGTACCTGTTATAGAAACTGGCGCAGGAAATAATCATATATATGTAGAAGAAGATGCTGATTTTGACATGGCAAAAAAAATAATAATAAATGCAAAAGTTCAAAGACCATCTGTGTGTAATGCTATTGAAAAACTTCTTATTCACAAAAATATTGCAGATAAATTTATACCATTAATAGTTGAAGATTTAAGAAAATATAATGTGGAGATTAGAGGTTGTGAAAAAACATGTCAAATTATAAAAGATGCAATTTTAGCTACAGAAGAAGATTGGTACACTGAATATTTAGATTTTATTATTGCAATAAAAGTAGTAAATTCTTTGGAGGAAGCTATAGAACACATAAATAAATACAATACAAAACATTCAGAAGCCATTATAACAAAAGATTATCATAAAGCAATGACTTTTCTGCAAAGAGTTGATGCAGCTGCTGTTTATGTTAATGCATCTACGAGATTCACTGATGGTGGAGAATTTGGACTTGGAGCAGAGATAGGAATATCTACCCAGAAACTTCATGCTAGAGGACCTATGGGATTAAAGGAGCTGACCACCACTAAATATATCATCTTTGGAGAAGGTCAGATAAGAGAATAAGAAAGAAGGGAGAATTTAGTATGAAACTTGGTATTATTGGTGGAGGAATGATGGGAGAAGCTATTCTCTCGGGTATACTTTCCTCTTCCTTTTTAAAAAAAGAAGATATTTTAGTCTCAGAACCTCTTGAAGAGAGAAAGAAATATTTAACAGAAAAATATGAAATAAAGGTGGTTTCTGATAATGTATATACTGTGAATAATTGTGAATATATTCTTTTAGCTATAAAACCTCAAAACTTCAAAGAGGTACTTCAGGAAACTTCTCCACATATAAAATCCCATCATGTAATAATATCAATAGCAGCTGGTATTCCTATTTCCTTAATATCTAAATATATAAAAGAAGCAAGAAGTATTATCAGAGTAATGCCTAATCTTCCCTGTACTGTTAATAAAGGATCAATAGCGATTACATATTCAGAAGCAAAAGAGGAAGACATTAAGTTTACTAAAAGTCTTTTTGAAACAATTGGAAAAGTATGGATTTTACCTGAAAAATATTTTGATACAGTAACCGCTCTTACGGGAAGTGGTCCAGCTTTTGTTGCTTTAATTCTACAAGGTTTTACATTATCAGGTGTAAAAGGTGGGATACCATATAATATATCAAAAGAGATGGTTATTCAACTTTTCGAGGGAGTATTGGAGTATATTAAGAGTAAAAATCTTACCTTTGAAGATATAATTAGAATGACTTCATCACCTGCTGGCACAACCATCATGGGACTTGAAGTTCTATATAATGAAGGGATTATTGGAATAATTATGAATGCTATAACGTCATCCAAAAATAGAGGCTCTGAAATAATTAATGAGATTAAGGAGGGGCTACTATGAGAAGAGAAAGAGGAATATGGCAGGTTATACTTATTATTTTCATCTTGGGAGCTATAATAGGTGGTTTAATTGGAACTGTTGGAGGTTACTATTTAGTTAGTAATAAAAATAAAACATCATCCACAGAAATATCCAATAATATTCTTCCCACCCAAGAGGTTTATGTACCAAGTGCCTTAGGATCTTTTGAAAAAGATATAGTAGCTATTGTTAAAAAGACAATGCCAGCAGTTGTAAACATAAGTACTATTACTTTAGTTGAAGACTTTTTCTTTGGAGTATACCCTCAGTCAGGAGTAGGTTCAGGCTTCATCATAGATCCTAAGGGATACATTCTTACAAACTATCATGTGGTAGAAAGAGCAAGAAAAATAGAAGTTACCCTATCGGAAGGTAAAAAATATACAGGTAAGGTAATAGGATATGATAAAAGATCAGATTTAGCAGTAATCAAAATAGATGCTGAAAATCTTCCTTATCTACCTTTAGGAGATTCTGATAAATTAGAACCAGGTCAATTTGCCATAGCTATAGGAAACCCTTATGGTCTTAGTAGGACAGTTACCTTAGGAATAGTTAGTGCTCTTAATAGAACCATTATTGAACCTAATGGAGTAAGACTTGAAAATCTTATTCAAACAGATGCTGCTATTAACCCTGGAAATAGTGGTGGACCACTTATAAATATAAAGGGAGAAGTTATAGGTATAAATACTGCAATAAAAAGTGATGCCCAAGGAATTGGGTTTGCTATACCAATTAATAAAGCTAAACAAATTGCAAACAAATTAATTAAAGAAGGAAAAATTATCTATCCATGGATAGGTATAAGAGGATATGCTATTACTTCTGATATGTTGGATTATATTAAGTTCCCTGTAAATAAAGGAGTAGTTATAGCAGAAGTAGTACCTGGAAGTCCTGCTGATAAAGCTGGTTTAAAAGGAGGAAACAGAATCATTTATGTTGATGGTACTCAAATAATTGTAGGTGGAGATATCATCACTAAAATAGACGGAAAAAGTGTAGATAGTATGGAAGAACTAAGATCAGAAATACAAAAAAGAAAAGTAGGAGATGTTGTAGAAATAACATACATAAGAAATGGAAAGGAATATACCGTTAAAATTAAGTTAGAAGCAATGCCTGAGGACATATCTGGATAGTGAAAATTAAGATTTTATTAGTAGGAAAAATAAGAAATGAATTTATTAGGGTAGGAGTCCATGAATATAGAAAAAGGCTCCTACCCTTTTTTAATATAGACATCGAATATCTACAAAATTTCTCCGATTTGCCTAAGGAAATTGCTTTATCAAAAGAAGGAGAAATTATAAAGAAAATAATTAAGGATAAAAAATATATTATATCCTTAGATAAAGAAGGCAAAGAATTATCCTCTGAAGAATTTGCTTATAAGCTTTTTGATTTAGACAAAATCTCTCAAAATAATGAAACAATTTTTATTATCGGAGGAATATATGGAATACCAGAAGACATTAAAAAATCCAGTAATCTTATCTTATCACTTTCCAAAATGACCTTCACTCACGAATTTGCATTATTAATCCTATTAGAACAGATATACAGAGGAATAAAAATTTTAAAAAACGAACCTTATCATTATTAAGATTATTTCCTCTTTGTAAGAAGATATATACCTAAGATTAAAAAGATTGTATTTCCTAACCATGCTCCTAAAAAGTAAGGAATAATCCCTGCCTTGGCAAGAGATCTTCCTATAGAAAATAAAATGTAATACACAAAAATAGAAATAACGCTTAAACCAAAAGAAAGAGATCTACCACCTTTTCCCATCTGAAGACCTATTCCAAGAGCTAAAATTGCAAAAATTGGACAAGTAAAAGGGAGAGCAATTCTTATATGAAACTCTGTCTTTAGATTTCTTGTATTTAATCCAATTCCTTCAAAAAGTCTTATCTGATTTATAATATCAAAAATACTCATTTCCTCAATAGGCTTTGATGAAGGTGTTAATTGCTCTGGAGTTCTAGTTAGATTAACCTTTTGTTCCTTGAATTTTCCTTGAAAAATCATTTCCCCATTATCATTAAGTGAATATACCTCTCCATCTTGAAATCTCCAACCCACGTCTTCATTGAAATATGCCCTTTTAGCAGACGTAATTAATTTTATCTTTCCACCTTCTAAAAATTGAATTAATAGTATATCCTCAAATTTTTTATTTTTAAGATCCACTTTTCTGAAAAAGTAGAAATTATGGTTTTCATTGAAAAATACATTCTCACGTGCAGGAACTAGTACTGTATTATATACCTTACTTAATAATATTTTTTCTCTTTCATAGGCCTTAGGAGAAAGAATTTCATTAAAATAAAACATAATAATCTGTACAGAAAAAGACAAAATAAGTATAGCAGGCAAAAAATATCTTATAGAAGCTCCTGAAGCTTTCATTGCCATAATTTCTCCATGTTCACTAAATTGGCCAATAACAAAGATAACTGCGAGAAATATAGCCATAGGAAAAGTATAAGTTAAGTATGGGGGAATCTTTGTCAGAAAAATCTGAAAAGCTAAATCCAAAGGTACCGAACGAGCTATAACCAAATCCATAATACCAAAAAGGGGAGAAATAATTAAGATAGTAGAAAAAAGCAAAACTCCCACAATAAACACAGGTATAAAATTTTTGAGAAAATATTGAGAAATTATTTTCAAAGCCTAAACGAGGCTTTCCAATATGGCAATTGTAGCCCCTTCTCCTCCCTCCGCTGGTGATGCTAAATAAAATTCTTTTACATAAGGTGCACTTTTTAAATATTCGTGAACAACATTTCTTAATTTACCCGTACCTTTCCCATGAATTATTCTTACTCTTCTTAATCCAGCTAAAAAGGCCTTTTCTAAATATTTTTTTAATTCTTCTAATGCCTCATCTACAGTCATCATTCTTATATTAAGCTCAGAAGGAACCTTCTCTTTATTATCTCTTTGTATATATACATATTTATTAATAATCTGTTCCTCCTTTGGTATAACCTGCTCTAATTCATTCCAAGGAACGTTTATTTTTATAATTCCCACTTGTACTGTAACTATTTTTTTCTCTCTATCTATATCCAGTACTATACCTTCTTTTTTTGTATTTTTAATCCTTACTCTATCTCCTTCTTGAGGAATATATTCTATATTAACAAATTCCTCTTGAGAGATAAGATCCTTTTTAATTAATCTTATATCTTCTTGAAGTTTCTGTGCCTCTTTCATATTAATATTCCCTTTTTGCAATTCCCTAATTATATTTTTTACTTTATTCTCTACCTCCAACAATTCCTTCATTATCTCCTTTTTCTGTTTATCCCTTAACTCTTCCTTTTCTTTTTGTATACTTCTCTTCTCTTCTTCTATTTTTCTTTTCTCCTCCTGTAACTCTTTCCTCACCTTTTCTACCTTTTCTATTTCTTCTTGAAGCTTTCTTCTTCTCCTTTGTAATTCTCCTATAACCTCTTCCAATTCTATTTCTTTTTCACTTAGAAAACCCATTGCTCTATCCAAAATTTTTCTTGGCAAGCCAAGTTTTTTAGCAATTAAAAGTGCATTACTCTTACCAGGTATTCCGATGTTTATTTTATATAAAGGCTTAAGAGTATTCTCATCAAATTCAAGAGAAGCATTCTCCATACTTTTATATTTGGAAGCCAAAATCTTAAGCTGAGGAAAGTGAGTTGCTATAACATTTATTGTACCTTTACTATGGAAGTACTCCAATAAAGCTACTGCTAATGCAGCACCCTCTTGTGGATCTGTACCTGCTCCAAGTTCATCCAGAATTACTAAAACCTTTCTATCTCCAGTTTTCTCCAAATAATCTATAAATGAAATTATGTTAGTCATATGGGAAGAAAAGGTACTAAGATTTTGCTCAATACTTTGTTCGTCTCCTATATCTGGAAATACTTGATTGAATATTCCAAGAGCAGTGCCTTCTTTAGCAGGTACTGGAATTCCTGCTTGATTTAAAAGTACAAAAAGACCGATAGTTTTTAATGTTACAGTTTTTCCCCCAGTATTAGGACCTGTAATAACTAAGGTATTAAATTTTCTTCCTACTTCTAAACTTATAGGAACAGCCTTTTCTCCAAGAAACGGATGCCTACCTTCCCTTATAATTATTACAGTATTTTCATCTATAATGGGTATTATAGCATTATACCTTTGCGCCCATTTAATTTTCGCATATACAAAATCCAAATAGAAAGCAGTATTTAAGGTTTCTAAAACCTCCTCTTTATGTTCTAAGAATTGTAAAGAAAGCTTTCTTAATATCTTCTCTATCTCTTTTTTTTCTTCAACCGCTAATAAAGCTAACTGATTATTTAACTCAACGATAGAAAGAGGTTCTACATATACTGTAAGTCCAGAAGTAGATTGGTCATGCACAATTCCAGAAATTTTAGTCTTAAATTCTTGTTTTACAGGGACTACATATCTTCCATGCCTTATAGTGACAATTTGATCTTGTAAATATATACGCCAATCTTTATTTATAATATTATTTAAAGTTTCTTTGATTTTTTGTTGGATTCTCTCCTTCTTTTGTCTTATGGACTTTAACTCAGGAGATGCTGTATCAAGTATTTCAGCATTTTGAATAGCTTTTCTTATCTGTGAATAAAGATCTGATAATACAAATATACTCCTTCCCCATAGATTTGGTGCTAAATTTTTAGCTTTATTCTGATAATCTTTCAATTTTTTAAAAGTCTCTAATGTATTAGCAATTTCTTCAAATTCTTCAGGATATAATATTCCACCTATCTCTACCTTCTCAATATAACTTCTTAAATCTTTTACTCCAGAAAAGGTAGGATAACCTAAAGAATAGACTGTTTTTAAAGCCTCTTCATTTAATAAATGCCATCTCCTAATAATATCTATTTCTGTAATTGGCCTCAAATTTAATATTTGCTCTTTTCCACCTGTAGTTTCAGCATCCTTTTCTATCTCTTTTATAATCTTTTCCCATTCTAATACTTTTAAAGCTTTTTCCATTTATTTCTGCCTTAAATACACTCCTATTTCTGAAAGATTTAACAGTATATTTTTGATAATATCATCTACCTCATTATCAGTAAGGGTATAATCTTCTGAAACAAAAAACATAGAGAAAGTAACACTTTTGTATCCTTCCTCTATCTTCTCCCCTTTATATACATCAATAACACTTAAATTTTTTAATAAATTTCCAGAAACCTTTCTTATAACATTTTCTAAGTTTACTACTTGCATATCTTCTGGAACAAGAAGAGCAAGATCTCGCTTAATACCAGGATATATTGGTATAGGTTTATATTTTGTCTTTTCTTTTACAAAATTAAGTTTATCTAAATTTATCTCAGCAAAATACACTCTCTCCCTTAAATCCATTTCTTGAGTAATCCATGGATTTACTTCACCGAGATATCCCACTATTTCTCCATTTAAAGATATTTTGCTTTGTCTTAAAGGATGTAGAAAAGAATAAGTACTATTTAGAAAATCAGGCTTAGTACCCCATATTTTTTCAAAAAGAATTTCTATTATTCCTTTTAAGTCATAAAAATCTACTTTTCTAATCTCATATGGTATATTCCATGTATTTGTATACCATTCCCCAGAAAGCAAAATTGCCAAATGTTTTTCCTCAATATAATCGCTAGTGTTTTTGTAAAATACTTTTCCAATTTCAAATAGAAATACATCTTTATTTTGTCTATTATTATTAATTTGAGCAACTTTCAGAAGAGATGGAAGAAGGGAGGTTCTTAATACAGAGTTTTCCAAACTTAACGGATTTTGTATATTTATATAATTATTGAAAGGAGAGGTGTCTAATACGCCTGAGTTTTTAAGATCTTCGCAAGACATAAAACTAAAATTAATGGTCTCATAAAGTCCTATATCAGATAGAAGTTCTCTTATTTTTCTTTCAACAATCTCTTCTACCAAAGGTGAATCTACAACCATTCCTTTCTGGAGTGGTAAAGATGCTATGTTATTGTATCCATAAAAACGTGCAATCTCTTCAATTAAATCTATTTCCTCCTTAATATCTTGTCTATGAGATGGTATTTCTATCTCTAATATTGGATTGTGAGATATAACTTTAAATTCTATTTTTGATAATATTTCTGTAATTTCATGTTCTTTTAATTCTGTACCAAGAATCTTATTTACTCTTTGAGGTCTTAAAAATATTTTTGGTAAAGGAGGCAATCCTTGATTCAGATCTATTTTATCTTTTGATATCTCACCTTCAGCAACCAATCTTATCATCTCAGCAGCATAATCTAGTATCTCTGCAGTCCTATAAATATCTACACCTCTTTCAAAACGCAAGGAAGCATCAGTTCTTAAACCTAATTTTCTTGCACTTCTTCTAATATTAACAGACATAAAATTGGCTGCTTCAAGAAGTACATTCTCAGTGTTTTCATTTATTTCTGTTTCTTTTCCTCCCATAATACCACCAATACCTACAACTCTTTCTACATCAGCTATAACTAAAACATTTTCATCCAATTCTTTTTCTTCCCCATTTATTAATACAATCTTTTCTCCCTGTTTTGCTCTTCTGACAATTAATTTTCCTCCTTTAATAAGGTCAAAATCATAAGCATGCAAAGGCTGGCCTGTTTCTAGCATTATATAATTAGTAACATCAACTACATTGTTTATAGATCTAAGTCCAACTCTTTCTATTTTCCATCTTAACCATAAAGGAGAAGGACCTATTTTGACCCCCTTTATAAACTTTAAGGTAAAACGGGGACAAAGTTCATAATCCCATACCTCACAATCTGCAAACTCTTTTATAGAATAAGTTGAATCTTTCGGTTTCTTATATTCAAAATTTAAAGGAATACCAAAATACCCAGATACCTCTCTTGCAATTCCTATATAACTTAAACAATCTCCTCTATTTGATGGTACATCTATTTCTATCAAATAGTCTCCATCCCCAAAATATTCACTAAATTTTGACCCAACCTTAAAATCTTGAGGCAGAATCATAATTCCTTCTTTATCATCAGAAAATTCTAATTCATATTCTGAGCAGAGCATTCCTTCAGAAATAATGCCTCCAAAATCTCTCTTTTCTAAAGTTACACCTAATATCTGGGTATTGGGTAATGCTACGGGCACCTTATCACCAATATTGATATTTTTTGCTCCTGTCACAATACTTAAATTTTTATCCCGTACATCCACATTACACACTAAAAGATGATCATATTTAGAATGTTTATTTATATCTTTTATCTCTCCAATTAATATCTCATTCCAGTTTTTACCTATCTCTTTTTGAATAGTAGCATATAGACCAAGATTTCTTAATGCATTTACCAATTCTTTTACAGGAACATTCTCTTTTAGATAATCCATTAACCATCTATATGAGATAAGCATCTTATACCCCCTTTAAAATTGTTTTAAAAATCTTACATCATTTTCATAAAACAACCTTATATCATCTATTCCATATATTTGCATGGCTATTCTATCTGGTCCCATACCAAAAGCAAATCCTGAGTATATTTCAGGATCAATATTTACCACTCTAAATACTTGAGGATGTACCATTCCACACCCGAGAATTTCTAATACACCAGAATATCCACAAGCCTTACATCCTTCACCCTTACATACTCCACACTCTACATACATTTCTGCACTTGGCTCTGTGAAGGGGAAATAACTTGGTATAAAGTATACTTTTCTATCTTTACCAAATAATCTATGAGCAAAAATAGAAAGAACACCTTTTAATTCTGCAAAAGTTATGTCTGTATCAACAGCCAAACCCTCTATTTGATGAAACATGGGACTATGAGTAGCATCTGGCATATCTCTCCTATAACATTTACCAGGGGCAACAATCCTTAATGGAGGTTTTTTCTTTTCCATAACTCTAACTTGTACAGGTGAAGTTTGGGTTCTCAATAAATGTTCTTTATCAATATAAAAAGAGTCATGGGATTCTCTTACTGGATGATCTTCTGGTATATTTAATGCAGTAAAATTATAATAATCTGTCTCTAATTCCGGTCCATAAACCACTTGAAACCCCATCTCTTTAAAAACAGATAAAATCTCTTCTATAACTTGATTTATGGGGTGAATTTTTCCTACTATTTTTTTTCTTCCAGGAAGTGTGATATCAATATTCTCTTGATACAACTTATTTTGCAATGTTTTGTATTTTAATTCTTTTTCCTTTTCTTCATACAATTTTTCTAAAACCTCTTTCCATTCATTAACAAGTCTACCAAGCTTTACTCTTTCTTCCTGAGGTAGTTTACCTAATGATCTTAATAACTGAGTAAGAAAACCTTGTTTCCCTAATACTTCTCTCTTTATTTCCTCAAGCTCATTTGAATTTTCTGCTCTAATGATTCTTTCCTTTGCCTCTTCAAACTTCTTAATATAATCTTCATTCATTTATAATTCCCCCTTCATATCTTTGTCTTTGAGCTTCAAAAAGAAAAATAGAAGTAGCAATTGAAACATTAAGTGAATCTACTTCTTTTTTTAGAGGAATTCTTAGTAAAATAGGATTCATCTCTAAATATTCCTCTTTTTTAACACCCCATGCCTCATTTCCTACAATCAGTAAAAAAGAATCTACAAGATTTTCTCTAAAATAAATTTTTTCTGCCTTAGGATCTGCAATTATCACTTTCCATCCTTTAAATTTTTCCTTAATCTCATTTTTACTTGCAAACCATATGGGTAATCTAAATATGGAACCTGTAGAGGCTCTAATCACCTTATAATTATAAGGATCTACTGTATTTTTACTAAGAATCACAGCTGTAACTCCTGCTCCTTCTGAGACCCTTATAATAGTTCCAAGATTTCCAGGGTCCTGTACATCATCCACAAAAAGAACCGTTATATTATTTTTATCTTTTAAAATCTCCCATTTTTCACTTAAAAATAAAGGAAACACCCCCATAATTCCTGGGGGTGTTTCTAAAAGCGATATTTTCTTCATTAATGAATCATCTACAATCCTAATTATACTAAAGGAAACTAATTTTTCTATTTCTTCCCTTTTTTCTTCCCAATAACTTTTTGAGACAAAAACTTTCTCAATTAAAACTCCACTTTTTATCGCATCTAAAATCAATCTCCAGCCCTCAACTATGCATTTATTTAGCTTTCTGCGTTTCTCCTTATCATGAAGCTTTAAAATTTCTTTGACCTCTGGATTAGAGATGCTGGAGATATATTTCATCTCATATTTTACTATTTTACCTGATTTACAATCTCCTCAAAAACTTTTGGTTCATTAACACAAAGATCTGCTAAAACTTTTCTATCTAATTTAATGTTTGCTTTTTTCAAAAGTCCCATAAATTTACTATAAGAAAGGCCAAACTTTCTTGCAGCTGCATTGATTCTAATAATCCAAAGTCTTCTAAAGTCTCTCTTTTTTCTTCTTCTATCTATATAAGCATCAAAAAGAGCTTTAATTACAGATTGATTAGCTATCTTAAATATTCTGCTTCTTCTTCCTCTAAAACCCTTTGCAAGTTTTAAAATCTTTTTATGTCTTCTTCTTGTAATTGTACCACCTTTAACTCTCATTTCTTCATCTCCCCTATTCTATAGACTATATGGTAGATTTCTTTCTACCTTCCAACGATCAACACTTTTAATTTCTCCAGGAATATCTAATCTTCTCTTCCTGGAAGAACTCTTCTTACTTAAATTATGTCTTTTTCCGGCCTTCTTATGCAAGATTTTGCCAGTAGCAGTTACCTTAAACCTCTTAGCAGCTGAAGATCTTGTTTTCAGCTTACTCATTTTTTACCTCCTCTAATACTACTTTTTTATTTGAAGATTTTTTTGTAGGCACAAGCATTGTAACCATAGTCATTCCAACTTGTTGCCCTTTCTTTTCTGCTGTGCCCAAATCTGCTATGTCTTGCAAAATTCTTTCTAAAAGTTTATCACCCCATTCATTATAAATCAACTGTCTACCTTTAAAAAGTATTATCAGTCTTACCTTATATCCTTTTTCTAGAAATTCCCTTATTTTCTTTAGTTTAACCTGATAATCATGCTCTTCAATATTTGGTCTTATCTTGATCTCCTTTACTTCTGAAGCTATTTTTTGGCTCTTTTTAGCTTCTTTTTCCTTTCTTGTTAATTCATACTTAAACTTACCATAATCCATTATTCTACAGACAGGAGGATTTGCATTAGGTGCAACTTCTACAAGATCTAAATGTCTTTCTCTCGCCAATCTAATAGCTTGATCAATAGACATTATACCAAGTTGTTTACCATCTTCCCCTACTACTCTTACCTCCTTTGCTCTTATCTTCTCATTGATTCTATAATCTTTCTCTATTGAAATACACCTCCTTAAAAAAATTATTCTTCTAAGTAATCTTTTATCTTTTTACTTCTGCTTGGATGGCGCAATCTTCTCAATGCCTTGGCTTCTATTTGCCTTATCCTTTCCCTCGTTACATTAAAAAGTTTACCTACTTCCTCTAAAGTTCTTGGTTGATTATCTTCTAACCCAAATCTTAATTTAAGAATCTCCCTTTCCCTCTCAGAAAGCTCATTCAATAATTCCTCTATATCTTTTTTCAAAGATTTTTGAATTGCAATATCAGCAGGACTCATACCTTTGTTTTCCACGAAATCAGCCAATCTATTATCTTCATCCTCACCTACAGGCATCTCCAAAGATAATGGCTCTTGTCCTATCATACTTATCTCTCTTATCTTTTCTACAGGAAGACCCACCCTTTCTGCAATCTCTTCTTCAGTTGGCTTTCTTCCAAGTTCCTGCGTAAGTTGTCTTGTAACTTTATGTATCTTATTCATTGTCTCTACCATATGTACTGGTATTCTTATGGTCCTTGCTTGATCAGCAATAGCTCTTGTAATTGCTTGTCTTATCCACCAAGTAGCATAGGTAGAAAACTTATATCCTTTTCTCCAATCAAATTTTTCAACAGCTTTAATAAGACCAAGATTTCCTTCTTGGATAAGATCTAAAAAAGATAAACCCCTTCCAATATATCTTTTGGCTACACTTACTACTAACCTTAAGTTAGCCTCAATAAGCTTCTTCTTAGCCTCTTCCTCTCCTTCTTCTACCCTTTTGGCAAGTTCTATCTCTTCCTCCGGGGTAAGTAATGGAATCTTTCCGATTTCTTTTAAATACATCTTTACAGGATCATCTAATTCTATCTCTTCTGGAAGCTCTAAATCTTCCTCAATAGTTTCAGGTATACTATCCTCTTTTATATCCACAAATAAATCTTCCGCATCGATTAATTCATGGTCTTCCAAATATTTTTCCACTTCCTCTATATTATCCTCAGGATAAGGAAATTCCGTCAAAACTTCGTCAAGAGTTACTTTTTTAGGTTTTTTCTTAGTCATTTAAAATCATCGCCTCCTTAAAAATTTCACTTCTTTACTTCTAAGAGACTCCTCAAGAAATATATTTCTTCCATAATTTCTTTTTCTTTTTCAAGATCAGTCAATGATTTTGATAACTCCTCTATCAATCTGTTTATCTCCTTTTTTATTCTAAGCTTTTGAAAATGATCCCACAAGTAGGGAATTATATCTTTTTGTTTTATAAAATCTTCACCTGATAAAATTGCCCTCTCTATAAGGATTCTTTTATCTTCTTCCCATTGACTTAAAAATTCTTCTAAACCCTTTTCTTTATCCCAAATCCTCCACTTTTTTAAAACATCCTGATACAACACAAAGGTAAAATCATCAGGACTCATATTCTTTATTTGTGTATGTTCAACATCTAATAAAATCAATCCTAACAAAGCTTCTTCCGTTTTTGATACTCCATAATAACGTGTTATTTGAACCTTAGCTTTATCCTCTACTATTCTACCAGAAAAAATTCTCTTCTGTATCTCTTTTTGAAGCCCTTCTTCTGGCACTCCTATTCTCTTACTTATTAGTGGTAAGTATTGCTTTATTTTTTCTTGCTGGACAAGTATATTTTTACTACGAAGAATGGAAGATGTCAATATTTCAATTATTTCTTCTAATTTTTCTTTAAAGGTCATGGGTAAATTTAATACATGATCAATAAGAAAATCTAAAGAAGGTTTACTATCTTTAATAAGATACAAGAATTCATCTCTTGAATATTTTTGTATAAACTCATCTGGATCTTTTACATCAGATGGAAGAGATAACCAATATACATCTAAACCTTCCAACTCAAGAATAGATAATGCTCTTTTCCCTGCTTGAAAACCTGCTGGGTCTTGATCATATCCTAATATCACTTTATTAGTATAATTTTTCAAAAGCTTCGCTTGTGAAGAAGTTAATGAGGTACCTAAGGAAGCCACCACATTACCTATACCTTCTTGATGAAGTGAGATAGCATCCATATATCCTTCAACTAAAATTGCCTCCCCATCTCTTTTTATAACTTCCTTTGCTTGAAATAGGGCATATAGATTTTTACCTTTACTAAATATCTCACTCTCTGGAGAGTTTATATATTTAGGTTCTTCGTTAGTTATGGTCCTTGCCCCAAAACCTATTATATGACCTCTAAGATTAAATATTGGAAAAATTATTCTTCCAGCAAAAGGATCTTTCCATTCATCTTTTACGTTATATAAAATTTTAGATTTAATAATATCCTCTTTTTGAAAACCTTTTTTAATAAGATATCTAAGAAGAAGCAAGGAATTTTTAGGAGAAAACCCCAAAAGAAATTTTTCTTGAGTCTCTGGTAAAATACACCTCCTTTTTAAATATAATCTTCCTTCTGCTCCATATTTACTTGTTAGATAAAGATGATAAAACACACCAGCAGACTTATAAATTTCTAATAAAACATTACCTTCTGCTGTGATAGTCTCTGATTTTTTTGGTAATTCTAAACCTACCTCATGTGCTAATTCTTCTAATGCTTCTCTGAAGGTTATATTTCTGTAATTTATAAGAAAGGAGAAAACATCTCCCGCAGCCCCGCACCCAAAACAATGGTAAAGTCCTTTATCAGGACTCACATAAAAAGATGGTGTTTTTTCCTGGTGAAAAGGACAAAGGCCTACATAATTTTTCCCACTTTTTTTAAGATTCACATATCTTGAAATAACATCTACTATATTAATCCTTTGTTTAACTTCCTCTACAAAATCCTCCATCAAAAAACTCACTTAGAAGAACCTCCATGGCTTTGGGATAAAGATACTTTCATATAACTCTATTGCATATCTATCTGTCATTCCTGCCAAAAAGTCTTTAATTTTTATTACTAAATCATCTTCTGGAAGATTTTGAGGAAGTTTTTTAGGATTTTTCATAAAGTAATCAAAAAGTCCATATAATAGAAGTTTAACCCTTTCATTTTCTGATTTGACATGCGGATTTATATACAAAGTCTCATATAAAAAATTTCTAAGCTCCTCTATAGCATCAAGAATATCATATTCAAATTCAAGATGATCTTTATTTAGGCTGTTAAAGACTAAATTCTTTACCATGGTATCTATTCTTTCTCTATGTGTTTTCCCAAGAATACTTATAACCTTCTCAGGTATATACTTCTCATCTATCACTCCTGCTCTTAAAGCATCATCAAGATCATGATTTAAATAAGCTATAACATCTGAAAATTTTACAACTTCACCTTCTAAAGTCTCGCAAACTTTGTTACTAAAACAAATTCTAAGATCTTTTTGCCCTTTGCTATGTTGTAGTATACCCAACCTTACCTCATATGTTAAATTTAACCCCTTGCCACCTTTTTCTATTTTATCAACAACTCTTAAACTTTGTTCAGCATGAGAAAAACCAGAATAACCATAAGACTTTAAAATCTCATCAAGAACATCCTCTCCCATATGTCCAAAAGGAGTATGGCCCAAATCATGCCCTAAAGCTATAGCCTCAGTGAGATCTTCATTTAAAGAAAGAGCTCTTGAAATAGTTCGAGCTATTTGTGATACTTCAAGGGTATGAGTTAAACGAGTTCTATAATGGTCTCCCTCTGGAGCAAGAAATACTTGAGTTTTATGTTTTAACCTTCGAAAAGCCTTAGAATGGATAATTCTATCTCTATCTCTCTGAAAACATGTCCTTAAAGGACATTCTTCTTCGAATACAATTCTACCTTTGCTTTTACTACTCAAAGTAGCATAAGGTGAAAATAAAATTTTTTCTTGTTCTTCTAATCTCTCCCTGATTAACATTCTCTTAGGGGGAGAATTTTTGCTTCTCCCCCTAAATTTATCACCTCTTTAAGCTGTCCTATCTACAAATTCCATTTGTTTTTGATATTTCAATGTAGCTTGTGCAGCAGCAAGTCTCGCAATAGGTACTCTGAAAGGTGAACAACTTACGTAATTCAAACCTATTTGATAGCAGAACTCTATAGACTTAGGATCTCCACCATGTTCACCACAGATTCCAACTTTTAAGTCAGGTCTTGTAGATCTTCCTTTTTGAATTGCTATTTTCATTAGTTCTCCTACACCTTGTGTATCTAAGTGTTCAAATGGATCATCCTCAATGTATCCCTTTTCTCTATATCTTCCTAAGAACTTACCTTCAGCATCATCACGGCTGAAAGCAAAGGTCATCTGAGTAAGGTCATTAGTACCAAAGGAGAAGAATTCAGCAATTTGAGCAAGTTTGTCAGCAATCAATGCAGCTCTTGGAACCTCAATCATAGTCCCAACCTTATATTCAATATTAACTCCACTCTTTTCTAAAACTTCTTTTGCTACTCTATGTATTAAATCTCCAAGAACTTTCATCTCAGACTCTAATGCTACAAGAGGGATCATAATTTCTGGTTTTACAGGAAGTCCTTCTTTAGCTACTGCAACAGCCGCCTCCATAATTGCTCTTACCTGCATTTCAAATATTTCTGGATAAATCATTCCCAATCTACAACCTCTAAATCCCATCATAGGGTTAAACTCATGCAATCTCTTTACTACAGAAAGTAACTTTTCTTTTTCTTCTAACTCTTTTCCTGTAATTCCTTTTGCTTTCATAACTTCAACCTCTACAGTTAAATCCAGTAATGGTGGTAAGAATTCATGTAATGGTGGGTCAATTAATCGTATTGTTACAGGTTTTCCTTGCATAGCTTTGAATAATCCTATGAAATCCTCTCTTTGTATTGGTAATAATTTTTCTAAAGCCTTTCTCCTTTCCTCTTCATTTTCTGCAAGAATCATCTCTTGTACTAATGGAAGCCTATTTCCTAAGAACATATGCTCTGTTCTTGCAAGTCCTATTCCTTCAGCACCATATTCAAATGCTTTTTTGGCATCTTCAGGAGTATCTGCATTAGCTCTTACACCAATCTTCCTGATTTCATCAGCCCAAGAAAGAAGCTCTATTAATTCGTTGCTTAAAGTAGGTGGAATCATTGGAACTTCTCCTAAAATAACTTCACCAGTAGAACCATCTATTGTAATAACATCATCTTTCTTTACTAACACATCACCCACACGAAATTCTTCTTTCTCAAGATCTATCTTTATTGCCTCACATCCTACTACAGCAGGCTTACCCATTCCTCTTGCAACTACAGCTGCGTGGCTTGTCATTCCACCTCTACTTGTTAATACACCTTGAGCCGCTGCAAGACCACCAATATCATCTGGTGTGGTTTCAGGTCTTACAAGGATGACTTTTTCTCCTTCTTTTCCTCTCTTTTCTGCCTCACGAGAAGAGAATACTATTTTTCCAGAAGCTGCACCTGGAGATGCAGGAAGACCCTTTGCAATTACTTTCTTTTCAGCCTTTGGATCTATTTGGGCATGAAGCAACTGATTTATCTGCTCTGGAGAAACTCTTAATATAGCTTCCTCTTTTGTAATTAATCCTTCCTTAACCATATCTACAGCTATTTTAACCGCTGCTGCAGCTGTTCTTTTTGCATTTCTTGTCTGAAGCATATAAAGTTTTCCTTTCTCAATTGTAAACTCTATGTCTTGAACATCTCTATAATACTTTTCAAGTAAATCTCTAACTTCAAGAAGTTGCTTATAAACTTCAGGCATTTCTTCCGCTAATTTTGAAATTGGTTGAGGAGTTCTTATTCCTGCTACCACGTCTTCACCTTGTGCATTAGTTAAATATTCACCATAGAATTCTTTTTCCCCTGTAGATGGATTTCTTGTAAAGGCTACTCCTGTACCACTATCATCACCCATGTTTCCAAAAACCATAGTTACAATATTTACTGCTGTACCATAGTCCTCTGGAATATTATGAAGTTTCCTATAAATTATGGCTCTTTCATTATTCCAAGAATCAAAAACTGCTTTTATAGCCTTTTCAAGTTGTTGATATGGATCTTGAGGAAAATCTTTACCAGTCTCTTTCCTAACAAGCTCTTTATAGGCTTCTACTACTTTCTTAAGAGTTTCGGCTGTAAGTTCACTATCTAATTTAGCTCCTTGATCTTTCTTATAGTGATCTAAAATCTCCTCAAATTTCTCATGAGGAATACCAAGAACTACGTTTCCAAACATCTGTATAAATCTTCTATAAGAATCATAAGCAAATCTTTCATTATTACTCTTTTTTGCTAAACCTTTAACAGTCTCATCATTAAGTCCAAGGTTTAAAATTGTATCCATCATTCCTGGCATTGATACAGGTGCTCCGGATCTTACAGAAACAAGTAGTGGATTCTCAGGATCAGCAAATTTCTTACTTGTCTTTTCCTCCAATTTTTTCATTGCTGCTAAAACTTCTTCCATTAAACCTTCTGGAAGTTTCTTATCGTTTTCGTAATATTCTTTACATACTTCAGTGGTTATAATGAATCCTGGAGGAACTGGGAGACCTGCTTTGGTCATATCTGCTAATCCTGCACCTTTTCCACCAAAAAGAAGACGGTTTTTACCATCTGCCTCCTCAAATAGATATACTCTTTTCTTTGACATATGTCATCCTCCTTACTTTTATATTTTTTTAAACTTATCTTATGAGATTATATCATAAACGTATCAAGACTAATTTTAATGAAAGTTTAAAGTTATGAAAGTTTACTCCAATCACAAAATTCCCATAAAAAGGTCTTAATATTCCAAATTAAAGAAAGCCTATTATTCTTTTCATCTTCATTTGGAGACATCACTAAAACGTTGTCAAAGAATGCTTCTATGTCATTAGCAAAAGTAATTAATAGTTCATGCTTAAAAAGATTCAGATAATCACCTTTTTCTAAATCTTTTTCTAAATCATTCTTTATTTTAATAAAATCCTCATATAAATTTTTCTCATAATTTGAGACAAAAAGTTCTGGTCTGATTTCTTTTAGGGTTAACTCCTTTGGTAAGATCCTATAAAGCCTATTGAAAGCTTTGACCACACTATTAAAATTTGGATCCTTTTTTATTTCAATAATAGAAGCAATTCTTCTCTTTGTTTTCCATAATGGATCAAAATCCACGTTCAAAACACTTTCCACTACCTCAAGAGGATACATATCTAATAAAATATTCCTTAATCTTTGACCTATAAAAATAAAACCTTGATAAAGTCTATCTCTACCCTCACCAAAACCATATACTTTCCAAGCATACTCAAGAAGCTCCTTTATACTAAGCCTAATATCACTTTCTAAAAATATCTTTATAAGACCCCCTGTAATTCTTCTTAGTCCAATAGGATCCTCAGATCCAGTAGGGAAAAGACCTAAAAAGAAATATCCAGCAAGGCTATCTATTCTATCCGCAATTCCTAAGAGAGATGCTAAATAGTGAGATGGTATCTTTTCATCTAAGGTTCTTGGATAGATATATTCACCAATTATTATAGGAATAGGTTCTTTTTCTCCTGAAACTTTAGCATAGATACTTCCTATTATAGCATGTAGTTCAGGGTACTCACTAACCATTAAAGTTCCTAAATCTGCTTTATATAAATCAACGCTCCGTACCAATATTTTTGTTTCATCTTCAGAAAGAGATAAAATCCTTGCAATTTCATAAACTATTTTCTTTACTCTTTCTACTTTATCTCTAATAGTACCAAGCTTTTCTTGGAAAATAATACCTTCTAATTTTGACTTATAACTTTCCAAAGGATTCTTAATATCTTCATTAAAGTAATATTCTGCATCAGCAAGTCTTGCTTTCAAAACCCTTTCATTACCCTCTATTACAATATCTGCATAATCCTTTGTCCCATTTCTTATTACTATAAACTTGTTAACTAAATTACCATCTCCATTTCTCAATGGAAAATATCTTTGTTTCTTTTCCAATGTCACCTTCAAAACTATATCTGGTAATTTTAAATATCTTTCATCAAAGTGTCCTAATAAAGCAGTAGGATATTCTACTAAGAAATTAACCTCATCTAATAGCTCTGCATCATAATCTAATATGAGAGAATTAGATTCAGCTATTTCTTTTATTTGTTTTAAAATATTATCCTTTCTTTCTATATGATCAACAATTACAAAATTTTCTCTTAAGATATTTAAGTATTTTGTTGCATCATTAACTTCTATGAAGGATCTTAAATAAAATCTTGGAGGTCTTGTGTATTTTGATGAATTTACTCCTGCCACACTTATAGGTACCAATTCATCTCCATAAAGAGATAGAATCCAGCGTATGGGTCTTCCAAAAGTAAAATTAACGTTTCCCCATTTCATCATCTTAGGAAATCTTATATTCTTAAGCATATCTACTACAAAAGATTGGATAATTTCTATTGTAGGTTTTCCTTCTCTTACCCTTTTTAAAAAAACATATCTTCCTTTTGGAGTATCTTTTATAATTAAATCTTTTAAATCTGCCTTATTTTGTTCAGCAAACTTTTTAGCAACATCTGTCCATTCACCATCCCTATATGCTATATGGGCTGCAGGTCCTCTTATCTCTTCTTCTTGAGATTCTTGAAAATCCTTTAATTTTTCCACATATATAACTAACCTTCTTGGTGTCGCCCAAACTTTTAAATCACTGTATCTTAAATAATTTTTTTCAAAATAATCAACAGAAAAATCTTTTATTTGTTTAATTGCTGGTTCCAAAAAACTTGCTGGCATCTCTTCTGTGCCTATTTCAACTAAGAGATCTTTTTCCAAGATTTTATTCCCCCTTTCTCCAAGCCTTATTTAGAAGAGGATATCCTAAAGCTTCTCTACTTTTTAAATAGTTTTCAGCAGCTTTTGATGCTAATTTTCTAATTCGTGATATATATTGTGTTCTTTGTACCACACTTATAGCACCTCTTGCATCTAATAAATTAAATGTATGAGAACATTTCAAAACGTAATCATAAGCAGGAAAAGTTAATCCACTTTCTAATAATCTTTCTGCCTCTTTCTCATATTCATTAAATAAAAATCTTAATCTCTCAACATCAGCTAACTCAAAATTATATTTACAATGCTCTATTTCTCCCTGCAGGTGTATATCTCCATAAGTTACATTGTCTTGCCATTTTATATCTTTGAAATCATCAACCCCCTGTATATACATAGCAATTCTTTCAAGACCATAGGTTATTTCAGCAGATATAGGAAACAAATCAAATCCCCCACACTGCTGAAAATATGTAAATTGGGTAATCTCCATTCCATCTAACCAAACTTCCCAACCTATCCCCCATGCTCCTAAGGTAGGAGATTCCCAATTATCTTCAACAAACCTTATGTCATGCTTTTCTATATCAATACCTAAATATCTTAAACTTTCAATATAGATTTCTTGAACATCATCTGGAGAAGGCTTAAGGATTACCTGATACTGATAATAATGTTGAAGACGATTTGGATTTTCTCCATACCTGCCATCAGTAGGTCTTCTCGAGGGCTCTACATATGCAACATACCAAGGTTCTGGACCTAATACTCTAAAAAAGGTAGCAGGATTCATGGTACCAGCACCGACTTCTATGTCATACGGTTGTTGAATTATACATCCTTGTTTATGCCAAAACTCATCAAGTTTAAAAACAATCTCTTGAAAAAGCATTTTTTCTATACCTCCTGTTCTATCCTTTTTGTCAAAATAGGCATTAATTTTTTTATTTCTTCAAAGCGTGTAATCATATTAGAGCCAATCATATAATTAAAATCATAAGTTAAAATCTCGTTATATTTGTTTATAACCTCTAAATCTATTTCTATATCCAAATTATTACAATCTACACAATAAACTTTATAATCTTCAATATTCAATAACAATTTTTCATCACTACTAAATTTTCTTCCACACTTTACACAGTTAGTTGGGATGAAAGGTAAAAGTCCAAGTTTTTGCCAAAGTTTAATTAAGAGGATATCACCTGAAGTAGTAGCGTTATTCTTTTTTATTTCCTTTAAAAAAATATATAATAGATCAAAAACTTCATTATCTTTTACCCCCTCAGGAAGAAATTTCTCAGCCCTTTTTATATAAGTAGTAGCATGTATAAAGGTATCTACATCCCTTTTTATATTATCGAATCTCTCTATTACCTCCCAATTTATAAGAAGATCTAATTCTTTCCTTTTCACAAAATATCCTTTTCCAAGAGTGATAACCTCAACCTTTCCTCTTAGGCGATTTTTTATTTTTAAAGCACCTGGAGCCTTCACCCAATACTTCCCTTTCTCTTTTCCGTAAAAAAGTAAAACCAAATCTCCATCTCCTATTTTCCTTCTATCTATAATTAACCCTTCTTCATAATAATATCTACTCTCTAAGTTCATTTATTATAGCTATCCCATTAGATGTACCAATTCTATCAGCACCTGATTCTATCATTTGTAAAGCTTGTTCTAAAGTTCTTATACCTCCTGCTGCCTTAACTTTTAACTCATTTCCTGCAATTTTCTTAAGAAGCCTCACATCTTCTAATGTTGCTCCTGAGGAGCCAAAACCTGTAGATGTTTTTACAAAATGAGCTTTTTCTTCTTTTACTATATTTGTAACATAAATTTTCTCTTCATCTGTTAGATAACATGTCTCAATAATAACTTTTACTACTCTTCCTTGCGAAGCCTCTAAAACTTTTCTTACATCTTCCCTAAGTACTTTTTCATTCTTATCTTTTATAGCAGAAATATTAATTACCATATCAAACTCTTCTGCACCTTTTTTTAAAAGATCATCAACCTGAAAAGCTTTTGATGAAGAAGAGTTTAGACCATGAGGAAAATCTATAACTGTACAAACTTTTATATCAGAACCTTTTAAAATACTATATGCTAATGGGACAAAATAAGGTTGAATGCATACAGAAGCAAAACTATATTTTAATGCCTCTTTACAAAAATCAGTCACATCATTTGAGGAGGTATTAGGTCTTAGTAAGGTATGATCTATCATTTTTGCTAAAGCCTTTTTATCCATAAATTTTCCTCCTAATATTAAATATATCCAAGCTCTCTCAAAATTTCAGGTTTCTTTCTCCATTTTTCTCTAACTTTTACCCAAAGATCCAAATAGACTTGTTTTTTAAAATATTCTTCCAACTCCATTCTTGCAAGAGTACCTATTTTCTTCAACATTTGACCATTTCTCCCAATTAAGATAGCCTTCTGAGTAGGTCTTTCAACTATAATGGTTGCACGAATATAAATGAGTTGTCCGTTTTTTCGTTCATCAATTTCATCTACATATACTGCAACCGAATGAGGTACTTCTTGATGAGTAAGATGAATTATCTTTTCTCTTATTATTTCTGAAATCCAGAATTTATCAGTTTGATCAGTTAACATATCTGGAGGATATAAAAATTCACCTTCTGGAGATAATTCTTTTAGTTTTTCTAAAAGTAAATCTTTGTTAGTACCATATAGAGCTGATATTTCAATTATATTATTTGGATCTACTCCTAAGGAGATAATCTTATTTTTTCTTTCTTCCAAAATTTTCGGTAATACAGCATCAATCTTATTGAGTAATACTAAATAGGGCTTTTTTTGCCCTTTTACAAATTGAAGAAGGGATTTATTATCTTCATCAAGTTCTAAGGTTGCATCAATTACATATAATACAACTTCAGAGTCTTCAATAGTCTGTTTAATAGTTTTTTGCATATACTCTCCAAGCAAATGTTTTGGAGGAAACCATCCAGGAGTATCTAAAAAAATAAATTGTGCGTCTTCTAAAGTCAAAACTCCCAATATCCTTTGTCTTGTTGTTTGAGGTTTGTCAGCTACTATAGAAACTTTTTCTCCTACTAAAAGATTCAATAGGGTGGATTTACCAGCATTTGGCTTACCTATAATACTTACATAAGCAAGTTTAGTATTGCCCATTATTTTTCCTCCAATTTAAAATTGTGAGGTAATAACTCTTCTGCTTTATATCTATAAAATCTTTCTTCTTCAGAATTATACAATAATACTTTCATCTTAGGAGAAAATTCCATCATAACCTGCCTACAAGCCCCACAAGGTGGTACTCCATCTCCATCTTTACCAACAATCACAATTTTCAAAAATTCTTTCTCACCTTCACTAACTGCTTTAAAAATAGCAACCCGTTCAGCACAAATAGTTAGACCATAAGAAGCATTTTCTATGTTTACTCCAGTATATATCTTTCCACTCTTAGTTAACAAAACAGCTCCTACAGGAAAGTTAGAATAAGGAGAATAGGAAAATTTCAAGATATCTCTTGCAATTTTAAGAAGATCTTTATCTTCCATTATTTGGCTTTCTCCTTTACTATAGTTTCTATGAATCCTTTAAAGAGGGGATGAGGATTAAGAGGTCTTGATTTGTATTCAGGATGAAATTGGGTAGCCACAAACCATGGATGATCTACAAGCTCAATCATCTCAACCAATCTTCCATCAGGAGAAGTACCCACTACTTTAAGACCGTTTTTTTCAAAAAGATCTCTATATTTATTATTAAATTCGTATCTATGTCTATGTCTTTCATAAACAATCTCTTGCTGATAATACTTATAAGCTAAGGAAGATTTATCAATTACGCATGGATAAGCCCCAAGTCTCATAGTTCCACCCTTATCTTGAATATTTTTTTGTTCAGGCATAAGATCTATTACTGGATCTTTAGTGTTTTCATTAAACTCACTACTGTTTGCGTCCTTTAACCCAATACTTCTTGCAAATTCTATAACTGCACATTGAAGTCCTAAACATAAACCCAAGAAAGGAATCTTATTTATTCTTGCCCATCTAATTCCTTCTATCATTCCCTCAACGCCTCTTGCCCCAAACCCTCCAGGTACCAAAAGCCCTTCAGTTCCCTCTAAGATTTCATTTACATTTAATGAATTTACCTTATCACTTTCTATCCATCTTATATTTAACTTTACTCCATAAAATCTCGCTGCATGATTAAGGGCTTGTACTACACTTAAATAAGCATCTGGTAATGTTACATACTTTCCTAAAATTGTTACATTTATTTCTCTCTCAAGTTTTTTATTTACCATTTCGGACCAATCTCTTAAGTCACTCTCTCTTTTCTCCAACCCCAAAATATTACATACCAAATCTCCTAATCCTTCTTCTTCAAAATAAAGAGGTATAGCATAAATATCATTCACATCCACCCCACTTATTACTGCTTCAGGCTCCACATCTGTAAATAAGGCAATCTTTTCCCTAATACTCTTTGGCAATTTATCCTTTGCTCTACAAAGGATTATATCCGGCTGAATTCCTATACTTCTTAATTCTTTAACACTATGCTGGGTAGGTTTAGTTTTTAATTCTCCTGTAGGAAATAAAGATGGAACAAGAGTAACATGAAGATAAACAACATTATCTTTACCTACATCTTTTCTAAATTGCCTTGCAGCCTCTAAGAAAGGTAAGCCTTCAATATCACCTACTGTGCCTCCTATCTCCACAAGAACTAAATCAGCTTGGGTTTCGTTTGCTACTACTTTAATGCTTTCTTTTATCTCTTCTGTAATATGAGGAATTATTTGTACCGTTGAACCCAAGTATTTTCCTTCTCTTTCCTTTTTTATCACTCTTGAATATATCTTGCCTGTCGTAACATTATTTAGGGCAGACAAATTTACATCCAAAAATCTTTCATAATGCCCCAAATCAAGATCCGTTTCTGCACCATCCTCAGTTACAAAAACTTCTCCATGTTGATATGGATTCATAGTACCAGCATCCACGTTTATATATGGATCGAACTTCAGTGCTGTTACTTTATAACCTCTACTTTTTAAGATACGTCCCAAAGATGCCGTTGTAAGACCTTTTCCTAAGGATGATATAACTCCACCAGTAATAAAAATGAACTTTGTATCCTTCATTTCTCCTCTTCTCCCTCATCTTTCTTAGTTTTTTTTATAATTTTTACTTTCTCAATTCTTTGTCTTCTTACACTCTCTATTTTAATAACTACATCCCCTAAATCAATCTCTTCACCTTTTGATGGCACTCGCCCTAAAATATCCAAAATGAGCCCCCCTAAGGTATCATATTCTGTTTCTGGCAATCTCATACCCCAAGACTCCTCTAATACATCATTAAGTTCATAAATATTCATCTTAGCATCCACTAATAATGTGTGATCATCTATAAAAGAGAATTTAGTTTCTTCTTTATCATACTCATCTTCTATCTCTCCTACAATCTCCTCTAAAAGGTCCTCTAAGGTTACCAAACCTGCGGTACCACCATACTCATCTACCACTATAGCCATGTGTGCCTTTCGCCTTCTCATCTCATTAAAAAGCTCATTAATCTTCATATTCTCAGGTACATATATCACTTCTCTTATAAGATCTTTTAAGCCAATATTTTGATCCTTTTCGGCAAGAGCTTTTAAAATATCTTTAGCATGTACAATACCTATAATATTATCAATACTTCCTTCATATACGGGTAACCTTGAATGACCTTCTTCAATTATTTTTTTCCATGCCTCTTTTAAGGAAGCATCAGAACTTATACATACCATATCTATTCTTGGCACCATAACTTCATGTACTTCTGTATCTGTAAACTCAAGGACATTATTAATTAATTCCTTTTCTTCTTTTTCTATTATTCCCTCTTTCTCACCCACATTTACCAAGGTTAAAAATTCATCTATAGTAGCAAAGGGTGAAATTTTTTCTTGGCTTCCACCAATTATTTTATAAAAAAGGCTACTAAAAGTCAGTACAAAGTTGGTAATAGGAAGCATTATTAAATATATGGGATAATATAAATTAATTACAGATAAAGCATACCTCTCTTTATATCTTAATCCTAAAGATTTAGGTATTACTTCTCCAAAAATTACTATAAAGAAGGTAGAAAGACCTGTAGCAATAGCTATACCAAAATTTTGAGTTATGCTTAGAGCTATTCTCGTAGCAATCGAAGAAATCAAGATATTTACAAGATTATTAGCAATAAGGATCGTACTTAAGAGCTTCTGAGAATTTTCCATTAATTTCATCAACCTTTTTGCTCTTTTATCACCATTCTCTGCTAAATGGTGAAGTCGAATCTTAGGTGATGAGAGAAGCGATGCCTCTAAAGCAGAAAGAAAACCAGAAATAAATAATAAAATTAATATCGTAAAATATTCCAGCTTTTCCTCACACCCCTTTTATTGAAGTCTAAAGACTTTTAATATATTTTATAAATATTAAAATACCTGAAATAAAAGCCAAAAGCGACAATATAAAAACAGCTGATGCTGACAAGTCCTTAACTATTTTTATCTGAGGAGAATAACTATTATTTATAGAGTCCATAGCCTTTTCTATAGCAGTATTCATATACTCAGCACTTATAACAACTCCAATCCATAATAACACAACAAGTATATCATTTAAGCTAAAATGAAAATAAAGCATAAAGAGAATTAATATACCTGTAATTAATATCTGAATTTTAATGTTTCTTTCGTATTTAATACCAAATACAAAACCATCTACTGCTTTAGTGAAACTTTCCCTAAGACTTCTATTTTTCATTTTTTCCATAGACTTATTAATTTTAAGGTCTCTCTTTCCATTTCTTCAAAATCTTTTTCTTCTTCATGATCATAACCAAGAATATGTAAAGTGCCATGAAGACTTAAAAAGGCTATTTCATCTAATAAATCTTTATTATTTTCTATTGCCTGTTTTGTCGCAGTATCATAAGAGATATATATTTCACCAATAAGTCTACCCTTCGGATCTTTTCCTAAGGAAAATGACAAAACATCTGTAGGTATATCTTTCCCTCTATATTTGCTATTTAGCTCTTTAATCTTATCATCATCAACTATAACAATAGATAAATCATATTTATTATGTAAAAATCCCTTTTTCTTAAAAACCTCTTTAATAAAGTCTTTTACTTTATCAAGTTCCTTCTTATTAATTTTATTCTTCAAATCAAATACATTTATACTCATTTAATTTTTTTCTCCCATTTTTCATAAGCTTTAATTATCTCTTTCACTATATCATGTCTAACCACATCTTCTTCCGTTAGTTCCACAAAAGTAATACCTTTTATTCCCTGCAAAATTTCCCAAGCATGTGTAAGACCAGACATTTTATTAGCATCAAGATCTGTTTGAGTAACATCACCTGTAACAACCATTTTACTTCCAAAACCAAATCTTGTTAAAAACATTTTCATCTGCATTGGAGTCGTATTTTGTGCCTCATCCAGAAGAACAAAAGAATCTTTGAAGGTCCGCCCTCTCATATATGCTAGTGGAACTATCTCTATCATATTTCTCTCTATATTTTTTAAAAGTCTTTCTGGTCCTAAAAGTTCTTCTAAAAAATCATATAACGGCCTAACATATGGATCTACTTTTTGTTGTATATCCCCAGGGAGAAAACCAAGCTTCTCACCTGCTTCAACTACTGGTCTTGTCAAGACTAGCTTCTTTACTATATTATTCCTCAAAAAATAAATACCCATAGCTATAGCCAAAAAGCTCTTACCTGTTCCTGCGGGCCCTTTTGCAATAACAATTTCATTTTTTTCTATAGCTTCCACATATTTTTTCTGCCCTGGGGTTAATACTTTTACTATTTTTTTATCAAAAATTAGAAATTTACTTCCATCAGTAGGCTCTTTCTTAGAAAAACTATTTATCTGGTCCAATAAATATTGTTCAACCCTTTTTATAACTTCGGGAGATCCATTCATTGTAATCCTATTTTCTAATATTTTTATTTCTATGTTTTCTTCTATAACCTCTATTTCTTTTAACTTTTTAGCAATATTTTCCTTATATGCTTGTAATTCTTTTGGTATTATTATCTCTGTATTAATTATAGTCCTTTCCATATATCACTTACTTTTTCTTCTTTGATTGAGCCTTTTTTCTATTTCTTTTTTCACTAGGTTTTTCATAATATTCATGTCTACGTATATCTGACAATACTCCATCTTCTTGTAACTTTTTCTTAAATCTCTTTAAAGCACTATCCAAGCTTTCATCTTTTCCTACTCTTACTTCTGTCACATTCTTCCCTCCTTTCTTATCCTATTTTTAATTCATCTTTCGCTAATTTTGCATAAACTTTACTCTTTTCTTCATCTATATCTTCTAATATTACTTTTACATAATTACCTTCTTCCAAATAGTATGGCCCTTTAAACTCCACCTTTATATAATTATCAGTAGTACCCCTATATATATCACTCTCTTTCTCTTCTATCATAACCTCTATTTCTTTACCTATAAAAGATGATACATATTCCTCCCATAATAAATTACTCAGATCTAACAATTTTCTTTTCCTCTCTTCTATTATCTTAGGAGGAAGAGGGATAAGCTTTCCAGCAAGAGTAAAAGGGCGAGGAGAAAAAGGAAAAACATGTATTTTCATAAACCTAATTTTTTTAGCAAATTCTAAGGTTTGTTCAAAATGTTCATCGGTTTCCTCAGGATATCCAACTATTATATCTGTAGTAATTGCAATATCAGGGACTTTTTCCCTTAATTTATTGACAAGATCAGAAAAATATTTGGTATCATATTTCCTATTCATCTTTCTAAGGATCTCATCAGATCCACTTTGAAGAGGTATATGCCAATGCCTACAAAGCTTAGGATGAGAAGCAATAGAAATCAATTTATCAGATATATCCATTGGTTCTAAAGAACTTAGTCTTACCTTGTAAAGTCCTTCTATTTCAAATATTTCAGTAAGAAGCTTTACTAAAGCATTTTTATCTCCTAAATCATGCCCATATGCACCTAATCTTATTCCTGTTAATACTATCTCTTTATGGCCACGAGCCACCAATTCTTCAACTTCCCTGATTACATAATCCAAACTTTTACTTCTTTCTCTACCACGAAGATAAGGAACTATACAATAACTACAAAATTGATTGCAACCATCTTGTATTTTAAGAATAGCTCTTGCTCTATCCTCAGATACCAAGAATACGGAATCTTCATTACTCCCGAAAAATTCCCACTTTTGTCTATTATCTAACAAAAAATCTACCTTCAATTCTTCTAGTAAAAGTTTAATCCTCTCTGGGTAACAACCAGCAAGTGCAATTTTAGTATTTTTATAATGGTTTCTTATGTAATTAATGAGTCTTCTGGCTTTTCTCTCTGCTACATGAGTTACAGCACAACTATTAATAAAGAAAAGATCAGGTTCGTCATTTAAAGATACTACATCCCATCCCTCTTTTATAGCTAAATATTTAAGCTTCTCTGTTTCATACTGATTTACTTTACATCCAAAAGTATAAAAAGCAACTTTTCTACTCAAGGTATTATAGTAAACCTAAGCCTCCTTTCTCATAGAGAAGGAGAGCAGAAGAAACAATAGCAGCAGTGTCCACTTTTAATATTCTTGGTCCCATATTGAAAAGTTTTCCTCCAAAATTTCTCATCATCTCTATCTCTTCTTCACTAAAGCTTCCTTCTGGACCTATAAAAAGAAAAACTTTATCTTTAACTCCATTTTCAAACACTTTTTTTAAGTCCTCTTTAGCCCCTTCCCATGCTACCAATATATCTGCCTTTTCTTCTTTGGCCAACCTAATACATTCTTCCACATTCATTACGTTAAAAAGATTTGGTACAGAATTCCTTCCACATTGTTTAACTGTTTCTCTTATTATTTTATTCCACCTAACATACTTTTTCTCAAATTCCTCTTTTGTTAAGTTTACAATACTTCTTTGGGTTTGTAAAGGAATAAAAGCAAAAACTCCCAACTCGGTACACTTTTCCAAAATTAGCTCCCACTTATCTTTCTTTGGTAAACTTTGACAAAGATAAATATTTACCTTGCTTTCTTTGTCACCAATCTCAGAAACGATTTTGCAAGTTATTTCTTTATCATTTACTTTTTCAACTAATGTTAGATACAACTTAGAATCATAATTTACCTGTAGCAGATCTCCTTTTTCTATTCTCAACACTTTAGAAATATGGTAAACATCATTCTTATCATCAATTATCAAATAATCTGGGGGCTTTAGTTTTGAAGCAAAGAAAGTTGGAGACATAAATAATATTAATCTCCTAAAAGTTGGGTTAACCTTTCTGATAAGGTTCTACCTATAAGTTCTACAAAGGCTAAAGATCTTTCATATTTCATTCTCTTCGGACCTATCATACCAATAGACCCTATAGTATTTTCTCCCAAAGAATATACAGTTGTAATAATACTACAATCACTTAGTTCAGGGATACTAATCTCTCCTCCAATAAGTATTGTTAAACCCTTTCTAAGATAGGAGGTAAAAAGTAAAGAAGAGATAGTTTTTTCCTCCTCTAAGACATCTAATAAGGTTTTTACTTTATTTATATTCTGAAACTCCAAATACTGTAATATCTTTGAAACACCAGCTAAAATTACACCCTCTTCTCTTTCTGTATATAATAAGTCTTGTAAAATATCTAAAATTCCAGTTTTTATTTCTATCGGTACTTTAAAATCTAGTTTTTCCTTAGATAATGTCCAATAAATCTCCTGAAGCTCCTTATTTTCGAACCTTGTATTAAGTTTCACCCTCAAATCATTAAATTCCTCTTCAGGCATAGAGTTAGACAATCTTACTATCTTTTCCTTAACAATACCTGTAGAAGTAGTAACAATTATAACAACAGCATCTTCTTTCAAATCTATAAACTCAATCTTTTTCAAAGTAGTTTTATCAAGTTGGGGAAATAGAACTACACCAATAAATGCAGTTTTCTCAGAAATTAACTCAGCGACTTTTCTAAGAAGCCCTTCCCAATCAATTGAAGAAAAAATTATACTATTAGCCACCTCTATGTCCTCATTATATAATTCGTAATTGTCTAAAAGAAAATCCACATAGAAACGATAACCTCTATCAGATGGAATCCTACCAGCCGAAGTATGAGGTTGTATTAGATAACCTTCTTCCTCTAAATCTGCCATCTCATTTCTAATGGTAGCAGGACTCCATCCCAATAAATATTTTTTAGCTAATATTCTTGAACTTACCGGTTGAGCAGACTCTATATAATCCTTTACTGTAATTTTTAGTATGATCTTTTTTCTATCGTCTAACAACTTTAGCACTCTCCCTTTAAGACTGCTAATTTTTCCTTTAACATAATAGCACTAATTTTAATTTCATGTCAAGTTTAAAAAAAAGATTAAAGGGTTTAATTTGTTATTATTTTTCATTACCCTTATGCACCCCTTTATATGGTTGATAGGGAACTGGTATATACTGAACAGAAGGTCTTGTTCCTGGATTTTGAGGATAAAGGTTCATAAGGGCATATATCTCTTTCGGTAATCCTACCTTAACAGGTAACCCTAATTTTATGGCCTCCTCAACAGTTATAGGATAATCATGAGTCCATGTACCTGTAGCAAGAATCTCTGAAAGTTCTTTAGCTTTTTCTTCTGACATTTTGTCTTTTAACAGTTCATAAACCGATTCTTTTACTTGCTTAATAGCCTTTTCTGCCACATCTCCTAATATAAGAGTTTTATCCTCAACCTTATCTGCACCTTTTCTATTTATTGCGTTTAATATGGAAGCTGCAGGATATTCACCAAGTTGTGGATCTACTGGACCAAGAACCGCATTTTCATCCATAATGATCTCGTCTGCCGACAAAGCTATAAATGTACCACCAGACATAGCATAATGGGGAACAAAAACTGTTACTTTCCCCTTATGATTTTTCAAAGCATGAGCTATTTGTTCTGCTGCAAGTACAAGTCCACCAGGAGTATGTAAAATAAGATCAATAGGCATATCTTCCGGGGTCAATCTTATTGCTCTTAAAACTTCTTCTGAATCCTCAATATTTATATACCTTGCTATTGGAATACCAAAAAGGTTCATTGTTTCTTGTCTGTGAATTAGGGTTATAACTCTTGATCCTCTTTTTCTCTCTATAAGCTGTATTAACCTAAATCTTTCAGCCTCAATAACCCTTTGTCTTACTATGGGAGACAAACTACTTAATATAAAGATTATCCAAAATATGTCCCAAAAACCCATAAAATCCCTCCCTATTTAAAAATAATAATAATACCAATATCTTTTTCTAAAATATTTAGAAATCATAAACCCAAAAACAAAGCCACCTATATGAGCCCACCATGCAATTCCACCACTTAAGTCTAAAAATATCAATGAGAAAAAACCAGAAAATAACTGCAAAATAAACCATAAACCCAAATAAATAAAGGCAGGAACATAAATAAAATCAATAAAAAAACCCCAAAAAGCTATAGTTAAAATTCTTGCTCCTGGATAGAATCTGATATAAGCCCCTAAAACTCCCGCTATAGCACCACTTGCCCCAATAGCAGGTATATATGGATTTACACTAAATAAAACTTGAACTAACCCAGCAACAATTCCAGAAAAAAGATAAAAAAGTAAATATCTAAAATGTCCCATAGCATCTTCCACATTATCTCCAAATATATAAAGATATATCATGTTACCAATAATATGAGACCATCCCCCATGAAGAAACATGGATGTAAAAAGAGATAAAATCGCAGACGATAACAAACTTGGATTATAGAAACGATAAGGCAAAACACCAAACTTAAAGAAGATATTTTCCCTAATATATGATGGTAATGTAATTTCCCATAAAAAAACGGCTATATTAATAAATATAAGTAAGGTATTAACAAAAGGATATTTTTTTGAAGGAATATCGTCTCTCAGAGGGATCATTCTATTAACTTTCTTAAATAATATATTTTATAGTATGGCTATTGCTTCTATCTCAATTTTTGCACCACGAGGTAATGCTGATACTTGTATAGTAGATCTTGCTGGAGGTTTTTCTGGAAAATAGTCTTTATAAACTTCATTCATTAGAGAAAACTCAGATAAGTCTATCATAAATACTGTAATTTTTACCACATTTGCTAAACTTGCCCCTACAGCCTCTAAAATGCCTTTTATATTCTCCAATACCCTTTTAGTTTGCTCCTTTATATCTCCATCCACCATATTTCCAGAAGAAGGATCAATAGGAATTTGTCCTGATATAAAGATTAAGTTTCCTACCTTTACAGCTTGAGAGTAGGGACCAATAGCAGAAGGAGCCTTTGAGGTTGATATAATCTCCTTCATAAATTAACCTCCTTTAATTAAAATTGGAAAAAACTCTTTTAACTTTTTAAATGCTATAGTTCTATGACTTATCTCATTCTTTTCCTGCTCTTTCAATTCTCCAAAAGTTTTTCCGAGGGGAGGATAATAAAAAATTGGATCATAACCAAATCCAGAATCTCCCCTTATTTCATAAGCTATATAACCTTCCACAACTCCTCCTGTCACTATTTTTATATCATTTTTATGATCATAGTATACTACTTTACAAATAAACCTTGCAATTCTTTTTTCCCAAGGTACATCTTTTAATTTTTCAAGTATAATATTCATCCTTTCCTTATAACTTAATTCCTCCTCAAACCTTGAGGAATAAACTCCCAATATATCCTTTAACATATTTACCTCTAATCCAGAATCTTCACCTATAGCTGGCAGATTTAATTTTTCAGAAATAAATTTTGCCTTTAGAAAAGCATTTTCTTCGTAAGTTTTTCCTATTTCTTCGGGTAAAGATATCTCTATAAATTCATCCAAGGTTTTTAAATAATCTTTATATTCTTTTAAAATTTCATAAATTTCTTTTATTTTTCCTTTATTTTTTGTAGCTAATACTAAATACCTCATAATAAACCTAATGTCTTTTTTTGGATTTCTATTAGGTTTAGAATACCTTGTTTAGCCAAACTTAACATCTGTTCTAATCGTTCGTGAGTAAAAGGTACCTTTTCAGCAGTCCCCTGGATCTCAACAAATCTTCCACTCTCTGTCATTACAACATTGAGATCAACCTCTGCCCTCATATCCTCGTTTGCTGAAAGATCTAACAAAATCTCACCATCTACAATTCCAACACTTATAGCAGCAACAAACTCCTTTATGGGTATCTCCTTTATAAGTCCTTCTCTTCTTAATTTTTCTAATGCATCGTATAAAGCAACAAAAGCTCCAGTAATTGCAGCTGTCCTTGTTCCCCCATCAGCCTGAATAACATCAGCATCAATCCAGAGAGTCCTTTCACCTAACTTAGAAAAATCTATAACAGCTCTCAAAGAACGTCCTATCAGTCTTTGTATCTCTTGAGATCTTCCGTTTATTGTCCCTTTTACTATATCTCTTACTTTTCTCTCTGGTGTAGATCCAGGAAGCATTCCATATTCTGCAGTGAGCCACCCTTGGTTAGTTCCTTTCAAAAATGGTGGTACTTTATCCTCCATAGATACAGTACATATTACTTTAGTTTCGCCCATCTCAATAAGAACTGAACCAAGAGGATATTTTAAATATCTTCTTGTAATTTTAACTGGCCTAAGATCTGTGTTTGATCTTTTATCAATCCTGATCATTGTCACCTTCCTCTTTCTTTAAGTTTATTAACTATTTTATCATACTCATCTTTACTCACAAAACCTACAAGCAAGTATTCTTGTCCTTCTGAAAAAATAAGTTCTGGATATAAATAAAATTCCTTTATCTCTCTAGTGTTCTTAACATGAAGTCTTGGCCCTGCACAATGTATTACTTTGTCTCCTATTTTAATATGTTGTTTATCCCAATAAGAAACTTCTAAACTCATATCAATATATTCTCTAACTTTTTCTTCTATTTCTTTGGTATCTATATCAGGTTTTTCTTTTAACTTAATAACAAATCCATGTTTAATATCACTATGCCCTTCAATATATCTATATAACCCATATTCTTCTAATACTATACCTGTTAAGTCCTCAGCAGTATGAGCTCGTAATCTATATATCAAAGAAGGAAATACTATATTTACTATTTCTTGAGGTAAAGGACCAAACATATTAGGTCTCGTTACTATAACTTCCTCTCCAATCCCTATCAAAAGATCTGCGTTTCTTTTTAAATAAGGATAAATAAGTTCAAAATGCTCACAAACAACTTTTTTTTCATTTTCCAAGGCTTTTAGAATAGATTCTGCCAATATATATATAGGATAAAAAGCTAATTCAAACCTAACATCCACATGATAAATAAAATCATAAAAAATATTTCTTTGAAAATCTTCTATTATAGGCGCTGGACGTCGATATATACCTTCATCATCATTAGTTAAACTTAACCCTGGAAACAATCCTCTTATAAGCAAGGATTTCCCTGAACCAGAATCCCCAATTACTCCAATAAGTTTATCATCAGGAAGCAAAAAATTCTGAGAAATCACAGATCCAAGAAGCATAAGTCTTGCTTCTCCACGAGGGGCATAATAAATAGCTTCCTTTAGAAGTACTTTTGTATGAATCATTTTATATTATTTCCAAAAAGAATTACCTTCAGAATCTATGGCAACCATAGCAGGAAAATCTTCTATCTCAAGATAATAGATAGCTTCTGGTCCTAATTCAGGAAAAGCAAAAACTTCCATTTTCTTTATTTTATCTCCCAAATAGGCTCCAGCACCTCCTACTGTTACAAGATAAACTCCCTTATACTTTTTAAAATACATTTCAGTTTCTTTATTTCTTTTCCCTTTTCCTATAAAACCGACTATTCCTTGAGAAAGTAGCCATGGCACAAAAGGATCCATTCTTTTACTTGTTGTAGGACCAGCTGATCCTGAAGCTTTTCCTGGAGGTGCGGGTGATGGCCCCATATGATAAATAAGACTATTTTTGAGTTCTAAAGGTATATCTTTCCCTTCTTTTATTAGATCAACAAGAATTTTACATGCTTGGTCTCGAGCAGAATATATAGGACCATCTAATAATAGCCATTCACCTACTTTTAAAGATTTAAGTTCATTTATCTCATTTGGAATATGAATCTTATTAAACTTCATATTTCAAACCACCCATGTCTTATAGCAGAACATTGCATATTTATGGCCAAAGTAAAACCAGCAATGTGCACAGGAAATACCTCAATATGTACTCCTAATGCAGTAGTCTTACCCCCTAAACCTCCTGGACCTATATTTAACTCATTAATCTCATTTAACAATTTTTCCTCCATTTTGGCCCAATACGGATCATTATTCTTTTCTTTCAGGGGTCTTAAAGTAGCTTTTTTGGATAATAAAGCAGCCTTTTCTAAAGTTCCTCCTATACCTATTCCAACAAGTAAGGGAGGACATGCATTTGGACCATAGTTTTTTACATGATTGACTATCTCACTAATAAGTTCATCCTCATTTATTGTTGGTAGAAGGCTTTTAACAATGCTGGCATTTTCACTTCCAAAACCTTTTATCAATATATAAACCCTTAATTTATCCCCAGGTTTTATTTCGTAATGCACTATTGCAGGTGTATTATCTTGAGTATTTATCCTTTTAAGAGGGTCTTTAACTACAGAAGGCCTAAGATAATTTTTTTTATAAACCTCTGATACAGCCCTATTTATGAGATCATTAAGATTTCCTTTTATACATACATTATCTCCTATTTCTACAAAGACAATCACCATCCCACAATCCTGACATATAGGAATTCTCTTTTCTCTTGCTATCTTTGCATTCTTAATAAGTATATCAAGAACAATTCTTGCATTCTCATTATCTTCATTATTATATGCCTCTAAAAGTGCATCTTCCACATCCTTAGGTAATTCAAAGTTAGCTTTTGTTATAACATGGACTAATTCATTATAAATTATGTCCCCCTCTATAACTCTAAACATCTATTTTCACCTCAAGTAAAGGTGCATGTTGCTGAGCTCCATAAACATCTGAATCTCCGGGACTTCCTGATGGAACTTTTCTTTTAATGTTTGCTTTAACCGCATATACAGGATCAAAGTAAATAACCGAAATTACATCTGATCCTTTGATCCCATACAAGTTTGCCCAAAAATTTTTTGAAAAATAGTTCATATTTTTAAGTTTTTCATATACTTCCTTTTCCTTAAAGATTATGTCGATGGTTAAAATAAAAGGACCACTATTTTTTGTTCTTATAACTTTTGCTAATTCCACCATACTCCTCATAATAACTATACATCTACCACTTTAATAGGAAATTCATAGTCGTCAAGTTTTATAAGATGATATAATTTAAACTCAAAAACTTCCCCCCATATAACCTCCGAAGGAGAGAAAGGAAAAGCAAGATTACCTGCTGTTGCTATTCTTCCCTTATAACCATAATGAAGCAGCGTAGATCTTATATATCCTAATATCATCTTTGTTATATTAATATCCTTACTTATGACCTCTGTAACAAGACCTAATTCATGAGATACACCATTAAATCTTTCCCATTCACCCATTACTCCATTCTTTCCATATAAACGAAAATAAATTTGGTAATCATCCGTCATATCTCTAAAGTTTTCTCTTACTAATTCTCTATGAATTTCCAATATTTCATCTATTTGTGAAATCATGATAGGATCTCTAATACCTGCTATACATACACCTCTTATTCCAACAAACTTTGCTCCTTCTACTTTTAACCACTTTTCTTTTCCTTCTATAAATCTTGAACCCTTTACAACAACTGTTTTCTCATCCTTTTGAGTAAAAGTGGTAGTTGTCAAATCAATAATTCCATCTGGTCCATGTAAGAAATAAGGATCACTTTTTTCATATAATGTATGGGCAGCAACAGAGGTAACTGTACACTTTCTATTCTCATTTATGGGAAATACTTCAAAATGATCATCAAAGAGAACACCTATAAGTCCATCTCTTCCACTTCCTGGTTCTGCTGCAATAGCCCCACATTCTAATATTTTACCTAAATGAAGAGATAATCCCTTAGAATAACCATAATGTATAGGTAAAGCAGAAAAAGGTGCAGGGTCATAACTTCGTCCACAAATTATTATATTCACACTTTTTTTATAACCTTCTATAAAAGGATCAATACCAACCTGTGCTACAATATTTGTAATACTTTCTAAATCCTCTACTCCAACTTCTGAGGAACCATCCAAGGTTTTAATATTTCCGTTAGTTATGGATTCCTTTATTTTATCTTTAGGAATATCCGTATATATTATAGCTATTTTCATGTGCCAGTTATTTTCTTCTAGTATCTCCTTTACTATTTCAAAGGTCCAATCTACAGATGATTTACTGCCACATCCTCCAGCACTTCCTATAAATAATGGAATATCCAATTTATGAACCATATTAATTAGGTATTTTAAATCTCTTTTTGTAGCACCACGATCTACGAATGAGATACCCCTTCCAAGATAATATGGGCCAGGATCAGTAGACCCAGCATCAACAGCAACTAAATCCGGCTTTATTTCTAAAGCATTATAAAAACTTTGTTCTGGAAAACCATATCCAAGAATTGCTGTGGGAGCATAGATTTTAAACACTTTTTACTAAGCCCTTCCTTCTTAGAATTTGAAGTGTTCTATTCATTTCATTATTTACTATCATTAAACCTTCATCTACCCCCATTCCAGGTTTTGCTAATATCTGATCTGCTTGAACTGCAAGACTTATATGCACAGAAACTTGAGCAGACCTATCTGTCTCATTACAACTTCCTCCTATATAAGTACCAATGTTATGTTCTTTACAATATAAAGCTGCTTCAATAGAATTATGAATACCACCTAAAACAGGAGTTTTTATTTGTATCATATCAACCGCCTCTGCTTTTATGAAATCTCTAATATCTTCAAGACTATTACACCATTCATCAGCAACTATTTCTACTCCCACACCTCTTCCTTTTAGCTCTTTTCTCAATTTGCTTAAAAACTCAATTTGTTTCTCCCTATTTTCTAAATCAACAGGACCTTCTATTCTGAGTTTATGTGGAAATGAAATTTTTTCAAGCCTCGCTAAATATTCCACTATTTCATCGATATTATAATTAAATGCTATACCTATAGTTCCATATACATCTATGTGAAAAATTGGTAAATATCCTTCCTCTCCTAATATTCTTATCCTTTCTTTGAGCCAGCCTAAATATTCTATTAATTTTTCTCCTCTCCACCCTAATTTTGTCTCTACATTATTTATTAAACCATGTGGAAGAACATCTACTCTCTTCAGTATCATTTTATCCACACTAATATAACGATCGTCTCCTGATTGAGCAAAAATCGGAATTCTCTTTATATCAAAATTTAAATTATACTCCTCTCTTATTATCTCAGTCATAGTCTTCCTATAATGTTTTGAAAACACATCAAGAATTGCTTGAGAAATTCCATACCTTACTGCAGTATGTAACTTATGATCATTTATTTTGAAATTATCAATCTTAAAACATAAATCCTTAAAACTTTTCCATTCATCCTTTAACAGAAATGGAAAAACATGTTGCTCCAAAATTTGTACCCATTCACTAGTTTTAAAGAGAGGATCTCTTCCTCCTGCACCAGAATATTGAATAGCAGTACAATCCCCATAAGCTATCTGATTATCCTCTAAAATGAATATAATAGATATACTTTCTCCTTTCTGTCTTATAGCCTCATAACCTTCAGTTAATGGTACTCCTCTATAGGCGAAACCATCTTCACGAGCCCCTGCTTTAATAGCTCTTTGGTCATCAAAATAGAAACCAGAAAGTCCTATCGAATACAGTACATCTTTAATCATTTATTTACCTCGGTCTTCCTATTAATCTTCCCTTACTAATTGAATAGATATCATCAAGTACCATTTGAAAACTTACATTCCTTTTCTCAAAACGAGCTCTCTCTTCCAATCTTTCCTTATGAAAAGTTTTTATCTCTTCATCAAAAGGTAGATTTCCAAAATCAAAAAATCTAACAGCACCCTCATTATCCCGTATTGGCATTACTCTTCCATAGGTATATTTACTTGGCGCAAAAGGTACATCCAAAATTCCTGATAAGAAAGCCTTAGCGGCTCCCACAGCTATATCCCCTTCCCCTATTTCATAAACCCTATTGAGGATAGATCTTACTTCTCTTTCAATAATATATTCCTCTTGGCTTAACTTCTCTTCATCTATAAAATTTTGGTTTTCTAACATATTTAAAACCTGACGAGTATTCTTAAGGGCTAAGGCATTTGCTTCTTTTGTGGGAATACCAATAGCTTCTTGGGTTGTTTTTACAATTATCTTTGTGACCTTCGATATAGCCCCAGCTATAGTCCCAAAACTTATAACTGCGTAAGCTTTAGCTTCATCTTCTGGAAAACCTCCCATCCAGTGATGGAGAACAGTAGTTATATGAACATCATAATAACCAAAACTCGCAAGATATTCTCTTGTTAGTTTCTCTAAAATTTTTATTGAAGCTACATCTTGAATAATATTACCACATTGTCCATATCCTACACTAAAACTTTTCACTCCTTGTTCTGCTGCAAGAATAGCTTCTATTATTCCAATACTTATTGAGATAGAAGGTGGAACTAAAGTACCAGTGAGAGGTCCAAAAGATTCTCTATTTATAAATATTCCTTCTTGTGCATAAATTCCTACTAGATAATCTACATATTGCCAATACAAAATTGAATTTTCCAATGGAACATCCTTAGCATAAGGAATATTATAAGTTATTCCTCCCCCTTCAAAAGATGTAAAACCTGCAGCCAAAGTAATCTCAGCAAGAAGTCTTGCATCTGGAGTACCATGTCTTATTTCAACAGGCACTTTTACACTTTCTATGATTTCTCTACAAGCTTTTACTCCATAATTAACAGCTGGAAAGCCATTAAGAAGATACCTTCCTTCTTTTAAACTTTCTTCTACTCCCAATTGTGCTTCTTTATATCTATTCTGCCGAGTATAACTATCAATAGTTGTAGGTAAGATATCTGCTCCTCCCTCATCTTGTAAATATTGAAGAAGAGCAATATGATCTTTTAAAATTGGAATACCTGCTCTTGGTTGTAATAAGGTTTTATTATTCTGAGATGCTTCTTTTAATACATAATCAGTCTGCTTTTCTTTAGGTAAAGATGTTAAATATAAAAAGGCTTCTTTTAAATTAACTTCTCTACCTGTAGGCCATGAATTCAAGACCTCTTCTCTCATATTAAGAAAATATTTATGATCCCATTTCTTATTTTTTATAAACATAATCTCATCCCTCTATACTTTGTTTATATATTTTTCTACAAGACTAATAGATTTATCCTTATAGATCTCCGAGATTACTCCTATAGCAAACATTATATATTCATTATCTACATAAAAGGTAGGATTTTTAGGCTTCAATATAAAAGGTTCATCGTTAGAATATATTACACCCTTTAAACTTTCCACTCTATAAGGATTATATATTAAAGGCCCACCTGTACATACCACTTTATCCAATTCCCTTAAATCTTTCCCATATTGGAAAAGCAAGGTTCCCATAGGGGTATACACCATTTCTATATGCCCTACATGTCTCTCTGTAGCAATCTTTACAGCAAAAAAAGCAAGAATAGCGTCTAGATGTAAATCTTCATCATTTTTGGGGATATAACTCGTATTAATGCTTAAAAATTTTACTTTTTCCTCTATAACTTTAACCTTATAATGTGAGAAACTTTTTATAATATCTTTTTTGGCAGACTCAAATAAAGATAGTGCAGATACTCTAACACCCAAATCTCCTTCCACAGATCTTTTTACATATGGCTCTTTTAATCCCTTTAAGATTACATTATTCTGGGTAGATTCTCCCTTTGCCACAGAACAAACATCAGTAGTTGCTCCTCCCACATCAATCAATAAACATTCACCATATATCTCTGAGAAACTTTCCAAACCTTTTAATACAGCAAGTGGTGTGGGCATTACTACACCGTCTATTAATTCTTGCACTTTATCTAATCCCTTTGCATGTATAATGTTTCTTAAAAAGACCTCTCTGATAATGTTTTGGATCTTTTCTATATTTATAACTCCATATTCAGGCATTACATTTTCTGTTATGTATATTTCCTTACCATTAGCTAAAAAAATATTTTTTATTTCATCTTGTAAATCTTTATTTCCAGCATAGATAAAAGGAATATTTAAGGGAAGCTTTGATAATTTTTTAGTATTTGTTATTGGATAGTATCTATTTCCCCCATCTGTTCCCCCAGCCAAAATTATAATATCTGGCTTTAAATAAAGAATCTCGTCCAAATCCGAATCTGTAAGTTCATAGGAATAAGTCTTAAGAACCTTTCCTCCTGCTCCTAAACTTGCTTTCTTAGCTGCCTCAGAGGTTAAATCTGGAACCAAACCTATAGCAATTGTTTTTAAACCACCAGCAGCACTGCTTGTAGCTTTTTTAATATTAAAATCCATTATATTTAGTCCAGTTTGTCTTTCTATTTCAGAAATTACATTTTGAAGACCTATCGTTACATCTTCATTTACAGTAGATGGATATTTTGCTTTTCCTATAATTTCACTTTTATCTAAATCAAAAGCTAAACCTTTGGTAAATGTACTTCCTATATCAAATATGATTGCCTTCATAATTATTTATCTAACCCTAAATCTTTTTTCAAATCTCTAATAACTTCATCTGGCATTGTTTTTGGTGGATAAACTCTATGAAATCCTAATTCCTTAAATTTCTTTTCCACTTCTTCCCAATTTTTTTGGCCTATTCCCAAATTTCCACCTATATACAACACTACATTATCAAGACCTGCCTCTTGCAGTTTTTCCTTAAATCCTCTACAATCAAGCTCAGCATGTCCATATAAAGATGAAACTAAAATAGCTCTTGCATCTGATTCAATCGCTGCTTTTATGAAATCTTCTTGAGAAGAAAGAACTCCAATATTAACCACATCAAAACCTGCAGATCTTAAAGCATAGTCCAAAATTCTTAAACCAACCGCATGTACATCAGCCCCTATTACTCCGAGAACCACTGTCCTCTCCCCCATTAAAATCACCCCTTAATAAGATTAAATATTAATAGAGATGTATTATAAAGATTATCTAATTTAATTTTCTCCTCCTTAGAATGAGCATTCTCCATACCTATCCCCACATTTATAGTCTTTATACCATAAGAATTTAGAATATTAGCATCACTTCCCCCCATAGTATAAGTAAATACTGGAGTCTTTCCCATTTTATTTAATATGCTTTCTATATACTTTACTAATGTTTCATTAGGATCGATAGAAAAACCTTTGTAAAGACTTTCTTTCTTTAAATCAAAACTTCCACCTCTATCCTTTAGTGCCAAAAGTTCTTTTTCCATATTTTGCCATTGCGTACTAAGTTTACTCTCATCTATACTTCTAAATTCACCCTCCAGATAAACTTCATCTGGAACTATATTTGTAGCTCTTCCACCTTTTATAATACCAATATTAGAGGTTACATCTTTTTCTATTCTTCCCCATTTAAGTTTCAATAAAAACTCAGAAGCAAGAAGAATAGCATTTATTCCTTTCTCAGGAGAGGTACCTGCATGGGAGGCTTTACCCAATATCTTTAAATAAAACCTATCATGATATGGAGCACTAAGTATTAACGTACCAACATCACCTTCTCCATCTAAGACATATCCCTCTCTTGCATGTAAAAGTGAAAGATCCACATTTTTAGCCCCTAAAAGTCCGATCTCTTCGCTAACAGTAAAAAGAAATTCTACTTTCCTATTTTTAATATTATTTTCTTTTATTGCAGTTACAGCCTCTATTATAGCTGCTATTGCAGCTTTATCATCAGCCCCTAAAATAGTATTTTTATCACTGACTATGTAATCACCTTCAATCTTTGGATTTATATTTTCACCAGGACTTACTGTATCCATATGAGCGGATATTAAAAAAGGTTCTCCTTCACCATCCATAATTGCTATTAAATTTCCTGAATTTCCCCCTATTTTTTCACCTGAAAAGTCTTCATAAACTTCCAAACCTAATGCTTTTAATCTGCTCTTTAAAAATTGAGAAAAATCTTTTTCCTTAAGGGAAGGGGAAGGTATTTTGACTATTTGAAAAAAAGTATTAATAAGTCTCTCTTTACTTAGCAATCATTTCACTCCTTTCAATTTCAACTTGCTCTACTTTCCATTCTACATTAAGCAATTTATTTAATATTCTTTCAAATCCCACAGAATCACCCGTGGTATATACTTTTACAATAGGATTGGATAAATCCTCTTTTGACAGAATTCTTAATATCTCTTGGGACGGATCTATAATTGGAATTTGGGAATATAGTCTTTCTATAACAGGTTTGATAAAAGGTAAATGAGTACATCCTAAAACTAATCCATCAATATCTTTATCAATTAAAGGATCTATACATTTTTTAAGCTCGTTTGTTACTATTTCACCATCTATTATCCCGTTTTCAATGGTTTCTAAAAGAGGGCCTTCACTACAAGATTTTACATATACTTCTATATCTTGGGATACAAATTTATTTATTAAAGTAGGATAAATTTTACTTTCTTTTGTTCTACGGGTTGCAAGAACCCCTATTCTTTTCCAACTTGTATTTTTTATTCCATCAATAGCACTTAATATAATACTATATATCTTTATATGATAATCTTTAAACCTATCAAGTAAATAATCATAGGCAACAGCTGATGCAGTATTACATGCAATTATAATTTCTCCAATATCCAATCTTGTAAAAAACTCTACAATTTCTGATACTCTTTCTTGAATAAATTCTACCTTCTTAATACCATAGGGGAAATATTTTGTATCTCCTAAAAAATAAACTTCATCGTAAATCTTTCTTTTAACAACTTCTTTAAGAACAGAGAGACCACCGACACCAGAATCTAAGATACCAATCTTCTTACTCATTTTTTACTTCTCCCTTTCTATATAATTCTATAGCTTCAATAATCTTTCCTATAAGTTTATCCTGATATTCATCTTTTAACAATAATTTTCTATCCTCCTCGTTGGTTAGAAAACCCATTTCTATAATTACAGATGGTATAGGAACTCTGGAAAGTACATAGAACCTACCTTTTATACTCCTTCTAACAAGAAATTCACTTTTGTTGAAAATATTGAAAAGCATATTAACTAATCTCTCCGATAAATCAGTAGCATAACAAATCTCAATACCTCTAATATCATTGGAAAAAGCTGCATTTGAATGAATACTAATAAATAAAGAAGATGTGATAAGATTATTATTCAAGTTTATAGAAGAATTAACAATTTTCACACGATCATCCAAGGAGATATTAGAATCATCACTACGTGTTAGAATAACATTATAACCTTTCTGCTTGAGGATTTCAGCAAGTTTAAGTGAGACTTTCAGATTAATATCTTTTTCTTTAATATCTCCATATATAGCACCAGGATCACTACCTCCATGTCCTGGATCAATAAAAATAGTAAAATTATTATTTTCTAATTTATTTTCCTCTGAACTTAGCACTTCCTTCTTAAAAGATATTTTTAGTGCATTTTCTCCTATTTCTTCTGCAGTTTGAATTGAATCTGTATATGTCTCAAAAACTAATCTCATAATCCTTTTACCTTCATTTCTTAAACCAATTCTTAAAATCTTAACGGGATATACATTTATGGTTAACTCTTGAGAAGTCAAAGAAAAAGTTGAATCTATGAAATCATAGTAAACTCTTGGAGGATCATATAAAATCTTTTTTTCCTGAAAGTTATAATTTCCAAGAAAAGTAAGAAAAAAATCTACACTATCCTTTTCCTCTTTCCATTTTAAATCTGTTAATACAGATTGAATATTAGTATTTTGTTTTTGGCTTTTCTCTTCTGTTATATCATTTCCCGAAAATCTGACATAAATATTACCATCATTTAGTTTAATATCATAATTAGGGATTTTATCTTTAAATTCTACCACAACTCTAACAATATAAGGTGCTACATTAAATTGGGAAAAACGAATATTTTTAATATTAGCATCTTTAGGTATAATTTCTCCTTTGTTGTTTATATAAACTGTATTTAAAAGGTCAATCACAAGGCGAGAAGGATTTTGCAATACTAAAGTTTTTACTTCAACAGGGGATTCTGCTTTGAAAACTATAGATAGTAAATTTTTAGAATATTTTATTTCTAAAACTTCATGAACAATAAAAATAGTATTCTCTTTTAGATAGACTCTATACCCCAATAATCTAAAAAAAGAGGACAAAGGAAAATATATAACATCTTCTCTTATAATAGGATATAAAAGGGTAGTTTCTTTCTTATTTATTATGCATTTTTTATCTCCAATGTTTACAGAAAAAACCTCTTTTTTTTTCTCGATAAAGAATTACCTTATTATTTTCTTGGGAAAAATCATATTTAAAGGTTGATGCAAACAAGGGTAAAGGCATATATATTTCTGAATCTTTTATTTTCAAAACAGTAAGAATTTTAGTTTTCTCGCCTAAAAAATTTATTTCAAGAGAAGAGAGTTCTTCTCCTAAAATTATTACTGAAAGATGAATACTAAAAAACAAAAAAAATAAAACATATATGCTTACTTTCTTCAACTTTGTTAACTCCTCAATTCATTATGGTTACTTTAATAATTTTGGTGGAGGCGGCGGGAGTCGAACCCGCGTCCAGAGAGCAAGAACCAAAAGCCTCTACAAGCTTAGCGGGAGTTTTAAGATATTCGGCCCTTACAGACTCCCTCCCACAGGATTCTGTAAGTGCCTATCCCCTCTTATCTTACCCTCCCTTAGGGGAATCAGGAGGGGCAGCTGGCTTACTATGACACTCTTCTAATCCTGCCAGCCCGGATTAGAAGAGCGTAGCTGCTAAATTAAGCAGCTAAGGCTAAATTTGTGTTGGCACTTCTTTTTCGCCGTTGTTTTACGAGGTAACGGCACCTCGGCTTGCAGCTTTTGATCCTTGTACTCCCTGTCGAAACCAATCGCCCCCACTAATACTTCATCTTATATAATCTTTCTAATTCTCTTCTTTCAGCTTTTTCTGCCAAATCTTTTCTTTTATCGTACAACTTTTTACCTTTTGCTAATCCTAACTCTACTTTTGCCCAACCACGTTCATTAAAGTATATAGATAAAGGAATTAATGTCAAGCCCTTTTCTTTAACTTTACCTACAAGATAAGCAATCTCATCCTTATTCAGTAATAACTTTCTTGGTCGCTTAGGATCATGATTATATATATTACCATGCTCATAAGGGCTTATGTGAAGATTATAAATCCAAACCTCACCGTTTTTAACATCAGCATAACTATCTTGCATACTTACTTTACCACTTCTTAGAGACTTTACTTCAGTACCTGTCAAGGAAATACCAGCCTCAAAAGTCTCTAAGATAAAGTAATCATGCTTTGCTTTTCTGTTTACTGCTACAATCTTTTTTTCCTTTGCCATTTTCTATGTAAATTATATCAAATTTTACTCTGAATATCCAAAGGGGTGATTTTTCATCCAATTCCATGCAGATAAAATCATGGTTTCTAAATCTGGAAAATCAGGTTGCCATTGCAATTCTTTTTTAACCTTATCAGAGCTTGCTACAAGCACTACCGGATCCCCAGGTCTTCTTGGTGCCTCTTTTATTGGAATTTTTTCACCAACAACCTTTTCAGCAGTCCTTATAACTTCTTTAACAGAATATCCTTTTGAATTACCAAGATTAAAAACCTCAGAATTCCTTCCATTTAATAAAGCTTCTAAAGCTAAAATGTGTGCCTTTGAAAGATCGGATACATGTATATAATCCCTAATGCATGTACCATCAGGAGTTGGATAATCTGTACCATATATTTCTACATATTCTCTTTGCTTTAAGGCTGTTTTTAAGACAATGGGTATTAAATGTGTTTCAGGTCTATGATCCTCTCCTAATTCTCCCTCTATATCTGCACCAGCAGCATTAAAATATCGAAGAGAAATATACTTAATTCCAAAAAGCTTATCATACCAATCTAACATTTCTTCAAACATCAATTTCGAAGATCCATAAACGTTAGTAGGATTTTTAGAGTGTTCCTCTGGAATTGGAATAATTTTAGGTTCACCGTATACAGCTGCAGTTGAAGAAAAAATAAAATATTTAACTCCAAAATCTTTCATAGATTCTAAAATGTTCAATCCACCTAATATATTATTTTCGTAATATTTACCAGGATTTTGCATAGACTCTCCTACAGTACTCAAAGCTGCAAAATGCATAACTGCATCAATCTTATATTTATTAAAAACCTCTTTTACTTTTTCTTTATTTTTTAAATCTATATTCTCAAAATATTTAGACAATATGGCTTTTTTATGCCCTTTCTCTAAATTATCCAAAACCACAACTTCATATCCCTTTTTAAGAAGATCTTTAACTACATGACTTCCTATATATCCTGCGCCACCAGTTACTAATATATATCCCATTACGATAGTCCCCCTTCAATTTATGAAAAATTCTCTGATTGATTCAATAATATACTCTACTTCTTCATTGGTAAGCTCTGGCCACATCGGTAATGCAATAACTTCTTTACTTGCTTTTTCAGCCTCAGGAAAATCTCCACTTCTATAACCTAAATCTTTATAACATTCTTGTAAATGAAGAGGTAAGGGATAATATATAGCAGTACCAATACCTTTATTAGCAAGATACTCCTGTAATTCATCTCTATTTTTAGTTCTTATCACGTATTGATGGAATACATGTTTCACATATGGCTTTACTTCAGGTACTATAATATCTAAATCTCTTAGACCCTCCGAATAGATCTTCGCAATTTCTATTCTTCTCTCAATCCAATGATCTAAATACTTCAATTTTATCCTAAGAATAGCAGCCTGTATCTCATCTAATCTACTATTATGACCTATTAATTCATGATAATATTTTTTCCTACTTCCATGTACTCTAAGTAGCTTTATCTTTTCATACAATTTTTCATCATTAGTTGTAATTAAACCACCATCACCATAAGCACCTAAATTTTTTGTAGGGAAAAAACTAAAACATCCAGTATTCCCAATATTTCCTGCTCGCTTACCTTTATACTCAGCTCCTATAGCTTGACAAGCATCCTCTATAACATAAAGATTATATTTCTCAGCAAGATATTCAATATCATCCATCTCTGCCATCTGTCCAAAAAGATGTACGGGAATAACAGCTTTTGTCTTTGGGGTTATTGCATCTTCTATCTTATTAGGATCTATATTAAAAGTTTTAGGATCTATATCTACAAAAACCGGTTTTGCTTTTAATAAAGAAATTATCTCTGAAGTAGCAAAAAAAGTAAAAGGGGTTGTTATAACTTCATCTCCTTCTCCGATACCCAAGGCTTCTAAAGACAATAAAAGGGCATCAGTACCTGAAGCAACTCCTACTGCGTATTTTGTACCACAATAATCTGCAAGTTCTTTCTCAAGAAGTTCCACATTCTCACCTAATATAAATTGCCCCCTTGCCATTACTTCTTCTAAAACAGGCAATAATTCAGAAGATATTTTTTTATATTGTCTCTTCAAATCAAAAACTGGAATATTCATTATTTACCTCCCAATTTACTCCATTCTCTTTTAAAACCTTCCCAAAAATTGAAGAAAAAGGCAAGAAAAATACCTAAAAACACACTACTTATTCCTGCTATAAGTACATTAAGAACGGTAGAAGGTTTTGATTTTTTTATGGGGGGCTTTGCAGGATCAAGAACTGATATATTAACCATCTCCTTAGTCTCGTCTATTTTTGCTTGCTCATATTGGGACAAAAGCATGGTATAAATGGTTTCTTGTACCTTTACATCCCTTAATAATTTCGTTAATCGCAAACCTAATTCTGGTAGATTAGAAAGTTTTCTTTGATATTCTTCTAAAATTCTACTCAGCGCCTTTTCTTTTGCTTCATTACTTAAAATATTAATCTGAAGGCTAAACAGATCATAAAGAGAAGTATTATTTATGGCTTTATATATTCTTTCTAGTTCATCTCTCAAAAGTTTCTTTGTTTGCTCTATTGCATATTTCATTGAAACTACCTTGGGGTGATTTTCCCCATAATCAATAGTAAGCATAGCTAGTTCTGATTCTTGAGAAATAAGTTTATTCCTTAGATCTGAAAGAATAGTTGATGTGGCTGTAAGAGAAGTAATAGCAAGTAAATCTTTTTTCTGAAATTTTTGCTGTTTTATAAGCTCATTTTTAAGATTTTCAAGACTTTCCTTTGCTACATTTAAAGATACCAAAGTTATCTGTCTTTCACCTTCCAGTTTTGCCAAATTGTCAATAACAGTTTTTGCTTCTTCATTCACATCAAAAATAAGATTTTTTTCTTGAAACTCTCTTAAGCGATTTTCAGCCATCTCAAGCTCCCTTTTAACCCTCTCTATCTGCTTCTCTAAAAATTCTCTTGTTCTCTTTGCTGAATATATATTAAGGGATGCATTTATTTTCTCTAAGGCTTCTACATAAGTATTTGCTATGTCCGATGCAAGCTTTGGATCCTTGGCTTCTGCAGTTATGGTTATAGTATTTTCTTTATCATTAATTGTGATTTTAATACTTTTCATCAATTTTTCTAAAGCATCTTCTTTAGTTTTCTCTTTAAAATAATTTTCTAAGTTTAATTTATCAAAAACATATTCTGCGGCTGTTCTACTTTTTAAAATAGCCACCATATTAGCTGAAGGTGTTGTAGGAAAACCTACACCAAGAGAAAATGGAAGACTTTGAGCTAAAGCTGCTAAAGAAGAGCTACTAGTACTTTGGCTTGGAAGAAGTATAACAGTTTTAGATTCATATATCTTAGGAGAAAGTAAACTATAAAGAAGGGCTACAATAGTTGATATTAAAAATAAAGATATTATGAGTTTTTTTCTTTGCCAAATAACAAAAAAAAGCTCTACTAAGCTTATTTCTTCATCATATCTTGTTTCATTCATTACCCTTCCCCCTTATTCTCAAACATAGAATAAAGTTCCCTCTTCATAATTCCAAGCTTTTGAGAAATCATCTCCTCCCCATATTTGTACCTTTTCTACCCCATTTTTAATAGCAAATAAAGAAGATTCAATCTTAGGAATCATTCCTCCAGTTACCTTTCCATTTTTTATCAGTTCTAAAGCGTTATCTACATTAAGAGATTTTATAACTATTTCTTTACCCTCTTCTTTGATCATAACTCCTGGAACATCAGTACAAAAAATAAGCCTATTAACTTTAAGAAAAACTCCTAAGGATAATGCTGCAGTGTCAGCATTTATATTGTAAGAATTTCCCTCGTTATCCATCCCAATAGATGATATTACAATCACATATCTCTTCTCTAACAAAGCATTAATAGGTTCCAATTCCACATTAATAACCTCTCCTACAAAACCAAGATCAATATCATCAATATATAATTTTTTACAATAAAAAATAGACTTACCATTGATCCCAACAGCCTTTATATTTTCTTTTTTCATTTGGGATAAAACCCTTCCTTGTATTTCTCCAGATAGAACCATCTCTACAATTTTTAGCGTTTCCTCATCTGTAACTCTTCTTCCTTTTATAAATTTGGGCTCCAGTCCAAACTTCTCCATCCAAAAATTAATTTCTTTTCCTCCACCGTGAACCAAAATAAAATTCTCTCCTTTTTCATGCAAAATTTTTATCTCTTTTAAAAAAAGGGAGAGCTTATTTAAAAGGTTTCCACCTATTTTTATTAAGTTAATATTTTTCTTATCCACGGGTTAACTTTAACAAAACCTCCTGAGATATAGCTTTCAATGTCTCCATTACTCCCTTTCCTTCTATTGCAACCGCCTCAAAATATTTATATTTACCTTCAGGATTTAGCTTCTCATTTAACTCTTCAACGCTTACTATATCAGGCAGATCTCTTTTGTTATATTGAAAAACAAATGGTAAACTATTAAACTCATAACCAACAGCTGCTAACTCCCTTTTTAATGCTTCAAAAATTCTAACATTCTCTTCTAATCTGCTTCTCTGAGAATCCACCACAAAAACTAACCCGTCTACTCCTCTTAAAATTAGTTTTCTACTTGCCTCATATAAAGCTTGCCCTGGGGTTGTATACAATTGAAATCTTAATTTAAATCCTTGAACTGTTCCTAAATCTAAAGGAAGAAAGTCAAAAAATAGAGTTCTTTCTGTTTCTGTAGCTAAAGAAACTAATTCTCCTCTCCTATCAGGAGAAACCATTTTGTATATTTGTTGTAAATTTACAGTCTTACCACTCAAACCGGGACCACAATAAACAATCTTACAAGTAATCTCTTTTGCAGCGTAATTTAAGACAGCCATAAATTTTCACCTTTTCTAAAAATTTTACTTTTTAAAGAAATCTTCTATATCATTAAAATTGAATTCAGCTTTTGGAATATCTTTCTGTTTTTCCTTAATTTTCTTGATTATTTTAGCTAAATTTTCGCAAGCCTTTTGTGCAAAAAGTCTTACCATTCCTAATGTAGTAGAATCATCAAAAATAACTAAGAGCAACACTTGTTTTTCAATATGGGATATATGCAGATGGTTTCTTTTACCTTGATGAAATATTAAAGAAAACTCTTCTTCTCCAAGAAGTTTCGCCAGTTCTTGAGTCGCAGAGAAAGCTCCTGCAGCTAAGGCAGATATAGTTACAAAATCAAACTGAGAAGCAGTACCTCTACCACCAATAACAGTACCACTTTTATCTATCAATAGAGCAGCCTTGGCTTTTGATTCCGATAAAAATTGTCCCAAATAACGTTCAATCTCTTCCTGGTCCTCCAATGATATAACTAAAGATAATATCTGTTCTCTTTCATCCATTTAGAACCCTCCTTAGATATTACTTAATTAAAATTTTTTACAGAAATTATAATCCTTTAAAAGTCTATAGTCAAACTTAGAATTCTTCTCTTAGACTTAGCGACTTAAAGGAAGTAGAATTTTTGAGAAATAGCAATTTCACAGTTCCTGTGGGTCCATTTCTTTGTTTAGCTATTATGATTTCCACCTCTTCTGGCATATCTGATTCTACTTCTGATTCTTGAGCTTTATAATATCCTTCTCTATATATAAAAATTACCACATCAGCATCTTGCTCTAAGCCTCCGGATCCTCTTAAATCTGAAAGTTGTGGTCTTCTTTCTGCTCTTGTTTCCACAGCCCTTGATAACTGAGATATAGCTATTACTGGAACCTCTAATTCACGGGCTAAGGATTTTAATCCTCTTGAGATTTCTGATATTTGTTGATGCTCGCTCTTATCTCTATCGAGCAACCTTATAAGCTGTAAATAATCCACAATTATAAGAGAAAGTCCTCTTTCTGCTTTTAATCTTCTTGCTCTTGCTCTCATCTCTATAACATTCAAATCAGGAGTATCATCAACAAAAATAGGTGCTTCAGCAAGTTTACCAAAAGCTCTTGCTAATTTTGGCCACTCATGTTCTTTAATCTGACCAGTTCGCAACCTGTGAATATCTATTTGGGCTTCTGACCCTAAAAGTCTTAAAGCCAATTGAAAACTTGACATTTCTAAACTAAAAATAGCAACGGGTAAATGCTCTTCTAAGGCTACATGTTGGGCAATATTTAAACAAAAGGATGTTTTTCCCATACCAGGCCTTGCAGCCACAATAATGAGATCAGAAGGTTGTAAACCCCCAGTTTTTCTATCCAAATCCCAAAATCCAGTAGGAATACCCGTATACGGTTTTCCAGTCTGGTGTAATCTCTCTATTTCTTTAAAACTTTTTGCAAGTATATCTCTAAGAGGTACTAAAGTTCTAAATCTATGGTGTTGAGCTATATCAAATATTAACTGTTCAGCTTTATCTACCAGAAGTTCTGGTGCCTCATTTTCTCTATAGCCTAAGGATACTATTTCCGTACCCGCATATATAAGCTTTCTAAGTAAAGCCTTCTCAGCAACAATATTAGCGTAATATTCTACATTTGCTGCTGTGGGTACTACATCCAATAAAGAAGCAACATATACACTTCCCCCAACTCTTTCTAACAAATTTCTGCTTCTCAACTCCTCTGTTACAGATACTAAATCTACTGGAAGGCCCTTCTCAAAAAGCTCTACAATCACTCGAAAAATAATACTATGATGTTCATAATAAAAACTATCCGATTGAAGAATTTCAATAACTTTCGCAATAGCATCTCTGGAAAGGAGCATAGCCCCTAAAACAGCCTGCTCTGCTTCTTCATTATGAGGTGGAACTTTTCCTAATATATCTTCCCTATTTTTCATCTATTTCTCAGCTTCCACGATAATTTTTGCTTTAGCAACAACTTGAGGATGAAGTTTTATGTTCACTTCATATTCCCCTAAAGATTTTATCGGTTCATCTAACTCCACTTGTTTTTTATCTATACCAAGTTTTAATTTTTCGTTTATAATATCTGCCACATCTTTACTAGTTATAGAGCCAAAAAGTTTACCTGTTTCTCCTACCTTAGCTTTTATAACATATGTGTTTTTCTCTAATAATTCCTTTTCCTTTCTAAACTTTTCTATCAGTTTTTCTTCCTTTTTCTTTTTAGAAATTTCCTGTAATTTTAAATTTTCTAATAATCCCTCATTGACTTCTTGAGCTAATCCTTTTGGAAACAAATAATTTCTTGCATAACCGTCACTTACATCAATAACATCTCCTTTTTTTCCAAGATTATTTACATCTTTTAAAAGCATTACTTTAATCTTTTTCATATTTCTACTCCCTTTTCATCAAGATTTTCTCTCTTAAAGAATAAAAAATATCTATAAGCCCTACAATAAATATTATACTCCCGAAAATAGGATTTAAAATTATGAAAATCAATAATAACCATCTAAACCATTTAACCATAATATAATTTTTTAGAAATATCCAAAGAATAATATATCCATTCAAAAGTACCAAGGATTGAATCAATAAATAGATATTTATACCTAAATATTGAATCCACGATAAAGTTTTTAAAAAACTATAAGTTATTCCAGAGATAATATAAAAAAGAAAAAGAATAAATAATAACTTTTTAGAAACCCTTAAAGATTCTATATTTGGTAACTTGGGAATATCTACCTGAAATCTTCTTAAAACCCTCTCAGCTATGAGATAATTTGTAATTACTTGGGTAAAGGCAGATATAATTAGAAGGGTTGGGATAAAAAGATTTATATTTTTTACAAAATTTCCTTGTAAATTAATAATTTCTTGAAATTCCTTATCTTTAAAATATTTAGATAAAAGTTCTGATGATTTCTGCCAACTTTCCTTATAAACATCTAACCCCAGAGCTTTTTCAAAGGGGATCTTAAAAAATATCATAGAAATCATGATATCTAATACTTGAAAAAATAGAAGTATAACAAAACCGACAAACAACAACTTATATATATTCCATTTTGCTTTTATGCCGTATCCAATAAAAATACCCAAAAAACCAGAAGGTAGAAATAAAGCAAAAGTACTAAATGGATTCATCATTAAACTTGCAAGTATAAAAGAAATAAGAAGAGAAAGAAAGTTTATCTTAATACTATGCCGATAAGATAAAAAGATAAATGGCAAAGAACAAAAGAAAATTAGAGGAAAGAACCAATAAGAAAGCCAAAATAAAATAATACTTATAGCTGTTATTAAACTTCCTTCAGCAATACTGCGAGTATTGAACATACATCAAAAAAGGAGGGAGAGTATAAACTCTCCCTTTTAATAATCATTTTACTTAACCACATAAGGTAAAAGTGCCATATATCTTGCTCTTTTTATAGCAGTACTTAATTGTCTTTGATGTCTTGCACAGTTGCCACTTACTCTTCTTGGAATAATTTTGCCCTTTTCCGTCATAAATCTGCGTAATCTTTCCACATTCTTATAATCTATATAATCTATTTTTTCACTACAAAATACACAAAACTTTTTTCTTCCAGAAGAATATGCAAATCTTTGAGTTTTAGCAGAAACCTTATCATTACTCATTCATCTACCTCCTCGCTTTCCTCCAGTAATTCATTTAAAATCTCTTCTTCACTTTCAATTTCAATACTTGTAACATCTTCAATAGGTTCCTCTAAAGAGTTTGGTTCACTATTTTCCTCTTTCTTTCCCAAAAAATGAACATTTATAGCCTCTACTTCTACTACTTTTCTTTTCTGACCATCAGGAGTTTGATAAATCCTTGTCCTTAATCTTCCTTCAACCGCCACAAGTCTTCCCTTTTTTAAATAATCACCACATATTTCTGCAAGCCTTCTCCATGCCACTATGTCTATGAAATCTGCTGTTCTCTCACCCTTACTATTTTTGGGCCTGTTAACAGCTATTCTAAAAGTAGTAACAGGCACTCCACTTGGAGTGTATCTCATCTCTGGATCTTTTACTAAATGTCCAATCAATAATACTTTATTAAGCATAATTCATTATTCTTCCTTCTCTAATAAAGTAATCATATACCTTAAAATCTTCTCCCTCAACTTCAACCTTCTTTCAAATTCAGATAACTGATTTTGTGGGAATAAAAAAGTCATAATCACGTAATATCCATCATTAAACTTCTTAACTGGATAAGCCAATGTTTTCTTACCCCAGTTATCAACTGTTTGGACCTCTCCACCTAAACTTTCTATATCCTTTTTAAGGTCCTCTGTAAGTTGATTCAATTCTTCTTCTGAAAGCTCAGGACTGATTAAATACATTATCTCATACTTACGCATCTCTAACCTCCTTTGGACTTTTTTGGCCCCATGTTTTAAGCATGGAGCAGGATTTAGCTCAAAAATTATACTATTATTTTAACAAAAAGCCAAGATATTTCAATTGAAATTTTTTCATCATAACTGTATAATTTTACTTTAAAAAAAGGAGGAGCTGAAAATGGGGTTAGTGTATATAAATGGAGAATTTATCCAAACAGAAAATGCAAAAATCTCAGTCTTCGATCGAGGTTTACTATATGGTGATGGTGTTTTTGAAGGTATAAGAGCCTACAATGGTAGTATATTCAAGTTAAAAGAACATTTAGAAAGATTATATGCATCAGCAAAAGCCATTTGGTTAAATATACCTCTTTCTTTTGAAGAAATGGAAGAAGCTGTAATAGAAACTGTAAGAGTTAATAATTTAAAAGATTCATACATAAGACTTATTGTAACTCGTGGTGAGTATGGATTAGGGATTGATCCTTGGGAATGTAAAAAGGGTACCGTAATTATAATTGCAGATAAAATAAAGGTTTTTCCTGAAGAATTTTATGAAACTGGTCTTACTGCAGTAACAGTAGCCACTCGTAGATCACCAACCGACGTTTTGGATCCCAGAATTAAATCTCTAAATTATATGAGTAATATTTTAGCAAGAATTGAGGCACGTATTGCCGGAGCTGCCGAAGGTATCATGCTTAATCATCAAGGATATGTAACAGAGGCCACTGTTGATAATATCTTTTTTGTCAAAAAAGGAATTTTATTTACACCTTCTGTAACTCTGGGAGCTTTACCTGGGATTACAAGAGCAACAGTCATAGATTTGGCTAAGAAAGAACTCGGTCTAGAAGTGGTAGAAGGTTTCTTTACAAGATATGATCTATATAATGCTGACGAAGTTTTTCTTACTGGTACTGCTGTAGAGATAATCTCTGTTATTAAAATAGATGAAAGAATTATTGGAAATGGTAAACCTGGAGAAATAACTCAAAAAATAAGAAAAATATTCCATGAATATGCCCAATCTGGCATAGCGGGGAGTCCAGTATATGCAAAATAAAATATATCCTGAAACTTTTTATTTCCAAGATGAATGGAAAATAGATGGTATCAGTATTAAAAATTTAGCAGAAAAATATGGTACTCCATTATATGTAATTGATAAAAAAACATTAATAACTCAAGCCCAGAAATATATTAACTCATGGAAAAAGTACTATAAAAACAAATTTAAAGTACTTTTTGCTATTAAGGCTCTACCAATATTAGAAGTAATACGGATTTTCCATAAAGAAGGCTTAGGATTCCTTGTATCAACAGGTGGAGAACTCTTTATAGCAAGATCAGCAGGTGTAGATTCTCATAAAGTTTATTTTCATGGTAATGCAAAAAGCATTCATGAATTAGAATATGCTATAAAGGAAAATATAGGGGCCATAATAATCGACAACTTTGATGAATATGAAAAAATAAAATTCCTTACAGATAAACATTCAACTTCTATAAATGTACTTATTAGGTTAATACCAAATATTGAAGTAAGTACACACAAATCTATTAGAACAGGTCAAATAGATACTAAATTTGGTCTTCCCATTAACCAAGTTTATGAATTGATAGAAAGAATTAAGAAAGAAAAATACATAGATTTTAAAGGATTACATGCTCATATTGGTTCTCAAATTTTTGATATAAGTGTCTATACAAAATTAGCTGAAGTATTAAGCGAAATATATAATAATTTAAAATCAGCCAATACTAACATAGAAGAAATGAGTATAGGTGGAGGATTAGGCATTGCATATACAAAAGACGATAACCCTCCAGAAATAGAAGATTTAGCTTACCAAGTATCCCAAAAATTTGAAGAAACTATTGGACATCATTTCACATTAATATGCGAACCAGGTAGATCTTTAGTAGGAAGAGCAGGAATTACAATTTACAAAATAGAAAGTAGAAAGGAGATTCCAGGTATAAGAAAATACGTATCAGTAGATGGTGGAATGTCAGATAATATTAGACCTTCTTTATATGGAGCTAAATATTCAGCCTTATTAATAACATCTAATGAAAGTACAAATACTATATATACAATAGCAGGAAAACATTGCGAATCTGGAGATATTCTTATAAGGGATTTTGAAGATAAATGGCCAAATTATGGGGATTATTTAATAACATTTTCTACAGGAGCCTATAACTTTTCAATGTTTACTTGGTATAATGCTACGCTTAGACCCGGTGTAGTACTGATAGAGAATGGAAAAGACATATTAATAGTTAAAAGAGATACTTATGAAGATCTTTTGAGAGGTCAAATATGAAAATTGGACTTTTAGGTGGAGGACAAGTAGGACAAGCACTTTTTAAAGTACTATATTCAGAAAAAGAAACCATTCTAAATATTCTTAGAGAACCTTTAGAAATTAAAAAAGTTCTTGTAAAGGATTTAAATAAAAAAAGAGAAATTCCAAAAGATTTATTAACAACAAATCCTGAAGAAATCATATTAGATCAAGAAATCCAAATCATAGTTGAATTAATGGGAGGAATTGAACCTGCTTATTCCTATATAAAGAACGCATTAGAAGAAAGGAAAGTTGTGGTTACAGCCAATAAGGAAGTCATTGCTTTATATGGAGAAGAACTATATAAGATAGCAAGGAAAAAGGGCGTAGATATATTATTTGAGGCAAGTGTAGGCGGAGGTATACCAATAATAAAAACAATAAAAGAAGCCATGGTAGTCGATAAAGTAAAAGAAATCTGGGCTATATTAAATGGCACTACCAACTATATACTCACCAAAATGGAAGAAGAAATGAAAGATTTTGATGAAAGCTTAAAGAAGGCTCAAGAATTGGGATATGCTGAACCAGATCCATCAAAGGACATCTCAGGTTTAGATACAGCCTATAAATTGTCCATCCTATCCTCTTTTGCTTATCACACAACCATTACACCTCAATACATATACAGGGAAGGAATAGAAAGTATAACATTAAGAGATTTGTTATACGCAAAAGATTTAGGTTATAAAATAAAATTGCTTGCTATAAGCAAAGAAAATAACGGAGAAATTGAAACAAGAGTACACCCAACTATGATTCCAATAAATTCTCCACTTGCATCAATAAGAGGGGTATATAATGCAATCCTTTTAAAAACAGAAAAAAGAGGAGATATTTTATTATATGGTGAAGGTGCTGGTCCCTATCCTACTTCTATGGCATTACTATCCGACATATTAGAATCTGCTTATACTTTACTATATTCGTTACCTCGATATTATTCTTTTGCTTATCTTTATCCTTCCAAAATAAAAAGCTGGGAAAATTTCTTTACCAGATACTATATAAGAATTTGGGTAAAAGATCAGCCAGGGGTTCTTGCACAAATTGCTAAAATATTAGGAGAAAATAGTATAAGCATATCCTCCGTTATTCAGAAAGAAACGTCAGAAAAGGAAGAAAAAGCAGAAATAGTTATTCTTACGCATAAAACAAATGAAAATAGTATGCAAAAAGCTATAAGTGAGATTAAAAAACTCCCCATCTTAGAAAATTGGGGAAGTCTAATAAGAATTGAGGGATAAAAATGAAAGGAGTACTTTTTAAATACAAAGAATTTCTACCCTTAACAGATAAGACACCTATTATATCTTTACATGAAGGAGACACACCTCTCATTTATGCGTACAATCTCTCAAAAATTTATAACATTGATATTTGGCTTAAATATGAAGGTATGAATCCGACAGGTTCTTTTAAAGATAGAGGAATGGTAGTCGCTATAGCAAAAGCTCTTGAAGAAGGAAGCAAAGCAGTAATATGTGCCTCTACAGGAAATACCGCTGCTTCAGCTGCTGCTTATTCTGCATTAGCAAATTTAAAATCTTTTGTTATTCTCCCAGAAAAAGCTATTGCTTTAGGAAAATTAGCGCAAGCACTAATGTATGGTGCAAAGGTTATAAGTATAAAAGGGAATTTTGATGATGCCTTAAACTTAGTAAAAATAGCAGGACAAAAATTCCCCATAACCATTGTCAACTCAATAAATCCATATAGATTAGAAGGACAAAAAACTGCTGCCTTTGAAATATGTGACACCTTAAAAAGAGCACCTGAAAATTTAGCTATTCCTGTAGGAAATGCAGGAAATATATCCGCATACTGGATGGGCTTCAAAGAATATTTTAAAATAGGAAAAACTAATACTTTACCCAAAATGTTAGGTTTTCAAGCAGAAGGTGCTGCTCCTTTAGTAAAAGGATATCCTATTGAAAATCCACAAACTATAGCAACAGCAATAAAAATAGGAAATCCCGCAAGTTGGGATAAAGCAATAAATGCAGTTAAAGAATCTTCAGGCTTAATAGATACTGTTAGCGATGAGGAGATCTTAGAAGCTCAAAAAGAGTTAGCAAGTAAAGAAGGAGTTTTTGTAGAGCCGGCTTCTGCAGCATCATGGGCTGGTGTAAAGAAACTCATAAGAAATGAAAAATTTAAAGGTAATGAAGTAGTTTGTGTACTTACAGGACATGGCTTAAAAGACCCAGATATTGCCATTAAACAAGCAAAAATAGAATATGTTATAGAACCTGATATAAAAGAATTAGAAAGGATTTTAGAAAAGTGATCTACCATATAAAAGTTCCTGCCACATCAGCTAATATTGGACCAGGCTTTGACTCTATCGGTATAGCCTGGAATTTATATCTTCACATTTCCATAAAAAAAGATGAATCACACAAAGATAATATAAAGATTATAAATAAAAATAAAATAAATAATGATCTTTTTATTAAAGCTTTCAATGAAACAATAAATTATATAAATAAGAAACCATCAAATTATACTATAGAACTCTGGTCAGAAATTCCAATAGGAAAGGGCTTAGGAAGTAGCGCATCAGCTATAGTAGGCGGAATATATACAGCAGAGATAATAACCAATACCTCTCTTAATCTATACGAGAAACTGAACATTGCTTTAAAATTTGAAAACCACTTGGATAATATATCTGCAGCTATAAATGGTGGTATAAATATATGTTTAAAAAATGAAAAAGAGATTTATATATCCAAATTACCAATAAACTATGATTTTTGGGGATTAATTTATATACCAGACTATTACTTATCAACTCAAGAAGCAAGAAGTATTTTACCCCATAATTATAAAAGAGAAGATGTAGTGTTCAATCTTCAAAAATTCGGAATACTAATATCTGGATTATTTCAAAAAGATGAAAAATTAGTAAAAATGGGCTTAGAAGATAAGATTCACCAACCTTATAGATTTGAATTAATAAAAGAATACCATTTGTTATCAAAAGAAGTAGAAAAATATGGCAAAAAAATTGTTTTAAGTGGTGCTGGTCCATCTCTTCTTGTTCTTCTATTCAATGAACAAGAAGCTCTTGAAATTTTAGAAAAATTAGAAAATAATTTAAAGGAAGCCTTAAAAGGTGAATTTAAATTATTAAAAATAGAACACAATGGCATCACTTTAGAGAAACTTAATTGAAAAAAGGAGGTTAAGAGATGCCCTATAAAATTGCAGTCGTAGGAGCCACAGGTTTAGTGGGACAAGAAATGCTAAAAATCTTATGGGAAAGAAAAATTCCAATAAGTGAAATTTATCCCTTTGCATCAGCAAAATCTGAAGGGACTCATGTAGATTTCGGAAATGAAAAAATAAAAGTAGAGAAAGCCACTGTAGAAAATATTTCAAAAGCAGACTTTGCCCTCTTCTCAATAGGAGAAGACATAAGCTTAGAACTTGCTCCAGAAATTGCTAAAAAAGGTACAATAATTATAGACAATAGTAATGCGTTTAGAATGCATCCTGATGTACCTTTAGTTATTCCAGAAATTAATCCTGAAGATTTAAAAAATCACAAAAATATAATAGCTAATCCAAACTGTTCTACTATTCAAATGTTAGTAGCTTTAAATCCTTTACATAAAAAATGGAAACTTAGAAAAATATTTGTGGCTACATACCAATCAGTTTCTGGAAAAGGAAAAGAAGCTATTAATGAACTTATGGAAAGTACAAAGGCTTTCTTAGAAGAAAAGGAATTTGTTCCTTCTGCTTTCCCTTATCCTATTAGTTTTAATTTAATACCTCACATTGATACTTTTGAACATGAAAATTATTCAAGAGAAGAGATGAAAATGGTTAGAGAGACTCATAAAATTCTTCATGATTCATCAATAAAAGTCTCTCCAACTTGTGTAAGAGTACCTGTTATAAGAGGTCATTCAGAAGTAATTTATGCAGAATTTGAAAATGATTTTACTTTAGAGGAAGTATATAAAACTCTTGAAGAAGCACATGGAGTTAAAGTTATTGATAAACCTCAAGAAAAACTTTATCCTATGCCACTATTTTGCGATGGGAAAGACGAAGTATTTGTAGGAAGAATAAGGAAAGACCTCTTTGATCCAAGAGCTATCAACATGTGGGTAGTATCTGATAATATAAGGAAAGGTGCAGCTCTTAACGCGGTACAGATATTAGAAAAATTGATTTTCTAAATTAGGGAGGAATGAAAAGTGAGTTTAGTTGTTCAAAAATATGGTGGTACTTCAGTAGGATCAATAGAAAGAATCAAAAACGTAGCTAAAAGAATAGCTAAATATTATAAAGAGGGCTACAAATTAGTAGTAGTTGTCTCTGCTATGGGTGATACAACAGACGATTTAATAGAAATGGCGGAAAAAATAAATCCTAATCCTGAGCCCAGAGAAATGGATTTTTTACTCTCATCTGGAGAAAGAATATCTGCAGCTTTGACAGCCATGGCCTTACAAAATTTAGGAATACCAGCAATAGCACTTTCTGGAAAACAGGCAGGAATTATAACTGATAATATTCACACAAAAGCTAATATACTTAAGATAGAACCAAAAAGAATTCTTGAAGAATTAGAAAAAGGAAGAGTTGTTATAGTAGCAGGTTTTCAAGGATATGAACTTCAAAAAGGAGATGTAACCACATTAGGAAGAGGAGGCTCCGATGCAACTGCAGTTGCTCTTGCAGCAGTTTTAAAAGCAAATTTATGCGAAATATATACCGACGTTGATGGAATTTTTACTGCAGATCCAAGAATAGTTCCTAATGCTAAAAAATTAGACTTTATATCCTATGAAGAAATGTTAGAAATGGCAGGACAAGGAGCGCAAGTTATGCAGCTTAGGTCTGTAGATTTAGCAGCAACTTACAAAGTACCTGTTACAGTAAGATCAAGTTTCAATGAAAATTCTGGTACTTTAATTGGGGAGGGAAAAGAAGTGGAAACAAAACAAAAAGTAAAAGGAATAGCCCATAATAAAAATATAGCTAAAGTAACCATAGTGGGTGTACCTGATAAACCAGGTATAGCTCATAAAATATTTGCCCCATTGGGAGAAAGGGCTATAAATGTTGATGACATAGTACAGAACGTTAGTAAAGATGGTATCACAGATTTATCTTTTACTGTACCTGAAAAAGAGTTGCAAAAGACTATCGAAGCAATACAAGAAGTGGTAAAAGAAATAGGTGCAAAAGAAATAAATTATGATAATAATGTAGGAAAAGTATCGATAGTAGGATGGGGAATTCAAAGTACTCCAGGAATTGCAGCAAAAATGTTTGGTATTCTTGCATCTGCTGGAATAAATATAGAGATGATAACAACTTCAGAAATTAAAATTACATGTATTATAAGAAGAGATTTGGTTGAAAAAGCTGTTAGAGCATTACATGATGGATTCAATTTAGGGGGAGAAGAATAATATCTTCTCCCCCCCATTTTAATACTACTTAATTTCTACTACTGCTCCTTCTGCCTCTAATTTAGCTTTAATTTCTTCAGCCTCTTGTTTTGAAACACCTTCTTTTACTGGTTTAGGAGTAGAATCTACAAGATCTTTTGCCTCCTTCAAACCAAGACCAGTAATTTCTCTTACTACCTTTAAAACCTTTATCTTGTTTGCTCCTGCATCTTTTAGAATGACATCAAAAGTTGTTTTCTCCTCTACAGGAGCAGCCGCGGCTCCAGCTCCTGCTACTGGTGCCCCAACAGCAACAGGCATGGCTGCACTAACACCAAACTCTTCTTCCAATGCCTTTACTAATTCCACTAACTCCAAAACCTTCATCTCTTTAATAGCTTGAATGATTTCTTCTTTATTCATCATTCCTTACCTCCCTTTATTGATTTATAGAAATCTTTTCTTTTTCTTTAGAGATAGCATCTAATGTCCATACCAATTTGTTTATAGGCCATTTTAGACTCCATACTAAGGAACTTAAAGGTGAAGCTATACTTCCTACTACTTGTGATAAGATAACTTCTTTTGGTGGTAGGTTTGCCATCTCTTTTATTTCATCTGCTGTATATATGTCTCCATCTACCACTCCACCTTTAAGCTTTAAAGCCTCATGATCCTTTGAATAATCTGCTAAAGCTTTTATAACAGCAAAAGGATCATCATAACAGTAAGTTATTGCTGTCGGTCCTACAAAAAACTTGTCAAATTCTTTGTCAGGATATAACTTTTTGATGGCCAATAAAGCTAATGTATTTTTTACTACTCTATATTCTGCTTGTAATCCTCTAATTTTGCTACGTAGTTCAAAAAGATCAGCCACTGTTAGACCTTTAAAATCTGTAAATATTAATGCATTAGCCTTTTCCATTTTTTTATACATCTCTTCGACTTTTTGAACTTTCTCTGGTTTTGGCAAATTTTTCACCTCCTTTTCCTTTTTTATTAAATATAAGGGAAAGCCTTCTGGCTTTCCCTTATGGAATATACATATATTTCGAAAAACCAGCAAGGCCTACGTAGGATTTTAATATTTTTTTACCTACGGTCTTCGGCCCAAGTTATAGAATTTTATTTAATATCCGTATAAGTTTATGCTGCCTCCTCTTGTCTTATAATATCTGCAAGATTTTTAGTATCAATAGGAACACTTGGCCCCATTGAAGGAGATATATGTACACTCTTAAAATATTGACCTTTAGCAGAAGGGGGTTTTAATCTTAATATAGTGCTTAAAACTGTCATTAAATTTTTATACAAAGCATCCTCAGAAAATGAAGCCTTTCCAATAGGAACGTGAATTATTCCATATCTATCTGTTCTAAACTCTACTCTTCCTGCTTTATATTCCTTTACTGCCTTTGCTATGTCATTAGTTACTGTACCAGTTTTTGGGTTTGGCATAAGTCCTCTTGGACCTAAGATCTTTCCTAGTCGAGATGGAATCTTTAATGCACCCATAATATCAGGTGTAGCAATAGCAACATCAAAATCTAACCAACCATTCTCAATCTGTTTAACTAACTCTTCTCCTCCTACATAATCAGCTCCAGCCTCTTTTGCTTCTTGAGCTTTTTCTCCTTCAGCAAAAACCAATACCTTTTTCTCTTTACCAGTGCCATACGGTAGTACAACCGTACCTCTAACTTGTTGATCAGCATGACGAGGATCAACACCTAATCTTACAGCCAAGTTAATAGTTTCATCAAATTTTGTAGTAGCAAGTTTTTTTACTAAGCTTACAGCTTCTTTGGGTGAATATAATTTACCCTTTTCAACTAATGATGCTAATTGTAAATATCTTTTTCCTCTTTTTGCCATTTTATGTCCTCCTTATCTCTTTGTGGTTTTAACGAGGGTATATCCTCTCCCACCTAAACCCATCTATTCTTCTATTATTTCAATACCCATACTTCTAGCTGTACCCTCAATCATTCTCATTGCAGCTTCCATATCATGTGCATTTAAATCCTTCATCTTTAACTCTGCAATTTCTCTTATTTTACTTCTTTTAATTTTTCCAACTTTTATTTTATTAGGCTCTCCTGATCCCTTTTCCACACCAGCAGCCTTTTTTAGGAGATCAGATGCAGGAGGCGTTTTAGTAATGAAAGTAAAGGTTCTATCCTCATAAATAGTAATTTCAACCGGTATAATCATTCCCTCTTGACCAGCTGTTGCTGCATTATATGCCTTACAGAATTCCATTATATTTACCCCATATTGCCCTAAAGCAGGACCTACTGGAGGAGCAGGCGTTGCTTTTCCTGCGGGTAACTGTAGCTTAACTTTCCCAACAATTTTTTTAGGCAAGACTATTCCCTCCTTTTAATCAGTTTTCTCTACTTGAGTATGATCAATTTCCGTTGGAGTTTCTCTCCCAAAAATAGATAAAAGAACTCTAACTGTTCCTTTATCAGGATAAACCTCATCCACAAATCCCTCATATCCCATAAATGGTCCTGATTTAATATATACCCTATCTCCTTTTTTAACCTTAAGTTCTGGCCTTATTTCTTTCTGCTCCAAAAATCTCTTAATCCAATGTTCTTCTTCTGGATTAAGCGCACTTGGCTTTCCTGGAGTTCCAACAAAACCAGTAACTCCAGTAGTATTTCTAATAATCCTTTTTACATCTTCATCTTCCACCATTCTAATAAAAAGATATCCCGGAAAAACTTTTTTTATCTGAATTCTCTTTTTTCCACCTTTTACTGTCATTACTTTTTCCTCAGGAACAACAATTTCAAATACCTTATCTTCTAAATGTAATAGCTTTATTTGTCTTTCTAATATTGCTTTTACCTTATGTTCATGTCCGGCCAATGTATGTACTACATACCATTTAGGCTCTGCCACTGACATTACCTCCATTTTAGCCTGTAAAACTTCCTATAATAAGTCTACTTAAAAGAGTAAAGACAAAATCATAGAATGATATAATTATAATTAACAATATTAATGTTATCCCTAAGGCTAAAGATAATTGAAAGACATTATTCTTATCAGGCCACACAACCTTCTTTAATTCTAATCTTTCCTCAGCCCAAAAATTTTTTATTTTCCCCAATATACTTACCTTTACCATATATACACACTCCTAAATATAAAAATTTTTGGCAGGCCCGGCAGGGCTCGAACCTGCAACCCCCGGATTTGGAGTCCGGTGCTCTCCCTATTAGAGCTACGGGCCTACCTTACTTCTCTATGAACAGTATGCTTTCTACATCTTGGGCAATACTTTTTTAACTCCAACCTATCTGGATCGTTTTTCTTATTTTTTTCTGTAGTGTAATTTCTTTCTTTACATTCTGTACAAGCCAATGTTATAATTACTCTCATCCTATTATAACACCTCTCAGTTATTATTCAATAATTTTAGTTACGACGCCTGCACCAACAGTCTTTCCACCTTCTCTAATTGCAAATCTTAAACCTTCCTCTAATGCTACAGGCTTTATTAACTTTATCTCCATCTCTATATTGTCCCCCGGCATCACCATCTGTACTCCCTCTGGTAATTTTATCTCCCCAGTTACATCAGTAGTCCTGAAATAAAATTGTGGCTTATATCCACTGAAAAATGGCGTGTGCCTTCCCCCTTCTTCCTTCCTTAATACGTATACTTGCGCCTTGAAATGCGTATGTGGCTTTATGCTCCCTGGCGCCGCTACTACTTGCCCCCTCTCTACTTCATCTTTGTCTATCCCTCTTAATAATATCCCTATGTTGTCTCCAGCTATCGCTTCATCTAATTGCTTCCTGAACATCTCTACCCCTGTTACTACACTCTTCTTTATCTCATCCGTTAACCCTACTATCTCTACTTCATCCCCTACCTTCACTCTTCCTCTCTCTACTCTCCCTGTCACTACTGTCCCTCTACCTGTTATGCTAAATATGTCCTCTATTGGCATTAAAAACGGCTTGTCTACATCTCTCTCCGGTAATGGTATGTAACTGTCTACCGCATCCATTAATTCCCATATCGCATCTACCCACTTGTCCTCCCCTCTCTTCGTGTTCGGATTCTGACTCATTACCTCTACAGCTTTTAATGCTGACCCCCTTATTACTGGTACTTCATCCCCTGGATATCCATACTTCGTTAATAAGTCCCTTACTTCCATCTCCACTAAGTCCACGATCTCTGGATCATCTACCATGTCTATCTTGTTTAAAAATACTACTATGTATGGCACGTTTACTTGCCTCGCTAATAGTATGTGCTCCCTCGTCTGCGGCATTGGCCCATCCGCCGCTGATACTACTAAGATCGCTCCATCCATCTGTGCAGCCCCTGTTATCATGTTCTTTATATAGTCAGCATGCCCTGGCGCATCTATGTGTGCATAATGCCTGTTTGGTGTCTCATATTCCGCATGATATAAGTTTATCGTCACTCCTCTCGCCCTCTCCTCTGGCGCTTTATCTATGTCTTCATACTTCAATGGCTTCGCTAATCCTTCCGCCGCTAATACCATCGTTATGGCTGACGTTAATGTCGTCTTACCATGGTCTACATGACCTATCGTACCTATGTTTACATGTGGCTTCGTCCTTACAAATTTCTCCTTCGCCATCCTTTATCTCCTCCTAAAATTTGGTTTTGATTAAAAAATTAGAAATAAAATACCTACAATTATATTTAAAATGGAGCCCACGACCGGGATCGAACCGGTGACCTTACCCTTACCAAGGGTACGCTCTGCCGACTGAGCTACGTGGGCCCATTTAATATAAAAAATTGGTTGCGGGGGAGGGATTTGAACCCTCGACCTCCGGGTTATGAGCCCGGTGAGCTACCTGGCTGCTCTACCCCGCGATATTAAATGGTGGGGAGGGAGGGATTTGAACCCCCGAAGGCGTCCGCCAGCAGATTTACAGTCTGCCCCCTTTGGCCACTTGGGTACCTCCCCATATTCACACATCTCATGGAGCCGAGGAAGGGATTCGAACCCCCGACCCGCTGATTACAAATCAGCTGCTCTGCCGCTGAGCTACCTCGGCTCAATTTTTTCTTTTATAAACTTATCTCAACTGGACACTGAAAAGTATATACATAAATCAAATCTAAGTCAAGGGGCAGGCTTATTTTTTATAACAGTAATTGATGATATAATTAAAAAGGTTTTTGGTAATTTATTAAGCTATATTAAAGGAGGGATTCTATATATGGAAGAATTATCAGAAATAAAATTAGAAGAATCAGATTTATCATTAACTACAGATACTCTTGTTTATGGTGCCGTTCTAAGTGAGGATAAAGATGGAATATGGTTAGACATTGGAAAAAAATATGATGCATTTTTACCATATACTGAATTATCTAAGGAAATAAGATCCAAGATTGAGAAAAAACAGAAGGTAGATAAAATACCCGTCATTATTCGGCATATTAATTTTAAAGATGGTGTTATTTTAGTATCAAACAAAAAAGCCATAGAAAATAAAATATGGGAAGAGTTAATGTGGGCATATGAAAATGAAAAACCTATAAAGGGTAAAGTAATTGACTATCAAGATAGAAAATTTATTATTGAGATTGAAAATGAAATCACTGGAATAATACCACATAGAGAGATAGATATGTCCCCATTAAAACCTCCAAAATTTTATCTAAACAAAAAAGTGGAAGGGAAAATAGTAAAAATTAACCCGGAAAGAAAACAATTAATTATATCCGTTAGAGAATTATTAGAGAAGGAACAAGAAGAAAAAAAATTAGACCTATGGGAAAAAATTAAAAACTCTGATATAGTGAGAGGCAAGATCATAAAAGTAGAAGATGATAAAATAACAGTAGACCTTGGTTTTGGTATAATCGGAACTGTCAATTATGATGAATTATCGTGGCTCCTTATTAAAAATGTTAGGAGATTTTTTGATGTTGGAGATATTGTTAAAGCTAAGATTTTAAGGTTAAATGATGAATCAAAAACTGTAGAACTCAGTATTAAACAAACACAACCCAACCCATGGAGTGTATTTAAAGAAAAATACCCAATAGGAAGTATTATAGAAGGAGAAATAATTAAAATCACAAATGGAATTCTCGTTAAAACAGGTAATTTATTGGGGTATGTACCTCAAAATGAGATCACATGGGGAAGAATTAACGAAGAAAGAGAAAAATTTAAAGTTGGAGACAAAATAAAAGTAAAGGTATTATCGGTTGATGATGAAAGGCAAAGAATCATTTTGAGTATAAAGCAAACTGAACCCAATCCCTGGGAAGTAATTGACGACATCTTAAAAGTAGGAGAAATAACAAAAGGTAAAATCATTAATATTACAGACTTTGGGGTCTTCTTAGAAATAAAACCAGGCTTAGAAGGCTTAATTCCTAAAAAATATATCTCTTGGGAAAGAATAGATAACTTTTCAATTTTCTTTAAAATAGGAGACATAATAGAGGTTAAAGTTATAAATATCGATAAGGAAAATAGAAAACTCACTTTAAGTAGAAGAGATTTATTAAGAGATCCTTGGGAAGACATAGATAAAAGATTTAGAGAAGGAGATAACATAAAAGGAAAGATAATAGAAAAAACAAAAGATGGAATAATTGTAGAAATAGAACCAGGTATAGAAGGATTCCTACCTCAAAATCAAGTATACCTTGATAAAGAAGATAATGAAAACATTACAGATTACATAGAAGCTAAAATCATAAGAATTATTACTCAAAACAGAAAAATCATTCTTTCAAGAAAAGCATTATTAAAAGAGAGATTAGAAAAGGAAATTAGAGAACAACTAAAAGACTTTTCTCCTCCGCCTATAACATTAGGCGAAATCTTAAAGCTCAAAAATATTCAATAGCATAAATACTACCTTCCCCTCCTTTTGTTATTTTGAAGGAGGGGGGGTACTTTTTTATTTGGACATAATAATTTCTAAAATCCTTGTGATTTTTTTATCTAATAGAGCAATTTTTTGATCTAAATCTTGAAAGTTTAAGGTTGTGGATTGTTTCTCTGCTACTTTTTTAACTTCTTCTAATAAAGATGTTTCTTGTGTTCTTAAAACTCTCAACATCTCTGAAATTTCCCTTATCTCTCTCTTCAAAGCTTCTTCCTTATTGGATAATTCTTCTATTTTTTTATTTATCTCATACATCTCTGTAATTTTACCTTGGGATGAACTTAAAATTCTATATAAGAACACAAGAAAAACAATAATTATTCCAAAAATAACAAAATCTAAAATTCTACTAATATTAATCACCATTCTCCTTGTTCCCCCTCACAGACATTTTTAAATAGACTCTGAATTTTCTGTTATACTTATAAAATATATCATACAAGGAGGAAATAGTAAATAATGATATATAAGACACATTTAGCTTTAAATTACTTAGTTCTACAGACTATTCTCAAAATATCAGATGAGATGCCAGAAAAGATACTAACTCCTTGGGGTATTGGCACTATTATAGGAACAACTATTGGTACTTTTATACCAGATGTTGATGCACCTCACTCAGAAGTCTCAAAAAGACTTCTTCCAGCAAAAACACTGCTCAAATTACTCATACCTATTTTATCTGTTTTTTTCAGTTTAGCTTTATCTTTACTTATATTATATTCTAAAACTGGGTTAAACTATATATATGACGAAATAATCTTATTTTTTGTTATTTTTACAATTGTATCTATAATTTTATCTTTAGTTTTTAAGTTATTACTAAAACCCTTATTTGTACATAGAGGCTTTCTTCACAGCATATGGGGTTTATTAATTATAAACCTTTTTCTGTCTGCAATGTATATTAATAACCTTAAAAATCTTCCATTAAATTTTATAAACATGTATAATGGTTTCTATATAGGAATTAATATTGGCTATTTAGGCCATTTAATAGGAGATATGATGACATTTCATGGGATTAATCCCGTATTTCCAATAAAATGGAAAATAAGTCTGAAAATATTTCGTACAAATAGCTTAGAAGAAAAGATTTTTATGATTATCTTAATAATGGTAAACATAATCTTTTTTCTTGCAAATATTTTTAAATTTTAGGAGGTAAACCATGATTGATATCAAAACATTAAGAGAAAATCCTGATCTAATGAAAGAAAATATCCTATTAAGAAACTTAGATCCAGAAAAATATAATGTGGACTATATTTTAGAATTAGATTCCAAAAGAAGAGAACTCCAAAAAGAATTAGATAACCTAAGATCACTAAGAAATAAAATATCACAAGAAATAGGCAAAAAACAAGGTCAAGAAAGGGAAAAATTAATCAAAGAAGCTAAAGAATTAAAGGAAAAAATTGAAAAGATCGAAGAAGAGTTCAAAAATATTGAGAAAGACCTTTATCAACGTCTCTGGCAACTTCCTAATTTTCTTTCGCCAAAAGCCCCAAGAGGAAAAGATGAAAATGATAATGTAGAAATTAAAAGATGGGGTGAAATTAAAAAATTCAACTTTACTCCCAAGGATCATTTGGACTTAGGAATGATGGATGATTTATTGGATTTTGAAAGAGGTAGTAAAGTTACAGGATCAAACTTCTACTATTTAAAAAATGAAGCTGTAATATTAGAATTTGCTCTTATGCAAATGGTTATAGATACTTTAGTTCCAGAAGGTTTCAAAATATTTATTACTCCAGACTTAGCCAAAATGGAGATCATTGATGGCATAGGTTTTCAACCAAGAGGACCTGAAGCCCAAATATATAGAGTAGAAAATTTTGATTTAGGCCTTATTGCTACTGCAGAAATAACTTTAGGTGGTTACCACAAAGATGAAATTTTAGATGAGTTAGATCTTCCACTAAAATATTTAGGCTTTTCTCACTGTTTTAGGACAGAGGCTGGAGCATATGGAAGATATAATAGAGGCCTTTATAGAGTCCACCAATTTAGTAAAGCAGAAATATTTATTATATGTAGGCCTGAAGACTCAGAAGACATGCATGAATACATATTAGGATTAGAGGAAAAAATCTTCCAAAAATTAGAAATACCATATAGGGTTTTAGATATTTGCTCTGGTGACTTGGGAGCACCTGCTGCAAGAAAATTTGATATTGAGGCATGGATGCCAGGGAGAGGAGACTTTGGAGAGGTTACAAGCTGTTCAAATTGCACGGACTACCAAGCAAGAAGACTAAATATAAGATTTAGAAGAGTAACAGGAGAAGTAGAATATGTACATATGCTAAATGGTACAGCTATTGCAATTTCAAGAGCATTAATTGCTATCTTTGAAAATTATCAACAAGAAGACGGAAGCATCTTAATTCCGAAAGCTTTACAACCTTATACCTTAGGTGTTAGAGAGATTAAACCCAAAGCATAAAATAAGCCCCCTTAAAATGGGGGCTTAATTTTTAATAACACTTTGAGTATCCACAAACTCTACACGTTAAGCACCCTTCTACCATCTGTAGAGGTGCACCACACTCTGGACATGGAACTCCTGAATAGGAACTTTCCTTATCTGAAGATTTAGGTATAATTACAAAATTATTGTGAGAGGAAAAATTTACACCACCTTCTTTTAGCCCTAAATATTTTTCCAATGCTTTTGCAATAGCATCAGAACAAGAGAAGATAAAATCACCCTCTTCTGATCTTGTAGGATTAGGACATCTTATTCCCTTCAATTGTTTAATAATAGAATTTATATCTACACCACTCCTTAAGGCCAGAGAAATTAGTCTTGAGATTGCTTCAGTTTGAGATGCTGCACACCCTCCTGCTTTACCTAAGGTTGAGAAAACTTCACATATGCCAAATTCATCTTCATTCACCGTTACATATAGATTACCACAACCAGTCTTTATTTTTATTGTTGCACCATGAGTTATATTTGGACGTGGACGTGGTTTTACTTTATGTTCAGTTCTGTCCTCTCTTTCCTTTTTCATTTCTACACTCAAAACTTGTTCTGTTCTTGATTTATCCCTATATACAGTTATTCCTTTCAAACCTAACTCATAAGCCATTAGATAAATTTTTTTTATATCATCTTTGGTAGCTGATTGCCTTAAATTTACAGTCTTTGATACCGCATTATCTACATATTTTTGAAATGCAGCTTGCATTAGAACATGATCTTCATAATCTATATCCAATGCTGTAACAAACAATTTTCTTATCCTCTCTGGTATCTCTTCCATATCTTGAATAGTGCCTTTTTCTAATATCTTTTCTATTATTTCATCTGAATATATCCCTTCCTTTATTAATGCTTCTTTAAACAAAGGATAAATCTCATTCCATTCCCCTAAGCTCACCTTTCTTTTATATGCCAAAGCAAAAATAGGCTCAATACCAGAAGAGGCATTAGCTATTATACTAATACTTCCCGTAGGAGCAATAGTAGTTAGAGTAGCATTTCTTAACCTTAAACCTATATCCTTATAAATACTCTTTTCCCAATTTGGGAAAACTCCTCTTTTTTCTGCAAGATTTAGAGAAGCATTTCTTGCTTCATCAAGGATAAACCTCATAATTTCTTCCGCAATATCTCTTGCTTTCTGAGTATTATAAGGAATTTCAAGAAGAGTCAAAAGGTCATAAAAACCCATAACACCAAGTCCAATTTTTCTATTAGCTTTTGTAATCTTTTCTATTTGCTTTAAAGGATATGTATTAGCATCAATAACATTATCTAAAAAATGAACTGCCTTGTGTACTGTTTCTCTTAATTTATCCCAATCAATCTCATTCTTCTCACCATTACTCCTAATCATTTTACCAAGATTTATAGATCCCAAATTACAAGATTCAAAAGGAAGTAAAGGTTGCTCACCACAAGGGTTTGTAGCCTCAATTTCTCCAACTCCAGGCGTCGGATTTTTCCTGTTAACTTCATCAATAAACACTACCCCAGGTTCCCCATTTTTCCAAGCCTGTTCTACAATAAGATCAAATATTTCTCTTGCTTTTACTTTTTTAACAACTTCTTTGTTTCTTGGATTTATTAATTCAAAATCGTCATCCCTCAAAACAGCTTCCATAAATTTATCTGTAATAGCAACAGATATATTAAAGTTTGGTAGCAACCCTTCTTTATCTTTACAAGTAATAAATTCAAAAATATCAGGATGATCAACTCGAAGAATTCCCATATTTGCGCCTCTTCTTACACCACCCTGCTTTATTGTATCTGTCGCTGCATCATAAACCTTCATAAAACTCACTGGCCCAGAAGCAACACCTCCGGTTGTTCTAACAATATCCCCCTTAGGACGAAGGCGAGAAAATGAAAATCCAGTACCTCCTCCAGACTGATGTATTAAAGCTGCATACTTCAATCCCTCAAATATACTCACTAATGAATCCTCAATTGGTATAACAAAACATGCTGATAGTTGTCCTAATGGCCTACCAGCATTCATAAGTGTAGGCGAATTAGGAAGAAACTCTAAAGAAACCATCACATCATAAAATTTTTCTTTTGTTTCTTCCCAATTAGCGTTAGAGTCATAAATAAGATCTATTTTAGCAATACTTTCAGAAACCCTCTCAAACATCTCTTCTGGAGTCTCAATAACATTTCCATTTTCATCCTTTTTGAGATATCTCTTCTGTAATATATTTAAAGCTTGCTCAGTTAATTCTACTTTCTTCATTTTTAATTACTCCCTTTCCCTTTAAGTTTTTCCACTTCATCTAATAGACTCTTTAAAGATTCATCGTTAGGCTTATATTTAAGTCCATCCTTTATAATTTTTTTAGCCATATCTACCTTTCCTTTTTGTATTAAAACATAAGCAAGATTAGAATAAGCCTGAATATAGTCAATTTTAGTATTTATTGCTTTTGAAAACCAATACTCAGCATTATCATAATCTCCCAACATATAATAACAAACCCCAATATTATTCATAGCCTCAAAAGAGTTAGGATTTACCTCCAATGCTTTCTCGAAAAACTCTATGGCTTTCTGATAATTTTTATTATTGTAATAATCAAGACCTCTTTGTACTAAAACCCTATCGTTTAATTTTATTTGGGGTAAAGATTTTTTGACTCCCTGAGCCTCGTAAACTTTCTTTAAAAGGGCTAAAACTTTATCGTCATAGGGATCATAAGATAGTGCTTTCAATAATAATTCCTCAACCTTTTTATAATTTTTCAATTGATAATAAATTAATCCTAAATTGACATACAAATCCTTACTGTCCGGCTTTTGGTTAAGGAGATTTTCATAAATATTCTTTGCTTCTTCATATTTTTCTTTCACATAGTAGTATTGTGCCATATAATTCAACGCTTCTTCATGATTAGGATCTATCTCTAATATCCTTTTTGCAATTTCCAATGCTTTATTCTGATCTTTCAAATCAAAAGAATATAATCTCATCAAATTTTCCATAGGCGGTATTGAATATTTATCATAGGATAGAGCTTTATATGAACTTTCTTCAGCTTTGTATATTAAACTTTTATCCTTTTCTCCTAAATAATGATAAGACTGTGCATAAAATGCTCCTACAAGATTATATGTTAAAGATCTGTAATATGCATTTTTAAGCATACCTTCAATATGATATAAACCTCTATTAAAGGCATAATTTTTATCATTTTCATTAGTAGTAGCTCCCATTATATTTAAATAGGCCTTTACTGCTGCTTCTCTAAATGCTGATTCTTGAGGACGAAGTCTAATTGCTTCCTCAAATAAAGCTGATGCCTTTCCTGCATCTCCTGAGACAGAATAATCCAAACCGAATCTATAAAACACCTCTGCTCTGAAAAATCTTGCTGATATATAAATGCTAAACAAACTAATAAAAGTAAACATAATAAATAGAATACTTTTTAACATATGAGACAAATTCCTCACATCTATCTTCCATACTTTATCAGAATCATAAAATTTATAGGATAGAAGTATAAAAGCAGTAAGAGACCAAAAATAAAGATATGTAGCTGATAATCCAAAAAGAACCAAACTTTGGATGATAAAACCAATCCATCCTGAAATAACCCCTAAATATAATATCCTCTCTGAGTTAGGAATTTTATCAATCATGTAAACACCATTCCTGAAAGTATTTATTAATATCATACAAAAAGATATAAGGCCAAAAATGCCAAGAGGAAATAGAATATCAAGAAATTCATTATGTTCCCTATCTGGATATCCTTTACCCCGATCATATCTTGCAAGATCTAAGGATTTATATAGAGTAAAATTGAAAGAGAAAGTTTCAGGACCAAGTCCTATCAGTAACCTCATTGATTTTAAAATTTTATCCGTAAAAAGATTAATACTATCTCTCCACGTTAATATACGAGGATTTGATTGTGTAACGCCTAATCCTACACCAATACTTTGGAATCTTTCCTTTAGCGAGAAAACTCCTAAATTTTGTCTTTTTATATAGTATTCTTGTTCTGTAAAATAGAAGATTCCTATTGTAAATATCATTCCTACGATTAGCAATATTGTGATTAAAGAATTTTTCTTTATAAAATTTCTATTTCTTAAAAACATATATCCATAATAGAATACCAGAGATATAATGAAGGCTATCCAGGAACCACGAGTATAACTACCTAATAAAACCAAAAAAGAAGAAAGAAAAATTAGGAGATATAATATTTTTGAATAGTATTCTTTCGAGGTGTAAATCTTGGACAAAATAATAGGAATAACCATTACTAAAAAATGGCCTAAAAAGTCAGCATGCCCTAAGGTAGAAATAATTCGTGATTCAGTTCTAACCTTCTCAAACCAAGGCATCAATCTGTATATCTGTAAAATTCCAACAAAAGTTACAATAACTGTGGAGAAAATTATTGCCCAGAAAAAATAGTTTTGTTCTTTTTGAGAATCAACCACATCATAGATAAGGAAAAAAATAACAAAATAAAAGAAATAGCTAAGAAACCCCATCTGTCTCATATAGGAACCAAAAAAGCTTAGATAAAAATTAGTTGAAAAAATTGTAGATAAAATCCAAGAAATTAAGAATAAAAAAACCCATATAGAAAAACTCTTAGGAGGTAGTATAAATTCTCTTTTTCCTAAAATTAACCACAGACAGATAAGAAATAGAGCTAAACTCCCTAATATTCTTATTAATGTTACCTTAGGTAGCTCCGAAACATCGTGTATCCGCAAAAAATGTGGTTGAGTAATAGGTACTAAGAAAATTAATAATAACAAAGATGCAAAAATAAAGAGTCTAAGATAATGATCAGTATACTTCTCTTCAATCTTATTAACTTTTTTCTTCATCCTAACTCTCCCTCATATATATTAATTTTAACGATGGTAATAAAGTCTAACAAGGGTTAAAAACCTTGTCAATTTTTCTACTTAATAATAAAATCATAATAAGCATTAAAATTTGACAAAAGGAGGATGAAAAATGAGTAAAAAACGTATAGGTGTACTTACTGGTGGTGGAGATTGTCCAGGCCTTAACCCAGCTATACGCGGAGTAGTTATGAGAGCTTTAGATTATGGAGATGAAGTTATAGGACTAAAATACGGTTGGGCTGGTCTTATTAAAGCAGATGCTGTACCCTTAAAATTAGAAGATGTGGAAGATATATTAGAAATTGGTGGAACTATATTAGGTAGTTCAAGAACAAACCCATTTAAGAAGGAAGAGGATGTACAAAAATGCATCGAAAGTTTTAAGAAACTAAATTTAGATGCCCTAATAGCTATTGGAGGAGAAGATACCCTGGGAGTAGCGTCTAAATTTAGCAAACTTGGACTTCCCATGATTGGAATTCCAAAAACAATAGACAAAGACTTAGAAGAAACTGATTATACACTTGGTTTTGATACAGCAGTAGAGGTGGTAGTAGATGCAATTAAAAGATTAAGAGATACTGCAAAATCTCATGCAAGAGTAATAGTAGTTGAAATAATGGGTAGACATGCTGGATGGCTTGCTCTTTATGGAGGATTAGCAGGTGGAGCAGATTATATTTTAATTCCCGAAGTAGAACCAAATCTTGAAGAACTATATAACCATATAAGAAAACTATATGATAGGGGTCATACATATGCAGTAGTAGCCATAGCAGAAGGTGTACAGCTACCTGGTTTTACATACCAAAAGGGTCAAGAAGGAATGGTCGACGCTTTTGGACATATAAGATTGGGCGGAGTAGGTAATGTCTTAGCAGAGGAAATCCAGAAAAATATTGGAATAGAAACAAGAGCTGTAATACTTAGCCATCTTCAAAGAGGAGGAAGTCCTTCTATTAGGGATAGAATCTTAGGATTATTACTTGGTAAAACAGCAGTTGATTTAGTACACGAAGGTAAATCTGGTTACTTTATTGCAGTGAAAGGAAGTGAATTAGTACCAGTAGATATTACATTAATTGAAGGAAGAACTAAGAATGTTAATCCAGCATTTTACGAAAGTGTAAAAACATTCTTTAATAAATAAAAAAAAGACTTTTTAGGAAGAGGGGGGTTTTACCTTCCTCTTCCTTTTTCTATATGTGATTATAATATCTTTCACAACAAAATAAGATAAAATTGAAAATAAAATTGATATAATAAGATTTCCTAAAAGATATTTTAGAATAAAAATTTTTGCACCTGTTCTTTCTAATCCACGCCATCTAACTTTTCCTGTTGTTATAAAATCTCCTAATATATAACTCAATGTCCAAAAAAAGGGAGACGTAAAGTAGTTCATTATGAATGTTCCTAAAATGCCCGCAAGATAATTAAGTTTAAATATGCAACAAATAAAAATCATTATAATTCCACCCAATCCAAAAGTAGGAAAAATTCCAATAAACACTCCTATACTAAAGCTTAAAGCTATTGTTTCTGGCGTATCTTGAATTCTTACAAGCTTTAAATAAATATATCTCAGAAATCTCTTAATACTTCTTTTTTTCATTATAGATTTTTTCAATGGCAGACTTTAATTTTTTATATGTAGATGCTAAATCCTCTGGTATTACTTTAGTATCACCTATAACTACCATAAAATTTGAATCACCATTCCATCTTGGAACAACATGTAAATGTAAGTGCTCTGATATACCTGCACCAGCTGCCTCTCCTATATTCATACCAATATTAAAACCATGAGGTTTCATAATATTACTTAATGCCTCGACAGATACCTGCAGTAGAAACATCATTTCTTGTAATGTTTCTTTATCAAGAGATAAAATATCATTTGTATGTTTATAAGGTACTATCATTAAATGTCCATTATTATAAGGATATAAATTTAGGATTATGAAATTATATTCGCCTCTCAATAATATGTAATTCTCTTCATCTTTACTTTCCATAGGCTTTGTACAAAATATACAGTCCTTTGATTTTTCAGCTGTAAAATATTTTATCCTCCATGGACAAAAAAGTCTTTTCATCTTCTCTCTCCTTCCTTTACACTTGACAAAATATAGCCTTAAAAGTTAATATTTATAAAAAAGTGCCGAAGTGGCGGAATTGGCAGACGCGCCAGACTCAAAATCTGGTGGGTGGGTGACACCCGTGCCGGTTCGACTCCGGCCTTCGGCACCAAAATTTTTAATCTTACCATATCTTCTCCATCTCCCAATACAATTCAGAAGGTACTCCTTTCTTATTATTTATTACATCCTCTAAAGGGACAGAAACAGTAGTATTTTTTTGCCATCCTATCATTACTCCCGAAAACCCATTCATGAGGACTTTCACAGCTTCCACACCCATAAAAGTTGCAATAGTCCTATCTAGTACTGATGGGGATCCTCCTCTTTGTATGTGTCCAAGTACGACAATACGAGTAGGTATACCTATCCTATCTTCAATTTGTTTTCCAATAAAATAAGCACTTCCAACTCCCTCTGCAACTACTATAATATTATGTCCTTTATTCCTTTTTTGTCTTTCTTTTAATTTTTTTGTAATATAAGGAAAATCTATAGGAACCTCAGGAATAAGCACAATATCCGCACCACTAACTAATCCAGCAACAAAAGCTATATATCCACACTCCCTACCCATAACTTCTATAACAAAAGTCCTCTCATGAGCAGCAGCTGTATCCCTTATTTTATTTATAGCATCAATAACATTATTACACGCAGTGTCAAAACCTATTGAAAAGTCAGTTCCCCATATATCATTATCTATACTTCCTGGAATTCCTACTACTTTTATACCTCTCTTATATAGCTCAAAAGCTCCTTTAAGAGAACCCTCTCCACCAATTACAATTAAACCATCTATGTTTTGATTTTTTATGTTCTCTATAGCTTTTAAAATACCTTCTTCCTTTTCAAAATCCTTTGATCGAGCAGTATGTAAAATCGTTCCACCGCGTTGAACAATTTCACTTACATCATCTCTCCCAAGCTTTCTAAAATCCCCTTCTATTAAACCCTGATATCCCCTTTCAATCCCTATAATTTCTAAATTTTTAGATAATCCATATCTAACAATAGCCCTAATTGCAGAATTCATTCCAGGTGCATCACCACCACTGGTAAGTACACCTATCTTCATTTTTCTTTTTCCTCCTCTTGAAATCTTCCATAATTTCTTAACTTCAACCATCTTTCTTCTAATAATATTTTTACATCCTTCTCTTTCAACCTTTTTAATACCCTCTTTAAAGCTGATCTCAAATTATTAATTGTCCCTTCAAAATCCTGATGAGCACCCCCATTAGGCTCTGAAATTATCTCATCAACAAGACCTAACTTATAAAGATCTTCAGCAGTAATCTTAAGAGCCTCAGCAGCCTCAGGAGCTTTAGAAGAATCCCTAAACAAAATTGATGCGCAACCTTCTGGAGATATTACTGAATAATAGGCATTTTCAAGTATCATTATATAATCTCCAACCCCTATTCCTAATGCACCACCACTTCCACCTTCACTTAAAACTACTACTATTATTGGAGTTTTTAATATAGACATTTCTTTTAAATTTTGAGCTATTGCCCAAGCTTGGCCTCTTTCTTCAGCCCCTATACCTGGATATGCTCCTGCTGTATCAATAAAGGATATTACTGGTAAAGAAAATTTCTCTGCCATCTTCATAATTCTTAAAGCTTTTCTGTAACCTTCAGGATGGGGCATACCAAAATTCCTTTTCATCTTTTCTTGAACAGACTTCCCCTTCTCTTGACCTATAATTACCACACTTTCATCATTAAAAGTCCCTAACCCTGCAATGATTGCAGAATCATCACCATATAACCTATCTCCATGTAATTCAATAAAATTGTCAAACAATGCATCTAAAAAATCAGAAAAGGTAGGACGGTTTGGGTGTCTTGCAAGAAGTATTCTCTCCCAAGGCGTTAATCTTCTTTCCATGATTTCCTCCTAAGATGAGTCAATATTATAAATAAAGTATTTTTAAGTTTCTTCCTTTCTACTACTAAATCGACCATACCATGCTCTAATAAAAACTCTGACCTTTGAAATCCCTCTGGAAGTTTCTGTTTTATTGTTTGTTCAATAACTCGAGGCCCTGTAAAACCAATTAGTGCACCTGGTTCAGCAATAATTACATCTCCTAAGGAACCAAAACTTGCCAAGACACCTGCAGTTGATGGATGGGTTAACACATTGATATATGGTATTTTAGCCTCACCTAGCCTTGCAATTGCAGCACTTGTTTTTGCCATTTGAAATAAAGAAAAAAGTCCTTCTTGCATTCTTGCTCCTCCTGAAGATATTACACTAACCACAGGTATTCTGTCTCTTAATGCTCTTTCAATTGTTCTCACCACTTTTTCTCCTACAACTGACCCCATGCTGCCCCCAATGAATCTAAAATCCATCACCATTATATGAACAGGAATTCCATTAATCTCCCCTTTACCAACAATAATGGCATCTTTTAAACCGGTAGCTTCTTGTGCCTCTTTTATTCTTTGGGTATAGGGTTTTGTATCTATAAAACCGAGTATATCAATAGGTGAAATATGAGCATCAAATTCCTCAAAAGTGCCATCGTCAATTAAAAGATCTATGCGCTCGTATGAGGTTAACTGATCATGATATCCACATTTTATACATACTTTTAGATTTTCATACCAATCCTTGGAATAGATGATTTGAGAACATTGAGGACATTTAATCCATAAACCATCGGGAATATCTCTAAATTTATCTTTGTTTTCATTTCTTCTTAGAAAATCCCTAAACATTTCCCCTCCCTAAAATTTTAATTTTTGATTATTTTACCATACAAAGTTATTTTATCTAATTACAGATCTTTTATATGTCTTAGTTCAAAAGTAACACCAAACTTAAAAAGCAGAATTAAATCTTTTTTAATATCCTCATTCCATTTAATCCAAAATTCAGGTGATATTAAAATTTTTTCATTATCAACCTTTATTATCACAGGCGTTAATCCTTTTCTATTTTTTAATATCTCCCTAATTTTATAAATCAACTCATACGTTCTATTCGCGTTTAAATTAATTAAAAGAACATTTCCATCCAATTCACCTACTTGTTCTACCATAATTTTTACTTTTTCTTCATTTTCATCTTTATCTACTTCTAACTTACCTCCTACCACAACTCTCTTACCTTCTTGTAAAACATCCTTAAAATTGTTATAAATAGAAGAAAAAACAGTTATATCAGCTTCACCTGTGTAGTCTTCTAATGTAGCAAAAAGCATTTTTTGGTTCTTTCTATCTAAAATTTCCCTAACATTCTTAAGAATCCCAGGCATGATAATCCAGCTTCCAGATTCCACATCTACCAACTCATCAATAGTATTTTCAAAGAGTTTTTGTGATATTTCTCTCAATTCTTCTTGAGGATCATAGGAGACATAAAGACCTAGCATCTCTTTTTCCATCTCCATTAATTCTTCCACAGTAAATTCTTCAGTATTAATAATCATTGGATCTTTAATTAATTCTATAGTATCTATTAAGGATGCTTGTGTAACTGGCACCTTTTTAGTCGATTGTACTGAATCTAAAAGCTTATCAATATTTTCAAGTAAAGATCTTCTAGTTAATTCAAAACTATCAAAAGCACCACTTTTTATCAAGCTTTCTAAAGTTCTTTTATTAATCACTCGAGAATTCAATCTTTTAACAAAATCTAAAACAGACTTAAATTTACCATTTTCTCTCTCATTTACAATCGCTATAGCAACTCCCTCACCCACATTTTTTACAGCAGAAAGTCCAAATCTTATTCCTTCATTTGTAACTGTAAAATGAACCATACTTTCATTTACATCTGGGGGTAGAATTTTAATACCCATTCTTTTAGCTTCTGCTATATATTTACTTAACTTTGAAGTATTATTCCTCACACTTGTTAATAATGATGACATAAACTCCTTTGGATAATAAACTTTAAGAAAAGCAGTTTGATAAGACACATAGGCATAAGCTGCACTATGAGATTTATTAAAACCATATTCTGCAAATTTTGCCATATCCTCAAATATATCCTTAGCTACCTCTTCCGGAATACCTCTCTCTTTTGCACCTTTAACAAATATCTCTCTTTGCTCTTCCATAACTTCTGGCTTCTTTTTACCCATAGCCCTTCTTAAAACATCAGCTTGTCCTAATGAAAATCCTGCCAATTTATGAGCAATTTCCATAACCTGTTCTTGATATATAATCACACCATAGGTTTCTGAAAGAATAGGTTCTAAAGAAGGATGCATATATTCTACTTTTTCTTCTCCTCTCTTTCTCTTTATATAACTTTCTAATCTTCCTAAAGGACCAGGCCTATATAAAGCTAATACTGCTATTAAGTCTTCAAATTTTTCTGGCTTTATTTCTCTTAAAAGATTTCTCATTCCTCTACTTTCTAATTGAAAGACCCCTATTGTCTCACCTTTCTGCAACAATTCATAAACCTTAGGATCATCCAGTGGTAAATTATCTATATCTATATCAACCCCATAATTTTCTTTTATCTTTTTCAAAGTATCATAAATTACAGTAAGAGTTCTTAAACCAAGAAAATCCATCTTTAATAGTCCAAGTTCTTCTAAATTTGTCATAGGAAATTGAGTTACAATTTCACTGCTATTCATTACTTGGAGAGGCACATACTCCATTAGTGGATCCTTAGAAATAACTAAACCAGCAGCGTGTACTGAAGCATGCCTTGCGTGTCCTTCAATCCTTTTTGCAATATCAATAATCTTTTTAGCTTGAGCATTATTTTCGACAAGATTTTGTAATTCTTGTGAACTTTGTAAAGCTTCTTCTATACTAATGTTTGGAGGTATTAATTTTGCAATTCTATCTACTTCGTTATAAGGAACATTTAAAACTCTACCCACATCTCTTACAGATGCACGAGCTGCCATAGTACCAAAAGTAATAATTTGAGCCACATGTTCTTTACCATATTTATTTCTTACATAATCAATAACTTCTTCTCTTCTTTCAAAACAAAAATCAATATCAATATCAGGCATTGTTATTCTCTCAGGATTTAAAAATCTTTCAAATATCAATCCCCATCTTGTAGGTTCAATATTTGTAATACCTAAAACATAGGAAACCAAAGATCCTGCAGAAGAACCTCTTCCAGGACCTACTGGAATCCCTTTACTCTTTGCATACCTTACAAAGTCCTGTACAATTAAGAAATATCCAGAAAATCCCATTTGTTTTATTACTGAGATTTCATATTCTAATCTTTCTCTAATATGATTTGGAATATTATCTCCAAATCTTTTTCTTGCCCCTTCCCAACAAAGTCTTTCAAAATAAGAATCTAATGTTTCACCTTCAGGTACCTCAAACACTGGTAAAATAACCTTGTTTAAAGGTAGTTCCAAATTACATTTTTCTGCAATTTTTACTGTGTTTTCTAAAGCTTCAGGTATACTTTTAAAAATTTTAGACATCTCTTCTTCTGATTTAAAATAAAATTCATTTGTTTTAAATCTTAACCTATCTTTGTCGTTTAATTTAGATCCTGTTTGAATACATAGGAGGATATCATGAATCTCAGCATCTTCTTTATTTAAATAATGTACATCATTAGTAGCTACAAGAGGGATGCTAAATTCCTTAGACAATTCAATTAATTTTTCATTAACATATTTTTGTTCTTCTAAACCATTATCCTGAAGTTCCAAATAGAAATCTTCTCCAAATATATCTAAATACTCTTTTATAGCTTCTTTTGCTTTGTCTATTCTGTTATTTAGGATGTAAGTAGGAACCTCTCCAGCAAGACAACTTGTAAGAGCTATTACTCCTCTTGAATATTCTCTCAGAAGTTCTTTATCAACCCTTGGTTTATAATAGAAGCCCTCTATAAAAGATAAGCTAACTAATTTAGTTAAATTTTTATAACCCTCAAAGTCTTTTGCAAGAAGAATTAAATGAAAAAGATCTCCTCTTTGGCCTTTTTTCTCAAAGCGTGAATCTGGAGTTACATATACTTCACAACCAATTATAGGTTTAATTCTCTTCTCTTTCGCTATTTTATAAAAATCAATAACACCATACATCACACCATGGTCTGTTAAAGCTACAGCAGACATGTTAAAACTAACAGCTTTTTCCACCAATTCATCAAGCTTACAGGCACCATCAAGCAAACTATACTCTGAATGTACATGGAGATGTACAAATCCCATACATATCACCAAGTTTCAAAATAAATATTACTTTTGTATTATAACTGAGAAGGATCTAAACCCAAGAGAACAAAAAAACTCTCTAATGCTCTTTTTTTCCCTCTTAATTCTGGATCATTTTCATCATTTATTAAACTTTTATATTCTTCAATAGCAAACTTTATTGTCTCTTCTAATCCCTTTTCCTCTATACTTTTATAAAGCTCCTTATACTTACTGTGTCTTGATTCTGCATTTTTTCTCCAATAATCTGGGTTTTCTGTATTCACACTCATAAGAATATCTTGCTTTGCAAGTTTAGAAAATCCATCTAATCCCTTAAGGACAGAATCCTTATCCATTATAAATCCTCTCCTTTCAAATAATATTTTTTACCAAAAGGAAAGTTGTTCTTTTTCTTCCTTTCTGCTTTGCTCTTCCTTTTGCTGTATAATATCATCATACAATTTTTTAAGTTCAATAAAATCTTTTTTAATTCCATCAAGAAGCTTCCCATGATATAAAGCTGCAGCTGGATGATACGTTACAAATACCAACCTCCCATCAACTTGATAGTGTTTACCATGAGATGTGTTCATATTCACTATATGCCCTAATAATACATAAGCAGCATGCCTTCCTAAAGCACATAATATTCTTGGACTAATTATTTCTATCTGTTTTTTTAAAAAAGGATAACAAGCATTGATCTCTTCTGGAAGAGGATCTCTATTATTAGGAGGTCTACATTTTAAAACATTGGCTATATATACATCTTCCCTTTTCAACCCCAAGGATTCAATCAGTTCTGTTAAAAGCTTCCCTGCAGCCCCAACAAAAGGCCTACCTTGTTGATCTTCATGAAAACCAGGTGCTTCACCAATAAACATAATAACAGCATCAGGATTTCCTTCACCAAAAACTAAATTAGTTCTTTCATTCCATAATGGACAATTTTTACACCTTTCTGATTCTCGTAACAACTCATCTAAACTTCTTATTTTATCTAATCTTTCCATCCAAACTCTCCTTTCAACTGGACAAATCTAACACCTCCAAGATTTTCCTTCAACATTTTGCCATTTTTTTTAATAATCTTATATAAATTTTGAAAATCTCTCCCCCCTATGGGAATAACCATAATTCCTCCCTCTTCTAACTGCTCCCATAGAGGAAGAGGAACATCGTAAGATGCAGCTGTCACAATAATCCTGTCAAAAGGCGCTTTTTCTTCCCAACCCAAAGTACCATCTCCTACCTTAAAATATATATTAGTATAACCTAAAAATTTTAAAATTTTTTGGGCTCTCTCTGATAGTTCTCTGATCCGCTCAATCGTATATACTTCCCTTGAGAGTTCAGCCAATATTGCTGTCTGATAACCAGAACCTGTACCTATCTCTAAGACTTTTTCCTTTCTGGTTAGTTCTAAAGCTTCTGTCATTATGGCTACCACATAAGGCTGGGATATGGTCTGCCCAAAACCTATTGGTAATGCTTCATTTGCATATGCTAAATCTATATACTCTTGGGGTACAAAAAGATGTCTTGGAACTTTACTAATAGCATTAAGAACATCAGGAAATCTTATTCCTTCATTCCTTAATATCTCTATCAAATTTTCTCTTTTTTGTTTGAATAAATCAGTATCTTTAAAATCCAAAGTCAATTCAACTTCTTAAATACTTAGGAATACAAAATAAAGATAAATGAGTGTCTCCATCATAAAATTTTAATTCACCGTGAGTTCTTTCCTTTATCCGCTTATTAATTTCATCTTTTTGTAAGAATGGTGAGACACTCTTATCTTTAAAACCAATCAAAAATCCCCAACTACTATCAAAAGAAGGAACAAAAGTCTGGTATGAATATGAATTAGAAAATACTTTCTTTAAATTATCCCTTATCCAAAAATGTCTATATTCTTGCCCTAATTGTGTTGTATCTCCCTGTGTAACTAATATTCCATTATGGTCTAATATATTCCAAACCATAAAATAAAACTCTGGTAAATATAATCGGTAAGCAGGAGTATCAGGATACGGTTCAGGTAGATCTAAAACCACAACATCAAATTTATCCGTTGTATTCTTAACAAATTCCCATCCATCTTGAAATATTAATTTAACTTTCTCACTTTTAAAAGAACCTTGATGCCATTCCCATAAATACTTCTCAGAAAACTCAACTACTTCAGGATCAATCTCAATTGCAACAATTTCCACATAGTTATATTTTAAAAGCTCTCTGAGGGTAGCTCCTTCTCCTGCACCAACAACTAGTATCTTATAAGGATTAGGGTGCAATATCATAGAAGGATGAATAAGAGCTTCATGATATATGAATTCATCCTTTTCTGCGGACTGTATTTTTCCATCTATTATCAAACATTTTCCATAGGTTGGATTTTTAATAATTTGAATCTTTTGGTAATAGGAAACAATATCAACCAAAACTTCCTCTACCATATAGCAATGTAGCTGATCTTCTGCAACTGTATCTACATACCATCTATAATTTTTCATAGTCCATTTCATTTTATCTCAAAATCAGTAAAGTTATTTATTTTTTCATCACTCCAAATCACATCAACCTTTTCTACTATTGCTCCTAAGGGACCTTCTTTTAATTTTTCCAAAAAAAGTTTCAATGCTTCTTCTTCTCCTATAGCTTCTACTTCTACTCTTCCATCATTTAGATTTCTCACATAACCTAAAATACCAAGACGCTTTGCCCATTTATAGGCAAAATATCTAAAACCAACTCCCTGAACTACTCCTGAAATATAGACATGAAAATACTTCTTCATAAAAAACCAAATTGGTCGGGGCGACTGGACTTGAACCAGCGACCTCCTACTCCCGAAGCAGGCGCGCTAGCCAACTGCGCTACGCCCCGCATAATAAGATGGTCGGGGCGACTGGACTCGAACCAGCGACCTTCCGCACCCCAAACGGACGCGCTTCCCCTGCGCTACGCCCCGACTCGCGTTATTTATTATACCATAAAATACTTATTTTTTCACATTTATAAGATGAGAAATTTCCTCAACAAATCGAGATGGCTCTTGATATCTATTATATCTTTTTGAAGCATAAGACATATATAATTTCTCTTTGGCTCTTGTTATACCCACGTAACACAATCTTCTCTCTTCTTCTATTTCTTCTCTTGTAGTTGCATTGTAATGAGGTAGTATCCCTTCTTCAAGACCTACAAGAAATACAATATCAAACTCCAATCCTTTTACACTGTGTAGAGTAATAAGAGAAATCTTATCACTCTCAAGAGAATTTTCTATCTTACTACTACTTAACGTAAGATGAGACAGGAATTCTCCCAAATCATTTTTTTCTGAAAACCCCCTACTAAACTCAATTAATTCTAAGAGGTTTTCTTTTTGTACTTCTAAAGTATCTCTATCATACTTCTCTATTTTTCTCATATAGCCAGTTTTATCAATAATAGTCTCTATAAGGCCTTCAATATTTATCTTATCTTTTATTTCTAATAAATAATTCCAAATATCTAAAAAACTTTTTACCTCTTTCTTCATCTTTGAGACTTCCTTAACCGCTTCTAACAAAGAATAACCCTTGTTATAATATTCCTTTATAAAATTAAAAGTAGCCTCACCAATACCTCTCTTAGGTACATTAATTATTCTCTTTAAGCTTATAATATCATTGGGATCATGTAAGATATTTAGATATGCTACCATATCTTTAACTTCTTTTCTATCAAAAAAACTTATTCCCCCTATTACTTTATACGGAAGATTAGACCTAATAAAGGCTTCTTCGAACACTCTTGATTGCCTATTTGTCCTGTATAAAACTGCAATTTCAGAAGGATTTTTACCCTTCAAAAGTTCTATTTTTATTTGTCTTACCACAAAGCCTGCCTCATCTTCTTCATTTATAGCCCTAAAAAGTATAGGATAATTTCCATCCTTTTTATCACTCCGTAATTTTTTAGGATATCTTTTATCATTATTTACTATCAAGGCATTTGCTATATCCAGAATTTGTTGTGTAGATCTATAATTTTTAGTTAAAAATATTACTTTCAAATTTTTGAAATCTTTCTCCAACCTAAAAATATTTTGATAATCAGCTCCCCTCCAGCTATATATACTTTGATCGTCATCTCCAACTACAGAAAACCTTTTTTTCTCTTCCACAAGAATTTTAAAAAGCTCGTATTGGGCTTTATTAGTATCCTGATATTCATCGACTAAAACATATTCTAATTTGTCCTGAATATATCCTCTTAAGGCAAGATTTTCTTGCAATAATTTAATAGAATAAATGATAAGGTCTGCAAAATCAACAGCATTATTTTTCCTTAAATAATTTTCATATTTCTTATAGATTTCTAATATTATCTCATCAAAATTACTAGAAATCATATACTGAAAATCTTCAGGAGTTATTAGTTTATCTTTTAGGCGAGAGATTTTATCTTTAATATCCTTAGAGTTATAATCGTTTTCTCTTGCAATATCCTTAAGTATCTCTTTAACAACTTCCTCTTGTGCGTCTTCATCATATATCACAAAATTGCTTGGAAACCCAAATCTTTTTCCATAGGTTTTTAAAAGATATAACCCAAATCCATGAAAAGTTCCAGCCCAAACTTTTTCAGCATCTTCTGATGATATCAGTCTTGTTATCCTACTTTTCATCTCAAAAGCTGCTTTATTCGTAAAAGTTAAAGCCACAATGTTTTCAGGCTTTGCATACTTTTTAGATATAAGATAAGCTATTTTGTAAGTTATTACTCTTGTTTTACCACTTCCAGCTCCTGCAAGTACTAGTAAAGGATTATCCACATCTAAAACTGCGGATAACTGTTCCTCACTTAAGTCTTTAAGAAAATCCATAATTCTTACCTCTCCCAAGAATCTATTCTTTTAATGGTATATCAATTCTTAAAATAGATTTGTTATCCTCCTGAGATAATTCAATTCTCATATTATCAGGTTCAAAAGTGAGATATTTAGAGACTGCTTTAATTAAATCTTCTTTTAAACTTTCTATCATTTTAGGTTCAATCTTTGCCCTATCATAAACAAGAATAACTTGAAGTCTCTCTTTTGCAATTTCTTTAGAAGATACCTTTTTACTCCATATATTAGTTATGATCATCTTAACCTCCCCTTTTTACCCCTTAAATATTTTAAAAATCTTTTCTAAGAAGCTCTCAGATTTTTCAAGCTCATCCCATGAAACATCTTCTCCTAAAAGCCTCTTCACTATTAAATTAAAAGCTAAAGCGGATTTATACTTATTTCCTGAATAAATAATAGGTTCTCCTTTATTTATACTTATTATTAAATTTTCATCTTCTGGAATAATTCCTAAAAGTTCTATAGACAGAATATCCAACAAATCATCAACACCAAGCATTTCACCATTTTTTACCATATCAAACCTTACTCTGTTAACAATAAGTCTTGGATCTCTATGTCCATAAGCTTCTAAAAGTCCAATAACTCTATCTGCATCTCTTACTGCTGAAACTTCAGGAGTAGTAATAACTATAGCCTCGTCAGCACCCGATATAGCACTCTTAAATCCATGCTCTATACCAGCTGGAGAGTCTATTAATACATAATCAAACTCTATCTTAAGATCATTTATTACCCCTTTCATCTGTTCAACAGAAACAGCCTCTTTTTCCTTTGTTTGGGCAGCAGGTAAGAGATATAGATTATTTAATCTTTTATCCTTAACTAATGCCTGTTTTAGACTACATTTTCCTTCCACCACATCCACTATGTTGTAAACTATTCTATTTTCTAAACCCAGAAGAAGATCTAAATTTCTAAGTCCTATATCTGTATCTACAAGAGCAACTTTAAGACCCCTCATAGCAAGACCAGTTCCAATATTAGCCACAGCAGTGGTCTTACCAACACCACCCTTCCCTGAAGTTACCACTATAGATTTACCCATCTTTTTTACCCCCTAAATTAATATGTATCAATCTTAAGTTTACCATCCTCTATATATAAAAAATAACCTGCCTTTTTATGCCTTGCTTTGGGTATATCTAAAATATAAGAGGCGATTTGAATCTTTTCAGGCTCAAGTCCCAAAGCAAATATAATAGCTTTGTCATTATTTTCATATCCCGCCCATATAGAACCTCTGATCTTTCCTAAAACAAAAACACTCTTATTACAAATTATTTCTGCCCCTGAATTTATATCTCCTAAAATTAAAAGATTTTCTCTTGAACTAACAAGTTTACCACTTCTTATAGGACCGATAATAATCTTTGCAATATTGGAGTAAGGAACTCTTATCTTAGGTAAGTCCTTATTTAGCATTATACCATAATTTTTATAAATTTGTTTTTGGAGTTCCTCCCAATCTGAATTATCTATTTCTCTTCCTTGGAAGTCTATATAAATATTTACACCTTTAAAAAATTTTTCTTTATTCCTGATCTCATCAATTATAAGATTTTTAATTTCATCCCAAGATAAAGATGGATTAACTACCATCTTTATACCCTCTTTTAAATCCCCTTTTATAGATATGTTACTCAATATTTTTACCCCCCTTTATCATATATTCAATTATCTTTCTTGCTATTGGAGCTGCCCTACCTCCTCCGCTTTTTCCATGCTCAACAAAAACAGTCACCACATAAGGAACATCGTTAACTCTAAAGAAAGAGGAAAACCAAGCATGGCTTTCTCCATGCGGGTTCTCAGCTGTTCCTGTTTTTCCAAATATTTCTACCCCTGTAAATTTTACAGCTATTCCTGTTCCCTCCTCCACCACTTTTTTCATTCCCTCCTTTAATATTTCCCATATTGATTTATTTACTTTTACTTCTTTAATAATCTCAGGCCTAACCTCTTCTATACCATTTTCAGTTACTATATCTTTTAAAACATGCGGTTTAACCAATATTCCTTCTGTAGCAATCATACTCATCATAGAATGTATTTCTAAAGGAGTAACCAGTACAAAACCTTGACCGATGGAAAGATTTACCGTATCTCCAGGATACCAAGGCTCTTTAAAGGTTTTTGCCTTCCATTCCTTAGATGGAATAAATCCTTTTACCTCTCCTGGTAAATCTATACCCACCTTAGAATCTAACATAAAATCTTTTGCATATTTAAAAATCTGATCTTCTCCTACCTTTAATCCTACATTGTAAAAAACCACATTACAAGATTGGGCTATTCCATCCACAAAATTAATTCTTCTATGTCCACCCTTTTTCCAGCATTTATAAAAATATCCTCCTAGGTGAAATTCTCCTGGACAGTAAAAAGTATCATTTGGTGAGATCTTTTTATTTTCTAAGGCAGAAAGAGCAACTATCAATTTAAAAATAGAACCTGGAAGGTATAAGGCTGAAATTGCCTTATTGTTTAACGGTTTGTTGATATCATTAATAAGATTATTCCATTCTTCTTTTGTAAAACCTGTTATAAACTTATTAGGGTCAAAGGCAGGATGACTTGCCATAGATAAAACTTCGCCTGTATCTGCCCGAGATACAATGACACAGCCCCTTTCCTCTCCTAAGGCATCTTCAGCAACCTTTTGAATGTTCAGATCTAAACTTAATATTAATGATTTACCAGGTACAGGATCCTTCTGGCCAATTGTGATCTTTTCAGTATTTGAAGCATGCAATAATATTCCTCTAAATCCCTTCTTACCCCTTAAATATTTTTCATAAAATGCCTCCACTCCGTATTTTCCAGACTTTTCTCCCAAAGAATAATCACTTTCCTCATCTTCAAGTTCTTCTTTACTTACCTCACCCATGTATCCAATTACATGAGAGGCTAATGCTCCAAAAGGATAATATCTCTCAAATTCAATATTTATAGAAAATGGTGGTAAATCATCTCTATTCTCTTCTAAAAGTAATATTTCCTTTATATCTAAATTATTTTTTAAAAGTACCACAGGATAGAAAGGTGAAATTTTATTATAAATCTTTTCGATATCTTTATCCTTCATTTTTATAATACTGCTTAATCTATTTACTTTTTCTCTCTCATATTTGTAAGGAGGAATTAAATATAATGAATATTTTATCTTATTTTCAGCTAAAATAACTCCATTTCTATCATATATGATACCTCGAGGGGCAGGAAGAATTACTGATTTCATATAGTTTCTTTGGGCAAGATCCTGATAAAAATCACCCTTATATATTTGAAGATAGAAAAGTCTTAATATAATCAATAAAATAGCCACCTCTATTATTCTTTTAAAGAAAATTTCATGGTTCTTCATTCTTTTTCAGTAGAATAAATCTCAGGAATAAAAAAATAAAAAGGAATAAAAAATACAAGATTAGATGATATATATCTTAAGAGGTCTATTACATAATTCAAACTAAAATTATAACCAAAGTTCCAAAATAAAAAGGAAAGGGTACTAAGGCCAATTATTAAAAAGAAGGCACTACTTTTATGAATAGAGATAAAACTCTTTCTCCACATTTTTATTATAACTTCAATAATAACCCAATAAATCAGAAATAAATAGAAAGGAATAGTAGAAAAAATTTTTAAAGAAAAAGATAGTATAATGGATATTCCTTGAAAATATAAACTTTTAAAAAGAAGAAAAACAAAAAAAACTAAAACCAAATCAGGATGAAATCCTAAAAAGAAAACTTTTGTCTGTAAAAAAGCTAAAATTAAAGAACTTAAGAAGATTAAAATTTCAGACAAACTGCAACCCCCTCCATATTTGATAAATCAACCCTTGGATATACTTTTATTCTGGTAAAAGCTAAAACATTCCTCTCTTCTAAATGAGAAATATATCCTACCTTTAAACCATAAGGTATATATTCATCAATTCCGGAAGTTATTACATTATGATTAGTTTTAATACCATGATCTGAAAATATATAAGCCATTTCTATATGATCAAAGGCTCCTTTAACTATTCCATAATCTTTTGTTTCCCATATCATTACTCCTACTACTGTACTGGGGTCATAGATTGTCTTTACAACTGAAAAATTTTTCCCTGTTTTATAAATTTTTCCAATTATCTGATCCTTATAAATTACTGCCATCCCTTTTTTGACACCATCTTTTTCTCCCTTATCTATTTTAAATTCAAGATTCCACTTTACAGGATCCCTTCCAATAATGTTAGCATAAACAAACGAAAAATTTTTCTTTTCTAATTCCTTTAACCATATTGCTGCCTCTTCTTTCTGTCTTAGATTTTCTAAAATCATTTTAAGCCTTAAATTTTCCTTATATAAATCAAAGTTTTCGTTCCTTAATATCTCTATTTCCCTTTGCAAATTTCCAGTTAAAGTAAAAAGAGCTTTCAATTCATTGAGAAAATTTTTTGAGTCATTAATTATATTAGAAAACACTTTTTGAATATTAGTGGCCCAAATTTCTACGTATCCACTCCCCCAAAGAATAATATAGAGTAGCAGTACTAAAAATACCAACCGCCATTTAATTCTTTGTTTATTCATTTATAAATACTTTTAATAACTCTCTTTAACTGAAGCAAGTACCTGTTTATATTTATCAAATTCTTCAATAATTTTTCCTGTTCCTTTTACTACACAAAGTAAAGGCTCTTCTGCAACTATAGTTACAACTCCTATTTGTTCTGATATATATGAATCAAGACCCCTCAGGAGAGCACCTCCACCAGCTAAAACTATACCTTTATCCATAATATCTGCTGCAAGTTCTGGAGGCGTTTTTTCTAAGGTATCTCTAATTGCTTCTACAATCACATCAATTGTATCCTTTAAAGCTTCTCTAACTTCTACTGAACTAATCTCTATATTACGAGGCACCCCAGTAAGTAAATCTCTTCCTTTAACTTCCATATAAGTTTTATTTTCTTCTCCAAAAGCAGCATTTCCAAGGTTAATCTTTATCTCTTCAGCAGTTCTTTCTCCTATAAATAGGTTGTATTTTTTCCTTATATAATGAACAATAGCTTCATCCATCTCATCACCAGCCACCTTTATTGAGGTGCTAACCACTATTCCTCCTAATGAAATAACAGCTATTTCAGTAGTCCCTCCACCAATATCTACAATAATATTACCAGAAGGTTCCCATATTGGGAGATCAGCACCTAATGCACTAGCAATAGGCTCTGTGACCAGCAAAACATCTCTTGCACCAGCAGAATATGCAGTATCTAAAACAGCTCTACGCTCTACAGGTGTTGTTCCTGATGGTATACCTATAACCATTCGAGGACTTACTAAAAAATCTCTCTTATTGTGGACCTTCTCTATAAAGTATCTAATCATCTTTTCTGCAGCATCAAAATCTGCTATGACTCCATCCTTTAATGGCCTTATAGTGATAATCTCTTCAGGGGTTCTTCCAAGCATTTTCTTTGCTTCTTCACCAACAGCAACAACCTTCTTATCACTTCTTCTTATTGCCACCATAGATGGTTCAAAGATAACTACTCCCTTACCTCTAACATATACAACTGTATTTGCAGTTCCTAAATCAATACCTAAATCCTTAGAAAAAAATCCTGCCAAAAAATTCAAAGCCATAAGTCCTCCTTCTTTCTTTTATAATATTTCATAAAAGATTATATCCAAATTTATCAAGAAGATAATTCAATCTTACTAATGGTAATCCCACTATATTATAGTAATCACCTTCTATTTTTTCAATTAATAATGCTCCTTTACCTTGAATTCCATAAGCACCAGCTTTATCCATAGGTTCACCTGTTGAAACGTATCTTTCTATCTCCTCATCCGAATAATCCCTCATTTTTACCTTACTTCTAACAGAAGAAATATAATGTATATTTTCAGGAATTGCCCATACAACTATACCCGTAAAAACATAATGATGTTTACCTCTTAGCCTTTTAAGAATTCTTATAGCATCTTTTTCATCTTTTGGTTTACCAACAATTTCCCCATCTAATACCACAATAGTATCAGCTGAAATAATTAAAGTATATTCATTTTGGCATAGTTCTGCTGCCTTTTGAGCCTTCATTAAAGCATTTTTCTTCACCAAATCTACAGGCGAGATACCTCTTTTCCCTTCTATTTCTTCCACCTCTACTGGTAAAACTTTAAAATCAATACCTAAACTCTTAAGAAGTTCCTTTCTTCTGGGAGAATTAGATGCAAGAATTATTTCTCTTTTCATTGTTTGAAAGATTTAAATCCCTCCCCTAATACTTCATGAGCTGGTGTTATTACAACAAAAGCTTTTGGATCACTTTTATGAATTATTTCCTTTAATCTACCAACTTCTGATTGACTTACTACACAGTATAAAATTTCCCTCTCTTTCCCAGTGTATAATCCCATACCATAAAACACTGTAACTCCTCTGCCTAATTCTTTGAGAATTTTTTCTCCAATATCCCTTGGTCTATCTGAGAAAATAAGAGCAGCTTTAGTATATGATAATCCTTGTTGTACTAAATCTATGGAATATCCTTGAATAAAAATAACAAGAAGAGCGTATAAAGCCAAAACAAAGTCAAAAATAAAACCTGCGGAAATAACTATAATTCCATCTATTATTAACAATGATTGTCCCAGATTTAATCCGGTAAAATGAGAAAATACTTGAGCTAAAATATCTGTTCCACCAGTAGATCCTCCGTATTTAAATACTATACCAAGCCCTAATCCCCCCAATATACCACCATAAACCGTCGCAATTATTGGGTCTTTTATAACAGGTAATTTGAAAAGATTAAGTAGATCTACAAATAAAGATAGTATAAAAGTTCCGTATAGAGTCTTAAAGCCAAAAGAGGAACCAAGGATCTTAATACCCAATACAAATATGGGCATATTTAAAAGAAGCATAGTAATACCAACAGGAGATCTAAAAATATAGTATAGAATAATAGCTATTCCACTAACTCCCCCACCCACAAGCTTGTTAGGAGCTAAAAATACATCTATACTTACAGCTATCAAAACAGCCCCCAAGGTTATTCCCAATAAATCAATAATTTTTTTCATAAATTCTACCCCTTTGTACATATACTCAAAAATTTTAGAAGTCTTGGAAACCTTACAAAAATTCTTTTAGGTTCTTGTAAAATTCTGTAAAACCATTCTAACCCAAGTTTTCTAAAAATCCAAGGAGCTCTTCTTTTTACACCAGAAAGAACATCAAAACTACCTCCAACCCCCATAGCAATTCTTACCTTCAAGTCCCTTTTATACTTGCTAATAAAAAATTCTTGTTTAGGAGCACCTAAAGCCACGAATAAAATCTTTGCTCCAGATTCATTAATCATTTTAATTATTTTTTCCTCTTCTTCATCAGAAAAATAACCATTTCTAAATCCCGATACCAATAAATTTGGATATTTTAATTTTAGATTTTCAACTAATTTCCTAACAACTTCCTCTTTTGCTCCAAGAAAAAATATTGGAAATCCATATATTTCTGCTAAAGAAAGAATTTTTTCCATAGCCTCAATACCCGGGAATTTTCTAATAAAATATCCCTTTCTTTTAGCGAGAAGAGTTATACCAATCCCATCTGGAATATTTAAATCAGACTCATATAACACCTTTTTAAACTCAGGATTTTCATTAGCTATTACCAACATTTCTGCATTTGGAGTGAATATAGTATTACATTTATTACTCTCTATAAAGAAGAGTATTAATTTTTTAAATTCATCATCATCTAAGGATGAAAATTTAATCCCTAAAATATCCACATTTAACATATTTCTTTCTTAAAGTTATCTATGTCCTCCATTATTTTCTCTTTTTGCATAATTTTTACTTTTTTTAAGTATTCTTTATATTTATCATAATTCTTCAAAATTTCAGTAACATAATCTTTTATTTTATTAGATGAAAGTTCATCAACTACAAATTTCCAGCCAATATCTTCACAAAAACCTTTAACCTTCTCATCATAAGAAATTGCAATGAAAGGAATCTCAAAAAGTACAGATAGGATATGACTATGAAGTCTCATTCCAATAAAAATTATATTCATAGGAAAAAACTCTTCAATATTATCATCCGTTAGCTCTATAAATTTAATTTTTGATTTTATATGGTTGTCTAATTCGTCAAAAAGATATTTGTCTTCAGTATGTAAAGCATAAAATATCATCTCTTTTTCTATTAATCCTTCTAAATTAGTAAGAAAGGAGTATATATCATTCAAACTATAATTTCTCCATCTTCTTAAATTAAATCCCATATATTTTCCCTCTACCTTTTTATAATTAAAGTCTAATAAAAAGGCTAAATCTGTTGATAATTTAATCTTTTCTTCCGGAACATTTATCTTTTTCAAATAATTATAAGAAAAAGAATCCCTTACATAGACTTTGTTACACTGAGTTAATATATAACCTAACAGCTTCTCCTCAATTCTATTTCTTAAAGGAGAAAAGCTTTGACCCAAAAGATATATCTTTTTATTAAAAAGCAAAGCAAAGAAAACTATAGATAAATAATAAAAAAAAGATTTTAAGCTTGTTTTGTCTTGAAAAAGACCTCCTCCACCTGCAACAACAACTTCTGCCCATTTTAAAGCTTTATATACTTGAAGGAGTGAAAATTTATTAAAAACCTTATAATTTGAATTTTTATCTTTTTTCTTTGATAAAACACCTATCTCAAAATTCGTACTCAAAGATAATAATAAGCTCTTTAAAAGAAGCTCATCACCAATATTCCCCTCCCCATAGTATCCAAAAAGAAGCACTCTTTTCATTTACCTTTTTTCCTTTGCCATTCACTAAATAAATATACCTCAATAAAAGGATCTAAATCACCATCAATAACCGCTTGTACATTACCCACCTCCAAACCAGTTCTATGATCTTTTACTAATGTATATGGATGAAATACATAAGATCTAATTTGATTTCCCCAACTTATCTCTTGTACTTCTCCTTTTAAAGATGCTATTTGTTCTCTTCTTTTCCTTTCTTCCAATTCCTCAAGACGGGCTCTCAAAACCCTTAAAGCCATCTCTTTGTTGGCATGCTGTGATCTCTCGTTTTGGCATTGAACTGCTATACCAGTTGGAATATGGGTTATTCTAACAGCTGATTCAACTTTATTTACATGTTGTCCTCCTGCTCCTCCTGCCCTAAAAGTTTCTATTTTTAAATCTTCAGGTCTTATAACAATATTACTTTCAGGAATTTCAGGAATAACCTCTACCAAAGCAAAGGATGTATGTCTTCTATGATTAGCATCAAAAGGGGAAATCCTTACAAGTCTATGAACCCCTTTTTCTCCTTTAAGATATCCGTAAGCTCTCTCACCTTCTATTAACAAAGTAGCACTTTTTATTCCCGCTTCTTCTCCTGGAGATATATCTAATATTTTTACGTTAAAACCTTTTCTTTCTGCCCATCTTATATACATCCTCAAAAGAATTTCAGTCCAATCTTGAGCATCGGTACCTCCTGTCCCTGCATGTAGAGAAAGAATAGCATTAGCATTATCATGCGGGTCTTTTAGGATTAAATTAATCTCAAAGTTTTTAAGTTTTTCTCTAATTTCCTTTAATTTCCTTTCAAACTCCTCTCTAAATTCATCCCCCTCTTCAATAAGATCTTTCCATTCTTTCAATTCAATAATTTCTTTTTCTATTGAAAGCCAATCATTTAACTCCTTTTGCAAGTTGTTATATTCACTTAAAAGGGCTTTATTTTTCTCCGGATCATCCCAGCTACTCTTTGCAATTTTATTTTCTAAATCCTTTAATCTTGACTTTATCCTATCTAAGTCAAAGATAACCACCCAATTTATTGAAAGTCTCTAATATTTCTTCATATGATATTAACAAATCCGCTACAGAAACTCCCAAATCAACTCCTCCTTCCACGATTTGCTGTTTTTGTTTCTTCAGTAACACGGATATTAAATAAGTATCTTATACTTTCCCAATCAAAAGTATTTACCATATCTTGGAACATTTGATAAGCCTCTTTTTTATATTCTACTAAAGGATCATGATGAGCAATAGCTCTCAAACCAATACCTTCCCTCAGAACTTCCATATCATTAAGATGCTCTATCCAGAGTTTATCAATTACATATAAAAGTACTATTCTCTCAATTTCTTTCCAGGTATCTTCTCCAAATTTCATCTTTCTCTCTTCATATTTTTCTTTAATTGCCTTCTCTAATTTCTGTTTAATAGTCTCAAAATTATCTCCAGCTATTATCTCTTCCCAATTTGATGGTAAAAATCCGAATACCTCAAGAAACATATTTTTCCAGCTTTCCTTTTCCTGAGAAGACATCTGATTAAAGAATCTTTCTAATACTCTATCTAAAATCTTTTTTACTATTTCTTCCAAATTATTCATTGTTAATATTTTTCTTCTTTCAGAGTAAACTATTTCTCTTTGTTTATTAAGTACATCATCATACTCTAAAAGTTGTTTTCTTATCTCAAAATTTAACTTTTCCACCTTAGCTTGGCTATTTTCTATTAATCTTGTAAGTAAAGGAGACTCAATAGGTTGTCCTTTTTCCATCCCCAATCTATCCATTAAAGCTTTTATCTGATCTCCTCCAAAAAGCCTTAAAAGATCATCTTCCAATGAAACGTAAAACCTCGAAGAACCAGGATCTCCCTGTCTACCTGCGCGTCCTCTTAACTGATTATCAATTCTTCTACTTTCATGTCTTTCTGTCCCTATAACATGAAGACCTCCAAGCTCAGCAACCCCTTCACCTAAAACAATATCTGTCCCTCTTCCTGCCATATTCGTAGCAATAGTTACTGCATATTTCTGCCCTGCTTTAGCAATAATTTCAGCTTCCTTTTCGTGATATTTTGCGTTTAATACATTGTGGGGAATCCCCTTCTTTTTAAGCATTTTACTTAATCTTTCTGACTTCTCTATAGATGTCGTACCTACAAGCACAGGCCTTCCAATTTTGTATAATTCTTCAATTTCCTTTACCACAGCCTCAATTTTTTCTTCTTCTGTTTTAAAAACAAGATCCGGATAATTGGTTCTCCTTAAAGGTTTATTCGGAGGTATGACAACTACCTCTAATCCGTAAATCTTAACAAATTCTTCCTCCTCGGTAGCTGCAGTTCCCGTCATACCAGCTATCTTCTTATACATTCTAAAATAATTTTGTATAGAGATGGTTGCTAAAGTAACATTTTCTTCCCTTATTCTTACACCTTCTTTTGCCTCAATAGCTTGATGCAATCCATCACTATATCTTCTTCCAAACATTAATCTTCCTGTAAATTCGTCAACAATTATCACCTCTCCGTCTTTAACTATATAATCCCTATCTCTATGATAAAAATTAAGAGCTTTTAAACACTGAAGAAGAGCATGAGCTAAATCCATATTTTGAAAATCATATAGATCCTTTACACCTAAGAATTTTTCCGCCTTTCTCAAACCTTCTTCTGTTAAAGACACCGTTCTCGATTTCTCATCAGTAGTATAATCTTCATCCTTCTTTAAATATCTTGCAGTTCTAATCGCAAGCTTATATACCCGACTATCTCCCTTAGCTGGACCTGAAATAATAAGAGGAGTTCTTGCTTCATCTATTAGAATACTATCTACTTCGTCAATAATCGCATAGTTTAATTCTCTTTGTACTAAATGATCAGCTGATAATGCTATATTATCTCTTAAATAATCAAATCCAAACTCATTATTAGTACCATATGTAATATCTGCCAAATAAGCTTTTTTCCTTTCTAAAATTGGAGTATCATTTTGTAAAAGACCAACTTTCAAACCTAAAAACTCATAAATTGGTCCCATCCAATATCTATCCCTTTTAGCCAAATAATCATTAACTGTTACTATATGTACTCCTTTTCCCTCTAAGGCATTCAAATAGGCAGGGAGGGTTGCTACCAGAGTTTTACCCTCTCCCGTTTGCATTTCGGCTATTTTTCCTTGATGTAAAACAATTCCACCCATTAGTTGTACATCAAAGTGTCTCATCCCAAGAATCCTCTTTGCTACCTCTCTTACTACTGCAAAGGATTCTACTAATAAATCATCAAGGGTAGCACCCCTTTCTAATCTCTGTTTAAACTCTGATGTTTTTCTTTTTAGTTCATCATTAGATAATTTACTTATCTCAGATTCTAAAGCGTTAATTCTCTTTACGTATTCTTCTAATCTTTTTAAAGTTCTTCTGTTAGAATCAAATAATTTAGATAGTAATCCCATCTCATTTACTTATTCTCCTTCGTCCGTTATAATTAATCCATAATTTCCATCTTTTCTTCTATATAAAATAGAAGTTTTATAAGTATCTGCATCTATGAAAACAAAGAAATCATGACCTAAAAGTTCCATTTGCAATATGGCTTCTTCTATATCCATAGGTTTCAATGAAAATCTTTTAACTTTAACAATCTTTTTCTCTCCTCCTTCTTCCTCTTTTGTAAACATTTCAATCAAAGAAGGAGCCCTCTTTTCTCTGTCTATCATTTTTTCTTTATATTTTTTAAGTTGTTTTTCCAATTTATCAATTACCAAATCTATACTACTTCTAAAATCTTGATTGGCCTCAGATGCTTTTATTATCTTTCCATTTGCCCTAATGGTAACTTCTACTCTATGAGCTCGACTACCATCTTTCCAATCTTCTTCTGAAAAGATAACCTCTATATTTTCAATATTATCAAAAAAGCGAGATAGTTTTGAAAGTTTTCTCTCAGCATATTCTTGCAAATTAGGAGAAATAGACACATTTTTACTTGAAAAGTTAATCTGCATAATCCAACCTCCTTGAAAATTTTATAAAAGAGCTCTTACAGCTACAAATACATAAATCTTATCCAAAATTTTTATATTGTTTTTTAAGGTATAAGCGCACACCTTTATTGTAGATCCAGTGGTATAGACGTCATCTACAATCAAAATATTTCTATAAGGCAAGTATTTCACCTCTTCTACTAAACCAAATGCTCCTTTAACATTTTCCTTCCTTTCCTTTAAACTAAGTGTTTTTTGTGGTTTTATCTCCTTATTTAATGACAAAAGAGAACCATATGGTTTTTTAAGACTTTTACTTAAAAAATACGCTAAATACTCTGATTGATTATAACCCCTCTCCACAAGTCTTTTATTACTCAATGGCACATAGGTGATAAAATCAATGTCCCATTTCTTACTTAAGATTTTATCCTTAGCAAGATCTGCTATAAATTTAGCCACATTAGGTTTATTTCTAAATTTGAGGTTCTTAATTACTGTTTCCCACATATCATCATAATATCCTAAAAATTCAAATCCACTCCATATAGGGCTCTCTTTAATACAATTATAACAGATTTCTGAAATACCTGTAAGAGGTCTTCCGCAAAATCTACAATATTTATTAGGAATTTTGAATTTACTAAAACATTCTGGACAAACATAACCTAATCCATATCTACCACAAAAAATACATTTTGAGGGAAATATTATATCTAAAATAAAGTCTAAATAATGTCTCATGAATGGCATGGATTAAACTCTACTGGAAGAGAGGAGCTAAATCCGAAATAATAAAGAAGAATATCTCTTATTCTTTCACTTGCCTTTCCGTCACCATAAGGATTTAGAGCTCTTGCCATTTTATTATACTCGTCTTCATTAATTAATAATTTACTTACCTCCTCAACTATTCTTTTCCTATCAGTTCCTATTATCTTTACTGTACCTGCCTCAACTGCCTCAGGTCTCTCAGTAACCTCCCTTAATACTAATACAGGTTTTCCTAAGGATGGAGCCTCCTCTTGAAGACCTCCCGAATCTGTAAGAACTAAGTTGCAATTTGCTATTAGATATACCATCGTTACATAATCAACAGGAGATATAAGAATAGCTTTCCTCTCATTACCTAATATGGAATTTACAGTTTCTCTTATAACAGGATTTGGGTGTACAGGATAAACTATGTAAAGATCTTTAAATTCACTCAAGATTTCTTTTAATGCTAAGGTAATGTTTTCCAAAGGTTTTCCCCAGTTTTCTCTTCTATGAGAAGTAACTAAAATATATTTCTCTTTGGGAATTTCTACAGGAAGTTTAACCTCAAATTTTTCAAGGTTGTTATATACAAATAAAAGAGCATCAATCACTGTATTACCAGTTACAAAAATATTGTTAAATGGTACATTTTCTTTTAATAAATTTTCTTTTGCTCTCTTTGTTGGAGCAAAATGTAGATCAGAAAGTACACCCGTAAGATGTCTATTCATCTCCTCAGGATATGGTTGATATTTATCATAAGTTCTTAAACCAGCTTCTACATGTCCAATGGATATCTTTTTATAAAAAGCGGCTAAACTGGCTGCAAAGGTTGTAGTTGTATCTCCGTGTACCAATACCATATCGGGAGTATCTTTTTGCCATATTATATCTAATCCCTCAAGTACCTTTACAGTTATTTGAGTAAGGGTTTGTTTTTCCTGCATTATATTTAAATCGTAATCAGAATTTAATTTAAAGATTTCCATAACTTGATCTAATAGCCCTCTGTGTTGTGCAGTAAGGATAATCTGAAGTTCAAAAAACTCAACATTCCTTAAGGCATATGCTACAGGAGCCATTTTTATAGCTTCTGGTCTTGTACCAAATACTAATGCAATACGCTTTTTATCCATTATTTTTCTCCATGTTGTATTTTTTATAATATCCTATTATTTTATAAATAAATCTCGCTGCTATATAATCTGCATAGTTAAGTCCAGGAATGGGAGAAAATTCTACAAAATCTACTCCTATTATCTTTTTATTTTTAAATATTCCCCTTAAAATACTCAGTACTTCATACCAAGATAATCCACCAGGCTCAGGTGTACCTGTAGCTGGCATTTCAGAAGGATTAAACACATCAAAATCAAAGGTAATATAAACATTTTCATTTTCAATGCTCGTTAATATATCTCCGATCACCCTATTAAAATCCTTTGTATGAATATCAAAATCCCAAAAAACCTTAATATTTGCTTTCTTTTTAATATATTCTCTTTCTCCTTCACTTAAACTTCTTATACCTATCTGAACAATATTAAGCCTCTCTGAAGCTTCTCTCAGTGCACATGCATGACTATCCCTAGTACCTTCATACTCTTCCCTAAGATCTGAATGTGCATCAAAATGAAGAACAGAAAAATTATAACCCATATTGAGATAAGCCCTTAAAATCCCTTTTGTTATTGTATGTTCGCCACCTAAAAATATGGGAAACTTATTCTTTTCAAGAATATCTTTTACTATCATCTCTATATTTAACAAACTTTTCTTTAAGTCTCCTAAAGGAAGAAAAAAATCAGGAAAAGTATAGATACCTATTTTAGCAGGAATATCGTCAATCTCTTCATCATATAATTCAATATTGTAGGAAGCTAATAAAATGGACAGGGGACCATCACGGGTCCCCTTTTTATATGTAGTTGTAATTTCCAAAGGAAAAGGAACAATAACAACTCTTGAATCTTCAATAGTAAAAGACGAAAGTCCACCAAAGGAAGGAAGGGGTCTATACTGATCCATTTTTTCCTCTTTTTAAGAGATTGACTGGAAAATCTCTGCCTCTTACCAATATTTCCCAATCAGATCTTTCAGGTGAAAGTTTTTTTTCAAGTATTTCTTTAGCCTTATCAATATTGAAGGTCTTGCATGAAAAGATATCAACACTCGCATAGTTTAAATCTGGCCATGTATGTATTGCGATGTGGCTTTCTGCAATAAGCACCACTCCTGAGATACCCCAATCTAAAGGATCATCCTCAGGTACATATCTCATTACATATGGTGGCATAATCTTTTGCATGCCTATCATATCAGGCAGTTCATCTAAAAGATCATAGATATATTGTACATCTTCTAACTTTTCCTTAGGACACCCATATAAGTCTAAAACTAAATGCGGTCCTAACATCTCTTCTTCCTTTTACCCCTTTCCTCAAAATTTTGTTCAACGCTAAATATAATACAATCAACCCCCTATGTCAATAATTTTTGAAAATTTTTTCTGAAAATTACATATCTTCTACTTCTAAGGCAATATCTTTCCTATAATACATATTCTCAAAAAAGATATTTTGGATATCTTTATAAACTTTCTCTCTCGCCTCCTTAAAAGATTTACCTAAACCTACCACATTTAATACTCTTCCACCAGAAGTAACCAATTTACCATTTCTAAAGGAAGTTCCTGCATGAAAAATTATTGTCTCTTTTGTCTCCTTTATATTAATTTCTTTACCGACTTCATACTTTTCTGGATATCCTTTAGATGCAAGTACAACACATACAGCCTTTTTTTCAGAATATTCATACCCATAATATGTTTTGATATTTTTACCGTCTTTAAGATCCAATAAAGAAAAACCAATAATAGGAAGAATAACTTGAGCCTCTGGGTCTCCGAGCCTAACATTAAATTCTAAAACATATGGTTCGTTATTAACCAAAATCAATCCCCCATAAAGAAAACCCTCATATTTTAAATTATTCTCTTCGAGTTCAGATAATAATGGCTTAAATATCAATTTTAAAGCTTTCTCTATTAAACTACTATTAATCCATGGTACAGGCGCAAAAGAGCCCATACCTCCAGTATTAGGACCAGTGTTTCTTTCTCCCACTCTTTTATAGTCTTGAGCTGGTGGAAGTACATAGATTTCCCCGTCTTTAATAGCTACAATGAGAGAAAATTCTTTACCTTCAAGGAATTTTTCAATCACTACTCTCCTTCCAGCTTCTCCTAAAATACCCTCCTTTAATAACTTACCCAAGACTTCTATAGCCTCATTCTGAGAGTTAACAATAAAAACACCTTTACCAGCAGCCAAACCATCAGCCTTAATTACTAAAGGATAATGCTCTTTTTCCAAAAAACTTTTAGCAGATTCAAAATCATCAAATATTTTAAAATCTGCAGTAGGTATTTTTGCTTTCTCCATAATTTTCTTTGCAAAAGCTTTGCTTGCCTCTAGCATTGCTAGATTTTTAATTGGTCCCCATATACTTAAACCCTCCTCTAAAAATCTATCTACAATACCCATAGAAAGAGGCATTTCAGGCCCTACGATAGTCCAATCAACTTTATTTTCTTTAGCAAAATTTACAATCTCATTTATATTTTCAGATTTTATAGGTACACATTCTGCAAAACTACTGATACCGGCATTCCCAGGAAGAGCATAAATTTTTTCAACCCTTTTATCTTGGGATAACTTCCAACATATGGCATGCTCTCTCCCACCACTTCCAATAACCATCACTTTCATATATTTTCATCCCCCTTCTTCTTAAATACTACTCTTCTTCCTATTATCTCGTATTCTTCGGTTAGAATTTTTTTGACGGATTCTACTATTAATTTATGTTCTTCCTGCAATATTCTTTCAGCCAAAGTTTCTGGAGTATCATCATCATAGACAAGTACTGCTCTCTGGCCTATTATTGGACCTGAATCTATACCCTCATCCACAAAATGAACAGTACATCCGCTTATTTTCACCCCATATTCCCATGCTTTTTTTTGAGCTTCCAATCCTGGAAAGGAGGGAAGAAGAGATGGATGGATATTAATAATTCTCCATGGAAAAGCCTCAAGGAGGGTTTTACCTATAATCTTCATATATCCCGCCAATACTACTAAATCTACTTTATATTCAAGGAGAATTTCTCTTATTTTTTCCTCATATTCCCTTTTAGACCTGTAATCTTCTCTTTTTACAACATAAACGGGAATATTTTCCTTTTTTGCTCTCTCAATAGCATAAGCTTCTTTTTTATTACTAATAACAACTACTACCTTTGCTGGATAATCATCTTTTTTTGAAGCATCAATAAGGGCTTGTAAGTTTGAACCCCTACCTGAGACTAAAACTCCAAGTCTTTTCTTTTCCATTCAATTTTTACGCCACCTTTCCCAGATTTTAATGATCCTATAATATAGCTCTCTTCTCCCATAGAATCTAAATCTTTCAATATCTTTTCTTCATTACCAGAAATCACAAGAATTAAGCCAATCCCCATATTGAAAACTCTAAAAGCCTCTTTTATACTTATATTCCCTTTCTTTATAAAAAATTTAAATATCCATGGAATTTCCCAAGAATATTCAATAATAGCAGTTAAATTATCGGGAATAATTCTTGGTAGATTACCTACAATTCCCCCACCTGTTATATGGGCAATACCAAGGATATTTTCTCTATATCTCTCTAAGAGAGGCAAAATTTTAGGGGAATATATTTTTGTCGGTCTTAATAACTCCTCTAACAGATTATGTCCGTCTATATCTTTCTTTAAAGATATTTTCTTTTTCTTCAAAATATACCTTATTAAAGAATAACCGTTACTATGAAATCCGGAAGATTTGACCCCAATTAAAATATTACCATCCTTCATTTTATCTTTTTTAGGAAGTAAATTATCTTTTTCTACAATTCCAAGTACAAAACCCACCAAATCAATCTCCTTACCTCTATATATACCAGGCATTTCAGCAGTTTCTCCACCAACCAAACTACAATTTGCTTCCTTACAAGCTAAAGAAATACTCTTCAAAATTTCTTTATAGACCTCTGGATCAATTTTTGATCCACCAAAATAATCTAAAAAGACTAAAGGTTTACCACCAGAGGTTAGAATATCATTGACATTCATAGCTACTAAATCAAAACCTATACCTGAAAACTTACGATATTTAACTGCAAGACTCAACTTAGTTCCTACTCCGTCAGTACTAAGTAAGAATAAAGGATTCTTAAATAGCTTAAAATCCAATTCTAAAACACTGGAAAAACCGTTCCAATAAGGTAATACATATGCTTGATGGGTAGATTCTATCTCCTCTCTAACCTCTTGTAATGCTTTTTCTACTTTAGAAATATTAACTCCACTCAGACTATAAGTAATTTTTTCTCTTTGTTTACTATTTTTCTTCCGAAACATTCTCCACAATAACCCCTTTCTGGAAGTATACTAACTAAACCCTCCATACTTAAAAAAGCAACAGAATCAAAACCTAAAAGTCGGGCAATCTCCTCAGGAGAGTAATGGTAACTTATTAATTCTTTTGTATTAGGTATATCTACTCCATAATGGCAAGGAGAAATAAGTGGAGGTGATGAAAGTCTAAGATGTACTTCTTTAGCACCTTCTTCCCTAAACTTCTCAGCAAGGATTTTGGCAGTAGTACCTCTCACCAAAGAATCATCTACCAATACTATTTTTTTCCCTTTAATTAAATCGCTAACAAACAAAAATTTCATTCTTACTGCCAATTCTCTTTCCTTTTGCCTTGGTTGTATAAACGTTCTGCCTACATAATGGCTTCTCATGAGAAGCATCTGTAGAGGTATACCTGATTCCTCACTATACCCAATAGCAGCAGGAATACCTGAATCAGGAACAGGAACGACCCAATCTGCAGATACAGGAGCTTCTTTTGCTAATATTCTTCCCATTTGTTTTCTATAATAATAAACCGTTTTATCATCATAGAGACTATCTGGCCTTGAAAAATATATAAATTCAAACAAGCAAAATCTGGAGGGTCTATCTTGAAATGATCTATAATTAAAAACATTTCCATCTTTACTGAAAAAAACCCATCCGCCAGGATTCAATTCTTTAATTTCTATTATAGGTAAATCTTTTAAAGCTGATGTTTCAGATGCAAAAATAACTCCTCCATCTTGGAGTCTTCCCATAAAAAGTGGTCTAAATCCTGATGGATCTCTGATTGCATAAACACCTTCGTGAGTTCCAACTATCAAAGAGTAACTTCCTTCAACTTGATTTAGAACCTCTTCAAGTTTTTCCTGTAAACTTTGTTTTTTTGATTTAGCTGTTAAATGTAATATAACCTCAGTATCTGAATCACTTTGAAATATTATCCCTTCTCTTTCCAAGCTTCTTCTTAAAGAATTAGCATTAGATATATGACCATTATGTGCGAGAGCCATATATCCATACCTGGGAAGATTCACTACAAAGGGCTGAATACTTTGAGGTGATTTCTTACCAGAAGTAGAATATCTAACATGTCCAACAGCAATTTTTCCCTTTAAGTTTTTAAGAGATAATTCATCAAACACTTGAGAAACAAGACCAAAATTCTTATGAATATGATGTCCTTCACTAGAAAAAGTTACAATTCCCGCGCTTTCTTGACCTCTATGTTGTAATTTTAACAATCCTCTATAAGCCAAAAAACTTGCATATCTTTCACTAAAAACTATAACTCCTATAACCCCACATTCTTCTTTTAAGGTCATTTGACCTTTCACCTTCTTTCAGAAAAGGGTCTTTAAGTCTAATTCAAGAAAAGGTCTAACTATAAGTCTATCTGGAATTACTTTACCTATTTTTCGTATATTTAAGTTATATTTCTCTGCATATTTTAAAAACATAGTTTCTTTTTCTCTTGATACCTCCGCAATTAAAATAGGACCTTCACCAAAAAGTATTCTAGCTTTATCTTCTTTTGGAAAACTTACATACAATCCTTTATTTCCCCATACAGATAGTTCTAATAAAGTAGCCAACATTCCCCCTTCACTTACATCATGTAAAGAAAGAATAATTTTTTCCAATCTTATTTCCTCTAAAAAATATTTTAATTTTCTATCCCAAATTAAATCTACATATGGTGGCTCACCCTCTATAACCCCATAAAGATCTTTCATAAATCTTGATCCATCTAAAGTTAATTTTGAAAAATCACCTATAACATATATAGGATTTTCATATTCTTTTAATCCCGGTTTTATTAAATATGAAAGATCCTCAATAATTCCAACCATACCAATAATAGGAGTAGGGAAAATTTTGTTTTCACCTTGACCATTATAAAAACTAACATTTCCACTTACTATAGGTATTTCCAATATTCTTGATGCCAAATTAATACCCTTTACTACTTCTTTAAATTGATAGAAAACATCCGGTTCATCGGGATCCCCAAAATTCAATCCATCAGTTATAGCTAATGGTTTGCCACCAACACAAAGAATGTTCCTACAGGCCTCTGCTACAGCATACATAGCCCCTTGTTTAGGATTCAAATAACAATATCTACCATTTCCATCTGTAACAATAGCAATACCCTTATTTGTATTTTTAATTCTTAAAACAGCAGCATCACCAAATCCAGGTGGTAAAACTGTATTTGTTTGCACAGAATAATCATACTGGGTATAGATTTTTTCCTTAGTTTTTATATCTTGAATTAAAATCTCTATATATTTTTCCACATCTTCATTGGTTACTGTTACTACATTTTCTTTCCTTTCCTTCTTGGGCCCCATTGATGGTGGATCAAATATAAGAGAAGCATCCACTAAAAGCTCGGTAGGTAAATCAACAACCTTTACTCCATTAAAATAAGCTATAAATCTTTCTTCTTTAATTACCTCTCCTATAACTTCTGCTTCAAGATCCCATTTTTTAAACACTTCAATAATATCCTTTACTTTATCTGGTACAACTACAAAAAGCATTCTCTCTTGAGATTCCGATAACAATATTTCTTCTGGCGTCATATTTTCCTCTCTTTGAGGAACTTTATCAAGATAAACTTTTACTCCACATCTTCCTCTACGTGCAGATTCTGATAAAGCACTCACAAGACCTGCAGCACCTAAATCTTGAATACCTATAACACCATCCTTAGCTGCAGCCTCTAAAGTTGCCTCAATAAGAAGCTTACCCAAGAAGGGATCCCCTACTTGAACTGAGGGTTTCTTTTTGTGAGTTTCATCATCAAGCTTCTCTGAAGCAAAACTTGCTCCTTGAAGACCATCTCTACCTGTTCTTGCACCGACAAGTACTAGAAGATTCCCTTCGCCTTCAGCTTTTCCTCGATAAGATTTTTGATTTGGAGATAATAATCCTACACACATAACATTTACTAATGGATTTGATGAATAACATTCATCAAATACTATCTCTCCTCCCACAACGGGTACTCCAATACAATTTCCATAAAAACTTATACCACTTACTACTCCCTCAAAAAGATACTTATTTTTCGGTTTATCAATTGAACCAAATCTTAATGAATCAAGTAGAGCAATAGGCCTTGCTCCAAGAGCCAATATATCCCTTACAATTCCTCCAACTCCTGTAGCAGCTCCTTGAAATGGTTCAACTGCTGAAGGATGATTATGGCTTTCTATCTTGAACACTATTTTATATCCATCTCCTAGATTTACAATTCCTGCATTCTCGCCTGGACCTTGTTCTACCCACTCTGCTTTTGAATAAAAATCCTTTAGATATTTCCTTGAGTGTTTATAACTACAATGTTCAGACCATATTACAGATATAACAGACCATTCTATATCATTTGGCTCTCTACCAAGCAATTCTCTTGCATGTTTTATTTCTTCTTCTTTAAGCCCAAAGATTCCCATGATTACACCCCTTTATTTCAGAAATGATAAGAACAGATTAATCCCATCAGAGCTTCCCAAAATATCTTCTACCGCTCTTTCAGGATGAGGCATCATACCCATTACATTACCCTTTTTATTAATAATTCCAGCAATACTATCAATTGAACCATTTGGATTCTCATATTCATATTTAAGTACTATTTGATTGTTTTCTTTCAGATCTTCTAATCCCTTTTCTGATATATAATATCTACCTTCTTTATGGGCTATAGGTATTTTAATAACCTGATTAGCTAAATACCTATTCAAGAAGATATTTTGATTATTTAATACTCTTATAAAAACAGGTTTACATATAAAAGTATTGGTAACATTTGGTAACATAGCTCCAGGCAAAAGACCTGCCTCTAAAAGTATCTGGAACCCATTACATATACCTAACACATATCCACCTTTATTTGCAAAATCTATTATCTCATTCATGATAGGAGAAAATTTGGCAATAGAACCAGCTCTCAAATAGTCTCCATAAGAAAATCCTCCAGGGAGTATCACCATATCCACACTTTGAAGATCATGATCTTTGTGCCAGAGAAAAACTGGGTCGTGTCCTGTAATCTTTAAAGCATGAAAGGTATCCATATCACAATTTGTGCCTGGAAATACCACTACTCCTACCCTCATTCTCTTTCCACCCTTATTGAAAAATCTTCTGTAACTGGATTAACAAGTACAATCTCACTCATTTTTCTAACTTTTTCCATCACTTCCTCTTCAGAATCCCCCATCAGTTTAATTTTGAGGACCTTTCCAACCCTTACATCTTTTACTTCTTCAAAGCATAAGGAATGAAGAGCATTTCTAATAGTTTTACCTTGAGGATCAAAGATTCCTTCTTTTAAAAAGATCTCTAATATCACTGTCCATTCTTTCACTTTAATTCCTCCTTAACTCCAGATCTCTGAAATATAAAATCTATATTTTTAAGGAATACTTGTGGAGAAAAACAACTTTCTATCTCTTCCTTAGAAAGTTTTTCCGTCACCCTCTTATCTTCTAAAACTACCTCTAAAAAATCTCTTTTTTCATTGATAGCCTTAAAGGCATCTTCTTGAATCCATGAATAAGCAATATCCCTTAAAACCCCTTTTTGAGTAAGAGCTAATAATAAGTTTTGAGAATAAAATATTCTATAATTAGTATTCATGTTCCTCAGAATATTCTCTTCATTGACTTTTAAATCTTTAACTATCTCATAAGTTAGATTAAGTATATAATCAGTGAGAGTAGTAGCATCTGGGAATATTAACCTTTCTACAGAAGAATGACTAATATCTCTCTCATGCCATAAAGGAATGTTTTCAAAAGCAGAGTTCATATAGGACCTTATTACTCTTGATAATCCACAAATTCTTTCAGAAAGAATAGGATTTCTTTTATGAGGCATAGCTGACGATCCCTTTTGCTTCTCCCTAAAAGGTTCTTCCAATTCTCCTACTTCCGTTCTTTGGAGATGTCTAATTTCAAGAGCAATTCGTTCACAAGATGAAGCTATCATTCCTAAAACATAAATTACTTCTGCATGTCTATCTCTTGGAATAACTTGTGTAGCAACTGGTTCTGGTTCTAATCCTAAAATCTTACATGCCAATTCTTCTACTTCAGGAGACAAATGGCTTAATGTACCAACAACACCTGAAAATTTTCCATATCTTATGTTTTCTTTTGCCTTTCTTAACCTTTCTAAATTTCTTTTTAGTTCTGACCACCATCCCAAAAACTTAAAACCTAAGGTGATTGGTTCTGCATGCATTCCATGAGTTCTTCCCATCATAGGTAAATCTTTGTATTGAATCGCTTTTTTTGATACTTCAGCCAATAATTTTAAGAGATCTGATTCTATATAATTAAGAGCTTCTAAAATTTGTAAAGAAAAAGCAGTATCCATAACATCTGACGATGTAAGTCCTTGATGGATGTATTCAGAGCCTTCTCCTACATACTGGGCTACATTAGTTAAAAATGCTATCATCTCATGATTATTAATCTTTTCTATCTCCTTAATTTCTTCGACTTTAAATCTTGCTTTCTCTTTTATTTTTTCAAATGTTTCACTTGGGATCTCTCCTAATTTAGTTCTTGCTTCTAATACTGCTTCTTCTACCTTCCACCAAAGAGAATATCTTTTCTCATCAGACCATACTTCTCTTAATTCCTTTCTAGTATATCTTTCTAACACTCTTTTTACCTCCTTTAAAAGCAAAAAGCCCAAGCTCATAGGTTCTCCTTACGAGGGAACCTACCCGCCTGGGCTTTTATCCCTTCGGTGTAGCAAGATCAACAATCTTGCCAGCTCCGCTTGGATCTTTCAACCCTAAGGAGCTCTTCCGCTCGTAGCCAGGCAATTTACGGTTGCCTGGTAGAAACTCCCGAGCCATATTCTCGGGATTATACGAAGCTTAAGTAGATTATATAAAACTATCTCTTGAAGTTCAATATACCCCTATAAATTGCAGAATCTCCTAAATCTTCTTCTATTCTAAGCAATTGATTATATTTAGCTATTCTATCAGTTCTACTCAATGAACCTGTCTTTATCTGCCCACTATTCACTGCTACTGCTAAATCAGCAATAAATGTATCTTCGGTTTCTCCAGACCTATGAGATATGACAGTTCGATATCCAGCTTGATGGGCAATTCTTATAGTATCAAGAGTCTCTGTTAAGGTACCAATTTGATTAACTTTTATCAATATAGCATTTGCAATTCTTCTTATGATTCCTTCTGCCAAGATTTTTGGATTGGTAACAAATATATCATCACCCACAAGTTGTATTTTCTTGCCTAACTTTTCTGTTAGCTTCTCCCAACCATCCCAATCTTTTTCAGAAAGTCCATCTTCTATAGAAACAATAGGATATTTATCACATAGATATTCATAGAAAGAAATCATCTCTAAAGATGATAGAGCCTTGTTTTCAGCCTTCAAAATATATTTACCTTCTTCATAAAACTCACTAGCAGCTGGATCTAATGCTAAAGCCACATCCTTACCAGGTTCAAATCCTGCAGATTTAATTGCTTCCACCAATATAGCCAGAGGTTCCTCATTTTTCTCTAAATATGGTGCAAAACCACCCTCATCACCTACATTCGTATTTAAACCTTTACTCTTAAGGATACTCTTTAAGGTATGAAAAACTTCAACAGCCCATCTTAGAGACTCTTTAAAAGTCGTAGCTAAGGGAACAATCATATATTCCTGAAAATCTAATGGGTTATCAGCATGTTTTCCACCATTAATTACATTCATCAAAGGAGTTGGCAACTCTCTTGCTTGTACTCCACCTAAATACATATAAAGAGGTACACCTAAGGATTTTGCAGCTGCTCTTGCAGTAGCAAGAGATACCGCCAGTATAGCATTTGCTCCAAGTTTTGACTTGTTATCAGTACCATCAAGATCTAGCATTGTTTTGTCAACTGTATATTGATCTAATGCCTCTAAACCAATTATTTCTTGTGCAATAACCTCATTTATATTTCTTACCGCCTGTAAAACTCCTTTTCCTTTATATCTCTTAGGGTCGTTATCTCTTAACTCTAAAGCCTCCCTACTTCCTGTAGATGCTCCTGAAGGAACAATAGCCCTTCCTATAGAACCATCTTCTAAATAGACCTCTGCTTCTACAGTAGGATTTCCTCTTGAGTCTAAAACTTCTCTACCACGAACATCAAGAATTGCAGGCATAATTAGAAACACCTCCCAATTTTGATTTGTTTTTATTTTATAAGGTTATTATAACACTTATTCTTAATAAAAACTTTAAATTTTCTTTTAAAAGAGACCACTTTAATATAGAATATATTAGAAAACAAAAATATTAAGCAAGGAGGCGAAAAATGGAGTACTTGGCACCCAGTTGGGAAGAAATTTATAATCTATGTCTTGATCTTGCAGATGAGATTAATAAGAATAAATTTAATCCTGAAGTCATAGTTGGGATTGCACGAGGGGGATGGATTCCTGCAAGAATACTATCTGATCTTCTTGGAAACTCTTACACAGCTAATCTTAAAATTGATTTCTATAGAGGGGTTGGAGAAACTAAAGAAAGACCAATTATAACTCAAACTATCTCGACAATTGTTGAAGGAAAAAAAGTATTAATAGCTGACGATGTGGCAGATAGTGGAAAAAGCTTAAAGGTTGCTAAAGAACACTTAGAACAATGTGGGGCAACTCAAGTAAAAATTGCTACCATATATTACAAACCCTGGTCTATCATTAAACCCGATTTTTACATAAGAGAAACAGAAGCATGGATAATCTTCCCATGGGAAAGAAAAGAATTTGTATCTAAAATGATAGAAAGCTTAAAAGCAAAAGGACTTAGACATGATGAAATAATGAAAGAAATAGAAAAAAGCGGAATTCCTAAGGATTTAATATTAAGATTTATAAATGATTTAATAGGAGAAGAATCATGAAAAATGCTATTTCAGCAGGTGGAGTAATTGTTAATCCTATCAACAAAAAAATTTTTATCCTAAAAAAAAAAAATTCTAATTGGGTTCTCCCTAAGGGACATGTAGAAAAAGGAGAATCTCCAGAAGAAGCAGCTATAAGAGAGGTAAAAGAAGAAACAAATTTGAATGTGAGAATTATAGATTTTATAGGAAAGACCCACTATATTGCTCCTGCCACAGAAAGACATCCTGAAGAGGACAAAACAGTATTATGGTTTCTTATGGAATCCTATGATTCTAATAATGTTAAAATTGAGGAAGATGTATTCTCAGATGGAAGATTCTTGTATTTTAATGATGCATATAATCTTCTTACCTTCGAGCAAGAAAAAGAAATATTGAGAAGAGGATATGAGTTATATATCCTTCAAAAAGGCGAAAAAAAACTTCATGTTTTAATGTTAAGCTGGGAATATCCACCAAGAATTGTAGGTGGACTCAGTAGACATGTGAAAGATCTCAGCAACGCTTTAGCAGAGAAAGATACTAAAGTTTCTATTGTAACATGTGGCACTAAAGACGTCACTTGGGAAGAGCATAAAGAGAATCTCTCTGTTTACAGAGTACCAGAGAAAATAATAGAAATCCCTAATTTTATCTCATGGATCTACTTTCTTAATCTTTCCATGATGATTAAAGCCTTAGAAATAAACAGGACAAATCCTATAGATATCATACATGCTCATGACTGGCTATCTGCTTTTACTGGATATGTACTAAAACACTCTCTTAAAAAACCTCTTATATCAACAATTCATGCAACCGAACATGGTAGAAATCAAGGGATATATACTGAAGAACAAAAATTTATCCATAATGTGGAATGGTGGCTAACATATGAATCTTGGAAAGTAATTGTATGCAGTAACAATATGAAAGATGAGGTAAAATCTCTTTTTAACTTACCGGATGACAAGATAAAAATTATCCCTAACGGTATAAACCCTGAAAACTTAAAAACCACATTAAATTATAATGAAGTAAAAAGCAGATATCTTAACCAAGATGAAAAAATGATACTTTTTATTGGTAGAATGCATTATCAAAAGGGAGCAGAGTATCTTTTAAGATCTATACCCTATATTATCAATGATTATCCAAAAGTTAAATTCATCTTTGTAGGGACAGGGCCACAACTTGATTATTTAATTGAAGAAAGCAAGAATTTAGGTGTAAAAGAAAAAGTTATATTCACAGGCTTTGTAGATGATAATCTGAGAAATGCTCTACTCTATGCATCTGATATATGTGTTTTTCCTAGTATTTACGAACCTTTTGGGATAGTTGCATTAGAAGCTATGGCTTTAGGAAAGCCTGTAGTAGCAAGTAGGCTCGGTGGCTTTGCTGAGATAATTGAAGATGGAATAGACGGTATACTTTTTGAACCTAAAAATATATTAGATTTAGCAAACAAAATAAAAATGCTTTTATACAATGATGAGTTAAAAGAAAATATTGGAAAAATGGCAATGGAAAAAGTCTTGGAAAAATATTCTTGGAAAAGTATTGCTGTAGAAACTAAAAAGGTTTATTTTGAGATTTATAGAGAATATCTAAAAACTGATTGGTAAGGGGGTTTTTTCATGAAAGTTGTTGTAATGGCAGGGGGAGAGGGAACAAGATTAAGACCTCTAACCATCACACGTCCCAAACCTATGACCCACATTGTTGGTAAACCTATAATGGAACATATTATTAATCTTCTTTCAGAACAGGGTTTTAAAGAATTTATTGCCACTTTATATTATTTACCTGAAATCCTCCAAGAATATTTTAATGATGGATCTAATTGGAACATAAAACTCGATTATTCCATAGAAGAATCTCCTCTTGGTACAGCTGGAAGCGTAAAATATGCCCTTAAGGATAAGGAAAGGGAAAGAATTTTAATAGTAAGTGGAGATGCCTTAACAGATTTTAACTTTCAAGAAGTTATAAGATTTCATGAAGAAAAAAAAGCCTTAATTACAATTGTATTAACAAGTGTAGAGAATCCTTTAGAGTATGGCGTGGTAATTACAGATGATGAGGGAAGAATAGTTAAATTTTTAGAAAAACCCAGTTGGGGAGAGGTATTTAGTGATACAGTTAACACAGGTATATACATTTTGGAACCTGAGGTTTTAGATTATATACCAGAAAATGAGCCCTTTGATTTTAGTAAAGACCTATTCCCAATGCTTCTTGAAAAAGGTGCACCTTTGTATGGTTACATAGCAAAAGGATATTGGTGTGATATAGGAAACTTAGAACAATTTCTCAAAGCCAATATTGATGTACTAACTGGAAAAGTAAAAATAAAGATTCCAGGTAGAGAAATTCTTCCTGGTATCTTTGTAAACGAAGATGTGGACATTTCTCACTCAACCTTTATAAAGCCGCCCGTCTATATTGGCCAATTTTCAAAAATAAAAGAAAATGCAACTATTCTTGGACCAACAGTTTTAGGAGATTCTGTATTTGTAGATAGCGAAGCCAAGATTCAAAGAAGTGTGATATTTAATAATACCTATATAGGTAAAAAAACAAATATTTATTCATCCATAATAGGTAGTAAATGTAATATAAAAAACTCCGTAAAAATAGAAGAAGGAGCAAGCATAGGTGACAACAATACAATAGGAGATAGAGTATTTATTAATACAGGAGTCAAAATATGGCCCAATAAATATATAGAGACTGGATCCATTGTTAATACAAGTATTGTCTGGGGAAGCCATTGGAGAAAAACCCTCTTTGGTCAAAGGGGAATTACAGGAAAAATAAATATAGAAATAACCCCTGAATTTGCAACCAAAATAGGTGCGTCTTTTGGTACCATACTTCCCAAATCATCTTATGTGGTAATGAGTAGAGATGCAAGGCCAGCTTGTAGAATGATAAAAAGAGCTATTTTAACAGGTATTCTCTCTACAGGTGTAAATGTGTTTGATATAAGGACTCTTCCAATACCCGTATCCAGATATGCTACCCCAAATTTGGATGCTGTTGCAGGAGTTCATATAAGAATATCGCCTTACGACCCTGACAAAATATTAATAGAATTTTTTGATAGATCAGGTATTAATATTGATAAAAATACTGAAAGAAAAATAGAAAATACTTTCTTCAGAGAAGATTTTAGAAGAACTTATACGGAAGAAGTAGGAGAAATAAAATTTCCTCCGCACGTAATAGAATATTATACATGGGGATTACTTAAATCAATAGATAAATCAAGCATTGAAAAAAAGAGATATAAAATTGTAATTGATTATCAAGGAAATAGTGCTTCTTTATTCTTACCCAATATACTTTCCCAATTAAAGATAGAAAATATATCTCTTAATCTATATGGAGAAGATACACATAAAATAAAGTTTCCCAATGAAGAAGTCATTAAAATTACAAAGGCTGTTGGAGCTGATTTTGGCTTAATTATTAATAATGACGGTGAAAGTTTCTCAATAATAACACCAGAGGGAAAATATCTTGCAAAAGATAAGTTAATCGCAGTTCTCACCTATCTTACATTAAAACTTTATCCAAACTCGCAAATAGTCATACCGGTGAATATTTCCCAATCAATAGAAAAGATAGCTAAAAATTTAGGAGGAAGAATAATAAGAAGCAAAATTTCACCTTCTGAATTAACAAAAACTTTATTAAGAACAGAATCCAAATTTGGAGCTAGTGAAGATGGCCTTATATTTCCTGATTTTCAACCTGTTTTTGACGGAATATATGGTCTATTAAAGTTTCTTGAAATCTATTCAAAGAATAATCTCACACTAAAGGAATTAGTAGAAGAATTACCAGAATATTTCAAAGTAAAAGCTACAGTAGATTGTTATGCAGAAAATAAAGGAAAAATCATGAGAAAGCTTATAGAAGAGAATGCTGAAAAAAACATAGAATATATAGATGGAATAAAAGTATATATAGATGATTCTTGGGTACTTATTATTCCACACCCAGAAGAGCCTGCCCTTATAATATATGCTGAATCTATAACTCTAAAGAAGGCTCAAGAATTATTGGAGGAATTCAGCCAAAAGATTAAAGATTTAAACATAGTTTTAATCTAATTTTAACTTGACATTAATATATCTTCAAATTATCTTAAAATGAGGTAAAAATTTCTAAAAGGAGGATTAAGAAATGCAGAATCTACTGTGGATTGTACCCATTTCAGGCACAATTGGTCTCTTAGTAGCTTTTCTTATTGCAAGAAATATTCTTAAAGAAGAAGAGGGACCTACAGAGATCCAAAAAATCATGAAAGCCATACAACAAGGAGCAGATGCATTTCTAAATCGTGAAATAAAAACTGTATCAATATTTGCAATAATATTCGGTATTTTTATGGCAATAGTATTGCAACCTCTATTAGGGTTAGCTTTCATTGTAGGTGCATCCTTTTCTATGCTTTCTGGATATATAGGAATGAAGATAGCTACTAGAGCAAATGGAAGAACCACCTATGCAGCCTCTAAATATGGAGTAGGTAAAGCTTTGGATATTGCATTTTCTGGTGGAGCGGTTATGGGACTTATGGAAGCAAGTTTAGGAATCTTTGGTTCTAGTTTAATTTATCTCTTATTAAGTAATTTTATGCCAGATCCAAGATTAAAACTAGAAGTTATTAGCGGATACGCATTAGGAGCAAGTTTTATTGCCCTTTTTGCTCGTGTAGGTGGTGGTATTTATACAAAGGCTGCAGATGTAGGAGCTGATCTTGTTGGAAAAGTAGAAGCAGGAATTCCTGAAGATGATCCAAGAAATCCTGCTGTGATAGCTGATAATGTAGGAGATAATGTGGGAGATGTGGCAGGAATGGGAGCAGATTTATATGAATCCTATGTAGGAGCCATCCACGCTGGTGCGGTATTAGGATTTGCATACGCTGAGACGAAAGGTCTCCTTTATCCATTCCTTTTTGCAGTAATAGGTCTTTATGCATCTATTATAGGAATCATCTTTACAAAAGTATATGCTGCAAGAAAAAATGCTGATCCTGCTAATGCCTTAAGAAATGGAACCTTTATTGCAGCTATTATCACTATTATTGGATCTTTCTTTTTATCTCAATCACTATTAGGAAATTTAGGTCCTTTCTGGGCAGGCACTATCGGAATTATTGTGGGTATAGCAATAGGTTTAATAAGCGAATACTATACATCTAATAAACCAATAGAAAGAATTGCATATGCCAGTACTACAGGTCCAGCTACTAACATTATAACTGGTCTTTCTGTAGGAATGGAAAGTACATTCCTTGCTATAGTTGTTTTAGCAATTGGTATATATTTAGCTTATTTAGCTAATGGTATGTGGGGAATAGGAATCGCAGGGGTTGGAATGCTTGCAACCTTAGGTATTACACTTTCAGTGGATGCTTATGGACCAATAGCTGACAATGCTAGTGGTATAGCAGAAATGGCCCACCAAGGAGAAAAAGTCAGAGAAATAACAAGCTCTCTTGACGCTTATGGAAACACTACTGCAGCTATGGGTAAAGGTTTTGCTATAGGTTCAGCCATATTAACTGCTCTATCTTTGTTTGCTGCTTTTAAAGAATGGGCTCATATCCAATATATAGATGTCTCAAAGGCATCAGTGCTTGCAGGTACTCTTATTGGTGGAATGCTACCATTTTTATTCTCCGCCCTATCTTTAAAGGCAGTAGGTGAGGCAGCTACTCATATGGTAGAAGAGGTAAGAAGACAATTTAGAGAAATAAAAGGACTTCTTGAAGGAAAAGCAGATCCAGACTATGCAAGATGTGTAGATATAAGTACTCGCGGTGCTCTAAAAGCTATGATTCTTCCAAGCCTTATTATGATACTATCACCATTTATAGTTGCCTTTCTTTTAGGAAAAGAAGCCTTAGGTGGTATGCTTACTGGAGCAACTGTATCTGGAGGACTTTTAGCTATATTTATGGCAAATGCTGGTGGAGCCTGGGATAATGCTAAAAAACTAATTGAACATGGTAAATTTGGGGGTAAGGGTTCTGATGCTCATAAGGCAGCCGTAGTAGGAGATACAGTAGGGGATCCTTTCAAAGATACTGCTGGACCTTCAATTAACATATTAATAAAACTTATGGCTGTAATTTCCCTTGTATTCTTACCAATATTCTTTCATTAAAAATTCAAAGATAAGAAAGGGGTGGAAGATTTTCTTCCACCCCTTTTTTTATTCTTGACATAAATCTCATATATAATATACTAACCTAAGTCTTTACATATATTTTTGGAAGGAGGGATAACTTGTTCAAGAAACTACCATCACTAATAAACTTCCCACAGATGGAAGAAGAGATAATGAAATTTTGGAAAGATAGAGATACATTTAAAAAATCCTTAGAAATAAGAAAGGGATCACCCAGATTCAATTTCTATGAGGGACCACCCACCGCCAACGGTAAACCTCATGCAGGTCATGTTCTACCCAGAATATACAAGGACCTTTTCCCAAGATATAAAACCATGCAAGGATATTACGTGCCAAGAAAAGCAGGATGGGATACCCATGGACTTCCTGTAGAGCTTGAGGTAGAAAAAGAGTTGGGTATTAACAGCAAACAAGAAATAGAAAAATACGGGATAGAAGAGTTTAATAAAAAATGTAGAGAAAGTGTATTTAGATACGAAAGGGAATGGCGACTATTTACAGAGAGAATTGGTTTCTGGATTGATATGGATAATCCCTATATTACATTAAGTAATGACTATATAGAATCAGTCTGGTGGCTTTTAAAAAAGATTTGGGAAAGAGGCTTACTTTATAAAGGATATAAAATTGTCCCTTGGTGTCCAAGATGCGAAACAGCTCTATCAGATCACGAGGTAGCTCAGGGTTATAAAGAAACAGAAGACCCATCTATTTTTGTAAAATTTAAGATAAAAAATCAAAATGATACATATTTTCTTGCATGGACTACAACTCCATGGACCCTTATATCCAATGTAGCATTAGCTGTACATCCTGATGAAGATTATGTGAAAGTAAAATTTAATAACGAATACTACATATTAGCAGAAAAAAGGTTAACTTATGTATTTCCAGAAGGAAACTACGAAACAATAGAAAAGTATAAAGGCAAAGATTTAGAAAAAACTTATTATGAACACCTATTCAATTTCTTACCCATCGATAAAGATTCTCATTATGTTGTACTTGGAGATTTTGTAACCTTAGAAGATGGTACAGGAATTGTCCATATCGCACCAGCCTTTGGAGATGAGGACTTCCAAATAGGGAAGAAATATGATCTTCCCTTCTTACAACCTGTAGATCAAAATGGCAAATTTATAAAAGAGGTTGAACCATGGGCAGGGATGTTCATTAAAAAAGCTGATCCCTTAATCATTGAAAATCTAAAAAATAGGGGCTTATTATTTAAAGAAGAAAAATTTCTACACTCTTATCCATTCTGTTGGAGATGTGATACTCCTTTGATTTATTATGCCAGAGCCTCATGGTATATAAAAACTACTGCAGTAAAAGAAGATTTACTGAGAAATAATCAAAAAATAAATTGGTATCCAGAACATATTAAAGAAGGAAGATTTGGTAATTGGCTAGCTAATAATATCGATTGGTCGCTAAGTAGAGAAAGATATTGGGGTACTCCACTACCCATATGGATATGTGAGTCTTGTGGACACCAAGAATGTATAGGAAGCTATAAAGAATTAGGTATCACTGATACAAAAAACTTTGATCCTCATAAACCTTATATAGACAAAATTACATTAAAATGTCCAAAATGCGGGGATACAATGTATAGAGTACCTGAAGTTATTGACTGTTGGTTTGATTCAGGAGCTATGCCAGTAGCCCAATGGCATTATCCTTTTGAAAATGAGGAGGAATTTAAAGCTTCTTTTCCCGCAAACTTCATATGCGAAGCTATTGATCAAACAAGAGGATGGTTCTATAGTCTTCTTGCTATATCTACCTTAGTATTTAACAAACCTGCTTATAATAATGTTCTTGTAACGGAATTAGTTTTAGATGAAAAAGGCGAAAAAATGAGTAAACATAAAGGTAATGTAGTTGATCCCTGGCTAATATTGAATAAATACGGAGCAGATGCTTTAAGATGGTATATCTTTACTGTAAGTCCTCCATGGGTACCACTAAAATTTTCGCCTGATGCTGTAAATGAAGCCCTTAAAAAATTCCTTTTAACCTTATGGAATACTGTTTCTTTCTTCTCCATTTACGCAGAAATAGATGATTTTAATCCAACACAAAATAGTATTTCATTAGAAAAACTTGAAGATCTCTCTGATAGATGGATTATATCAAGACTAAATAGCTTAATATTAAAAGTAAAAGATGATATGGACAAATTTAATGCTACTTCTGCAGCAAGATCAATACAAAGTTTTGTCATAGATGACCTAAGTAACTGGTATATTAGATTAAATAGAGAAAGATTCTGGAAATCTAAAAAAGACAATGATAAATGGTCAGCTTATACAACTACTTATACTGTAATAAAAGAGCTTACTAAGCTTTTAGCTCCTTTTATCCCATTTACAACAGAAAAAATATATCAAGAAATAGTTAGAGTAGCAGAAAAGGAAGCCCCCGAAAGTGTGCATCTTTGTGATTATCCTCAAGGAGAAATTAAATATATAGATTCTGTATTAGAAGCAGATATGGAAATAGTTAGAAATATTGTTACTATAGGAAGAATGCTTAGAAATCAAGCAAACATAAAAATAAGACAACCGTTATCAAAGATATGGATAAACACGAAAGGAAATAAAGAGAATCTTGAAAAACTTTCTAAATACATAAAGCAAGAACTTAATGTCAATGATGTAATTTTCGATAATCTAAAAGCAAAAGACAATATATTAATTCATCAAGACGATAACCTGCAAGTAGGATTGGACATAACAATAACAGAAGATTTATTAAAGAAAGGAATATTGAGAGAGTTAGAGCATAAAATTCAAATGCTAAGAAAAGAAGCAAAATTAGATTATGCCGATAGAATAAAATTCTACTATCAAGGGTCTCCTAAAATAAAGGAAATCATAGAAGAAAACAAAGAAGAACTCTCAGAAGAAATTTTGGCTATTGAAATACATGAAGGAGAAATACCAGATACTGCTTATAAAAAGAATATAAAAGTGTATGATGAAGAGATATTAGTAGGTTTTGAAAAAGTTTAAAAGGGGGGTTTAGATAAGTGATGAAATTTAAAAAACTATCCATTATATTTATCATATTAATTTTAGTAAATACTATCTTTTCCTTTTCTTCAATCTTACCAATATCTATAAAAGATGATATAGGAAGAGAAATAACCATTAAAGAGTATCCTAAGAGAATTATATCTCTTGCTCCTTCATCAACTGAAATACTTTTTGAAATAGGTGCTGGAGATAGAGTGGTTGGAGTCACTGATTTTTGTAACTATCCAAAGGAAGCTCAAACAAAAGAGAAAGTAGGAGGTTTTAGCAATCCTAACATAGAAAAAATTATCTCCTTAAAACCAGATTTAATTGTTCTATACAAAAGTTTTCCAAAGGAAGTTTTTAACCAATTGGAAAAATCTCTTCAAAATGCTTTATTTATTGTTCTTGATCCAAAAACTTATGAAGATGTAATGAAAGATATCATATTAGTAGGCAAGGCCGTAGGAAAAGAAAATGAAGCAAGGAAAGTTTACAACAATATGCTTAATGGATGGTTAGAGATACAAAAAAGAGTTGCTTCTATAAAGAAATCTCCAAGGGTTCTTTTCTTAATTTGGAATGATCCATTTATATCTGTATCACCTTCCACCTTTCTGGGTGATCTTTTGAAAAAACTAAAAGCCAAAAATATTGTAGAAAATAACGAGCCAGAATACCCTATTCTTAGTTTAGAGTATATTGTCTCAAAAAATCCTGATGTTATAATTATTGGAGAAATGTCAGGTATATCAAGGGAATCAATAATAAACCATCCAATATTAAAAGATACGAATGCAGTAAAAAATAAAAAAGTTTTTACAGTAAATGATGATTTAGTTTTCAGACCAGGCCCAAGACTTGTGGAGGGATTTAAAACGCTTTATAAAATCTTATATGAAAATTAAACTTTCCTTTCTACTATTACTTTTACTTTTTTTAAGTATTATATCTGTAAAAATAGGAGACATAAAAGAGAATAATGAAGTCCGGGGAATCATTATATATAACATAAGACTACCCCGGACTCTTTTATCTATTTTTGTTGGTGGAAATCTTGGTATTGCAGGAGCTATTCTTCAGAGTCTTTTCCACAATCCATTAGCAGAACCTCATATTGTAGGCTTATCCTCCGGCGCACTATTAGGTACTACTATATATTTTCTTATGGCTGGAAGTACCTGGGATATAGATCCCCTTTTTACACCTTGGTCTGCTATTTTAGGCTCTCTTTTTGTTCTATTCTTACTTTTAACCTTTAATCAAAAATTTCAAAGTTCAAACACCTTAATACTTTTAGGTGTATCATTAAACTCTTTATTATCTTCCTTTACTTCTTTATTACTTTTTTTAAAACAGAAAACTTTCCAAGGGGTTTATTTTTGGATTCTTGGAGGCTTTAATGGCAAATCATGGAATCACTTTTATATTCTACTTCACTACTCATTAATAAGCATACCATGGACTTTCTTGTGGAGGAAAAAATTTAATATTCTATTCCTAAGCGAAGAAGAGATATATAGTCTTGGAATCTCTTTAAAAAAGATCCAACCATTAATAATAATACTTTTAACAATTTTAATAGCCCCATCAGTTGCAGTATCTGGAATGATAGGATTTGTTGGCCTTATTTCTCCCCATCTAATGAGAGTATGGGAAACATCAGACTACAAGTGGCTAATACCATCAAGTTATCTTGCAGGATCCATCCTTTTATTATCATCGGATATTTTATCAAGAATTCTTTTTTATCCAACAGAAATACCAGTAGGTATAATAACGTCTTTCTTAGGTGTACCATTCTTTATCTATCTTCTTATCAAAAGACAATGATAAAATTTTTAAATGTAAGTGCTGGCTACGAAACTAAGAAAATAGTATTAAAGAATTTTACCTGGGAAACACCCGAAAAGGGTTTTATAGGAATAATTGGCCCTAATGGGGCTGGGAAAAGTACTATTTTTAGATTAATTATAAGGTATATTGTACCTATTTTAGGTGAGATATATTTAAATAATATCAATATTAAAAAATATTCACAGGAGAATTTAGCAAGAATTATAGCTCTTCTTCCTCAAAAACCTATATGGGAACCCTCTTTATCAGTAGAAGAATATATATCCTTAGGTAGGTACCCTCATCATCCCTCATGGAGACCATTAAGTAAAAAAGATATTATAAGAGTAAATGAAATTATGATATCAACAGATACCATAATACTTAGAAAGAAAAAATTACATCAACTTTCAGGAGGAGAATTACAAAGGGTTATTATCGCAAGAATACTAGCCCAAGACCCTCAAATTATCCTTCTAGATGAACCTACAAATAATTTAGATCCATATTATCAAATAAGCATCTTAGAGAAGATTAGAGAATTAAGCAAAGAAATACTAATTATAGCTAATCTACATGACATAAACTTAGCCTCTTTTTATACAGATTATGTCTTAGCTTTAAGAAATGGTATGGCTCTATCCTTCGGGAAAACAAAAGAAGTATTAAATTGTAATCTTTTAAATCAACTCTTTAATATAAGATATACAGAAATAAATTATAAAAATAAAAAAATATTTTTACCTTTTCACATTACCAATCAGGAAGAGAAATCTTAGAAAGCCTTCTATCTATAAGCCAGATTCGTATTATAAGGGCAAGTATACCACCAAATATCACTTGGGAGAACGTTAGAAGATAAAAGAAAGCAAGAACAACTAAAAAAATCTTCGTTTCATTTTTCTTTGAAGCAAAAATGAAATGTTTACTTAGAGTAATCTCTCCCTTTACACTACCTGGATATTCTCTGTATATCCAAATATTACTTAAAAATCCAGGAATATCCAAATAAAAGAAATATAAAGATAGGGTAAATCCTACAATAACCTCATATATCTCTTTACTAAAACCTTTTTGAGTTGTAAGATACCATACAAAAAGTACATATATTATAAGAAACATATTAAGAAACCAAAATATTGGTCCTCTCTTTTTGGGTTTCTCTTTTTCTTTCTTCTCATCCTTTCTCCAAGGTGGGACAATCTCTCCTACTCCTTCTACTTTTATATATTTCTTAGCATCATCTTCATAAGACATACTTTCCCTTTTTTCCAGTATATCACGAAATATAATCATAAAAATGACTGCCAAAGGAATAAACCACGGTTCATAAATAAATCCCATTTATTATACCTCCTTATAAGTAATAGTCTTCATTCTTAAAATAACATTTTTAGGATCTTCTGAACCAAAAATTCCTTGTCCACTAATCAATATGTTTGCCCCAGCACTAACCACCAAAGGAGCAGTTTTTAAATCAATACCCCCATCTACCATTATATCTAAATTTATCCCCTCCTTAATAGCTCTTTCTCTTAGATCTCTTATTTTTTTTAGACAAAAAGGTAAAAATTCCTGTCCCCCATAACCAGGATTTACAGTCATAAGTAGAACTAAATCCACCTCTCCAAGAAGATAATCCAAAGTAGACAGAGGAGTTGCTGGATTCAAGGTTATAAAAGGACGAACTTTATACTCTCTTATATATTTTAATAATCTTTGAGGATGATAGGTATTTTCAATGTGAAATCCTAAATGATCAGCTCCAGACTCTATAAACATATCTACAAAAAGTTCTGGTTTTTCAACCATAAGATGTACATTAAGAGGTAAATTAAATCTCTTTTTTATCGCCTTCACTAAAGATGGACCATAACTTAGATTAGGGACAAAATGTCCATCCATAATATCAACGTGTAATGCATCTGAATATTCCTCAACAAGTCTTATAGATTTTTCCATATTTAAAAGATCAGCTGAAAGAATTGAAGGAAAAACTTGGACTTTCATTTTACTCTCCCTCAGAAGTGTATGTAGATTCAGGAGTATTTCCATAAGAAGACGTGGTAAAGGTATATAAAAGAACCGTTCCACCCTTTTCCATATATATATTAGCTTGAGGGACTTGTTTTACCACATATCCCTCCTTATTTCCATCAAAATCAACCACAAAACCTGCCTTCTCAAGAATATTCAAAGCCTCTCCCATATCTTTATACCTCACATCTGGAACTTTAGCAAAAGAGGCAGGCATATTTACCCATAAAATTATACTACTTCCTATTGGAACCTTAGTAGTCAATGGATTCTGATCTAAAACCAATAAAAAATCTTTTTTTCTATCCATTAATATACCACCAATCACAATTTTAAAGTTTTTTTCTGATAATATCTTAGAAGCTTCCATAATATTTTTTCCTCTTACATCAGGAGGAACAACAGATTCTACATTTGAAGATACAGCATTCTTAAAAAGGATTATAAAAAGAATAAAGATTAATAGATTTATTCCTATAAGGATGTAAAGTATAAGCTCCTTAATTGGAATTTTTTTCATAATTCAATCCCCCTCATACCTAAATAAGTCGCTCTTAATTGGCCACATCCAGCCCTAATTTTACATCCATAAGAAATTCTTAATGTATTATTTATACCATTCTTATCTAAGATCTCTTTAAACTTCCTAATAGAATAAATATCAGAAGGTTCCCATGGATATTCCTTTACTTTATTCCAAGAAATTAAATTCACATGAGCAGGTTTACCCTTAAGAAGTATAGATAGTTTATTTGCATGTTCAATTCTATCATTAAAATCTTTTATAAGCACATATTCAAAAGTTATTCTTCTTTTTGTAACACTTGCATAAAACCAAGCACTTTCTAATAACTCTTCTATGGGATATTTTTTATTAATGGGAATTATTTGATTTCTAAATTCATTGTCAGGAGCATGTAAAGAAATAGCAAGCCTTACTTTAACTTTTTCATTTGCAAGATCATATATCCTTGGAACTATTCCAACAGTAGAAATAGTTATATGTTTACTACCTATTCCAAATCCCCAATCACTGTTGAATATCTCTATAGATCTTATTACTGCATCATAATTAGCTAAAGGTTCACCCATTCCCATAAAAACTATATTGGAAATTCTTTCTCCTTCATTCCATAACTCTTTTTGAATTGTCAATGCTTGCCCAATAATCTCCTCAACCTTTAAATTTCTTTTCAAACCTATTAGTCCTGTAGCACAAAATTTACAAGAAAAAGAACAACCTACCTGCACAGATATACATATGGTATTTCTATTATGATGCCTTATAAGAACGGTTTCTATATTTTCACCATCTGATAATTGTAAAAGATATTTGATGGTATTATCTGCATCTTTCTTATCAACAACATGAGGAAGGTCAAAAGAGAAAAACTCTTTTAATTTATTTCTTAGATTCATAGGCAAATTACTCATCTTCACAGGATCCCATTCTCCTTTTTTATATATCCAATTCAAAAACTGATCTACCCTATAGGATAGCTCATTCCATCCTTTAAATATCTCTAAAAGATTTTCTTTATTTAGTGAAAATATATTTTTAGTACTCACGGCTCAACAAGCTAATAAAAAAACCATCAGTTTTATATTTATAGGGTAAAACTCTAAATATCCCATTAAACTCCTCATACCTATAGGAGAATTTTTCTAAAATAAAATTGGGATTATTTTGGAGAAAAGATAAAACCACACCTTCATTCTCACTCCAAGTAAGCGTACATGTACTATAGAGAATTTTTCCTCCTCTTTTAACTAATTTTCCCGCTCTCTCTAAAATCTTTAATTGTAATTTAGAATTTTCATAAATTTGATCCTTTGCTAACCTCCACTTTATTTCAGGTTTATGACTCAAAACTCCTAAACCTGTGCATGGGGCGTCTAAAAGAACTTTATCAAAAATACCATTAAAAGATTCTGGAATAGATGTAGCATCTATATTTAAAGTCTCTATTATTTTAACTCCTAACCTTTTTGCATTCTCTTCTACTAAACTTATCCTATTTTTATTAATATCTACAGATACTATTTTTCCCTCATTTTTCATTAATTCAGCCATATGTGTACTTTTAAGACCTGGAGCAGAACAAAGATCAATAACTTTTTCTCCTGGTTTTGGATTTAATATTAAAGCAGGTAACATAGAAGCTTCACTCTGTATAATGAAATAACCTTCTCTAAATAGGTCTAAATTTTCTAAAAAAACTCCATTTTTCAGTATTAAGGCTTGATCAACTAAATAACCATCTTCTACATCAATACTTCTTTTTGTTAATTCTCTTTTCAAATCTTCTTTATTTGTTTTCAGGGTATTCACCCTTACAGAAAATCTCTGAGGTTTATTACTCCAAGACGCTATCTTAATCTTTTCAGCTGTGCCTAAATAATCGTCCCATTCATCTAATATAAAATCTGGAATAGCATATTTTAGATTTTCAGAAAAAGATCTTAAATCAAGATTATTCCTATTTTCAATGATTCTTCTTGCAACGGCGTTTATTAACTTAGCTTCTTTGGGAACTTTCTCTTTTGCTACTTCAACGATTTCATTTATTGCAATAGGAAGAATAGTATTTCTAATAAAATATACATGATATACTACTAATCTTAAAAGAATTTTTGCATATAAAGAAAGACTATCTTTTTTAACATATTTTCTCCATATAAAATCTAAAGTATCTCTCCACCTCGTAACTCCATAAACCAACTCTGTAATAAGATGTTTTTCATTGATAGAAAGATTGTAAATAGGAAGCCTATTCCTCAGAAGAATATTTAAATAGGCTTCCTTCTTTTCTAATTCATATAAAATCTCAGCTGACCTTTTTCTTACCTCCATTAGTCGCGATTTCTCATATTTGCAAGTAAAATAAGACGGAAGAGGTTCAATAATGCAGTTAAAGCAGCAGCAAGATAAGTAAGAGCTGCAGCATTTAAAACTTGCTTTACCCCCTCTGCTTCTTGAGGTGTAACAATTCCCAAAGATAATAAAATCTCACGAGCTCTTTTACTTGCATTAATTTCCACAGGAAGAGTAACAACATAGAAAAGTACAGCCAAAGAGAAGGCCAATATACCTATATTCATGAGACTAGGGCTACCAAATAAAAATCCTAAGAAGAAAAGTGGAAAAGCAAGATTAGTCCCTAAATTAGCTATAGGTACAAGAGAAGATCTAAGAGCAAGAGCATAATAACCTGTAGCATGTTGAACAGCATGTCCAATTTCATGAGCAGCTACACCCACTGCTGCTACAGAATAAGAAGAATAAACAGGTTCAGAAAGCCTCAAAACCTTTGATGATGGATCATAATGATCTGTGAGACTTCCTGGAGCCATCTCTATTCTAACATCATTTAAACCAAGAGCTCTCAATATTATTTCAGCCGCCTCTCTTCCCGTTAATCTCTTAGAGTTAGGTATCTCTGAATAATATGTAAAGGTAGCTCTAACTTTCAAGCTCGCATATATAGACAATAACAATGCAGGTAGCAATATAATATATGTGGGATCCCAAAAGAAAAACATTTATATATCACCTCCAAATTTAATATATTATTAATCAAATTTTTCACCTATACTTAGACGATAACCATTTAAAAATTCTTTATAGGTCATCTTTTTTTTATTTTCGGGTTGAAGCTCTAATATATATAATATCCCATTTGTAGCTTTAATACCAATGCCTTTATTTCTATCTATAACAGAAATAGTACCATTTTCATATTCTAAATATTTATTGGTAATCTCGTAATTTGCCTTGTAAACTTTAAGAATTTTACCTCTAAAAAAGGTAAAAGCCCCAGGTTCTGGAGACAAAGCTCTAATCTGACACCATATCTTTTTAACATAATTTTTCCAGTCTATTCTCTCCTCTTCTTTAGAAATCTTAGGAGCATAAGTTGCCTCACTATCATTTTGAGGTGTAGGTTTTAAAGTACCATCTTTTATTTTAGGAAGCACCTCTAAAAGTAAATCTGCCCCTAAATTAGCTAATTTTATAGTTAAGGATTCCCTGTTATCTTCAGGAAGAATAGGAATCTTCCTTATTGCATAAACTGGTCCTGTATCTAAGCCTTTTTCCATTTGCATAATAGAAATTCCTGTCTCATCTTCACAATTCATTAGAGCTCTTTCGATAGGAGATGCACCTCTATACTTAGGTAAACAAGATGCATGGATATTAATACCACCAAAAGATGGTATAAGCAAAAGGTTTTCTGGTAGTATCTTTCCATAAGCTGCAACTATAAAGGCATCAGGATTAAGATTTTTTATAATTTCTTCTATTTCAAAATTGTTCCTTAGTCTCTCCGGCTGATATAGAGGAATATTTTTCTCCTTAGCAAAAAGTTTAACAGGTGATGGAATTATTTTTTTACCTCTTCCTTGCGGTTTATCAGGTTGAGTTACTACTGCCAATATATTTAATTTCTCATATATTTTTTCTAATATAATTCTTGCAAAAATTGGAGTACCAAAAAATATTACCCTCATCATATATTGTTTCCTACCTCTTCTACTATACCTCTATCCACAATTAAAACTCCATCTAAATGATCTATCTCATGTTGAATAACCCTTGCTAAAAGACCCTTTGCTCTATATTTTTTCACTTTTCCACTTAAATCTTGAGCCTTAAAAACAATTCTTTCATATCTTTTTATTTTTAACTCTATACCTGGAACACTTAAACAACCCTCTAAACCAATAACCTCTCCTTCAGCCTCCAATATTTCAGGGTTAATAAAAGCAATAGGTTTATTTTCATAATCGACCACTATAATTCTAAGAGATTCTCCTACTTGAGGAGCAGCAAGTCCTACACCATTTGCAAATTTCATCGTCTCAATCATATCCTCTACAAGTCTCTTAATCTTTGTATCTACATTCTCAACTTTATGAGCTTTTTGCTTTAACACAGGATCTCCAATCTTTCTTATTTCAAGTATCATTTCTATATCACCTCATAAATTAGTTTCATTCATATCTACATTTATTATAAATTTTACATTAGAAAAAGGAGTTTTACTATCCTCACAAATATCTTTTAGCATCCTACTCTCTATAATTCCTTTTCTATCTTTTATCAATATCTGATATCTAAACTTATCCTTTATAAGATAAGGATAAAAAGGAGCTGGTCCTAAAACCTCCAAATCAGCATATTTTTCCTCCAATATAGCTACCATCTTTTTACCCTCACACACAACTTCGTCTTCATCTGAACCTTCTACTATAATCTGATGTAAAATAGAAAAGGGAGGATAAAAAAGTGATTTTCTTAATTTTAACTCATAATTTAAAAAGGTTCCATAAGAATTGCTTTTTATAGCTTTTACCACATAATGGGAAGGAGAATAAGTTCTTAATATGATTTCTTCGCCTTTAAAGAAAGATTTAATTCTATTTAACATATTGAAAGCTTTTTCAGGCATAGAAAAATCAGGGATATGAATGAAATTATCCAAATTATATATTATAAGAACTCCTGCATCTTCAAGATCTAACCACGGTTCTATCATTTTTGTACCTACAATAATATCAGCCTCTTTTATTAAGGATTCATACTGAAGCTCTATCTCGCTATCTATTCTTAGAACCTTACAATTCTTGAAAGTTTTAACTAAATACCTCTCAAGTTTTTCAGTACCGATACCACCAAAAATAAAATTATATCCTTGACATACAGGACACATAGTAGGTGGAAGAGAAGTAAAACCACAGTAATGACATTTTAAAACTTTGTCTTCATCTTGGTGAAAAACTAACGGCGATCTACAATGAGGACACATAAAAATATATCCACAATCCACACATTGAATACATGTAGAAAAACCTAAGCGATTTAACAATATCAGAACTTTCCTCTTTACCCTCATATTATCATTTATTCTCTTTAAGGAATAGCTATCTAAAAAATCTTCGTTTTTATTTCTTCTTAAATCAATTATCGTAATTTTTTTCTTTATTAAATCGGGAACTCTGACAAAATTAAACATTTTTTTAGAAATAGCCTGATAAAAATCCCTTATAGAGGGAGAACTGGATCCCAATATGATGGGAATTCCTTCAAACTCTGCCCTTTTTAAGGCTACTTTAACACCATCATATTTGGGTTCTTTCTCTCTCATATCATAAAATTCATTCTCTTCTTGATCAACAATAATTACCCCAAGACTATTAAAGGGTAAAAAAAGTCCTTTAGTTGTACTAAGAATGATAGCCCTTTCAGTTCCTGCAATTTTATATACTCTATATGCCTGAGACTCTGTTAAAAGTCCATGATAAAAGTAAAAAGGGACTGGAACTAAATCTGATAAAAATTCACCAAATTTAATTAAAGTCTTTATAGTTGGAAATACTAAGAGAACACTTTTTCCTTTTTGATAAAAATATTTTAATAACTCAAAATACATTTTCCATCTTTTTTTCTGAGATTCAATAAAAAGTAAAAGAGGTTTATTAACAATTTTAAGTATATTATCTATATCTATTTCAAAGTTTCCCCAACTATCGCTGATCTTTTCACTTTGAAAAACAGTTTTTCTTGGTGCTTTCTCCTTTATTACAATTTCAAATCTCTCCTCTATGGCCCCTTTTTTAATAAGCTCATTTATAACCGATTCAGAAACCTTTCCTACTTCTTTTCTTAGTTCTTCCACTGTTTTTTCCTCAAAAAGGCTTATAAAAACTTTTTCTTGCTTTTTTGTCATATCTACAGCCACATCCTTAGCTACCAAATATCTTTTGATATCTAAGTCAATTCCTGTAGGAAATATATAATTTGCAGTCCTATATAAAGAATTCCCATAGTAATCACTTACCCAATTAACTAAATTAATAAGAGATGTTCCAAGAGATGGAACCTCTGTTAGTTGAGCATGTATCGGCTGAAGATTATATTCTATGCTATTATCTTCTAAGATATCCCAAATATAACCAATTTTTTTAGATTTTTTTAGGGGAACAATAACAGGACTACCTATTTCAATATGTGAAAATTCCTCTGGAATTGAATAGTATAAAAAATCTCTTTCTGGAATATAGGTTTCAAAAAGAATTACTTTTGCTACCTTCACCAAAAGCTCTTATAGTTCGCTCTCTTCTCCCTCTTTAAAGGTGACCTTTCCTTTAGCTATTTCTTCCATAGCAAGAATTAATGGATCCTTAGCCACAGTCTTTAAGAACTTTAGTTCCTCAAAAATTTGTCTTGCCCTTTTTGAAACTGTTACTGTCAATACATATTTATTTGAGATTTTTTCTAAAAGTTCATCAATATTAAGTTCTTTCATCAAATTCACCTCCAAATAATTTTAAAAAATATTCAATTTTCTCCTTACAAAGTTTATGCCTCTCTGCTATTATAATACTTCTTACTCTATCAACTGCATTTTCTATATCATCATTTATAACAGCATAATCATAATAAGAAATTTTAGAAATTTCAAGAGGAGCATTTTTAAGACGGATTTCTAAATCTCTTAGATCCTCTGTTTCTCTGCCTATAAGTCTTCTTTTTAATTCTTCAAAATCAGGTGGTAAAACAAATATTAATATGGCTTTATCATTAATCTTTTTAACATTTATTCCACCTTGCACATCAATTTTTAATATAACATCAACCCCTTTATTCACAAACTCCTCTATTATTCTCTTGGGAGTACCGTATAGATATCCATGCACCACTGCCCATTCTAAGAACTCTCCCTTTTCAACCATCTCTTTAAAAGTTTTTTCGTCTGTAAAATAATAACTTTTACCTTCTTCCTCTCCTAATCTTTTGGGTCTTGTAGTAAAAGATACAGATTTTACTAAGTTTGGTACTAATCCAAGAAGTCTTTCTAAAATAGCATCCTTACCAACTCCAGAAGGGCCAGAAAGAACAAAAAGATTTCCTTTAAAAATCATTTTTCATTCTCCTCTAATTTTTCTCCACCCTCTATTCTCGCTGCAATAGTTTCTGGATGTAAAGCAGACAAAACTATATGACCACTATCTAATACAAGTACGGCTCTTGTCTTTCTTCCATAAGTTGCATCTATAAGTTCATTACGATTTTTAGCATCAGATAAAAACCTTTTTATGGGTGCAGAATCAGGACTTATAATAGCCACAACTCTCGAGCTCACCACCATATTACCAAACCCAATATTAATAAGTTTCATAATTAGTTCCACTCCCCTCTATTCAATATTTAATGTTAATTCTCTAATTTTTTCTAATTCTTTTTTTAAATCAATAGCATAAAACATAATAGACGTTTTTGCAGTTTTACTTGATAAAGTATTTATTTCTCTATTCATTTCTTGAAGTATAAATTCCAATGTTTTCCCTATAGACCCATCCTTTTTTATCTCTTCATAAAATCTTCTTATAAATTCATCAATTCTAGTTATCTCTTCATTGATATCAGTTTTCATAAGAAGAAGAGCAACTTCTTGATAAAGTCTATCCTCATTTATATTGTTGAATTCAAATTCCTTTAACTTCTTTTCTAAAAAGAGTTTTGCCTCTTTTTGCCAATTCTCTTCTTCTCTTTTAACATTAGAAAGGAGTGTTTCTATTTTATTTAGACTTTCTAATATAGCCTTTTTAATGCTTTCTCCTTCTTCCCTTTTATATCTATCAAACTCTTCTATTAACAACTTTGTCTCGGAAATTATTTTTTTACAATCCTCATCATTAAAAATTCTATTTTCTGTAAAGAATATTTGAGGGTTAGCAAGAATCTCTTTCCAATTATATATAGCCTCTGAATTTCCAGTAATTTTACCAAGATCTTTTAAGATATTACTAAGAAGATCTATATTTAACCTTGAATAGTTTTCAGGTGATTTATGAATCTTTAAAGAAAAAACCACATATCCCCTTTTTACATAGCGTTTTATCTCAGTAATTATTTCCCTTTCTAAAAAAGAAAGAGCATCAGGTAAGTTTACCTTAATTTCTAAAAAACGATGATTGTAGCCTTTTATTTCTAAAAAAAAAGTAAGGCTATCAATAACAAATTCTCTAAATGCTGAAGAAGTCATACTTTTCATTTTACTATAATTTTACTTCACCACTTTACATTTGCCAAGTGGAAAAATATATTTATAATTTAAGTAAGTATGGGAAAATTATATGTGGTAGCAACACCAATAGGAAATTTAAAAGATATTACTTTTAGAGCTATAGAGGTTCTAAAAAGCTGTCCCATAATTGCTGCCGAGGACACTAATCATACTAAGATTTTATTAAAAAAGTATGAGATTGAAAATAAAACTATCATTTCTTATTACAAATATAACGAGAAAAAAAGAGTAAAATTATTTTTAGATTTACTTATAAACAAAAATTTAGACATTGCTTTGGTTTCAGATGCTGGAACACCATGTATATCTGATCCTGGTTATCAAATAGTAAAAACTGCCAGAGAAAATGATATAGATGTAATTCCAATTCCTGGCCCCTCATCACTAATAGCAGCTCTTTCCATATCAGGAATCCCTCTTAATACCTTCTACTTTGCAGGTTTTTTGCCTAAATCATCAAAAAGAACAGAATATTTAAAAAAGATAGAAGAAAAAGAGATAGAAACTTTTGTTATATATGAATCCCCCAAGAGAATTGATGAACTTTTACAAGATATATTAAAAATATTTCCCAATTCTATATTATGCGTATGTAGAGAACTTACAAAAACCTTTGAAAAGGTATATTATGGTAATATAGAAAAGGTAATAGAAGAAGTTAGTAAAGATCCATATAAAGAAAAAGGGGAATATACTATTATAGTAAACTGGGAAGGAAAGGCTAAAAAAGACTTCGAAAAAGATATTTCCATTGAAGCTATACTTTTTGATGAACTTATTAAACAAGACCTTTCTTTAAAAGATGCAATTGAGAAAGTATCTAAAAAATTAAACATACCTAAAAAAGAAGTTTATAAGGCGTCAATAAACTTAAAAGAGAAAATTAAGAGAATATTATAACATTTAGAAAGGAGGAATTTTGTTTCATGAAAATAGCTCTTGACGCAATGGGGGGAGATTATGCTCCTATAGAGATTGTAAAAGGAGCCATTGAAGCACTATCTGAAATAAAATCAACAATTGTACTTGTAGGGAATAAGACGTTAATTGAATACGAGTTAAATAAATATAAATTTGTGAAACATAGAATTGAAATAGTTCATGCAGAAGAAGTAATAGAAATGCACGAACATCCAGCTTTTGCAGTAAAAGAAAAAGAAAATTCCTCAATTGTAAAATCTATTAAATTAATAAAGGAAAAAAGTGTAGATGGAATGGTATCTGCAGGTAATACTGGAGCAGTAATGAGTAGTGCATTACTCTATTTGGGAAGGCTAAAGGGAATTAAAAGACCAGCTATAACTACATTTCTTCCTACTATAAACAATATACCCACTATTATGTTAGATATAGGGGCAAATGTAGATTGTAAAAAGGAATATTTAGTACAATTTGCCTTAATGGGTAAAATATATATGGAATCAATTTTTAATGTAGAAAATCCTAAAATAGCATTACTAAATATAGGTGAAGAGGAAGGAAAAGGTAATCAGTTGGTTCAAGAAACTTATTCTTTATTAAAGAATACGCCTTATTTTAATTTTTATGGAAATGTGGAAGGAAAAGATTTATTTAAAGGAATAGTCAATATAATTGTATGCGATGGATTTGTAGGAAATATCGCTATAAAAACAGCGGAAGGTTTAGCAGAAACCTTACTTGAATTAATATCAAAAGAATTTAAGAGCTCATGGTGGAGTATTATTCTCGCCTTACTTCTAAAATCAAAATTCAGAAATGTGAAAAAAAGTATGGATTATAGCGAATTTGGTGGAGCTCCTCTTCTCGGGATAAATGGTAATGTTATCATATCCCATGGAAGATCAAAGTCCAAAGCTATTAAAAATGCACTAAAATTAGCAGAAAAGGTGATAGACTTAAGAATTAATGATAAAATTATGGAAGGATTAGAAAAACTTTCCATAGAGAGGTGAGGAAAATTAGACCTGATAAATTTGAAAAAATTATTAATCTTGCAATAAATCTTGATGCTTCAGATATCCATCTTAAAGTGGGAACACCTCCTGCAGTAAGAATCATGAAAGATATAGTCTTATTAAAAGAGGATCCTTTAACTTCAGAGGAAGTAGAAAACTTAGCCTTCAGTATAATGCCTCCAACAGCAAGAGAAATTTTTCAAAAGAATAAAGAAGTGGATTTTCCTTTTGAAAAAAAAGGATTAGCAAGATTTAGAGTAAATGTCTACACCCAAAGACAAACCATAGCCATTTCAATGAGATTAATAAAAATTAATATACCATCAATAGAAGAATTAGGTCTCCCTCAAATAATAAAAAGTCTTGTAATGAAGAGAGCAGGTCTCATATTGGTTACTGGCCCATCTGGTTCTGGGAAGTCCACCACATTAGCAGCAATGATCGAATATTTAAATCAAAATGAGAACCTAAATATTATCACCATTGAAGACCCTATTGAATATGTCTTTACAGATAAATTATCTCTCATCTCTCAAAGAGAAATAGGAATTGATACTGCTTCTTTTTCTTCAGCTCTTAAAATGGCTTTAAGGGAAGACCCAAACGTAATTATGGTGGGAGAGTTAAGAGATCTTGAAAGCGTTTCCGTAACCCTGCAAGCGGCTGAAACAGGACATTTGGTACTAAGCACCTTGCATACTATAGATGCTGTTTCTACAATAAGTAGAATCGTAGATATGTTTCCTCCTCACCAACAAAATCAAGTTAGATTTCAGCTTGCAAGCACCTTAGTAGGAATTATTTCCCAAAGGCTTCTTAAAAGAAAAGATAAAATGGGCTTAGTTCCTGCATGCGAAGTTCTAATAGGAAATTCTACTGTAAGAAAATGGATAAGAGAGAATAAACTAACAGAGATTCCAAAGATTATTCAAGAAGGTCAATTAGAAGGAATGCAATCCTTCAATCAACACTTATTAGAGCTCTATAGGAAAAACATAATAGAAGCAAGTGAAGCTTTGATGGCAAGTCCTAACCCTTCAGACTTAGAACTTGCCATCAAAGGCATCACAGCAGGCTAAACTACAGTTAATTCTTTTCTAATACTTAGCATATCCATCATTGTAAAATATGCCAATAGATAGGAAAGCAAGCTTTCAGACCCTTGATTCACGTTAACTCCATCAGGAGTTATGGCATCATAGCATCCATATGTCTCATTATCTATAAGAGAGACTTTCCTTGAGTTTTTTCCGTGAAACCACATAAAGACATCTTTGGCTTTACCAACATAACTTACATCTTTTAGGACCTCATAAGCCTCTTTGTAAAGCAATATCATTTCTCCTGCTTCTACTGGTTGTTCATCATATTCCGCTACAGTTCCACCTCTTATATACCAACCATTGCAACCTATGGGTTTAAAATATCCATATCTAAATACAATTTTCTCTAAAAACTCCATACTATCTAATGCTATGTCCCAAATATCTTTTTCCCTTAACACCTTATAAGCCACAAAAAGAGAGAGAGGAAGAATCGCATTACTATACGCCATTATATCTTCAAACCATCTCCATGATTCATCCATATTTTCTCTAAATTGTCTTACTAAGGATTTGGAAAGGTGAGAAATATATTCTTTAATTTGAGCTCTATCTAAGGTGCTTTCTTTTAAAGAATAGTATAACCCTAATATAACATATGCTTTAGCTCTTGGAGATTTTATATATTCAATATATTTCAAAGCATTATGCAAAAGTTCTTTATAAAGCATTCTTACATTTAAAGGTAGTATATTCTCAGAAACACAGTAACCAAGAGCCCATATTGTTCTTCCAAAACTATCTTCAGAACCTTCATCTTCCAAAAATCTTCTATCATAACCCATAAAATTTCTAAAGTTACCTTTTGGGGTTTGAGCATTTAATATAAAAGATGAATATCTATATATAAGATTTAAATATTTTTCCTCTCCATAATTTCTATAAAACATAGTAGCAACAATTAATGCCCTCGAATTATCATCGGTAGTATACCCAAAACGGGGATCTGGAACTCCAAACTTTGAGTGTTGAATAATTCCAGTATCATCAGTTAGTCTGAATAAATGTTCATCTCTGGGGCGAATAAGTTCCATTTTTTCCACCTCCTTCCACTAAATGTTTCTATCTTTTTATTTTAACTTCGTCAAATAACTTTATATATCTCTCTGCCACTACATTCCACCACATACTTTTGCCATATTCAAAGGCTTTTTTCTCAATATTTTCTCTAAGATCTTTATTGTAGTAAACTTCTTTAATAGCTTTTGCAATAGCATTAGAATCTCTAAAATCAACTAATATTCCTCTTCCACCCGAAAGAAGCTCCTCTGCATACCTATAAGCTGTTGATATGATAACTTTTCCAGAAGCAAGAGCATAACTCAATGTACCACTTACTGCTTGTTCTTTACTTAAATATGGCGTCACATAGATATCTGATAATTGTAAATATTTCAATATCTCATCTAATGTTAAATATCTATTTACAAACATTACATGATCCTCTAAATTACATTCCTCAACCATATTCATCAATTTATCTCTATAACTTTCTCCAGAATGCTTAATTATACCAGAATGAGTTCTACCAAGAATTAAATATATGATATTGGGAATCTCGTCTTTTACTTTAGCAATAGCTTCAACAGCATACTCAATTCCCTTTCCTGGTCCAATAAGCCCGAATGTGCTTACTACAAATCTTTCTTCTAAACCAAACTCTTTCTTAAGTTTTACCCTATCTACTTTAGTATTTATTGGAACACCATGAGGAATATGTACAATCTTTTCCTCAGATATACTGTAAATATTCACCAATAATTCAATAGTATTTCTGGCCATTGTTACCACTTTTACTGCTTTTGACCCAATATAACTTACAATATACTTTTGTTTGTCGGTTGGATTTAATAGGACTGTATGCAAAACAAATATAAATGGTTTCTTAATATTATCAACTAAATTAAGAAGATATTCTCCATATTCACCACCATATATACCATACTCATGTTGTATTACCAAAAGATCTATATCTGATTCATTGATAAATTGTGCAACTTCAAAATAACTTTCTTTTTCGAATTGTCTTAATTCTTTAATAACTTTCTCATTATAAAAATAAATATCATCACTTATAGCAATAACATTTGTATTAACAAAAGGATTATATAAAGGAGCAATTTTATCTATTTCAGATACTAAATCTTCAGTAAAAGTTGCTATACCACATACTCTTGGAGGATAAGTACTCAAAAAAGCTACATTTATAGCTACTCTATCTTTTACCATAAGTCCCCACCTCCTTTATAGAGTGAGAATATCAAAAGACTTGTTTTTAGATGAAACTTTAAATCAGATTTTAGTCTACCGATTTTTGTGGTACCAAAATAGTTATTTTTTATATATTTACATTATATATCTATCTGTAAAAATTATATATAATAACAGAAAAATAGTCAAGTTGTATATTTGAGATGATAATAGTATGAATAAAAAGATTTCTAATCAAGAGTTACAAATGTAAGAAATATAATCTAAGGCAAGAAGATAACTATAAATTCCAAATCCTGATATCTGACCTATACATACTGGAGCAATAACTGACTTATGTCTAAAATCTTCTCTTGTATAAATATTACTTAAATGAACTTCTATAGTGGGTTTTTTTACTGCAGTTATAGCATCTCTTATCGCATAACTATAATGGGTTAAAGCCCCTGCATTAATAATAATAAAGTCTACTTTACTACCCAAGTCCTGAATCCAATCTATAATCTGACCCTCCCAATTAGATTGCAAAATAGTTATCTCAAACCCCTTCTCCTTTGCTTTTTTTGTAAGAATATTATTCAAAGTTTTAAAATCTACATCACCATAAATATGGGGTTCTCTAATACCCAAAAGATTAAGGTTTGGACCATGTATTAATAATATTTTACATTTTTCCATATGCTTGCAGACCTTTAATTATCTCTTTAACAATTAAATTAGGATTTTTTCCTTCAGTGCCTAAAATCAAATGGGCAGTTTCTCTATAATACTTTTGCCGCATTTCATATATCTCTTTAACTTCCTTTATATCTCTTTTAAGAATTGGTCTTTTCTTAAACTCTTCTTCTTTTTGCAATCTATTTATTAAGGTATCAAAATTACCATATAAGTAAATTACAAAGGATTTTTCTTTTAATAATTTTCTATTCTCTTCTTTTAGTATAATTCCCCCTCCTGTTGAGATTATAACTTTTTCATAATCCTCTATCACTTCATTAAGATAAAATGACTCCCTTTCTCTAAAATAATCTTCACCCTTATCAGAGAAAATTTTAGTTATTTTTTCCCCCTCTTTTTCTTCTATATAACAATCCAAATCAATAAAAGGATAACTCAACTCTTTTGACAAAAACAAACCTACTGTGGTTTTCCCACTACCCATGAAACCTATAAGGGCTATCCTATTTATATTCATCTACCAATAAAATACATTCCCCAAAGTATGAATATGCTTGCTAAAAAAAATACCGACACAATCAGCGCAACTATCCTGATAACTTGCATTTTCTTTTCTTTTTTTGTTTTTGCTTTCTTTGCCATAAAATTATCCCTCCGAATTATACCCTTCTCTTACATCATAACAGTTATTATAGTGAGGACACTTCTGACAACATCCTATCTTGTGATTCAAACACTCATTATAATATGGGCATTCCTCACAACAAAACATTAAAAACCTCCCTTTTAATCCTCTACCGCATATAGAGGAGCATTATCATATGCTACTCTATCTTCCTTTTCAATTATATTTCTTAGATTTTTAGGTAATGAAAACATCATTTTATGGGTTTCCCCATCATAAAACTTCAGCCCCTCTAAGCCTTTATTTTTCAATATATCATCAATTTCTTTTTCCGAATATTCTTTTGGATCTATTTTATCACTTGCAAATATAAAACTCCATATGAAATCATAAGCAGGTACATAAGCTTGGTAAGATCTAACCTTTTTAAAAATAGCTCTTAATGTTGAATTCATCACTGCATGGAAATATATCTTTAAATGATGTGTGGTACCCGCCTGCATTACAAAAATTCCATTTTCCTTTAAATGTTGTTTAACGATATTATAAAATTCATAAGTAAACAATTTTACAGCTGGACTTCCTTCCATAGGTTCAGATAAATCACTTATAATTACATCAAATTGATCCTCTGTTCTTTCTAAGTAGGCCCTTGCATCATCTATAATAAGTTTCGTTCTATGGTCTTCAAAAGAACCTTGATGCCACTCTGGCAAAAACTCTTTTGAAACCCTAACTACTTCCCCATCTATATCCACCATTACTGCTTCCTTTACATCTTTATGTCTTAAAACTTCACGGAGAGTGGCACCTTCAGCTCCACCCATAATCAAAACTTTCTTTTGTTTGGATGGATTTAAAACAAGAGCAGGATGTACTATTGCCTCGTGATATATAAACTCATCCTTTTCACTGGATTGAATTCTTCCATCCAAAATTAAACACTTTCCATAAAAACTACTTTCTATAACCTCAATCTTTTGAAAAGGTGATTGCCCTGTATAATAAAACCTACTTACACCATGCCAGTGAATCTCACTGGGATGATTCTTTTCAGTTATCCAATAAGCATCCATACATTGTCCACCTTTCCAACATTATTTTTTACCAGTCAACCTACAGTCTCTTTTTCCTCTTCCTTCTCCTCCTTAGGCTTATAATTAAAATTACCTGCCTCTATTGGAAGAATACCGCGCTTGGCCTCAAAAGTTATTACTTGTTCTGCATGCAAATAATTATTCAAATATTCAAAAGCCTTCCATGGATTAACATGATCTCCACAAGTAAAGAGATCGCAAGCAGCAAATCCATATTCTGGCCATGTATGTATAGCAAGATGAGATTCAGATATAACTACTACCCCGCTTACACCATATGGACTAAATTTGTGAAATACGACCTCAACCACTTCTGCTCCAGCAACAACAGCCGCATTTACCATTATTTCCTTAATCTTTTCCACATCATTTAATATTTCACGGTTGCAATTGTACATCTCAGCCAAAATATGCCTTCCTAAGGATTTCCCAGTGATATTCACTTCGGTCCCGCCTCCTTTCTCAAAAATTTTACGAAAGCAATTTTATCACTAACACCATTATTTATCAAGAGATTTTCTAGGAAAAATAGCTAAAAATAGGAGTTTTTTGAAAATTTATTCTTCTTTATCCTATTTTTTGCATTATTTTAAGATTATTTCTATTTACATATGTTTTTTAAGAGTCACTTTATAAATTGGTTGATATATAGGTCCTTGAGGAGTAAGGTTACTTTCAAAAAGTACGATTTCTTCAACTAAAATCTCTTCTTTTTTAAAATCAAAATCCTGTAAAATTCTAATATTTTCTTTAACCCTTCCAAGAGTTAGATGAGGAGAAAAAGGCTTTTTCTCTTTTGGTATTCCTTTTTTTACCAAACGTCTTTCAATAAGATCAAAGATCTTTTCCAAATTTCCTAATTCATCTTTAATTCCTATCCACAATACTCTCGGAGAACTAAGAGACGGAAATCCCCCAAAACTCTCTAAAGTTATAGAAAAAGACTCTACATAGTGACTTACCTCATCCAAAACCTCTTTAATTTCATCAACATATTTTTCAGGAACTTCTCCTATAAATCTTAAAGTAAGATGAAAATTCTCTTTTTCGACCCATTTTACATTACCAATTATGGAATTTCTTACACTTTTCTGAAAAACAAAAATCCTTTCCTTTAGATTTTCTGGAAAATCTATGGCTATAAATAATCTTTTATAATTTATGTCTTTAGAAGATTTCTCTGTCATATTTGTAAAAATAATAAGCTCCAGAATATAAAGTCAAAATTAAAGCAATTCCTATCAAATACTCTTTCAAAGGTAGGCTTAGAATATAAAAAATTATAGCCATATCTTGAAAAACTGTTTTTATCTTGCCTGATCTTAAGGCAGGAAGAACTATATTTTTTTGTAGTAATGCCATTCTCAATCCCGTAACCATAAATTCTCGGAAAAGAATAAATATTACAATCCATGGCGATATCAAATTCATACTAACAAAATATATTAAAATACTTATAACCAAGATCTTATCAGCTAAAGGATCCAAAAATTTACCTAAATTAGAAATTTTGTTATATCTTCGAGCAATTTCTCCATCTAAATAATCAGTCAGAATAGCTAATAAGAATAAAGCAAAAGATAAAAAAGAACTCTTCGATAAAAGTAAAAGGATAGGAAAGGTTAAGAAAATACGGAAAATAGTAAGGAAATTAGGAATATTCATACTATCTCTCCTAATAAATCATAAGATTTGTATTTTTTAATTCTAACCTTTACTTTTTCACCCATTTTAATTTTCTTTTTTTCTGCCCCTAATATGTAGATAAGACCATCTACTTCTGGAGCTTCTCTCCAACTTCTTCCGTAAAAATATCGCCCATCAAAACCTTCTACTATAACTTCTAACTCTTTATCTACCATCTTTTTATTTAAATCCTTAGATATTTCCCTTTGTTTACTCATAATAATATCTACTCTTTTTTTCTTTTCTTCTTCATCTATTTGATCTGGAAGATTTTGGGCTTTGGTACCATCCTCTGGATAATATGGAAAAACTCCGAGTCTATCAAAATAGTATTCTTGTATGAAATTATATAATTCCTCGAACTTTTTTTCTGATTCTCCTGGAAATCCCACAATAAATGTTGTTCTAATTACAGCATCAGGGAAATTTTCACGAATGTTAATCCAAATATTAATTATTTCACTTTTTCCATAATTTCTATTCATATTTTTAAGGATCTCATCATTAACATGTTGTAAGGGAATATCAAAATAAGGCACAATCTTCTCAGAATTCTTAATAAGTTGGATAATTTCATTATCTAATCTACTTAGATATAAATATAGCAATCTTATATAAAAATCTCCTTTAATTTTTTCAAGCTTACTAAGAAGTCTTGCTAAGGATGGTTTTCCATATAAATCTTCACCATATCTTGTGGTATCTTGAGATATTATATTAATCTCTTTTACACCATTTCTTATTAGTTTCTCTACCTCATTTACAATATCTTCTATCTCTCTACTTCGCATCCTACCCCTTATATACGGAATAGTACAATAACTACAAAAATTATTACATCCTTCTGATATTTTCACATATGCACTATAAGGAGTAAAAAGTAATCTGGACATTGCAGAAGTATAAAGAAAGTTAGAAGCTGGAGAGGTAATAACTTTTTCCGTAAATCTGTTATCTTTATTCAACAAACTTTTGAAATTCATATATTCACCAGGTCCTATAAACAAATCTACAAATGGGAATTTACTCTCCAAATCCTTTTTAAATCTTTCCACAAGGCAACCTGTAACTACTATCTTTTTACCTAATTTCTTATATTTCTCTAATGAACGTATATTACTTTCTGATTCCTCTAAAGCAGGTTTTATAAAAGCACAAGTATTAACCAATAGAAGATCTGCCTCTTCTTCTGAGAATGTAAGAGTATACCCTAATTCTTTCAAAAAACCTAAAATTATTTCTGTATCCACTTGATTTTTAGCACAACCTAAATGTATAATACCTGCCTTTTTCATGGTACCTTTAATTTTATTACTTCTCCTCTTTTTCCTAAAACACCCATGCTTTGTTCATTATAAAATATTTCTATACCCCCTGCATTTCCTATATGAAAATATAAAGATGTATAAGTCCAAGTTAATACATCCCCCTTATTTAAAATTCCCTCATAAATAATCTTTTCATCATTGAAAACCCTAATCCAAGTTCTTTCATTAGCAATCACCTTTATAGTAGAACTTAACGTATTTTCACTCTGCGGAAAGATCGTCTCAGTGGAAGTATAAGTAGAACTTCCAAGGGAATATGTATATGAACTTTCTTGTTTATTACTTATAGAATAAAGAGTATATGTAGGTTCTTTTTGAGTTATTAATCTTGATTGAAAATATGATGATATAAAAATAGTTGTTAAGAGTATAACAACAACCAAGATATATATTCCATATTTCCACTCACACCTACTTCTATCCTTATTTTTAAAAGGTATCTCTATTTTATCTTCATTTCTGCCATACTGTGAGTAGTATAAATCTATAATATTATTTTCATTTAGGCCAATAATATTTGCATATTTCTTAATGATTGCCTTTTTATAAAAATCAGATAGATTAATCTTATCAAAAGTATCATTTTCTATAGCTTCTAAATATCTATAACTTATCTTTAAAAGAGAGGAAACTTCTTTTAAATCTAATCCTTTCTTCTCTCTCTCTTCTCTAAATATCTCTCCTAAGCTTTTAGGCTCTCCAACCATGTCAACTCTCTTTTAGTCAAAAATCTAATATCTCCTGGTTTTAAATTTCCAAGCTTTATTTCTCCTATTTGTACCCTTTTCAATTTTAATACTTCATAATTAAACAAGGATAACATTCTCCTTATCTGTCTTTTCCACCCTTGATATAAAACCACTCTAAGCATGCTTATATTTCCTTTAGCCCAAAGTATTACAAATTCAGCTGGTAATGTTTTTCCTTCTTCTAAAATAACACCTTCTCTTAGTTTTTTCAACTCTTCTTCTGTCGGAATTCCTTTTACAATTACTTCATAAACCTTAGGTATTTTATATTTCGGATGAATAATATAATTAGCAATCTCCCCATCATTAGTACAAAGTAAAATACCTTCACTATCTTGATCTAATCTTCCTACAGGATATACCCTATAAGATATATTTTTGATTAATAAAAGATCTTTTACCGTTTTTCTTCCAAAGGGATCATATAAGCTTGATATATATCCCACAGGCTTATATAAAGCCAAATAGATCTTTTTTTCTGGAGTTAAAATTTTTCCTTCTACTTCTACTTTATCTTTCTCTGGATCTATTTTACAACCTAAGGTAGTTATTACATTTCCATTTACTTTTACCTTACCTTGAATAATAAGTTCCTCTGCTTTTCTACGAGAAGTAAAACCGCATTTTGCAATATATTTTTGAAGCCTTTCCATACCTATTTTTTAATTCTTTCCTCTAATTCTTTTTTATCTTCTATAATAAAATATCTAAAGAATTCTTCTCCAATTCCATATATAAATGGTCTTCCAATAGTCTCTTTTCTTCCTATAATCCTTATAAGCCTTCGCTCTAACAAATTAGAAAGAATTCCATCAACTTTTGTTCCCTTTATAGCTTCTATCTCAGCCTTTGTCACAGGTTGATGATAATAGATTATAGCAAGCACTTCTAAAGCTGATCTTGATAATCTCTCAGTACCCTTAGATGAATATCTCCATACAGCTTCTGCAGTATCTGGCGAGGTTGCAAATTCATATCCATCATTTATTTTATAAATATTAATACCTCTTTCTTCATACTCTTTTTTAAGTTCTTCTAATAATTCCTCCACCTCTTTATCATCTATATCCAAGAATTTGGCTATCTCCTTAGAAGAAATAGGTTTCTCAGAAACAAAAAGGATAGCTTCTATCTGTTTTTTATACTTTTGTCTCAACTCTCTCATCTTCCATCACTTTAAAAATTATCTCTCCTAAATATTCATTTTGGAAAACCACAACCTTTCCTTTATTTACTAAATCACATAAAGCAAGAAAATAACAGATTTTATCTATTTTATTTTTCCCTTTCACTATCTCCGAAAATTTTCCTTCTTTTTTAGCTATAATATCCAAAGCTTTATTTTCAATATCTATTATAAAATGATCCTCTAAATAATTTAACTTCTGTATTAAGCTTTTTTTTCTTTCCAGAAAGAGAAGATAAATTTCTGTCAAATTTATTTTTTCATTTTGGTCCAAAATTAATACGTCTTCCTTTTTACTAAAACCTCGTCTAAATATAAGAAGGCTCCTTCCCTCTTTTTCCCTTAGATAAGGAACCAATTCTCTCCAATCATCAGAAAAAGGCAAAAATTCATCTTCCTTTTTCTCTACGTCAGATATATTCTTCTTTTTTGAACCGAATAATCTTTTAATTTTACTCTCTAATATTTCTACTGTTACATCTAAAAAAGATGTCGTAAGCTCAAGATCATTCCACTTATTTTCTCCCAATGAGTAATACTGATCAATCAAATCCTTAAGAGGAAAAATAGATATATCAATCTCCTTTTGCAAGAATTCCTTTATTGTGAGAAATGGATTAATTACCATTTTATCTTTAATCCCATAGCTTCTCTAACAATATCCATGGTTTTTCGAGCTTCTTCTCGAGCCTTTTTATTTCCTTCAAATAGAATATCCCAAGTAGTCTTTTTATCATTAAAATAAATCTTACGTTTTTCCCTAATAGGTGTCAAAAAGCTATTTAATTTTTCTGAAAGTTTCATTTTACACTCTACACATCCAATCTCAGCCCTTCTACAGGCCTTTGCAATCTCTTCAGTTTCATCTTTATTAAAGATTTTATGATAAGCAAAAACAGCACAAACTTCTGGATGTCCTGGATCATTTCTCCTTATACGTGCAGGATCAGTTACCATTCCTCTTACTATCTTTTTAAGTTCTTCCTCCTCTGTATCTAAAGGGATCGTATTGCCATAACTTTTTGACATTTTTCTCCCATCTGTCCCTACAAGTTCTGGGACATCAGAAAGTTTGGCTTGAGGTTCTGGAAATATGGGAGAATAAAAATAATTAAATCTTCTTGCTATCTCTCGAGTAAGTTCTAAATGAGGTAATTGATCCTCTCCAACAGGAACAGTATCAGCTCTATAAATTAAAATATCTGCAGCTTGGAGAACAGGATACCCTAAGAATCCATATGTAAAAAGGTCTCTTCCTTCCATCTCTCTTAATTGCTCTTTATAGGTAGGATTTCTTTCTAACCATGGTAGGGGTACAAACATGGAAAATAACAGAAAAAGTTCAGCATGCTCAGTTATATCTGATTGCCTAAATATCACAGCTTTGTTAGGATCTATTCCCACTGCTAACCAATCACATATCATATTAAAAACATTATCTTTCACCTCTTCTGTCTCCCTATAATGTGTGGTCAAGGCATGCCAATCAGCAATTTCAAAAAAACATTCATAGGAATTTTGAAGTTCTACCCAATTCTTTAAAACTCCCAAAAGATGCCCCAAATGCAATTTTCCCGTTGGTCTCATACCACTTAATATTCTCCCAGCTTTCATTCAAAACCCTCCCAGATAATTCAGTATTTTTCAAGATAGGATTATATCAAAAATTTAGTCCTAAAAGATAAAAGAAGAAACTTAAAAGGGGACTCATAATTGTATAAAGAATATTAGTCAAAATAAGAATCATTAGGATAAATATACCATAAATTCCTAAAGATTGATAATACCTTCTATATTTATAAGGAAGAATTGCTTCTAACACATGAGAACCATCTAAAGGGGGAATAGGTATTAAATTAAAAATGCCTAAAAAAACATTAAGAATAGCAAGCTCTATACAAAATCTGATAAAACCGATTGGAATATATAATCCTTCTATTCTCCAAAATATACTTACTAAAAAAGCTAAGGTAAAATTAGCAAAAGGACCAGCCAAAGATACTAAAACTATACTTTTTTCTCCCCTTCTTAAATTATCAAAATTAACTGGAACAGGCTTTGCCCAACCAAACCTAAAAAGGAGTAGCATTAAAAAACCAATAGGATCTATATGAGCTAAAGGGTTCAAGCTTAACCTACCTGAAAGACGAGGAGTAGTATCTCCTTCCATTTCAGCCATCTTTCCATGAGCATATTCATGAACTGTTATTGCTATCAATATGGCTACTATTCTCCATAAATATAATACTAAGTTATTAAATCCCATAAATACCTCCTACATAATTATATCCAATATTAATGGTAATGGCTCCCTTTTATGGGGACCTATTTTTATCGCTTCTTTAAATACCTCTTGAGCTTTTCTTAATTTTTCAGCATCATTAGCATAAAAAGTCACTATAGGTTCATTTTTAGTAACTTTATCTCCTATCTTCTTATGCAATTTTAAACCAACATAAAGATCAATTTTATCATCCTTTTTAGCCCTCTCTGCACCTAAGGTCATCACCGTTTGAGCCACCTTGTATGCATCTAACTCTTCAATATACCCTTCTTCTAAGGTATATATCTCCTTTTGTACTTTGGCATTTAAAAGAGGAGAGTAATCATCAATAATCTTAAAGTCTCCGCCCTGATAAATTATTAAATCTCTAAGTTTATTAAAAGCCTTTCCACCTAGCAAAGCACTCTTAACTTTTTCTCTCAAAATCTCGTCATCTTCTTTTTCCCCAGCAACTTTAAGAGCAACAATTGATAAAACCGTTACTAACTCTATTAGATCTGAAGGTCCTCTACCCTTTAATACCTCTATTGCCTCTAATACTTCTAAAGAATTACCGACAGTGTTCCCTAAGGGCTGGTCCATTTGAGATATTACAGCAGCCATTTTTCTACCCATATTTTTTCCAATTTCAACCATGATTTTAGACAACTCCTTAGCTGAATTTATATCTTTCATAAATGCACCTTTACCTACCTTAACATCCAATACAATTACATCCGAACCTCCTGCTATCTTTTTACTCATTACGCTACTTGCGATAAGAGGAATAGAATCAACAGTTCCTGTTACATCTCTTAAAGCATATATTTTTTTATCAGCTGGTACTAAATTCTCTGTTTGACCAACTATAGCTATTCCTATTTCTTTAACTTGCTTAATAAATTCTTCATCGGATAAATAAGTTCTAAAACCTGGAATTGACTCTAATTTATCAATAGTACCTCCTGTATGTCCAAGACTCCTCCCTGACATTTTTGCTACAGGATACCCTAAGGATGCAATAAGAGGAGCAAAAACTAATGTTGTTTTATCACCTACACCCCCTGTACTATGTTTATCTATTTTTGTTCCTGGAATATTTGATAAATCCAAAACCTTACCTGAAAAAGCCATTTCCTTTGTTAAAGAAACAATCTCTTGAATATTCATACCTCTAAAATAAATTGCCATAAGCAAAACCGACATCTGATAATCTGGTATATCTCCCTTTACATAACCATTAATTATATAGGATATTTCATCGTCAGTTAATGGATGTCCATCTCTCTTTTTAATAATAAGATCTACCATATTCATAATATATTCCACCCTTCCTGAATAATACTTAAGAAACTCTTTCCATCAAGATTATTTTCAACTTTAAAGTAATCTGCTATTGTCTTTCCTAAATTAGCAAATGTCATTTGTATCCCTAAAGAATAGTTGTTTTTAAAATCTGGAGAATAGATAAGCAGAGGAACATACTCTCTTGAATGATCTGTACTTGGAGTTGTAGGATCACATCCATGATCTGCGGTTATTATTAAAAGATCTTTATCAGATAATAATTTCATAATCATTGGCAAGGATTTATCAAACTCTTCCAATGCTTTAGCCATACCAAAAGGATCATTTCTATGACCGTAAAGAGTATCAAAATCTACTAAATTTACAAAAATGAGACCCTCTTTTAATTTGTTCCAAGCAAGAAAAATATTTTCTATACCCTCTGCATTATTTTTTTGATGAAGAGAATATGTTAATCCTCTTCCTGCAAAAATATCCTCTATCTTTCCTACTCCAATTACATCATAATCATTATTTTTTAAAAAATCTAAAAGAGTATTACGGGGTGGAGGTAATGAAAAATCTTTTCTCTTAGGAGTACGATAAAAATTACCAGAGGTTCCTGCAAAAGGTCTCGCAATAATCCTTGCAACTGCATGTTCACCTTGTAAAATACTACGCGCTATTTCACACATTCTATATAATTCTTCTACAGGGATAACATCCTCATGAGCTGCAATCTGAAACACACTATCTGCGGATGTGTAAACAATAGGACAACCAGTTTTAATATGCTCTTCTCCCAATTCCTTAATTATCTCTGTACCAGAAGCAGGCTTATTCCCTAAAACTTTCCTCCCAATAGCTTTTTCAAATTTTTCTATTATTTCTTTTGGAAATCCATTTGGGTAAGTAGGAAAGGGTTTATCCAAAATTATACCTGATATCTCCCAATGACCAGTAGTAGTATCTTTTCCTGGGGAAGCTTCAGCCATCTTTCCATAAAATGCCAAAGGTCTTTCTTCGTAAGGAATTCCTTTTATAGGATATATATTAGATAAACCTAATTTACCCATATTAGGTAAATTTAATCCTCCCACTGCTTCTGCTGTATTTGCTAAGGTATTACTTTCTTCATCTCCATACTTAGAAGCATCAGGAAGCTCACCAATTCCCACCCCATCTAATATTATTAATATTACACGTTTCATTTTTCTTGCCTCCGCCCTAAAGGATGTGCTCTTCTATAAACTTCATGCAATTTACTGGAAACCACATGAGTATATATTTGCGTCGTAGATATATCAGAGTGACCAAGAAGCTCCTGAACAATACGAATATCAGCACCATTCATTAGTAAATGAGTAGCAAAGGTATGTCTAAAAGTGTGTGGAGATACTTTTTTAGATAAACCTAAGATCTTAGAATATACTTTTATGATATACCAAACACCTTGTCTTGTAATCCTATATCCTTTTTTATTTAAAAATAAAGCATCGCTATCTACAGGCTTAAAATATTCTCTTACTTTAAGATATTTTTCAATACTCTCTGAAGCGTACTCTCCTATTGGAACAATTCTTTCTTTTTCTCCTTTTCCAAAACACCTTATATATTTTTCTTTCAAGTTAACATTGTATAAATTTAGATTAACTAATTCAGAAACCCTCATACCTGTACCGTATAGGGTTTCCAAAATAGCCTGATTCCTAATACCTAAGGGGGAGGAAGGATCAGGAAGATCTAAAATACTATCTATCTCTTTTTTATCTAAAACCTCAGGAAGATAAATAGGTATCTTAGGAGTAAGTATCATACTTCCATAATTTTTAGAAAGATAGCCTTCTCTTATGAGAAATCTCAAAAAAGTTCTTATAGCTGAAATCTTCCGGGCAATAGATTTTATCTTATACTCCTTGTATAAGGTAGATAGATATTTCTGCCAATCTTCTCTATTAAAATCCTTTAAATTCTTCTTCTCTCCTTTTAAGAATGAAATAAAATGTTCTAAATCCCTTTTATATGCTTCTAAGGTATTAGAGGATAAATTTTTTTCGAATTTCAGATAAAAAAGAAAATCTTCTAATTTATCCCTCATAGACTTTCTCTTAGCTTATACAAAATAATTCCAAGAGCAACTGATACATTCAAAGAGTTCACTTTTCCATAGGGTGGTATCTTCACCAAAAGATCACAAGATTCCTTAACAAGCCTGTGAAGCCCCTCACCTTCGCTCCCTATTACTAAAGCCAAAGGAAATCTGTATTTTACTTTATCGAATTCAATATCAGTATCCAAATCTGCGCCTACTATAAGGAAATTCTCCTCTTTAAGATTCCTTAAAAAATTTGCCACATTAGATACTCTAACAACAGGTATAAAAGATAAAGCACCAGCTGAAGCCTTAAAAACAGTGGGAGTTAATCCAACACTTCTAAATTTAGGGATTACAATAGCAGATGCACCTAAAAACTCACAGGTTCGAGCAATCGCACCTAAGTTTCTTGGATCTTGAATATGATCTAAAATTACGATTATACTATTATTATCCAACTTTGTTTTTAAGTCTTCCCAAGAAACATATGGAACAGATGAGACAATAGCTAATATACCTTGAGAATTATCTTTTACTTCATTATCAATAAAATTTCTATCCACATATTGAATAGGTATATTTTTATCTTTAGCAAGATTTATTATCTCCTTGAATTTTTTATCAAAATGAATACCTTTTGCAATATAAATCTTGTTTATATTCAAATCTCCTTTTAAAGCCTCTAAAACAGGATTTTTTCCATATATTTTCTCTTCCATAAAAACTCTCCTTTTATTCAATATGCAATTAGAACTACTGCAAAGGCTGCAATTCCCTCTTTTCTCCCAATAAAACCCAATCCTTCGTTAGTAGTAGCCTTTATATTTACAGCTGATTTATCTATTCCTAAAGTAAAAGATATTCTCTCAATAATAGCTTCTCTATAAGGTAAAATCTTTGGCTCTTCTGCAATAATCATACCATCAATATTAATAATTTTTATCTTTCTTTCCTCTAAAAGACTTCTTACTTTTTCCAGTATGACCATACTTGATATGCCTTTATAATTTATATCCGAATTTGGGAAATAATATCCAATATCATAAAGTCCAGAAGCACCAAGAAGAGCATCCGAGATAGCATGAATAAGTACATCCCCATCAGAATGTCCCTTTAATCCCTTTGGATAAGGAATCTTTACCCCACCTATATATAAATCTTTTCCTTCTTCAAAAGGATGTACATCATAACCTAAACCAACTCTAATATTTTGGGAATGTAATCTATCCATATTAAATCTTCCTTTGTAGTAATTTTTATGTTAAAAGGATCTCCTTCCACTATGTATACTGGATAACCCAATCTTTCTAATAATACAGCATCATCAGTGCCTAAAAATCCATCTTGAAGAGCCTTATTATGAGCTTCTAATAATAAATTATATGGAAACATTTGGGGTGTTTGAATAAGCCATATTTTTTTTCTTTCTAAGGTAGCCTCTACCCTTCCTTTTTCATCTACTAACTTTACTGTATCTTTTGAAGGAATACCTAAAATACCAGAAGTTTTTCTTTCAATACAAAAATCTATTAATTTCTCTATATTCTCTATCTTTACAAATGGTCTTGCTGCATCATGTATTATTACATATTCGCATGGTTCCTCGATACTCCTAATCCCATTACAGACAGAATGTTGTCTTTCTTTGCCCCCTACTACTAACTTTATTTTTTTTGATAAATTCCATTCTTCAATCTTTTCCTGATAAAAATTCACCTTATCCTCTCTAACTACTAATATTAACTCTGATATTCTTTTGACCTTATCAAAAGTCTTCAAAGAATAGTAAATCAGAGGCTTATCTTTAATTTCCACAAGAAGTTTATCATCCCCAAATCTTACACTCTTTCCTCCAGCCACAATTATACCTACTATTTTTTCCAATGATCCTTATCCTCCCTTACCCTACCAAAGATAAGTCTTCCTGCAGCAGTTTGAAAGACACTTGTGACAACAACTTTTACAATTTGTCCTATATATTTTCTTCCATTTTCCACTACCACCATAGTTCCATCCTCTAAATAAGCAACCCCTTGTCCAGCCTCTTTTCCTTCTTTAACAATATTTAGGGTAAGCTCTTCTCCTGGTAAATATATTGGTTTTACAGCATTTGATAATTCATTTATATTTAACACTGTTATACCTTCTATTTTAGCAAGTTTATTTAATCCATAATCATTAGTTACTATTTTGCCCTTCAAAAGTTTCGCTAACTTTACCAATTTAGAATCTACACTTTGAATTTTAGGAAAATCCATATCTACAATTACTACTTGATCCCCCAATTCTTTTCTTATTTGATTTAGATTATCAAGTCCAAATCTTCCCCTATTCTTCTTTAAAGATTCTGAAGAATCAGCGAGTTGTTGCAATTCCTTTAAAATAAAGCGGGGAATAATTATTTTCCCTTCTATAAAATTTGTCTTCAATATATCTACTATTCTTCCATCTATAATTACACTTGTATCAAGTATTTTTACATACGGGAAATTATTAAAATCAAAAAACCTCATTCTGAAAATAAAATAAATATATATAGCAAAGACTAAAAAGGCAAAAATAAAATTTAATATATAAAGAGTATTGCCTTTGTTATACAAAAAAGACACGAATGAAAAAACTAAAAGACCTACAAATAACAAAGAAACTATTATAAACCATAATTTCCAAAGTTTTTTCATAAAGTCTCAGTCCCCCAAAAAATAAAATATTTAAATAAATCCCCTAAAAAATTTTAAAAAACTGAAGAAATTCTTTGTAACCTGCTTAAAGCCTCTCTTATTTTTTTAGCTCTCACCTCCCCAACCCCTTCTATATTATCAAGATCCTCAAAGCTACTTTCTATAATTTTAGGCAAACTACCAAAATATTCCACAATATTGTCAATAATAGCAGACGGAATAGATGTTATTCGATTTAGAATTCTATAACCTCTTGGTGTTACTAATATACTTATTTCTATTTCTTCTTTCTTATATCCCAATATCTCACCTGCAACTATAGCAAACTCTTGAAAATTTCCCTTAAAATTATCTAAAAGCTCCTTCAAAATTTCATCTGCTTCAGTAGGCTTCCTCTTGTAATCTTTTATAACTAAAATTGTCTCTTCCTTAACACCTGCAAGTAAAGCTTCTAACTGTATTTCAATTAACCTTCCTTCTATGCCAAGTTCTATAAGATAATTCTCCACTTCCTTATGAATTGTGAATAGCATACATGCCCTATGCAAAAATATAAGCACATCATAAAGATTGACTTGATTTTCCAATTCTAAAGAATTTAACTTATTCAAAAGATCATCATATATATTCCTGTATCTTTCCATAGTTTGAAGTGCTTGAGAAGCTTTAGTTAATATTTCTCCTACATCTCTTAGAACATACTTCCAATTATCCTGAAAAAGGGTAATCGTATCCTTTCTTTGAGAGACACTAATAACTAAACATCCTATCTGCCTTGCCACTCTTTCTGCTGTAGCATGTCTTGCTCCTGTTTCAGAAGAAGGAATATTGGGATCAGGCAACAATATCACATTTGCATAAAGAATTTTCTTCGCTTCTTTACTCAGTATTATTGCTCCATCCATCTTTGAAAGCTCATAAAGCCTATTGGGGGTAAATTCTATGTCTAATGGAAATCCACCATTCATAATTGGTTTAAGTTTCTCTGCCTCTCCTATTACTATTAATGCTCCGGTCTTTGCTTTTACAATCTGCTCTAAGCTTTCCCTTAAGGGTGTACCTGGAGCCACAAACTTCAATGCTTGTACAACAAATTTTTTTGGATCTGCCATTTTAAGCCCACACCTTCTCTATTTCTAAAATATTAGAAACAGGAATAAAATAAAAATCTTCCTGATCTATAATTTTACTTTTAGAAGGAATTATTGCTTTTATAAAACCAAATTTCTTTGCTTCCAAAATTCTCTTTTCTAAATGTGGTGTACTTCTTACTTCTCCTCCTAATCCTATCTCACCTATTGCTATCAAATCGTGGGGAAGAGGTTTATCCTTCAGAGCAGAAAGTATGGCCAACACTATCCCTAAGTCTATTGCAGGCTCTTCAATTTTTAAGCCTCCTACCACATTGAGAAAAACATCTTTATCAGAAAAATTAATTCTAAGTTTTTTCTCTAAAACTGCTAAAAGAAGTATTACCTTATTTAAATCTATTCCTGATGTTATCCTTCTTGGATACGTTGTATTGGTTTTACTAACCAACGCTTGTACTTCAACTAATAAAGGTTTTGTACCTTCTATTATTGGTATAACTATTGAGCCTGATATAGCTAAATTCCTATTCTCAAGCAATCTTTGAGAAATATCTTCAACTTCAATTAAACCCTCATCCTTCATCTCATAAAGCAGAAAGTCATTAGTTGGTCCAAACCTATTTTTTACAACCCTAAGTACTCTAAAATCACTATATCTTTCCCCTTCCAGATATAAGACCACATCTACTAAATGTTCTAATAATTTTGGACCTGCTATATCTCCTTCCTTTGTTACATGGCCTACTAAAATTACAGGGATCTTTGTTTTTTTTGCAAAATTTACCATCTTATTAGTACATTCCCTTACTTGAACTACATTTCCAGGAGATGTAGGAAACTCGGAGGAATAAACAGTTTGAATAGAATCCACAATTACCAAAGAATAATCAGATTTTTCTAAATAGGGTAGAATCGCCTCAATATCCCTTTCACATACAAAATCTATTTGAAGATTTGAACTACTTTTTGAAACTCTCTTAAGCCTAATTCCTACTTGCGAAAAAGTTTCTTCTGCCGATAAATATAAAACCTTTGCATTTTTACTCTGAATAGCAACAGCAATTTGTAAAAGTAGAGTAGATTTTCCTATCCCTGGTTCTCCACTTAATAAAATTACAGCCCCCTCTACAATCCCCCCTCCCAATATAAAATCAAATCCTCTTAACCCACTTTGTATTCTTTTCTCTTCTAACTGTGATATAGAATCTAATCTTACAACTTTTAAATTTTCTTCGCCTTTTAATGTTTTACTTTCTTTTTCAGAAATTTCTATAAAGGAATTCCAACTTTGACAGTTAGGACATCTGCCAAACCATCTTATACTTTCGTATCCACATACTTGACATACAAATTTAGTTTTTATTTTCGTCATTTACATTTTTATTTAGAAGGCTCCTTTGCTAAAGTGACTTTTCTGAAAACAATATTGCCATCTTTACTAAGTTCTGCCTTTATAATATCTCCTTCATTAAAATCACCCTGAAGAATAAACTCAGCAAGTGGATCTTCAATATAATATTGAATAGTTCTCTTTAATGGTCTTGCACCATATTGAGGATCACACCCTTTTTCTAATAGGAATTCTTTTAAATCATCAGAAAGTTCTATATCTAATTTCTTTTCTCTCAATCTTTCTCTAACTGGTTTCAAAAGAAGATCTAATATTTTTCTAAGATCTTCCTTTGTTAATGGTCTAAAGAAGACAATCTCGTCTAATCTATTCAAGAATTCAGGTCTGAAATATTTCTTCATTTCCGAAAGTATAGTTTCCTTTATCTTATCAAAGGATTTTTCTCGGTCCTCTTTTGATGCAAACCCTATTGTAGCTTCTTGTTTGAAGTATTCAGCGCCAAAGTTAGATGTCATTATTAATATGGTATTTCTAAAATTAACTCTTCTTCCATGTCCATCTGTAAGCTGTCCTTCATCCATTATTTGTAACAATATATTAAAAACATCACTATGGGCTTTTTCTATTTCATCAAATAGGATGACAGAATAAGGTCTTCTATGAACCTTTTCCGTTAACTGACCACCCTCCTCATATCCCACATATCCAGGGGGAGCACCAATAAGTCTTGATACAGTATGTTTCTCCATATATTCAGACATATCTAATCTAATTAAAGCATTTTCATTTCCAAAAAGGTATTCAGCTAAAGCTCTTGCAAGTTCGGTCTTTCCAACACCCGTTGGACCTAAGAACATAAATGCACCTATAGGTCTTCTTGGATCTTTCAAACCAGACCTTGATCTTCTTATAGCTCTTGACACAACACTTACAGCCTCATCTTGAGAAATAATTCTCTTATGAAGTTCTTCTTCCATTCTGAGTAATCTTTCTCTTTCTTCCATAAGAAGTTGTGCTACAGGTATACTAGTCCAGCTCGCCACCACTTGAGCTACATCCTCTGGAGTTACTACTCCTTCATTCTCAATAGATGTAGTAGCTAAGAAATTCTTAAGATATTCTTCAATTCTTCTTTCTTCATCTCTAAGTTGAGCAGCCCTTTCAAAAGCTTGATTTCTGATAGCTATTTCTTTTTGTTCTCTTATTCTTGCAAGTTCCAATTCTAAATTACTATGAGCGGTAGATTTCTGCCTTTTCAGTCTGACTCTTGCAGCTGCCTCATCAATTACATCTATAGCTTTGTCAGGAAGAAATCTATCAGTGATATACCTTACAGAAAGTTTAACAGCCTCTTCTAATGTTTCATCAGAAATTTTAACCCTATGATGAATTTCATATTTTTCTCTCAATCCCTTAAGAATTTCCAATGTCTCTTCTGGAGTTGGCTCATTAACTATAACAGGTTGGAATCTCCTTTCTAAAGCTCCATCTTTTTCTATATATTTTCTATATTCTTGGGGAGTTGTTGCTCCAATAACTTGAATTTCTCCTTTTGCTAAAGAAGGTTTTAAAATATTAGCTGCATCTACAGCTCCTTCAGCAGCTCCAGCTCCAACTAAGGTATGAATCTCATCTATAAACAAAACTACATCCTTTGCCATCTTTACTTCTTCTATTATCCTCTGCATTCTTTCCTCAAACTCACCTCTATACTTTGTACCAGCTACTATGCTACCCATATCTATAGCTACAATTCTTTTATTTAACAACGTTTCTGGTACATCTCCTTCCACAATTTTTTGGGCTAATCCTTCTACGATAGCTGTCTTCCCTACTCCAGGTTCTCCAACAAGTACTGGGTTATTCTTAGTTCTTCTACTCAATATTTGAATTATTCTTTCTAATTCCTTTTCTCTCCCAATAACAGGATCAAGTTTACCCTGTCTTGCAAGCTGAGTTAAATCTCTACCAAATTCATCCAAGGTGGCTGTTATAGCTCTCTTCTTCTTATTTGTATTCTGGGAAGCAATTTGTCTTCCCTTTATCTTTGCTGGATCAATTGGTTCTCCTAATAACTTAAGTATTTCTACTGTAACATCCTCTATCCTTACTCCCATTCCCTCTAACACGTGAGCTGCTACACCTTCTCCTTCCTTCAACAACCCAAGAAGTAAATGCTCTGTACCAATATAATTATGATTCAATTCTTGCGCAGATTCAGAAGCATACTCTAAGACCTTCTTGGCTCTTGAAGTAAAAGGAAGGGCTCCATAGGAGGTACCATCACCACGACCTATTAGTCTCTCTATCTCACTCCTGAGGTAATTAAGATCAAGACCCAAGTTTATCAAAACTTGAGCAGCTATGCCTCCATCCTCACGGAGTAACCCCAGGAGAATATGTTCTGTACCAACAGTAGAATAATTAAGCCTTCTTGCCTCCTCCTGTGCTAAGAGTAGTACTCTGTAAGCTCTTTGCGTCAACTTATCCATCATTTTCTATACACCTCCTTAACATGACACCTCCCTAATCTATTTTATAATTTTTGAAAACATCATGCAATAAATCTGCCCTCACCCTATCCCTTTCTTCAGGATCCATTTCCCTACCTAATTTAACTTGTAAATGAGCAGGCAACGTTAATATCAATAACAAATCTAATAATTTGATTGGTAAATTTATTATTTTATAAAAAGTACCAAATCTAATATTAGAAAGTAAAGAGATAACCTCCAAACTTTCTAAATATTTAGCATAATTTATAATACCCCATGCTCTTCCAAGAATATCTTCTACCCATCTTCTCCTTTCCTCAAAAAGTAATTCTCGAGCCTTTATTTCTTCATTGACGATTTTTAAAGCTATTTCCTCCATTTTTTGTATTAATTCTTCTTCGCTACAACCCAGAGAGGATTTACTTGCAATTTGATAAAAACCAGCTATAGCCTTAGTATTCTCACCATAAAAACCCCTAATCAAAACCTTAGAAGATCTCAACCTCCTAAAAAGATTTTTAATTTTCCCAGTAAAAGTTAGACCCGGTAGATGTACCAAAAAAGATATTCTTAGGCCACATCCTAAATTAGTTATACAAGAGGTAAGATAACCCATACTATTATCAAAGGCAAAATCAAAATATTCGGAAATATGATTTTCCAAAGATTGAAGCATTTTCCAACTCTCATCAATTTCTAATCCACCACTTAAAACTTGAATTCTGAAATGATCTTCTTCATTTAATCTAATACTCAATTTACCATCTTTTCTTACAATAAGACCTGTACCAGATAGATTATTAAACTGATCTTCACTTATTAAGTGTTTTTCTATTAAAACTTCAGATACTAATTTAGATAATTTCTCCAATCTCAAAAAATCGTAATCTTTATTAAATTTAGTGTCATTTTCAAATACCCATTCAACCTTATTTATAAACCTTTTTCTTTGCGGTTCGGAAGCTTGATTTGGGAATGGAAATTCTCTAACATTCCTCGCTAATCTTATCCGAGTACTCAATATTATATCTTTATGTAAATTGTCTTCTCCAAGCCACTTAAGATACTTATAATAGAATTCTCTCATCCACTCCTCTCGTTCAATTTATTCAAGAAATCTCTTAACTTTGCTGCTTTTTCATAATTCTCTTCTTCTACTGCCTTCGACAATTCTATTTTATATTTAAGTATATCTTCTTTTTTAGAAGTATTTTTAGGAATTTTTCCCTTATGTTCTTTGTTTCCATGGTAACTCTTTATTATTTCTCCTAATTCATCCTTAAAAACAGAATAACAATAATAGCAACCCACCATACCTGTTTTCTCTATCTTCTTCCAGGTTCTTCCACAATTAGGACATCTCTTTTCTTCCTTATCCTGAGGAAAGGCATTTTGAAAAAGCCTCTTAATATATTCTTGCAAGCATTCTCCACAAAGGGAATATTCTCTTATTCCTTTCTCGTCTTTTATCTCTAAAAGATATATAGCTAAATTTTTATGGCATAAATCACATTTCATTCCTTCCAATACACCTCTGTAAAAAATATTCGTGTATTCTTGTGTCATCCGTTAGCTCTGGATGAAAGGTCAATCCTAAAATACTTTTTTCTTCTACAAAAACAGGCTTTTCCATAAATACTCCAAGTACTTTGACATCTTTTCCTACATCTAATATCTGAGGTGCCCTTATAAAAACAGCCTCAAAAGGTTTATCTCCTATAGCTGGAATATCTAAATAGGTGGAAAAGCTTTCTCTTTGCCTACCGTATGCATTTCTTGAAACTGTAATATCTAAAACTCCCAAACTTTTCTGATGAGGATGATTTTCTATTCTTTTTGCAAGAAGAATTAAACCTGCACAAGTTCCCATTGCAGGAAGGCCAGCCTTTATTGCATCTTGAAGTTTTTTAAATAATCCTGTATTTTCAAGAACAGTTAAAAAGGTAGTACTTTCTCCACCAGGTATAATGATTCCATCAATCTTATCCAAATCCTCCGACTTCTTTATAAGAATAGTATCTACATCCAATTTTTTAAGCATATTTTTATGTTCAATTATGGAACCTTGAATAGAAAGTATACCTATTCTCATTTTACCAACCTCTTGTCTGTAGTAATTCGGTTTCATTCAACTTCCTTATGTCAATACCAGGCATAGGTTCACCTAAATCCTCAGAAATTTCAGCTAAAACATAAGGATCATCATAGTAGGTTACTGCAAGAACAATCGCCCTTGCTCTTTTTCTTGGATCCTTAGACTTGAAGATTCCAGATCCAACAAATACACCATCTGCACCGAGATGCATCATTAAAGCTGCATCAGCAGGTGTAGCTATTCCTCCAGCAGCAAAATTTACAACTGGGAGCTTACCAAGCCTTTTTGTTTCCATTAACACCTCTAAAGGAGCACCTAACTCTTTAGCTTTTGTTACCAATTCATCATCAGGTAGTAACACTAAAGATCTTATTTCATCCATAATTTGTCTCATATGTCTTACTGCTTCTACCACATTTCCTGTTCCAGCCTCACCCTTAGTACGTATCATAGCTGCACCTTCTGCAATTCTTCTTAAAGCCTCTCCCAAATCTCTAGCACCACAAACAAAAGGAACTTTAAAAGCATGCTTATTTATATGATATTTTTCATCGGCAGGTGTCAAAACTTCACTCTCATCAATAAAATCTACACCTAAGGCTTCAAGAATCTGGGCTTCTACAAAATGCCCAATCCTTACCTTAGCCATAACAGGTATACTAACAGCAGACATTATCTCTTTTATCTTCTTTGGATCAGCCATTCTCGCTACTCCACCCTGGGCTCTAATATCAGCAGGTACCCTCTCCAAAGCCATCACAGCAACAGCCCCAGCTTCTTCTGCTATTTCAGCTTGCTCAGCATTAGTAACATCCATGATAACTCCACCTTTTAACATCTGAGCAAGACCTCTTTTTACTTTATCTGTTCCTGTAAATATTTCCATATTTCACAACCTCCTTTAAGGAAAAGGAATATATTTTTTAAAATGTATACTCCTTTTATAAAAAATTGTCAAAAGTTAAAGTATTAAAAATACTTTAAAGTTACCCATTAAAATACATATATATCTTTTCAGCAACCTTTTCAGGAATTCCTGGTATGTTTTTTAGTTCTTCTAAAGAAGCCTTTTTTATGTCTTCTATAGAAGAAAAATGTTCCATAAGTATTTTCCACCTCTTCTGGCCAACCCCTGAAATCTTCATTAAGGAAGGCTCTAATATCTTTTTTCTATGAAGCTTTCTATGATAAGAGATTGCAAACCTATGAGCCTCGTCTCTTACATGTTGTAATAAATGAAGAGCATAGGAATCCTTTGGAAGAACAATTGGTTTTGATCTATCTGGAAGAAAAATCTCTTCATTTTCCTTAGCAAGAGCTATAATTAATTTAGTCTTTATACCTATCTCATTAAGTACTTCCATAGCAGAGCTTAATTGTCCTTTTCCCCCATCAATAAGTATAATATCTGCCAAAGGATCTTCATCTATCCTTTTTAATCTTCTTCTTAATACCTCTTGAAGCATTAAGAAATCATTTGGGAATTCTTCTACGTACTTTATCTTATATCGCCTATATCTACCCTTATCAGGAAAACCTTTAAAAAAGAAAACCTTAGATCCTACAGCCTCCTTACCTTGAAGATTTGAAATATCAAAACCTTCTATGGACAATGGTATATCATCAAGCCCAAACAATTTTTGTAATTCTACAAGGGCTCCCCACACTTTCTCTGATTTTAAGCTTTCAATACTTAAATCCTTTAAAGCCATTTCTAAAAGTTTACTTTCATCTTCATTTACAGGTAGCCTTAAATTAACAGATGCTCCTTTCTTCTCAGAAAGATACTTAATAATATCAAAATCTTCGTAAGATATTTCTTGAGGAATTATAATAATATCAGGAATCTCCCTATTAAGATAATACTGAAGAATAAAAGCTCTAATTATTTCATCTTTAACAAAATCATAAGAAAGATTTAAGACAAATATTCTTTTCTCTATTAATTTACCTTCTCTTACAAGATATACTAAAATTTTGGCCTTATGATCCTCAATATATAATTGAATAAGATCTTTGTTTTCATTATTAAAAGAAATAATCTTTTGTCTTTCACCCAAATTTTGAAGAGTCTTTATCTTATCTCTCATTTTTGCTGCTTTCTCAAACTCTAAATTATCTGAATAATTTTTCATCTCTACAAACAATTTTTCAATTATCTTTTCATATTTACCTTCCAAAAAAGAAAGCACATCTTTTACCATATCCCAATACTCTTCCTTACTCACATATCCTTGACATGGAGCCTTACAGTTACCTATGTAATAATTAAGACAAGGTCTTTTAGGCTTGCTTTTTGGTAAATTCCAACTACAAGATCTCAGATTAAATATTTTCTTAACGAGAGATATTGTTTCTCTTACAGTACTACTTTGAGGATATGGGCCAAAATATTTAGCTCCATCATCTTCAAATTTTCTTGCTTTAATCAGTCTTGGATATTCCTCATTTAAGGTAAGTTTTAACAATGGATACTGCTTATCATCCCTTAGCTGTACATTCATTATAGGTTTATATTTTTTAATCAAAACGGATTCAAGAATTAAAGCTTCAGTTTCTGAATCAGTAACATAGTAGTTAATATCCTTAGATTTTCTTAATATATATTTCGCTTTTGGGGAATCGTCAGTTAAATAGGACATTACCCTCTTTCTTAGATTTTTTGCCTTGCCCACATAAATTACTTTTCCATTATAATCATTAAAAAGATATACCCCAGGTGAATCTGGAAGATTCTCAATCTTTTCTTTTATTCCCTTATACATTTCCTCCATCATAAATAAATTTTAAATCAGTATAGATAAAAGTTCAATTTTCACTAAAAGTTGCATCCTAAGAAGTTATAGGTTATATTATTAAAATAGTTTTACAAAATAAATCATAGGGAGTAAAAAGCATGAGAAAACATATACAAAATTTAGTAGAAAAAGCTATAAAAAAATATGAAGAGATTGAGAATATAAGTACTGACGGAATTGAAATCATTATAGAGGTCCCAAAACAGAAAGAATATGGAGACTATGCAACAGCTGTAGCCCTTCAAATAGCTCAAAAAAATAAAAAACCCCCAAGATTAATAGCAGAAAAATTAGTTACATTTTTAGATAGTTCTCCTTTTATTGAAAAAGTTGAAGTTGCAGGACCTGGCTTTATAAACTTTTTCCTAAATGAGAAGGCTTTATGGGAAACTATTAAAGATATAAGAAAAAACATAGATAAGTTAGTAAAAATACCCCCTAAAAAGAAAAAAATACAGTTGGAATTTGGTAGCATAAATCCTACAGGACCTATGCATATTGCTCATGCAAGAGGGGTTACTATAGGCGATTCATTAGCCAATCTATTTAGAAGAATAGGCTGGAATACAGAAAAAGAATTTTATATAAACGATGCAGGTACACAAATTGATCTTTTAGGAGAATCTTTATATGCCCGATATATGCAACTTCAAGGCAAGGATTATGAGTTACCAGAAGAAGGATATCATGGAATATATCTTATTGACTTAGCAAAAGAACTTCTCAATAAAAAGGAAGAAATTGAAAAACTATCTGATAATGAAAAGAAAGAATTCTTTAAAAATTATGCACTAAAAAAAATGTTAGAGAATATAAAGAATACCCTGTTAAATTTTGGGGTTGAATATGATGTATGGTTTAGTGAAAAGACTCTTCATGAAAACGGAAAAATTAAAGAGGTGCTTGATATTCTTGAAAAAAGAGGTTTTTCTTATTATAAAAAAGATGGGGCTATATGGTTTGCATCTACAAAATTTGGAGATGAGAAAGATAGAGTTTTAGTAAAAAGTGATGGAAAACCTACTTACTTTCTTGCAGACATAGCCTATCACTTAAATAAGATTGAACGAGACTTTGATTGGATAATAGATGTTTGGGGGTCAGATCATCACGGCCACGTAACAAGGCTAAAAGGAGCTATACAAGCCTTAGGCTATTCAAAAGATATCTTAGAGATAATTTTAGTACAAGTAGTTAAACTCATGAAAGGTAATGAAGAAATAAAAATGTCAAAAAGAACAGGTGATTTTGTAACTCTTGACGAAGTACAAGAGGAAGTTGGAAGAGATCCTATAAGATTTTTCTTCCTTTTAAGAAGTCCTGAAAGTCAATTGGATTTTGATTTGGAACTTGCTAAGAAACAATCCTTAGAAAATCCAGTATATTATGTTCAATATGCCCATGCAAGATGTTGTAGTATTTTGAAAAATGCTGAATTTCAAGGTTATAACCTATCAGACCTTGATAATGCAGATCTCTCATTGTTAAAGGAAGAAAAAGAGAAAGAGCTTATACTTACCCTTTTGAGATATCCGGAAAAATTAGAAGATATAACAAGAACATTGGAAATTCATCAGTTACCATTTTACCTCCTTAATTTAAGCTCTCTCTTTCATGGTTATTATGATTCCTATAAGGTATTAGTGGAAGATAAAAATCTTACCTTAGCAAGATTAGCCTTAATTGATTGTATCAGAATAATAATAAAAGATGCTTTAAATATATTAGGAGTTTCAGCTCCAGAAAAAATGTAGGGGGTGAAACTTATGAAGATAAGATGGTATGGACATTCGTGTTTTGTATTCACAAATTCAGAAGGAAAGAAAATCCTTACCGATCCTTTTGATACCTCTGTAGGCTATGAGATTCCTAAAGAAGAAGTAGATATTGTAACAGTAAGTCATTCTCACTTTGACCACAATGCAGTACATCTATTAAAAGGGACTCCTATTGTTGTAGAAGGAGAAGGAGAAACTACTATCCATAATGTTAAGATAAAAGGCTTTAATACATATCATGATGAGAAAAAAGGACAAAAAAGAGGTATTAACACTATTTATCTAATAGAAACAGATGGAATTAAGATACTTCATTTAGGTGATTTGGGACATCCTTTAACGGATGAGCATAAAGAAAGAATTGGAGATGTGGATATACTCTGTATACCAGTAGGTGGGATCTATACTATTGATGCTGATAAGGCTATAAAGACCATAGAAATAATAAAGCCTAAAATTGCAATACCAATGCATTATAAGACCCCACATCTTAAATTTGATCTTGCTAAAGTTGACGAATTCTTAAATAAGGTAAAATATCCAATTAAAAAATTTGATGAAAAAGAGATAGAAATTTCAAAAGATAAATTACCAACAAATACTGAAGTTTGGGTCCTTTATATTAACATCTTTTAAGGGAGGTTCATAGATGATATCAAGAGAAGAAGCTTTTAATAAACTAACAATATATGTGAAAAATAACAATCTAATAAAGCATATGATAGCAACAGAAGCTATAATGAGAGCTTTAGCAAGAAAATTTGGAGAAGATGAAGAGAAATGGGGAATTACAGGACTTTTACATGATATTGATTATGAAGTAACAGAAAAAGAACCTGAAAAACATAGTCTCTTAGCAGAAGAAATTTTAAAAGATGTATCTCTTCCTTCAGATATAATTGATGCTATCAAAGCTCACAATGAAATACATGGCTTACCAAGAGAAACCCTTTTAGCCAAATCACTATATGCTGTGGATCCCCTAACAGGTCTAATTGTGGCTGCAGCCCTTATACATCCTGAAAAAAAACTTGCACCATTAGATACAAACTTTATTCTAAATAGATTTAAAGAGAAAAGTTTTGCCAGAGGAGTAAATAGAGAACAAATAAAATCATGTGAAGAAATAGGATTATCCTTAGAAGAATTTATATCCTTAGGCTTAGAAGCAATGAAAGCTGTATCTAACGATTTAAACCTATAAGGAAAAGGGTGTTTCTATGAACACAAAAAAAATTTCAAGAATTGCTTTTTATGCAGTCATTTACAGTGTTATAACAATAGTGTTGTCTCCTATTAGCTATGGACCTATTCAAGTTAGAATTTCTGAATTCTTAACTTTATTTCCTTTTTTAGATTATTTTGCAATTCCAGGGCTATTTTTAGGATGTTTTATTGCTAATATCTTTAGCCCTGTTGGTTGGATAGATATGATCTTTGGTAGTTTGTGCACTTTAATAGCTGCATATTTAACAAGAAAGATGCCCAATATATATCTTGCTCCTTTACCACCAATTTTAGTAAATGCTTTTGGGGTTAGCCTTTATTTACATTTATTCTTTCACCTTCCATATTTTCTAAATGTTATTTATATAGGAATTGGTGAAGCTATTGCTACTTATGTAATAGGACTTCCAATTTTCTTATATATACTTAAAAGCCCACAATTAAAAAAATATTTTGAGTAAAGGGGTAGCAAAATGAAAAGAGTAAGTATAGAGGAAGAATTAGAGATATTAATCTCTAACGTAGTTGAAATAATACCCGAAAATGGATTAGAAGAGAAGCTAAAAAAAGCAAGAGAAGAGAACAGACCTTTAAGAGTTAAACTTGGAGCAGACCCATCTGCTCCAGATCTCCATTTAGGACATGCTGTAGTGCTTAGAAAATTGAAACAATTTCAAGATTTGGGACATCAGGTCGTATTCATCATTGGTGATTTTACCGCAAGAATAGGCGATCCATCAGGAAGATCAGAAACAAGAAAACCTTTAACACCTGAACAAGTAAAGAAAAATGCTTTAACTTATCAAGATCAAGTTGGAAAAATTCTTGATATATCAAGAGCTGAGATAAGATACCAAGAAGAATGGTTTGGGGGAATGAAGTTAGAAGATGTTTTAGTCCTCACATCTAAATATACCCTTGCCAGAATGTTAGAAAGGGATGATTTTGCTCAAAGATTTAAAGAACAAAGACCTATATTTTTACATGAGATCATGTATCCTCTCCTTCAAGCTTATGATTCTGTAGCTATAAAAGCAGACATAGAATTGGGAGGAACTGATCAAAAATTTAATCTAATAGTAGGAAGAGAAATACAAAGAGAGTATGGTTTAGAGCCTCAAGTAGCTATGCTTATGCCCATATTAGAGGGTTTAGACGGCAGACAGAAAATGAGCAAAAGTCTTGGAAATTATATAGGTCTTACAGAACCTCCAAATCAGATGTATGGTAAGGTAATGTCAATACCCGATGAATTAATAATAAGATATTTTGAACTTGCCACAGAACTACCTAAAGAGGAGACCAGAGAAATAGAAAGAAAAATGAAAGAGGGAATATTAAATCCAAGAGATGCAAAAGCAAGATTAGCAAGAGAAATTGTGAAGATTTATCATGGAGAAGAAGCAAGTATAAGAGCAGAAGAAGAATTTAATAGAATATTCCGTAACAAAGAACTTCCTGAGGAAGTACAAGAAGTAATAATTAATGAACCTAAAATCTGGATAGTAAAATTATTGACCTTATTAGGTGCAGCAAAAAGTAATAGTGAGGCAAAAAGATTAATATCTCAAGGCGCTGTAGAAATTAATGGCACAAGAATTGAAGATATAAATATGGATATAGAAATTGACAAACCCTTTATCTTGAGGGTTGGAAAACACTTTTTTAGGAGGATTAAAAGAGAGTGAAAAGAAAAATAATCACCATAACTGTATTTTTAGGAAGCCTCGTAGTAATAACAACAGCAAAAATTATTGAAACTAATCTTTGGAATAAAAATTTGCATTTAAGACCTATAAAAGAAATCATTATTGTTGATGGAAATAGAAGACCTATAAAAGTAAGAACAAATGCTGGATTTGTTTGGGAAGTTTTAGAGGAAAAAAATATTAAAGTATCAAAATATGATATTGTTAGTCCACCCGCTCGTACTCCTCTTGCAGCCAGAATAAAGGAAATTCGCATCACAAGAGTAAAAGAAGAAACAGTCCAAAAAATTAGAATTATAGAACCCAAGATTATCTTAAAAGTTAAAGCTGGAAATATTTATAAAGAAGAAATTCTTCAATCAGGAAAGATTGGAAAAATCCAAGAAACATATAAAAGAAAATATATTAACGGAAAACTTGCAGAAGAAAAAAAACTATCTTCAAAAGAAATCCAAAAAATGACCCCTAAAGTAATAAATGTAATCTCCCCAGTACTCAAATATTTAAACCTAAAATCAGCAGAATACGAGGTAGTAAAACCAATTACTGTAACTGCCACAGCCTATGAGCCTTGGACAGGTGGAGATGGAAATAGTATAACAGCTCTTGGATGGAAGGCCATAAAAGGAATAATAGCAGTAGACCCAAGATATATTCCCTTACGAAGTACTTTTTATATTCCCAATTACGGTTTTGCCATCGCAGGTGATACAGGAGGCTTAATAAAAGGTTGGAAAGTGGACCTTTGTTATCCAACAGTTAGAGAGGTTGCCAATTTTGGAAGAAGAAAAATCAAAATATATCTTTTGAAAAGAATATCTTAATGGAATTAACCGATAAAAGCACATTATTATCATTATTAAAGGAACATAATATATTTTTAAAAAAAAGTCTTGGTCAAAATTTTTTAATAAACCCTTATCTTTTAAAAAAAATAGTAGATCAATTAGATATAACAAGAGAAGACACTATTTTAGAGATAGGATGCGGAGTAGGTACTCTTACTTTAGAACTTGCAAAAAGAGCAAAAGAAGTTATTGGAATTGAAGTAGATAAAAGATTTAAACCCATATTAGAGGAACATTTAAAAGATTTTAACATCAAACTTATCTTTGAGGATGTGTTAAAAGTAGATCTTAGAAAGATTATAACGCAACCCTATAAACTAACCGGAAATCTACCTTATTACATCTCAGGATCCTTTTTAGGAGAATACTTGAAAAAAGGACCTTATGCCCAGATAATGGTACTCATGCTTCAAAAAGAAATGTTTGAAAGAATAACTTCAAAAGCAGGCTCTAAAAAATATAGCCCTTTATCTATCCTTTTAAGCTTAAACTACAAATATGAATTAATAACGAAAGTCTCTCCTGATTCATTTTTTCCACCACCAGAAGTTGAATCAGTAGTTATAAAACTGACATATTCTCCTACACCTTATAATATTTTAGATAAGGATCTTTTTTATAACATATTAAGGATAGGATTTGCCCAAAGAAGAAAATATCTTATTAACAACCTACAAAGGTATTTACCTCAGATTGAATGGAAAGCTTTATTTAAAGATTTAAACATAGATTTAAAAACAAGAGCAGAAGAAATAATACCAGAAATGTTTATAGAAATTGCTAATAGGGTAAAAGACTATGAATATTAAACTATTAACTTTTGCTAAGCTTACTCTTCTTCTTGATGTAATTGATAAAAGGCCTGATGGATATCATAATGTTAAAATACTCCTACATAACATAAATCTTAGTGATTTTATGAGTATCAATTTAATTCCATATCCCTATTTTATTTTAGAAACTAATCTCCATATATCTCCAAAAGAAAATTTAATATATAAGGGTTATAAAGCCTTTATAAAAGAGACGGGAATAAAAGTTGGATGCAAAATCTTTCTTCATAAAAGAATACCAAAAGAAGCAGGGCTTGGAGGTGGAAGTTCTAATGCGGCAGGTATAATATACGGATTAAATATACTTACCAAAGCAAATCTTTCCTTAGAGGAAATGGCCAATATAGGAAAATTTTTGGGATCGGATATACCTTTCTTCTTTTATGGGGGATCCTCTGTTGCAGAGGGGAGGGGTGAAATAATTAAAAAAATTAAACATCAAAGATTAAAATTTCTTTTAATCTTTCCACCTTTTGGAATAAGTACTAAAGAGGTATACTCAAAAATCTCTAAAGATCTATTAGGAAATCATATAGATTTTAAAAAAAAGGTTTCAGAATATACTAATGGAATCTACATTAAACCATATAATTTTTTAGAAAAAATAACCTTTAATATGTATCCAGAACTTGCTATTATAAAGAAAGAAATAGAGAAAGTCACTGAATATGTTTCTATGACAGGATCAGGTTCAACCATTTTTGTAATGGTAAAAGATAAAGAAGAGGTAAAAAAAATCTTGGAAAGACTAAACAAATATATAGAAAAAGGGTATAAAATAAAATTGGTAGATTCAGCAGAACAAGGAATCAAAATCTTAAGATAAAGGAGTGTTTTAAATGATAGGGTTAAAAGATGTTGAGACCTCAAGGATGAGGATTTCACCCTATATCCACAAAACCCCCCTAACCTACTCCCAAAGCATCAGTGATCTTACAGGTAAAGATATCTATTTAAAGTTTGAAAATCTTCAAAAAACAGGTTCTTTTAAAATAAGAGGAGCCATGAACTACATATCCCAATTAAAAGATAAAAAAATAAACGGGATAGTTACTGCTTCTGCTGGAAATCATGCCCAGGGAGTAGCATATGCCGGAAAACTTTTTAACATTAAAACTATTATCGTAATGCCTGAAAATACACCACTAATTAAGATCATAACCACGAAAAGTTATGGGGCTTATGTTATTCTTCATGGAAAAATATATGATGAGTCTTATTCCTATGCCAAAAGTATTGCAGAAGATGAAAAAATGGAATTTATTCCAGCCTTTGATGATGAGAAAATAATAGCAGGACAAGGAACTATTGGTTTAGAAATTTTAGAAGATCTTGAAGATATAGACGCAGTAATAGTACCTCTTGGGGGAGGTGGCCTTTCTGCAGGCATTTGCATAGCTATAAAAGAAAAAAGTCCAAAAATAAAAGTTTATGGAGTACAATCTATAGCCTTTCCTTGTTTCTATGAAAAGTTCAAAAACACAAAAATAGAAAATAAACCCTCTCAAACCATAGCAGAAGGGATAGCAGTCAAAAAAACTGGTGAAATTACTTATTCTATATTGGAAAAATATTTAGATGATATCTTTGTCGTTGATGAAGAAAAAATTGCTCAAGCTATATTACTTTTTCTGGAAAGAACAAAAACACTGGTTGAAGGAGCTGGAGCTACTACTTTAGCTGTTTTGTTAGAACATGGAGATCTTATTCATAAAAAGAAAATAGTACTCATATTAAGTGGAGGAAACATTGATGTAACCCTCCTCTCAAAAATAATAGAATACGGACTTATCGAAACTGGAAGACTGGTACATATGATAGTAAAACTGCCTGACTTACCAGGACATCTTTCAAGGGTAATAAATGTAATATCAGAAGAAAAAGCAAATATAATAACAATTCATCAAGATCCATCCTTACCTTTATTCCCTAAAATAGAAAGTACCGTTGAATTTACCTTAGAGACAAAAAACCCCGACCAAATTAGAAGAATTTTTGATAAAATAAGAGGAATAGGATACGATGTTGAAATCTTAGAAAAAGGAGGTTTAAAGAAAAATGAATGACTTATTACAAATGTTAAAAGAGCTCACAGAAGCCAACGGTGTATCAGGATACGAAAAGGAAATAAGAGAGGTAATTAAAAAATATCTTAAAGATCATGCAAGTTTAGAAGAAGATCGCTTAGGAAGTCTTATCTTTAAAAAAGAGGGTCAAAACTCATATCCCAAGGTAATGCTTGCTGCTCATATGGATGAAATTGGTTTTATGGTGAAGAATATTACCACAAACGGATACATAAAATTCTTACCCCTTGGTGGTTGGTGGGATCAGGTATTACTTTCTCAAAGAGTAGTTATTCATACTCAAAAGGGACCTGTTATTGGAGTAATCGGATCAAAACCACCCCATATTCTTACTGAGGAAGAAAGAAAAAAAGTTGTAGAAAAGAAAGATATGTATATAGATGTAGGGGCTAAGAGCGAAGAAGAAGCTTTAAATATGGGAATAAGACCAGGAGATGCTATAACACCAAAAAGTGATTTTACTGTTATGAATAATCCTGATATGCTTATTGCAAAAGCATGGGATGATAGAGTTGGTTGTGCATTAATGATCGAAATTATTAAGGAATTAAAAAGTACAAATCATCCCAACACTGTATTTGGTGTAGCCACAGTACAAGAAGAAGTTGGTCTTAGAGGAGCAGTAACTTCCTCTTATGTAGTAAATCCTGATGTTGCCATAGTCTTAGAATCGGATATAGCTACCGATATGCCAGGCATAGAAGAGGAAAAAAAGGTATTTTTAGGAAAAGGACCTTCCATTATACTTTATGATGTTACCATGATTCCTAACGTCAATCTAAGAAGACTTTTCATTGAAACTTCAGAAAAATTAAATATTCCAATCCAATTTTCAGCCTTAGAAAGAGGCGGTACTGATGGGGGAAGAATCCATATTCATGCTAAAGGTGTACCTTCCGTAGTAATTGGTGTTCCAGCAAGATATATTCATTCCCATACAAGCATAATAAATATTCAAGATTTCCTGAATGCAAAGAGACTTATATTAGAAGCAATAAAAAGATTAGACAAAGAAATTGTAGAAAATTTATGAAAAGAAAAGCCATATCCCTTCTATCAGGCGGATTAGACAGTATATTAGCAACATGGCTTATCCTTCAACAAGGGGTAGAAGTAATTGGAATATATTATTCTACACCTTTTTTTGATATAGAAAAAGCCAAAAAGGCTGCTGAATTTCTCAATATCCCTTTGGAAATTATTGATGTGACTGATGAATTTATACCTATTTTATTAAACCCAAGATATGGTTATGGAAAAAATATGAACCCTTGTATTGATTGTCATGCTTTCATGATAAAAAAAACTAAAGAACAACTTAAAAAATATAATGCTGATTTTATTGTAACAGGAGAAGTTTTAGGAGAAAGACCCATGTCCCAAAATAAACAATCCTTAAAAATAATAGAAAAATATTCTGATGCAGAGGAAATATTACTTAGACCATTATCAGCCAAATTACTTCCTCCAACAAAACCTGAAAAAGAAGGGTTAATTGATCGAAACAAAATGTTAGATATAAAGGGTAGATCAAGGAAAATACAACTTGATCTTGCAAAAAGAATAGGATTAAAAGAAATTCCAACTCCTGCTGGTGGTTGTCTTCTTACAGAACCTAATTTCTCAAGGAGACTTAAAGATCTTATAGAACATCAAAAACTCATCTCAAAAAGAGATTTAGAACTTTTAAAATTGGGTAGACACTTTAGAATTGATATGGTAAAAATCATTGTAGGGAGAAACAAAGAAGAAAACGAAAAATTGTTAGAATTAGCAAATCCTGAAGATATAATTATAAAAGCAGAAGAACCTTCTCCCATAGTACTAATACCCCAGAAAATAGAAAATGAAAAAATTTTAGAAATAGCAGAAAAAATTGCAGGATATTATAGCGATCATAGAAATAAAGAAAAGGTAAAAATAAAAATAAAACATGGAGAAAAAGAAAAAGAATTAGAAATAGAACCATATAACAAAGAAAATTTTCCTTATAAACCTATATAGATTATGAAGGAAAAAATTCAATTGATTCTTACTCATAACTATTTAGATTTTGATGCCCTATCCTCTCTCTATGCTGCAAAAAAAATATACCCAAAAGCCATAGCTTATACAAGCAAAAGCATGGAGAGAAAAGTTTATGAATTTTATTTATTATATAAGGATATCCTTAGGTTTCAAGAAAACTACGAGTATATTATTTCAAACAAAGACAATATAGAAAAGATCATATTAGTAGATAACCATTACATAAACAGAATAGATAAAAATATTCAAGAAATATTAAAAGAAGGAAATTATATTATAGAAATTTACGACCATCACGAAAGTGGAGACATAAAAGGAAATACTGAGATCATAGAAAGAACTGGATCCACCACCACCATATTAGTAGAAAAACTAATAGAAAATAAAATTCCTATAGATCCCATAGAAGCTACCATATTTCTAATTGGAATTTATCAGGATACAGGGAATTTTACCTTTGCAAATACCACTCCAAAAGATTTAAAAACAGCCAGCATTCTTTTAGAAAGAGGTGCTGATTTAAACATCATAAACTATTATTTACATGAAAAATTAACCGACGAACAAAAAGAATTTCTTGATGAACTTTTACAGAACTCAAAAGAGGAAATTATAAGAGGTTATAAGGTTGTTATAAGCAAATTAAAAAAGGAAAAATATATAGAAGGTCTCTCTATATTGGCTCATAAAGTTTTGGATGAAAAAGAAGGATATATTCTTTTCATATTACTTCAAGTAAAGGAAAAAATTTATGTATTAGGAAGAACAAGACTTCCCAACATCGATCTTAGAGATATCTTGAAAGAATTTAATCCGGGAGGACATAAAAGTGCTACTACTGTAGTACTGAATAGCAATAGCATGGAGCTTGACGACCTTGAAAAGTTTTTAAAAGAAAGATTATTAATTTATTTACCTAAGGATTTTACTGCAAAAGATATAATGTCTTATCCAGTAGTCACAATAACACCAGATACAAGCATTCGCGAGGCCTTCAGAATAATGATGAAATATGGTTATGGTGGATTATGTGTTGAGGAAAATGGCAAGCTTATAGGAATTATAAGTAGAAGAGATGTAGAAAAAGCAATAAATTTAAAACTAACAAAAAGAAAGGTCAAATCTTTTATGTCAAAACCAGTAATAACTGTCACTCCTGAAACATCTATCTCGGAAATAGAAAGAATTTTAGTAGAAAAAAATATCGGAAGAGTTCCTGTAGTAGAAAATGGTAAGATAGTAGGAATTATTACAAGACAAGATATATTAAAGTTTAGATTTTTGAAATCACAAACTTATGCACCTTTAGGAAGTATATTTCAGATCCAAGAAGAGAAAATAAAAAATTCGACTTGGAAAGAGATTTTAGAAGAATTGAGAAAGTTGACATCACAGTATAACATTTCTATTTACGCCATTGGGGGTTTTGTAAGGGATCTCTTATTGGGAATACCTAATTACGATCTTGATCTTGTGGTAGAAGGAGATATAAATATCGTCATATCAAAAATAATGGATAAATGGACTGGAAGAGTGAAAGTTCATGATGAATTTGGAACATCCGAAATAGTAATAGATGGAAAGAGAATAGATATCGCTACCGCAAGAACTGAATATTATGAGGAACCTGGAAGCCTCCCAAAAGTAGAGAGAAGTTCTTTTTGGTTAGACTTAAAAAGAAGAGATTTCACGATAAATGCTTTAGCAATGAGTTTAAATGAAGAAAATTTTGGAGAAATCATAGATCTTTATGGAGGATTAGAAGATCTTACAAGAAAAGAATTAAGAATTCTTCATAATTTAAGTTTTATAGAAGATCCAACAAGAATTCTTAGAGGAATAAGATTGGAAGTAAGACTTTCCTTTTCCTTCGAAGAAAAAACATTTTCATTATTGAAAGAAGCCATAGAGCATGGATTTCTTAAAAAGATTGGAAAAGAAAGATTGAGAGAAGAAATAATTCTAATCTTAAACGAAAAAGAACCAGTAAAAGTACTGAGAAGATTAGAAGAATTGAATGCTATAAACCAAATATTTCCAATTAAAAATCTTCCAAAGAATATAGAGAAAACACTTGATATTTTAATAAAAGAGTATCCTGAAGATTATAAAATTCAAGTCTTAGATATAATTTCAAATGCCGACGAAAAAGATGGAACAAAATGGTTAGAAGAATTACATTTTTCTAAAAAAACCATATATTATTTCTCTATACTGAAAAGATACATGGAAAAAGAGATACTTAACGAAAAAGATATTCTTTTCCTCTATGAACTTCCAATACCCATATTACTTCTTATTTCTGTCAATGCAAAAAGAAAAAAAGAAATTCTTAGAATAAAACTTCTAAAAGAGAAAAAAGTACCATATATAACTGGAGAAGAACTACTTAGCTTTGGTGTTAAAGGAAGAAAAATAGGAGAAACTCTAAAATTATTATTTTTGAAACACTTTAATAATGAGATAAAAGATAAACATAATGAAATAAAACTTGTAAATGAAATTATAAATCAAGCTCCTCAATAGGATCTTTTAAATTTTTTCCATTAAATTTATAAACACTGCATAGTCTCTTTGCAGAACCAAACCCTGTTAATATTTCATAAGGAATAGTATTCGAAAGAATAGAAAGTTCTTGAGCATCTATTATTTTATCTCCCTCCTTTCCCATAATTGTTACCAAATCACCCGTTTTTATATCCTCATCCGTAACATTTACTGTAAATTGATCCATTGATATCCTTCCTACAACTTTAAAAAACTCACCTTTTATTATAACTTTAGCCTTATTTGATAGTTCCCTTCTATATCCATCAGCATATCCTATAGGAATAAGTGCCAAAACCATATTTTTTTGTGTAATATATGTATGTCCATAACCTATTCCCCATCCTGCAGGTACTTCTTTTATTAAAGTAACTCTTGCTCTGATTTCCATAACTGGCCTTAATTTCTTATCTCCATATCCATACAAAGAGATACCAGGTCTTACAGCTTGATAATGTAGTTCTGGAAAATTAAAAATTCCCCCTGTATTGGATACATGAAAATATATGTCATGATAATTTTTTAGATCATTATATATTTTCTGGCAAAGTTCCTTTTGAAATATATTATAAGGATCCTTTTTGTTTTCCGGAGTAGAAAGATGAGTAGACAAAGCCTCTAAATACAGTTCAGGATATTTACTTAATATATCCTTTATTTTATCTATATCAGTAGGAAGTATCCCTTCTCTGCCCATGCCTGTATCTATAGCAAGATGAAATTTTAATCTTTTTCCTAATTTTTTAGCGTATTTACCAAGTTCCTCTAAGAAAAATAAATCCGAAACTAATGGGATAAGATTAAATTCAAAAAAATAAGGAATAGAATAATAGAGCTGCGGAGATAAAATTAATATCTCCCCAGTTATACCTATGTTTCTTAACTCAAGTCCTTCTTCTATATGAGCAACAGCAAATTTTTTAATTCCCTCTTTTTGCAAAAATCTTGATACTACTTTTGCCCCATGCCCATAAGCATCAGCTTTAACTACAGCTATTATTTCAACCTTTTCTCCTACTTTTTCTCTTATTATCTTTAAATTATTTAAAAGAGCAGATAAATCAATTTCTCTCCACGCTAATTTATTTTCCATTTATGATTCCTTTAATCTTAACAACCTAAAGAAATTTCCTCTTTCTAGTTCTTCTAACTTAACTGTAATAAGTTTTATGGTTTCCTCAATTTGAGGAATCAACTTATATTCTAAGGCATTAACTCTTCTCTTGGTCCTCTCTATCTCTTGAAGAAGAGAAAGAATATATCTTTCTTTATTAGCTAAAGCCACTAACTCATCTAACAATTCAGACCATAAACGAGAAAGCTCGTCTAAATCAGTAGGAGTTTCTATCAAGCTATAAGATGGAAAATAAAGGTTAGAAATTGATAGTTCCTTAACGGGAATATTCATCATCTTTTCATATTTTTGGTACAAAAGACTTTTTCCATCATTCATAAATACAAGTAAATCCCATATAGGCCCAGAGGTTTTTATATATACAATACCTCCGAGAGCCAAGAATTCTAAAAATTTCACCTCTGTAAGTTCTCTTAAAGTTCTATAGTTTTGTATCTCTTCCATAAATCTTTGGATCAAACCTTCTAATTTATCTTCCAACAATTTATGCCCTCTCCTCGCAATAGCAAGCCTCTTTTTAAGTCTTAAAAGTTCCATTCGGTTAGGATTAACTCTAAGAGGCATCTTCCTTCCCCCAGAATTCATCAAGATATTCAGGTCTCACTCTCTTGAGACTGGATCTTGGGAATTTTCTAAGTAGCTTCCAACCTAAATCTAAGGTCTCAAATATACTTCTATTTTCATATTCACCTTGTCTTATAAATTTATCCTCAAATTCTTCTGCAAATTCCAAAAACTGCAAGTCCTCTTCAGTAAGGGCTGCTTCTCCTAAAACTACCGCTAACTCTTTAGCCTCTAATCCACGAGAGTAGGCGGCATAAAGCTGGTTAGAAAGATCACCATGATCTTTTCTTGTTCTTCCTTCTCCTATTCCACCTCTCATAAGTCTTGATAAAGATTGAAGAACATCTATAGGTGGATATATTCCTCTTCTGTAAAGTTCTCTACTTAGGAATATCTGACCCTCCGTAATATAACCTGTGAGATCTGGTATAGGGTGAGTTCTATCATCTTCTGGCATGGTAAGAATAGGAAGTAGAGTGATAGATCCTTTCTTACCTTTAATTCTTCCTGCCCTTTCATATAATGTGGCAAGATCTGTATAAAGGTAACCTGGATAACCTCTTCTTCCTGGGACTTCTTTTCTTGCAGCTGATACCTCTCTTAACGCTTCTGCATAATTGGTCATATCACTTAATATGACTAAAACATGCATGTCTAAGTCAAAAGCTAAATATTCAGCACAGGTTAATGCAAATCTTGGAGTTGCAATTCTTTCTATAACTGGATCATTGGAAAGATTTATAAATAGAACACTTCTTTCAAGAGCTCCCGTTTCTTTAAAGTTTTCTATAAAGAAATAAGCTTCCTCAAAAGTAATACCCATAGCTCCAAAAACTACTGCGAATTTTTCTTCCTCATTCAAGAGTCTTGCTTGTCTCGCTATTTGTGCTGCTAATGCAGCATGGGGTAGTCCAGATCCCGAAAATATAGGAATTTTCTGGCCACGTACAATAGTATTCATTCCATCTATAGCGGAGATACCAGTTTGAATAAATTCCGATGGATAGGCTCGAGAATAAGGATTAATTGGACTACCATTTATATCCATCCTCTTATGAGGAATGATCTCAGGACCACCGTCTCTTGGACGCCCTAGACCATCAAAAGTTCTTCCAAGCATAGAAGGAGAAAGATTTATTTCAAGAACTTGCCCCAAAAACTTAATTCTCATACCTTTTAAAGATAAATCTTGTGTGCTTGCAAACATCTGCACTAAAGCAGCACCTTCTTGAGCCTCGAGAACTTGCCCCTGTCTTATTTCTCCATTAGAAAGTTTTACTTCAACAACCTCTCCATATTTGACATTTTCTATATTCTCCACCAAAACTAAAGGTCCACTTATTTTTGATACAGAGGTATATTCTTTAAGCATATTCCTTTGTCCCCTCCTTTATACCACGTAACTTCTGAGCAACCTCAAAAAGTAGATCTTCTAATTCCTTTATCCTATCCTCTGGTATAAATTTCATTCGAGCTATCTTTTCTCTTTCTGGCATTCTTAAAATATCATCTAAAGGATAACCTTCTTCTATTAACTTTAAAGCTACATTATGAAAATTCATTATGTTTTTAAGCATAAGATATTGCTTATATAATGAAGTATAAGTGTCAACCTCATGAAGTGCATTTTGATGTAAGAAATCTTCTCTTATAGATCTTGCCGTTTCTAAAGTTAATCTATCTTGAGGTGATAAAGCTTCCATTCCTACCAATCTTACAATATCTTGAAGTTCCGCTTCTCTTTGTAGAATTGCCATAGCTTTTTGCCTTAATTCATAATAATCTTCAGCTATTTTTTCTCTCCAATACTTACTAACAGGCTCCAGATATAAAGAATAACTTACAAGCCAATCTACTGCAGGAAAATGTCTACTAAAGGCAAGTCTTGCATCTAGTCCCCAGAATACTTTAGCAACTCTCAATGTGGCCTGTACAACAGGATCAGATAAGTCTCCCCCAGGAGGAGACACAGCTCCTATAATACTTACTGAACCTATCTTTTCATCTTTTCCTAAACATCTTACTAAACCTGCTCTTTCATAAAATCCTGCTACTCGAGAGGCTAAATAAGCAGGATAACCTTCTTCTCCTGGCATTTCTCCAAGTCTTCCAGAAATCTCTCTCATTGCTTCTGCCCAACGTGATGTAGAATCAGCCATAAGTGCTACATGATATCCCATATCTCTAAAGTATTCTGCCATTGTAATACCTGTAAATACAGAAGCCTCTCTTGCTGCTACTGGCATATTAGATGTATTTGCTATGAGAATTGTTCTTTCCATTAATGGTTTTCCTGTTCGAGGATCTTTTAACTCAGGAAATTCTATCAAAACTTCGGTCATTTCATTTCCTCTTTCACCACAACCAATATAAACCACAACTTCTGCATCTGCCCATTTAGCTAATTGGTGCTGAATAATTGTCTTTCCACTTCCAAAAGGTCCAGGAACACAAGCGGTACCACCTTTTACCAGTGGAAAAAAAGTATCCAATACCCTCTGTCCTGTTATCAAAGGTATTTGAGGGGGAAGTTTTTCTTTAACAGGTCTCTGGTATCTTACTGGCCATTTATGCATTAACTTTAATTCTACTTTATCCCCGTTCTCTTCCTCTAATATTCCAATAGTATCATCTACCGTAAAACTACCATTTTTAATTTCTAAAATTTTCCCTTTTAGCTTAGGAGGAACTAAAATTCTATGCTCTAATGCTGATGTTTCTTGCACAACCCCTAATATATCTCCACCTTCCACATAATCCCCTATTTTAACTCTTGCCTCAAAATTCCACTTTTTGCTTCTATCTAAGGCTGGGAAAGAAAGTCCTCTACTTAAAAAATCTCCACTAACTTCGGCCAATCTATTTAATGGCCTTTGGATTCCATCATAAATCTGACCAATAATTCCAGGTCCCAGTTCAACAGAAAGAGGCTCACCCAATGCATATACGGGCTCTCCTGGTCCTATCCCTTGAGTTTCTTCATATACTTGAATATACACTAAATCATTATCCAAACCAATAATTTCACCAAAGAGTTCTAAGTTTCCTACCCTTACCATCTCATACATCTTAACATTTGCAAGCCCTTTCGCTACAACTAAAGGACCTGCAACTCTAACTATCTTTCCTTCCATATTACTATCCCTCTCCTTCAGAAAATATATCTATTCCTAAAGCTTTTTCAGCCATATCTCTTAAAATCTCTTCCCCTAATTTTCTTTGTGAAAATGTATCGGGTAAAATAAGAGGAATCTTATCTTTTACATTTTCTAAAATATTTCCAGAAACACTTTCCAAAACTATAATCAAAGAATATTCCTTATCAGACAATCTATTAAAAACATCAAAGGCTTCTTTTTCATCTTTTACAGGAAAAACATCTACACCGTATATCTTAAATATTTCTACCAAACTTTCCAAACCTATAATAGCAATTTTACCTTCAAGCATTTGTTTTCAACAACCTTCTTTCCCAAAAAGCTTTTGGAATATTATTCTTTTTACTCTCCAAAAGGAGAATTAAATCTTCTAATTCCCACCATTTGTCATAGAAATAAAAAATAACAACTTCAGGACCGCTAATCACATTTTTAAAATTCATTGTCATATAATTTAAAAGATATTTTTTAATCAAAAAGTCAAAGTCAACATTTTCAGCCTCTTTTAAAACTCCCTGATAAGTCCCAGATGTTTTCTCATAAAAAGATTCAATGGAACTCAGATTTATACCATGTTTCTTAAATATATCTATATTTATATTTAATCTTTGAAGTCTTGAAATAATCTTTAAAACATAAAGATCTGTCCTTAATTCCCAAAATTTCTTAATATTAGGCAAACTAAGATTTTTTGTAAGCTCTTGTGAATATTTTACTACTTCCAAATCGATATATATATTTACGAGGTTTAAATCATTAGTTTCTTGCAAAAATCTAACCGCTCTACCTAATATTCTCTTTTTTAATTGACCATAAACAGCTCCATATTTGACATCAAAGGTCCCTAAAAAATCCTGTTGTGTATTACTCTTTAATAAATTCACCCTTACATCATGAACCATTAAATCAAAAAGCATAAGATCTAAATATGGAGACTTAACAGTCATCCTTATGTTTTTAAGATCGTCATTTAGAATCTTTATAATTCCCACATATCCTTCTAAAAGACTCCCATAATTATTATTCCTTAAAAACTCAACTATCTCTTCTATAGAGGAATTTATTAACTGCTCCCATGTTTGCTTATCTATGAATTTAGAGAACTTAGCTTTTAAATTTGTAGATAAAAATAGATATTCTGCATACATAATTACATCTCACCACGCAATATTTTAGCAATATCAAGAATATTATTATTCACAAGCTCTTCCAAAATTGTGTCTAAGGTAAGATCTATAATCACATTTCCTTTTTCAATTATAAATCCACCCATCCCTTCAACTCTTTCTTCTCTTAGTATAAGATTAAATTCCTTTGAGAGAGTTTCAATATCCAGGCTATCTTCGCCCTTTGTCAACAAAATACTACCCTCATTAATCTTTTCCCTTAATAAAATAGATCTCCATATGTCTGTATATTTATCTTTTGAAAGCTTCTTTACTCTTTTTAAAAGTTCAGATTTCAAATTGTATACAACTTCAGTCTCAACCTTAGCTGATTCAGTTAAATACTTCAGTTTAACCTGAGACATTAAAGTCTCTTCCTCTTTCTTCAATCTATCTTCCAACTCTCTCTTAATTTGTTCCTTCCACTCTTCAAACTCTTTTTCTTTTTTTGTCACAAAATCAGTAAATTCCTTTTCCTTCTTATTTCTTAACTCTTCAATTTTAAATTCTTTTTCTTTTTCAAGCCTTTCTAATACTTTCTCTATGGACATTAGATCTTCACTCCAAAGAATAAGAATATTATTGAAGTAATTAAGGAAAGAATAGCATAGGTTTCAACTAAAGCAGGAATAATAATAGCCTGACCAGAAGTTTGTGGTTTTTGGGCTACCATTTGCAATGCTGCAGCACTTGCCCTTCCCTGCCAAATTCCACTCACAAATTCACCAATCATAAGAGGAATACTTACAGCAAAAACCATAAGCCCCTGCTCAAGGGTTAAATTAGGGACATTACCCCCAAGAAGCCCAAGTCTCATTAAAATAAGAAATGCTCCTATAAATCCATAAAATCCCTGCGTACCAGGAAGAGCTTGTAGTATAAGAACAGTACCAAAAAGCTCTGGTTTTTCTGCTAATACTCCTCCTGCAGCCTCACCAGCAATACCAACTCCTTTACCAGAGCCTGCTGCTGCAAGACCAGCACCTAAAGCAGCGCCTATAAGGGCAATTGCTAAACCCAACATACTTCTTACCTCCCATTAGATTGTTTCTTTAATTTAAAATATTTACCTTCCACTCTATAAATAGAGAATCTTCTGCCACCATCAACAAAGAACCTTCCATACATTTCTAAAAATTGCAATCTGGTAGAATGAACAAAGGCTGAAAGAGCACTTAAAACAAAATTTAATACTTGTCCGAAAACCCATACTAATGGCAATAATATAAAACCTAAAACTGGAATCCCTTTAATCATATTAGCAAGTTGTGTTATCACGAAACCAAATATTGAACCTACTAAGTTTAAGGCAAAAAGTCTAGAATAGGAAAGAATATCTCCAACAAATGAGGTCAAGCCATATCCACCTAATATTCCGTATATACTAATTAATCCCACAATAAATCTTGCTATACCCTTATTATCCCTTCCTTGAGTTAGCACAAGACCTATCAAGCTTAACCAAATTAGATATTTAAATATTTGTAAGTATGGAATATTTATTTTTAGTGCATTTCCTCCAAAATATATAAGGATTGACCCTAAAAAGAGTATCCAAAGTCCAGCATCATAGAAAGCCCCTTTATAATCCTTTACTCTCCAACAAGAAATAAATCTTAGAATTAAAGCATAAAATTGAGATATTACACCAATGAGAAGTGCAATACCTAAAGCGGTTATTAAGTCCTGACTTGGATTTATAATAGGAAATATCCCCATAAATTTACCGTCAGGACCTAAAAATATCTGATTTCCAAAAAAACTCCAAGTAATTATACCAACTAAAATAGATGGAAAACTTAGAATAGTTAATAAATCCAATAATTCCTTAGTTTCATCCTCCGGCTTATAAACTTTCTTTATCCATATTGTAGAGATGAGTAAAAGAAGCCCATAACCCACATCTCCCAAACAAATACCAAAAAATAACATATAAAAAGGCACCATAAAGGGAGTAGGATCTATAAATCCATAAGGAGGAAGTCCATAAAGCTTCGTTAAAAATTCAAAGGGTTTTATAAATTTAGGATTATTTAAAAGTACAGGCGGATCTTCATCGGGTAAAGGATCTCTACTCTCAAAACCAAAATTGGTAAGTCTTTTTTCAACAATATTTAGAAATTCATTTTTATCCTTTTTAGGTATCCAACCAGAAAAAACAGAAAAATATTTACTTCTATAAGAATACTCTTTATAACCCAACTCTCCTATCTTAGAAAGGTAATAATCATACCAGGCAAGTATGTTTTTCTTTCTAGTATATAGATCTTTAGCCTTTTCAAAAAGTTCAAAAAGCTCTTCTTTTAATTTTATTAGAAAATTACTTATCTTTTCAAGGGCAGTTTTTGGATAATATTTTAAATAAGGGATTCTTTTATTCTCAAAATTATATTTTGTTAATAGGGATTCAAAATAGGATATTTTATCCTTAGGTATAAGGATAACTATCCTTACTTCATTGTTCATTTCAAAATACTTATACCAATTTTCCTCTAATATATCACTCGCTTCCCTCAAAAACTTGGAAAAATTATCCTTTTTAAAACTTCCGCTATATATGTTAAATCGCTTAAAGGTTCTGGGAAAATTTAATTCTGAATCCAGAAATTCCCAATATTTAGTTTCCTCATACAAAGCAGCCAAAATTTTCTCTTTTTCTTCTATTACTGAAAGCCTTTTTTCTAAACTTTTTGCTTCCCTATATAAATTTTCTAAGGAGACCTCACTCCTTAACTTTTCAAACTCCTCTTCAGAAATTTCCTCTCTACCAGCAAAAAAAGCTTCTAAAAAACCCTTTTTTTGTGGATAAAATATATTTATAATTCTTAGTATATCCTCTATTCTTGAAATTTCATTATCATATGGGTTTCCTTTTTCTGAGGTCTCCTCATTTCCTAATTTCTCCCAATGGATACGGGGGAACTCTTTAAATATATCTCTCAATATACTCTCTTCATTCTTAGGAACAATTAACCAAAATTTTTCTATATCTAAAATCATTTTTTCTTCCTCAACCTTCTAAAAGTTTTTGGAAGAGAAAATCTAAGGCTTTAGGTAAGTTACCTTCCAATTTTTCTTTATGTTTTTTTAATTGTAAATCGTACTCTTTTGCTATCTCCGCTATCTTTCTTTCTATTTCCTCTTTTCTTACTTTCTCTATCCCTTTTATCTCCCTTAAATATTCTTGTCTCTTTTCCTCTTGTTTTAAAAGAAACTCTTCTATTTTTTTGTTAAATATAATTTCTATGTTTATTTTTTCCTTTTCTATTTGGGTTTCTAATTCTTTTTCCTTTTCATGAATATAAGAAATTACATCTTTAACTTTTTCTTCCCTCATAGCTTATACAACCTTCTGTACTTTTCCAGCCTTTAAGCACCTGGCACAAACTTTTATTGTTTTAACCTTTCCATTAACTAAGGCGCGAACCTTATGAAGGTTGGGAAGCCATCTGGTTTTTGTTCTACGATGAGAATGGCTTACTTGTAAACCTACCCAAGGACCCTTTCCACAAATCTCGCATCTTCGTGACATATTTTCATCCTCCCTTCTCTAAATATAGAATTTTAAGAAACTTTCTTTAAAACCATATTAAAACTTAGAATTTCTATTTTCATCAAAAATCGGTTATAATTATAACATATGAAAGACAGAATACCATATGTAGCAGGATATTTTTATCCTGCTGATGAAAGAGAACTAATAAGCCTTATATCCAAGTTTATTATAAAGGCAGATGAAAAAATATCTGTCATAGGGTGCGTTGTTCCTCATGCAGGATATATTTACTCTGGAAAAGTTGCAGGTAAAGTATATTCAAGTATAAAAATACCTGACAATGTTATAATTTTAGGTCCCAACCACAATGGATTAGGGGTACCTGCATCAATATATAAGGAGGGTAAATGGTTAACTCCACTAGGTAAGGTAGATATAAACAACGATTTATCTGAAAAGATACTTAAACACTCTAAGTATTTAATTGAAGATCCTTATGCCCATATATATGAACATTCCATAGAGGTTCAAATTCCCTTCTTACAATTTTTAAACCCCAATATAAGTATAGTTCCCATCACAATAGTGGATTATAGAACTCCCATATTATATGATTTAGCAATAGCCATCTATAAAGCCATATTAGAAACTAACGATCAAATTCTTGTTATTACAAGTTCTGACTTTTCTCATTATGAACCTCTGACCATAGCTAAGAAAAAAGATTTCTATGCTATAGAAGCCATCTTAAATTTAGATGAAGAAGAATTTATGAATCGAGTAAGAAAAGAAGATATTAGTATTTGTGGAACAGGACCTATTTTTGTGACAATAACAGTAAGTAAATATTTAGGCGCTTCAAAAGGAATACTTATAGACTATAGTACTTCTGGAGATATCACGAAAGACTATTCAGAAGTAGTAGGATATGCAGGAATAGTTTTTCTAAAAGGAAGTGAATAGATTAGGAATAATTGGCTTAGGAAATCCTGGAAAAGAATATGCAAACACACGCCATAATGTTGGTTTTATGGTGGTGGATTATTTACACAATTATTTCTCCTTTAACAAATGGGAAAGAATAGAATTGAATTTTGTTTCTGAAGGCTTTATAGAATCATCCAAAATATACCTTGTTAAGCCCCAAACATATATGAATCTAAGCGGTAAGGGAGTAAAAAATTTTCTTGATTATTATAATCTTGAGTCACAAGAAATTCTGATAGTACAAGATGATTTAGATCTTAATTTAGGGTCTATAAGAATTAGGTTTAATGGAAAAGATGGAGGACACAATGGAATAAAATCTATTATACAGGAAATTCAAACTTCCAATTTTTATCGCTTAAGAATTGGAATAGGAAAACCAATAGATAAAGCTGAAACAATAAATTACGTATTAGGAGCGTTCACAGAAGAAGAATGGAAAATCTTATCAAAAGTATTAAACAAAATGCCAGAAATAATTAATACTATTTTAAAGGAGGGATGGGATAAGGCTCAGAATCTTTATAATAGAAGATGGCTCTTTTAGAAAAATTTATTAGAAGTAAAGAGTTTAATAAATTAAAATATCTTATCAATGAGGGAAAAAACTTAAAAATTTTCAAGATTTATAAAGGTATATATCCTATACTACTTGAATCTTTACTTAACCTTGGAAGGCCTATTCTATGGATAACCAATAATGATGAAAATTTAACATTATGGGAAGAATTAAAAATTGAGATCGATATTTTAGAAACATTTCCTTCTTACGTTCATTTACCTTATGAAAAACCTTTAAGATCTGTACAAAAAGAAGGAAAAAGATTAAAGGTTCTTACTGATCTTCTATTAAATCCGAATCATATAATTATAGCCTCTTTAAAATCCCTTGTCTATCCATTAACCTCAAAAGACAAACTCTCAAACAATTTCATGGTCTTAGAGGTAGGTAAGGAGATAGAGAGAAATCTTTTAGAAAATTTTCTTCAAAGAAATCAATATGATAAGAATATTCAAGTAGAGAAAATAGGAGAATATAGTATTAGAGGTGGAATTTTGGATATCTTTCCATCCTCTTCTGAATATCCTATAAGATTAGAATTTTTTGGAGATGAAATAACATCAATAAGATTTTTTAGTATCGAAGACCGAAGGTCTATAAAAAATTTAACAAAATTTATTTTAACTCCCTTATATGAACTTGATAAAAATTTAGATGAAGAAAAATATTTCTTGAAACATAATGAAGTAATAGACTATATTTTCTCCTTCTTGTCATCCAAAACCTTGATCGTATTTGAAAATTTAGGAGAAAGTTTAGCTCTCTTAGAAAAATGGGAGGAAAAAGGAAAAGAGAATTATAATAAAAGATCATCAAAAGAAAAGTTACCACCTAATCTTTTTCTTACAAAAGAAAGATTGTTAGAGAGTTTAGGTAAATATCAATATTTAGATCTTTACAATTATGAACCTGACATTAATTTTACTATATACTCTCCCCCCACATTTAAGGGTACAGGAGATTTTTTAGAAAAGACATTAAAAAGTTATAAAGAAGATGGTTGGGATATTTACATTTCCTCTGAACATGAAGATATATTAAAGATACGCTTAAAAAACATAGATTTGAAATATTTAAGAGGAGAAAAAATAAAAGAAGGCTTTTTATGGGAAGATGAAAAAATATTAGTATTAACAGATTATGAAATTTTTGGAAAGAGAAGAAAAAGAAAAGTAATAAAAACAGAAAAAGGCTTAAGACCTAAAGATTTATCATTATTAAAAGATGGGGATTATGTAGTACATGTTAATTATGGTATAGGCATATTTAGAGGTCTCAAGAAACTCAAAATAGAAGGAATCGAGAATGAATTCATAACTATAGAATATGCAGATAAAAGCTATTTATATGTACCTTTGGAAGAGATGCACCTTATTCAAAGATATGTATCATCTTCTCAAACTCCTCCTCAGATAAGCAAACTTGGTACGAAACAATGGGAAGAAACTAAAAGAAAAGTCAAGGAATCAACTAAAGAAATTGCTGAAGAATTGCTAAAAATATATGCTCAAAGGGAAATTTCTCAAGGTTTTGCCTTTTCTAAAGATAATTTTCTACAAAAAGAACTGGAAGCAAGTTTCCCTTACATTGAAACCGAAGATCAAATTAAAGCTCTAAATGAAATCAAAAAGGATATGGAATCGAACAAACCTATGGAAAGAGTGCTTATTGGAGATGTGGGTTTTGGAAAAACAGAGCTTGCTTTAAGAGCAAGTTTTAAAGCAGTATTAGATGGAAAACAGGTGGCTATTCTTGTACCCACTACTATTTTAGCATTTCAGCATTGGAGAGTTTTTAAAGAAAGGCTTGAAGTTTTTCCCGTGAATATTGAGATTTTAAGCAGATTAAAACCAAAATCGGAACAAAAAAGAATTTTGGAAAAAATTAAAAAAGGAGAAATAGATATTATTATAGGAACCCATAGAATCCTTCAAAAGGATGTTCAATTTAGAGATTTAGGACTTATCATAGTAGATGAAGAACATAGATTTGGAGTATTGCAAAAAGAACATTTTAAAAAGAAATACCCCAATGTAGACATTCTCTATCTTTCTGCTACTCCTATTCCTCGCACTCTTTCTATGATTCTTTCAGGAATAAGGCAATTTTCTATTTTAGAAACACCACCTGAGAACCGATTACCTATACAAACCTTTGTGTTAGAATATAATCCTCAAATCATCCAAGAAGGGATAAGAAGAGAATTAGAAAGAGGAGGTCAAGTATATTATGTCTGCAATGATATTCCAAAACTTGAAAAAATAAGAGAATTTCTTATTCAATTAGTTCCAGAGGCCTCTTATGGTATTATTCATGGTCAAATGGCGGATGAAAAGATTACGGAAATAATGAATGATTTTTACAACGGAAAAATAGATGTGCTTATAGCCACCACAATAATCGAATCAGGAATAGATGTACCTAACGCCAATACACTTTTCATAGAAAATGCAGAACACATGGGTCTTGCCCAGTTATATCAACTTAGAGGTCGCATTGGACGGTCAGATAGACAAGCTTATGCTTATTTTCTCCACGCTCCAATAAAAAAACTATCTGAAGAAAGTATAAAAAGATTGGAAGCATTAAAAGAATTTTCAAGTTTGGGGTCTGGCTTAAGACTTGCATTGCATGATTTAGAGATAAGAGGAGCAGGTAAAATATTAGGCAAAGAACAACATGGACATATTGACTCGATAGGATTCTACCTCTACCTACAACTTTTAGAAGAGGCCATTAAAGAATTAAAATCACAAGAAAAAGAAGAGAAAGAAAAAAATTGTAAGATAATTCATTCCTTTGCTATTTCTATACCAGAAGACTATATAACCTCAAGCAGTGACCGTATCTACTATTATCAGAAACTTGCTCACTTAAAATCCCTTTCAGAATTAGATGATATTAAGAGGGAGATGGAAGATATCTATGGACCAATTCCTGAAAGTTTAAATAATCTCTTTTTGTTTTCTAAAATAAAATTCTTAGCAGAAAATATGAATATTGAAAAAATCGAAATCTCTACAAAATTAAAATTACACCAAAAAGATGGAAAAACTAAAGAGCTATCTCTTCCTCAAGGAACAATCACCAAAAAACTTGAATTTATTTATAATTTTCTAAAAGATCTCTCCAATATAAGATAAAATTGTGATATAATCGCAATCAGATTGCTTATAAAAAAATCTTTACAGGATATGAGGTGAACAGCAATGAAGGGTAATAGTGTTCTAAAAATCGTATTTCTTGTATTTATTGTTCTTTTTGTATTAGGGGGTGCTTTTGTTACCTTTGTTTATCATCAGATGAAAAACTATCCTGTAATCAAAGTAAACAATATCCCCATAAGCAGACAGGAATACAAGGACAGATTAAATTTTATGAAAACCCAATATGCCATATTATACAATATAGATTTTACAACAACCGATGGACAGAAACTCTTAGGTAAGGTAAAAGAAGAAACTATAAAAGATTTAGCTCGTTGGAAGATATTACAAGAAGAGGCTAAAAAAAGAGGGATTAGTGTCTACAACCAAGAGGTAGAACAGAGATTAAAAGAGATAGAAAAGGAATTTCCAAACACTCTTCAATTTGAGATGGCTCTTGCCCAATATGGATTAGATAGAAATACATTTAAAGAGGAATTAAAGAAAAATCTCCTTTATAGAAAGTTGATGAATGAAATTGGTAAGGATGAAAAAGTTTCAGAGGATGAAATTAAAAAATATTATAATGAAAACATAAAACTTTTTGAACATCCCAAAGAATATAAAGTGCACTTGATACTTGTAAAAGACGAGAAAAAAGCAAACCAAATATATAACGATTTAGTAAATAATAAAATAACCTTCACTGAGGCAGCTAAAAAATATTCTGAGGACACAACTACAAAGGACAAGGGTGGAGAATTAGGATTTGTTACAGAAGGAACATTACCAGAAGAAATAGAAAAAGTAACAAAAAAACTTCCAATCAATCAAGTAAGTAAACCTATTAAAACACAAGATGGCTATTATATTACTAAGATTTCAGAAATTAGAGAAGCTTACACAACACCATATTTCCAAGCAAAAGCAGAAATTGAAGAAAAACTTCTTACTGATAAAAGAGGCAAAGTCATAAACAAATGGTTAGAAGATCAATTAAACAAAGCAAAAATTGGAAAAGATTTTTCAGACAAAGATCTCTGGATGGTAATATGGAGAAAGCTAATAGAGATACAACAGTTTTTCTATAGAAAAGAGGCAAAAACACCTCTTCCAAAAACAGATGAATAGGATTTTTATGAGTTTATAGAACATAGGTAAAATCTTATTTAGAAACATTCAAGATAGAAAAATTTAGCTTGAATACTTGCTTTTTTTCGAGTTGGTGCTATAATCTTAGTGAAAATCAAATTTTTACAGATAAGAAGAAAGGCGATGAATAGAAAAGAGGATTTATGTAAAGAATTTATAGAATTGTATAATGTTGTTGAGAGGGTAAGAAAGAAATGCCCATGGGATCAAAAACAAACCCCTAAGTCATTGATTCCTTATCTATTAGAGGAGACCTATGAATTGATTGAAGCGTTAGAAGAAAATAATTCTGAGAAGATAAAAGAAGAGTTAGGAGATGTACTATTACATATTCTTATGCAAATCGTTATGGGAGAGGAAGAAAAAAAATTTAGTTTTGCAGAAGTATGTAAAAATTTAAGAACCAAGTTAATAATAAGACATCCTCATGTTTTTGGAAATGTGGAAGTTAATGGAGTAAAAGATATTTTAACAAATTGGGAAACAATTAAAAGTCAAGAAAAAGAAGAAAAAGGTATATTAAGTGGTGTACCATTGAACATGCCATCTCTTTTATCTGCCTTTAGAATTCAAGAAAAGGCTTCTCATGTGGGATTTGATTGGGAAAAGACTGAAGACATATTACCAAAACTAAAAGAGGAATTTAAAGAATTAGAAGAGGCAATCACTAATAAGAATAAAGAAAAAATAGAAGAAGAAATTGGAGATATTCTTTTTACTATAGTAAATATATCGCGTCATTTAAACATAGAACCTGAAGGAGCATTACGCAAAACCAACAAGAAATTTATTAAAAGATTTGAGTTTATAGAGAAGAAGATAAAAGAATTAGGAAAAGATTGGAAAAACCTTACCTTAAAAGAATTAGATGAACTTTGGGAACTTTCGAAAACTTCATAGATTTATGATATAAATCCATTAAGAAAGGGGGTGAATAAGGATGAAAAAGGCCGATTTCATCGCAAAGGTAGCAGAGAAGGCAAAAATCACAAAGAAAGAGGCAACTAAAGTAGTAAATGCTGTACTAGAAACTATAACCGAAGCATTATCTAAGGGGGATACAGTTCAATTTGTAGGATTTGGTACTTTCTCTGTAAGAAAGAGAGCAGCTAGAGAGGGAAGAAACCCTCGTACACAACAACCAATTAAAATACCAGCAACAAAAGTTCCTGTATTCCGTCCCGGAAAAGAGCTTCGTGAAGCAGTAAAGAAGTAAATCTAAAGTCCCAGGCTGGCTAATTCCAGCCTGGGACTTATTATTTTTGGGAGTGAAAAAATGGCAAAGAAGCTATTTTTAGAGGATGAGCATAAAAAATTAAAGGCTAAGTTTTTTGAGTTTGCAAATTGGTGGATGCCCTTAGAATATGTAGGAACAGTAAAAGAACACCTTTCTGTAAGATATGAAGTAGGAATTTTTGATATATCCCACATGGGAAGAATTGTAGTTAACGGCAAAAATTCTAAAGACCTCCTTCAATATACAACTTCTAACGATGTTAACAGACTACACCCAGGAAAGGCTCAGTATTCTTTAGTTTTAACCCCTCAAGGGACTATTATGGATGATATTCTCGTATATATGATTTCAGAAGAAGAATTTCTATTAATAGTAAATGCTATTAATACAGAGAAAATATTTAATTGGCTATTAGAAAATAATAAAAAGTTTAATGTCTATATTGAAGATATAACCTTTAAAACAAATCTATTAGCTATTCAGGGACCAGAAGCTGAGAAAATTGTTCAAAAATATACAAATTATCCTTTAAATAATATTCCATATTATCATTTTGTAAAGGACAAAATAATAAATAAAAATGTTCTAATATCAAGAACTGGATATACAGGAGAAGATGGTTTCGAAATTGTTGTATCTGTAGAGGATGTGAAAGAAATTTTTAACATCTTTACACAAGAAGAAAAAATAACACCTTGCGGGCTTGGAGCAAGGGATACCTTAAGGTTAGAAATTGGATATCCCTTATATGGTCATGAATTAGATGAAAACACAACCCCTTGGGAAGCCAATTTAGGATGGGCTGTAAAGTTGGAAAAAGGGGAATTCATTGGAAGGGATGCTTTGATTGATAAAAGAGATAAAAAAACAAAAACCCTAAATGGATTTGAGCTTTTGGAAAATGGTATTCCTAGAGCAGGATATGAAGTCTATAGTCATGAAGAAAAAATAGGTTATGTGACAAGTGGAAATTATTCTCCTATATTGAAACGAGGAGTTGGATTATTATATAATAATTCAATTCATGAAGAAGTGAGAATTAAAGCAAGAGATAAATTCTTAAAAGCTAAAATTGTCAAGCCCCCCTTTGTTAAGAATACATCTATAAAGAAAGGAGAAAAGAAAAATGTATCCTGAAAATCTTAAATATTCAAAAGAACATGAATGGGTAAAATTAGAAGGAAATATTGCAATTGTTGGTATCTCTTTTTATGCTCAAGAAGAACTTGGTGATATTGTTTACATAGATCTACCAGAAATAGGTAAAACTGTAAAACAAAATGATGTATTAGCTGTAATTGAATCTGTAAAATCTGCTTCCGATGTCTATTCACCCATATCAGGTAAGGTAATAGAAGTAAATGAAAAACTTAAAGAAAAACCAGAAATAATAAATGAAGATCCCTACAATGAAGGCTGGATCGCAAAATTGGAAATTAGTGATCCTAAGGAATTAGACACACTAATGAATGTAGAGGAGTATAAAAAATTTATAGGAGCTTAAAAATATGGCTTATATCCCCCATACTTCAAAAGAAATTTTAGAGATGCTAAAAGCCATAGAAGTAAGTAGTACTGAGGAGTTATTCAACGATATACCAGATGATATTAAGAAAAAAGCAAAAGAGAATTTTATTTTACCACCCTCAATATCAGAAATAGATCTTATCAACGAGATACAAAATTTAGCTCAAAAAAATAAAGGCGAAAAATTCATATCCTTCTTAGGGGGTGGTGCTTATAAACACTATATACCTCCCTTTGTTAAGCTAGTAGCTCAATTTCCCAACTTCTATACTTCCTATACTCCATATCAGCCTGAAATTAGTCAGGGAGTTTTACAAGCCATATTTGAATATCAAAGTCTTATATGCGATCTTACTCAGATGGATGTGGCTAATGCTTCCCTTTATGAGGCAGGCTCAGGTATTTGTGAGGCAGTTTTCATGGGAGTAAGGATAAATGGTAAAAAAGAAGTTTTAGTATCCGAAGGGTTACATCCAGAATATTTAGAGACACTTTATACATATTTAGGGGCTCAAGAAATTAAAATTGTAAAGATTCCACTTAATAAAAACGGTGAAACAGATATTGATTTTCTAAAAGAAAAAATATCCAATAATACTTCCTCTGTAATTATACAAAACCCTAATTTTTTTGGAGTTATAGAAAAGGAATTAGAAGAAATAGAAAAAATAACCCACCAACATGATGCTTTACTAATAATTTCCATATATCCTATATCCTTAGGAATTTTAAAAGCTCCAGGAGAGTACAATGTGGATATTGTAGTCGGAGAAGGCCAATCCTTAGGTATACCATTAGGCTTTGGTGGGCCATATTTAGGTATCTTGGCTACAAAAAGAGAATACATAAGGCAAATGCCTGGTAGAATTGTAGGAGAGACAAGGGATATAGATAATAAGAGAGGATTTGTAAATACTCTTCAAACCCGTGAACAACATATAAGAAGAGCAAAAGCCACATCTAATATATGTACAAACGAAGCCCTCACAGCAATAATGGCCGCAGTATATATGTCTCTTTTAGGTAAGAAGGGTATTAGAAAAATTGCCGAACTTTGTTTCTCAAGAACTCATTATTTAAAGGATATTTTAACTAAAGAAGGTTTTGAATTAACCTATCCTAATTCATACAATTTTAACGAATTTGTTTTAAAAACCCCAATAGATAGTAATATAGTTATAGACTCACTCAAGAAAAAAAACATTATAGCAGGAATTCCTCTTAAAAGGTTCTATCCTGAAAGAGAAAAAGAAATCCTCATTGCAGTTACTGAGATGAATTCATTAGATAATATTAACTTTTTAGTATCTTCTTTAAAGGAGGTCATATATAAAAATTGAATAAAGAAATACCTCTCCTAAAAGATTTACATGATAATAACAGACCTACAATCAATCTTCCAGATCCTTTAGAGGATTATCTTCCAGAGAGGATCTTACCTGAAAAACTAATTAGAAAAGACATACCTATTCCTCAAATAAGTGAGCCAGAAGTGGTGAGACATTTTACCAATCTTTCTCAAAGAGGTTATGGAGTTGATACAGGTTTTTACCCGTTAGGTTCATGTACCATGAAATATAATCCCAAAATAAATGAAGAAATAGCAAGTTTTCCATCATTTGCTAATTTACATCCCTATACTCCAGAAGATTTATCCCAGGGAAGTTTAGAAATTATCTATAAACTTGGAGAATATCTATCCATTATAACAGGCATGGATAAATTTACTTTTCAACCTTCTGCAGGAGCTCATGGAGAACTTACATCATTGTTAATTATCAAAGCATATTTTAAAGACAAAGGAGAGAAAAGAAAAATTGTATTAGTTCCAGATTCTGCCCACGGAACAAATCCTGCAAGTGCAACAATGGCAGGATTTGAAACTATAGAAATACCATCTGATGAAAGAGGACTTGTAAATCCTAATATATTAGCAAAATATCTAAATAAAGATGTGGCTGTTTTGATGCTAACTAATCCAAATACTCTTGGTCTTTTTGAAAAAGATATATTGAAGATCTCCCAAATGGTACATGAGACAGGAGCTCTTTTATATTATGATGGAGCAAATTTAAATGGTATCATGGGATATGCAAGACCTGGTGATATGGGATTTGATGCTGTCCATATAAACCTTCATAAAACCTTTTCCACTCCCCATGGGGGTGGAGGCCCAGGAGCGGGTCCTGTAGGTGTAAAATCATTTTTGAAAGATTATTTACCAAAACCAACAGTAGAATTTGATGGAGAAAGGTATTATCTTAATTATGAGGTCAAAAAAAGTATAGGAAGAGTAAGAACGTTTTATGGAAATTTTTTAGTACTTCTAAAAGCTTATTGCTATATTAGACTTCTTGGATCTGAAGGTTTGAAGAATGTTACTGAAATGGCTGTATTAAATGCTAATTATTTAAAAGAAAAATTAAAAGATCTTTTCCATCTACCTTACCCTGATCTCTGTAAGCATGAATTTATCCTCTCTGGTAAAAAACAAAAAGAAAAAGGAATTAAAGTACTTGATATAGCTAAAAGGATACTTGATTATGGAGTACATCCACCTACAATATATTTCCCTCTTATAGTAGAAGAAGCTTTAATGATTGAGCCTACAGAAACTGAAACCAAATATACCTTAGATCAATTTGTAGAAATTTTAAAAGCTATTATTAAAGAGAGTGAGGAAAATCCTGATATATTAAAATCAGCCCCTCATAATACACCTGTAGGTAGATTAGATGAAGTATATGCAGCTAAAATATTAAAGGTAAACTGGAGATGATATCAGTAAAACCTATTAGAACCCTGCCACTAAGTACCACAGGGGAATGGTGTGCTTTGCAATGTGATCATTGTAAGGCTCATTTTTTAAAAAATATGACAAATATAGATCATCTTTCAAGAAAGCTTGAGTTAAATTATTTTAAAAGTATTTTGGTTAGTGGCGGATATAATAAGGAAGGCTATCTTCCCCTCTCAAAATCCTCTATAAATCTTATGAAAAAATTAAAAGAATCAGGATATAAACTAAACTTTCATATGGGTCTTATAAATGAAAAAACAATTAAACATTTAATATCACTACCAGATATGGTTTCATATGATTTGATGTTAGATGACTTTGTTATTAAAAATATTTTTCATCTTAAGGATAAGGATAGTAACGAATTTAAAGAAAAATACTTTATGATAAAAGAATATTTTCCAATAAGTCCTCATATATTAATAGGAGCTAATTATGGAAAGATAGAAAAAGAATATGAAGAAATAGATTTTTTATCTAAAGATCCTCCTCCTGAGAAAATTATATTCATTGTGATTACTCCCATTCAAAATACACCTTTCCAAGAAATATCTTTACCTTCTATAAAAGAAGTTGAAGAACTTTGGAATTATGCTAAGAAAAAACTTCCCAATACTAAGTTTTATCTTGGATGTGTACGCCCAAATGGTAATTACAGATATGAATTAGACTCTTTAGCCATATACCTTAACTTTCATGCTATTGTTAATCCTCACTCTGAAGCTATAAAATCCCAGAATAATATAAAAATCTTTGAAGAATGCTGTGCCTTATTATGAGATTTGGAATTTCTTCAGGTAGTTTGGATGTACTTAAAAGAAAATATATAAAAGAAGATTCACCAACGACTTTATATCTTATGACACTACAAAAGTGTCTCAATAATTGTGCCTTCTGCACCCAAGCAAGAGAAAGTCACGCTGATGTTTTTATGCTTTCGAGAATTACATGGCCTCTAATAGAAATAGAAGATTTAATAAACCTTTTAGAGGAATATAATCCTTTTAAAAGATTATGTTTTCAAGTGACAAATCATCTAAGTTGGGAAAAAGAATTAATTGAAACTATAAAACTATTTAAAAATTTCAATTTACCTATTTCTATTTCTGCCCCCTTTAATAACATATCTCATATGGAAAAATTCTTCAAATTAGGAATCGATAGAATAAACATATCTATTGATGCGGTAGGAAAAGATCTTTTTAGAAAAATAAAATATGGAGATTTTGAAGAAAGATTAGAGTTTATTAAAGAAGCAAGTATAAAATTTCCTTCCCAAATCACATCTCATATAATTGTAGGATTAGGAGAAAAAGAAAAGGAGTTAGTTTACATTATAGATAAGTTATCAAAATGGAAGGTAACAGTAGCTTTATTTGCATTTACACCTCTAAATGGAACTCGTCTTGAAAACATGAACCCTCCTAATTATTACAAATACAGAAAAATACAACTTATCACTTTCCTTTTACAAAGAAATTTAATCTCTTTTGATGAATTGTTTTTTGATAAAAATGACAATTTATTAATTACGGAAGATATTTTATCATTGTCTGAGCCTTTTTTTAAAATAATTTTTAAAACAACTGGATGCCCTAATTGCAACAGACCTTATTATAATGAAAGCCCAAGAATAGTACCTTATAACTTCCCAAGAAATTTAAAAGATATAGAGATTGAAGAGATAAAAGATCTACTCAGAAATGGAAAGGCAAGCATTAATTTATAAAACGTTAAAAATAGTACGTGATTATGCCAAAGCTAATCATTTAAAAATCTATATAGTAGGTGGTTTTGTAAGAGATTACCTTATTGGAAAAGAACTAAAGGACATGGACTTTTTAATTTACCCATTAAATTATAATTTTTTATTTGTTCTAACTAACCTTTTTAACGGTAAACTTATCAAATTAGATGAGGAGCGAGAGTATTACAGAATAATTATAAATAATAATGATGAAGACATAATTTTAGATTTTACCCCAATATATGAAAACAATTTACTATTAGAACTTCTAAGGCGTGATTTTACTATAAATTCTATTGTATTAAATCTTTCCAGCTTTAAAATAATTGATCCTTTAAATGGTTTAAAAGATTTAGAAAGAGGAATATTAAGAATATCTTCACCTAGTTCCTTTAAGGAAGATCCTTTAAGGATTCTAAGAGCTTTTAGATTTTTAGGATATGGTTTTAAAATAGAAAAAAATACTTATGAGAAGATCATAGAAGATAGAGAAAAATTAAAATCAGTGAAAGCAGAAAGGATACACGGCGAAATTTACAAAATACTAAGTTCGTCATTCTCAAGTTATTTATGGATTAAAATGGTAGAAACAAAAGTTTTAGAGGTTATTTTACCAGAGCTTTTTGTATTAAAAGATATTCCATGGAGTAATCCCCACCATGAAGATCCATTGATGCACTCTATAAGTTCTTTATCTGCTCTTGAAGATATAATATACAATATAGAATCTATTTTTCCAGAATCATATCAACAAATCTTAACATACTTAAATAAAAAATTCTTTTCAAACTATACAAAGCTTGAAACTCTAAAATTAGCAGTATTACTTCATGATATAGGTAAATCTGAAACTTTCTCTATTGATGAAGCCTCTTTAGTTCATTACTATGGACATTCACAAAAAGGAGTTGAACTTTTAGATAATATAGGAGAAAGATTGAAGTTAAGTAAAAAGGAAATAATTTTTTTAAAAAAACTTATTGGGACTCATATGTACCCTTTAAGCTTCATACAAAATCCAGTATCCAATCCTATTTATAAGTTCACTTTAAGAGTAAAAGATGATGTACCTGCTTTGATACTACTCTTTATGGCTGATCAAATATCTATTAAAGGTAAAATAGAAAACTTGGATTGGTATAGGAAAATATTAAATGAATTTTTCAGAATAAAGAATACTCCTAAACCCTTGTTAACAGGTAATGAAATCATGGAAATATTTAATCTAACCCCATCTCCCCTAATAGGTAAATTAAAAGAAAAGCTTATAAAAGCACAGATAAATAATAAAATATCTACAAGAGATGAAGCCATAAGATACCTTGAAGAAATATTGAAAAATGAAACCAATAGCTAAAAAAATAATTGAATATACTATGAAAGATCTTTTTTATAAATTAAATTTTCCCTTTGAGTGGGGAAGAGAAAGTTTATATCAATTATATTTCTATGAAAAAGGAGAAGAACGAATAATAGAAGAAAGTTTCAAAAATTATAAAATCTTTCAGAAATGGATGAATTCTCATAACATTATTCTCTCTAATTTTATAGAAAAGCTAAAAAGCATTAGGGATATAAGGAGTGATTTTTTAAGCTTTGAACGTTCTTCTCTTAAAAATTTAATTGTAGATTTATACAATATTATAGACGATATCAGAATATTTATTGAAAAAAATAGCATACCTTTACCTCAAGATATTTACATACCAGATATTAACATATTAAGTCCTGAAAATTTTACATGGGAAGTTCTCTCTTTTTATATCAAGTCTATAAGATTTATTACATTCTCTATCAATTTTTTTAATTATCCCCAAATATCTGAAGAAATAATTCTTTATAACAACAGAAAATATTTTCCCGAACATTCTTACAAGTTAATAGATGAAAAAGTATATCTTCAAGACTTAATTCTATCTTGGTCAGGAATACCTTCTCAAAACTATATAAAAGAATTTTATCTTCCAAAAGATATTAAGTTAGAAGATGGACTTGAATATTTTACAATAAAAGACAAAATATTTATCTTTCATAAATAATCAATTCCAATTTCTTTAACCAAAATTCCCCACTTGCATCCTTCTCAAGAATAATCTCTATAATATTTGTTTGACCTACTATCCAGTACTTTGTAACATCAAAAGAAGGAGTAATATAATATTCACTGCCAAAATCAAAACCTGAAATCACATTTTTTGAGTTTACATATATGGAAATAGGAGCCCATGTTTCTTCAGCCATAAAAGAAGAACTCATACCTGTAATCTTTAAAACTACTCTTTTGAGATTAAAAAGAGGGGTTACTGGAGTATATAACTTCAATTGCCCTTCTGCCCTTAACATGGCTAAATGATATTCACCATCACTTCTTTCTAATACTACCCCCTTTCCCATCTCAAAAACTAAATTTCCCTTGGGAGGATTTTTAGAGAAATCAATGGTAAAACTTTGTTTTGCAAGTCCTATATTTAGTAAAAATAAAAGCATTATAAAAAGAAACATATATCTTTTCATACTTAAACCTCCTTTTATTCTTCTTTTTTAGCTCTTGGATAAGCCTTTGTGTAAATATTTCTTATCTGTTCTGAAGTAAGATGAGTATAAATCTGAGTTGTAGAAATTCTTACATGACCCAGAAGCTCTTGTACATACCTAAGATCAGCTCCTCCTTCTAAAAGGTGTGTAGCAAAGGTATGTCTTAAAGTATGAGGAGAAACCCTTTTCTCTAAAAATTTAGTATATCTTTTCAAAATTAGCCTTACTCCACGATCTGTAATTCTTTCTCCTTTAGCATTTAGAAAAAATGCCTTTTCAGGTTTCTTCAATAGTTTGGACCTTACATGATCATTATAAAGCTGTAATATCCTTAAAGTATTTTCTTCAATTATCACTACTCTTTCTTTAGCCCTTTTTCCAAAAACTCTTATCTCTCCATAATTCCAATTAATATCTTCCTCATTTATTCCTACAAGCTCACTTACTCTTATCCCTGTAGCATATAGAGTCTCCAAAATAGCTCTATCTCTTATACCCAAAAGATTATCTAAGGATGGAGCTTCGAGAAGTTTATATACCTCATCAACAGATAAAAACTGAGGCAATCTTTTCTCTATTTTAGGTATAGGAATAAAAACAGTAAGATCTTCTTTAATTTTATCATAGGTAAGAAGATATTCAAAAAAACTTCTTAAAGAAATTAATTTTCTTGCAATAGTACTCTTCTTATAGTTTTTTTGAGCAATATTTTGTATGTAAGACCTGATCACTCTTTTATTCGTAAAATCCAAATCTCTCTCTTTACAATAATTATAGAAATCCAAAAGATCAATATTATAACTTCTCAAAGTATTTGGAGAATAATTACGTTCAAATCTCAAATAATTAAGATATCCTTCTATCTCTTTTTTTAAATCCAATTTTGCCATTTCTATATATTGATCGCAAACCTCCTTATCATATCCTCAAGATCTCTTAATGCTCTCTCGGCATATAATCTATTTCTCATCTTCCTATCTTTAATAGGCATATCTAAGGGAGTCAAAATTCCAAAATTAGCATTCATAGGCTGAAAATTCTTTACAGGTACTTTAGTAGTCACATAACCAATAAGAGCTCCTATCATTGTAGTATGAGGTAATATTATGAGTGGTTTTCCTTTATATAAACGAGCCGCATTTATTCCAGCTATTATTCCCATACTCGCAGATTCCATATATCCTTCTACACCAATAATCTGACCAGCAAAAAATATTCTCTCGTCTTTAGCAAACTGTAAGGTTGGTTTTAAAAATTTAGGGGCATAGAAATAGGTATTTCTATGCATTACCCCATATCTTGCAAATTCAGCATTTTCAAGCCCAGGAATTAATCTAAAAACCCTCCTTTGCTCTTGAAATTTAAGTCTTGTCTGAAAACCCACCATGCTATAAAGGGTTTTCTGTATATTTTCTGGTCTTAATTGAACCACAGCATAAGGCTCTTTGCATGTTTTTGGATCTAGAAGACCAACAGGTTTCATAGGACCATAACGTAATGTATCAATACCTCTTCTTGCCAAAATTTCTATAGGAAGACATCCCTCAAAATATTTTTCTTCACCAAGGAAATGTGATTCCACTACATCAGCATTTATTAATTCATTCACAAACCTTTTATATTCTTCCTCATTCATAGGACAGTTTAAATATGCCTCTTCCCCTTTACCATATCTTGAAGCACTATAAACCTTATCAAAATTTATACTATCAGCATAAATAATAGGTGATACTGCATCATAAAAATACAGAGAATCTGCATCTAATATTTCAGTCAAATATTGAGCAAAATCAGAAGAAGTTAGAGGTCCCGTAGCCACAATCACAATTCCCTCAGAAGGAATTTTTTTAACTTCCTCTCTTATTATAGTTACATAAGGATTTTCCATTAATATCTGTTGCACCTTTTTAGCAAAGAGTTCTCGATCAACGGCCAAAGCAACACCAGCTGGAACCTTCGTTTCTTCAGCAACCTTAAGAACGAAGGAATCAAGCCTCTTCATTTCTTCTTTTAAAAGTCCTGAGGCATTTGTGATCTCTGTAGATTTAAAGGAATTACTACAAACAAGTTCAGCTAAATATTCTGTTTTATGAACAGGAGTCATAACTTGTGGTCTCATTTCGTATATCTCTACAGGAATTTTTCTTTTGGCAAGTTGCCAAGCAGCCTCAACTCCTGCAAGTCCTCCACCTATGATTTTGACTTTTTCCATTTTCTATTCCTCCCTTTCTTCCATAATATGTAGTTACAATCCTTATTACTACATTTTTTAAATCTGTTGCTCTCTAAAAGAGTACTACCACATATTGGACACTTTTCGTGAGTAGGCTCATAGGGTGATGCAAAAGTACATTTAGGATAATTTGAGCATCCCCAAAAAGTCTTTCCTTTTTTAGATCTTTTTTTAACAACAGTACTTCCACAGAGAGGACATTTGCCTTTTGCTTCATCACATATTGGTTTTGTATACTTGCATTCAGGATATCGTGAACAAGCATAATATTTACCATTTTTATTTTCTCTAAGTTGCAAATCACTTCCACAAATGGGACATTTTTCATCAGTTTTTTCAGCAATTTGTACCCTATCTGAATTTTTATAAACTTCCTCTAACTCTTCTTTAAATTTAGGATAAAACCTTTTCAAAACTTCTATGGCTTCGACTTTTCCTGTCTCAATTTTATCTAGATCTTCTTCCATCTTTGCTGTAAATTTCACATCAATTAGATTAGGGAATTTCTCGACTAAAAACTCATTAACAACTTTTCCTAAGGTAGTAGGTACTAAAAATCTGTCCTTAACAACCACATATTCTCTTTCTTTTAATGTTTCTATGATAGTAGCGTAGGTACTTGGTCTTCCTACTCCAAATCTTTCTAAGGTTCTCACCAAAGTAGCCTCAGAATATCTAGATGGAGGTTTTGTAAAATGCTGTTCCGGATATAGATTAAGAAGATTTAAAAGATTACCTTTTTCTGGAACATATTCTATTTCTTTATCGATTTCAGATTCTTCCTCCTCTTCATAATAAACTGACATAAAACCAGGAAATTTAAGTTTCCTTCCCTTTGACAAAAATAGATACTTATTTCCCTCTACATATATTTCTACCACATCATAGATAGCTGGAGCCATTTGACTCGCGATAAATCTTTCCCATATAAGTTTATAAAGCTTAAATTGATCTTCTGAAAGATAAGGCCTTACCATTTCTGGTAATCTAAAGACTGAAGTTGGCCTTATAGCCTCATGGGCATCTTGAATACCAAGTTTCTTCTTTGTCTTTTTCTCCCCTCCGATAAATTCTTTTCCAAAATTCTCTTCTATACATTTAATAGCCTCCATTCTTGCTTCAGGAGCTATTCTGGTAGAATCTGTTCGCATATAAGTTATAAGTCCTATTCTCTCTTCTCCAATATCTATACCCTCATAAAGAGTTTGAGCAATTTTCATAGTCTTTCCAACAGGAAAGGCATATCTTCTTGAGGCCTCTTGTTGTAAAGTACTTGTTATAAAAGGTTGAGGCGAGGACTTTTTCTCTTCCTTTTTATTTACATCTTTTACTATATAATTTATCCCTTTTAACTCTTCTAATATCTTATTCACTTCTTCTTCATTTTTTAAATTGACCTCTTTACCTTCATATGATATGAGTCTTCCATATATTTTCTTATTCGTTTTATCTGCAAACTCTCCCCATATGTACCAATATTCTTGGGGTATAAATTGCTCAATCTCCTTTTCTCTTTCACAAATAAGCCTCAGAGCTACTGATTGTACTCTCCCAGCAGAAAGTCCTCTTTTAACCTTTTTCCATAAAAGAGGGCTAAGTTCATACCCAACTAATCTATCCAAAATTCTTCTTGCTTGTTGGGCTTCTACTTTACTGATATCAAGATCCCTTGGATTATTTATTGCTTCTTGTACTACCCTTGGAGTTATCTCATGAAATTCTACTCTTGAGAATTTATCTTTTGGAATATTTAATACATTAACAAGGTGCCATGCAATAGCTTCACCTTCTCTATCAGGGTCTGTAGCTAAGTAAAAATGATCTGCTTCTCTTAATAGTTCCTTTAGATTCTTAACAACTTCTTTTCTTGAAGGGATGATTACATATTTAGGCTTAAAATTATCCTTTATGTCTACTCCAAGTTCCTTCTCAGGTAGATCTCTTACATGACCATAAGAAGCAACTACTTTGAATTCCTTACCAAGTATTTTTTCAATTGTTTTTGCTTTAGCTGGAGATTCAACTATTACAATCTTTTTATTTTTCACTATAAATTATCACTCCTTTTCCCATATCTATTCCCTGGAAATTCTTCTACAAGGCCTTTGGCTTGTAAAGAAACTATTATAAACATTAATCTTGATATATCCATGTTTAATTTGATCATTAAATCCTCAATAAATATAGGATTAAAATCTAAAAATTGCAATACCTTTTTTTCATCTTCTGTTAAAATAACATCTCTTTTAGGTTTATAAATGAAAGGTATGTGAAATTCTTCTAATATATCTATTATATCTAATACCATTTTTGCTCCTTCTTGAATTAACTTATTTGTTCCTTTACTTCTTTCGTCTATTATCCTTCCTGGAACAGCAAAAACCTCTCTCCCTTCATTCAATGCAAAACTTGATGTTATTAGAGCCCCACTTTTCTCTCCTGCTTCAACTACAAATACCCCCTCAGATATTCCGCTAATAATCCTATTTCTTTGTGGAAAGGTATATCTTGTAGGTCTTGTACCTAAAGGATACTCACTTATTAAGGCTCCATTCTCCACTACTCTTTCTGCTAAAATTCTATTTCCAGAAGGATATATAAAATCTAAAGAACTACCAAGAATCCCATATGTTCTCCCTCCACCTTCTAAAGCTCCTTTATGAGCATATGTATCTATCCCATAAGCAAGACCACTTACTATTATAAATCCATATTTTACTAATTCTCTTGAGAAATACTCAGAGATTTTAATTCCATATTGGGTGGGTCTTCTTGTTCCTACAACAGCTATATATCTTTTACCAATTATATTTCCTCTATATGTGAGAAATAACGGTGGATTTTTTATCTCTTTGAGTAAAGGTGGATATTCTTCATCCCATAAAGTTGTAAGTTTATAGTCTTTTTTAACAAGTTTTTCCCACAAGTCTTCCCAATAAGTCTTTCTTTTAAAAATTATAAATTCTTGGATCAAGGAAGAATACGAGAATCTCTCAAGAATTTCATTATCTGACAAAAGGAAAAGTTCTGGTGGCGAAATAAAATCTATCCATTCCCTCCATCTTCTATATAAAGGAGGGAAATAACTTAAAGAATATATAAAGGGTTTATCCTTGGGATTATAATTATACATTAGTTATCAAAATAATAGGGGGACTAAAATAATCCCCCTATATCTCTTTTAAAGAATAAAGTAAAGAATAAATAATATAGCCAATATGATTAACACTGGATTTAATTTTTTAATTTTCCCTGTAAGAAGATTTAACATTACATAAGAAAGAATACCGAATATTAACCCATTTGCTACTGAATAGGTAAAAGGCATAGCCACTATAGTAATAAAAGCAGGAAGAGCTTCCTCTATTTCCTTTAAATTTACTTTTAATATAGGTTCCATCATAAGGAAACCAACAATAACTAAGGCAGGAGCAGTAGCGGAAGATGGTATAATCCCAGCAAGAGGCCAAAAAATTACAGATAAGAGGAAAAGCAATCCTACTACTAATGAGACAGCTCCTGTTTTACCTCCTTCTGCTATTCCTGCTGCAGATTCAATATATGTAGTTATAGTTGAGGTTCCACATAATGCTCCAGCTACAGTTCCTACTGCATCAGAAACTAAAGCTCTATCAGCACCCTCAAAACTTCCGTCTTCTCTAAGCATATTAAGCTTAGCTGCAAGTCCCGAAATAGTACCTACAGTATCAAACATATCTACAAAAGTAAATGTAAAGATAATAGAAAATAATCCCCATTTTAGAGCTCCTAAAATATCCAATGCTAAAAAGGTTTTAGAAAATTCTTCCCAATTAGGAAGGGCTATTATATTTCCTGTAAAATTGGTGATAGGTTGACCATTGGAACCTTTTACAAAAATACCTATAAATGTAGTAATTAATATCCCTAATAATATATTTCCTTTAACATTCAATGCCATAAGTAAAGCAATAATAATAATTCCAAAAATAGAAAGCAAGGTTTCTGGAGATCCTAAATTGCCTAAGGATATTAAAGTAGCATCATTCTTTACTACAATCCCTGCAGATCTTAATCCTATAAGAGCTATAAAAAGTCCTATACCTACTGACGTTGCCATCTTAATATTAAGTGGTATAGCTTGTAAAATCCACTTTCTTACCGAAAGAATTGATAAAATTAAAAAAATGATCCCATCTATAAATACTGCTCCTAATGCAACTTGCCAAGGAAGACCTACTCCTTTACATACAGAATAAGCAAAATATGCATTAAGTCCCATACCAGGAGCCAAAGCAAAAGGAAGTTTTGCATACAATCCCATAGTCAAAGTAGCAATTCCAGCCCCAATAGCGGTTGCCATCAAAACAGCACCCTTTGGCATTCCTGCATCTCCTAATATGTTGGGGTTTACAAATAAAATATAAGCCATGGTAATAAAAGTAGTAAGCCCTGCAATGATCTCGTTAGCCCAATTAGTCTTAAATTTCTCAAAGCCAAAATATCTCTCCAAAGCTTTAATCAATACAAAAACCCCCTTTCATTAATTTTAAAGATTAGAAACAAAATCCTCTAAACCTCGAAAGGTTAGAGCCTCCATCAAATGACTTTCTTTAATCTCTTCACTACTTTCTAAATCTGCTATAGATCTTGAAACCTTTATAATTCTATCAATAGATCTCATAGATAATTTCATTCTTTCAGCTGTATTTAATAATAAATCCCTAATTCTTGGATTTAGGTTAACATATTTTTTGATAAGTTTTGGAGTCAATTGGGAATTTAAATATATTTTCTCGGATTTATATCTTTCATATTGAATCTCTCTTGCTTTTTTTACTCTTTCTCTAATCCTTTCTGATGATTCCTCAAGATTATCATTAAAGATCTTTTCTTTCTCCACTCTATTCATATAAACCCTTATATCAATTCTGTCTAAAAGTGGACCTGATACCTTACTCCAATATTTTTTTACATCATAAGGAGTACAAGTACATTCTTTCTCTTTATCACCAAAATATCCACATTTACAAGGATTCATACCAGCCACTAAAACAAATTGAGCTGGATATGTAACAGTATACTTAGATCTTGAAATCACAATCTTCCCCTCTTCTAATGGCTGTCTTAATCCCTCCAAAACATCTCTTCTAAATTCTGGTAGTTCATCTAAAAATAAGATTCCTTTATGGGCAAGAGTAATTTCCCCGATTTGAGGAGAGACCCCTCCCCCTAAAAGGCCAGCATGAGATATAGTATGATGAGGATTCCTAAAAGGCCGTTTTCGTATTAAAGAATCTTCTACTAATAAACCTGCAGCACTATATATTTGAGTAACTTCAAAAGCCTCTTCATAAGTCAATGGGGGAAAAATGGAAGAGAAGGCCCTTGCTAAAAGAGTCTTACCTGTACCTGGTGGACCTACTAAAAGAACATTATGTCCACCAGATGCTGCTACTTCTAATGCTCTTTTAGGGAAATAATGCCCTTTTATAAAAGAAAAATCTTCTTCATAAACTGGATTATATTCAGGATATTGAAATTTAACAGGAGGTAAATTTATTTCCCCTAAAAGAAATCTCACAATTTGGGAAAGATGAGAAACAGGATAAATTTCAATCCCATCTATTAGACTACATTCAAATTCATTTTCCTTTGGTACAAAAACTTTATTGTATCCATTATTTTTTAAACCATATACAATAGACAAAATCCCTTTTCCTTTTCTTATCCTTCCATCAAAAGCAAGTTCACCTAAGAAAGCAGTCTTTTCATTATCAAAGTGAAAATTCATAAATGTAGAAAGGATCCCTATAGCAATTGGTAAATCAAATAAAGGTGTATCTTTTTTCAAATCCGCAGGGGCTAAATTTATAGTCACTCTTTTTAAAGGAAATTCAAAACCAGAATTTTTTAATGCAGATCTTACCCTCTCCTTAGATTCTTGCACCTCTTGCTCAGCCAATCCTACTATATTAAAGCTTGGAACTCCAGAAGTAATATCTACCTCAATTTCAACATCATAACATTTCAATCCCCATAAAGTAGCAGATTTAACCATAGAAAGCATTTGTTATATGCTCCCATTTATCTACTTTCCCTAAAGGAGAAATATAAATACTTATAACATCAAACCTTACACCTTTCATTTTCTTAAATCTATTCTTAAATTTTACCATAAAAGCTTCAGCTATCATCCTTATCTTCTCTTGTTTTTTCAAACTTACTGCTTCAATAGGTAAACCATATTTATTTGATCTTCTTGTTTTAACCTCTACAAAAACTAAAATTCCATTTCTTTCAGCCACAATATCTATCTCTCCTAAAGACATTTTTAAATTTCTATATAATATAGAATATCCTTCCTTTTCTAAAAGATTTACAGCAAAATCTTCTCCTAATTTTCCAATATATTGATTACTCACAAAAGTCTAAATCTCCTTCTGTGGATATCAAGCACTCCTAACGATCTTATCTTTTCTCTATGTTCCTTAGTTGCATAACCTTTATGTTTCCCAAATCCATAATCGGGATATTTTTCATCAAGTGTCCTCATATATCTATCTCTCAAGACCTTAGCAACAATTGAAGCAGAAGCCACATTCAAACAATACCTATCTCCTCTAATCACCGTTTCTTGTGGTATATATAAATCTGGAATACTAATATTACCATCTACTAGGATATACTCAGGCTTTACCCTAAGGCTGTCTATAGCTCTTTTCATTGCAAGAAGAGTAGCTTTCAAAATGCCAAACCTTTCTATCTCTTCCACATTAGCAAAACCGTAACTCCAACAAATAGCCTCTTCTTTAATCTTTTCAAAAAGGATCTCTCTTTCTTCCGGCTTCAACATTTTGGAATCTTTAACAGTAATATTAGAAAAAGGAGGCAAGATTACAGCTCCAGCATATACAGGACCTGCTAAGGCTCCCCTACCTGCCTCATCTACTCCCGCTATATATTTGAAATAATTCCAAAGCCTTCTCTCTATGTCTCCTATTTTACCAACCCTATTCTTTGGGGTGGCCATAAAAGTAATACCGCTTTTCCTACTAAATTTTTCTTAGGTACAAATCCCCAATATCTACTATCCACACTTACAGGCCTGTTATCTCCTAATACAAAATAACTTTCCTTTGGTACTTGTATTGGTCCATAATTATCACTACTTTTATTTTTTACATAAGGTTCATCTAAAGCTCTACCATTCACATATACTATTCCATTTTTTATTTCTATAGTATCCCCAGGAAGAGCTATTAACCTTTTTACATACTCCTTAGTAGGATCTTGGGGATATTTAAAAACTATAACCTCTCCCCTTCTTGGCTCTCTAAAATAATAAGGGATTCTTATAACCAAAACTGCTTCCTTTTCATTTAAAGTAGGTATCATAGAACCAGTAGGGATGTAAGATATCTGCAATATAAATGTCTTTATTAAAAAGGCTAATATAAAAGCAAATATAATAGTTTCAAGAAGATCGTACCATTCATGCTTCTTCAATTCTTGTCTCTTACTAAGTATAAGATTCCAAAATTCCAGTAATTTATCCTTCATTTTCTACCCTCTCAGCAATCTTGGCACTCTTACCTTTTCTTTGTCTTAAGTAATAAAGCTTAGCTCTTCTAACCTTTCCTCTCTTTACTACTTCAATCTTTTCCACAAAAGGTGAATGAATTGGAAAAATTCTTTCCACACCTATTCCTTGTACAACCTTTCTTACAGTAATAGTTTCTCTAATACCACCATGCTTTTTAGCAATAACAACCCCTTCATACACCTGAATTCTTTCTTTATCTCCTTCCACAATACGATAATGAACCCTAACAGTATCACCAGGCCATATTTGTGGTAAATCCTTTTTCATAAACTCTTTTTCAAGATTCTGAATTACAAGATCCATTTTTTACCTCCTCTCTTAGTTCTCTTTTAATTTCTTCTAAAAATGAAATATCTTCTTCAGAAAGTTTTGTTTTCTGAAGTAAATCAGGCCTTCTAAGTAATGTTCTTCTTAAGGCTTCTTTTCTTCTCCATTTCCTAATCTTTTCATGATCCCCAGATAACAATACTTCTGGTACTTTTAAGCCTTCAAAGTCTCTGGGATGAGTATAATGAGGATACTCCAAAATTCCCCATTGAAATGATTCTTCTCTTAAAGAATTAGGATCTCCTATAGCCCCAGGAATAAGCCTTACTACTGCATCAACTATAACCATGGCAGGAATTTCTCCACCACTTAAAACATAGTCTCCTATAGAAACTTCCCTAGTTATTATAGTTCTTACTCTTTCATCTATTCCCTCATATCTTCCACATATGATTATTAGATGACTTTTCTGTGCAAATTCTTCTGCCAATTTTTGATTAAAAAGATCTCCTGATGGCGAAAGAAGTATTACTTCTGAATCCTCTTTCTTTAAGGCTCTCACAGCTCTAAATATAGGCTCTAGTTTCATTACCATTCCAGGTCCACCACCATAAGGATAATCATCAACTGATCTATGCTTATCAGTAGTATAATCCCTTAAATTATGGATATAAATATCCACCAACCCTTTTTCTTTGGCTCTTTTTATTATGCTTACATTAAAAGGGCCTTTAAACATCTCTGGAAATATGGTAATAATATCGATCTTTATCATAACTAATACTCTTGCATTTTTTTAATAATAATTTTTCCTTCATTTAGATCTACTTTTATTACTACATCCTTAATAGCAGGAATACAAATCTCTTCTTCTCCCTCCACCACAAAAACATCATTGCTTCCTGTTTCTAAAATCTCCCTTACAGTTCCCAAATATTTTCCTTCCAATTCATATACAGGAAGCCCCATTATTTGGTAAGAATAAAAATAACCTTCTGGAAGAACCGGTAAATCTTCTTCTTCTAACAGAAGCCAGTTTCCTTTTAGTTTTTCTGCATCTGTTCTATTTGTTATTTCAGTAAAATAAACAACAAACCCTTTATTATGTTTTCTTATATATTCCAATGATAGTTCCTTCTTTACAATAAGGGTATCTCTCCAAGACAAATATATTCTTTGTCCCTTCTTTAAATCTAAAAGATAATCGTAGAAGGGCCATATTTTTAATCCACCTTTTATTCCAAAAGGCTCTCCTATCTTAGCTATTCTTACCAAACGAGAAGCCATCCCTCATTGTAGTACTTCTATTACCACCTTTTTACCCTTTTTAATACCCGCTACTCTTATTATCGTCTGTAAAGCTTTAACAGTTTGTCCCTGCTTTCCAATAACTCTACCTCTATCCTCTGGGGCTACTTTTACTTCAAGTATTACTGACTTAGTTCCTTCTACTTCTCTAACCTCAACCTCTTCAGGTTTCTGAACAATAGCTTTAACAATATACTCTAATAACTCTTTCATTAACAAAAGCCCCCTTTATGCAGAACTTTTAACAGTTCTCTTTAAGGCAAGGAACTTATCCCAAACACCATACTCCTTGAGCAAACTAAGAACAGTATCGGTAGGTTGGGCACCTTGACTTAGCCAATATAATATTCTTTCTTCTTTTAACTGTATAGTGGCTGGATCAGTCTTAGGATCATAATATCCTAAGATCTCTAAATGTTTACCATCTCTTGGTTCTCTACTATCCATAGCCACTATTCGATATGCTGGACTATTTTTTGCTCCAATCCTTGTTAAACGAATCTTTACCAAAATTCTTCACCTCCTTGTTAGATTTATTTTATCTTAAAAATGGAAAGAAAGATTTTTTACTTTTATTTAATTGTTTTATCAAATCTAAGGTTTGAAAATACTGCTTTAATAATCTATTTACATCTTGTACTGTAGTACCACTACCTTTGGCAATTCTTAATCTTCTACTTCCATTTATTATGGAAGGATTTCTTCTCTCCTCTGGAGTCATCGATTCTATTATAGCAAGAAATTTTTTAATTTCCTTTTCTCCTACTTCTGGTTTAATTTTATCCTTTGGTACATAAGGTAACATATCTAAAATCTGATCAAATGATCCTACTTTTTTAAGTTCTTTAAGTTGAATATAGAAATCTTCAAGATCAAATTTTGACTTTTTAAGCTTTTCTTCTAATTTTGCCATTTTTTCCATTTCAATATTCTTTTCTATACGCTCAACTAAGGATGTGAGATCACCCATTCCAAGGATTCTTGACGCAAATCTATCAGGATAGAAATATTCTAAATCTTCAATCTTTTCTCCTACTCCAATAAACTTTATAGGTTTACCTGTTACAGCTTTTATAGATAAAGCTGCACCACCTCTAGCATCACCATCTAATTTAGTAAGAATCACACCTGTAATTGGTAAAAGTTCATTAAATTTTTCTGCTATATTTACAGCATCCTGCCCTGTCATCCCATCTACTACTAAGAGAATCTCTGAGGGTTCAAAGCTTTTATTTAAATCCTCTAATTCTTTCATCATCTCCTCATCAATATGTAGCCTACCAGTAGTATCTACAATCATGACATCTGCTAATCTTTCTTTTGAAAATTTTATCGCTCCTTCAATTATTTCTTGTGGGGTTTTACCATCTAAACAAACCGGTACCTTTATTTTTTCCCCTAAAACCTGTAGTTGTTTTCCAGCTGCTGGTCTAAAAGTATCTGCACCTACAAGTACCACTCTTCTTCGTTCCTGTAAAAGCCTATATGCAAGCTTTGCAGCTGTAGTAGTCTTACCAGATCCTTGAAGTCCTACTAAGAAAATAACTCCTGGCTTTCTAACCCCAAGATTAATATTAGCCCTATCCCCTCCAAGAATGTTTATTAATTCATAATAAAGAATTTTGATAATTTGCTCAGCAGGTGTAACACTTCTAAAAACTTCTTCCTGTAATGCCTTAGCCTTCACATTATTAAGAAGCTCTTTCACTACTTTGTAATGAGCATCCGCCTCTAAGAGAGCTTGTCTTATCTCTCTTAGAGCCTCTTCAATATCTTTCTCTGAGAGCCTTCCTTTTCCTCTCAGTCTTCTAAAAATATCCTGCAATCTACCTGTTAAATTTTCAAACATTTTTATCTTTCTTCTCCATAAATTTAAATTCTCACACTTAGCATACTATAGACAATATAGAACTTATTGTCAATAATCTCTATTTTTCCCAAAAATCTGGAATCTTTTTCCATCTTTCTTTCACGAAATGAGCTGCCATTTTAGGTTGTCTCTGCCTAGTAAATACTCCTTTTCTATTACCAAGAACCCTTCTTACTTCTTGTTTTGTCATAAAATCAGCAAAATTCCAAATATGCTCACCTATTACAAAGTCTAATCTATCTAAGGTTTCCATAAAGCGCCTTAACATCTCCCATTGGTATTCTTCAGTAAACATTAAAGGTGGATCACTATGAAATCCAGTAATAGTATCTGCACCAAATTCTGAAAGTATAATAGGTTTTCCAAATTTATCATACCAATCTTTCAATTCTTTTTCTAATTGATATTCTATAATATCTAAATTTCCAGAATCAGTATACCAGGAATAATAGCGATTAACACAAATAACATCCACATATTTACTTACTTTTGTATCTTTATAAGAAGTACTTTCCACAATTGTTACCGGTCTTGTTGGATCAAGCTTTTTTGTCTCCTCTATAATCTTTTTAAAATACTCCTCAGATTCTTCCTCAAAAGTTGCAGCTTCGTTTGCCACACTCCACATAACAACAGAAGGATGATTTTTATCCCTATCTATCATTTCTTTCATGACTTGCAGATGGTGTTCTAAAGTCCTTTCATCAACTCGCCCTTTCCTAAAAACCTTATTCTCTGGATTCCATAAATTCATACCAACTGCAGGTGCTTCCTCGATAACCGCTATACCATATTTATCAGCTAAAAAAAGCACTTCGTCGCTATAGGGATAATGTGATGTTCTAAAAGAATTAGCACCTATCCATTTCAATAAATTGAAATCTTTTATATTTATTACGTGGTCTAACCCTTTTCCTCTTATATCAGAATCCTCATGTTTACCGAAACCCTTAAAATAAAAAGGTTTATTATTAATTAGAAATCTTTTGCCATCAATCCTTATAGTTCTTATTCCTATATCTAATCTATAGCAATCTATAAGTTTCTTATCTAAAAAAATTTTCACTTCAAGTGTATATAAATGAGGATTTCCTGGTTCCCATAAATTAGCATTTTTAACCTCTAACATACCATTAAAAGAATTAGATGAAGCTACTAAATTTCCATTTTCATCCCTTAAATTTACTATGATATTACCTATTTCTCCCTCTAAACTTACTTTGTATTCTACCAATCCGTCCTTTCCTTTAATATCTGTTTCTACCTTTATATCTTTTATATAAGTCATCGGGGTTGTATATAACAAAACAGGTCTGTGAATCCCCGAATAATTAAAGAAATCAAAATAGTATTCCAATACTTTATATTCTTTTGGATGCATCTCATCATTTATTATTTTCAACTCTCCAGGTGGAAGAATATCCCAGCTTAAAGTATTATCAACAGATATTAGTATCTCATTTTCTCCTCCATATTTTAGTAGAGATGAAATTTCACCCTCAAAAGGCAAAAATCCACCTTTGTGCTCCATAACTTTTACATTATTTACATACACTTCTGAAAAATGGGCTGCAGATCCTATTCTTAGGAAGACTCTTTTTTCTTTCCAACTAATCGGTATAAAAGTCCTCTTTCTATACCAAACCTTCCCAACATAATCTCTAAGAGTTATATCTTGAGTTATATCATTGTAACTTGCAGGAACAGGCATGAGAATAAAACTATCTTCCCCATCACGCTTAAAATCCCAAATCCCTGAAAGGTCCTTTACTTCTCTTGTCTCCGTTTCTATAGGATAAAGCATTAAATCTCCCTCCATAAATATTAAAATTTATTTTAAAATTATACCAAAAATTTAAAAGTTTTAAGTTTTTTATGTTAAAATATCATTAACATTTTTCAAGAAAGGAGGGTATAAAATATGGAAAACAAAGAAATTTATTCTTATGAAACCTTACAAAATATGAGCGACCTTCTAAAAATATTAGCTCATCCTATAAGAATCAAATTATTACTTCTGCTTTCTAAAGAACCTAATACTGTTTCTGAACTACTTAAGATTTTAGATTTAAGACAACCTAATCTTTCTCAACATCTTACTTTATTAAAAAGGATCAAAATATTAAAGATAAAGAGAGATGGTAAGTCTGTATATTACTATATAGCTCATCCAGAAATCCAGGATATTATAACGAAAGTAAAAGAGTTATCAGAAAAAATAGCAAAATAAGGAGGAAAAAGATGGGAACAATATTCAATGCTATTGCTGTAATAATTGGAGGAACCATAGGAACAATTTTTAAGGAAAAAATTCCCTCAAGTTTACAGAAGTTACTTATGGATGCATTAGGATTAATATGCTTACCTTTAGGTATGGAGATGGCTATTAAAGGAGAAAAATTTTTAGCATTGGTTTTTAGTACAGTAATAGGAGGTATAATAGGTGAATTAATAGGAATTCATGAGGGTTTAGAAAAATTTTCAAATATGATAGAAAGAAGGTTTGCAAAAGAGAAAAATACATTTGCCAAGGGATTTCTTACTGCAACACTCCTATATTGTATAGGACCCATGACCATAATGGGATCATTACAAGATGGATTAGGACAATCTCCTCAAATTCTCTATACTAAGTCTCTATTGGATGGTACTGCTTCCATAGCTTTAGCTTCAGCCTTAGGTTTAGGTGTTATATTTTCAGCCATATCTGTATTAGTAGTCCAAGGGAGTATCACTTTATTCGCAAAATTTATCAGTACATTTTTCACAGACATAATAGTACAAGAGATGACAGCAGTAGGTGGAGTATTAATATTAGGTATTGCATTAAATCTGTTAAATATTAAGCAAATTAAAGTTGCTAATTTATTACCTGCCCTATTTCTTATTCCAATTTTTATACATATTTTTCCTTAAAATCCCAATTCTTCATTTACTACTACAATTGAAAAAGGTGTTTTAGCTGGAGGAGCTTCGATAATAGTAGTAATTCTACATATTTTTTTAGGATGATTACAATCAATGCAATACCCCTCTTCTGCACAAGGAAGTTCAAGTTTTAATCTTTTTGCATTAAGGGGTGTTACTACGTTCTTAATTCTCCATATAGCGGTTTCCAGATTAATAACTAACTTATTTTTACCTACTACTACAATTACTTTTTTAGGACCAAAAATTTGTGCTGCTATCCTATTTCCAATTGCCTCCATATTTACAATCTCCCCTGAAAAAGTCAAAGCATTAACACTGGAAAGGAAAATATCAGATAACAACTCTTGTCTTCTTATTTCTAAATCCTCCTCAGGAGATAATCCTTCCTTCCAATGATGAATAACCCTGTTACCTCTTCTCTCTAACTCTTCAATAACCCCTATTTCTCTAATAGTCACACTCCCACCTACTCCTACTTTAGCATTTTCAGGTATCATTTTAAGAACTAAATCTCTTGCTTCATGTCTATCATTTACTAAAAAAACTTCAAAACCCCTTTCTTTTAAAAGATTTGCTGTTCTTTTAAGTTGTTTCTCTTCTAACCATCCCTTAAGATCTCCCATAAATAAACCTCCTTACTCCCATTCTATAGTTGCTGGTGGTTTGTCCGTTAAATCATAAACCACCCTATTAATACCTTTCACCTCATTAGTAATTCTTCTTGATATCTTACCAAGTATATCATAAGGTACTTCTACAAAATTAGCTGTCATCCCATCTTCACTCTCTACAATCCTTAAAGCTACAACATACTCATAAGATCTAAAATCTCCTTTAACTCCTACTGTTCTAATAGGTAGAAGTACAGCAAATGATTGCCAAATTTTTTCATATTCGCTCCACTTTTGTAACTCTTCCTGTAATATATTTTCAGCCATTCTAAGAATCTCTAATTTATCCTTTGTTACCTCTCCTAAGATTCTTACAGCAAGCCCTGGGCCGGGAAATGGTTGTCGCTTAATAATAAAATCAGGAATATTTAAAATCTCAGCAATTTTTCGTACCTCATCTTTAAAAAGATATCTAAAGGGTTCTATTAATTCAAATTTTAAATTTTCAGGAAGACCCCCCACATTATGATGTGTCTTTATCTTAGCAGCCATACCTGTAGATGAAGCAGCACTTTCTATAACATCAGGATATAGAGTTCCCTGAGCCAGATATTTAAAAGGACCTCTCTTCTTTGCTTCCTCAAGAAAGACCTCTATAAACTCATGTCCAATAATTTTTCTCTTCTCTTCAGGATCTGTCACTCTTTTTAATCTATTTAAAAATCTATCTTCCGCATTAACGACTACCAAATTCACTCCTAAGGATATCAACGCATTACTTACCTCTTCTTTTTCACCTTTCCTCAATAAACCATGATCCACAAAAATAGCAGTTAACTTATCTCCTATAGCTTTCTGTAATAATACCGCCAAAGTTGAAGAATCTACTCCTCCACTGACAGCAAGCAAAACCCTATCTTCTCCTACTCTCTCTTTTATCTCCTTGATCTTTTCTTCAACAAACCTTCCTAAATCCCAATTTTTCTTAGCCTTGCAAATTTCAAAAGCAAAATTCTCCAATACCTTTTTCCCATTTTCTGTATGGGTAACTTCTGGATGAAACTGCACCGCAAATAGAGGATTTGTTTGGGACTGAGCTGCAGCAATATAATTATTTTCAGAATAAGCCAAAACCTCAAAAGAAGGTGGTAATTCTTTCACCACATCATAATGACTCATCCATACCTTTTCCTCTTCAGCTAACCCTTTAAATAATAATGAGTTTTTAACAATTCTTATTTTATTTAAACCAAACTCACCTTTTTCACCTTTTTCTACCTTCCCACCAAGAATTTGAGCCATTAATTGAAAGCCAAAACATATACCAAATACAGGAATCTTTCCAGAAAAAATATCCATATCAAAATTTAAGTTAAAATCGTATACACTGTTAGGTCCTCCTGAAAGTACTATACCTTCTACATCTTTGTTTTTTAGTTCTGAAAATTTCACTGTTGGTGGAAAGATCTCTGAATATACTCCCATTTCTCTAAATCTACGGGCTATAAGCTGAGTATATTGAGAGCCAAAATCTATAACACCTATCATAGATTACCAAACTCCCTTTCTAAAATTTTTTCAATCTCTGAAATAATAACTCTCAATGGTATACCCTCTTTTTCGGCGATTTTTCGGCAATCCTCATACTCAGGATATGTTTTTTCAATATCTCCATATTTAGAAAATTTAACTCTAACTTTACCCCAAGGTGTAACTATCTCTTTAATCTCCCTTATCATAAATCTCTTATCTACATAATATTTTCTTATTCCTAAAGTGGTTGTCTCTCTAAAAATAATTTCAAATAATTTTCCTTCATATATAGGATTTGCTATGACTGTAAGTAGAACTCCAGGCCTACCCTTTTTCATATATACAGGAGTTAAGAAAACATCAAGAGCTCCTTCATTAAACAACTTTTCAGTTAAATATCCATAAATCTGTGGATTCATATCATCAATATTGGTCTCCAAAACTACATTTTTCTCATCCAATACCATATTTTCGTCCTTTTCTCCTAAAACTACTCTAAGAAGATTAGGAAACTGAAAATTCTTTTTTCCGCATCCGTATCCTATTTTCTCAATTTTTATCTCAGGCATATTATCAAAAGATTTTGCAATAGTAGTTATAATAGCAGCTCCTGTTGGTGTCACTAATTCTCCTTCTCTCCCATCAGTATAAACAGGAACACCTTTAAGGATCTCCAAGGTTGCAGGGGCAGGAACAGGAATTTTTCCATGATCTGTATCAACAAAACCCCCACCTAAGGGAAGAGAAGAAGAATAAATTTCATCCACATTTAAAATTTCTATAGCAATCAAAGATCCTAAAACATCTATAATAGTGTCTAAAGCTCCTACCTCGTGAAAATGTAATTTTTCTATGGATTCATTATGAATTCTTGATTCTGCCTCAGCAATTTTATAGAAAATTTTTTTGGCTTTCTCTTTGATATCCGAAGATAGATTACTTTTTTCCACAATATCAATTAAATCCTGAAGATGTCTATAGGCTTTAGTATCTTTTATCCTTATATTTACATCTGTACCATAAATTGCTCCTTTTTTCTTCTTTGTTACTTCAATTTCATAACCTTCAATAGGAATCTTTTTAAGCTCACTTTTCCATAATTCTTCATCTAATCCCAAATCCAAAAGGGCTCCTAAAATCATATCTCCACTTATTCCTGAAAAACAATCAAAATATAATATCTTCATTTTTTCTCCTCCACCATCAAATTTATCATATTTGCTAAATATCCTGCACCAAATCCGTTATCAATATTAACCACCGCTATTCCAGGAACACAACTGTTTAACATAGTAAGCAAAGCTGAAAGACCATTAAAATTAGCACCATATCCTACACTGGTAGGTACAGCTATTATAGGTCTTGCTACTAATCCTCCTACCAAAGAAGGGAGTGCTCCTTCCATTCCTGCCACTACAACAATAACATTTGCTTTATGAAATTCAGCCAATCTATCAAATAATCTATGAATTCCAGCTACCCCTACATCATAGATTCTCTCAACATTACTTCCCATTATCTCACATGTTACTGCTGCTTCCTCAGCTACAGGAAGATCAGCAGTTCCTGCACAAGAAACAATAACTTTTCCTTTCATCTCTATTTCTTCCCTCAATACTGCAACCATTCTTGCTTTTTCAAAATAAATAGCATCTTCAATCTTGCTCTTTACCTTATCAAAAATTTCTTTACTTGCCCTTGTAGCGATAACTCTATTATTCACTTTTACTAATCTTTCCATTATTTCCATTACTTGCTCAGGAGTCTTTCTTTCTGCAAATACAACCTCAGGAAATCCTCTAATAAGAGCCCTTAAGTGATCGATTTTAGCAAACTGTACATCTTCGTAAGGTAGAATTTTTAACCTATCAATAGCATCCTCAATAGATAATTCTCCTCTCTTTACCTTGTATAATATTTCTCTAACTTTCTCTTTCATTCACCGTCTCCTTAATAAGAATTTTTTTAATATTTATACATTAATTTCTTCTTTTTTAAAAGGGTTTGGTGATAAAATAATATTAATAAAAAAGGATGGGGGTGTTGAGTATGGCAGAGGATCGTAAATGCAAAAATTGTAAATTCTACCAACCCAATCCTAATGATCCATCCCGTGGCACTTGCTTTGGTATACCTGTAAAAGCTGAAAACTGTTGTCCTCAATTTGTAGCTAAGTCTTAAATTCTACTCTTTCTAAATATATTTCTGAATTTCTTATCAAATGTTTAATAAATTCTGGGGAAATTAGATATAAGATAATTGAATAAGGCCTATAGTTAAGGTAATGTAATGATTTCTTAAAAATTAGGAGGCTCCTTATAAGAACACCAAAAAGAAATAGGATTTTATACTCAATAAAATCTCTTAACTCAAAAAGCTCACGAGGAGCCTCCAACCTTTTTTCTTTTATTCTTTTAATAACTTCTTTTCGTTCATTTAAAAGATTGTAGAGCATCAATAAGAAACTTTCAGGAAATGTGAAATTTTTAAATATTCCATCATATCCTTTGGACTCTAACTTTTTAACTAATTTAATACTTCTCCCTAAATCAACCGAATACCCTTTCTCATATAATATAAAATTGGCAAGATGAAAATACTCTCCTAATTCTAAACCTTTTATAAGCTCTAAAAATTTTGAAACTTGTTCAACTTTATTTCTCCAAATCTTAGAAAATTCTTTAGAATTAATAACTTTCTTGCCTAAATATATCTCGATAAATTTGGGAACTTGTATATCTAAATCCATTTTATCTAAATTATCTAAAAGATTAAGTCTTACCCTAATAAGATGACTATCAGGAATATTTTTTAGATAAGAATTCAATTCTCCTAAAAAATAATCTACCATTGGAGCATATTTTGATCCTTCTTCAGGAACCGCTAATACTCTAGGATGTCTTCTCATTTCAGCCATAAATGGACCTGCCTTACCAATAAGAGCAAATCCATAAGGAAACTTACCACAATCATATAAAGTTTTGAGAAAAGTTTCTGCACTATCAAGATTTTCTTTAGACACCAGAACAAAAGATTTACAATGAGGAGAAGATAACTTAATATAAGGCTTGTCATTATTAATTGTTTCTAAATTACATCTTATTAAAACCTTCCTATCACCCTGGAAATTAAAGATCTCTAAAAAATATGGCAGTTGTAAAGTATTTTCTTTCATTACTACTCTTTTCAAAGGTAACCTTGCCTTATTAAGAGCTAAATTGTAGGCGTTAGAAAATATAATAGGATGTTTCAATAATAAATCAAAGAAATAATAGAAGCTTTTATTTTCTAAATCTTCATATGATGCAATTTTAAGTATATCTGATGTTCTCTGAAAATTAAAATTATAATCTTCTGATATATCCTTAATTATCTTTTCAGCAAGCCTTATTTGAAAATCAGCTATCGTTACGTTTTTCTCTTCTAAGATCTCTTTGGCCCAGTTATATATTTTTCTTGCTCTCTTTAAAATTCCTTTCCTTTCTTCCTTATTTTTTACTTGTTTTAAAGTTCCTCTTAATCCTAAGATAAAAATAGTTTTCAAATATCTTAATAGCTCATCATCAAAATATATACTTGAAAGACTTATTTCCTCAGGATAACGAGGTACAATTCCATACCATCCTAAGGATTTTGAAAACAAATAATATATTTCTGCTTTAGGATTCCTTTGGAAATATGAAGTTAATGTCTCTTTATTTGCCATTATTCCAGATCCTGTAAAAACAGAATAATTTTCATAGTCTAAAGAAAAACAAAAGTCAGCCAAGCTCTTTGAAAAATTGTCATCTCGCTTTATTATATCCCTAAATCTTCCCCAATCCTTTGCTAACCACAATAGTTTAAAATTTAAATCATTATAGTCAGAAGGCTCAATTGTAACCCCATATAAAAGGCCATAAGATATATCTTGATTTATATATACCGCTCCCGTCAATTTTCCTGCATAATCCTCAGTAAGAGTATATCTCCCTGGATCTTTATAAAAAGGAATCAGTCTATAATCCCCTGTACCAAGTTTCTCATCATGTATAAAAGGAACAAAAGGTAATTTCTCTCTTAAACTATTATAAATTACTAAATCAGTAATAAGAGCATCCCATAATAAATTTTGATCACCCTTATAAACCCACTTTATTCCTAAATCAATAAGCTTTTCAGACAAATCTGATGTACAGTTAATCCTAAGAGTATAGAAATTTTCATCTTCTCTTATTATTTCTCTATAACCCTCTTCCATGCTTAAATCCCTATATGTCTAAATTTCTCACAAATTTTGCTTTCTGCTCTATGAAATTTCTTCTCTCTTCTACATTATTTCCCATTAGGATAGAAAAAAGTCTTTCTGCTTCTAATGCGTCCTCTATGGTAACCTGCAAAAGAATTCTTTTTTGAGGATCCATAGTGGTTTCTCTTAATTGATCTGGGTCCATTTCTCCCAAACCTTTGTATCTCTGTAGATATACATTATCTGGATAACCCCATTCCTTCAAAATCTCCTCCTTTTCCTCTTCGGAATAAGCATATCTTTCTTCTTTACCTTTTCTTAAAAGGTATAATGGTGGTTGAGCTATATAAACATATCCTCCCTCAATCAGAGGCCTAAAATGCCTATAAAAGAATGTAAGTAGAAGAGTTCTTATATGAGCCCCATCCACATCAGCATCGGTCATAATAATAATTTTATGATATCTAAGTTTAGATAAATCGAAATCTTGACCTATACCTGTTCCTAAGGATGCAATTATAGTCTTTATCTCTTCACTAGACAGAATTTTGGTAAGATGCTGAGCTTTCTCCACATTTAGTATTTTACCTCTTAGAGGCAAAATAGCCTGATATCTTCTATCTCTTGCTTGTTTTGCAGAACCTCCTGCTGATTCTCCCTCAACTATAAAGAGTTCACACTTCGTAGGATCTTTTTCAGAACAATCTGCTAATTTTCCAGGGAGTAAGGTAGACTCAAGTAGACTCTTTCTTCTAACAAGCTCTTTTGCCTTCCTTGCTGCCTGTCTTGCCCTATAAGCCTCAATAATCTTACCAATTATTAATTTTCCAATATCCGGGCTTTTATTAAAGTACTCTGTTAACTCTTCTTCTACAACCTTTTCTACAAATTTTTTAACCTCTGAATTACCAAGTTTTGTCTTAGTTTGCCCTTCAAATTGAGGATTAGGAACCTTCGTACTTATAATAGCAGTTAATCCTTCCCTTACATCTTCACCAGATAATGATTCAGCCTCCTTCCAAAGTCCCCAAATTCTAGCAAAACTGTTTACTACTTTTGTCAGAGCTGAACGAAATCCTGTTACATGAGTTCCACCCTCAATAGTATGTATATTGTTCACGTAAGACAATAATAATTCGTCATATCCAGTATTGTATTGGAGAACCACTTCTATAACTAGATTCTCCTCTTCTCTCTTAAAATAAAAGGGTTCATGTAATACTTCTTTACCCTTTGAGAGATATTCCATAAATTGTATTAAGCCGCCCTCATATTTATATACGTTACCCTTACTGGTGTTTTCATCTTTTAATTCGATAGTAACACTAGGATTTAGAAAGGCTAACTCTCTCAATCTATTTGCAATAATTTCATAATCAAATTTCGTAGTCTCAAAAATCTCAGGATCTGGATAAAAAAGTATCTTTGTTCCTGTTTTATCAGTGCTACCTTTTTCTATCAAAAGGGTAACAGGTTTTCCTTTCTCATAAGCCTGATAATATAATTTACCATCTCTCATTACCTCTACTTCTAATCTCCTTGAAAGAGCATTAACAACAGAAAGTCCAACGCCATGTAGTCCACCACTTATCTTATAAATAGAATTAGAGAACTTACCCCCTGCATGAAGTGTAGTTAAAACAATCTCTAAAGCAGGTTTTTTTGCTTGAGGATGTAAGTCTACTGGAATACCTCTTCCATTATCCAACACTACAACCCCACCATCTTTACGCAATTCTACATATATATAATCACAATATCCTGCCATAACTTCATCAATACTGTTATCTACTAATTCAAAAACAAGATGGTGAAGCCCTCTTACTCCCACATCTCCTATATACATACCTGGTCTTTTCCTTACTGCCTCTGTACCTTCCAATATTTGAATACTGTCTGCAGTGTATTTATCCTTTTTTGTTACGGTCATCTTTTATACCTCCTTTTTGCATAATGGCTAAGTTTCTATAATAATTTCTAAGAATTTCTCTTAACTCATCATCTTTTACTTCCTCAACTATTTTAGCAATTCTTTCTTCTTCACGCAAAGAAAGTATAGGTTTTTGACTAATATTAGTTTTTCTCTTTGCTTTAAAATTCCTACCTTTATCAATAAAGACGATATCTTTTATAATATTTGGAATAACAAGTTTATTATTTATTTTTTCTATTAATTTGTTCTTAAAAAGCATAAGTTCTTGTACCCATACACTGCTATCTACATATACATAGAGAATCCCATTTTTCACATATGCTGGTCTAGTATGAGATGATAAGGTCTCACCTACCACTTCTTCCCATTTCTCCATGGCTAAATATTCACATAATTTCTTTTCTAAATTGAGTCTTATGAAGACTTCCCAAAGCTTTGAATATAAAGAATCACTCATTATAGAATACTTCTCCGTTTTTCACTAAAAAATGTGGATAATCCTTTAAAAAACCCATTCTCATTGGCAAACTCATAAAAATCTGAAATATACTTATACCATTCCAAACAAGTTTCTGTTTTTCTTCATCTAAATCTCCAAAAAGATCATCTATAATAAGAATTGGCTTTTCTCTTCTGAACTCGGAAAGAAGCTTTACAGTAGCTAATTTAAAGATTATAAAGGCAAGTTTTCTCTCACCAGCAGACGCATATTTTCTCATATCATATCTAAGAGAATCTTTCTTTATGTAAAATCTAAGATCATCCCTGTGAGGTCCCACTAATGTGTAACCTTTTTTATTCTCATCATCAAATGATTCCTTTAGCTTTAGTTCAAAATTTTTCATTAAATTTTCTTCATCCATATTCTCTAAATTAACACTTGAGTAGTATTCTATTTCCAAAAAGTCTCTTCCCAAAAACTCAAGAGAAATATTATGGATAAGTTGTCTTAATTTATTAATTATCTTCAATCTTTCTATCAGTATATAAGTTCCACTTTTTACTAAGAAACTGTTCCATATATCTACATTACCATTACTTTTTAACGTAAGATTTCTCTGATATAAAACCTTATAATACTCAGAAAGTAATTTATGATATTTGTAAGAAAGAGTAGAAATAAATCTATCCAAAATATATCTTCTTTCAGATGGGCCTTTTTTGAAACTTTCAATCTCTTCTTGAGAAAAAACAACTGCAGGAAATAGAAATATCATATCTTTTTGCTTCTTTAATAATTTTTGGTTTATCTTAATTTTTTTATCTACTTTAGATAAGGCTGTTTCTAAAATCAATTTTTGATTTTGCCATAATACATTACCCTTTATATAAAAGCTTTCCTCATTCCAATTTATTAATTCCTTTTCATATGGTGTTCTAAAGGATTTTCCCGTAAAAAGAAAATAAATACTCTCCAAGAGATTAGTCTTTCCCTGAGCATTCTCCCCACAAAATATGTTTTTATCGAAAAATTTTAATTGTACATTTTTAAGATTTCTAAAATTTACTACCCTCAAATCCTCTAAAAACACTAATCATCCCCTATTAATAAATATTTTTCTCCTCCTATTTCTACCACATCCCCTTTCTTAAGCTTTCTTCCTCTATGAAGTTCTATCTCACCATTTACCTTTACCACACCAGAAAGGATTAGATTTTTAGCCTGTCCACCTGTATCCACAACCTTAGCCCACTTCAAAAATTGACCTAAGGTGATAGTATCTGTGTAAATTTTTATCTCCTTCATAATCTTACTGGCATTAATATATACATATAATTTTCCTCTTCTGGAGAAGTTATCAATGCTGGTCCTAAATCAGTTGTAAATTTCATTATAATCTCATCTACACTCATATTATCTAATGGATCCATCAGATATTCCACATTAAAACCAATCTCCAAACTTCCATTTATATCAATCTCTGCAGGAAGTACTTCTTTAGCAAACCCTCTTTCAGAAGGTAAAGTAGATACAACTACCTCATTGGAATTAATAGTAATTTTCACAGTATTAGTCTGATCAATTTCGGCAAAAACCGCCATTCTTTCTAAAAGGTCAAGAAAATCTTTTCTATTTGCCTTAAAGGATGATGTAAAATCAGTTGGAATTATTTTATCATAAGCAGGAAATTGCCCTTGTAGCAGTCTGGAAATAAAATATATCTCCCCACAATTAAAAACCACTTGACTATCAAGGCTTCTCATGTCTACCCTATCATCCTTAGCTTTTGTTAGAATCTTATGCCATTCTTTTAAACTTTTAGCTGGAATTATAGTAGGTGGGAAATTATTATCTATGTATAATGCTTTTAATGCTAATCTGTGCCCATCTACTGCTACCACATTAAGCTTTCCGTCTCTCCCCTCAAAAAGAACACCTGTAAGGACCTGTTTAATCTCATCTTCAGCTGCAGCAAAAATAGTTTCTTTAATAGCTCTTCCAAGCTCTATTCTATCTAAGGATATATTATATTTATTTTCTATATCGCCTATTTCTACTTTCGGAAATTCTTCGGTACTTTCACCCTGTATCTCTATATCTGAATATCCCGCATGAATTATTGCCCTATTTCTCTCATTTACCTGTATTTCTAAGGTTACATCGGGAAGTTTTCCCACAACTTCAATAAAAATACTAGCTGGAAGACATACTTCTCCAGGCTCCTCAACTATTACAGGCATACTTAGAGCAAGACCTATTTCAAGATTATTTCCTTGAAGATATAACGTATCATTTTCAGCCTTCATATAAACATAAGTCAATATAGGAACAGTGGTTTTTGTGGCTACAGCACTTTTAACAAACTGTAAAGATTGATATAAATCTTCTCTTTGAGTTATAAATTTCATCCTTCCTTCCTCCTTTTCATGAATTATTCTATATAAGACAATTATACCTTGAGGCATAAAAAATAAAAAGTTACATTTGACAAAATTATAATTCCGACTTAAAATGTATATGTTGAGTGAATTACTAAACATTTATGGAGAGGAGAAAGGATGTTTAAAGTATCAGCAAAAATTGAATATGGGTTAAGAGCTATGATTCTCCTTGGCCAAAATTACAATATTGGAAGACTTTCTTTATCTGAGATAGCAAACAGCGAAAAAATCTCAAAAGAATTTTTAGCCCAGTTGATGTTAGATTTAAGAAAAGCAAATTTAGTAGAAAGTTATAAAGGTATAACAGGAGGATATTCGTTAACAAGACATCCCAGAGAAATAACGTTAAGAGAAATATTAGAAGCCTTGGAAGGACCAATTCAAATTATTGAGTGCATACGTGGATCCAACTTATGTGAGAAACAAAATCTCTGTATCACAAAAAATGTTTGGGAGTTTGTAGAGATTAAAATCTTAGATTTATTCAATGAGATCACTTTACAAGATTTAATTACAGGAAATATAAGAAAGGAGGCAAATATTTTATTATGACAGAAATATTAAGAGTAGAGAATTTAAGAGTAGAAATTAAAGAGGAAACAATTCTAGAGGGATTAAATTTTTCCTTAGAAGAAGGTGTACATGTTCTCTTAGGACCTAATGGTACTGGTAAATCAACTCTTCTCGGTGCCATTATGGGTCTTCATAAGTATAAGTTATCAGGAAAGATTTACTTTTATGGAGAAGATATTACCGATTTAACTCCTGATCAAAGATTTAAGAAAGGAATTTTCCTTGCCTATCAACTTCCACCAAGTGTAAGAGGAGTAAGATTAAGGGATATACTAAAGAAAATCTTAAATATAGATCCCAAAAAAGAGTTACCAGTTGAGATTTATAACTATCTAAAATCCTTAGATTTAGATGAGAGTTTTTTGGAAAGAGAAATTAATTATGGATTCTCAGGAGGAGAAAGGAAAAAAAGTGAAATACTTCAATTACTCCTGGCAAAGCCAAAACTAGCCTTATTAGATGAGCCTGATTCTGGAGTAGATATAGATTCCTTAAAGCTTATTGGTGAAGCTCTAAGAAAAATAGCTAAAGAAAGTAATTTACTGATAGTAACGCATAATCTAAAGATCTTAGATTATGTAGCGCCTGATTCTGTAATTGTCTTATTAGATGGTAAATTTGTGTATAAAGATGGTTTAGAAATAATCCATCAAATTGAAGAAAGAGGATATAATTATGTAAGGAGGTTGGTCTATGCTCAAAACTTATCTTAAAGAGATTAGAGAAAAAGCTTTCAAAGCTAAAGATAAGCCTGCTATTTTAGGACCAGATATAGATTTAGAATCATATATGAGAACAATAGAAGAAACTCCAATAGATGATCTGGAAAAACTACCGGATGAAATAAAAGAGAACATCTTATATTCTGGCATAACCCCATCAGAAAATGATAGGGCAGGTACCTACTTTCAAATTAACCATAGTGTGGTTTATGAGAAATTACAAGAAATATATAAAGGAAAACTTGAAATAATGTCTATTCAAGAAGCCCTTGAGAAATATGATTGGTTGGAAAATTATTATAGTAGATTAGTTCAACCAGATACTGATAAGTATACTGCTTGGGCAGAAATAAAACCTACAGGAGGCTACTTTATCAGAGTACTTAAAGGTCAAAGAGTAGAACATCCTGTTCAATCATGTCTGTATATAAAGGAAGGGAATATAAGTCAAAATGTCCATAACATAATTATAGTAGAAGAAGGTGCAGAAGTATTTGTTACTACTGGTTGTCTTACACATCTTAAGGATCAACCAGGAATCCATATAGGTATCTCAGAATTTTATGTAAAAAAAGGTGGAAAACTTTACTTTACAATGATACATAACTGGTCAGAAGAATTTCACGTAAGACCAAGAACTGCTGTATTAGTTGAAGAGGGAGGTATCTTTATAAATAATTACGTAACCTTAAAACCTGTTAAATCAATCCAAAGCTACCCAACTGTATATGTGAGAAAAGGAGCCATTGCTCGTCTTTATAGTATCATCTATGGGAGAAAAGATTCCTACATAGATCTTGGAGGAAGATTGGTTTTTGAAGAGGAAGATGCCAAGGGAGAAATTGTCTCAAGAATCATAGCAAATGACTCATCCAAGATATATAGTAGAAGTGAAATTACTGGAAAGGCAAAAGGGACAAAAGGATTCTTAGATTGTAGAGGAATATTACTTAGTAAGTCCTCTCAAATAGTAGCTGTGCCTATCTTAGACGCTCAACATCCAGAAAGTGAATTGTCTCATGAAGCAGCCATAGGTCCAATTAATGAAGAAGAAATAGAATATCTTACAACAAGAGGTTTTGATAAAGATGAGGCCATATCAACTATAACAAGGGGATTTTTAAGTTTAGAAATACCGGGACTCCCAAAGGTAGCCAAAGAACAAATTAATTACGCTGTAGCCCAATTAGAAAAAGCTGGGTTATAATATGTTTAAATGGAAGAAAATTTTAAAGAAATCCTTAGAGAAAAGGTAAAGAATATAGATATTGAGCTTTCCCCCTCTCAAGAGGAGAAGTTTTTTCTGTACTATAAAGTGTTAAAAGATTGGAATAGAAAGATAAACTTAACATCTCTTGAGGGGGAGGAAGAGATTATCTTAAAACATTTTGTAGATTCCCTTACATGTATTATACCAATAAAAGATGAAAAAATAAAAAGGGTTATTGATATAGGAACTGGGGCAGGATTTCCCGGTATTCCAATCAAAATTATTATCCCTACCCTTAATATCACCCTTCTCGAATCCCAAAAAAAGAAAGTTTCTTTTTTAGAAGAACTTATTAAGATATTAAATCTTGATAAAGTTGAAATTATATGGGACCGAGCAGAAAAATTAGGAAAAAATCCTCAATACAGAGAAACTTATGATTTAGCATTAGCAAGAGGAGTAGCAAAACCCAATATTGTTTTGGAATATGCTTTACCCTTTGTAAAAATCTCTGGATTATTTCTCAGTCAAGCTACTGAAAAAAATATAAATGAATGGTATATGGCTAAGAATGTAATATCAATCCTTGGTGGAAACCTGGAAAAGGAAATCTCAATTTCTATAGATTCCACCATTTCTCGAAAGCTATTGATTATTAGAAAAATCTCTTCAACTCCCGATAAATTTCCACGAAAGCCTGGAATCCCTGAAAAAAAACCATTACTTTAGAAAAGGGAGGAACAAAAATGTCTATTGAAATTAAAGAGGTAAAAAGCAAAAAGGATAAAAAAGAATTTATAATGTTTCCTTCTAAACTATATAAGAATGATCCTCTTTGGGTACCACCTTTAATCTCTGAGATGAAAAGAATTATGGAAGGACCCGGAAGTTTGTTATTTCAAAGTGGACCTCATACCTTTTTTAATGCATATAAATCTGGGGAAATAGTTGGAAGAATTGCGGTAGGTATCGATGAAAAAATGAATAAGTGGAGAAATAAAAAGGAGGGTTATGTTACCCTTTTTGAATGTATAAATGATAAAGAAGTAGCCTTTTCTCTATTAAATAAAGCAGAAGAATGGTTAAAAGAAAGAAAAATGGAAGATATGGTTGGTCCTGTATCTCCTACAAATGGAGACGATTATAGAGGAATGTTAGTTGAAAATTTTGAAGATCCCCCAGTAATATACACAACTTATAATCCTCCATATTATGTCGATTTTTTTGAAAGCTACGGTTTTGAAAGAGAACATACATTTGTAGCTTACAAATATGATTTAAAAAAGTTGCCCTTAGATGACCATATAAAAGTAATTGAATATGCTAAGAAAAAATATAATTTTTACACAAGACCTGCAGATTATTCAAAGATTCCTGAAGAAGCAAAAACTTTACAAAAGATATTAGAAAGATCGCTTATACCCTTAGAATATGATTATCTTATACCTCCTACTGAAGAAGAAATGTTGAATCTAGCAAAAGATTTAGTAAAATTTATTCCATCAGAATTTGTACAATTAGCATTTTCTAATGAAAATCCAGTTGGTTTTGCTGTTGCTATGCCAGATTATAATCAAATATTAAAGAAGCTTAATGGTCAACTTTTTCCAATTGGGTGGTTAAAATTCCTCATGTATAAAAATAAAATAAACAGGGCAAGAGTATTCTTACTTTTTGTAATTCCTGAGTACCAATCAAAAGGTGTTCCTGCAGCTCTGTTTATTGAGCTCCTTAGACATGCGAGGAAAAAAAGATATGTTTTTGCAGAAGGATCTACCATAAATGCTAATAACACCAAAATGTGCAGAGAGGCAGAAGGGGTTGGTGGGGTTTTATATAAAAAGTTTGTAATATTTAAAAAGAAAATACATTAAAAGGAGGTGAAAAGGAAAAACTTTTTTATGAGAATATTGACATAAAAAAGATTTTTCTTATACTTATATAGAACTTATAAAATTTAAGAAAGGGAGTAATAGAAATGGAAGATAAAAAGAATCTTACTATAGAAGAATGTGAAGCCTTAGCAGATGTATTTAAATCTTTATCAAGTTATGTAAGAATCCATATCTTATGTGCGTTAAGAGATGGAGAAAAAAGTGCAGGAGAAATAGCAAAAATCATAAATGCATCCTTTGCCAATACATCACAAAATCTTAAAGATCTTTACAATTTAGGCCTTTTAAAAAAAAGACGTGTAGGTCAATTTGTTTATTATTCCTTAGCTGATGATTCAGTATTGGAACTTTTAAATTTAGTTTATAAACTCAGATTTCGTGGAGTAAAAAGCTAAAAAAAAGAGGGGAGAATCTCTCTCCCCTCTTAAAAAATTCCTCTCTTAGAACTTGAAAGCCCCAGATATACTAAAGGCTTGTGGCTTTGTAAGATCTTGAGGATCAAAAGCAAAACCTAAATCTGCTTGAAGAAGAAGCAAATTCACACCAAAGCCAGCTGTGTAAAGTTGTGGATTAAATTGAGTATCTAAAATTGCTCCTCCCCTCAATACAGCAAACAGCAATACAGGCTGTTCAATCCCAATCCTATATAATGTGGGAGAAAGATTACTATCAAGATCTGCTCCAACCACAATTCTTGTGCTAAGAACTGGTACTTTTACAAATACACCCGCCTTAAGAGACATGGATGGAAGGGTTACCTCAATAGGATTAGTAGTTTCAGAATATGATGTGTATTCGTGATAATTGCCATTACTATCGTAATACCCATCTCCATATCCATAAATTTCTTTTCCTTCAAGAGGTATACTATATGCATCCTTTGCCATGATACCTACTGCTAAAAAGGGTGAAAATCTCATATAGGCACCAAGGTCAAGAGAAATATATTTTTCATCTCTTGAATTATATTCTTTTTTATGAATATCATTATCATTGGGCTCATTTGAAATTTCAGCATACGATACTCCACTTTGAGTCACATGTATGCTTTCATTGTAAGAATAATATAAAGTATTGTTTAACCTTATATTAGTACCTAGATTTAATTTCAAGCCTAATAAATCTAAAGCAGGTATAGCAATGGTTAAGGCACCATTAAGATTTGGAATACCAGTTACAGTAATATTTACATCAGCTTTTAGATCTTCAGAAGGATCATCTGAGGTATATTTGTGGAAATAAAAGTTTATATCACTATCTCCAAATATTGTGATTCCTATTTTACTTATACCAAGATGTAGATATCCTGCAAGAGAAAGATAGGTATTAATATCACCATCTGGAGGCTCTGTATTACTATTTAATGTGTTGTAAAGATCTATAAAAGATTGTACATTAGAAATAGGTGCTAATCCAAGACCTGCTTTAAGAGTTAGCTTTGAATATTCACCTATAAGAGCTGGATTATATATGGCAGATGTTGGGGAGTCAGCAAGAGCTGTCATAGCACCTGCCACACCCATAGCCCTTGGATCATAAAGTAAATCCTTAAAGCCATAACTTGTAGTAACCCCGTAAGATACTGTAAAAAGAAAGATTAAAAATAAAAAGGAGCTTAAAATTAACTTATTTTTCATGTTCTTCTCACCTCTCTTAAAGATTTCTTTCAGTTACATTGTATCACTTAAAAAATAAATAATAAAGTGATATAAATCACACTGTCATTAATATGATATAATGGAAATGAAGATAAATATAAAAATGTCAAAGTTTCTGGAGGATAAAAACTATGGAGAGGAAAAGAATATTTACACAAAGAAATGATCCTTTTGGTAGAGAAATATTTAGAATTGTAGACTGTTTCTATAGAGAAAGTACGCGCTTCTCCATGCAATGGGGGGCATGGGTACCAAGAGTAGACGTTTATGAAACTAATGATAAAATAGTGGTCTTAGTAGAGATTGCAGGAATAAAGATTCAAGATATTGATATTACATTCCACGAAGGTAAATTAATCCTAAGAGGTACAAGACAAGAAAATTATATATCAGAACCAGAAGTTTATCACAGGATGGAGATAAACTTTGGCCCCTTTGAAAGGGTAATACAGTTACCTGTAGAAGTTGATGCTCAAAACGCGGAGGCATCATATAACAATGGGTTTTTGGAAATTGTTCTTCCCAAAAAGTAAAGAAAGGAGGGATGAAAAAATGGAAGAAAAAGAAATAAACCAAATGCCAGATATACCAGAAGAATTACCAATTCTTCCACTAAGAGAGACAGTAGTATATCCTCAAATGCTTATTCCACTTGTTGTGGGAAGAGAAAAGAGCATTAAATTAGTAGAAGATGCCCTTTCTGGTAATAAAATAATCGGAATGTGTATGCAGAAAACTCCTATAGAAGAACCAACACCAGATGATATTCATAGGGTAGGTACTGTTGGGATAATTGTTAGAAGTTTAAGATTCCCAGATAACACCCTTAGACTATTTGTACAAGGATTACAAAGAATAAGAATAATAGAATTTACGCAGACAGAACCATACTTTAAAGCAAAGGTAGAAGTAATAGAAGAAAAGGTAGAAAAAACTGTTGAAATAGAAGGACTAATGAGGAATCTTTTAAATCTATTCCAAAAGATGGCATCCTTAATACCCCAATTTCCAGAAGAGCTTATAATAAATGCCATGAATATACAGGAACCAGGAAAGCTGGCAGACTTTATAGCCTTTAATACTAACCTAAATATTAACGAGAAACAAGAGATATTAGAGACTTTAGATGTAAAAGAAAGACTACAAAAAGTAACATACTATCTTACAAGGGAGTTAGAAATCCTTGAAATAGCTAATAAAATCCAAAATGAAGTCAAAAATGAAATAGAAAAAAGTCAAAAAGAATATTTCCTAAGACAACAGATGAAAGCAATACAAAAAGAGCTTGGTGAAATAGATCCCAGAGAGATGGAAATAAATGAATTAAGGCAGAAACTTCAAGAAGCAAAACTCCCTCCCGAAGCAATGAAAGAAGCAGAAAGAGAGTTAGAAAGACTTGCTTTAATGCCACCCGGCTCTGCAGAATATACAGTTACAAGAACCTATTTAGATTGGCTAATTAGTTTGCCATGGGCAAAGTCTACAGAAGATAACCTTGATATAAAAAGAGCTGAAGAAATCTTAAATAAAGACCACTATGATTTGGAGAAGGTTAAAGAAAGAATCTTAGAATACTTAGCTGTTAGGAAGTTAAAAAGTGACATGAAGGGCCCAATATTATGTTTTGTAGGACCTCCAGGCGTTGGTAAAACATCTCTCGGAAAATCTATAGCCAGGGCTCTTGGAAGAAAGTTTGTAAGAATATCTTTGGGTGGTATAAGAGACGAAGCTGAGATAAGAGGACATAGAAGAACCTACGTAGGAGCCTTACCGGGAAGAATTATTCAAGGAATGAGAAAAGCTGAGTCTAACAATCCTGTATTTATGCTTGATGAGATAGACAAATTAGGGGCAGATTTTAGAGGAGACCCATCAGCAGCACTATTAGAAGTCCTTGATCCTGAACAAAACAATTCTTTTGTAGACAACTACTTAGGTGTACCTTTTGATCTTTCTAAGGTCATGTTTATAGCAACTGCAAATGTACTATATACTATACCCCCAGCCTTACTTGATAGAATGGAAGTAATAGAACTCCCTGGATATACGGAATATCAAAAGCTTGGAATAGCAAAAGGTTTCTTAATTCCAAGGCAACTAAAGGAGCATGGTTTAGAAAATTATCCGATAGAATTTACTGAAGAAGCTATAAAGAAAATTATAAGAGAATATACTCGAGAAGCAGGAGTAAGAAATTTAGAAAGAGAGATCGCTTCTATCATTAGAAAGATTGCAAAAGGTATTGCAGAAGGAAGTATTAGTAATAAGGTGATTGTTGATAAGGAAGATATACCTAAATACTTAGGTCCAGAGAAATATACCTTTGGTATGAAAGGAGAAAGGGATGAGGTTGGAGTAGCTACTGGTCTTGCCTGGACAGAAGCAGGCGGTGATATTCTTTTCGTTGAAGCTTTAGTAGTTGAAGGGAAAGGAAATCTTATACTTACTGGTAAACTTGGAGAGGTAATGCAGGAATCAGCAAAAACAGCCCTTTCTTATGTGAGATCAAAGTTAAAAGATCTAAATGTAAATTACGAAATTCTTGAAAAATCAGATATCCATGTACATGTACCATCAGGTGCTATTCCTAAGGATGGCCCATCAGCGGGTGTAACAATAGCAACAGCTATAGCTTCAGCTCTTACCAAGAGGCCTGTCAAGAAAGATATTGGAATGACAGGAGAAATCACTTTGCGTGGTAAAGTTCTTCCGGTAGGTGGAATAAGAGAAAAGGTTCTTGCAGCTCACAGGGCAGGTCTTACAGCAGTAATAATGCCTAAGGATAATCAAAAAGACTTGGAAGAAATACCAGAAGAAGTTAAAAATGAGCTAAATTTTTATTTTGTTGAACACGCCGATGAGGTCTTAAACCTTGCTCTTTTGGGGGTGAAAGAATATGCTGAGCAAAGAGATCCTGAAAGAACTGGGTAATCTTAATTTTTATCCGTATTTGATAACAACTCTTTACATAAATGTATCCCCCTTGGTAAACCCCAAGGGGGAATATAAGATAATATGGAAAGATTTAAAAAAATCAGTTTTAGATAATCTAAATAATCAAAATTTAGAGGTAGAGATCAAAAAGTCAGTACTTTTAGATTTAGAAAAAATAGAAACTATCTTAGATCAGGGCTCTTTTGGATCTGCTAATACAATTATTCTAATGAGCTGTAGTGCCAAAGATTGGGAACATTATATACCTCTTTATCCTCCCCTTAAAAACAAATTAGTAATAGATAAAGACCCTTATACAAAACCCCTATCCCACCTTATAGTTGCCAATAGACCTTATTACTTAGTAATTTTGTCAAAAGGAGATGCCAGAGTTTTCAAATATTTCTTGGGAGAAATTCATGAGGAAGGAGAGATAAGAGAAGAAATACCAAAAAAACATAAACAAGGAGGATGGGAAGCATCCGATTGGCAAAGATGGCATGAAACACACGTTATATGGTATTTTAAAGAAGTAGCTGATTTTTTAGACAAAATAATAAATACAAATGAAAAGATAATTTTAGGAAGTACTTCTCCTAAAAATATCTCTGAATTTTTAGAACTTCTTCCCAAAAGGCTCCATAATTCAATAATTGGAGAAATATCTTTAGAATTGGATTCTCCAATAAAGGATATTCTTGAAAAGACATATGAACTTATTAAATATTATGAAGAAAAAGAAACTAAAGACTTAGTAGAAAGTCTAATTGTGGCCAATGCAAAGGGAAAGGAAGCAGTCATAGGATTAGAAAATGTTGCCCACGAGGTATATCAGAAGAGAGTACAGAAACTATTAGTAGAAGAAAATTATGAACAAGAAGGATATGAATGTCCATCATGTTATTTTAGAAGTACTTATTTAGAAATTTGTCCTTATTGTAATATAAAGATGATCAAAAGATCAGATATAGTAGATGAAATTATAGAAGATGCAATTATAGAAGGGGCAGAATTAAAATATATTGAAAATAAAGAACTTGCAAAAAAGATAAATATCATAGGTGCTTTTTTGAGGTATTAAAAAAGAGGGGAGAATCTTTCTCCCCTCTTTATATTATCTTCTTAATTCTTAAATTCTATAGTCTCTCTGCTATATATCCTGTTAAGTCAGCAAGTCTGCAAGCATAACCCCATTCATTATCATACCAAGCAAAAACCTTTACCATATTCTTATCAATTACAATTGTAGATGGAAGATCTACTACTGTAGAATAAGTGGTTCCTTTGAAGTCCATTGAAACAAGCTCTTCATCAGTGACTCCAAGAATTCCCTTCATCCTTCCTTCAGCTGCCTTTCTAAATGCATCATTTACTTCCTCAACAGTTACATCTTTTTGTAATATACATACCAAATCAGTCACTGATACAGTTGGTGTTGGAACTCTCAATGCTACTCCATGCATCTTTCCATCAAGTTCAGGAATAACTCTACCAATAGCTTTTGCTGCACCTGTAGATGTAGGAATAATATTTAATGCTGCAGCCCTTGCTCTCCTAAGATCTTTATGAGGAAGGTCTAAAATTCTTTGATCATTTGTATAGGAATGTACAGTAGTCATAAGACCTTTCTCAATACCAAAGTTATCTAATAACACTTTTGCAACTGGAGCTAAACTGTTGGTGGTACAAGAAGCATTAGAAATAATATGATGCTTTGAAGGATCATATTTTTCCTCATTAACACCTATAACTATTGTTATATCTTCGCCTTTCGCTGGAGCAGAGATAATTACTTTCTTTGTCCCCCCAGAGGTAATATGTACTTTTGCCTTATCGGCATCAGTAAAAAGTCCTGTTGATTCTATAACCACATCAACCCCTAAATCTTTCCAAGGAAGATTTGCTGGATCCTTTTCAGCAAAAACCCTTATCTCTTTTCCATCTATAATTATGGACTTATCTGTATATTTTACATCACCCTTATAGGTTCCATAGTTGGAATCATATTTGAATAGATGAGCTAAAGTTTTTGTATCAGTAATATCATTAACAGCCACTACTTCAACTTTATCAGGATACCTTTCTAAAAGTGCTTTAAGTACTTGTCTCCCAATTCTCCCAAAGCCATTAATACCTACTTTAACAGCCATAAAAACACCTCCTAAATCGTTGAATTTTTCTTTATTTCACCCTCTTCATTATACCACTTACTTTTTACAAAAATTGTTAAAATGTTTTTAAAACTAAATATTGAAACTTAATATTTTACCAGGTATGTAAACTACTTTCTTTATCTCTTTATTATCCAAATACTTTTTAACATTCTCCCTTTGTAATGCTAAATTCATAACTTCTTCTTGAGTCGCATCAGCACTTACATCTATTCGATCTCTCACCCTTCCATTAATTTGAATAACTACAGTTACAATTTCCTCCTTTATTAACTCTGGATCATAAGAAGGCCAGGGTTGCATATGAATACTATATTCATTTCCTAATTCTTTCCACAGCTCTTCAGTAATATGGGGAACAAAGGGTGAAAGAAGTAATAATGAAGTCTTTACTGCTTCTTCAAATGCAGGAGTTCTTCCATACACCCTTTTGTGCTCTGTGAGAAGATTAGTTAATTCCATAATAGACGCAATAGCAGTATTAAATTTAAAATTCTCTATATCTTCCGTAACCTTCTTAATAGTCTTATGTAACTTCCTTCTTATAATCTTTTCTTCCTCATCATCAATTTTTTGTTCATCTGTACTTTCTAAAACTAATCTCCAAAACCTATTCAAGAATCTATTTGCTCCCTCTACTCCTTCATCGCTCCACTCAATATCCACTTCAGGTGGAGCAACAAACAATATAAATAAACGGGCTGTATCAGCACCATAATTCTCCACCATATAATCTACAGAAACAATATTCCCTAAGGATTTAGACATTATCTGTCCATCTTTATAAACCATTCCTTGAGTAAAAAGTCTCTTAAATGGTTCTTTTACTGGGCTATATCCTGCATCATAAAGAACCTTTGTTATAAATCGAGAATAAAGTAAATGCAATACAGCATGTTCTATACCACCTGTATATTGATCAACAGGCATCCAATACTCTGCCTTTTCTCTTGAGAATGGCTCTTTATCATTGTGTGGGTCAGTATAACGAAAATAATACCATGAAGAATCAACAAATGTGGCAAGAGTATCGGTTTCCCTCTTTGCAAGACTTCCGCATTTTGGACACTTTGTATTTACAAATTCAGGGACTTTCGCTAAAGGACTTTCACCTGTTCCCGTTGGCTCAAAATCAGAAAGATCAGGAAGCTCTACTGGCAAATCTTCGTAAAGCACAGGTACTATTCCACAATTGGGGCAATAAATAATGGGAATAGGTGCTCCCCAGTATCTTTGACGAGATATTAACCAATCTCTTAATCTATATTGTACTTTTTTCTTTCCAATCCCTAAATTTTCAAACTTCTCAACAATAATTTTCCAAAATTCTGAACTTTTTAAACCATTGTATTTCTCTGAATTAATCATTATCCCTTCTTCTTCATAGGGAAGTGGAGGTTCTTTGCCAGGTTCAGGAGTAATTACAGGAATTATTGGAATATTATACTTTACTGCAAATTCATAATCTCGGGAGTCATGGGCAGGTACAGCCATTATTGCCCCTGTTCCGTAGGTTGCAAGTACATAATCAGCCACATATATTGGTACAGGTTTTTTAGTAAGAGGATGTATTGCATAACTTCCCGTGAATACTCCAGTTTTATCCTTTTCTGAAACAATCCTTTCTAATTCACTTTTATTTTTAGCAATCTTTACATACTCTCTCACTTCATCTAAATATTCCTTTTTAGTTATTTTTTCTACCAATGGATGCTCTGGAGCCAGTACTACAAAAGTTACTCCATAGATAGTGTCAGGTCTTGTAGTATAAACATATATCTTCTCATCAGAATCCTGAATATCAAAGTAAAATTCGAGTCCTTCAGATTTACCTATCCAGTTTTTTTGCATTAGTTTAACTTTCTCTGGCCAATACTCCAGAGTATCTAAATCATTTAATAAATCTTCAGCATAAGCAGTAATTTTAAAGAACCATTGTTCAAATTCCCTCTTCTCAACCTCTGATTTACATCTCCAACATTTACCATCAATTACTTCCTCATTAGCAAGTACTGTCTTACAAGTAGGACACCAGTTAGCAGGAGCTTTTTTTCTATATGCAAGCCCTCTTTCATAAAGTTTTAAAAAGATCCACTGAGTCCACTTATAATAGTCCGGAGCACAAGCTGTAACCTCCCTATCCCAATCATAAACCACACCCATTTTAAAAAGCTGCTCCTTCATTCTTGCTATATTCTGATAGGTCCATTCCTTTGGATGTACCTTATGCTTTATAGCTGCATTCTCAGCAGGTTGCCCAAAAGCATCCCATCCCATTGGATTTAAAACATTGTAACCACGCATAGTATAGTATCTTGCTACCACATCACCAATAGTGTAGTTCCTCATATGTCCCATATGGAGATCTCCAGATGGATACGGGAACATAACCAAAGTGTAGTACTTTGGTTTATCCTTTCTTTCAGTTACATGATACAATTTGTCCTCTTGCCATTTTCTCTGCCATTTAGGTTCTATTTCCTGTGGATTATACCTCTTCATTTTTTAAATCCCTCTCTCCTCTTACAAATTTTTCTTTATCTCCAATTATATAAAAGTAAATTACTATGGACAATAATTAAAAATTAGGAAGACTTCCTTCTTAGAAATCCTATTTTCATTGTCAAAATTCTATCAGTAGAAAATATTTTTGCTGCAATTATTATAAGAGCTATAAAAACAACTACCATATATAATATCCCTAAAAATACAATATTATAATTTCCAAGTAAAATTTCCCTTGATGCAATAAAAGGATGACTAAAAGGTATAGCCATTATAATAAGCCTTACTGGCAAAGAAAGGTTATTGATATCAGAAAAGAGAGAAACAAAATAAGGTATAATAACTAAAAAAACTAAAGGTAAAGACATACTTTGAGCACTTTTTAAATCTTCAGCTAAAACCCCTAAAATGGTAGATAAAGCTAAGCCACAAAGAATTGCTAAAAACAATGAAATTCCAAACAAAGTATAACCGTAAGGTGTAAAGCTCAAACCTAATTTTTGAATAATATCAGATGTACTGCTTACATCCACATTTCCACCTATTTCACCCATAAAAGATCTATATCCATACATATAAATTAAAGATGAAATTATTCCAACTATACCAGCTCCCATCATTTTAGCAATCACTATCTGTCTTCTACCTATAGGTACTGTAAGGAGAGTCTCAAGGGTTTTATCCTGCTTCTCCATAGCTATAGCAGAAAGAACCATCTGGGATGTATACATGATTACTACCATTAGAATACTAGGAATAAATATTGATTGAGAATAAACTGAGTTAAGAACATCTGATGTAGTACCTTCTGCAATCCTGTTTTTAACAATAACAAACTCTTTTTTCCTTATAGGGTTTTTCAAACTATCAGGATCTACCCCTGGGAATTTAGCTCCAATAAACTGGTCAGACATATACCTATTCATTGCGTTAATAACCTGATCCAAAACTGCAGATCCCACATTACTGCCCAATGAGAAACTCCTTATGAAAGAATATATCTCAATCTCTGCTGGCTTAAATCTAGACACTAATGATCCAAAATTCTCAGGGATTAAAACAAAAAAATTTATTTTTTCTCTTCTTGCAAAATCAAATGCCAAATCTTTATCTTCCTTTGGAAGAAGCTCATTTAATAACTTAACCTTGAAATTTGCCAAAGAAAGATTACTCAAAAGTTCCTTCGATATTTCTGATTTATCAAGATCTAATACATAGATGTCTTTTGTCTCAACAGCCTTCTCAATTTCTCTTTTTGTAATACTACCCATAAAATTAAAAATTAATATTGTAAAAATAAGAGATATTATTAATTGAAAAGTTACAAGTTCCTTTATTTCCTTTTTCAATAGGTTTAAAAACTTGTTCATTGTACTACCCTCCGAAACACTTCCTCTAAATTTTTAACATTGTGTTTTTCCTTCAACTCTTCTGGTCTACCTATCTCTAATATTTTTCCCTTATCAATAAGAGCAACTCTATCAGAGAGAAATTCTATCTCTAACATATTATGAGAAGAAAGTAAAACAGATGTCCCTTCTTTAACATATGCTCTTATAATCTCTCTTATTTCTAAAGCATTAATAACATCCAAACCGGACGTAGGCTCATCCAAGATCGCTAAAGTAGGCTTCGTCATGAGAGCTCTTGCAAGTAAAAGTTTTCTAGTCATTCCTTTACTGTATGTCCCTACTTTATCCTTTAATCTATCTTCGAGTCCACTTATTTCTTTTGCTCTATTTAAAAATTCTTCTAACTCCATTTGATTGTTAGCATAAAAAGTTGCCATAAATTTTAAATAATCAATACCTTTCATATTCTTATAAGCCCCTGCCTCTTCGGGTAGATAGCTAATATTTTCTCTTACAAAATCAGGATTTTTTCTTAAATCTTTACCCATAAATGTAACTTTTCCATCCGATGGAGTAAGAAGAGTTGCAACTATTCTTAGGGTAGTTGTTTTACCAGCACCATTTGGTCCTATCAAAGCAAAAATCTCACCCTTTTTAACCTCAAAACTAACACCTTTAAGGGCTTCTAAATTACCATAAACCTTTCTAAGATTTTCTACCTGGAGAATATTATCCAAAAATATCACCCCCAAACTAATATTGTTTGTGGAAATTATATCAATCAAATTTAATAAAACCTATTAAAAATATGTTAAAACGTATTTTACTTGCAAAAAATTTTCATTTAGAATACAATTTTTACTAGAACAAAGCTGTTAGCATAAGGAGAGACTTCAAATGAATTTTAAAGAAAATTTAAAAAATAAAGGCATAAGATTGAGCAAACCAAGACTCATTGTCCTTGAGTTCTTTGAACAAAACAAAAAGGGACATTTTTCTATTTATGAAATTTATGAAGAATTAAAAAAACAGAATAAAAAAGTTTCTTTTACCTCTGTCTATAGGAGTTGTAAACTTTTTGAACGCTTAGGTTATATACGTCCTATAAGCTTTGAAGAAAGACATATTCATTATGAAAGTAATTTAAATCCTCATATACATTTCCAATGTGTATCATGTGGGAAAGTAGAGGAAAAGGAATTAACAAATCTCTTAGAGATATCTAAGATAATAAAAACAGAAGATGATAATTTTATAGTTACATCGATAAAGATTCAAGTATTAGGAGTATGTGAAGATTGCCAAAAGAAACAAAGGGGGTAATTATGATCAAAAAACTAATAGAATTAGAAAAGGGAGAAAAAGGAAAAGTAGTTAGCATTATAGGTGGTAAAGGAAAAATTTTAAGACTTGCAGAATTGGGAGTAATCCCAGGAGAAGAAATTGTTCTTTTTCAAAAATCTTTAGGACCTGTGATAGTAAAAGTTAAGGATACTAATTTAGCTTTAGGTAGAGGTTTAGCAGAAAGTATTCTTGTAGAGGTAGAGAACCATGAAAAAGAAAATTAAAGTAGGTTTAGCTGGTAATCCAAATGTGGGAAAAAGTACTGTATTTAATCAACTTACAGGATTAAATCAACATACAGGCAATTGGCCAGGAAAAACAGTGGAGAAAAAGATTGGATATATAGAAAAAGATGATTATCTAATAGAGGTGGTAGATCTTCCAGGAACTTATAGTCTTACTGCTCAATCCTTAGAAGAACTTATAGCAAGGGAATTTATAGTGGAAGAAAAGCCTGATATCTTAGTACTGGTTTTAGATGCTTCCCTTTTGGAAAGGAATTTATATTTGTTGTCTCAAATTTTAGAATTACACAATAATGTAATTATTGCTCTTAATATGATGGATATATTAGAAAGCAAAAAATATAAATTAGATGTGAAAAAGTTTGAAGAAAAGTTAGGACTACCTGTGATTCCCATGGTAGCAAGTAAGGGTAAAGGCTTAAATGAACTTATAGAAAAGGTTATTGAGATTTATGAGAAAGATAATATTCATCCCACAAAAGTAAAATATTCAAAATTAGAAGAGACTATCAAAAGAATAGAAGATCTGTTACCTGACAAAATTCAAAAATATCCAAAAAGATGGGTGGTAGTAAAATTATTAGAAAATGACACAATTATCATAGATTTATGTAAAAATAATTTAAAAGATTGGGAAAAAATCCAAAAAATCATAGAAGAAAGAGAAGATAATCCTATAAGAGTTGCTACTGCAAGATATGAATGGATTAAAGAAATATTAAAGGAGGTTATAGAAAAACCCAAAAAACAAGCAATTCTCTGGACTGATAAAATAGATGAATATGTTACTCATCCCATTTGGGGATTTGTTATAGCCCTTTTTATAGTAGTAACAATTTTCTATCTTACTTTCTCCATAAATAATCTAATATCTATTCCTTTGGAAAATCTACTTGACATTATAGGAGAAAAGATATCAATCCTTTTGACTTTTTTACCAGAATTTCTAAGAAACTTGATAACTAAAGGCATTTGGCAAGGTATTGCAACTATTCTTTCTTTTACCCCTTTAATTACTATATTCTTCTTATTTTTAGCTCTTTTAGAAGATACAGGCTATCTTGCAAGACTTGCTTTCATAACTGATAGAATAATGCATAGTTTAGGACTTCATGGTAAATCCTTCCTTCCATTAGTGATAAGCTTTGGTTGTAACGTACCTGGAGTAATGGCCACAAGAACCCTTGAAGACCAAAAAGACAGGATACTTTTAATAATTATTGATTCCTTTATCCCTTGTGTACCAAGAATATTAGTTGCTTCCTTCTTCCTTGGAATATTCTTTCCCCAATATGCCTTTCTACTTCTTTTAACGCTTTATATTATTAGTTTCACTTCCATATATATAAGTGGCAAATTATTAAGAAAAAAGGTATTTAAAACTTCCATGAATCATCTTCTTATGGAACTACCAATATATAAAACTCCAAGCCCTAAAATAGTACTTTTATATATATGGGATAAATTAAAATCTTTTTTCATAAGAGCAGGAACTGTTATGGCTTTACTTTCAGGATTAACTTGGATTCTTACCAACATTCCCTCTGGAAATATAGAGAACTCATTATTCTCTCAAATAGGCAAATTATTTCTACCTTTAGTCTCTCCCTTAGGTTTCAGTTGGCAACTTACTACAGCCCTTCTTTCAGGATTTGTAGCTAAAGAAGCTTCACTTTCCACTTTAAGTGCCATCTATGGTCAAAGTGGAAATGAACTTGGTAATATATTGTTAAAAGAGTTAAATCCCATAACAGCTTATAGTTTTGTAGTATTTCAACTCTTATATATACCATGTGCAGCCACAGTTGCTACGATCTATAAAGAAACAAATTCCATAAAATGGACAGTATTTGCTGTTTTTTACTCTTTTATCTATGCCTATATCTTCACTTTTATTCTCCATCATATATTAGTATTTTTATCAAGTATGTTATGATAGAAAAAGTACTTGAATATATTAAAGATAAAAGAATTATAAATATTGATAAGCTGAAGAAGGATCTTCATTTATCTGATGAAGAATGGGAATTGATCCTTCTCCAGCTTAAAGATCTTGGTTATATAAAAAAGGAATCTTTATCAGAGAGTATAAAATGTTCCTCCTGTCCCTTTGCTAAATCCTGCTTTCAAGGATGTCTTCAATCTGGGATCTTATATTTTGTAAAACCTCATAAGGATTAGGACTCTGAGTAATAGGACGTCCAATAACCAAATAATCAGCTCCTTTCTCCATTGCTTCTCTTGGAGTCATGATTCTTTGCTGATCATCAGTTTTCTCCTTTGTAAGCCTTATTCCTGGTGTAACAATAAGCATAGGACGCCTAAAGTTTTTCCTAAGTAATTCTATCTCCCACGGGGAAGCTATAACGCCATCAAGACCTGTCTCTTGTGCAAGTTGAGCTAAAAATAATACCTGTTCTGGTAAAGATCTGGATATTCCCCAACTTCTCCTAAGGGTTTCTTCATTGAAACTGGTTAATACAGTTACACCAAGAAGATAAGGATATTGTGTTTTATTACTCTCTTTAAATTGAGATACAACTTTAACTGATTCTTTCAACATATCTTCTCCACCAAGAATATGAAGAGTTATCATAAAAGGATCCAATGTAAGAAGTCTTTCAATAGTTCTTACGACCGTGTTGGGAATATCAAATAACTTTAAATCAATAAAAACATTAGTACCCATCTCTTTCAAGACCTTTACAACATGAGGACCCGCTACGGAAAAAAGTTCAAGCCCAACCTTAAAATTTCTTACATGTGGTACCAAATTTTCAGCTATTTCTAAGGCTTTTTTCTCTTCAGGAAAATCGAGAGCCACAATAATAGGATCAAATTTCTTAAACATTTAATCAACCTCCCTATTAAAATGATGAGCTATTCCTATAACATTTTGAATCTTCTCATTCTTAAAATAATCTTCAGCCTCTTTAACCAGCTTACTCCCAATCCATGGATCTCTAAAATTAGCACTTCCTATTTCCACCAAAGAAGCTCCTGAGAAAAGATATTCTAAAACATCTGAGAAATTTACTATCCCCCCACATCCCACTATAGGGAGCAAATTTAATTCGTAGATTTCCCAAATATGCTTCAAAACCAATGGTTTAATAGCAGGTCCAGAATATCCAGCAAAAACACGTTTAAAAACAGGACTTCTTTTTTTTGTATCTATCGCAAGCCCTAAGAAAGTATTAAAAGCCACAACAGCTTCGCCACCTGCGTCCTTTACTACCCTTACTATATCCAAAATATTTGGAGCCTGAGGAGTTAATTTTATCCAAACTGGCTTGTTAATTATCTCTACAACCTTTTTTGTTATAACCTTTACCATATCTATATCAATCCCGAAGAGCATACCACCACTATCTACATTAGGGCAAGAAAGATTTAATTCCAAAACTGAGAAATTATAATCTCCAAGTTCTTTAGCAATATGATAATATTCTTGTTCTCTTTCCCCTGCTATGCTTATAATTACATGAGTATCCAATCTCTCTAAGTAGGGCATTTCTTCTTCGATAAATTTCTCTAATCCAGGATTTTCAAGTCCTATAGAATTTAATATTCCAGCATAACATTCCCATATTCTCGGTGTAGGATTTCCTTCTCTTGGTTTTAATGTAATACTTTTTGTTACAATACCACCTAAAATATTTACATCATAAAACTTTGCCATTTCTCTTCCAAAACCACATGTGCCTGATGCAAGTAGAATTGGATTCTTAAAAACTATGCTTCCAACTTTAATTTTTAAATTATCCACCTAATTCAACCTCCGATCCTACAATGATAGGTCCATCCTTACACACATGAAAATTGCGATTTCTTCCCTTCAAAAAACAAGATAAACATATTCCTACTCCACACCCCATTCTTTCTTCAAAAGAAATATAAAGCTTATCCTTTTGATCCACTAAATGATATAAACTTTCGAGCATTGGATAAGGACCACAAACAATTATCTTGTCAAAATCTAATAAGGAGGGTAAAAATTCTAATATTTTTCCTTTATTACCCACGCTTCCATCCTCGGTAGAAATTACAAAATTATAGCTATATTTTTGTATATCTCTATAAATTTTCTCTTCCACATATGAGGAAAAACCGATATAGGAATTGAAAATTACATTTTCTTTATAAAAATTAACAAGAAAATTCAATGGGGCTATACCTACCCCTCCTCCAACAATAAGAACCCTCTCTCCTTGATTTAAAGAAGGAAAAGAATTTCCAAGAGGTAAAAGCATAAAAATTTTTTCACCAACTTTCTTTTGTGATAAAATCTCCGTTCCTCTTCCCATCTTCTGATAAAGAAAATATATAAGATTATCTTCCACACTATAAAAACTCATAGGTCTTCTCAAAAAAGGATCATAACTTTCCTCTACTTGCAACATTGCAAATTGACCAGGTAAAATTTCAAAGGTATCTTTTGGAAGTCTTATTTTCAAAAGATAAATTCTTTCTGATACTTTTTCATTTTCTACTATTTCTCCTACTACCTCTTTCATCTAAATATCTTCCCTTCTCTATATACTAACCTTCCCTCTACAAAGGTCATAATAGGCCATCCTTTCAATCTCCATCCATGAAAAGGAGTATTCTTGCCTTTAGAAAAAAGCTTATCTTTATTAACTTCTTTCTCTGCTTCTATATCAATTATTGTAAGATTAGCTGGCACTCCTTCTTCTAAGGGAATAAATGGTAGATTAAGAATCTTTGCTGGATTATACGACATCTTCTTAAAGATTTTTAATAACGGAATTTTTCTTTGATGAAATCCATAAGTAACCATAAGAGGAATAGCTGTTTCAATACCACTAATTCCAAACTCTGCTAAATTGTAATCTACCGTCTTCTCATCTATATGATGTGGGGCATGATCTGTAGCAATAACATCTATAATATCTGACTCTAATGCTTCCCAAAGCACTTTCTGATCTTCCTTTGTTCTTAAAGGAGGATTCATTTTAGTATTTGTATCATATCCACTTTCTTTAACATAATCCTCGGTAAGAACTAAATGATGAGGAGTAACATCACATGTTACATTTATTCCCTTTTCCTTACCCCATCTGATCATTTCAACACTTTGCCAACAAGATATATGGGCCAAATGTAATTTTCCTTCTGTCAATGATGTAAGAAAAATATCTCTTGCTACTATACTAGCTTCTGCTACCCATGGCATCCCTTTTAATCCAAGGACCATAGCAGTTTTTCCCCAATTCATACTGCCTCCGGAGGTTAAATTAGTATCTTCCGCATGTTCTATGATAGGAACATCAAAGGCCTTTGCATATTCTAAAGCACATCTTAATACTTCACTATTTAATACACATTTTCCATCATCTGAAAAGGCTTTAGCACCTGCTAAAAACATATCTCCTATCTCTGAAATCTCCATACCTTCCCTTCCTTTAGTTATAGTTCCAATTGGATATATTCTTGCTAAACCTATAACATTAGATTTTTCATATATATACCTCACAATCATTTTGTTATCTATAGGGGGATTTGTATTAGGCATACAAGCCACAGCAGTAAATCCACCAGCTACAGCTGCCATAGAACCTGTCTCCAGTGTTTCTTTCCATTCATAACCTGGTTCTCTAAAATGAACATGCATATCTATTAAAGTAGGTACAACAACTTTATTATTACCATCCACAATTTCCACATTTTGGTCCAAATTTAACTCTTTTCCAATGCCTCTAATATAACCATCTTCTATGTATAGATCTCCAATCTCCTCTTTATTTTTATCTGTATGTAACAAAATAGCATTCTTAATTAATATTTTCATCTGACCTACCTCCCAACATAAGGTAAAGAAGCGCCATTCTTACAGCTACACCATTCGTTACTTGTTCATTAATCAAAGATAACGTACTATCGGCAACTTCCGAAGATATTTCTACACCCCTATTCATAGGACCAGGATGCATAATTAAAACATCTTTTTTAGCCTTTTTTAAACGCTCTTCTGTTACTCCAAATAAAGCATGATATTCCCTCAAGCTTGGGAAAAGCCCTTTCTTTTGTCTTTCTAACTGAAGTCTTAAAACATATACAATATCCGCATCTTCAATAGCCTCATCTAAATTATATGTGACTTTAGCATTTAAGTATTGAATATCCTTAGGAATTAAAGTAGGAGGTCCACATACTATAATAGAGCTTCCCAGCTTATTCCAAGCATATATATTAGATCTCGCAACTCTACTATGGAATATATCCCCAACTATAGCTATCTTTAATCCATCAACTCTATTCTTTTTTTCATAAACGGTAAAAACATCCAAGAGAGCCTGGGTGGGATGTTCATGCATTCCATCACCTGCATTTATAACCTTTGACCTTATGTTTTTAGCAATAAAAAGGGGTACCCCAGAGGAACTATGTCTAATAATAAATAATTCTACTCCCATAGCCTCTATAGTCTTAACAGTATCAAGAAGAGTTTCACCTTTCTGAATACTACTTGTAGATGTTGCAATACTTATAGTATCAGCACTTAAATATTTTGCAGCAAGTTCAAAAGAGGAACGAGTTCTTGTGCTTGGTTCATAAAAAAGAGTACATATGGTTCTTCCTCTCAAAGTTGGTACTTTTTTAATACTTCTATTCAATATATCTTTCATGGATTTGGCTGTTTCAATAATTAGTTCAATCTCCTCCTTTTTAAGCTCTTCAATACCTATTAAATCTTTTCTATCCCACATTATTATTCCTCCTTCCATTCTCCAATTACTACTTCATCTACCCCATCTATCTCTTCCAATCTAACCTCAATTTGTTCTTTTCGAGAGGTAGGTACGTTTTTTCCAACATAATCAGCTCTAATAGGAAGTTCTCTATGACCTCTATCAATTAAAACAGAAAGTTGTACTGTTCTTGGTCTACCTATATCCATAAGAGCATCTAAAGCAGATCTTACTGTCCTTCCTGTATAAAGTACATCATCCACTAAAATCACATCTTTACCTTCAATGGAAAAATTAATTTCCGTTTTACCCACCTTGGGTTGATCCAATCTTAAGTTCAGATCATCTCTATATAAGGTAATATCTAAACTACCAACAGGAACTTCCTTTCTCTCTATCTCAGCAAGAAATTTTTTTAATCTTTTAGCTAATGGTACCCCCCTTCTTCTTATTCCGATAAGTACTACGTTATCTACGCCTTTATTCCTTTCTACAATTTCATGGGCAATTCTTTTAAGAGCTCGCTGTATAGCCTCCTTATCCATTATTCGTGCCTTTTCCTGAAAATACATAGATTCTTTAACCCCCTTTCTTTTATAAAAGATAAAAAAGCGGACATACCCATTTTTATTATGGATATGTCCGCTTTATAATCATTTCTATTTATATTTTTTTTCAATTTTCCTCCCTTTTTAGCCTCACTGGGCTAAATTAAAGGACCAATGTATTATAAAAAAGAAAAAATTAAGTGTCAATTAAAACTAATACTTCAAAAACTTCTCTACGATCTCTTTTTTACATGTATTTTGTAGAATTTTTAGTTCATTAAATCTCTTATGCAAACAAGAAAAAATAATAGCCATTGACTCATGTACACCATAAGTAGGATCTGGATCTGTTGCTTCATGTATTGATATTTTTAATTTATGATCGTTAAGATAAAGAGAGATAAAAAATCTTTGTTTTAGGGAACCTTCTACTACGACAGTATCAATCAGTATCTCATTTTCCTTTGAATAGAAACTTATATAATTAATTATCTTATTATCCTTTCCATATATACCCTTAGGAAGAATCTTTAGAATCTCTTCTATTTTAAGATCTTCTTTTAATTCCATAATTATATAAGGCATAATAATCTCCTCCTTCTTTAACTTCAAAAGAGGATAAAAATCCTTAATCCATAACGGCATCTCTATTGTTTCCACTTTTTTATAGCCTATATAATAGATGGGAAGCCCAATAGATATCCATTTTCTTGCATATTTCGTTTTATAATATTCAGGAAAATCATTTATCATGCTTTTTCCCCATAAAGGTTTAAAAATTCCTATCTTTTCAAAAATATCTATAGTATAATTAGCATAGTCTAAACTATCTGTTGCCATAATAAAATGCCCTTCTATTTCTAATCTATCTCCTAAAAGATAACAAAAAGCATCGTTTATAATTCTTCTTTCTTTATGGGATTTTTTTGGCCAAGGATCAGGAAAATTCATATAGACAGTCTTTAAAGATTGGGAGTTAAATAGTTTGCAAAGAGCTTTAGCTCCTTCTATTCTTACAATTCTCAGATTTTCTAAATTAGCTTTATTTACTTTTCTTTCGGCCTTTTTAAGTATTTCTTTGGATACATCTACACCAATAACACTAATGTGTGGATTATTTTGAGCAAGCCATATAGAAAACTCCCCATTCCCCATTCCAATTTCCAAGTAAATAGGAGCTCTCCTTTCAAATATTCTTTCCCAATCTGGAAAAAATCCCAAATCTTTTTCTTTTAATAATAAACTCTCCATATTAGATGTTATGATATACTAATTCATAATTTGTGAAAAGGAGGTCAAAATGAGAGGAAAAAGAGAACCAATAGTATTAGAGAATTTTGGGCAAAAAATCTTTGGAGTCTTTCATGTACCTGAAAAAACACCTGCACCTTTTGTACTCTTTTGTCATGGTTTTACAGGTACAAAAACAGAACCTCATAGAATTTTTGTAAATACAGCAGAAGCTCTTGCAAAAGAAGGAATTGGTGCATTAAGAATTGATTTTCGTGGTTCTGGAGACAGTGAGGGTTCTTTCAAAGATATGACTGTAGAAGGCGAAGTTTCAGATGCCCTTGTAGCTCTCGATTTTCTCAAACAAAATAATTTAGTTGACAAGGAAAGAATAGGTATATTAGGTCTATCTATGGGTGGAGCAGTGGCCAGTATTGCTTCTGGAAGAAGCCCTATTGTAAAATCCTGTGTTTTATGGTCTGCTGTATGCCATTTTGATCTATTCTTTAACAGACCCTCAGAAGAAATACAAAAAATTAAAGATTATGGAGATTTTATTGATCTTGGGGGAAATCCTGTGGGTAAAAATTTTTTGGCTGAAATTGTAGGAGTAGAACCATTAGAAGAATTAAAGAAAAGAATATTGCCTGTATTAATTATTCATGGAAGTAGTGATCCTGTAGTACCAGTACAACATGCCTATGATTATTATGAAGGAATTAAGAATACTCATAAAGCCGCTTTAGAAATAATAGAAGGAGCAGATCATACCTTTAACTCCATTGAATGGGAAAGAAAAGTCATAGATAGTACCTTAAGATGGTTTAAAGAGACATTATAAAAAGGTAGATATAATCTCTTCTTTTATTTCCTTAAAAACCAGATCTCTAGTTTCAGGAGTAAGATAATATGTTTTACCATATTTCTTAAATGCAGTTATAAAGTCCCTATGTAAAGATGCAATTATATTTTGATTACTATTTAAGATTTCAAAAATCTTATCTCTAAATTTACGAGATAAAAACTCCATTTTTCCTATTTCATCTATAATAAATATATCTCCTTTTTGACAAAATACATCCTCTATTATTTTCTCAAAATAATCTATATCTACATAATATTTCCCAAACCTATGAAGAGTAACATTATATACAGATGCAAAATTGACTCTCTCATTTGTTTTCAGTAAAATCATATCAAATCCAATTCTAAATTTTCCATCTCTAACTTCTTCCGTAATAAAACCACAAGTACTTATATTCCTTTCTCTACAAAAGGCATCAACCTTCTTAAGTAAAGTAGTCTTTCCAACTCCAGGCTGTCCTGTCACAAAAATTTTCATCCTTGATTCACCATTGAATCTCATAAATTTTTGTATTATAACATATAAAAGTTAAAAATTATGATCTATGTATGTTACAATAGATCTTGGAACCACAAATTTAAAGATAATTCTATGGAACCATAAAGGGAAATTGAAAAAAAGACAATTTTTCCTACTCCAATTTCATCTGATTATACAATTGATCCCTTAAAGATTATCCATTACCTCAATGATTTCTTTTCTAATTTAGAAAGAAAATACAAAAAGAATATACAGGGTATAGCTGTGGGAGGAATGAGCGAAGCAGGTTTACTTATAGATAAAAATGGAAATCCATTAACTCCAATCTTTTCATGGTTAAACGAGAAGGGTGATGAAGAGATAAAAATCCTTGAAAAACTTAGCAAAAGATATATATTTTATATCACAGGACTTAAAGTTCATCATAAGTATTCATTGGCAAAGATTTTATGGCTTCAAAAAAGGAAAAATATATTTGGATGAAAGCATACAAATGGATAAATGCTGTAGACTTTATTAATTTTTATTTAAGTAAAAACTTATATACAGATTATTCTCTTGCCAGCAGAATGCTTCTCTTTGACATAAATAAAAAACTTGGTCTGAAGAAATATTAAAATTATGTAATATATCACCCGAAAAATTACCTGATATTAAACCTACAGGATCTATAATTGGTAAAATTGATATCTCCATTAAAAATAAATTCTCATTAAATACCTTTCCTATTATATTAGGTGGGCATGATCATCCTATAGGAAGCCTTATCTATAATCTTCAAAACTCAATATTTGATTCCTGGGGAACAGCTGAGACCTTTATACTCCACACCGAAAAACCTTTATTAAAAGAAGCAGTAAGAGAATTAGGGTTCTCGGTAGGATGCATAAAAAATTTTTATTATTTAATAGCAGGAATACACTTTTCGGGAGAAATATTAAAATGGTTAAAAGATAATATGAAATGGAAATTAATCATTGAAGAATACACTCCAACTAATGTCCTATTTTTTCCATTCTTGTTGGGTAAGGATTCAAGAAAATATAAGGAAAACATCAAGGCAATTTTTTATGGGATAGATCTAAATACTCATATAAAAGATCTTATCAAAGCAGTATGGGAAGGAGTTTTTATGAAAGTAGATATATATTAGAAAATATTGAAAATTTGGGAATACCAATGGAGAGAATCTATTTAAGTAGATGTATGATTAGATTTAAAAAAAATCATTAAATTAAAAGCAAATGTATTAAATAAATCTATATACATTTCAAAAGAAAAGGAATCTACATCAAAAGGCTTAGCTCTTCTTATTGCCGAAAATTTGAATGTGGAAAACACAAAAAATTTTAAGGATTTTTCTTTTGATATTATATCACCCACATCTTCAAAGATTTTTGAGGATAATTATATAAGATACAAAAAAATTAGGGGGCTTCTGGGAGAATAGCCAGAAGCCCCTCTCTTTAAATTATTTCAAACCTTCAAGAATTGCATTAATTGCTGCTTCAAACTTAGGTTTTAAGGATTTTATAGATTTTGCAGGATTTGCTGGGTCAATCTGATCCATAAGCTCATTGAATCCAGGAATACCAGCAGCAGGATTAATAACTGTTCTTGTAGATGCGTCTATAAGTAAATCATAAATCTCTTTTCCACCAACTCTCTCTATTTGATCCTTAACTATTAATTCCTTTTCTTTATCTGTTGGCATTAGCATCCATATTAAGTACAATGCTGCAAGCTCTGGATCTTTGGAAGAAGAAGCAATAGCCCATGCCGAATCATCACCTTCATCAGCACTCTTTTTCTTACTATCAGGACCCTTTGGAAATGGAACTATTCCAAGCTTCTTACCAAGAGCATTCCTCATATTAGTTAAATCCCATGGACCCCAATAATCCATACAGGTTATACCTTTTTGGAATCTACCCTGTGGATCTGTCCACCAGTCAGCAGGTCTCATCTTATATTTTGCATCCATATCATACAAGGCTTGGAATGCTCTATATGCCTTTGGATCATCTAAATTAAATACAGGCCTACCACCTATATACTTGATAGGTAAAACATCGTTAGTCCATAAGAAAGGATGATAAGTTCTCCAACTTGCATAGGCATACTGATCTATTTTTCCATCACCATTGGTGTCTTGTGTAAGTTGCTTCCCTAATTCAAAGAAGATATCCCATGTCCATTTACCCTGCTTATACAACTCTAATGGATCTGGTAATCCTGCCATCTCAAATTTCTCTTTATTATAGTAAAGAATATATGGAAATACGTTATCATTATATATATTTGTTACTGCATAAATTTGTCCTCTCCATGTGAAATAATCTAAAATATTTTTCCTAAAACCTACAGCATTCCAAAGATTTTTATCCTTAAAGTCAATATACCTATCAAGAGGAAGGAGCATCTTCTTCATCATCCAAGTAGGTTTCTGCCTACTATCTATGTATACAATATCGGCTCCAGATCCAGACAAAATAGCAGCAGTTTGTTTTTCCACCTTCGTTTCCCATGTTACGTATACAATTTTCACCTTTGCTCCGGTTATTTTTTCAAATTCTTCCCTTGATTGTTTAGGAGATCTTACACCAGAAATGTCACTTTTTTCCACCTCAGGCCAATGTTGCCAAACATAGATAGTTTTACCTCTATACTTTTGTGTATCAATATTCAATGTATAATTTCCAACTTTTACTGTATATACTCTTTGCCCAAAGCCCGGGACAAAAGTCACAAAAGAAAAGAAAATTATAAAGAACAAAATAAACAAAGATTTTTTACTCATTCTTTAACCTCCCCTTTAATAAATTTTAAGTCTAAAAAGTTTTAATACTTTCCATATACCCCCTTTCTTTTGTAAATAGTTTCCATAGTATTTGTTTACATAGTACATCATTTTGAAAATAATAACTAACATTATATTGACCTAAAATAGCAAAAATTTGCTCTTATAATACTGGTACAGTAGTTTCCAATATCATACCTTCAGGGAAAAATTCAAAAATTATTTTTAGATTTGTTCCACCCTGAAGATTTTCAAAAACTTGCTTTTTTATAACCACTTGTGATTCAACAACATTAAAGTCATCCCAACCTCTGAGATAAGGAGTCCATGAATCTCTAATAGGTCTACCAGTTTTGGCATCAAAAATCTTTATTGTACATAATTTTGTACCATTAAAATTAATAAGAAATTTTGCATCCATTGGCACTCCACTAATAATATTAAATGGTTTATCTAATAAAACTGGGTCTTTGTATTGAATGATCTCTAAAGGATAATCTACTCCTTTTGTGAATTTAAACATGAAAATTCCATTTCTTCCATATACACCAGGTTTAATTATTGTTTTTATTAAACTAGATTTCAATAAAACTTGATCATCCTTAAGCAAAATATAATCTTTATTTAAATCTAATTTCCTTTCCCCTAAATATATACCTTCCAATTTATTACCATTCAATTCTAAAGAGATTACTGTATCTTTAATCTCTTGTTTCTCTTTTAAATAAAGTATCCCAGGATTTAAAAAGGCATTAGGATTCCCCATTGAAGCATTAATAATTATTTTTACAAGAACCTCATCTCTCCACATCCTATTTCTCCTATCATAATTATCAAAACCATTATCCCAATAAAAGGTTGCCATTTTATATTTTTTAGCTGTTCTTATAAGGTTATCAATAAAATACCATTCTGCTGGTTTATTCCCATTAGATACTCCAAACTCACCAATTATAAAAGCATGATTTGGAAATTTTTCTCTAACAATACGAATATCATTATCCATCTGTGCTTTATCTTTATTGCTTCCCCATGTTTTCCTTCCCCACCAATTAGCAACAAAATCCCATGGCGAATAATAATGGATACCAATAATTATATTTTCATCCTTTGGAGGTATTAGGTATTTCTCAGCCTTATATGTATCTGTCAAGAGTGGAGGTATTACTAATAATCTTTTATCATTAAATCCTCCTGAATTTCTTATAAGCTTTAGAATTCTTTCATTTACTTCATTTTGAATTTTTCCAGCCTCTCCTTCGGAGAAACCCTCATAAGTAGGTTCATTTATTATCTCAAAAATCAGTTTCTCTGAATAATTCTTAAATCTTTTTGCTATCTGCTCCCACAATTTCTCCAGTTTTCTCATTGTTCCTTCCTTATTTTGCTTCATCTCCTTACTCAGCCATCTCCAAGAATCATGATGGACATTTATTATTACAAAAAGATCCCTTTCAAGAGCCATATTCACAACCTCTTCTACCCTATTCATCCAAGCCTCATCCACCTTATAATCAGGAGCAGGCCCCATATGATCGACCCATGTAACAGGAATTCTTACACTTTTAAATCCTGTTTTCTTAATATCGTCAAAGATGTATCTTTCGGTCTTAGGATTTCCCCAAGAAGTTTCATCAGGTATGGCATCAAGAGAATTTCCAAGATTCCATCCAGGATCCATTTCTTCTACTGCTTTATGAGGATCAATATAATTAAAACTTCCCTTATATGAACTTGCATATCCTTGATTACAAAAGATTATTAAGAAGAATAGTAAATTTAGCAAAACTATTACTTCAATAATTTTCATAACACATCACCTTATTTTACAAATTTGATGTCATCCACATACAAAATAGTCTTTCCAGATGGAACCCCAGAAACCTCTATGCTCATCCCCCATACTCTTTTTAGATCTACAGTAACAAAAGACTTTAAAGGAATTGAAATTTTTGTCCAAGAAGTAGGCACCCCACCTGTAACGGTGTATTTTTCAGAATAAACCTCTTTTCCTCCTTTTTCACTTGGTGCTTCTGCAAGGGTTATTAAAAGATTATAATTATCAGTTTTCTCAGATTTAATATAAAACTCTAAATTTTTATATTGAGATAGATCAAATATTTTATCTTTATTATCAAAATTCCACTTTGCAAAATTAATTCCCATCCCAGCCCACCAGCTTTCCCAAACAAAGCTGATTTTTATACTTCTCTTACCAGAATATGCTATACCCTCTACTTCTTCAGCCTTACAACCTTCAGGAGCAACCCAAAAACCTAATGAAGACAAATTAGAATTATTACTCTCTCCATCATAGATTAATAATACATTACTTATTTGAGAAAAAATCAATGTTACAACCATTAAAAGAAGGATAGAAATCTTTAAGAACCTCTTCATTTAAAATACCCCCTTTTAAATATTTTTAACCAATTATTCCTGTTCTTTCCACACTCTCTACAAAAAATCTTTGGGTAAATATATAGAATATAAGCATAGGTAAAATAACTAATATAGCTCCAGCATACTGCGGTGGTAATATTAGTAAAGGATCAAATATTTGTGTACCACCAGTAATAATGGATCTTATATTTGCTAAATTTAAAGAAAGAGTATACTTATCAAAATCACCAATAAAAACAGATGGCTCAAAAACATCATTCCAATGCCAAACCACCGAAAATAAGAAAACAGTCACTATTGCTGGTATTGAATTAGGAATAAAAATTCTAAGATAGGTTTGAAAAGGAGAAGCACCATCCACATAAGCAGCCTCTTCTAACTCCTTAGACATACCTCTGAAAAACTGTCTAAAAATATATATAAATAGACCACTTCTTAAACCACCACCTAAGATGGTAGGAAGAATAATAGGATAATAGGAATTTAATAGATTTAGAGGTTCACCCCTTATTAATCTGATAATAATTAAGATGTCAAACCTTTGATAAAACACATATAAAGGAATAAGCAAAACCTGAGGTGGCACTATAAGGGTAAATATAATAAGTGCAAATATAATTTCCCTTTCTTTAAATTTAAATCTGGCAAGTCCGTATCCTATCATGGAACAAGCAATAACATTAAAGATAGCAGGAATAATAGAAATAATAAGACTATTCTTAAAAGCATTAAAATAATTTAAAGATTTAAATGCCAATATAAAATTTTCAAGAGTTGGATGCTTTGGAATCCATACTACAGTAGGATCAATAAGATCTTCTCTACTTTTAAGTGCTGCACTTAACATAAAAAGAACCGGTCTTAACAATACGTAAGAAAGACCTATAAAAAGTAAAATTTTTAAAATATTATATGCCCAGACACTTATTTTATGCTTCCATATATGAATTAATTCTTCTTTTTTATATTGTTTAAACATATATTTTCCTCCTTATTCATTCATGTAAAATACCCGTTTAGATATAATCCAAATTAAAATGAGTAAAATAGCACCTACAATTAGGAAATAGAGCCATGCAATAGCTGCACTATAACCATGATTTAATTGTCTAAAGGCCACTTCAAGGATATATCTAAGTACATCATTACTATAATCAGTGAAAGAATCTATAACCGTATATATGACATTTACAAGAATAATAGGAGAAATCATAGGTAATGTAATCTTCCAAAATACTTCCCAAGAAGTTGCTCCTTCTACTTGGGCTACCTCATACAATGATGCAGGAATAGATTGTAATCCAGCTAAAAATATAAGTATCTGCACACCTGATTTCCAAATAATTTCATATATCCTATCAATGGCATTAATAACGGGCATTAAAAATGGAATATTACCTGTTATCCTTACTAAAAACATTCTAAAATCTATACCTCTCAAAAAAGGTGAGTTAGACATAGCCATTCCTGCTTGGGCACCAATATTAAATTGCTCCAAAGAATTAGATTCTAAAACATAAAGTAATGCTCCTGACATAACGACAACAGGCAAGAAAAAAATAGCTCTTACTATGGTTCTTCCTCTAAATCTTTGGTTCAAAAGTATAGCAATAAATAAAGAAAACATTATTATTAAAGGAATATTTACCACAATATTTCCAATTTCAGTAGTCAGATATCTTATAAAATTAGGATCTTCTCTTAAAGCTTTTATAAAATTACTCAATCCCACAAAATTCAATTTATATCCTTCTGGAGAAACATCTAATTGACTAAAGGCAAAAATTATAGATTGAATAAAAGGCCATGCAAAAAAGATCATAAATCCAACAAGCCATGGGTAAACAAATAATCTACCTATTCTTGCTTGTCTTTGAGCTAAAGTTTTAAATCTTTTTTGTTTTTTCATAGATTATTTCCCCCTTATTTCTTTCCTAAGGAGAATAAAAAGTCTTCTCCTCTAACCATTTTACCTTTATATAGATAAGATGCTTTATTATAATTAACTATTATTTCAGCTCCATTCTCATACTCAACTCGATAAACCCCATCTGTAAGCTTATTATGGGACTTTATAGGAACATCATGTATATTCAGATACAAATCCTTAACTTTGTTGTATTCTTCTACTGCTTGATCAATCCAATCCTTATAATTAGAACTTAACATTTCGTTATAAAAACTCTTTTTAAAATATGATGAATCTTTATAAATGAACATATAATAAGGTAAAGCACCATACTCTACCATTCTTAAAAATTCTTTCTTTTGACTTTCTCTTAAATTTCCTGGTTTTCCACTAAAAGGAATATACCCATGAATAATCATTGGATAAAAAGGAATGGCTTCTGATTCTATTGAAAAATTACTACAATCGAGAGAAACATCAAGAAGCATAGAAGTATAAGGAAGAATATAAAGATTACCAGAAGTAAATACAAAGTTATATTTATCTTTATTACTGGATAAAGACTCTCTCCATAATGAAATTACCTCTTCTCTGGAGAGCAATCTTGGAAATTTATTTTGAGAATAAACATACTCTCCCATCTTCTCGATTAAAGCATTATTTATTCCATATTTAGATATACCCTTCAAAAAATTATTTAAATAACTTGGAACCTTACTTGGAAGCACAATAAACCATGGATCATAATCTCTATTCTTCTTCTTAATAACAGGATCCCATTTATATAGAAAAGCAAGACCATTATTTAAATATCTATTTCCATCCCTTGAAGGTGAAAAACCATTACCAGATTCGTGTACTTCTATAATCTCTGCAGTTAAATATAAAGGTATATTGTTCTTCTTACAATAATCTAAAAGCCTTATTAATCCTTTGTCTCCTCCGATTCTTGCTTCTACTTTAACTCCATTTGTAATTTTACTCATATATCCCCCTGATTGATACCCTTTCAAAATAAGGTTTATATTATCAATACCTTTAGATTTTAATTCCTGTAATATCTTAATAGTCTCATCAAAAGTGGTAAGTGGAAAAAGATCAATAACAGGAATTCCAGCCCTAGTAGTCTTTATTTTTATGCTATTAATAATTGTCAAATTAAAAGGTACCTTATCTACTTTTTCAGATTTTTTATAAAGATATCCATTATTGAGAAGATAATTTCTATATGTTCTTGCCATTAAAGAATAATCAACATCTTTACCAGCAAAAAGATAATAATTTATAACAATATCACTCTTAAGACTATAAGGAGAAAACTTACTTACCAATACATCTACCACTTCTCCTGCCTGTCCTGTAGATGCCTCCCTTTCATAAAGTAAGAACTTATGAATCTTACGATAATTAAAAATTGGATAAACCCTATAATATGAAGTAGCATTACCCGCCATATAACAAGCTAAACTTGCATCAGCATCCCCACTCTCAATAATTCCCAAGATTCCTAAATCATTTCTTTTTACTCCATATATAGGTAAATTTATATTCTCTGTTTTTGGGGGCATATCATATAAAGGAAGTCCATAATCTAGACCATATATTGGAATTTCAAATCCTCTCTCATTTCCGGCCTTATGATCAAATCTTACTAAAGCTCCGGAACCATCAGGCAAAACAAGATAACCATTATCTCTTTTTTCACCATATATAAAATAAGGTAAAACCCAAATTCTATTTAACTTTAAATCTCCTTCTTCCTCTATAGAATCCATTGGTACTCTAACTTTTAATCCATATGAGGTCAAATAAAACTCTATAGAAATAGATAAGCCCTGAGTAGAAAATTCATAATCAAATCTTATTCCATCCTTAATATTCTTCACTTTATAGTTTCCTCTCATAACTCCTAAAGCATAGGTATTATAGACAGTAATTTTCCCTTCTTGATCTGCCATCTCTACCACTAAATGAGACGGAATACTAAACTTAGTAACACCCATAGAAGGATCGTTTTCCCAATTTTCTGGAAATTGTCTAAAAATTTTTCCTGTTTTATTCTCCTTTATCATAACTTCAGCTGTTTGACTATTAAGTAACATAGAGAACCTCTCGTTTTGAGCTACAACTCTCAAACCATTATCTTGGCTATATAGAGGGATAATTAATAAAAGGATTAATATGACCATAAAAAAATTACTGTATTTCAAGAAGTATCTTTCCATCTCTTCACCTCTTAACCAATCATATATTTAATCTCTAAATAAACTGTATAGACAAATCTAATAAATTGTTGAAAAGTAGCAAAGAAAACCATACCTATAAACATAGCAAATATTATTCCACCTAAGGTTACTAAAGACGTTCCTATAGCTTTACTTAGGGTATATTCTTGGAGTTCCATCATACCAGAAAGAATGATCCATATTGACCAAAGAGTTCCTATAGTACCTATAAAATAGTAAAATGCTGCCTCATCTAAGGTAAAAACATGACTCAATAAAGTTTGAGGCAAAATCAAAAGAGCCAGTGGGAAAATACCATATACTGCCATAATAAAAATCTCTCTCATTTTTGCTTTTCCTTCCATTATGGTGGTAACCGCCCAATTTATAATCACCCATACTAAAATAGGAATTAACACTCTGCCTATCTCCAAGAGAATATTCAATTCTTCAGGTCGATATGGATTAAAATGAAAAGCAGTCATTAACCTTTGTATTATAAAAGAGAGAATTACAAAAACTAATAAGATAAGCGCTCCTCTAAAAGCTTTAGGTTTCCTTCTTAACTCGTAGAATCCATCAAAAGGATGCCTAATCACATAAAAAACAAACACTACAGTATTAAAAAGTTCGTGCTTTCTGAGAAAATTATGATAATGACTTCTAATAGTGTTTCCCAAAAATCTGTTTATCAAATATAAAGCTAAGATCAATAAAAGTATAGTGTTCATTATTAATGTAAAATTCCTTCTCATATACTCTATTCTGTATCCTCTTAAGGCTTTTGAATATCCTGTAGGATAAAAACCAAGTCTAAAACTTTCCATGGCTTCTTTATATTTTTCTTCATGGAGATAGTTTTTGCCTATACCAATATAAGCAAGATCATAATTGGCATCCATCTTAACAACTTTGTCCCATATATTAGCAGCTTTTCCATAATAACCTTGCACATAATAAGAATTCGCTTTTAATACTAAATTTCCAAAAGTGGTAGGTTTAAAAGTAGTTATAGTACCCTTATTCTCATCTAAGACAAAAACTTTTCCTTTATCTATATCTATAGCGGTTGGATATTGGAAGGTCCCTTTTTGATTTCCAATATCACCAACAACAAAAAGATAATCACCAAGATTGTTATAAACAAAAACCCTACCTACTCTACCATCTAAAACATAAAGATTTTCAGAATCATCTACAGCAATATCCACAATTTCTCCTCTAACAGTAAAACCAAAATATAGATCACCATACATACCGCCCGTGCGACCTTCCTGTTTAATAATATTGTCTCCTAAGGCATTTAATCTTTTAATTTGGTCATACCAAGCCCTTACACATCCATATATAAATCCATCTTTATCCGCTGTTACATTTCTATACTCAATCGGAATAAAAAGTACAAGTTGAGATCTTTGTTTTCTTGTAAGTACTCTTCTCCAGAAAAGTTCTACTGGATTTACCTCAACTCTATTACTTCCAAAAAATCTTTCAAAATTTCCATTTGGACTAAACTGTATTAAACCTTCAACCACATTCTCTGCTACCACATATATTCTTCCCAATTTATCCACAGCCACTTTTTTAGGAATATAAACAAAATCTTTACTTATAACCTCACCCACAGGTTTACCTACAATTTTAAAAAGAGAACCATCTGGATTTAAAATCACAATTCTCGCATTCTGAGAGTCTGCTATATATAGTTTGCCTTCATCGGTTAAAAATAAACCTGTCGGTGCTTTAAATCCATCCCTTTTACCATTATTGATAAAACCATCAATAATTTTCTTAATTCTAAAATCCTTATCTATAACAACAATTCTATTATTTCCTGTATCTGCCACATATATATCTCCATTCCTTTTATCTACAAAAAGATCTTCTGGTGAAGAAAAATCTTTGTCTAATCCTATAGTTTCACCCGTATAGATCTTTTCTGGCTCATAAGCAGGTAAAGAGGGAACTGGTCTACGTCGCTCATTATAAATATAAGTGTGATAAGGTATACCTGCATAAGTTACAGAAATAATCAGAAAAAGAAAAACTATTAAAATGTAAAATCTTCTTCCTTTTCTCATAAACAATTACTCCTTAATACCCGCAGATTTCATAGTTTCTACTACATTGCTTTGGGTCACTATAAAAATAATTAAAGAAGGTAACATCATAAGAATAGCAGCTGCTGCTGCCGCTCCAGCCCTTACAAAGCCTCCTTGTTGAATATAGGTAAGTGCTAAGGAAAAAGGCTTCATAGCCTCATTATGAACATATAACGAAGGAGTATATGTATCATTCCATGTATCTCTAAAAGCAAATAATATAAGAGTAAGCCATGCAGGCTTCACATTAGGCATAACCACATACCACCATATCTTAAACTCATTTGCCCCATCAATCCTAGCAGATTCAATATAGGAATCTGGAATCTGTTCCATAAACTGTTTCATTAAGAACAAACCTAAGGTAGCCCCTATATAGGGGAGGATAAGAGAAAAATATGTATCTAAAAGTCGCAATTTAGCCATTATAATAAACCTTGGAATATTGGTAACATAACCTGAAAACATTAAAGAAAATATCACAAAATTGAACAAAAACTTACTTCCTGGAAATTTATGTTTAGCCAAAGGATAGGCAGCCATAGAAGCAATAAGCACATGTCCTAATGTGCTCATAAAACTGATAAAAATACTATTAAAAAGATATCTTGAAAAAGGTACAAAAGAATTACTCATGAGATAAAAGAGATCAGAAAAATTCTTTAAGGTTGGTCTTTTAACAAATAATCTGGGTGGAAAAAGAAATAATTCATCTAATGGTTTAAAAGCATTCATTATAGAATATACAAGGGGTAGAGCCATAAATACTGCTACAATTCCAAGTACAATTATTAGTATTAAATTTCCCCACCAAGATCTATTAATTCTTGATCTCATTTTAAAAGTAAAACCTCCTTATGAATATTAATCAGGCCTAATTAATTTTCTAACTCCTTGGTTAATACTCACTGTTATTAAGAATAAAATTACCGCTATTGCTGACGCATATCCCATTTCATATCTAATACTTCCATAATCCCACATATGAAGGACTATAGTATGAGCTGAATATAAAGGACTTGGAAATCCAATCAATTGAGCAGATATGTCAGCCACAGCAAAGGACGCGGTAACTTGCATTATAGCTCCGAAAATAAGTTGAGGTTTTATAGAAGGTAAAGTTATATACCACAATTCTTGCCATCTATTTCTGATCCCATCTACTGCTCCTGCCTCATACAGACTTCTGTCTATAGTTTGAAATCCTGCAATAAAGGCTAAAAAGCTTGTCCCTAAACTCATCCAAAGTTGAATTACCATAAGCACGTATAGATTAATACGAGAATCCTGTAACCAATATATTGGTTCCTTTATTATGCCTAAATTCATTAGAATACCATTTAGCAATCCATATACATCACCAGAAAAGATGTAAGTCCATATGAAGAAAATTGCAGAAGATAGAGCAGGAGCATAAAAAAGTAAAGTTAAAAAAGCTCTAATTTTTGGGGGTAGTTCATTTATAAGCCAAGCAAAAAATAAGCAAGCAAAATAACTCAATGGTCCAGTAATTAAAGCAAACTTAAAGGTATTTTGTAAAGCAGTTAAAAAAACGTCATCCTCTAAAAAGAGTCTTTTATAGTTATTCCATCCAACAAATCTAGGCATCTGTATTACATTATAATTGGTAAAACTAAGGATAGCTCCCACAATAACAGGAATTACAGTGAAAGTAAAAAATAATATAAAATAAGGAAGAACTAAAAAATAAGATTCTTTATTCTTTTTAATTTCCTTCCATAAATCTTCAAATTTCCCTCTCATTTTAAATTCTCCCTCTAATTATTCTTTTGCTAATTCAAGTCCAAACTCTTCTCGTTTTCTATCAATTTCCTTATTAATCTCTTTAGTATATTTCTCTATAGCTTCTCTTGGTATCTCTCCAAGCATAACTACTTCCCTAAAAGCATTATCTAAATGTCTATATGTATAGTAGCTACCAGGAACATTAGGAATCTCCTTAAGATATTTCCATTGCTCAGAAAGGACCTTATAGTCTGAAGAAGGCCATGGTAAATAACTCATAGCTTCTACATTAGCAGTGTTATATCTTGCACCTGCCCCTAAAACAGCTTCTAATTCCCTACCAAACCTTGCTTGTACATCAGATGATAACCACCACTTAACAAATTCCCATGCCTCAGGGATTTTTTTGGATTGGGCAAATATTAATACTGCGTTACCACCACCAGCAACACTTCTATCTATGCTACCATCTGATTTTCTTCTTCCCGGAACAGGTGCTATTCCCCATAATCCGCTTATTTCTGGAGCTGCTACTTTAAATTGATTATACATAGTATAAGGACCAATACCTAAGGGCATCTCTCCTGTTCTAAATCTGTTAAAGAAATCATAATAAAGCGGTATTCCATAGAGAACATATAAATTTGTCCACTCTCTAAATGCATCTACACCTTCCTCATTATTTAGTACACACCTTTTACCATCTTCTGTATAATATTTTCCTCCCCTTTGTAGAAGCAACATGTTGAAAATATCAAAACTTGTACCACCTGTTCCTGCAGCAAATTGTAAATTATAACTCTGAAGCTTTGCGATAGTTTTGTAAAGCTCATCCCATGTATCTGGAATCTCAATGTTTAGACGACCAAGGATATCTGCCCTATAAAACATTATTGGAAAATCTTGAGTCATTGGCAAACCGTAAACTTTTCCTCCGAAACCATATGGAACAAGAGCATACTTAGCAAATCTCTTTTTTACTTCTTCAAAACCAGGTAATTTTGAAACATCTACCAATGCCCCACGTATTCCATAATCTACAGCAAGACCTCGAGGCACATTAAGAGCCACATCTGGAGGATTCTCTTTTGATGCAACCGAGAAAAGTAGTGCTGCCTCGGTAGTTATAATATTAATGTTTACACCTATTCCTGTCTTTGGGGTAAACTCAGTATCTATTAACATCTTCAAGGTTTCAGCCTGATCTCTACCCATTTGTACCCACACATTAATAGCCTTATCCTTTTCATATATAGTACCAATTAAGTTATAATCTTCAATAAAAGATATGAAAAACTTTTTAGTTGCATCAATAACCCTTTCAAATATATTGGGATTTATCCTTGGTACTTGTGCATCTTGTGAGGCTATTACAATATAATCAATATCTAATGGCTGTTCTCTAATTGTAAGAACCCACGCAGATAATGAAGATAAGTTATCTCTATATCTTTGCAATCTTTGAGCAATTGTTTCTGGCTCTCTTGCCATTCCTTCCAATTGAATTGCCACAGTTTCCAAGGTAGCTGCTTCACTTGCCTTTTCACCACCGATTTTCCTTATCTTTTCTGCATTTTCTCTCAATATTTTTGCATTTTTAAGAAGAGTATCTATAAGATCAGGAATATTTTGCTCTAACATATAATCTCTGTAAGGGTCTGGATTAGGAGAAGTAATCATAACAATTTTTGTATATAATTGAGATAAATCAATAGAACATTGAAGCACATTTCTTATTATATCTGCAATGCTTTCATAAGTAACTTTAAGACGCAGGGTATGTTCACCCTTTTTTAAATAAAATAAATACGGATCTTTATCATTTCCCAAATACGAAAATTGCCATTGAGTATTATATTTAAACTTAATATTTTTAACCTCTTCAAAAGGAATTTTTCCATCTATATAAAGAGTTCTTTCTGATGGTATTCCCGGATTTGCATTCTGTCTATATTTAATTCCTATTTTATATAAACCATCTTCAGGTACATTAAATCTCCACTCAATCCATTGACCTGCAGATCTCCAATTGTAGCCTCCTATGATATTTAATACTTTTCTCCTGGGATCATACGGTTCATTAAGGGGATTAGACCTATCAGAGATTGGATAAAGAGTGGGTTCTGATTTTAAGGTAGCATTTTCACCTTGTACCTTTATAAAAATACCACTGAGTTTTTTATACTCATTTTTTGGTGAAACTTCTTCATATTTTGGTTTTCTTTCTTCGTTGAAAATCTTTATATAATCAATAACCATAGGTTCTTTCACTGATACAAATCTTATAGTATGTTTTCCTGGAGAAAAATAAAAAAGGAAAGGATCAGCATATAAACCATCAGGATCCTCTAATATCTTTTCTACCCAAATAGGATTTTCCACCTGTATAGGTCTAAGTTCATTACCCCTGTTGTCTTTAAAAGCAGGTCCTCCATCTTTCCATATTCTTTCAAATCTCAATATCCTGGCTTCGTTAAAAGGTCTTTTTCCATCAATAATAAGTTCTCTTTCAATACTTGAATTTTTACCTTTTACAGGAAAATACTTAACTGCTATGTTATATAAACCTTCCTCTTTTATATTAAAAGTCCACTCTATATATCCATTCTCTCCAGTAAATATAACTGGATGTTTGTCAGAGGTTAGATCAGTTAAGACTTTTAAATTTAAATCTTTAGAAAAACTAGAATATTTCACACCAGGAATAATAATAACTGATTTAGGTCTTGGTTTATCTATATATTTCGATATGTAAGTTTCATAAGAATTTTCTCTACTTATAAGTTCAAAAATAATGTTTAATTTAGAACTTTGATTCTGAGCAAAAGAAAATGAAAACAAGAAATTAACAATAAATATAAAGGTAACCACTTTCAAAAAAGTTTTTATAACCTTTTTCAATTTATCTTCCTCCACCTTTTTGTAAACAATTTTATATCTTTTTGGGGGAGAAGACAAGTATTTTTTAATCTTCTCCCCCAAGGTTAAACTACTTCAACCCTTCTAAAATAGCATCAATAGCAGCTTGGAATTTAGGCTTCAAGGCTTTTATAGATTTAGCGGGATTAGCCACATCAATTTGGTTTATTAGATCCCAAAAACCAGGGATTCCAGATATAGGATCAATAACTGCTCTCGTAGAGGCCTCTAAAAGCAAATCATAAATCTCTTTTCCACCAACTCTTTCTATCTGATCTTTCACTATTAACTCCTTCTCTTTATCTGTTGGCATTAGCATCCATATTAAGTATAATGCTGCAAGCTCTGGATCTTTGGAGGAAGAAGCAATAGCCCATGCACCATCATCTGCCATATCAGCACTCTTTTTCTTACTATCAGGTCCCTTTGGGAATGGAACTATTCCAAGCTTCTTACCAAGAGCATTCCTCATTCCACTAAGTTCCCATGGTCCCCAATAATCCATACAGGTTATACCTTTTTGGAATCTACCCTGTGGATCTGTCCACCAGTCAGCAGGTCTCATCTTATATTTTGCATCCATATCATACAAGGCTTGGAATGCTCTATATGCCTTTGGATCATCCATCGCAAAAACAGGTCTACCTCCAATATATTTCACAACTTCCACATCATTAGTATAAAGGAAGGGTTGTATAACTGCCCAAGTAGCATAGGCATATTGATCTATCTTTCCATCACCATTGATGTCCTGGGTTAGCTGTTTTCCTGCATTAAAGAAAGCATCCCATGTCCATTTACCCTGCTTATACAACTCTAATGGATCTGGCAGTCCTGCCATCTCAAATTTCTCTTTATTATAGTAAAGAATATATGGAAATACATTGTCATTATATATATTTGTTACTGCATAAACTTGTCCTCTCCATGTGAAGAAGTCTACAGTACTTTTCCTAAAACCTACAGCATTCCAAAGATTTTTATCCTTAAAGTCAATATACCTATTAAGAGGAAGGAGCATCTTCTTCATCATCCAAGTAGGTTTTTCACCTGCACCAATATACACTACATCTGCTCCTGCTCCTGACAATATGGCTGCACTTAATTTAGGTCTGTAGTTTTCCCATGTCGTATATACTATCTGTACTTTAGCACCAGTTATTTTTTCAAATTCTTCTCTTACTTGCTTTGCTGATCGAACACCTGGAATACTACTTTTTTCTTCTTCTGGCCAAAATTGCCAAACATAAATAGTCCTACCCCTGTACTTTTGCGTATCAATATTTAATGTATAATTCCCCACCTTTACTGTATATACCTTTTGGCCAAAAGACGGAACTATAGCAGTTACAGATAAAAACGTAAAAATTAAACAAAACAGAAAAAATTTTTTCATGACTTAAAACCTCCCACCTTTAAAAAAATTCATACTTTTCAAATTAATTTTATCTTTAATAAAATTTTATCTTCTACTACAATTTTGGTAAAAAATAAAAATATTTTGCTTTATATTAAAATTCCATTAAAAACATGGATGGATTAATTATAGACTGAAACTTATATATTTCTAATGATTTTGAGGATTTATAAATACATTTATAAATTTAATAATTTTGCTTTCTAAATTTCAGGGGCGTTATCTGCATATATCTCTTGAATACTTTAATAAAATAACTTATGTTATTAAAACCACATTCCAATGCTATCTCAGATATGCTCAAATCAGTGTTTCTAAGTAATTCTACAGCTTTCTCTACTCTTACTTTATTTATATATTCCACTGGACTCATTTTAAGACTATCTTTAAATAATCTACAAAGATAAAATTTACTCATATCTACTTCTTTACTTAACTCTTCTAATGTAAGATCTTTGTTATAATTTTTGTTTATATAATTTAATACATCTTTTATCCTCTCTAATTTATAACCTAATCTACCATCAGTTTTAATAGGTTGTACATAATATCTAAAAAGTCTTCCAAAAATATCAAAAAGCAAGCTTTTGATAAAAAGTTCATAGCCATAGGGTTTTTCTATAAAAACATCAATAATATCTTCCACATCTCTTCTTATTTTGTCATCGTTTATCAAATTTGGTATATATATTTTTTTATTAATAAGAGGCATAAAATATTCATATTTACAGTAATCGGGCTCTTCAGAATAAAGAATTCCAAGATCAAATACAATAGCATATCCTATTGTCCTTCTTACAAGTTCCTCTCCAGAATGAATTGCACCACCATTAACAAAGATATACTCCCTTTCCTTTATTCTATACTCATAACTATCAATATAAAATCTTCCTATACCTTTTTTTATATAAAGTATTTCAAACTCATTATGCCAATGAGGATCTATCTTACCATTTTTATAGACAAATATGTCCTCATGAACAAAAAGATGAAAATCTGGAGTTCCATGATCAATATCTTCTATTAAATCTGCTTTCCTCTGCCTCATATTCACCTTAAAAATATTTAATTTTTTAATAATTTATTATAGACTAAATGTACAAATTTGGTTAAAATTTCTTCTTAGTATGGGAGAAATATATTTAATAAGACACGGAGAAACAGATTGGAATAAAGAAGGAAGATTTCAGGGGAGAACAGATATTCCCTTAAATGAAAGGGGCAAAAAACAAGTCCAAATCTTGTCTGAATATCTAATTAAAGAAAATATTGATTTTATTTATTCAAGTCCCTTAATAAGAGCTTATGAAACAGCCCTTCCTCTATCACAAAAGTTAAATAAGGAGATTATCATAAGAAACAATTGGATAGAGTTTGATTTTGGAGAATGGGAAGGGCTTACCGTAATAGAAGTACACAATAAATATCCCATAGAGAGAGACTTATGGTTATATCATACTGAGAGAGGAAGAATTCCTAAAGGTGAAAGTTTTAAAAATGTCTATGAAAGATTAAAATTAGAAAAAGAATTTATCTTAGAAGAGCATCAAGAACATAAAATAGCAATATTTACTCATGGAGCAATAATAAGAGCAGCTTTATATGTCTTTTTAGAAATTCCTTATTTAGGTTTTGGGAGAGTTACTGTTAGCTCTTGCTCAGTAACTCATTTTAAAATAAGTAAAGGTAAATTTATTCTTATAAGGTTAAACTATTTATTTCCGCACGAAATCTTTGAGATTTAAGTTCTAAAGATTTTTAAATGGCGGAGAGGGAGGGATTCGAACCCTCGGTACGGGTTTTAGCCCGTACAACCGCTTAGCAGGCGGCTGCCTTAAACCGACTCGGCCACCTCTCCAAGCACTGAAGATTATACCATAAGGTGTTAACAAAAAGCAATATTAATGAAAACCCCTAAATTTGTGTTTACTATTTTTGAAGCTCTTTAATTATTTTATCTAAATTTACACCTTGAGAATTAAGAATTTTACTTGCAAGAGATGTATTATCTTTTAAAATCCCCAAAAGTAGATGTTCGGAATTTATCGCATTATCACCGAATTTTTTAGCAAATTCCTCAGCATAATCTAAAATTTTTGACAATTTTGGGCTTAGTGGATACATTTCGTACTTATCAGTTTTAAGATTCTTAATTTCTCTCTCAAGTTCTAATTTTATTTTCTTTAAATCTACTCCCATTTTTTTAAGAATCCCACTAACAATACTATTTTCCTCTTTTATTAATCCTAAAAGTAAATGCTCCACATCAACACAAGGAGAACTATAAGCTAATGCAATCTCTTGAGCATAAATCAAAAATTTATCAGCCCTAATTTTAAAAGTCTTCATAAAATTTCCCTCCCTCTACCCATCACTATTTTAGATATTTTACAGTATATACAAACTACTTACAAGATATAAAGTATCAAAAAGAAAATACTTAAATCTTATTTAACAAATTTGAGTATCCTACACAAAAACTATTAATGATATAATAAGAATATGAAGAACAGAGAAGTTGCTCAAATATTAGATGAGATAGCCATCTTTTTAGAGATAAAGGGAGAAAATAAATATAAAGTTGCAGCTTATCAAGAGGCTGCAAGAAGAATAGAGAATTTACCAGAAGACATAGAAAAATTATTTAAAGAAGGGAAATTGTATCAAATAAAGGGAATAGGAGAAAGTATTGGGCAAAAGATAAAAGAATATTTAACTACAGGAAAAGTAACTTATTTAGAAGAATTACGAAAAGAAATACCCCCAGAAATCCTTGAACTTCTAAAAATACCGGGAATCGGTCCCAAACTCGCTTATAGACTTTATACAGAGCTTGGAATAAAAGATTTAGAATCCTTAGAGAAGGCAGCAAAAGAGGGTAAAATAAGGCTGTTACCAAGACTTGGACCAAAAGTTGAGCAAAATATATTAGAAGCCATAAAAGAATACAAAGAGAAACAGCAAGTATCAGAAAGAATACCTTTAGGAGTAGCCTTACCCTTAGTGGAAGAAATCGTAAATTACCTATCTCAATATCCCTTTGTAACAGACATAATACCAGCAGGAAGTATAAGAAGAAGAAAAGAAACCATAGGAGATATTGATATTCTTATAACCACTAGTGACATGGAAAAAGTAAATCAAGTTCTAAAAAGTTTACCTATATTAAGAAACATACTTGCAGCTGGAACAACTAAAACAAGTATTATTGTTGAACCCGGAATTCAAGTAGATTTTAGAGTTGTAGACAAAGGCTCCTTTGGATCCGCCCTTCAATATTTCACAGGATCTAAAGCTCATAATATAAAACTAAGAGAAATAGCTATAAAGAAGGGATTAAAAATCAATGAATATGGAGTTTTTAGAATTAGCGATAACAAAAAGTTATGCGGAGAAAAAGAAGAGGAAATTTACGAGTTATTAGGTCTACAGTTTATACCCCCCGAACTCAGAGAAGATCAAGGTGAAATAGAATCAGCAATGGAAGGTAAACTACCAGTGTTAATTGAAGAAAAAGATATTTTAGGAGATATGCATGTACATACAGACTGGAGTGATGGGGCAAATACCTTGGAAGAAATGGTAGAGGCGGCATATAGATTAGGATACAAATATGTAGTAATATCAGATCATAGTCAGGCACTTGGAGTTGCAGGTGGTTTAACCCCAGAACAAATTGAAAAACAGAGACAAAGAATCAATGAATTAAATAGAAAATATAGGGATTTCAAAATTTTACATAGTATTGAAGCTAACATATTAAGCGATGGTAGTATAGATTTACCAGAGGAAGTTTTAAAGAACTTTGATCTTGTTATTGCAGGATTACATTCTGGCTTTAAACAGCCAAAAGAGAAAATAACTGAGAGATTGATTTCTGCTATCAAAAATCCATGGGTAGATATAATAAGCCATCCCACGGGAAGATTAATAAATAAGAGACCAGCCTATGAAGTAGATTTTCCTGCTATTCTTTATTGGGCTAAAGAAACAGGTACCGTACTGGAAATAAATGCTCAACCCGATAGACTTGATTTATGCGATATAGATGCAAGAATGGCTCGTGAGAAACATGGCATTTATTTATCTATAGGAACAGATAGTCATGATATTCGTAGTTATTCACTTATAAAGTATGGAATCTATGTAGCAAGAAGGGCTTGGCTTAAAAAAGAAGATGTTATAAATACATATCCTTGGGAAGAAGCAAAACTTAAACTTAAAAGATATAAAGAGAAAAGATGAAAATAAGAAGAAAAGGAAAACTCTCCGAAGGCGAATGGGTTATCCTTTGGGAAAGTAAGAGACGATATCTTATTCAATTAGAAAAAGACAAGACCTTCTATTACCACAAGGGTTATGTACAACATAATGACATAATAGGACTTGAAGAAGGAAGTATCATAAAATCATCTCATGGTGGAAATCTCTTAGTTTTAAGACCAACCTACGCAGACTATATCCTTGAAATGCCAAGAGGTGCCCAAATTATATATCCCAAGGATATAGGCACTATATTAGTATGGGGAGACATCTATCCTGGAGCAAGAGTATTAGAGGCTGGTATTGGATCTGGAGCTCTTACCATAGCACTTTTACAAGCAGTAGGAGAAACGGGGGTAGTTATATCCTACGAGATAAGAGAGGATTTTGCAAAAAGAGCACTTATAAATATAGAAAATTTCTTAGGAAGAAGAGATAATCATATATTACGATTAAAGGATATATATCAAGAAATAGACGAAGAAGATAAAGATATAGATAGAGTTATTCTTGATCTTCCAGAACCGTGGAGAGCTATTAAACATATTGATAAAGTTTTAAGACCAGGTGGAATACTTGTAATTTATACACCTACCATATTACAAGTTCAAAAAACAGTAGAAAGCTTAGAAAGCTTTAAATCATTTACCCTTATTGAAACAATAGAAACCCTTCTTAGACCATGGCAGATAGAGAGTTTATCTGTAAGACCTTATCATAGAATGGTAGCCCATACTGCTTTCCTAACTATAGCAAGGAAAGTACTTACAAAAGAAGAGAATATATTTCAGAAGGCTTTGCCTTCTGTAGAAAATGAAGAAAATTTTGAACCAAATTAGTAAATATTTCTCTTTCTTCCTTTTCCAAATAGGGTAATTTTTCTTTCATCCTTTTATAACCTTCTATAAACTCATCTTTTCCAAAAAGCAAAATAATATGTTGACCAAAGCTTGACCACTTAATAAACTCTAAGTCTGTGAGAGGAGGTTTTAAAAATACCAAATATTTATATATTTTGTTCGGTATCTTGTTAGGATAAAAATATACATCTCTTCCTTCAAAAGATCTAATATCTTTATCTTTTGTTTTGGAAAACCTTGCATCGGTAAAAGAAGGTGTATATACATCATTAGGTAATCGAAGATTTTTTATTCCTAAAAGATCTGAAAGCATTAATCTTTTTTCCTCATTTTTAAGGTAAGAAATAAAAATAATAGGATTTTTTAAATTTTTAATAGTTTCTAAAAATTTATGAAAAACTTGTTCCTTCAAAAATAACTCTGAATCATCCCATAATAAAATAGTATCTTTGTTAATTTGAATTGTTCCTAAACTCCATGGAGAATATAAGTTTAATTCCCAAAAATTTTTATTCCAATTAGGAGATACTATGATATAATCTCTTTCTCTTTTCTTTATCTCCTCTATAAGATTTAACACCTCAAATATATTATCAACAAAATATAATATATACTTAATTTTATCTCTTTTAGTACTTTTTAAGGATTCTTCCGATTCTTTCCACTCTTCAAGATAGAAATTAAAATATTCTCTCCCTTGATATCCTTCTTTTTCTATTTTTAAAACAATATCTACTGTTTTAGGAATATCCTTAAAAGTCTCTTCACCTATACTGAGGGAAAAGATGGGAGTCGAAAAAACTCTCCCTGTTACATCTCCTATCTTTATCTTATATCTTCCCCCATTACCAATCTTCTCAAAATGTGTAAAAGTTGTAGAATTTATCTTAAATCTTGGCTCCTCATTACCAGGGCCAAAAGGCGGTAGTAAATCAAGCTCAGAAAGAAATTTGGATAAAAATTCTTTACTGACCTTATCTAAAGATATTTCAGCATCTATCTTTACTTTAGGTGTAAAATCCAAGTCTTTCCAAAGATTGTTTGCAGTGTTTATTGCCTCTAATTTAAAATCTACATAATCTTTATTTAGAATAGAAAAACCAACTGCACCTTTATGCCCACCATAATTTATTAAGTATGAAGATAGCTTAGATATATAATCAAACAAATCTACCTCTTCCACTCCTCTACCTGAGAAAACAATCATTTCACCCTCTTTTCTTCCAAGAAAGAAAGGGAGATTATATTCTTCAGTTAACATTGAGGCTACAACCCCTATAACTCCCCCTACCTCTTTTCCCCAATTTTCACTATACAAAAAAACTACACGATTTTTCTCTAAATCCTCATACTTTACTAATTCTTTTGCCATCTCATAGACTCTTTCTACTTCCTCTTTTCGTTTCCTATTAAATTCATCAAGCTTATCTGCAAAAGATTCTGCTTCCTCCACATCTTCGGTCAGAAAAAGTCTTACTGCTTCCTCTACCCCCTTAAATCTTCCTACTGCATTTATTCTGGGAGTTATACTAAATATTATATCTTTAGTACTTATTAGGGTATTGCGATCCAAACCAGCCTTCCTAATTAGAGCTCTCAAACCTAAAATATCCGATTTTAAGATCTTTTCTAATCCATATTTCACAAGTACTCTGTTTTCATCCTTCAATTCCATCATATCTCCCAGGGTACCTAAGGTTACAAGTTCTAATACACCTTTTTCATTATAAATATTTTTACCTATAGCGTCTCCTAAAACCTTTAAAAACTTAAATGCTACTCCTACACCCGCCATATATGGGTATGGATAATTATTTAAATAAGGATCAAAAACCAATAAAGCATCTGGAATACATGTTTCATCTGGAATATGGTGATCCGTCACAATTACCTCAATACCATTCTTTCTTAAATAATCTATTTCTTTTTTATTCTTAATACCACAATCCGCAGTCAATATAAGCCTTACAAATTCATTTTGAGTTAAAGCCCTCTTAATACTTTTTTCTTTAAGTCCATATCCCTCTTCTAATCTGTGAGGAATATAATAAGAAACATTAAAACCCCAATTGGATAATACACTATAAAGAATAGTGGTAGCTGTAATCCCATCTACATCATAATCTCCAAAAATAAGAATTTTGCCCTTAATTTCTCGTAGCTTTAGTAAATATTTAACTGCTTTTTCAAAACTTGGAAAAAAGAAAGAAGGGTCATATAAATGTTCCATTTTAGGGTAAAGAAATTTTTTTGCTTTATTTACATCAACAATTCCCCTATTTACAAGGAGACGGGCAAGAAGAGATGAAATTCCAAGTTTTCTTGCAAGTTCCTCTTCCTGCCCTTTATTTTCTTCAAAAAGAAGAATCCACTTTCTCATCATCTATGAAATATGCATATCTTTCCACTCACAAAGTAATGAGGTAGCTATATATATAGTACTATAAGTACCTATTATTATTCCAAAATACAAAGCAATTATAAAAGATCTCAAAACTGTTCCACCCCATATAAGAAGAGGTGTTATTGCTAATAAAGTAGTTAAAACTGTATATATAGTCCTTGCAAGGGTTTGATTAATACTCCTATTAGCAAGAGCTGTAAATTTTTCTTTTGGATTCTGTTTCATATTCTCCCTTATTCTATCAAAAACTATAATATTATCATTAATAGCATAACCTAAAAGAGTCAATATTGCTGCTATAAAGGATGGACTCACTTCCCACTGAAAAATAGAAAAGAGAGAGATGGTAGCCAAAAGGACAAAGGCTTCACTTATAATTGCAGAAATTGCAAAATCAAATCTAAATCTTATAGTTATATACACAAGCATTATAATTATGGCTAAAACAGAAGCAAGGATAGCTTTCTCTCTGAGTTCTTTGCTTATAGTTGGCTCAATAGTAGTTAGTTCTCTACCATCATACTTTCCTAACACTTTCTCAATCTCAGAAGAAAGTTTTTTAACATCTTCTTCATTTAAAAATTTTGTTCTTATCCAAATCTCTTTACCCTCTGATCCTGTCTGTATTGTAGCCTTGTCATAAAGACTTTTGGCTATATCTCTGATCTTTGCAATCTGATCAGAGGTTAAAGGAGAAAATAATTTATAATAGAGAAGACTTCCACTTTGAAAGTCAATACTGTAATTCAATCCCTTTGTAAAAAAGAATACCATACCAACAGCTACAAAAAGGAAAGATATGATAAGAAAAAACCTTCTTACTTTTTTCCCTAAAAAATTTATCTCTCTTTTCACAACTTTTCCTCCCTTCTCTAAAGTCCAATTAACTTTGTTGCCTTCTTAAATACTGGAATTGATAACAAATTCTCAAGAAGAGTTCTTGTGACTGTAATAGATGTAAACATACTAAGAGCCACACCTAAGGATAATGTTACTGCAAATCCCCTTATAGGTCCTGTCCCAAAATAGAAAAGTATCAATGCTGCAAGTATTGTAGTAACATTGCTGTCAATAATAGCTCTTAAAGCATTCCTAAAACCAGAGTCTAAAGCTGCTATAGGAGTTTTACCTTTAGCATATTCTTCCCTCATTCTTGCAAAAATTAAACAATTAGCATCTACAGCCATACCTATGGAAAGAATAATACCTGCAATACCTGGTAAAGTTAAGGTTGCATTTAAAAGCTTTAAGGCTGCAAGATCTAATATTAAATAAATTAAAAGAGCAATATCTGCAACGAGTCCCATCATTCTAAAAACAAGAATCATAAACAAGATAACAAGGATTCCACCAATAATTCCATTTCTATAAGCGGACTCCATGGTATCCTTTCCTAAGGTTGGATCAACAGTCCTATTTTCAATAACCTTTACAGGTACAGGTAAAGCTCCAGCCCTAAGAAGTATTGCGAGTTTTTGTGCCTCATCAATAGTAAATCTTCCTGTTATCACTCCCACTCCTTCAGTTATAGGCTCTTTTATTACAGGATTGGATATTACCTTACCATCAAGTACAATAAAAACTTGCTTTCCTACATTTTTAGCAGTAAAATCAGCAAATATCTTAGCACCTTCAGGATTCATCTCTACCCTGACCATAGGTTGTCCAACCTGATCAAACTCTACTTTTGCATTTTTTAACGCTGAACCAGTCAATATGGTATTTCCCTTTTCATCTTTAAATTCAAGTAAAGCTGTTTGACCTATAATTTCCAATGCCCTTTCTGGATCTTTTATACCAGGAAGCTCTACTACAATCTTATCTGTACCTTCTTTATAAATAGAAGGCTCCGTTACTCCTAATTGATCTATACGATTTCTAATAACCTCAATAGTTCTTCTTACAGCATCATCTGTAATCTCGACCCCTTCTGCCTTTTGACATTGCAATGTAACCCTTATACCACCCCTAATATCCAACCCAAATCTAAAAGGGAAAGTAAGAAGAATCCAGATAGCTACACCTAAAAGAAGTACAATAAAAGCTGTTTTATATTCTGCCCTTATGTTCATTATTTCATATCTCCCCTTTCTCTATTAATCTTTTAAAGGATAAGCAATCCCATCAATCAGCATCTCAAAAACTATACCTTTTGCAAAAGAAACTTGTATTGTCCTTTTCTGTTTATTTATAGCTACTATCTGCCCTATCAATCCCCCTTTTGTAACTATTTTATCCCCTACTTTTAGAGAATTTAACATTTCTTCTCTTTTTTTAGCTTCCTTTTTTTGAGGAATTACAAGAATAAAGTAAAAAATAGCTAAGAAAACTCCCCAAACAACTATTAAACCTAATAAATTAACAGCTTGTTCCATATATCCTCCTTCTCCAATCTATTTTCTTTATCAGAGATCAAATACTTAGAAAGAAATTCTCTTTTGAACTCACCAAACCTCCCTTCCTGTATACTTTTTCGTATTTCTTCCATAAGTCTAAATAGAAATCTTAAATTATGAATTGTGAGAAGTCTATAAGAAAGGGTCTCATGCTGTAAAAATAAATGTCTTATATAAGCCTTGGTAAATTTTTTACATGAATAACAATCACAATCTTCCTCTAAAGGTGTAAAATCCTCTTTATATTTTGCATTTTTAATATTTTTTCTTCCCTCTTTTGTATAAAAAACACCATGTCTTGCAAGCCTCGTAGGTAAAACACAATCAAACATATCTACTCCCATGGAAACTCCAATTATCAAATCCTCTGGAGCACCAACTCCCATAAGGTATCTTGGTTTATCTTTAGGAAGTAAATCTAAGGTATACCCCATTATCTCATACATGGCTTCCTTAGGCTCACCCACACTTATACCCCCGATAGCTATACCTTTTAAATCAAATTCTAAAAGCTTTTCAACAGCCTCTTTTCTAAGTTCTTTGTAAAAACCACCTTGTACAATACCAAAAAGAATCTGATTAGTATTCCCTTTCTTTTCTTTATAGTCTATAGCCCTTTTTAGCCAGAAAATGGTAGTTTTTAATGCATCTTTAGTTTCCCAGTATGAAGCACCATATCCTAAACATATATCAAGCGGCATTATAATATCTGAACCTAAAGCTTTCTGTATATCCATGACAAGTTCTGGAGTAAAAAAATGCTGAGTACCATCAATATGAGAACTAAAGTAAACACCTTCTTCATCTATTTTTCTTAATCTGGCAAGGCTAAAAACTTGATAACCCCCACTATCAGTTAATATAGGTCTATCCCATCCCATAAAAACATGAAGCCCCCCAGCTTTTTCTATCAATTCGTGACCAGGTCTTAAAAACAAATGATAAGTATTAGAAAGAATTATTTCAGCTCCTACCTCTTTTACTTCTTCTGGAGTAACAGTTTTTATAGCACCTTGCGTATCAACAGGCATAAAAACAGGAGTATTAATCTCTCCACGGTAGGTTCTTAATTTTCCTAATCTTGCTTTTGTTATGTTATCATCTAATATTTTCTCAAAAATCATATTTATAGCTCCTAATATATAAACATGGCATCCCCAAAACTATAAAATCTCAATCTTTCATCTATAGCTTTCTGATATGCCTTTTTCATAAGATCATACCCCATAAATGCTGCAACAAGCATAAGAAGAGTAGATTTTGGAAGATGAAAATTTGTTATAAGGCCCTCAAGAATTCTAAATTCAAAACCAGGATATACAAACAAGGAAACCAAACCCTTACCAGGTTCCACTTTCCCAGATCTTCCCTGAGACTCAAGAACTCTTGTTACTGTAGTACCAACAGCGATAATTCTTCTTCCTTCTTCCTTTGCTTTATTTAACCTATAGGCTACATCCTCTGATAACTCAAAATATTCAGGTTCTAATTTATGTTGGGTAATATCTTCAACCACTACGGGTTTAAAGGTCCCAAGCCCTACATGAAGAGTGACATATAATATCTCTACTCCCATGTTTTCCAAATTTTTCAAAAGTTCAAGTGTAAAATGTAATCCAGCTGTTGGAGCAGCAACAGCACCCTCCTTTTCAGCATAAACAGTCTGATAACGATTTGGATCTTTTATTGGCTTTTTAATATATGGAGGTAAGGGTACTTCTCCGATCTCTGGAAGAATGCTTTCTATATTATCCTGAGAAAACCGTAAAACAAAGATCCCTTCCGTATTTCTTTCAATTACCTCAGCATAAATATCCTTTTCAAAAAATATTTTTGAACCAATTTTAGCTCTTTTTCCAGGCTTTATTAATGCCTCATATTCCTTATCAGCTGTTTTCTTTAAAAGGAATATCTCAATCTTTGCACCAGTTTCCTTTTTTCCATATATCCTTGCAGGAATTACTTTTGTATTATTAAGTACTAATACATCTCCCTTTTTTAAAAAGTTCTTTATATCTCTGAAAATATGGATGGAGATATCCCCTGTACTTCTATTTACCACCATAAGTTTAGAAGAATCTCTTGGTTCAGCTGGCTCTTGAGCAATAAGTTCTTCTGGAAGATAATAATCATAATCTGACAATTTCAATACCATCTAACAACATCCACTCCTTGATAATAGTATTTTAAAATCTCTCTATAATTATAACCTTTTTCTGCCAAAAATTTTGCGCCTTTCTGAGAAAGACCTACTCCATGTCCATTTCCTCTACCCACAATTAATATTTGCCCACCCCTATTCAAGGAAAAATTAAATAAAGTACTTGGTAAATTAAATAAATATCTAAAAGTCGTACCTTTAACATAATATACTCCGTAGTCATCCTTAAAAATTATATTATATACTCTATTTGATGGCGTTTTCTCTACTTCTATAGAAAATTCATTACTCAAAGGAATTCCTAAAGATCTCATTTTGAACAAAAGATCTCCTAAAGTTATCTCTCTTGTCCATGTGTCTAATAAAAGCTCATCCACATCTTTAACACTTTGCAAATATGGTAAATCTTGTCCCCAAACATATTTGCAAGCTTCAGTATAACCACCTGACGACGAATGGAAAAAAGCTTTTATAGGAATACCATTATATACAATTATCTCTCCCTTGGTGTCCATTACTGCTTTTGTAGATTTTTCATTCTCTTTTTTCATCCCTTTATATACTTGACAATGAGTAGTATTGCAAAGATCAAATTCTCCATGTCTACCTATATTAGCTAAAGCATAAGTTCGGGAAGCAACTGCTTGTGCTTTTAAAGCTTCCAAAGGATAGTAAGCAGGCATCTCTGATGGTACTACTGACAACAAATAATCTTCCATATTTATTACATTTACTAACCATCCACTTTTTGATATCTCCATATATCCACGATAAAAATCGTTATTATAGTTTAAATAGTAGCCATCCGGGTAGATTTTAATTGGAAAAGTAGTGGTAAGTATACCATTATCTGCTTCTATAATAGCACTATCATCCTTAACTTTAATCTTTATAATCCCTTTACCTTCAACCTTAATGTTAAGATAATCTGTAATAATCTCACCTATATTTGAAAAGAAAACCTCGCCATCAATTTTTTCAATACCAATTCTTAAAGTTGGGATTTCTTGAGAATAGGATAAACTAAAAAGGGATAAAGAAGAAAGAATAAATAACAGTAAAAGTTTCCTCATATTAATATTACTTTACTTTTTGAGTCTCAAGATAATATTTATGATTATGGTAAGGAAAAGACTCAAAAGAATAGAGGTGGTCAATGGAAAATAAAAAACAAAATTCTTCCTCTCTATTCTAATATCTCCAGGAAGCTTGCCTAATAAAGGAATTTTATCTACAAAGAGAAAAACTAATCCTAAAATTATAAGTAAAATTCCCAAAAAAATAAGTACTTTGCCCATAAAGTCCATAGTCACATACCCCCTATAATCTTTTGAAATTTATACATTGTTTTAAAGGTAACCTCGTTTCGTGTTATAAGCTCACCATCATAACTAATTATAAGTTCACTATCTGATTTTATTGTTACCTCTTTACTTCTATAAAATTTTACATGAGGATTAATGGAATGTTTTCCTATATATACAAGAGGAAAAGTAGCAATCAACTCCGCAGGATGAATCTTTTGAGCAATAGCTATATCAAGAAACCCATCATCCACCTTAGAATTAGGAAGTAATTTCATACCACCACCATAATACATCGTATTTCCCAAAGCCACCAAAGTAATTCTACCTTTCCAAGTTACAGAGTCAAAAAAAATCTCGCATTCTGGATATTTGAACCCTTTTAATGTGCTAAAAACAGAAATAACATACCCTTTAAATCCTGTCAAATTCAGCTTATTCGAATTATAATTTACATCTCCTACAAAACCTGTTCCTGCTATACCTACAAAATATATTCCATCTAATACTCCAATATCCACTTCTCTTATATTCTGGGATTTTAAAAGTTTTATAGATTTTTCTATATTTCTTGGGATACCATAGGATATAGCTATATCATTACCTCTTCCAAGAGGGATTATTCCTAAAATTCCTCTACCTTTAAGCCCATTAACCACCTCATTTATAGTACCATCACCCCCAGCTGCAACTACCACATCTACTCCTTTATCCAATGCCTTCTCCACCTGTTCAAAAGTTTTTTTACCACCAATAGTACATTCTATTGAATAATCTAATTCCTCTCTATCTAAAATATCTATAAGTTTTGGATATACTTTCTCAGCTTTTCCTCTATTAGAAGTTGGATTAAACAAAATGTGATATTTCATTTTTTCCTCCCTTCCAATATCTGTCTTTTTCACTATATATACATCCGCAATATTTCTGTCTATAAAGACCATACTCCTTAGAAAGATTGACTCCCTCTCTATATCCCACTCTAAAATCTTTGTAATAAAATTCTAAACCAAATTCCTTTGCTAAAAGATAGCCTACATCTTTTATTAAATCATGTTTTTGATATGGGCTTACTAATAAAGTAGTAGAAAAGAGCTTATATCCAAGTTCTTTTACTTTTTGGGCTGTTCTTTTAAGCCTCATATAATAACAAACAGGGCATCTATTATCTTCTCTATAAACTACTTGTCTTATAAATTCCTCTAAAGCGTAATCATCCTCATACACTAGTTGTAAATTCTGACTTTCTGCAAAGGATTTAAGAGTAGAAAGTCTAAGAGAATATTCGGTATAAGGATGAATATTGGGATTATACCAAAAACCAGTAATTTCATAACCTTCCTCTCTAAGAACTTTCAAAGGATAAGTAAGACAAGGAGCACAACATATATGAAGAAATATTCTTTTATCCTCCATCAGAGCACCTCATTAAATGAGAAAGTCCAAGGGGAGTTATTATTCTTCCTCTTGTTGTCCTTTGAATAAAACCTATTCTTAAAAGGTATGGCTCATAAACTACCTCAATAGTTTCAGGAGACTCATTAAGAACAGCAGCTAATGTTTTTATACCTACAGGTCCACCAGAAAACTTATCTCTAAGAGTAAAAAGGATCTTTCTATCTAAATCATCTAAACCCTTATCATCTATCCCCATAAGGTCAAGAATTTTTTTCACTTCTTCTTTATCTATAATTTCCATTTCTTCCACTTCTATATAATCTCTTATTCTTTTTAAAAGACGATTTGCAATCCTTGGTACTCCTCTTGATCTTTTAGCAACCTCATGTACACCTTCCTCAGAAAGTTCTACACCAAGTAATATTTGAGATCTCTTAATAATTTCTACCATTTCATCATGAGAATAATAATCAAGAGAAGCAATAAAACCAAAGCGATCCCTCAAAGGATTACTAAGAAGTGCAGGTCTTGTAGTAGCACCTACTAAGGTAAAAGGAGGAAGCTTAAAATTAAGTACTCTTGCTCCAGGTCCCTTGCCAGCAATAAAACTTATACTTCTATCTTCCATGGCAGAATACAATATCTCTTCCAAAGATGAAGATAATCTATGGATTTCATCTATAAAAACAATTCCATTTTCTGGAGCATTTGTCAAAAGAGCTACAAGATCCCCTGTTTTTTGCAAAGAAGGAGCCGAAATAGCTTTTATTGAAACCTTTTGTTCCTCTGCTAAAATAAAAGCAAGAGTAGTTTTACCAACACCTGGGGGACCTACAAAAAGTATATGATCTATAGGTTCTTTTCTTTTTTTGGCACCGTTTATTATCAAACTAAGTCTTTCTTTTATCTTTTTTTGTCCAATGAATTCAGAAAGATTTTTAGGTCTTAAAATATTATCCAAGAGGGGCTCTCTCTGAGTTAAAGAAGAGGCTGGAATCTTTCTCATTTTCATAACTCCTTAGATAATCTTTTTAGAGCAAATTTAATAATCTCTTCTATATTCTCAAAATCTTTAAATTCTTTTCTAATATCTTTCATAACCTCATTAACCTCTTCTATATTATAACCTAAGTTATATAAGGCTTTCCTTATAGTACTTTCCTCTTTTTTCTCCTTTGGCAATAAACCATTCTTTTCCAAGAATATTTTTTGAGCCACTTTTTTACCAATTCCTGGAACTCTTAGTAGAGCATTTATATCTTCACTTTCTAAGATTTCATTAAATTCCTCTGGAGAGAAATAATTTACAATCCTTAATGCTATTTTCTCCCCTACCCCTTTTATACGTTTAAGATCTTCAAAAAGATCTCTTTTATTCTCATCCAAAAAACCAAAGATTTTAATCTCTTCCTTATCGATACTTTCAGAGATATAAATCTTTACTTTTTGCCCTATGTTATTACCCAAAAGGGTCAGGTCCTTTTCTCCCAAAATAACCCTAAAACTAAAAAAATCCAAACTCACTACCACAAAATTATCATATATCTTAACTAATCTCCCTTCTATGGAATGAAAAAATGACAATTAAATATTCTCCCCTCTGCTATAAATATATGCTAATGCAATAGCTAAAGCATCAGCAGTATCATCTGGTTTAGGAATATCTTTCAAATTTAAGACTTCCTTGACCATATATTGGATTTGGCTTTTGGATGCCCTTCCATATCCAACTATTAATAATTTAACCTCTAAAGGACTAAACATTAATATCTCTTTTTGATGTTGGTAAGCAGCAAGCAAAATTATACCTTGAGATTGCCCAATACTTATAGCAGTTTTTACATTTTTATTAAAAAATATATTCTCCATCACAACAATATCAGGATCATAACTCTCTAATAGATCTGAGATTTGATCATACAAATAATTTAATCTCCTTCCTAAACTCCAATTAGAAGGAGTTATTAGAGCCCCATAATCAATAACCTTAATATAGTCTTCTTTATTTAAAATGCCAAAACCAGTTATAGCTGTTCCAGGATCAAGTCCTAAAACCTTCATCTAAGATAGAGCTTGTAAGATCTCGTCAGGTATATCAAAGTTAGCATAAGTCTTTTGTACATCATCATGATCCTCAAGCTCTTCCATAAGCTTAAGAAGTTTTTCTGCATCTGGACCTTCTACTGGAACTAAATTCTTTGGAACTTTTGTTACTTCAGTTTGAGTTATTACATATCCTTTTTCTTGTAATTTAGCTTTAACTTCGGAAAAGTTTTGGGGGTCTGTTATTATTTCAACACTATCACTACTTATTTGAACATCTTCTGCGCCAGCTTCTAAAGCATCACTAATTAATTGATCCTCATCCTTAACACTTTCCTTATCAATAAAAATGCTACCTTTATCTTCAAATATCCACGCCACACATCCTGCCTCTCCTAAACTTCCACCATGTTTCGTAAATATTCTTCTTATTTCCGAAGCAGTTCTATTTTTATTGTCTGTAACTACCTCTACCATTATAGCTACACCACCTGGCCCATATCCTTCATATGTAACCTCTTCATATGTTACACCAGGAATCTCTCCAGTACCTCTCTTTATAGCCCTTTCAATATTCTCCTTTGGCATATTAGCTTCTCTTGCTCTCTCAATTGCAGCTCTTAAACGGGGGTTAGTTTCTGGATTTCCTCCGCCTTGTTTAGCTGCAATAATAATCTCCTTACTTAAAGCTGAAAAAAGTTTTCCTTTTTTAGCATCTGCTGCAGCTTTTCTGTGTTTAATATTTGCCCACTTGGAATGTCCAGACATAATTTTCGCCTCCTTAGTTTAAAAGACTTGAATATTAGTGTTTTCAATGGCATTCTACAATATTTTACAAAGTTTGACAAGAATCATAATTTTCGATAAACTTTCATACTATGGATATAAAATTGATATTAACAGATATAGAAGGATGTATAACCAAAGATAAAGGATATCCCATAGACTTGGATGGGCTAAAATGGATTAGAGAGCATCTTAAACTTCTTCCTCCTATATCTTTAAACACAGGAAGATCAAAACCATATATAGAAGCAATGCTTCAAGCTATAGGTCAATTTGAGGATTCTATAGGAGAAAATGGTTGCATTATATATCTAATTGATAAAGATGATATAATTATGCACCCCAAAATAAAAGAAGAATTTTTAAGGCAGAGAGAAGAACTCAAAAAATTTTTAAAGGAGAAATTAAAAGGTTATGGACATATAGAGCCAGGTAAAGAAGTTTGTGTATCCATATTTCCAGAAAAAGATATTCCTGTACCAGAATTAGCAAAAATGTCTCAAGAATTAATTGAAACAAATTTTCCAAATTTTCAATTAGTTTATTCCTCTATTGCAGTGGATATTACTCCTAAAGGAATAGATAAAGGAGCAGGAATGGATCTGCTTTTGGAAATAAAAGGATTAGACTATGATGAGGTATTAGGTATAGGAGATAGTTTAGGAGATCTCCCCTTTTTAAGTAAATTAAAATATAAAGCAACACCATATAATGGACATCCACAATTAAAAGAAATAGCAAATTATGTAGCAAAAGAAGAAAATATTTCGGGTTTAATAGAGATTTTTAAATACTTTTTCCTTTAAAGATTTCCATAAAAATATCTGGAAGAAAATCTATAATATCTGACGAAATCATACCGTAATTTCCTCTATTTCTCTTCCAAAAATTAACAGAAAATCCATGAACATAGTTCCCTAAAATGCATGCATTATTCTCACTAAGGCCTTGGGCTAAAAGACTTGCCAAAATACCAGTAAGAACATCACCAGATCCTGCAGTAGCAAGTAAAGAATCTGCAAAAGGATTTACATAAATTTGTCCTTCTTTGGTAAAGGTTAAAGAATAAGGACCCTTAAGTATTAAGTTTATTTTGTATTTTCTTACAAAGTCTTCACCAATCAAGAATCTATTTTTCTGTATATAACCAACAGGAAGATTTAAAATTTTCGACATCTCTCCATAATGAGGTGTAATAATTATCTTTTTTCCTTTTATCTCTTCCAATATATCTTTGATATATACTAAAGCATCAGCATCTACCACTATAGGAGTATCTACTTTCGTAATAAACCCTTTGACAAAAAGACTAGTATCTGAATATAATCCGATACCAGGTCCTAAACCTATAGCATCAATTTCATAGCTATTTATAATCTCAATAATATAATCTAAACTTTCTGAAGAAATATAGCCATCAATTTCCTTAAGAGGAATATATATTATTTCGGGATATATAGCCCTGTAAATCATATGAATACTTTCTGGTACAGAAAGATAGACCATACCTGCTCCACTTCTTAAAGCGGATAAAGCAGAAAGAATCGGTGCTCCTGTATATTTCAAAGATCCCCCAATAATTAATACTTTTCCTTTTTTTCCTTTATAAACCATCTTAGTATGAACAGGAATTAACTTTTGTACCATATTTTCATCCACAAGCTCCATATTACTTTTTACTATAGAATCCAAAAACATATCCCCAAAGTTAAGTCTATCTACCACTAAATTTCCAATATACTCTATAGCAGGATATTCAAAAAATCCCTTTTTAGGATAAAACATAGTTAAAGTATATGAGGACTTTATAGCAGAACCTCTAATTTCACCAGTATCAGAGTCAATTCCAGAAGGGACATCTATAGAAATTACAAATTTTTTTAATTCATTTATATATTCAAAAATATTTTTAAGATTATCTTCTATATCTCTTTTTAATCCAATTCCAAATATTCCATCTACAATAATATCAAACAATCTGAGATCTTTATAATTAGCCTTTAAATCTAATATAGGAACATTATTTATAAGGCTCAGTTGAATTTTTAAAAGATCTGATATTTTTTTATCCCAAAAATAGGAAAATACGTATACATTTTTCACACCATAATTTAGAAGGTGCCTAACTAAAGCAACACCATCTCCACCATTATTCCCAGGACCACAAAGAATAGCCACATTCTTGCTTTTTAAATCTGAGATATTATCTTTTAAGAAATTAAAAATAAAGGTCGAGGCATTCTCCATCAACATAAGAGCTGGAATCTTATATTGCTTTTCTAAAATTTTCTCCAAATTTCTTATATCTTCAGAATTTACAATTTTCATATTCTACCTCTCAAGAGTTATTATAACTCTATTAGGTAAGCAAACAATGCTTTCTCCCGTTTTATTTATAAATCCTTGTTTTATACATATTTTATCAGGGCAAGGGGATGAGATCATATGTACTCCTCTTCCCTCTATATATTCAAAAATACCATCTCCTAAAGATCCTTTTACTTTATATTTATCACCACTTTTAAGTTTTGTTAGGGGTTTTCTCAATACTTCTCTGTTTTCTACTTGTACAACTAAAAATTTGGCTTCGCCTTTCGGTAGAAATAGAGATATAATACTTATAATGGAAAAAATTAAAAGAATAAAAATTAACAAATTTGCTTTTTTCATATTCATCATAAAAATTATACCATATCATTATATCACTAAGAGTACTTCAGAAAGTTTATTTCTTTGATATAATTTATAATCATGGTAAAGCTAAACAACTTTCAGAATAAAAATATCAAGCTATCAACACCTATTTGTAAAGGTCACTTATCCATAGAAGAAGCATTACTTTTAAGAAGGTCGGTAAGAACATATAAAGAGAACCCTATTAATTTACAAGATTTATCTCAAATATTATGGTCTGCCCAAGGAATAACAGAAAAGAATTACAAATTTAGAACATGTCCTTCTGCAGGTGCTACTTTTCCATTAGAAATATATGTCTCTGCTTATAAAGTTCATGATTTAGATATAGGAATTTACAAGTATATTTCTGAGAGCCATGAATTAAATCTCCATTTAAAAGGTGATAAGAGAGAAGATCTTTTTATTGTATGTTTAAGACAAGAATGGATTAGGAGAGCACCCGTTATTATCATAATATCAGCCAATTACTATAAAACCACTGCAAGATATGGAGAAAGAGGAATAAGATATGTATTTATGGAAGCAGGACATTGTGCCCAAAATATTTATTTACAATGTATATCTCTGAACTTGGGAACTGTAGCAGTAGGAGCCTTTAATGATGAAGATGTAAAAAGAATAATACATCTTCCTAAAAATGAGTTTCCTCTATATTTATTGCCCATTGGAAAGATTTAGTAAACATAGTTGATAAAATAAACTAAGATGTGTTAGACTTATCCAAAAAGAGTATTAGGAGGGTGAATAATAATGGATAAATTTATGATTAAAGAGATTAGAGAAAGTTTTCAAATTATTAAGGGATACAGGGAAAGGGTAGAAGAATTTAAAAATATATCCAATGAACTTAAGAACTATAATTTTAATCATGTAGTCTTTGTAGCAAGAGGTTCATCTGATAACGCTGCTATATGGGGAAAATATTATATAGAGTCTAATTTAGGAATACCTGTTTCATTATGTGCTCCTTCCCTCTTCACCATCTATAAAAGACCACCAAACATAAAAGATTCCTTAGTTATAGCCATATCTCAATCAGGAGAAAGTGATGATATATGTGAAGTAATAAGAACCGCTAATGAACAAGGTACATTAACTATTGGAATAACAAATAATCCAGAAGGCAAATTAGCAAAACTTGCCAAAATCAATATATTTACCAATGCTGGACAAGAAAAAAGTGTGGCAGCCACAAAAACATATCTATCTCAACTTGTTTCTCTGTATTTTCTCATAAATTCTATAAAGGGTAGAATTTATATGGATGAATTTGATAAAATATTAAAGGCTATGGAAACAATTTTGGGTATGGAAGAGAAAATAAAAGAAGAGGTAAAACCTTTTAAATATATGGAACATTGCGCTGTGTTAGGAAGAGGTTTTAACCTTTCCACAGCATTAGAAACAGCATTAAAATTTAAGGAAACTTCCTATATTATTGCCCAACCATATTCTTCCGCTGATTTTATGCACGGCCCGTTAGTTCTTGCTACTGAAGGTTTTCCTGTATTCTTCTTCGCCCCAAAAGGGGAGAGCTTAAACCATTCCTTAGAAGTACTCTCTATATTAAAAGAAAAGGGTACCGACATATATTTATTCAGCAATGAACCTAATCTTCATAAAGATTACCAAGGCTTCTTTATTGACTGTGATATTCCTGAAGATGTATCTCCTATATTGTTAATATATCCAGCTCAATTTTTTGCTTATTATTTAGCTGAATTAAAAGGTAGAGATCCGGATAATCCAAGAAATATAAGAAAGGTGACCATAACACGGTAGATATGATAAAAATAGTTATTGATCTAATTAACAATCCAATTTTCATTATTCCCTTCCTCGTAGTAATAATTACTCAATGGCTGAAGGGTATTATAAAAATTATTCAAGAAAAAAAGTTTTTATGGATAGCCTTCTTTGAGTGGGGAGGAATGCCAAGTTCTCACTCAGCCCTTGTTGTATCTTTATCATTAATAGTAGGTATAAAGGAAGGTTTTAATTCTACCATTTTTATATTATCTATGTTTTTAGCTGGAATAGTAATTGCAGATGCAATTGGAGTAAGACTTGCTACAGAAGAGCAAGCAAAAGTAATAAATAAGATAATTCAAAGGGAGTTAAAAGATCCAGAATTAAAAGAGATAAATCTAAAAGAATCTATTGGACATACCCCTATAGAAGCTATAGTTGGAGGAATAATCGGTTTAATCTTAGGACATCTTCTATATTACGGGATATTTCATAGACGAAAATAGGATTTTTTAGTGATACCTATAAACCTCAAAAGAATGGTGTAGCTACTGCCCTATTTTTTCAGAAGAAAACCTTAGAAGAAGAAGGTCATGAAGTACATCTATTTATTCCTTATATACCTAAAATCTTACCAGAAAAACATGTCTATCAGCTTTTTTCTATTACTTTTCCATTTCAAAAAGAACATAGAATAGCAACTCCTTTTTCTGTAAATTATGATCTATATCTTAACAATCTTAAATTGGATGTAATTCATACCCATACTCCTTTTTCCTTAGGAATTTTTGGAGCTTATGAAGCTAAAAAAAGAAAGATCCCTCTTATACATACTTACCACACCTTGCTTACTGAATACGCCTACTACATATGGGATCATTTTCCAGATATGGTCAAAAAACATATAATAACTGAGAAAAAAGCAAAAGATATAGCAATATGGATTAGTAGATCTTATTGCAACCTCTGTGATACTGTAATTGCCCCTTCCACAAAGATTAAAAAACTACTTATTGATTTTGGAGTTAAGAAACCCATAGAAATAATTCCTAATGGTTTAGATTTGAGGAATTTTCATCACATTGATAAAAAAGTAGCAAGAGAAAGATTACATATTCCTACTGATGCATATATTTTGCTATTTGTAGGAAGATTAGGAAAAGAAAAGAACATAGAATTTTTATTGAAAGTTATGAATAAATTAAAAAATTATCCCAAAATCTACCTTCTCATTGTAGGAGATAATCCTGACAAGAGAGTAATAAATAATCTAAAGGAAGAAGCTAAAAACCTTAATATTGAAGATAGGGTAATATTTACTGGCTATCTTGATTACGATAAGGTAATAGAAGCCTACTATTCTTCAGATATATTTGTTTTCTCGTCTTTGTCTGAGACCCAAGGATTAGTAGTGTTAGAAGCTCTCACAGCTGGGCTTCCTGTAATTGCCTTAGAAGATGAAGCTATTGCAGATTTTGTAAAAGATGAAATAAATGGTTTTCTAATACCCCCTAAAGCTTCTAACATAGAGGAAAGTATTATCTTATTTTCAAATAAAGTTATAGAATTATTAGAAAACTATAACTTGTATAAAAATTTATCAGAAAATGCTATAAGTAGTGCCCAAAATTTCAGTGTTCAAAAGATTAATAAAAAACTCCTTGACTTGTATAACAACCTTATCAAAGAATATAATATTTAAAAATGCCAGAATTCATTTCTCTTTTTATAGAAGAGTTAAACAGAAAAAAAGAAAAAATAAATAATCTTTTTTTCAAAAAAGATATAAAAGATAGGTCTTTCTTTGTAAACTTTGTAGAAACTCTATGGCATAAAATACCAGAAAATTTACAAAGTAATGGTCATAAAATCTTTGCTATTGATGCCTCACAAAGAACCCTATCCTTTTCCCTTGGTCCATATCTTCTTTTAACTCAAGGTTTAGCTATAGGTACTGAAGGTTATGAGAAAGCTACCATCTCATTAGATCCAATACCCGCATCAATTTCTGAAAATCAATTGGCCTGGATACGGGATTTAATAATGCAAAAAATAGAAACTGAACTTGCCCTTGAAATTATAGAAGAAATTAAACCCCCCTTCATCTTATTTATTGATGGCTCTATCATCTCACGACTTTCATATCTATTAAGATATATAAATCTTATAGAGGAAGAGCCTTACAAAGACTTGGCTCTTAATGTTTTAAAGGCCAACATAGAACTCATTCTAAAATCTAAAAATAAAAATATAGAATTAATATCTATCTCAAAATCAAGTAGAAATACCTTTTTCTTTCAAATTTTATCAATAGACCATCCTGAATTAAAAGAAGAACTTCCCTACATCCCCATTGACGCAGAATTTTTAAATATCCTTTCCTGGGAGCCAGGATATAGTACTCCCCTACTAATAGGAGCAGAAATGGGACTTGGTCATAATCAAATAGAGCTCATAGAGAAAGATCCTAATCTTCAAACCTTGCTAAAAGATATACCAGCTTTTATTACTTTCTATGTAAGACTCATTCCAAGAGACCAAATTTTAAGAATTGATATACCAAACTACTTAATAGGAGATTCAACCACACTTTTAGAAATAAACTTTCATTGGGAAAAGGATGTAAATATATATAATATTCTTGCTATTCTTAGAGAAAATTGTATAAACTCTCAAGTATATCAAACTCCTTTGTATTTAGTAGATAACATTGTCAGAATTAAAAAAACCCCCGATTTAGAAAGGTACATAATGATTCTTAAAAAAGAATTTCCTGATATCTTAGAATTAGATAGATCTCAAAGGAGGTTTTTCTAAATAATCATGGACTTAAAATGTGTAGGATATTTGGTAGGTGAAAGTTTTTGCGATAGTTTTCAATTTATTACTAATGAAGAATTAGCCCCTAAAAGATTGGAATATGTCATAATTAAAGGAACTGCTGCATCGGATGAAGAGGTAGACGTATTAGCTCAAGTAGAAAGTCTAAAGGCTTTTTCAGATATATTAACAGAAGATCAGGAATATGATGCAACCACAAGACTTTTAGAATTAAATTACAAAATACCACTAAAGCTTATTGCCACAGCCAGAGTTTTAGGTTATATAGATATGGATGATAATATTCAGCTTCCAAGATCAGTTTCTTTACCAGGTTCTCCGGTTTTTTTAGCTCCTGATGATCTTCTTAGAAGATTCTTCACTCATAAAAAGGCCACCGCTATAGAAATTGGAACCTTACTTTATAGGCCTAATGTCAAAGTAACTCTTGATCCCAATGGACTTAGGAGGCATCTGGCCATAATTGCCCAAACAGGAGCAGGTAAATCTTATCTTACAGGATTACTTTTAGAGAAACTTGTAAAACTTGGTGCTACTATTTTAGTATTTGATCCCAATAGTGACTATGTCTTACTAAGAAGGAAAAGAAATAATTTAAAAGAATTTTCATCTATTGCCCAACAAGTTAACATTTATAGAATACCTCAAGTAAAAGGGAGATTTACGGATGATATTATTGGGGGTGTAATACCCTATTCAATCAGATTTAGCGAATTAGAAAACGAACAAATAGCAGAAATATTAGGAATCTCAGAATATAGCAACATAAGAGATGCAGTTGAAAGAGCTATTGAGGAACTTAGAAAAGAAGGTGTTGATTTTACTCCAAATGAACTTTATGAAAAATTACAATCTATGGCAGGTACAGAAAAGGAAAAAGAAGAAATATTAGATTTTGACGACTATGAAAAAAAATATGTAAAAAAGATAGAGAAAAAGAATAAAAAATACTCCGAAGAAACTATGATTGGAGCAAGAAAAGCATTAAAATATGTAAAATGGATAAAAGATTATCCAATATGGGGATTTAAAGATATAAAGATTGAGGAAATTCTAAAACCTGCTCAGATATCTGTCATAGACTTGGCAGGTATAGAGAAAAATCTACAAGATTTAGTAGTAAGTAAATTGTTAAATGATATATGGACTAAAGCAAAATCAGAAGGACTTACATATCCCTTATTTATTGTATTAGAAGAAGCCCATAATTTAGTGCCGAAAGAGAAAGCAGAGAAATTAAGAAGTGCTAAGATAATAAATTCAATTGCGGCGGAAGGACGAAAATTTAAAGTATTTCTTATTGTGGTTACACAAAGGCCCTATAAAATAAGCAGTAATACTTTATCCCAATGTGGAAGCCAGATAATAATGAGATTAACTAATCCTACAGATCAAAACGCAGTAAAAGAAGCATCAGAAGCTCTTTCAGAAAATTTATTTAATGATCTTCCTGGATTAAACATTGGAGAAGCTATTATCTTAGGAAGATTAACCCGTATTCCTGTAATGGTAAAGGTTGGGGAAAGAGAAACAGCAGAAGGAGGTTTTGATATAGACATAGATGAAGAATTTGAGAAAGCTTTAAAAGATGCTCAAAATAGAGATATATTCGAAGATATTATAACCGATCTCCCTGATATTGGGAGTGAAATCTAAACATGATAAAAATTCTTATAACTGCTGATAACCATTTAGGTAAATACTACAAAAAGTTAGTACCAGAAAGACTAAACGAAAGAAGAAGAAAGATAAGAGAAGCATTCAAAAAAACAGTAGATTATGCCATTGAAGAAAAGGTAGATGTATTTATACAAGCTGGAGATTTATTCGATTCTACAAATCCCAGGAACCAAGATTTGGCCTTTGTCGCTCGAGAGTTTTCAAGATTAAAAAGAAACAATATTCAAATTTATACTATTGGTGGAAACCACGATGCTCCAAATATGATAGATAGTGATGCCTTTCCCATGAAAATTTATGAAGAAGTAGGTTTAATAAAATCTTTTTTATCTCAATCTAATATTAATGTAGATATATTTGAGAAGGATCAGAAATTAATTATATCTGGCTTATCCCACGATCCAAGAAAAAAGGGAAGAATTGATCCATTAGAAAATATAAAATTAACAGATTCTATACCTCAAGATAATAATATATGGAAAATCCTAATTCTCCATTACTCCTTTGAAAAATATGCTCATCCAAAATCTTCTGAGCCTCAAGTATCAGTACATACTTTATATAGTCTCCCCTTTAATATTTATATATTGGGACACCTCCATGAGAAGAATATTTATAAATTTGGAGATAAAATACTAATAATACCAGGGAGTACTGAAAGATTTGATTTTGGAGAGATAGATCTTATCCCAGGTTTTTATCTATTAAAAATAGAAGGAAAAAAGATTGATATAATTCATGAAAAAATAGAACCACAACCCATGAAAATCATGGAGATAAAACTTTCAGAAATTACGGAAAAAGATTATACCAATGCCATTATTGACAAAATATTAAGAGAATCTCAAAAAGATCTTATGTTAAAATGCAAAATTGTAGGAGAAATTCCTATATCTATATATAGTTCCATAAATTTTAGCAAGATATTAGACGAAGGACTTAAAGCTAATTTTTTATTTGACTTAGATACGCAAAATTTGAGAATAAAAGGGAAAGAGATATCAATAATACCATCAGAAGATTTCAGTTTTGAAAAGAATCTGTCTAAAGTAACAGAAAAATATTTGGAAGAAAACAAAGAAGATCAAGAAGCTATAATAGAAGCAGTTAAATGGATAAGAGAAGAGTTAAAAATTAGAGGAGAGTTCTTATGATAAAACTTGTGAGCTTAAAACTTAGAAATTTTAAACAATATGAAATAGCATCTCTAAATTTTCCAGATCAGGGAAGAATACTTATAAAAGGGAGGAATGAGGCAGGAAAAAGTAGTATATTTGAGGCAATCTATTTTGCACTTTTTGGGGAAGGACTCGAACACAATAAAAATGATCTTATAAGATTTGGAACCAACGAAACAACAGTAGAGCTTACCGTAAAAACTAATGATAAATTAATAACTATAAGAAGAGTCCTTCCTCTTAATAAAAACCAAGATGCCTCTTTGGTTATAAAAAATATAAATGGGCAAACTATAAAACAAGAAATAGTAAAAGGAGTAAGAATTGTAAATAGTAGAATAGTTAAAGAAATAGGTCTTGATGGGGATATATTATTAAACACATGTCTTGTAGCACAAAAAAAATTAGATGCCTTAGAATCTTTAAAGGCCGGAGACAGAAGAGAAATAATATCCAAATTATTTAACTTGGATTATCTTTTGAATATTTCTGAGAAAGCAAAACAGATCAAAAATGAACTTGAGAAACAAAAACCCCAATATGAACTTTTGAAGAAAGCAGCTGAGGCTAAAAGAGTTTTACCAGAAATTGAGGAGGAATTAGATAGAATCCATAGAGAAATAGAAAGGATTGAAAAAATTGAAAAATCTAAAAATATATACAATTTGGAAGTAACTTTAAATAATCTTAAAGAAGAAATTAGAGGCTTGGAACAAAATCTCGAAAACCTAAAAAATAAAGTAGAAACCTTAGAATTCTTAAAAGAAGAAAAAAGAAAAATAGAAGAAATAACAAGCATTAAAGAAAAACTTCAGATATTAGAAAATCAGAAAGAAAAGCTTCAAAAAGAAATAACTGATTTAGAAGAAAGAATAGCTAAAGAAAAGGAACTTTCAATTCAACTTGAATGGCTTAATAATGTTATCAAGATAAAGCAGGAAATTGAAAAATTAGAAAAAGTATTAAATGATGGAAATAATTTAATATCAAACCTTCAAGAAAAATTCACAAAATATGAGGAATTAGAAAACAAAACATCAAAAGAAAAAGAATTACTAGAGGAGAAAGATAAGCTCCAAAAAGAAGAAAGAAACTTACTTTTTAAGAAAAATCTATTAGAATTAAGAGTTAAGAAACTAAGAGATCTATCAGGAAAAATACAAGAAATACCCAAATTAGAAGATAAATATAAAAGGGCTTTAGATTATCATAAACAAAAAAATAAAGTTTATGAATTAATTTATGAAGTACAAAAAACTAAAAAATACTTTGTTACCTCATCATTCATTACACTACTATCTTTAGCATTAGCTATCCTTTTATCAAATATGTTTTTCATCACCACAGGAATATTAATCATTTTATCCATCTACTTTTATCAGAATTATGCAAAGATAAACAAAGAGTTTACCAAAGAAAAAAATCTTCAAGAATATATTGAGAAAGACATTCCTCTTGATCTCAAAGAAAAGAATCAAGAAGAATTAGCCTTAATATTAAATAAAATTCAAGAGAAAAAAACATATAAAAAGGAACAAATAGAAAGATTAGAAGAAAAACTAAAAATGAAACTTAATCAAACCAATAATTTAATTACAGAAATGTTGCAAAAGAAAGCTTACATAGAAAGTGAAATTAAAAATATTGATTCTTATAAAAATGAAATCCATAAATTATCCTTAGAATTCCAAGAAAAATTAAAAGAAAATAACTTGAACAAAATAGAAGAGAAATTAAAAAAGCTATCAGACACCATTAAAAAGAAGGAAGAAGAATTAATCTCCTTAAGAGAAAAGGATACTATGCCTGAAAAAGAATTATCTTCTCTTATTTCTCAAAAAGGATCTATAGAAAACGAGATTGAAAATATAAGGAGATTAAAAGAGGAATTAGAAAGGAAAAAAAGAGACTACAAAAATATTGAAAACGAAATATCAAAAGAACAAGCAAATTTAGAAGCAAAGATAAACGAATTAAGAAGAAGTGATGATAAGTATTTGTCAGAAATAGAAGAATTAATAAGTCAGTTGGAAAATGATAGGGTAAAAGAAGAATATGAAAAAATTGCTCAGGAACTAAACAAAAAAAAGGGCGAAAAAAACTCTATAGAGAAAAATTATCAGGATCTTATAACTGAATTTTCCAAAAGATTTGTAGATGATTGGAGAAACTATATAAATGAAGTATTTGATGAAAACTCAAAAGAGGAATTAACAATAAAAGAAAAGGAACTCCTTCAACAAAAAGGTGAAAAGGAAGGAATACTAAAAGAATATGAGCAAAAAACAGGAAATAAAAGAGAAGATTTACATCCAGAAAGAATAAATCAAGAATATATAAAATTAGAAAAAGAAATTACTAAAATGAACTATGCAATGAAGATTGTAGATACCACAAGAGAAACTATATTAAAAGCAATTAGACCAAGAACAGAGTCCTTTATGCAAAAAATATTACCCATTTTAACCTCAGAAAGATATCATTATGTAGAGATTGGGGACGATTATAAATTAAAAGTTTACACAAGTTTCAAAAAGGAACCCTTAGAAAAAAACATTTTTAGCGGAGGAACACAAGATCAACTTTCCTTAGCTTTAAGACTTGCTTTTGCTATGGCCACGTTACCCCAAGATAAAGGTGTACAGCCCAAATTTATATTCTTAGACGAACCTCTTGGATCTTTTGATGAGGAGAGAGCAAAAGGCTTATTATACCTTCTCACTGAAGGAGACGTAGCAGAGCATTTTGATCAAATCTTCCTTATAACACATGTTCCCATCGATGAATCCATTTTTGATGAGATCTACTATGTAGAAAATGGTAAAATAACAAAAGTACAGGAAAACACTACTCAATCTTTAGATTACGAAGATAATTCTTAAATTGTTCTCCTAAATCTTCTCTCTGAAGAGCAAGTTCTACCGAAGCCATTAAAAAACCAAGTTTATTTCCTGTATCATATCTCTTTCCATTAAATTCATAAGCATATATAGCTTCTTTCTCTAATAATAATTTAAGTCCATCAGTAAGTTGTATTTCTCCACCTCTTCCTGGCCTTACCTTCTCAAGCATAGTAAAGATTTCAGGAGTTAATATGTATCTCCCAACAATAGCTAAATTAGAAGGGGCCTCTTCTACGGAAGGTTTCTCTACCAGATCTGTTACTTGATAAATCCCTTCTTCAATCTCTCTTCCAGAAATAATACCATAGTTTTTAACCTCATCCCTTGGTACTCTTTCTACTGCAACAACAGAACACTTATATCTTTCGTAAACATCTATCATTTGCTTTATACATGGAATATTACTGACTATTAAATCATCACTTAAAATAACAGCAAAAGGTTCATCTTTCACTAATGCCTTTGTTACAAGCACAGCATGACCAAGACCCAAAGGTTCCTTCTGTCTTATATAATAAACTGTACCAAGCTCTGATATTTCCCTAACTTGCTTTAAAAGATCTAAATCACCTTTCTTTTGGAGAAAATATTCCAACTCAAAAGATATATCAAAATGATCCTCAATAGCTCTTTTATTTCTACCAGTTACTATTATGATTTCTTCAATTCCTGAATTTACAGCCTCTTCCACAGCATATTGTATTATAGGTTTATCAACTACTGGAAGCATCTCTTTAGGCTGAGCCTTTGTAGCAGGTAAAAATCTAGTACCAAGACCAGCAGCAGGAAAAACAGCCTTTTTAATACTCATCTTTGAGTTCCTCCTCTAATTTTCAGGAATTTTAACTATAACTAAAGTTAAACTCTCGCTCTCTACTCTAAGCTGATGACAAATTCCAGGGGGAATTATTAAGACATCACCATCTTTTATATTTATCTCCTCTGGTTCTATAATTTCACACTTTCTTATTTCTCCCTCCTCTATCTCCGTACCCCCACTATATTTATCACTTAATAATACTTTCCCTCTCCCTTTAAATACGATATACATATCATTAACTCTTTTATGAATCTCTGTATCACTTATAAAAGTAGGAGAAAAGTTTAAAAACCTAACCATAAAATTACCTTTTTTATAATCTTCCAAATTCCCTTCAGAAAGTGAAAATTTTCTATACATATCTTTCCTCCCAAAAAAGTTTAACAAATCTCTAATTATTCTATACATTAAAGATTATTTAAGCAACTTTTTTTCATTACAATTTTGTGCTAAAATTAAATGGAAAAACTGAGAAAAAAACGCAAAGGTGCTTTGGACGAAAGGAGCCAAAGCACCTTTTTTAGTTTTTAGTGAAAGATAAATATTTACAAGGAGGCGTATAAAATATGAAGGATACAGAAATAAAGATAGTAGATACAACATTGAGAGATGGAGAACAAACAGCTGGAGTAGTATTCTCCAAAGCTGAAAAACTCCAAATAGCAAGAATGCTTGACGAAATAGGAGTACACCAAATCGAGGCAGGTATCCCTGTCATGGGAGGAGATGAGGAGGAAGCAATAAAGGCTATAGTAAAGGCCGGCCTCAAAGCCAGTATTATGGGATGGAATAGAGCTGTTATAAGCGATATTGAAGCATCATTGAGATGTGGGGTAGATGCAGTAGCTATTTCTATTTCTACTTCCGATATACATATAAAATATAAACTTAAAAAGACAAGAGAATGGGTTTTGGAAAACATGGTTAAAGCTACAGAATTTGCTAAGAAACATGGAGTATATATATCAGTAAACGCAGAAGATGCCTCAAGAACAGACTTAGAATTCCTACTCCAGTTTGCGAAAGCAGCCAAAGAAGCAGGTGCAGACAGATTGCGATTTTGTGATACCGTTGGGATAATGGAACCTTTCACAATATATGAGATTGTTAAGACCATTATAGAAAAGGTAGGAATTCCTGTAGAAATGCATACTCATAATGATTTTGGTATGGCTACCGCCAATGCTTTAGCAGGAGTAAGAGCTGGGGCAACCTATGTAGGCGTGACTGTAAATGGGCTTGGTGAAAGGGCTGGAAATGCAGCATTGGAAGAAGTAGTCATGGCCTTGAAGTATATTTATAACATAGATGTGGGAATTAAAACTTATAAATTAAAAGAATTATGTGAGTATGTAGCAAAAGCTTCTGCAAGAGAATTACCTGTAAATAAAGCTATAGTGGGTAAAAATATATTTGCTCATGAATCTGGAATACATGCAGATGGTGTAATTAAATATCCTAAAACATATGAAGTATTCTCTCCAGAAGAGGTGGGAGGAGAAAGACAGATAGTAATTGGTAAACATTCAGGCACTCATGCTCTTATAAGAAAATTCCAAGAATATGGAATCACTTTATCTGAAGAAGATGCCCAAGAACTACTTAAAAAGGTAAGAGCTCTTGCTGTAGAACTTAAAAGACCTTTATTTGATAAAGAATTAATGTATCTTTATAATGACTATCTAAAAGAAAAATTAGAAAAAGAAGGAGTGTAAAGATGGGAAAAAATATAGCAGAAAAAATTTTTTCTAATCATGCTGGTAAAGATGTTAAAGCAGGAGATATTGTTATTGCTAAATTAGATGCTTTAATGGGACAAGATGGCACATCTCCATTAGCAATAAAAGTCTTTGAGGAACTAGGAGGAACAAGAGTTGTAAATGCAGAAAAAGTACTTATTGTTATGGACCACTCAGTTCCTCCTCCTAACGAAGGAGTGGCTAACCTTCATAAGTTAATGAGAGAATTTGCAGAAAAATATGGAACTCAGATTACAGAATTTGGAGAAGGAGTATGTCACCAAGTTTTTATGGAAAGAGGTTTAGCTACTCCAGGAAGTCTGGTAATTGGGGCAGACTCCCATACCTGCACTTATGGGGCTCTAAACTGCTTTTCCACTGGAGTAGGATCCAGTGAGCTTGCAGCAGCAATGTATACGGGTAAATTGTGGTTTAAAGTTCCAAATGCTGTTAAAATCAGTCTCAATGGCAAACTTCCTAAGGGCGTTGTTTCAAAGGATATCATATTATACCTAGTAGGATACTTTAAAGCTGATGGATTAACATACAAAGCAATTGAATTTGATGGAGAAACTATTAGAGACCTTTCTATAGATGGAAGAGCTACAATAACTAATATGGTCGTAGAAATGGGTGCAAAAGCAGGTATTATGCCATTTGATGAAAAAACAAAGGAATTTTTTAAAAACATAGGAATGGATATAAATAGTGGTATTGAAGCGGACAAAGATGCAGAATATGAGGCTGTTTATAATTTTGATATCTCTAATTTAGAGCCACAGGTAGCCTTACCCCATACTGTGGACAATGTATATCCCATATCTCAAATAGAGAAAATAAAAATTCATGAAGCCTTTATAGGAACATGTACTAATGGTAGATTGGAAGATTTAAGATATGCAGCTCAGATATTAAAGGGGAGAAAGGTGAATAAAAATGTTAAACTTATAATCACTCCAGCATCTAAGCGAATATATATGCAAGCCTTAAAAGAAGGATTTATTGAAATATTTTTAAATGCAGGAGCTATAGTTACAAATCCTGGTTGTGGTCCATGTGTAGGCACACATCAAGGAGTACCCGCTGATGGAGAGAATGTTATATCTACTGCAAATAGAAATTTTAAAGGAAGAATGGGAAACAATAAAGCTTTAATTCACCTTGCATCTCCTTTAACAGTAGCTGCCTCAGCAATAAAGGGAGAGATTACTGATCCTCGTGAATTTTTGGATTAGGAGGAAAGAATAAAAATGATATTAAAAGGTAAAGCTCATAAATTCGGAGACGATATAAATACTGACTATATTATATCTGGAAAATACAAATTTAAATCCTTAGACTTTAATGAGATGTCAAAACATCTCTTTGAGGATTTAGATCCAGAATTTTATAAAAAGATAAATCCAGGGGACATAATAGTAGCTGGAAAGAATTTCGGATGTGGCTCCTCAAGAGAACAAGCCCCTTTAGTTATAAAATATGCAGGAATAAGTTTAGTAATTGCCAAAAGTTTTGCAAGAATATTTTATAGGAATTCAATTAATATTGGTCTTCCTCTCTTAGAAGCTAATACTGATGAGATAGGTAATGGAGATGAATTAGAAGTAGATTTATTTCAGGGAAAAATTTATAATAAGACTAAAAATATAACAATATTATCTAAGAGTACATTTCCAGATATCATGGTAAAAATATTACAGGCAGGAGGATTAGTAGAGTATCTTAAAAAAGAGGGAGATTTCAAAATATAAATGCAAAATTTTTCCTTTTATCTACCTGTAAAGATTAAATTTGGTATAGGACTCTGGGAAAGAATTCCCGAAGAGTCCTATGCCTTGGGAGCCAAAAAAATACTTTTAGTAACTGGTAGAAAGCATCTAAAAATTACAGGAATTTTAGATAAATTACTCCATCTTTTTAATAATTATCAAGTAGAAGTAACCATTTTTGATGATGTACCTCCAGAACCACCATATTATGTGGTAGATAATGGTGCTGAGATTGCAAAACTAAAAGAAGTAGATTTAATTGTAGGAATAGGAGGTGGAAGTGTTTTAGATGTTGCAAAAGCTATAGCTCTAAAGATAAATCTTCCAGGTTCTATATGGGACTATATAGGTGAAAAAAGTGAAAAAATCTTTACACAAAGTATACCATGCATATTAGCCCCTACTACCGCAGGTACAGCAAGTGAAGTAACGAAGGTATCAGTACTTATTAACCCAGACACTAAAGAAAAACTAAGTATAAGGCATGATAGTTTATATGGGAAAATTGCTATTGTGGATCCTCTACTTACCTTATCTATGCCAAGAGAAAATACTATCTATAGTGGCTTAGATGCCTTTATTCATTCCTTAGAATCTTTTCTATCGCTAAATAGCAATATTTTAACTGATCCCATTTCTATTAATTCTCTTAAAATTGTTTATAAATATTTGCCAAGAGTAATTGAAAATTTAGAAAGAATAGACTTAAGGGAAAAACTACTTTATGCAAGCACCATTAGTGGAGTGGCCTTCTCTCAAACAGGGCTTGGAGGTATTCATGCCTTAGCCCATCCCATAGGAGTATATGCTAATATACCTCATGGTCTTGCATGTGCTCTCATTACCATTCCAATGTTAGAATATAACTTGGATATTTTACCAAGAGAGAAGATCTCAATCCTTGGCAAAGCTGTAGGGGTCTATTCTTTGAGATCTGCAAAGGAGAAAATTTTGAAAAAAATAGAAGAATTTTTAAAAACTTTAGATATAAAATTAGGGCTCAGAAATTACGGAATATCAAAGGAACAGCTATCAACTATTGCTAAAGAAGCTCCAAAGACAGGCTCTTACAAAACAAATCCTCGAGCCCTAAACTATGAAGTCATCTTAGAAATTCTCAAAAAAGCTTGGTAAATCCTATTTTAAGCTAACTATATCTAAATCGGGTTTAAATTTTACTATTGACTTATGAGGAATATACCCTCTTACAGAAGCATTAGGATAAACTAGTACTTTTTTGCCTAATATAGTGCCAGGATTTAAAACAGAATTACAACCTGTCTCACTCTCATCTCCTATAATTGCTCCCAATTTCCTTAATCCAGTATCATAAACTTCACCATTTACACTTATTTTTACCGTAGAAGAAGGTCCCATCTTTAAATTAGATATTTTTGTCCCAGCCCCTAAATTGACCTTATGACCTAAAATACTATCACCAACATAATTGAAATGAGGGGCTTTCGCACCATTTAGCAATATGCTATTTTTAACCTCTGTACAATGGCCCACTACACAATTATCCCCTATATAAACATTCCCTCGTATATACGCACCTTGTCTTATCTCACAATTTTTCCCTATATAGGCAGGACCCTTTATATATACAAATGGTTCCACAACTGTGCCTTCACCTATATATACTGGACCCTCTATAAAAACTCCTCCCTGAATAATACCCTCCATATCTGGCTTTATATACTTTTCAAGAAAAGTTTTTAGGTTTTTCAAGGCTTCCCAAACATATTCAACATTTTTAAAGAGATCTTCCTCTATTCCATCAATTTCAAAAAAATCTTCTGGTGCCCACATAGACCTATCCTCCTTTACCATCTTAAGATATTCATAACTTCTATAATATCTGATGGTCTGGATGCAAGAAAATGAACACCATCAACCAACTTACTTTCTTTCATTTTACTACATAAATCTACACAAAGTTCAATACCAATATTTTTTATGTTATCTTTTCCCTCAAATTTTTCTAAAATATACCTTGGTATTTTTATGCCTGGCACATTATTTATCATATAGTCAATCATCTCCATGGATTTAAAAATAGTAACTCCAGCGATTATCTTTACCTCACTACCCACCTTTTCTCTTATCCTTTCCATTATTGATAGATCAAATACCAATTGGGTTTGGAAAAATTCAGCTCCTGCTAAAATTTTCTTTTTTATCTTTAAAATCTCAATATCTAAAGGAGTAATATTAGGATTAAAGACTGCTCCTAAGAAAAAATTAGGACTTTTATTTAATTTTTTTCCTGCAAAATCTTCCCCTGATTCTAACTTCTTTGCCATCTTTAATATATTTACTGTGTCTAAATCAAATACAGGTTTAGCACTTTTAGATATACCAGTAGTTGTATAATCCCCTGTTAAAACTAAAACATTTTTTATACCAAGGGCATATGCACTTAATAGCTCACCCGAAATGGCAACCCTATTCCTATCTCTGGCTGTAATTTGAAAGATAGGCTCTATTCCCTCTTTTAACAACAAATAGCTTCCTACTAAAGAGGTGATTCTAACACCTACATTTTGGAAATCAGTAACATTTACTGCATCTACTCTATCTTTTAACATTAAAGTCTTGCTAACAAAAGAAGAAACATCCACTCCTCTCGGAGGACTGACTTCCGCTGTGATTATGAATTTTCCTGATTTTAATTTTTCCTCAAAATTCATTCTTGTAAAAGAATTTTACTAAAATCTTTTGGTGGAACAATTTTGAGGAAATCTTCTTCAGATATTCTATTTGCTCTAAACAAAATTACCCAAGGACACAATCTCTCGTAAACCTCACATATCCCATTTTCTGCTCCACCACAAGGTCCATTTCTCATCTTTTTAGGACATAACTTTTCCATACAAAGATTCCCTGTATAATAAATCCAACATTCTCCACAAGCAGAACATAATCTTGCAAAACTACCCAAGGATCTACCAGGTTCGATCTTCAGAGTATTAGTAGCTGGAATAACAGGTTTCTTAATATAATTTGTTAATATTTGAGGTAACCCACCACAAGTAAATGTCAGAATATTATCAGCTCTATTTATATCAATCCCAATCTTATCTATTATCCTCTTCAAACTACCCACATTACACTTATCCTTAGTAAGATTATAAACTCCCACTATATCTATTTCTAACTCAGCCAAATAAGAAAATATCTCTTTATTCTTTTTCTCAATACTTTCAAAACCACAATTATCACAAGAGAAAATAAATATTTTTTCTCCTGATATTAAATTTTTTATTTCTTCTATCTTTTTAATTTCGATCCTCATTCTTTTCTATAGCCTTTAATAAATTTAACGCTAATATTCTTGTGGTTATTACACCTATTCCACCTGGAACAGGAGTTATAGCTTCAACCTTATTCTTTACGCTCTCAAAATCAACATCACCTACTAATTTTCCATCTACCACATTAGTTCCTATATCAATTACAATCCCGTTCTCCTTTACCATGTCCTCTGTAATTATACGAGGTTTACCTACAGCTACTATCAAGAAATCTGCCATATTAGTATAAAACTTTAGATCTATCGTTTTTGAGTGACATATTGTTACAGTTGCATTTCTATGCAAAAGAAGAAGGGATAAAGGTCTTCCTACAGAAATACTTCTACCTACAACTACTACATTTTTACCCTCTATAGGAATATTATAAAAGTCAAGAAGTTCGATAACCGCCTGTGGTGTACAAGGAAAAAATGTATCTTCACCAGCCATCAATTTACCTAAATTCTCATAAGTTATTCCTTCCACATCTTTTGAAGGCGGAATATACTGGAAAGCCTTCAATTTTTCTAAATTTCGAGAAAGAGGTCTGAGAAGCAAAATTCCATGAATATCCTTATTTATACCAAGCAAATTCATTTCGTTAATAAAATCATTTAGAGAGATATTTTCATCAAAATTGATTTTATTTATTTTTATTTCTAATTTTTTAAAGATCTTTTCTATACTATTTGCATAAGCCTCTGCTTCAGGATTATTACCCACTCTAACCACACAAAGAGTTGGAGTAATTCCCTTTTCTATATATTTTCTTACCTTTTCTACAATTCTTCCTTCCAAGTTTTCTGCTACACTCTTTCCATATAAAATCTTTGCCATTTTACCCTCCTAAATCACTCCTATAATATCTCCATTATCATTAATATCCATTTTACAAGCTGAGGGTATCTTAGGTAATCCTGGCATTGTCATTATATTTCCAGTATAGGCAACTATAAACCCTGCCCCTCCAGAAATCTTTATTCTTTGCACGTTTATTACAAAATTCTCTGGCTTTCCAGTAAGCTTAGGATTATCTGAGAGAGAAAATTGGGTTTTTGCCATACAAATAGGTAAATTTTTAAATCCCCATTTTTCTATTTTTTTAAGATCTTCTTTTGCCTCGTCTAAAAACACAACATCTTTTGCTCCATAAACATTTACTGCAATCTTACGGATTTTCGCCTCATAAGGTTCATCAAGATTATAAAGAAAAGCAAAGTTATTTGGATCATTTTCAATAGCAGAAAGAACTTCTTTTGCTAATTCTACCCCACCCTTTCCACCCTTTTCATACACTTCAGAAATAGCAACCCTTATACCTTTTTCCTTTAACATCTTCATTACAAAATTTATCTCTTTTTCTGTATCTGTAGGAAATCTGTTTATTGATACAACAACTGGCAAACCAAATACTTCCTTGATAATATAAATATGGTGAAGAAGATTAGGAAATCCTTTTTCTAAAGCATCTATATTTTCCTTCTCCCAATCTTTTTTTAATCCACCATGATACTTCAAAGCTCTTATTGTTGCAACTAAAACTACTACATTGGGTTTTATATCACCTATTCTACATTTTATATTAAAAAACTTTTCAGCCCCCAAATCTGCCCCAAAACCAGCCTCAGTAACCACAAAATCAGCAAGTCTCAAGGCCATCTCTGTAGATATAAGAGAATTACAACCATGAGCAATATTAGCAAAAGGACCCCCATGTACAAAGGCAGGAGATCCTTCTAAGGTTTGTACCAAATTGGGAGATAAGGCATCTTTTAAGAGTACTGCCATAGATTTATGAGCTTCTAAATCCCTACTAAAAACAGGATCCCCTTTTTTGTTTATACCAACAACAATATTACTAAGTCTCCCCTTTAGTTCCTGAATATCCCTTGAAAGAGAAAGAATAGCCATAACCTCAGAAGCAGCAGTTATATCAAATCCATCTTCCCTCGGTATGCCATTTCCCTTTCCTCCAAGACCACTTACTATAAATCTTAATTGGCGATCATTCATATCTAAACATCTTTTCCAGAAAATTTGATTAATGTCTATTTCAAGCCCATTTCCGTGATATATGTGATTATCTAACATAGCAGACAACAAATTATTAGCAGAAGCTACTGCATGAATATCACCTGTGAAATGTAAATTTATATTTTCCTCTGGAATAACCTTGGCCTTACCACCCCCAACAGCCCCTCCCTTAACTCCAAAAATAGGCCCCATCGAAGGCTCTCTTATACATATAATGGTTTTATAAGATAAAAGATTTAAAGCATCACCAAGTCCTATAGTTGTTGTGGTTTTTCCCTCACCTAAAGGGGTAGGACTCATAGCACTTACAAGAATCAATTTCCCCTTTTCTTTATCTTTAAGTCTACTTAGAACCTTCCAATTAACTTTTCCTATATACCATCCATAAGGCAAGATATCTTTTTCGGAAAGTCCCAATTCTGATGCAAGATCAAAAATCTTCTTCACTCTATACCTCCAAGATTCAGGTTTATAGGAATTATTTCTCCCCAGACCTTATCTCCATCTATATAAAGATAACCTATAGTATTTTTATCAGTAAAAAACCTATCTGTTGGAGATCCTGGATTGAAAAAGAATATTTTATCATCCCATTCCATAAGAGCATGATGCGTGTGTCCAAAGATAATAACATTAATATTTTCTAAATCTTCTTCAAAAACTTTCTTGACCCTGTCTTTAATTCCCCATGGAGCACCGCTACCATGAGTGATTCCAATCTTTACTCTTTCAAGAGTAATAATCCTTTTAGAAGGTAAAACTTTTTTCACTTCCCATGAATCCATGTTTCCGTGTACACCAATGACATCAGCTATTTTTTTAAGTTCAGGAAAGAAGAAAAGCTCTTCCCAATCACCAGCATGCAATATGAGATCAACTCCCACTAATTTTTCTAAAATAATTTTAGGAAGATAAGGAAAACGAGAAGGAAGATGTGTATCAGAAATTACTCCAATTTTTAACATTCGTTCCTCCGATGTTAGAGAAACATTTTTAAAATATCTAACAAAAAATTGGCGGGGAGGGTGGGACTCGAACCCACATGGCCGCGAAGGCCTTACCGGTTTTCAAGACCGGCCCCTTAGCCAATTCGGACACCTCCCCGATGTCCAAGAAAATTATACCATAAAAATTTTTAATTTTGTTTAAAATCTTGTGATATAATCTAAGAAAAAAGAAAGGAAATTTTATAAAATGGATGTTAAAAAAGCAATTCAAGAAAGAAGAGCTTTAAGATTATTAGAACCTTTTGAAGTTACTGAAGAATTAATCTTAGATCTTGCTGAATCTGCATCCCTTGCACCTTCATGTTTTAATAACCAACCATGGAGATTTATATTTACATATGACAAAGAACTCTTAAAAGAACTATTTACTGCTCTAACACCAAGAAATAATTGGGCTTTTGTATCACCATTAATAGTAACTGTATTTACAAAATATGAATTAGATTGCCAAATAAAAGGGAGAGATTATGCTTTATTTGATACTGGAATAGCAGTAGGCCTTATGTTATTAAGGGCAACTGAACTCGAACTAATAGCTCATCCAATAGCAGGTTATGATGAAGAAAAGGTCAAGAAGATTTTAAACATACCTGAGGATATGCAAGTAATAGCTCTTATTATATTTGGGAAAAAAGCTGAAAAGCTAAGTACTTTATTATCTGATGAACAAAAAGAAAGAGAATTAAAAAGACCAGAAAGGCTTCCTATAGAAAAATTTGTATTTATAAATAAATATACAGAAAAATGAAAATATCGTGTTCTACAGCAGCTTTTATTGATCCATCCTCATCTACAGAACAAAAATTAAGAGATTCTATAAAAGCTATAAACAATATAGTTAAACATGGCTATGATGGTATAGAACTTTTTATACCAAATGTATTTTCTGATGAACAAAAAGAAATCCTATTCCAAGAAGCTTCAAAAATAAAAGGAAAAGTACTTACGATTCATGCCCCTAAAAATACTCTTCATCGACCCTTAAAAGAAATTTTTACTCCTTTAAGTAAATTAATCAAAAAAGCGTCAGAATTAGAGGTAAATTATATAATTTTACATCCACCATTTCAAAAAAACTTTAAATCCTTAATAAGAACAATATTCTACATTTTGGACAATATTTTACTTTTTGCTAAAAGAAAAAATGTTACACTTACAATAGAAAATGTACCATACCTTTTAGATCCTCCAGAGTTTTTTAAAAACATTTGTGAAAAATATAAGGATGGTTTTGGAATAACCATTGATACAGAATATCTTTATTCCACTCCCTATTCCTTGGACAAATACCCTAAAGACCTTCTTTCCAAATATCTCAAGAATATTCATATAAGAGATTATGATGGAAAAAGTTTTGACGAAAAAGGAAATAGAAGATACCTAAAACTTGGTGAAGGCTTTATAAACTTCAAAGAGCTCTTCGAAAAACTTTTTGAGATAAACTATGACAGTATCCTAACAGTAGAGACTGTATTTAACGATAAGATAGAATATCTAATCTATAGTAAAGAATTTATAATTAAACATCTACCTCAGAAATCATTAGCTTCTGGATAAGAACCAAGTATTTTAAAATCTAAACATTCTTCCTTTATCTTATCCAATGCTCCTTTTACTTTATAATCTTCAACATGTCCCTGGAAATCAACAAAAAATCTATACTCAAAGGGTTTAGAGGGGACTGGTCTTGATTGAATTAAAGTCATATTTAATCCAAAATCATGAAGAGGCCGTAAAGCCCTATAAAGAGCTCCCGCTTGATGTTTTACTGAAAAAATTATGGAGGTTTTATCCTTACCTGTTGGTTTTGGAATATTTTTACCAAGTACTAAGAACCTTGTTTTATTATTCCATGCATCTTGTATATTTTCAGCTATTATATTTAAGCCAAAAATTTCAGCCGCAAAATTACTTGCTATTGCTGCACTATTTTTTTCTTTTAACACTAACATGGCAGCATAACTAGTACTAGAAGTTGGTATTTCTTCTACATCAGGTAAATTTTGCCTCAGCCATCTCCTACATTGGGCTAATGCTTGAGGATGAGAATAAACTTTTTTAATCTTTTTAATATCCTTTTCTGTGGATAATAAGGAATGTCTAATGTCCAAATATACCTCACCTATTACCTTATTTGTAGTAATTGCTAAAAAATCCATTGTAACTCCTACTGTTCCTTCTAAAGAATTCTCAATAGGTACTACCCCAAAATCTGATCCTTCCTCTAAAACCTTAAAAATATCTTCCACAGAAGGTAAAGGAATAAATCTAACTCCTTCCCCAAAAAATTTAACAGCAGCCTGATGTGTAAAACTTCCTTCAGGGCCAAGATAGACTACAGCTAAATCTTTTTCAAGACTTCTCAAATAACTCATTATACTTTTAAAAATTCCATAAACCGCCTCTGGAGGTAGAGGACCCTCATTCTCCTTTATAAGTCTTTCCAATATTTCTTTTTCTCTTTTAGGGTCAAAAACAGGATAGTCTTTTTCTTTTTTCCAGTTTTTAATTTCTAACACTATCTTTGCTCTCTCATTTAAAAGATTCAAAATCTTTTTGTCAATCTCATCTATCAATTCTCTTAATTCATTTAATTTTTCCATAACTAACCTCTTTTAAATCTATAAATTTTTATAAATTCTATAAGATAAAATCTTATTAGGTCAATATATATTGTAATTCTGAGAAAAATTTTGATTAAAAACTTTTTAATGATATAATAAAAACGTTAACGTAATCTTTTTAAAAAGGGGTGATAAAGTATTAAACCAGAAAAACAAAGAAAAAGAGGATTCTTCAAGGAATTTAACATTCTTATTGCCCTAACTGTACTTTGTGTATTTATAACCATTCTCAACCCAAAATTTATAACTCCCTTTAACTTACAAGTAATAGCAAGACAAGTAGCAATATATGGTCTTTTAGCTATAGGTGAAACTCTTATTATTATTGGAGGAGGTATTGATCTTTCCGTAGGATCTTTAGTAGCTTTAACTGGAGTTTTAGTAGCTCTTTTCATGAAAAATGGAATTGATATGTACATTTCTATATTATTAGTTCTTCTATTTTCCTCTACCATAGGTTTATGGCATGGATTTTTTGTTACTAAGCTTAATGTACCACCTTTCATAATAACTCTGGGAACATTAACAGCTGCAAGAGGACTTGCTTCCGTAATAACAAAGGGTTGGCCTATAATAGGCCTTCCAGAAAAGTTCTTCTTTATAGGTCAAGGTGAAATTTTAGGAATACCCTTTCCATTAATAATTCTTATTTTTTTCACTCTTCTTTCCTTTTTCATCACTAAATATACTGTTCTTGGAAGAAATTTATATGCCATTGGTGGAAATATTGAAGCAGCAAGACTTTCTGGAATAAATGTGGATAAAATTAGAATATATACTTACATCTTTGGCTCCTTTCTCTCAGGTGTAACAGGAATAATAATTGCATCAAGACTAAGTCAGGGACAGGCAGGAGTAGGTGGAGGATATGAACTAAGTGCTATTGCTGCAGCTGTTATAGGTGGAACATCCTTATCAGGTGGTGAAGGTACTATTCTTGGTACGATTATAGGTGCCACCATAATGTCAGTTATTTACAATGGACTAATTCTATTGGAGATATCTTCTTATTGGCACGATGTGGTAATGGGACTTGTCATTGTTACAGCAGTAACCTTAGATATCTGGAGGAAAAAGAAAAAGCCATAAGTTGGAAAGGAGGTGAAAATTTTTCTTAAGTTGTTAATCTAAACAAAATTTCTGAACCTTAAATTAAAAAAAATTAACAGGGGGGAATAAAAATGCGTAAATTACTTGTTATCTTATTGATTTTAGTATTTCCTTTCATATTCTCTACCGGATTTTCAAAAGATATCCATGTAGCAGTTATAGGAAAATCTGTACATCCTTATTGGGCAGAAGTAGAATTAGGAGTAAAGAAAGCTGCACAAGATTTAGGAGTTAAAGCCACATTCTTTGTACCTCAAAAAGAAGATATTCCAGCACAGATTTCTCAAATGGAATCTTTCATTGCTATGGGCGTTAATGGTATAGCTATAGCACCATCCGATCCTACAGCTATTGCTCCTACTATTGAAAAGGCTATGGCAAAAGGTATTCCAGTAATAACCTTAGATACTGATGCTCCTCAAAGCAAGAGATTAATATACATTGGAACTGATAACTACTCAGCTGGAAAAATTGCTGGTTTGGTAATGTCTGATCTTTTAGGAGTACGTGGTGGAAAAGTAGCAATAGGTACAGGATCACTTACTGCTATGAACTCCTTAGAAAGAATGAGAGGATTCATGGATGGTATAGCTAATAACAAAAGAATTACAGTTGTCACAAAACCTGCACTCTGCGACTTTGAGGATACAGGAAGAGCAGTAACTCTTGCTGAACAAGCCTTACTTACCTACCCAGATCTGAGAGGTTTCTTTGGGGTATATGCATTTAATGGACCAGCTGCAGCAAAAGCTGTAAAATCTGCTGGAAAAGTAGGACAAGTAATCATAGTATGTTTCGATACCACAGCTGAGCATATGCAACTTATAAAAGAAGGAGTTATTGCTGCAACCGTAGGACAGAGACCATATATGATGGGTTATAAGAGTGTAGATGTACTTACTAAGATGGCTCAAAAGGGTGTAGATGCAACCCTTAAAGAATTACCTACTAATAGAATTATTGACACTGGAGTTGATGTGGTAGCAGGAGATAAATATGTAAAGAGCATAAAGAGCGTACAAGCTCTTACAGTAGAACAATATAGAAAGAAGCTACAAGAGTTAGGAATTCCAGCACAAGGCTGGTAAACTTATTAAAGGAGAGGGGATTTTATCACCCCTCTCCTTTAAAATAAAATGGAGGTGTAGATCATAAAATGAACCAAGATATATTGATAGAGATGAGAAATATATATAAAAGTTTCCCAGGAGTTCAAGCTCTATCAGATGTCAACATAAAAGTATATAAAGGAGAAATTTTAGCAATTGTAGGTGAAAATGGAGCAGGAAAGTCTACTCTCATGAAGATTCTCGCTGGTATATATCAAAAGGATAGTGGTAAAATAATATTTAAAGGTAAAGAAATTAATCCTCAAACACCTCACGAAGCCCAAATTCTTGGAATATCCATGATACATCAAGAATTCAATTTAGCGCACAATTTAGATATTGCAACCAACATTTTTTTAGGAAAAGAACCCAAAAAGGGGAAATTAATAAAAATTTTTGATTACAAAAAAGCATTCTATGAATCCCAAAAATTATTAGAAATACTAGGTTTAGATTTACCTCCTGATACATTAGTAAAGGATCTTACAGTTGCCCAACAACAAATTATAGAAATCGCTAAAGCTCTTGCATTAAAATCAGAAATAATAATTATGGATGAACCTACATCAGCATTAGCAGGAAAAGAAGTAGAAAAACTATTTGAAATTGCAAGGAATCTTAAGAATCAAGGAGTTTCCATCATATTTATAACCCATCGTTTAGATGAAGTATTCCAAATTGCTGAAAGAATAATTGTTTTAAGAGATGGGAAAAAGGTAGGAGAATTGCCTGCAGACCAAGAAAGATATAATGAAGTTATAAGATTAATGGTAGGAAGAGATATAAGGGTTATTCCAAAACCTGAAACTGAAAGAGGAGATATAGTATTAGAGGTAAAGAACCTTTCATCAAATAAAATCCACAATATATCTTTTTATTTAAAAAAGGGTGAAGTTTTAGGTATTGCTGGACTTGTAGGAGCAGGAAGGACAGAGATTGTCAGAGCAATTTTTGGGGCAGATCCAAAAACCAAAGGGGAGATATATTTAGAAGGTAAAAAGGTATATATTAGGACTCCTAAAGATGCAGTAAAATTGGGCATAGGATTAGTACCAGAGGATAGAAAGTTACAAGGACTTATTTTAAATATGGCTGTATATGAGAATATATCTCTTGCTTCCTTACCCTTTTTATTCCCAAACTATATTATAAAGGCAGAAAAAGAATATAAATTAGCAAATCACTTTGTAGAAAAGTTAAAGATTAGAACCCCAAGTATTTTTCAAAAAGTATTAAATCTATCAGGAGGAAATCAACAGAAGGTTGTTTTATCAAAATGGCTTGCCTTAAATCCTAAGGTCTTAATATTGGACGAACCAACAAGAGGTATAGATGTAGGAGCAAAAGCAGAAATACACTCTCTAATAGGTGAATTAGCAAAAGAAGGCATCGGAATTATACTTATTTCTTCAGAACTTCCAGAGATTTTAGCTTTATCCGATAGAGTACTGATAGTTTCAAAGGGGAGAATAACAGCAGAATTACCTAAGAAAGATATATCTCAAGAAACTATAATGCAATACGCAGTAATTTAACATCTCTTAAAAATTAGGATGAAATAATAGCAAAATATATACTTAAAGGAGGAACTTTGTATGTCCTATATTGTATTAATAACAGGAGCGTCAAAAGGTTTAGGTTATTCGTTAACTGAACTTTATCTTTCAAAGGGTGATTATGTAATTGCCACCTATCGAAAGAATTTAGAAAACTTAGAGAAGATCAAAGATAATCCTAATCTCCTATTATACAAAATGGATGTAACATATGAAAATTCTGTTAAAGATGCCTTTGAATTTATAAAAGGTAAAGTTCCCCATATTGATATATTAATTAACAATGCAGCAGTCTATTTGGAAGATAAAACAAAAACAATCGAAAATGTAGATATAGAAAAAGCCATAAAAACTCTTAATATAAATTCTATAGGCCCCTTAAGAGTATTAAAATACTTCCTCTCTTTAGTTGAAAGGGGGAACAAGAAGTTAATAATTAATGTATCTTCAGAAGCAGGTAGCATATCAAATTGTTGGAGAGATAGAGAATATGCTTATTGTATGTCAAAATCAGCCTTAAATATGCTTTCTGCCATATTACAAAATTATAGTAGAAATAAAGGTATAAAAGTGCTTGCAATTCATCCTGGATGGATGAGAACCGATATGGGTGGTCCTAACGCTGATATTCCTCCAGAAGAAGCAGCAGAAGGAATTTATAATTTATCCATGAAAGAATGGGACATTAATGATAAAAACATCTATATGGATTATAAAGGAAATCTTATAACGTGGTAGATTTATGAATTATACTTATGGGAGGGACTTAAATTAGTCCCTCCCTTTTTTTACAATATTTGAAATGTTTTTAAGCTATTTTCAAAAAGAGGCAAATATTTATCAAATGTATCCTTAAGAGCAGAGAAGGTAAAAACATAGAATTTATGATCTTTAATAAAGAATACTTGCTTTTGTTTTATAGCTATATCTCCTACCACCTTAATTAAATAAACTAATTCGTATCCTTCAAATCCCGCCACATCCCTTTTACTCTCACTTTGGAATTCTATTTCTCCTAATTCCTCTGAAGCATAGCTTAATCCTTCCTTGATTGATAATATCAACTCATCATTTATGATAGCTTCCTCATCTTCTGGAATATTAACTACAACAATATTAAAGTTAACTCTAAAACCTAAATCAACAGGACCAACAAAAATGGCAGCACAATTATAAGGAGCACCATCCTTAAATTCCCAATCTATGGGTGGCATTATTGAAAATCCATATTTTTCATTTACATATATTTCTATATCTGCTAGAGTAATATTAAGGTTAATAGTTAGCAGAACTAAAGAAAATATTAAAAATCTAATAATTCTTTTATAAGACATTAGCTTATACCTCTCCTCTTTTTAAAAGTTTACAATTTCCCAAAAAGCCTTCTTAGGATTGTGATTCTTATCAAAAAGAAGTGGATAATCTTCTCTCCCCCTTACAGGCCAGAAGAAAAGCCATGTATAATCATCAGCAACTCCCCAAAAAGTAACTCCTGTAACTTTTCCCTTGTATTTTCTTAATATTGCAAAAGCTTCTTTATAAAGTTGAGCTTGTCTTTCAAGTCTATCCTCAGGTGGAACTTTAAAATTATTATTTTCATTTCTATCATAATAAATCGATATATCGAATTCTGTAATCTGCACTTCTACACCAAGCTCTAAAAATCTCTTTATTGAATCTTCAAGCATCTTTGGAGTTGGCCAACTCAAAGTCCAATGTCCTTGAATACCAATACCATGAATTGGCACCCCTTTTTCTTTCAATCTTTTCACCAATTGATATGCTTTCTCTCTCTTTACAGGATCCTCCAAATTGTAATCGTTATAGAACAATTTTGCGTCCGGATCTACCTCATGTGCCCATATAAAAGCTTTTTCTATAACTTCTTCTCCACAAATATCGTACCATGGTGCTTTCCTTAAAAATTCATACGGATTATCTGATAATGCTTCATTTACCACATCCCAAGCATAAACCTTTCCTTTGTAATGGCCTACTACTTCCTTTATATGTTCCTTTAATCTTTCTAATATTTCCTCTTTAGTGCCTGTTCCTCCCTCTTTTCCAGCAAAAACCCATGGTGGAGTCTGATTGTGCCAAACCAAAGTATGTCCCCTTACTTTCATACCATTTTTAATGGCAAACTCTACAATTTCATCAGCAGGATCAAAATTATAAACATAAGGTCTAGGATGAATAACTTCCCATTTCATCTGGTTTTCAGGAGTCAAACTGTTGAAATGTTTCTTAAGAAGTTCTTCATAATTATAAATATTTAAATTACTTACAGCAGCACCAATTAAAAAATAATCTTTATACACTTCCTTAAGCGATGGTATCTCCATAGCTTTCACCTCCCTTAAAGAGGTCATTATAGAAAGTAATAAAGGAAACAAAACAAAAATTTTTAAACTGAACCTCATAAGAATTAACCTCCTTTCCGTTTTTTCATTGAATTTTTTATATTTTCAAGCTTTAAATAAAGATCTTTCAATTCTTTCTCAAAGAAGAATACCAAGAGAAAAAGCAAAATACCACATGGATACCAGAAAAGAGAAGAAATTGATAAAGAAAAATCAAGTTTTGAAAATTTAACAAGATCTATAGCTCTTTCAGGAGGAACACTCATACTTACATTGGCTAAGACTCCTCCTATATATCTTCCAATTCCAGTACCTACTGAATCTGTCAGATTAAAAATGGAAAAAATTGAAGTCCTATTTTCTGGTACATTAACATTCATAAGCATCATCTTTACATTAGGCCCTGTTAAAGAAGAAAAGAAACTTGCCAAGGTCCCCAAAAGAGCAAAATTCAAAAAAGATTTTGAGGATATATAAGCAAAGACAATATATGCAAGAGTTGCTCCAAGAATAGCACTTATACCACAAAATAAAGGAGTATACTTAGGTCTCTCTTTATAAAGAGCTCCACCTATAAAACCCCCCAAAAAAATTCCTAAAAGATTTCCCAAACCAAATAAGAAGTATATAAAGGTGGCCTGTCCCTGCGATAAATCTCTTTTTCCTACGAGGAAAACTATAAGAAAATAAGGAATAGCTCCCCATGGAATGGTTCCTGCTATACCCTGCAAAAAAAGAAGAAGATTGGTTTTTATTTTAACAAGATTTGCGTAGTCTCTAATATTTATCGTCCTTGGATAAACATAACCTGCCTTAATTAAATCTTCTATTCCCTTTTCAGAATACCCTCTTTCTATATTAGGAATGAAAAATAAATAAACTAAAGCGAGAATCCAGTTTGGCACCGATACAACTATAAAAGATAATCTGAAATTTCCTGTATATTCATATACAAGGCTTGAAAGAATTACCCCAATAAGAACTCCCAATGATAGGGAAGAAGCAACAATAGAGGTTGCTTTACCTCTTTCTTCCTCTTTATATAGGTCGCTAACAATAGAGAAAGCAAGTGGAAAAACCACACCTACACCTATACCCGTGAGAACTCTTAATATAAAAAATTGAGTCCAATTTTGGGCAAAAGCTGTTAAGAAGCATGGGATTTCTCCTATAAGAATCCCAGTTACCAAAAGTATTTTCCTATTTATTTTGTCTCCAAAATATCCCCAAAAAAGTGATATGAAAGCCCCAAAAATAGTAAAAACAAGACCTAATTCTCCAAGATGGTTAAAATTTACATTAAACTCTTTCATAATCTGATCCATAAAAGGAGACATCACCAACTGATCAGCATTTAGAAAAACCATCATTAAAACTATTAAGGATAAGGCAAATCCTCTAACCCCCTTTTTCACAATAAATTACCCCCTCTTATACTTTTTGATTAATTCTTAAATCAACTACCATAAATGGAATAGTAATTCCATTATCATCAAACTTTTTCTTTATTCTAATACTTAATGAGTTAGCAGCATTGAAATAATTATCTCTATCTACCCAAAAATATATTGTATATGTAACACCAGAACTACCATATTCTTTAAATGCAACAAAATTTGTTACAGAAGGATCTTTTACTACTATTGGTTCCTCCTCTAAGGCTTCTTTTATTAACCCAATAACTTTATTAAGATCCGAAGAGTAATCAACAGTTACATCGAAACTTATTCTGCGATAAGGGCCTGGCCAATATTTAGTAACCATTCCAGACCATACTTTTCTATTAGGTATGTAAACCATCTTTCCATCAAAGGTTTTTAATCTGGTATGATTCATCTCCACAATATCTACTATTCCACTTATTCCATCAATTTCTACCGCCTCTCCTTCAAATACTTTTCTTGTAACCAAAACAAGTATTCCAGAAAGGAAATTAGTAAGGGGTTCTTGAAAGGCGAGTCCTAAAACAACACCTGATATACCAAGACCTGCAAGATACGGAGTTAAATTAATATTCCATATAGACAAAACAATTGCTAAACCAAAACCATATAAAAGAAAACCAATAATCATGGAAACTGTTTTAGGGGCCTTTATCTCTTTTCCTGTCCTTGAAACAGCCCTATCTATGCCCTTCATGATAAATCTATGTCCAAAGAATGTTATAAATAACACTAATATGGAAAAGAAAACGTTTAAATACATGTTACTCAAATTCATTTTCTATAGTAACCTCCAGCTAAATACAAAACCTTTAAATATTATATCATCAGAATAAATTTATCTCAATTAATGGAATTATGGATTAAAAAAGGAGTTTGATTAAAAAATAAAGAGGGAGAGGAAAAACTCCCCTCCCCATCATCTTTTTACACAGAAAACTCTTTATATGAGCTTTTAGGAGCTCCACAAACAGGACATTTCTCTGGTGGCTCACCTTCTACAGTATGTCCACAGACTGGGCATATATAAATTTTTTCTGCTGTATAATCTTCGTTTTTCTCCACTAATTCCTTCGCCTTTTTATACATTTCAGCATGTATTTTTTCTGCTTCCCAAGCAAATCTGGTGCTTCTTTCTGCTCCTTTTTCATTCTGGAACAAAGCAGTATTGTTATACACTGGGTACATCTCTTCTATTTCAAAGGTCTCTCCTTCTATACATTGCATAATATTTTCTGCCATCTGTCCACTTATAAGTCCAAGTTCTCTATAATGGTTTTTTGCATGGATATACTCTGCATAGGCTATTGCTTTAAAAAGATTTGCAAGCCTAACTAAACCCTTTTTCTCAGCCTCTTCAGCAAAAATCATATATTTCATATGAGCCATACTTTCTCCTGCAAAAGCCTCATGAAGAAACTTTTCACTCATCTTTCTCATATTTTCTTACCCCCTTTATTCATTTCTTTATTTATAATTATAACAATTTTTTATCTAATACTCAAAAATTAATTTAACTATCTTTTTCTTATCTTAATCTCAAAAGCTCTTCTTGGATTTTCTATTAGAAATTTATTTATTATCTCTTGAGAAATATTTCTATTGATTAGCTCGGGTATCAGTTTGTAAAAAATATCAGTATAACCTCTTATTTATTGTCTTTCCCTATCCCTTTCTCCTACAGTATACCAACCAGCATCATGGGAAAGAAGTATTCTATCTTCAAATCCTTCTTTTATAACCTTCTCTATCAACCAAGCATAGTAATAAATGGGTCTTGCACCAATCGAATCGTATTCAAGCCATACTCCTTTTTTTAATAACATTAAATGTACATCAAAATCCTCTATACCATCAGCATGCACCACTATAAGAGCATTTGGATCCAAACCTTCATTTACAATTATATCCGTTGTTTCCATAGCACAAACAGCTTCTCCAGTATGACATGCAATAGTAAGACCTGTTTCAAGATGGGTTATAACAGTAGCTATTATAAGTTTTTTATCTAAATCACTGAGAGGTCCAAGATTTACTGCAGTCTTTATAAATCCTGGTTTTATATCCGTATCTTCAATACCTTCTTTCCACTCTTTAATAAACATTTCTGCCATTTTTTCTGCAGTTTCCCCATAATATTTTTTGGGAACATGTTTTCCATTACCTGCTCCATAAAATCCCGTATTTGTAACAATATTTAAACCTGAAAGTTCAGAAAGAATTTTTAATGTCTTAACATCCCTTCCTACATATTTAGGGGTACATTCAAAAAAAGTTTTAACACCCAAATTCTTTATTTCTAATAAATAAGGCAACATGTTATTGATAATATCGGACCTTATAGAATTTGTTATCTCTATCTGATCTTCTGCAGAAGAAAAATCCACAAGAAGGTGTTCATGTACTAAAGTGAGGCCTAAACTTTCCCCATCTATAGCACCCTTTACAGTCATAATCATAAAAATTTACCTCCTTAAAAAATTTACTCACTAAGTTTAGTATAACAGAAGATTAGTTTTAGATCTTTATTTAAAAAATTTAAAAGGATATAATTTAAACATGAGAAAGTTTATTAAGCCTAAAATAGTTTTAAGTTCATGTCTAAATTTAGAACCCGTAAGATATAATGGAGAAACCATTAAAGATCCCTTTGTTATAAAACTTAGAGAATATTGTGAGATAATTTCTGTATGTCCTGAAGTATCCATTGGCCTCGGAGTACCAAGAAACAAGATTATAGTTTATAAAGAAAAAGACAACTATGGTATTTATCAACCCAGCAAAGATTTAGATTTAACTCAAGATATGTTAAATTTTACATATAATTTTTTATCAAATCTTCCACAAGTTGATGGCTTTCTATTAAAAAATAAATCACCTTCCTGTGGAGTTTCCAATACACTTATATATGCAGATAAATCTGGTAAGGAATTTTACTTCAAAGGGAAAGGAATATTTGCTCAAATAATATTAGAAAAATTTCCAAATCTACCTATAGAAGATGAAGGAAGATTAAGAAATAGAGAAATAAGAGAAAGATATCTGATAAGAATTTTTAGTCTATCTGAATTGAGAAATCTTGAAAATCAACTAAAAAATATATCCCAACTTATAGATTTTCATCAAAAACATAAATTTTTATTAATGGCCTTTTCACAAAAACATTTAAAAATTATGGGAAACTTAATAGGAAATTATAATAAAGAAAAACCGTTGGAAGATATTAAAAAACCGTATTCTAATCTATTTAAAGAGGCCTTATCCTCAGCATTAAAGAGGGGAAATCAAGCTAACGTCTTACTCCATATTTTTGGACATTTTTCTAAAAAATTAAAAGAAGGAGAAAAATCCCATTTTCTCTTTTTAATTGAAAAATACAGAAAGGGAAAAATAGAAATAAAGATACTTCGTGAAATAATCAAATCCTGGGCTTACAGATTTGACGATCAATATATTATGAATCAAACCTATTTAGAACCTTATCCTGAAGATCTTGAAGAATCTTAATAAATACTAAGGGGGACATTCTTATGAAAAATCAAGGTTGGCTTCTTAAAGAAATAAAAAGGTTAGAACTTATTGAAACACCTTATCCGTCAAAAAATGATGATGAAGTATTATTAGAAGTAATCTATGCAGGAATTTGTGGATCTGATCTTCATGCCTACCTGGGAGAACACCCCTTTGTAAAACCAGGCATTGTTTTAGGCCACGAATTTGTTGGAAAAGTAATTGATAAAGGAGAAAAAGTAAAAAATGTGAATTTAGGAGATTATGTTGTAATTGAACCAAGTTTAACATGTGGGAAATGTTACAATTGTACCCACGGAAGATATAATATTTGTAAAAATTTGGATGTAATTGGATGTACAAAAACTAACGGTGGATTCCAAAGATACATATCAATTCCCTCTCACAAGGTATATTCAATAAACGATATTCCTTTAAAAAGGGCTGTCTTAACAGAACCTTTAGCAGTAGCTGTTCATGGGGTTAGAAGATCAAGTTTCAAGCCAGGAGACGAAGTATTAGTTATAGGTAGTGGTCCTATTGGACTTCTTACTACCATATTTCTATATCTATCATCGCCTAAAAAGATCGTAGTTGTAGATCCTATTGAAAATAGATTAAAACTTGCAAAAGGTTTATGCCCCAACATTATACCTACAAAGCCAGATGAGTTAACAAATTCCCTCTTTACCCAAGAAGGCCCTGACGTAACCTTTGAATGTGTAGGCATAGATCAAACAATAAATATGGCTATTGAAAATGCAAGAAAAGGAACAGATATAATCCTTGTTGGTGTTCCTAAGGAAATATCTTTAGCTAAGCTTATTTATATTCAAGACAGAGAACTAAACTTAAAAGGCTCCCTTATGTATACAAGAGACGATTACCTAATTGCTATAGATTTACTAAGGAAAAATCAAGTAGATTACGAAAGATTAATCTCCCATATCTACCCATTTGAGCAGGTAAATAAAGCTTTTGAAGATATTATTAATGAGAAAGAAAAATATCTAAAGGTAATAATTGAAATGGAAAAATAAAGTAAAAAACAATAAAAAATTGTAAATATTTTACTCAAGCATTATTCTAACATTTAAATGTTTTTTCTCTTACTTTTGTTACAAAAAAATATGTAATTATTTACAAACTCTTTACTACGTGATATGCTTTTTAAAGGAAGTTTAAACAAAGGAGGGTACATAAATATATGAAAAAACTAAAACTCCTAAACATATTACTTCTGTCTTTAATCTTTATAAGTTTTATTTCAGGCTGTACTAAAACAACTGATATATCTAATAATACATTACTAGAAGATATAAAACTAGAAGATATAAATAAGGCACCCAGTACATATGACATAAAGGGGGTTAATAATCCCCACATTTGGTTTGATTCACAAGCATATTCTGCCCTTGATACTATAAAAAGCTATGGTTTTAATACAGTTAGAATTGTATGGCAAACAAATGGATCAGCCTCAAGACTGAAACAGATAATTGATAGATGTAAAAGCTTAGGTCTTAAACCCATTCCTGAATTGCATGACGTTACAGGTAGTACATCTACTAGTGATTTAGATAGAATGGTATCTTGGTGGATAAATAATAAATCATATATCGCCAGTGATGTATGGATTAACATTGCAAATGAGTGGGGACCAAGAAACAGTACCGTTTGGAGAGATGCTTACAAAAACGCTGTAAGCAGAATGAGAAATGCTGGAATAAATAATGTATTAGTAATCGATTCCGGTGGATGGGGACAAGATGACCAAGATATTTTAAAATATGCCTTAGATGTATTAAATTCCGATCCATTAAAGAATACTGTCTTTAGTATACACATGTATGGAGAATGGAATGACAATAGTAAAATATATAATTTTTTGTCTACATGTAAGAACCTTGGTATTCCTATCATTGTAGGTGAATTTGGATATAACTATAATAATGGTAATAACAATCTTGGATGTAAAGTTGATGCTTTATACCTAATGCAAACCTGTAGAAATCTTGGAATAGGCTTTATTGCATGGTCATGGACAGGCAATAATAGTGAAAATGCATGGCTTGATATGACTTCTCCTTCAGATTGGAGGACTCTAACTTATTGGGGCAAAATGGTAGTGTACGAAAAAGATCCAAATGCTGGAAATTCATCAGTATTATATAATTTTGAGGGTAGTACTCAAAATTGGGCAGGTACAAATGTAGCTGGAGGGCCATGGTCCGTAAATGAATGGGCTTACAATGGAAGTTATTCTTTAAAAGCTGATGTAGACTTAGGTACAGGTAAGCAATTTTACCTTTGCATAATTTCAAATCATAATTTTTCTGGAAAAACAAAACTAAAAGCAGTGGTAAGACATGCAGCCTGGGGTAATCAAGGAACAGGCATGCAAGCCAAATTATATATAAAGGTGGGAAGTGATTGGAAATGGTATGATGGAGGTACTGTTAATATTAACTCAAATACATCAGGGAATGTATTAACTTTAAATCTATCAGGAATTTCAGGACTAAATGACGTAAGAGAATTAGGAGTTCAATTTTTATCTGGCAGTGGATCATCAGGAAGATCTGCTATTTACCTTGATTATGTAACTATTGAATAAAATAACTTTATTTTGTGGTATAATTATTAAAAATTGAAGATAGGGTTTCCAGGGGAGCTGAGGGGAAAAGCTCGGCTGAGAGGAGGTCTATAATCCCGACCTCGACCCTTAGAACCTGACCCGGGTAATACCGGCGGAGGGAGTAGAAATTATTGAAATTTAGAGGACCGCTTGGTAATATCCGGGCGGTCCTTTAAGTTTTATATGGAGGTGAAATTTATATGTTAGTAAACGATATAGAACTAGAGTACAAGGGAAATATTAAAGGACTCCTTTTAAAACTTGAATATCCTTTAGAAAAAATTGCTGTTCTTGTTAACGGAGAACTTATTAAAAAAGAAGATTGGGAAGAATATTATCTTAAAGATGAAGATTATGTGGAAATAGTATCCTTAGTAGGAGGGGGTTAAGAAGAATATGCAGTTTGAAGTTGGTGGAAAAATAATAAACAATAGGTTATTTGTTGGAACTGGAAAATTACCAGATTACAGCATTATCAAAAATATGTATGAGGAACTCAAAATAGAAGTATTTGTCGTAGCAGTGAGAAGAATAAATACAGATATAAATAAAGGTAACTCTATATTAGATTTTATTCCAAGAGATGCTACCATCATGATAAATACCTCTGGGGCAAGAAATCATAAAGAAGCTGTAAAAATAGCCCTTATCGGCAGAGAAATTACAGGATCAAACTGGGTTAAGATCGAAATCACAGGAGAAACGAAGTATCTTCTACCAGATAATGAAGAGACAATTAAAGCATCAGAAATTTTAGTAAAAGAAGGCTTTAAAGTATTTCCATATATATCACCTGATCTTATAATTGCTAAAAAACTCGAAGAAAATGGAGTTTCAGCAGTAATGCCTTTAGGATCTCCTATAGGTAGTAATAAGGGCATTGATTCAGAAATACTAATTAAAGCAATAATTAATGAAATTTCTATTCCTGTAATAATAGACGCAGGAATTGGTAAACCTTCCCACGCCGCAAAAGCTATGGAGTTAGGAGCTGATGCTGTACTTATAAATACAGCCATAGCTACTTCAAAAGATCCCTTAAATATGGCAAGGGCTTTTTATTATGCTGTAAAAGCTGGAAGATTGGCATATGAAATAGGACTTCCGGAAGAAAAAGATTACGCAAGTGCCAGCTCTCCCCTTCATGATCTCATTAAAAGTTTGGATTAATAGGTGAACCAATGCTAGAAAGAGTTCTAAATTGGGCTGATAATTTTTTAGAAGAAATTAGAAAAGAAAAGAAAAAGTATGATATAAGGAAAATTTTAAAAAAGGAAGAAATAAACGAAGAAGAACTTTATATTCTACTATCTGATACAGACGACAATAATCTTGTACTTATGGCGGAAAAGTCAAAAAAACTTACAGAAAGATACTATGGAAAAGTTATCACTCTATTTACCCCTCTTTACCTTTCTAATTATTGTCTTTCATCATGTAAATATTGTGGTTTTTCTATAGAAAACAAGATAAAAAGAATAAGATTAAACAAAGAAGAATTAATTGAAGAATATAAACACATAAAAAATTTTGGAATTGATAGTATTTTGTTATTAACAGGATGTGATAGGATCAATACACCTTTTGAATATATACTCTCTGCTGTAGAAGAAGCAAAAAATTATTTTTCTGAAATCATAATAGAGGTATATCCAATGGATGAAGAAGAATATAAAATCCTTGTTAATAGAGGTCTAACAGGAGTAACACAATATCAAGAGACATATAACTTAAAAATATATGAAGAATTACATCCTTATGGTCCAAAAAAAGATTTCTGGTACCGAATAAAAACGCAAGAAAGAGCAATAAAAGCAGGAGTTTTTGAAGTTACCTTAGGTATTCTACTTGGGCTAAATAATCCCATTGAAGATACATTTAAAATGCTACTTCATGCTAAATATCTCATGCAAAAATATCCTAAGGCAGAAATAAATATCTCTTTCCCAAGATATCGCCCCGCTGGAACAAATTTTGTTCCCCAATATATTGTGAATTCAAAGACCCTATTACGTCTCATTTTTACCTCTCGAATTTATTTACCTCCAATTGGGATTACCATCTCAACACGTGAATCCCCAAAACTTAGAGATCTTATTATAGGTTATGGCGTTACAAAAATGTCGGCAGGTTCTAAAACATCCGTCGGTGGATACGCAAAAGACAGAGAATCAGGAACACAATTTGAGGTAGAAGATAAAAGAAGTATAAAAGAAATAATTGAGATAATTAAAAGCAAAGGATATAGGCCAGAATTTACAAATTGGATTAAAGGAGGCATAACATGAATGACTTTAGAGACATGCTTGTAAATTATTTTACCCAAGAAGAATTAAATAAAATTCGTAAGACAAAAGTAGTAATAGTAGGTTGTGGGGGATTAGGCTCAAATGCTGCTATAACTCTCACAAGAACAGGTTTTGAAAATTTTATTCTCATAGATCATGATAAAGTAGAAATATCAAATTTAAATAGACAAGCCTATTTCTACAATCAAATAGGTAAACCAAAAGTTATTGCTCTTAAAGAAAATATTCTTTCTATAAATTCTCATTGCAATATTATCACTTTTGATGTGAAGATCGCATCTGAGAATGTAATAGATCTATTATCTCAAGGAGATATCATTTTGGAAGCAGTAGACACTGCAGAAACAAAAGCCCTTTTAATTAACACTGCTGTTAGTCTAGGTAAAAAGATTGTCTCAGCTATAGGGGTTTGTGGATTTGGTGACATTGAGAAAATAAAGATTAAAAAATTTAAAAACATAACCCTTATTGGAGATTTTCAAAGTGATAATAAAAACTTTCATCCTTATGCTCCTAAAGTAATTGCTATTTCAAGTATGCAATGTGATGAAATTTTAAGGATGGTGCTATATGAAATCTAAGAAATTAGATCTACTAAAGAATTACAATCTTTACTGTATTACAGCCGAAAATTTATCTTTAGGTAGAAACAATATAGAAGTGGTAAAAGAAATGCTATCTTCAGGTGTAAAAATCATACAATACAGAGAAAAGAAAAAAACATTAAAAGAAAAATATAAGGAAGCATTACTTTTAAGAGAACTTACCCTTCAATATAGTGCCATTTTAATAGTTAATGATCATTTGGACCTTGCAAAAATTGTTGGGGCAGACGGGGTACATATTGGTCAAGACGATTATCCTATAGAAGTAGCAAGGGAATTATTAGGAGAAGAATTTATTATAGGAGCTACTACCCATAATAAAGAACAAGCCAAAAAAGCTGAAAAAGAGGGGGCTGATTATATTGGTCTTGGACCAATTTTTGAAAGTTTTACAAAAGAAAACCCCCATCCTCCAATTGGATTAGAGATTCTAAAATGGGCTACTGCAAATATAAAAATTCCAGTAGTAGCAATAGGAGGTATTAAAGAAAGCAATTTAAAACAAGTTTTTGAAAATGGAGGAAAATGTATAGCTATGGTAAGTGAGATTGTATCTTCTTCTGATATTAAGGAAAAAATAAAAAATCTCATGAAGATAATGGAGGTTTACAAAAATGGAACAAACAATTCTTGAAAAACTAAGAATAAATCAAATCCCTCAGGAAATAGAAATAGCATACAAAAATGAAGAATTCCCATCTATAGAGGTGTTTCTTAGAAAAATAAAAGAAGGAAAAATTGTAGTTCCAGCTAATAAAAAAAGAAAAAGAAATAAATATTATGCTATAGGAGACGGCTGTAGCATAAAAATAAACGCCAATATTGGGGTAACATCGGATTTTTCAAGTTTTGATCTGGAATTAAAGAAGGCTGAAATTTGTGAAAAATATAATGTGGAATCGGTAATGGATCTTTCTTGTGGTAAATATGCAAAATCTTTCAGAGAAAAATTAGTAAAAGAATTCAGTTTTTTAGTAGGGAGTGTTCCTGTTTATGATATAGCAACTCGTGCAAAGAACTTTATTAAAACAAAACCAAAAGATTTTCTTGAGGTTTTAGAAGAACATGCAGATTCAGGAGTTGATTTTTTAACTATACATGCGGGAATAAACTTAAGGTTAGCAAAAGAATTAGAAAAATCACAAAGAATTTTAAACATAGTATCTCGCGGGGGTTCTATGATCTATAAATGGATGATAGAAAATCAATCTGAAAATCCTTACTATGAATACTTTGATGAAGTACTCAAGATATTAAAGAAATATGATGTAACCATAAGCATAGGTGATGCATTTAGGCCAGGATGTATTTTTGATTCAGGTAATATTTTACAGATTGAGGAAACATTAGAAGTAAGTAAATTAGCAGAAAAGGCTCATAATTATGGTGTGCAAGTAATTATTGAAGGTCCTGGCCATATAAAAGCAGATGAAATACCCTATACCATAAAAACCATAAAAAGGATATGCCATGATTTTCCATTATACGTTCTTGGTCCTTTAACTACCGATATTGCAGCAGGATATGATCATATATCGGGAAGTATAGGAGCACTAATTGCAGGTTTGAACGGAGCTGATTTTATATGTTATGTAACACCAGCAGAGCATCTAAGATTACCAAATATAGAAGACGTGAAAGAAGGAATCATCGCCTTTAAAATAGTAGCTCATAGTGTTAACTTGGTGAAAGGATTTAAAAAGAGTATAGAAAGGGACTATACTATGGCTTTAGCAAGAAAAAATTTAGATTGGGAAAAAATCATAAATACATCTATAGATCCTGATAAAGCAAAGGAATATAGAAAGGGTTTATCAATAACCACATGTACTATGTGTGGTGATCTTTGTGCCATCAAGAATAGTTCATAAAAAGAAGATACTCATAATATCAGGATATGATCCAACAGGTGGAGCAGGTCTTTTATTGGATACAAAAACTATTCATCTTCTTAATGGTTATGCTTTAGGAGTACCCACATGTCTTACTATCCAAGATACTCAAAGAGTATATAAAGTCTATGAAATAAATTCCAAATATTTTATAAAATCACTCGAGCAATTAATAAGAGACGTGGAAGATATTGATGCAGTAAAAATAGGAGCTCTGTATTCAGAGAAAATTATTAATGCAGTGATAGATACCATAATAAAATATAGATTTAAAAATATTGTTCTTGATCCAATAATTAAACCAACAAAAGGTATCAAATTACTAAAGAAAAATAGTTTACAAAACTTAGCTCAACTAATTTCCTTATGTACAATAATAACCCCAAATATATCCGAAGCAGAGACACTTTTAAACATTAAAATAAAGACTCTAGAAGATATGAAAACTTCCATTTATGATTTAAGTAAGCAATTTAAAATAAAAAATATTGTATTGAAAGGTGGACATCTTCCCATAGGTAACAAGGTTTATGATATTCTTTATACAAGGGATAAATGTATTTTTTACCCCAAGATTTTTAGACAAAACCTAAATATACATGGTACAGGCTGTATCTTCTCTTCAATTTTTGCTTATTATTTATCTATAGATAAAAATATAGAAGATGCCTTTTATAATACCGAATATACATTTGATAAGATCACAAAGAATATAATACAAATAGGCAAAGGCCAAAAGGTATTAAACATATAGAATTTAACATTCCATCCTTATCACTTCTTCTTTAATTCCTAAATCCTTTTTCTCCATGAAAATAAAGTAAGGTTGTCTTCATATAAATTGCATGAAATACAAGACCTACCCGCACTTATCTCAGAAATTATATATCAATATGAAAAGGGAAGAAAATTCCTGTATTCATATTCCTTAGCGCTACTCTACCCAAGAATATCCTAACCCTGAATTATATAAAATCAAGCTTTATCTCCAATAATAGCAAAATTAAAGGGAAAAACTATACTAAAACTTTATTTTTCCTAATCATTTAACCCTTAAATTACCATAGCATATTTTTCCACATTTCTTGGGTTTAATAGTTTAATCTCCTCCAAGACTTTTTGCAATAATACTTTTAATTCAGCCTCTCCAATTCTATTTTTCATCTCATCAAAGATTAAGTCAATTCCACCTTTAACAAATCCTACTATTTCTTCTTCTGAATATTTTTCCTTCTCTCTATTAAAATAAGCAAAGTTTGGTATTGACCCTTCAATTATATGGGAAAATATAAATCTGACATCTAAAAAAGAACTATCAATGTAGCTCCTATAAATTTCTATTAGCTCATTATCTAAACCTTTCTCTTTCATTTCTTTTAAAAATCTTCTCCAGAATATATAGAAGGAATGTATTAAATCTAACTTTTTATCTTCTGATATGTCAGCTATATGTTTATTTGTGATTAAATCCACAATTATAGATTGAGTCTCTATTTTATCAAGTAAAGAATAATGAAATACCTGTTTTAAAGATCTCTCCCCATTAAAAAATAATGAAACTATCAACTCATTAGAATTTAGTTTTCTATTAACAGAAACATATATACTATCACCTTTTTCGCCCAATAAAATGGAAAATTGTTCCAGTTTTCTTCTGTCAGATGGCATCTTTATCTGCTTGTTTAAAACTTCAAAAGCCTCTCTAAAAAATACCTCTATCTTACTCTCAGGAAACTTCACAATATTTCTATAGAAGTAATGCCAAGAAATCTTTTCTGAAGACGTTATATCTTCTATGATAAAGGCAAGTTCTTCTTGCATACCTGAAATAAAATCTTTAATAACCTTTCTAAGATTCCTTTCGTTTATCCCTATTTTGTTTCCTTCTTCTAAGAGATATCTCCAACGTCTCCAAAAAGTATATAGAAGAAGGACCCTACTATCCTCCTCAGGATATATTAACTTTTTCTCCTTTATAAGCTTTTTAATTATCTCTAAGCTCCTATACTCTCCCAAGGGAGAATTCAAAAGCACCCCTCTAACACTTAAGATACCATCAAAAGATGAAGCCACCACTTCTTCTTCTAAGGCTAAACCATCCACTCTTACTGGTAACAGTATTAAATCGCCGAGATAATTTGCTGAGTCTATATAATCTGATGCATTAATAAACACTTCTAAAGGATCTAAATTTAAAAGCTTTTGTGAAATTTTTTCTTCAGGATGAAAAACAAAATCCCCCTTATCCCATAATACAATACCTAATAAGGCATCATATCCTTCAATAAACCCTGATCTTACATTTACAATCTTTCCATTTTCTATAAATATCTCAGCACTCTTACTTCCATTATCTATCTCCAATCTTCCTGTTTTTTTTACCTATAGAGATTGTCTGAAGAATCTCCCATAAAGGAATACTTTGTAAATTACCTTTAAGCCCCACAAATTTTTCCCCCTTTCTAAAATTTTCTTTCTCCCTCTACCTCCCTCCCAGAGATTTTTATAACATTCCTTATCTACCTAATTATTCCCATTTTTTTCTTCCTATATTGATCAAATATAATAGCAGCAATTATAATTGCCCCGATAGCTGATGGTTGCCAATAGGCTGGAAAACCTAAAAGTACCATACCAGTTCTCAAAACTTGCATTATTGCTGCACCTATAATTACTCCTAAGACAGTACCTTCTCCTCCAGTAAGAGAAGCTCCTCCTATAACAGCTGCAGCAATAACATCTAACTCATAACCACTAGCTGCAGTAGGAGCTGCTACTCCTAACCTTGCAGTCATTAATATTCCACCAATTGCCGTTAGAATTCCACTTAGGGTATAAACAAGAATTTTCACCCTTCCTGTATTAATACCAGAAAGCCTTGCCGCTTGCTCATTTCCACCAACTGCATAGATTCTGTATCCCCATGATGTCCTATTAAGAAAAATTGAGGTTATTATACCTAAAATTATCATAAAGACCACAGGTAGAGGAATTCCAACACCTAAAAAGGGTATATCAAATTGACCTAACATGTTGAAACTCCTTGGTAAATCCCTAACAGGCCATCCTCCAGTAATCCCATAACAGAATCCCCTTGCTATATTCATAGTACCCAGGGTTGCTATAAATGGAGGCAAATTTGTTTTACTTATAAGGAGACCATTAATAAAACCAATAAATGCTCCTATCAATACACCTCCTATAATCGATAGAAATACACCAAAATTAGCCTTTAGCATCATTGCAGTTATTAAACCAGCCATAGCCATAACCGATCCAACCGATAAATCTATACCACCAGTTATAATCACCATTAAAATCCCAAAACCACTTATTGCAATCCATGAAAAAGCACGCAATATATTAAAAATATTTGTTGAGGTTAAGAAGGTTTCAGTAGTTAAACTTAAAAAAAGACATAAAACAAAAAGAATGATTAATATGCCAATCTCTTGCATTCTTATCGTTTTTAATATCCCTTTTCTCTCTTTAGAAGCTTCCTTCATTGAAATACCTCCCTCCGATATAAAAAATTAGTAACTACCAGATGCATAAGCCATTATCTTTTCCTGAGTCGCTTCACTTCTTGGTAGCTCTACCACAATCTTTCCCTCACTCATAACAAGAATTCTATCGCTCATGGCAAGAACCTCTGGAATTTCTGAAGATATCATAATAATTCCTATTCCAGTTTTAACAAGTTGGCTCATTATAGCATGAATTTCAGCTTTTGCACCTACATCTATACCCCTTGTTGGTTCATCTAATATCAATATCTTAGGATTTGATGCAAGCCATTTTGCAAGAACAACCTTTTGTTGATTTCCTCCTGATAGATATAAAACTTTTTCAAAAACACTTGGAGTTTTAATATTTAATCTCTTTACGAAATTTTCAGATATCTCAGTAAGTTTATTCTTATCTACAAAACCTAAAAATTTCAAGAGTTTCCTAATAATTGTAACTCCAACATTTTCCCTTACAGACATCTTTAATATTAAACCTTGATTTTGTCTATCTTCTGGAACTAAGCCAATACCATGTTTTACTGCGTCTTCTGGGGATTGAATCTCAATTTTTTCTCCATTTAAGTATATTTCACCTGAAATCTTAGGATCTGCACCAAAAATTAATCTTACGAGTTCCGTTCTACCAGAACCTACCAATCCTGCTATACCAAGAATTTCACCCTCATATAGAGTAAAACTTACTTCTTTTATTATCTCACTTTTTAAGTTCTTAACTTCAAGAAGAGGCTTACCTTTAGAAACCTCTTCTTTTTTAAACATATCTCCAAGGGGCCTGTTTACCATAAGATATATAACTTTATCAAAAGTAGCTTCGTCCTTACTCATTACTCCAACCATTTTTCCATCTCTGAGTACTGTTATTCTATCTGCTATTTTAAATATTTCTTCCAATCTATGAGAGATAAATATAATAGCAATACCATGCTCTTTCAGTTGCTTTATAATACCAAATAGTTTTTCCACCTCCTCAGGACCTAAAGCAGAGGTTGGTTCATCCATGATGATTATCTTTGCATCAAGAGATAAAGCTTTTACTATTTCCACCATTTGTCTTTGAGCCACCGAAAGATTTTTAACCAATTCCTTGGGATCAATATTAGCCCCTACCCTATCAAGAAGCTCTTTTGCTCTTCTTTCCATTTCCTTCTTATCCACAAAACCCAATTTCCCTAATATTCCTTTTCTCTTAATCTCTCTTCCTAAAAAGATATTCTGAGCTACAGTTTGATTTGGTGTTACATTTAATTCCTGATATATAGTACTGATACCCAAAAGTTGAGCATGATATGGATCTTGAATTTCTATTCTTTTCCCATTTAAATAAATCCTTCCTGCATCCTTTTTATAAGCCCCACTAAGAATTTTCATCAATGTAGATTTTCCAGCTCCGTTTTCACCCACAAGAGCCATAACCTCACCACTATAAGCCTCAAAATCTACTCTATCCAATGCTTGAACTCCCGGAAATGTTTTAGATATTCCTTCCATTCTAAGTATTGGTTCCAAATTTTGTCACCTCCTCTAAACCAAGAGTGGGGGGTACAAAGAATCATCTTTGTACCCCCCACTCTTTATTAATCTAAAAACCTACCACTGTTTTTAAAATGCTGGTGGAAGTGGAGTCTTGAAATCTTTTAATAGCCATGCTCTTATCATCGCATCTACGTTCTTTTGAGTAACAATATCAAAACCAGTATCTATCCATTCAGGGAATTTTTCGTTATTTACAACTTTTCTATAAAGGATATCTATAGCATCATAACCCCATCCCCAATATTTTTGACCAACAAGACCTACAAGATATCCCTCTTTCAAAAGTTGTAACTCCACTGGTAATGTGTCAAAGGCAACAGTAAATACTTTCTTCGCCTTTGCAGCTTTTTCCCAAAGTGGCATAGATCCTCTTTCTGCAAAGAGAGGCCAAAGTCCTACAAAGAACCATCCCTTCAAATTAGGATACTTCTGCATTGTTTCCTCAACTACTTGCACGCCTCTGTTGATGTCATCGTAACATGCTACAGTTGTTACTATCTTAATCTTAGGATATTTCTTTATTTCATCTCTAAATCCTCTCATTCTCTCTTCCAAATTAAGTGCACCAGGTACTCCAGTAAGCATTGCCACGTCCCCACTGGTTCCCATAGCTTTTACTAACAACTTTGCTGCCCATTTTCCACCCTCATAGTTGTTTACACCGAGATAAGTAAATCTCTTACTCTTTGGTGAATCAGCATCAAAGGTCATAACAGGTATACCCGCTTCTACCGCTTTATTAATGACATCTATTAATGCTGTAGGATCATTACAAGAAATAGCTATTCCATCTACTTTCCTTGCCACAACATCTTCCAATACTCTTGCTTGTTCTGTAGCATCAGATGCTACAGAAGCCACATAAAGAATTTCTACCTTATATGGCCCCTTCTTTGAAAGTTCCTCTGCTCTCCTGAAAGCACCATCTCTTCCAAGTTCAAAAACTGGATTGTTTAATGCCTTTGGAATCCATGCAAAAACAAGTTTTTTAGGAGTCTGAGCAGTTGTAGCCATTAAAAGAAATACAAAAACAATAAATACAATCATCAACAACCTCTTCATATAAAGCACCCCCTATTAATAATATTCTGTGAACAAAATTTACAAAAAGGAAAACGTTTACCCTTTCGATAAACCTCTTATCCTGCTTTTATATTCTCTCTCATCCCCTTCCTATATAGTTATTTTCAGAAAATATTATAACATCAGTCTAATAATTTTTCAATTTGAATTAAAAATTATGCTATATTTCGGTTGATATAATCAAAGAATAGGCAATTTGATAAGGCATCATTATTGTAAGAAAGGAGAAAATCTGTTTGTTTAAAAAAGAAAAAAAAATTTACTGCTATTAAAATAGCTTTTGAGTATTTTTACTCTAATAGGTAAACTGCTAAACTCTTAGATCTCAATATTAGGCAAGAAAGTATTTTTTCTTTAAGAAAGAGGAGAATAAATATCTTAATCTCTTCTACTAAAAAAGAACTCATGGATATTTTTCACCTAATGTATTACCCTCGCTATCTATTATTTAATGAATCTACAATAATAAAAAACACTTTTTTGAAACTCTATAAAAATAGACCTAAATGGAATAATAAACTTTGTGAAATGCTTGATAATTCACCTGGACAATATAAAAAGATTCTTGGAACTTCCTTTTATAAATATCATGTGTTAACTTTTCCTGTTATACTTTTAGAAGATTTATTAAGAACTACAGTTTTTTAAATATATTCACTTTTTCCATAAAAGAACTTACTTCCCCCACTATTTAGGGTAATTTAAATAATACTCTGTATCATTTATATCCTTTTTATGCTATATTTATTAAAAAAAATCGTGAGGTGATAATATGCCCATAATATATGATGAGAATAACAAAATCTTTCATCTAATTGCTGGAAATTCCAGTTATATAATGAAAAATTTTAAGAATAAATATTTAGTCCATCTATATTGGGGAAAAAAATTAAATCATTCGGGTTTTTCTGAAGCTTTTATGACTTCTCCCTTTGGAGCAAATCCTGATCCTGATGATAAAACTTACACTTTTGATAGAATGCTATTAGAATATCCAGCCTATGGAAATTCAGACTATAGACATCCTGCATATCAAATAGAACAAGAAGATGGATCAAGAATTACAAACCTAATATTTAAAGATTACAAGATTTATAAAGGAAAACCAAAACTTCAAGGACTACCAGCAACTTATGTGGAAGACGAAAATGAAGCAGAAACCCTTGAAATAGAGCTAATAGATGATCTTATTAATCTAAGAGTTATTCTCCTATATACAGCATTTAGAGACTACAATGTTATTACAAGAAGTGCTAAATTTATAAACGATGGGGATCAAAAATTAAAAATATTAATAGCTTTAAGTACTTGTGTAGATTTTGATCACTGTAAGTTTGACCTTTTACATCTTTGGGGATCATGGGCAAGGGAGAGGTACATAGAAAGAACTCCTTTAATGCATGGTATAAAGACCATTGAAAGTTCACGGGGAGAAAGCTCTCACCAACACAATCCATTTATTGCTCTACTTTCTAAAGACGCAAATGAAAAACATGGAGACGTATATGGCTTTAGTCTAGTATACAGTGGAAATTTTTCAGCTAATATAGAAGTAGATCAATTTAATACTACAAGAGTAACCATGGGAATAAATCCATTTGAATTTACTTGGATATTAGAAAAAGGAGATACCTTTCAAACACCAGAAGTAGTAATGGTTTACTCTGCCGAGGGTTTGGGAGAAATGTCAAGAACCTATCATAGACTATATCGTAAAAGACTTTGTAGAGGTGAATATAGAGACAAAAGAAGACCTATTCTTGTGAATACATGGGAAGCAGTTTATTTCAATATTAATGAAGATAAACTTTTAGCTCTTGCCCAGAAGGCAAAAGAGTTAGGAATAGAACTTTTTGTCTTAGATGATGGATGGTTTGGCAAAAGGGATGATGATACCAGCTCTCTTGGAGATTGGTATGTGGATAGAAGAAAATTACCAAACGGACTTGATGGACTTGGTAAAAAATTAAATGAAATGGGGTTAAAATTTGGACTATGGTTTGAGCCAGAAATGATTTCTCCAAACAGTGAACTTTATAAAAAACATCCAGATTGGTGTATACAAGTCCGAAGAAGGACCTTATCTCAATGTAGAAATCAGTATGTTCTTGACATAACACGAGAAGAAGTAAGAAAAGAAATTCTTAGAATGATGAAGGAAATTATAAGAAACGCCCCTATTGAATATATAAAATGGGATATGAATAGACCTCTAACAGAAGTAGGCTCTCTTGCCCTTACTCCAGAAAAACAAAAAGAAGTATTCCATAGATATGTTTTAGCATTATACGAAATGATGGAAGAGTTAACATCAGAATTTCCACATATTCTTTTTGAAGGTTGCTCAGGTGGAGGAGGCAGATTTGATCCTGGAATACTATATTATATGCCTCAAATATGGACCAGTGATAATACTGACGCCATAGAAAGATTAAAGATTCAGTGGGGAACAAGTATTGTGTATCCTGCCTCCACTATGGGTGCCCATGTGTCTGCAGTACCTAATCACCAAGTTGGGAGAATTACACCTCTCAAGACAAGAGGCTATGTAGCAATGTCAGGTGTTTTTGGATATGAAATGGACCTTACTAAATTAACAAAGGAAGAGGAAGAAATAATAAAAGATCAAATAGAATTCTATAAAAAGATATGGCATATAGTTTTTGAAGGAGATCTATATAGATTAATAAGCCCATTCCAAGAAAATGCTGCGTCTTGGATGTTTGTTACTCCGGATAAAAAAGAGGCCTTTGTAGTATATGTAAACATCTTAGCTTTTCCTAATCCGCCCTTTTTAAAGCTCAAATTGGACGGTCTTGATCCTAACAAAATATATAAAATAGAGGGAACCGATAGAGAATTTTATGGTGATGAATTAATGAATATAGGAATTAATATACCCCCAATGAAAGATTTTGAATCCTTTGCATTCATACTAAGATCAAAAGAATAAAGGAGGATAAATCTAATATGAAAGTAATACTTAGAAGAGAAAATGAAATAAAAGAGATAAAAGGAAATTACAAAGTAAATGAAATACTTAAAATTTTAAATATAAATCCAGAAACCGTTATTGTAGTAAAGGAAAATGAAATTGTCACACCTGACAAAATAATAAAAGATGATGAAGAAATAGAAATTATACCCGTTATATCTGGAGGAAGTATATAATGAAATGTATAAAATGCAAAAATGAAGCAAACATATACATAAAGCGCCATAATAGTGCTTTCTGTAAAGATCATTTTATTGAATATGTATTTCATCAAACAGAAAAGGCAATAAAGCATTATAAAATGTTTACCCAAGATGAAAAAATTTTAGTTGCTGTCTCAGGAGGAAAGGATAGTTTAGCTTTATGGGATATTCTTATATCTTTAGGATATAAAGCAGATGGCATGTATATAGAACTTGGTATCAGCGAATACTCTGAAAAATCTAAAGAAAAGGTTAAAAAATATGTCAATACCAAAGATCTAAAGTTACATATAATTTCTCTTAAAGAGATTTATGGGATCGGAATTGAAGAAATAGCCAAAAGAAATAAAAAAGTCCCCTGCTCTACCTGTGGAGTAATTAAAAGATATATAATGAATTTGACCGCAAGAGAATTAGGTTATAGTGTAATTGCCACTGGCCATAATTTAGATGATGAGGCTGCTACCCTTCTTGGTAATATCCTACACTGGCAAATAGATTATTTAGAGGTTCAAGAACCTATTCATAAAGAAGAGGAATATTTTGTAAGAAAAGTAAAACCTCTATATAGACTAACAGAAATTGAAACATCTGCATACTGCTTAATAAAAAAGATAGATTACATAATAGATGAATGCCCTATGTCTTATGATGCAAGATCTCTTATGTATAAAGAAGTCCTTAATATATTAGAAAACAAATCTCCTGGAACAAAAGAACATTTTTATTATGGATTTTTAGAAAAAGGTATTAAATATATCAAAAGCCAAAAAGAAAAATTAGAATCAAAAAATTGTCAAATCTGTGGAGAACCTACAACTAAGGATATATGTGTATTCTGTAAGCAAATGGAAAAAGCCCACCTAAATTCCTTAGATATAAAAAATTCCATAAAAAGGCTCAAATTACAACAATAGTAATTTCATTAAGTATACTATTATTCCAAATATAGCTTTTTATATCTAAGAATAAGTTATCCTTTAATTTAATAGCTAATATCAAATAAAAAATATCCTTCAACATATGATTTATATCATCCAGAGAGGGTTCTACCCCCTTCTCTGGATGGGAGTGATAAACTCCTAATATTTTTAAGCCATTTTTCTCAATATCTCTAAATACATAAAGCTCATCTAAGGGATCTATTAAATAGCTATTATAAGGTGCTAAAGAAGCATTTTTGACCTTATAAACTTTCTCAATTATAAATTTATCCTCCTTTGTATTTCCCCCAAAAATACCACAAGCCTCCTTTGGATACTCATCAATAGCATGATTAATTACAAACTTTAACTGATCTCTCTTTAAGATTATTCTCATCTATTTACCCATTGCAGTCAAAACATTAGGACAATAAGGATCAGGCTTTCTCAAATCCCCATTAATTATCCAAGATCTTGCATAACAGCCACCCCCACAAAAATCCAATATCTCACAATTGTAACAATAATTAGTTCTCTCCTTAAGCTCTTTATATAAAGGATTCTTTAATATATCATTGATTGCCTCTTTCAATGATTTTGTCCTAATCTCTGCAATAGGAATATCAATAACATCACAAATTAATATATCTCCTGTAGGTGCAAGATCAATAAAATCGAAAGCATGACATTTATCTACATAAATATTTTGAGGAAAATCTAAAAGTTTAAGAAAAGGGGCACACCAAATATTTATTTTATAGTTTTCTTCTATTGCTTTAACGGATAATTCCCTTATGCTCTCCAATATTCTTGAGGAATCAAGATAAATATGAGATTTCTTAGCCTCACCTGAAGGGATAACAGGAATAACACAGAGTTCCTTAGCAAGATTCTTCTTTGCAAAATCTACCATGTTAGATAAATCTTTATAATTAAATGTGGAAACCGAAAAAATCATAGAATAAGGTATATCCAAATCGTTAAGTATTTCTAATTTCTTTAATAAAATATTAAAGGTTCCTTTTCCTCTCAATTTTTCATAAATCTCTTTATTACTTCCATCAACAGACACATAAAGATAGACTTCATTTTCTTTTATAAGTTTCGCTTTTTCATAGTCTAAAAGAAGAAGATTTGTATTTATGGAGACATTTAAATCTAAGTTCTTAGCTTTAACAATGTAATCAAATAATTCAGGAATTAAGAGAGTCTCTCCTCCTGTAAAATCAATATGAGTAAAATTTGATTCTTTTGCCTCTCCTATTAATTTTAATCCTCTTTCTTTTGATATTTTTTTCTTCCAATTTCTTGCATGTACATAACAATGTGGACAATTCAAATTACATTTAGTATCTAAAATCCAAATTATTTCAGTAAAGAAGATATCAACCTCCCTTTTTGAGATTTAAATTATTTTATTTTTTGAGTATTTAAAGTTTACAATCTTAAAAAAAATTTGTCAAAAAATTGGAATCAATTTTTAAAAAATGAATTTTTAAAAGATCTATAAATCTCAGCTTAAATAAATATTAAGAAAACAATAATGTAACTAATACCATGACCATTTGACATAAAAAATTAATCTATGATAATCTTAATCTCAAGAAGCGTAGGGTAGGTAAAAAGCCCGGGCGAGTGAAAACAATACGCTCACCGGGCTTCTAAAATTTATTTCTATTAACACATGTTAATAAGGAGGCAACCATGAATAAAAAATTGAAATTCATTATAATCTTTTTATTTATTACCCTTTTATTTTTATTTTATACCCATGGATATAATTTACCTTGGTACAAAAATACAACTTTTTATGAGATTTTAGTTAGATCTTTTGCGGATAGTGATGGTGATAAAGTGGGAGATTTGAAAGGATTAACTGATAAATTAGATTATCTAAAACAACTTAATATAGATGGCATATGGTTAATTCCCATATTTATGTCTGTAAGTTATCATGGATACGATGTGACTGACTATTATGATATTCATCCAGCATATGGAAATATGAGGGATTTTGAAGAATTAATTAAAGAAGCTCATAGAAAAAATATAAAAGTAATTCTTGATTTAGTTGTAAATCATACTTCATCCCGACATCCTTGGTTCATAAGTGCATCAAACTCTTAAACTTCCCCATACAGAGATTATTATATTTGGAGTGATACAAAACCAACTCAGAACTCTAATTTTTGGTACTATAAAAATACGGGTTATTACTATGCCTTCTTTTGGTCTGAAATGCCTGATCTAAACTTTGATAATCCAAAGGTTAGAGAAGAAATCAAAAAGATGGCTAGATATTAGCTTGAAAAAGGTGTAGATGGACTTAGACTTGATGCTGTAAAGCATATATATGATGACGATAATAAAAACATAATATGGTGGAAAGAGTTTTATGATTATTTAAAAAAGATCAAACCAGATATATATCTTATAGGAGAAGTCTGGGACAACGAATATGTAATAGCAGAATATTATAAGTCAATTCCTTCTCTTTCTAACTTTCCCCTTTCAGATAAAATTATGAGTTCGGTAGCAAATCAAAGAGATTTAGGGATATGTGATTTTTTAGATATGGAAAGAGAAATGTTTAAAGAAAATTATTCCGATTTTACTGATGCTACCTTCTTGAGAAATCATGATCAGGTTAGAGTGAGAACATCATTTGGGGGGAGTATTGATAAAAGTCTACTTGCAGGTTCCATATACCTAACTCTCCTTGGAACTCCCTTTATATATTATGGTGAAGAAATAGGGATGGAAGGGACAAAACCAGACGAATACATAAGAGAACCTTTTAAATGGACAGATCAAATGAATTCCGAAGAACAAACCTATTGGATAAAGCCTAAATATAATATTCCCACCAATGGAATATTCTATGCTACAGAAAAAGAGGATAAGAATAGTATATTAAACCATTATAAACGAATCCTTAAACTAATGAAAGAATATAAGGCTTTATCTTTGAGAGAAATGGAAAAAATTAATCTAAATGATAAAAGTTTATTAGCATACCTAAGAGGAATAGATGATGAAGAGATATTAGTAATACATAATCTTAATAGGGTAGAAAAGATAATAAGTCTAAACTTTACTTTTAAGGATATTCTCTATTCAAGAAACACCAACTTAAAAGATAATAAATTAATATTAGGTCCCTTTAGCAGTATCATAATTGAAGTTCAATAATTTTTCCCAGATTTTACTATCTACCATAAAGCCTGCTTTTTCATAAGCAATTAAGGCAGCTCCTACCGCTGGAGGAATTCTAAGAGGTACAACCTTACTTTTTTCTGCGAACATTTTCATCTTGGATTGAATATAATCGGGAAGCCAACTTGCCCCCTTATATATACTCCCAGCTAAAACTACAGGCGTTTCATCTTCCAATAAATCCAATTTTTGCATCAAGTTATAAGCCGAAATAACAGTTTCATCCACTATTTTTTCCACAATTCTCCTTGCTACTTTATCTCCCTTTCTTACACACTCAAAAAGTAAAGGAGCAAGTCCTAAGGCCTTATTATATTCCTCAGAATTATAATATAATCTCTTGGCAAGTTCATTATAGTCCTTTGCAGAAAAATACTTTAGTACTTCGTTTTCAAGGAGAGTTTTCTCCCCTCTACCATCATAGGATCTAAAAGCATAGAATAACATCTCTTGTACTACAGATGAAGCACCTCCCCAATCTCCAAAAATATAGCCTTCACCAAAATATCTATATGATCTTCCATCTTTTGATCTTCCATATCCATTATTCCCAGTACCCATTATTATAATCACACCCCAGAATTCCATATTCCCAGCTCTTAAAGCTATAGGTGCATCATTTTCAATAACTAAATCCTTAGCTATGTTTAAGGATCTTGCCTCTTTCTCCAACATCTCAAAATCCTCTAAAAAATCAGCACCTGCAAGTCCAAAACACGCAAAATCAAATATAATTTCCCCTATTTCTTTTTTAGCCCTATCTATAGCTAACATCCAATTTTTCTTTGCCCTTTCAATACCTATACCTTCATAATTTCCAGGGCCAGATCTACCAAAGCCTACAATTTCTCCCTTTTCATTTAAGATAATAGCCTCTGTTTTTGTACCGCCTGCATCTAAGCCGAGAAAGTATCTCATATATTACTCCTTAACTTAATTTTGGGAAATATTCTTTATTTTCCTCTATTAATCTATTAAGAACTTTTTCTGCAAGAGTAAATGAAGAGATTAATGGATGTTGTGCAAGAGCAAAAACAGCCTTTTTATATGAACCTTCCATAGCAGACTCTATTGTTAATCTCTCATATACTTTTACAGCCTCTATAATTCCTTTAACTTCAATAGGTAAATTACCTATAATATATCTTCGAAATATATCATGTTTTACGTAAACCGGTATCTCTACCACTGAATCCTCTGGTAGATCTCTTATAGCTCCATTATTCATAACATTTATTATCTGAAATCCCTCTTTCAAACCAAAAAGATGCATAATCAGATTAACAGCAGATGTTGAGTAATAGGCTCCACCTCTTTTAGAAAGTTCTGCTGGTTTAGTATCTACCTTAGGATCACTATATATTTTTAATAACTCTTCTTCCACTTTCATCACTTCTTCTGCTCTTTTTGGCTTATGTTTTAACTCTTCCACTTTTTCCTCTCTAAAAAAGTAATATCTGAGATAATAATTTGGGAACAAACCTAAAATGTCTATAATTCTTTTTTCCTCTTCCGACAATTTTTCTTTTGCTTTATGTAATAAATATTGAGTTTTATCTTCTCCCTTTATAAATATTCTTCTTACAAAACTCAAATGATTAATACCAAAATAGTCTAAAAAGACATCTTCTAAGCTTACACCTGATAAATCAGCAAAAAATTTTTGAAAATTTATAGGCACATTACACAACCCTATAGCTTTTACTTTAGTATATCTGAGAAGCATTTCTGTGATTATTCCAGAAGGATTAGTAAAATTAATAAACCAAGCATTAGGAGCATGTCTTTCTACCTTTTTTGCTATATCATATACCACTGGTATCGTTCTAAGAGCATTCGCAAATCCCCCTGCCCCAGTAGTCTCTTGTCCTAAAAGATTAAATTCCAAAGGAATGGTTTCATCTAAGAGCCTTGCTTTATTTCCTCCAACCCTTATTTGATTTATTATAAAATCAGCTCTTTCTAAGTTTTCTTCCAAGTTTGTACTTTTTAAAAATTCTATTTCAGCCTTAGCTTTTTTGGCCATCCTTAATAGAAAATCATACACAATATTTAATCTTTCAGTATTAATATCAATAAGAACAACTTTTAAAGGATGAATCTCTTGCCAAATATTAAAAAATCCTTCAATTAATTCCGGAGTATACGTACTACCCCCACCAATAACTACTACCTTCATTTTGGAGTACCTCCAAGAATTATTATGCTTACACTAATTATAGTATATTTTTATTACATTGTAAACTATGTTTACTATATTTTCTTACATAAACTTTTTTACTATTTTATTAAACATATCATTAGGATCTCTCTTCTTTTTATATAGAGGTTTGCCTTGTAATTGAGGAATAACCTCTTCAAAGATCGGTTTCTCTTTTTTATAAATAACTCCTATAGGTATCCTTTCTCCCCATTCAAGGGATTTCTCAAAAGCCAAATGTATATCAGAAGGATCATAATCTGGACCAAGTTTATATACTCTTTCTTTATACCATTGAAAAGTATTTACCTTATTAAAAGTTACACATGGTTGAAGAATATCTAACAGAGCAAACCCTTTGTGAAGTATAGCAAGTTTCATCATTTCTGTAAGATGATCTGGATCTCCAGAAAAGGACCTTGCTACAAAAGATGCTCCACTTGCAATAGCTAAGGATATGGGATTTAAGGATGGATAAGCTACCCCCAATGGCTGAACCTTAGTCTTCATTCCCATATCGCTTGTGGGTGATGCCTGACCTTTTGTTAGACCGTATATTTGGTTATTATGTACGAAAACTTTTATATTTAAATTTCTTCTCATATTATGAATCAAATGATTACCTCCTTCTCCATAGGTATTTCCATCTCCTGATTCACATATCACAAGAAGCTCTTTATTAGCTATCTTAGCCCCACAGGCTACTGGTATATCTCTTCCATGAAGTCCATTAAAGAGGTTGCATTTAAAATAGTGAGGCGCTTTTGCAGCTTGACCAATACCAGAAACCATTAGTAATTTATTAGGTGGAATCTCAAGTTCTGCCAATGCTCTCTTTATACAATTCAAAATAGACCAGTTTCCGCATCCTGGACACCATGCAGGTATTTGATTATTATCAAAATCCTCTATTCTCATCCCATTATCTCCCTCACTCCCTCCATAATTTCTTCTACAAAAAATGGCATACCATTATATTTAACAATACCCTTATCTACTTTTATGCATAATTCTTTTCTTATTAAAGCAGCTAATTGCCCCTCATAATTTCCTTCTATTGTATATAGTTTTTTATCTTTAAAATCATTAAGAATTTTGGTAGGTAAAGGATAGACATCAGAAAAATGTAAATGTCCTATCTCATATCCTTCTTCCAACAAATTAGAAATAGCTTCTCTTATTACTCCGTATGTTGATCCCCAACCGATAAAAACTACCTTGGGGTTATCTACACCAAAATAAACAGGTTCTTCCAAATCTTTCATAATAGCTAATTTCTTTCTCAACCTCTTTTCCACCATCTTTTTTCTTATATTTAAATCTTCTGTAATATGTCCCTCTTCATCATGTTCATCACTATCAGTGATCACAAAACCATCAAACTCTCCTGGGATAGCTAAAGGAGAAATTCCATCCTCAGTAATCTTATGCCTTAAATAGTTTTTATCTACCAATATCCTATAATTCTTAATCTCAGGCACATGGAGACCATCTATAACAGCCTTAGAATCAATAAGATACTGATCAGTAAGAATAATAGATGGCACCTGATATTTTTCAGCCATCTCAAAAGCCTTTATAGTTTTATAATAAGCATCCTTCTGATCTCTTGGTGCAGTGACATATCTGGGAAATTCTCCATGACCAGCATGAATAACAAAATTAAGATCAGCTTGTTCCGTTCTTGTAGGGAGACCTGTCGCTGGTCCAGGACGCTGAGCCACATGAATTACTACAGGTGTTTCTGTCATACCAGCCAAGCTCAAGCCCTCAACCATTAAAGCAAATCCTCCTCCAGAAGTGGTTACCATAGATCTTGCCCCTGCAAAAAAACCACCAATTGCCATATTTATTGCAGAGATTTCATCTTCAGCTTGTTCTACCACAATATCAAAATCAATCTCATGTTCTGCTAAAAAATTCATTACTGCAGTACCTGGAGTCATAGGATAAGAAGCAAGGAATTTACAACCTGCTACAATCGCACCAAATCCTACAGCCTCTCCCCCATTTATTATTAATCTTCCTTCTCTTTCTCTTTTTGGAAATTCTCTACATCTTCTATTTATATTCAATGCATAAATATATCCTGCCTCTAATGCTTTAATGTTCATATCTATATATTCATCTCTAAAGGATTCAGAAACCACTTTTTTCATCTCTTCTAAGTCACCAGATACTAATCCCAAAAGAACCCCACAAATAACAGTATTTTCTACTAACCTCGTTTTAGCTACCTCTTGGGCAATTTTTCTAACTGGGACTTTATACATCTCTTCAAAACTAAAATCTCCCTTTATATTTTCATCACAAATAATATATCCACCCTTTTTAACTTGGTCCTTATGAAGCTCAATAGTTTCACTATTCAAGGCAACAAGAATATCTATTTTTTCACTATCTATAGCATAAATAGGATTACCTGAAATCCTTATTAAGCTATAATTATGGCCACCTCTTATGCGGGATTGATAACTTTCAATAGTAAAAATAAAATAGCCTATTCGGTAAAAAAATTTAGAAAGGATATTAGATATGGTTTGTATTCCTTGGCCAGCCTCTCCCCCTATTAATATTTTACAATCCAACTTTATCAACCCCTTTTTTGTAATTATTATAACTTATTTTAAACCCCTTTGAAATATCCTAAAAACCCTAAAATACCAGCTCCTATTAACAGACTATCTCTACCTAATTTTGATGAATAAAAGAAAATCTTACCCCTCAAATTATTAAATATATGGTTTTCTACTTTTTCTTTTAAAATTTTTGTAATCATATCAAGAATATTTTTATTTATAAACATATTACCAGAAATACATACAGCTTCAGGAGCCAATAGATGTATAGCATTTGCTAACGAAACACCTAAATAATTAAAAGTTCTCTCCAGAATTTCATTTTCCTTTTTATACAAAAATTCCTTCAGAACGTTTTCAAAATCGTTCTCATAACCAAAATCCTTAACTATTTTAGAAAGGGAGGCATAAATTTCCAAACAACCAGAATTACCACACCAACACTTCTCACCATTTTCTTTAATAGTAGTATGACCAATTTCACCTTCGATACCTTGAAAACCTTCCAAGATCTCTCCTTTATAAAATATTCCAAGTCCAATACCTTTTTCTAATAATAGATAAAAAAACGTATTATACCTACCAGCATCCCCATACCAATTTTCAGCTATTAATCCCACATTAGTATCCTTTTCTATATATATAGGTTTTCTATAATATTTCTCTAAAAATGATACAATCTCGAAGTTTTCCCAATTTAAACTTACAGAAAGAATAACCTTTCCATTTTCCCTATCAATTATTCCTGGTACTGAGAGAAAAATAGCAATTATTTTTTCATTATATTTCCTATAAAGAGGATCTATGAGCTTTAATAAATCTTCTTTAGCATCTATCTTGTATGATATACTTTCCTCAATTTCTCCTTTTGCATTAAAAATAGCAGATCTTCCCTCCATACCACTAAGATCTACTGAGAGCACTTTCAAATCTGGATTTATAGTTAACTTAGTAGGCCTTCTTCCTCTCTCTGTCTCCACTTTTCCTACTTCTATTATTATTTTCTTTTTAATAAGATCATCTACTATCTCTGAAATAGCAGTCTTTGTAAGATTAGATATTCGAGCAAGTTCAGCTCTTGATTTTGGTCCTGTTCTCATTAATATTTCAAGAATAAGATTTTTGTTATATGTTCCAATATATTCAGGAGTTCTCCCTTTCTTCATACTACTTCTCTCCTTTTTGTTAAACTTAATATTAAATTCATTAAAATTTTAACATAAAAATTTTTCTTTCCAATTGTGATATAATTATCCTACTAAAAACTAAAAAGGTGGTGACAATTAAAATGAAAAAGATAGCTATTTTCATCATATTATCAATAATCACTCTTCTAAACAGCATTTATGCAATTCAAACCATATCAGTGTCCATTCCTCCCATAGGTAGCATCTTAAAATATATTGTAGGTGAAAAATGGAAGATAGAAGTACTTTTACCCCAAAATACAAATCCTCATCTTTTTGAGCCAACCCCAAACACCATGAAAGCCATAGAAAACTCTAAACTTATAATAATAAATGGTGGAGATGTAGATCTATGGGCAATGAAACTTATTAATACTAAACAAAAAGATCTTCTCATAATAGCGGATAAGATTAAAAACAAAGACGATAACCCCCATTATTGGCTTGATCCTCTCATGGTAAAAGAGATAGCACAAGCCATTTACGAAAAATTAAGAAGTATTGATCCCCAAAATCAAGCTTATTATCAAAATAATTTAAAAATTGTGGAGAGGAATATCCAAGAAATTGATAATTATATAAGAAAAAGTTTATCTCCCTATAAGAAAAGGGAGATCATAGCATATCATCCCTCTTGGTATTACTTTTATAAAAGATATGATATCAAAGTATTGAGCTATATAGAGGAAGGAGAGGGAAAAGAGCCCTCCTTGAAAAAGATTCAAGAGATCATAAATATTATTAAAAAACATAAGATTAAATACATTGTAAAAGAACCTTTTATTAATTTACCAGTGATAAGAACAATACAAAAAGAAACAGGAGTAAAAGTAGTAGACATGGATCCTATAGGTTTCAATAAAGATTATTTTTTCTTAATAAAAGAAAATACTAATATTTTGAGAAATATATTTTATGAACAAAATCGTTGAAATAAAGAATCTGACTTTTTATTACAATAATGATAACATATTAGACAACATAAATTTAGAGGTAGATGAAGGAGAATTTTTAGGTATTATAGGTCCTAATGGGGCTGGAAAATCTACCCTTTTAAAACTAATAGTTGGCATATTAAAACCTCAATATGGGAAAATAATTTTATTTGGAAAAGAAATAGATAATATTACTTATGAAAAAAAATTTGTTGGATATGTACCTCAAAAACCTGATATAGAAAAGTATCTACCCTTAAAAGTAAAAGACATAGTTGCCTTTGGAAGAAGAATCTTTAGAGACTGGAAAGCACTTAACAAAGAAGACCATGAAATAATTAATAAAATAATGGAAAAGTTAGAGATCAAAGAATATGCAGATAAAATATTTAGAGAACTTTCGGGTGGACAACAACAAAGAGTATTAATTGCAAGAGCTTTAGTTCAAAACCCTAAAATTCTCCTTTTAGATGAACCAACAGTAGGTGTGGATATAAAAACTCAATATAGCTTTTATAGAATTCTTGAAGAGCTAAAAAAACAAAAGATCTCTATTATTTTAGTAACCCACGATATCGGAGCTATTACTAATAAGGTGGATAAATTTGCATGTCTAAATAGAAAGTTGTATCTTCATGGATGCCCTGAAGAAATTAAAATACACAGGGCATTAAAAGAAATATATGGTGAAGAATTTATATATTTAACTCATAAGGAGGATTAATTTTGGATATTTTTCAATATTCTTTTATGCAAAAAAGTATTTTAGCTGGCATATTTATAAGTATAATTACAAGTATTATAGGCATCTATATTCTCTTAAGAGGGATAACCTTCATGGGGGCAGGAATAAGTCATGCGGTATTTGGAGGATTAGCTTTAGGTTATCTACTCAATATAAACATGACCTTAACATCTATAATATTTACCATAATAATAATATTAAGTATGCCCTATATAACTAAAAGATCAAAATTAAAAGCAGACGTACCATTAGGTATTTACTTTTCCTCTTCCATGGCTTTAGGAGCATTGCTTCTAAGTTTTCATAAAGGTTACACAACTGATCTTTTTAGTTTCCTTTTTGGAAGTATTCTCTCTATAGGAGACCAGGATCTTTTTCTAACAATTATATTTACAATTTTTCTTTTGTTCTTTTCTTATAAAAATTATTGGAAGATTTTATTTATTATCTTTGACGAAGAATCTGCCAAAGCCTCTGGAATAAATACAACCCGTTTAGAAACCTATATCTTAATCCTCACCGGTATAGCTATTGTACTTATAAGTAAACTTGTTGGCATTATCTTATCTTCAGCTTTAATTATTATTCCTGTAGCCACTTTAATACCTTTTATAAAAGACATAAAAAAATTAGCAATGTATACCATATTATTTACCTTTTTAAATATCTTATTGGGATTAATAATTTCCTACCACTTTGATACACCTTCTGGCTCCACCATTGTTATGCTTGGAACTCTTGTTTTCTTTATCTCCCTATTTTTTTCAAAAAAATAAAATTACCTATAAGTTTCTTCTTCTGCCTTCTCAAATATTTTTTTAAGCAAAGTCTCTTCTATTACCTCTGCTGCAGCTCCTATAGGTCCTGTTAAGCCCCCTAATTTAGTTGTAATTATCTCTGGTATAGGAGGAAAAGCATGAAGATTTACAACCCTCTTTACAGGCTCCAAAAGAAGATCCTCCGCTTTGGAAAGTCCTCCAGCGATTATAACAATTTCAGGATTTAGTATATTTATAAGATTAGCAATACCTATACCTAAATAAGTTCCAAGCTCCTCAAAAATATTAAGGACAAATCTATCCCCAGATTTCCCAGCCTCAATGATCTCATCTAAAATCTCATCTCTACTTTTATTTTCCAAATTTACCCTTGTATATGCATTTTTGTGAATACCCTCTAATATTTTTTCATAAAGCACCTGAGTTGAAACATAACTCTCTAAGCATCCATAACTTCCACATTTACATTTATTTCCATTTTTCTCTATAATTATATGCCCAAATTCTCCAGCTCTATCATCAGGTCCTCTATAAATTTTACCGTCAAGCACCAAGCCTGCACTCACACCACTTCCCACCCTTACACATATGAGATTATCCTTACCAATACCAGCACCATACCAAAGTTCTCCATAAGTGACAGCTTTTACTATATGCTCAATAAAAATAGGTACTCCTTCTATGTATTTAGAAAGATATTCTTTTATTTTTACATTTCTCCATCCAAGATTTGGTGAAAACAAACACACTCCTTCCCTTCTGTTTATTGTGCCAGGTACAGCTAACCCAACCCCAATAATATCCTCCTTATTTACCCCATCAATCAAGGAACGATATATACTAACTACTCCATTCAAAACCCTATCTACATCATTGTCATATAAGGCAATACTCTCTTTTCTCAAAACTCTCCCAGAAAGAGCCATTAATATGCCTGTAATCTTATCCTTCTCTATCTCTATTCCTATAGGATAATAACCCACCTCATTAAGAGTAAGTTCTATAGGACGTCTGCCAACTTTTGTTACCTGGGCAGGACTTTCCTTTATTATCCCCACACTTATTAGGTTTTCCACAATACTAGATACCGCAGAAGGACTTAATTTTGTAATCTTAGAAATATCATAACGAGATATAGGCCCCATTCTCCTTATGGTATCAAGTACTAAAGATATATTAGCAATCCTCATACTTTTTATATTAACAGGTTTCAACTTCCCTTGACCTCCAATAAAAAAATTTTTTTTACCCTGAAAAATTATATTATTTTTCATAGATCAAAGTCAATAAAAATAAATATAATTCAAGAATTATAAGAAGATATTAAAGGAATATCTTTTTACATCTGTATTATTTAACTTAAACGTAAAAATTATCCATTATGATAATATATTAGGAAGAAAGGAGGTAAAAAAATGGAAGAAAGGATTTTATTGGAAATTCAGAGAAACGAAATAACCGAACACAATATATATAAAATTCTTTCAAAAGGGTTAAAAGATGAAAAAAATAGGGAAATACTTTTAAAAATATCTCAAGATGAGTATGCCCACTACAACGTACTAAGGAAAATAACCCAAAAAGATCTAAATCCTAATAAATTTAAGCTCTACCTGTATCTCTTTCTTACAAAAATTTTTGGTTTTACTTTTGTACTCAAAATCATGGAAAAAGGAGAGGACAAAGCAATAGAAAGCTATAGAAAAATTATTAATAAGTATCCACAAATTAATGAAATTCTTGATGATGAAAAAGAACATGAACAGAAATTATTAACCACCTTAGATGAAGAAAGATTAAACTATATTGGATCAATGGTTCTTGGATTGTCAGATGCCTTAGTAGAACTTACAGGTACCTTAGCAGGTTTAACCTTTGCCTTTCAAAATACAAAGCTTATATCCATATCTGGATTAATAACAGGAATTTCAGCTTCACTATCAATGGCAGGATCAGAGTATCTATCTACAAAAGCAGAATCTTCTGAAAGAAATCCTTTGAAATCTGCAATAATCACTGGAATAACATATATCATGACAGTTTTAATTTTAATCCTCCCCTACTTAATAACACAAAATTATATACTTGCTTTAATTTTAGCTCTTTTCTTTGCAGTCATTTTAGTTGTAATCTTCAATTTTTATATATCAGTTGCAAAGGACTATGAGTTTAATAAAAGATTTTTAGAAATGACAATTACTATCTTTTCTGTATCCTTTATAAGTTTCTTAATAGGGCTTTTTGTCAAAAAGGTTTTAGGAATCAATATAGATTAAGAAGGGGAAGCTTATAGCTTCCCCTTAAGATAATACCCCTACTTTTCTCCCACATCTATTTGCTACACAATATTTTTCTTTAAAATGTTTTATAAACTCATCTTTAAAATATCTAATTGCAGAAACTACAGGAAGATGTACCGATTGCCCTAATGGACAGAATGACGTATCTTTCATTACAAGACTAATATTCACCATTTCATCTATATCCTCTTCAGAACCCTCTAAATTAGCAAACCTATTTATTGTTTCCACCAATCTCTTAGTACCAACCCTACAAGGAGTACACCTACCACAAGATTCATGCTCAAAAAACCTCAAAATACTCTTCAACATATCTACAATACATGCTGTTTCATTCATAACTAATATAGCCCCAGATCCAAGAACTGCTTTATATTCCTTTAAGTTTTCAAAATCCATCTTAACATCAAGCATCTTCTCCCCTAAAAAGGCACCAGCTGCTCCTCCCACCAATGCACACTTAAACCTTTTCCCATCCTTTATCCCGCCACCATATTGGAAAATTATCTCTCTCAAAGAAGTACCCATCTCTACCTCTATAAGGCCTGCATTTACTACATCTCCCAAAATGGTATAGACCTTAGTACCTGGACATTTTTCTGTTCCAAACTGTCTAAACCATTCAGCTCCGTTCCTTACAATATCAGGAATATTAGCCAATGTTTCTACATTGTTCACTACAGTTGGCTTATTTCTTAATCCCTGAGAAACAGGATAAGGAGGCTTTATTCTTGGTACTCCTCTTTTACCTTCCAAAGATTCTATTAAAGCTGTTTCTTCTCCACAAATATAAGCACCTGCTCCCTTCCTCACCTCTATATCAAAGGAAAAATTACTACCAAGAATATTATCTCCAAGAAGTCCATAATCTTTTGCTGTTTGGATAGCTTTCTGCATACGATCTATGGACAATTTATATTCCCCTCTAATATAAATATATCCCTTTTTAGCTCCTACCGCATAACCAGCAATAGCCATAGCTTCAACTATTCTATAAGGATCACCTTCTAAAATTAATCTATCTTTGAAGGTACCAGGTTCTCCTTCATCAGCATTACATATAACATATTTTTCATCTGCAGGAATTTTATAAGTAAATTCCCATTTCAAACCTGTAGGAAAACCTGCTCCTCCTCTACCTCTAAGTCCTGAATCTTTAACCAATTTTATTACATCTTCAGGTTTCATTTCAAAAATAGCCTTAGTTAGGCCATCAAATCCATCAGAAGCTATATATTCTTCTATACTCTCAGGATTTATCACTCCACTATTTTTAAGTACAATCCTTACTTGTCTCTTGGTTAACCCAACCTCTTCCTTTACTACTACTGATGGGGTAGTAATGTTTTCCATCATAAGTCTTCTTAAAGGTCTTCCTTTTACAAAATGTTCCTCCACCAATTCTGGAATATCTTCCGGTTTTACATTGCCATAATAAACTCCTTCAGGATAAACCAGCATTACTACCCCTTTCCCTATAACTCCAAGAGGACCTGTTTCAATTACTCCAACTTCTTTATCAATACCCCTTTTTCTTAATTCATTTATCAAGGCTTCTTCTACAGCTTTTGCTCCTGCTAACAAAGTGTTTGCATCTATGGATATCAAAACATGACTTCTTACTATACTCATAAATTCCCCCTCTTTTCCTCCAAGATTTTATCAATCTTCTCAAAAGTAAGATTTCCATAAACATCATCATTAATCATCATAGCAGGAGCTACCGCACATACCCCAATACAGCTTGTAAGTTCCAAAGTAAAAAGTCTATCAGGAGTAGTTTCTCCAACCTTTATCTTCAATTTTCTCTCTAAATATTCTAAAAGGGACTCAGACCCAACTAAATGACATGGGGGTGAATCGCACAATCTTATCACATATCTTCCCCTCGGTTTTAAACTAAACATGGAGTAAAAAGATGCCACACCTTCCACATAGCTCACAGGAAGATCTAAATATTCTGCACATAGTTTTATATCTTCTGGAGTTAAATAATTATAAGGATTACTATCTTGGAGAGCATGAAGAATCTCAATAATATAATCAGGGTTTTTAGGAAAACTTTTCAGAATTTCTTCTTTCGTTTTCATATTTTACAACCCCCAAATTTTTGTTTCCTTCTAAATAGTGTAAAATATAACGATTTAATCTGTCAATAACTTTCCTCTATCGTCTTCTCTTTTATAATCTCTACCATAATTTCAGCTATTTGAGGATCAAACTGCTTTCCCTTATTTTTCTCTATCTCTAAAATAGCCTCCTCAAAAGTCATCGCTCTTTTATAAGGTCTTTCACTGGTCATAGCATCAAAAGCATCAGATGTTGCAATAATCCTTGATTCTAATGGAATTTCATATGCGGATAATCCATAAGGATATCCTAACCCATCCCACCTCTCATGATGATATCTAATAATTTCTGCTAAATCTTTAAATTCTTCTACCTGTTTTAATATTTCCTCACTTTTAATGGGGTGTATTTTTACAATTTCAAATTCCTCGGGTGTTAATCTTCCATTTTTATTTAAAATACTTTGAGGAACATAAATCTTACCTATATCATGTAATAATGACGCCCAATATATCCTCTTAATTTTTTCCGCAGATAAATTAAGCTTTTCTGCAATCTTTACTGCATATTTAGCAACCCTTTCAGAATGTCCTTGTGTATATTTATCGTAGTATTCAAGAGTCTTAACAAGAAGAGCTACCATCTTGCTTAAATAAACCTCTCTTTCTCTAATATGTACTCTTATACCATAAAATGCTGAAATAATATCTCCAAACTTTTCAAACATTTGCATATCCTTTTTCTCAAAGGAATATGTACTTTCCTTTGGAATAACACAAGCTAAACAACCATATACTTTTCCTTGCCATTTAAGAGGGTATAAAAGCATCTCTTTAATATTTATATTTTTTAAAAAACCTGGCTCTCTTATTAAGGTAATATTTTGTATATTCAAAATGTTATTATTCTCTTCCTTTGAAATTAATAATCCTTCCAAATTATTATAATATCCATTTATGGCTAAAATCCTTAAACAATCCATATATTTATCAAAAAATATTCCATAAGTATTTTTATCCAAGAGGAAAACAGTAATCTGCAGTACTCTTTTTACAAAATCATAATCCTTCAAATTTATGTTTGAAAAATCGGCAATATTTCTTATAAAAAATTCAAATTTATCAACCTGCTCTCTAAGTTCATCATGAGCTCTCTTTAATTCTTCTGTAGCTTTTCTTACTCTAAAAGAGAGAATTCTATTATATGAAAGTGCAAGTAATAATACGAAAAGTCCAATAGTTACAATATATAGAACAACCTTTGGAAAATATGGGGGAAATTCTTTTTTAAATGAATATTTTTCTAATAATCTATCCATATCTTCTTGGGGAATTTTTGATAATCCATCATTTATTGTAGATATAATATGATTTTTTAAAGAGGCTACATAAAGATAGTTTGAACATATTACAGGACCTTTAAAAAACTCATAAATCAGATCATGTTTGACCAAATAATAGAGGGCAGGTGGATCATCCATAACAAATACCTTTATTTCACCCTTTTTAGCAGAAAGGATTATATCAGAATAATTACTATAAAATCTAAAATTGACATGAGGATTTTGCAATAATAAGAACTCTATTAAAGCGTCGCCTCTTTTTACTCCCACAATAAAGGGTGTAACATCCTTTGGATAATTTATCTTTGGTATACTTTTATGATAATAAATACTTGATGTAATCTTAAAAGTTGGTTTAGAAAAAATCAAATATTTTTCCCTTTCAGACGTTTTGAATATAACATCAATTGCATCAACTTCGCCCTTTAAAAGTAAATTTTGTGCCTTAATCCATTCTTTTGGAATAAGCTCTATTTTTATTCCTGTCTTCTTACTCCATATCTTCCAAAATTCTACCAATATTCCTACTAGATTTCCTTTCTCATCAATGTATGTAAATGGAGGATAATCTTTATCTGTAACAATTTTTATAGAATTATTAGAAGATATGGGGGATGCAATGAGGTACAATATTAATAATGCAAGAAGACATTTAAAAACTTTTAACTTCATATTAATCTTAATTTTATCATATTTATGCTATAATTTTACCATGAAAATATGAATTTACTGCTAATATCTATAGCTCCAGGAATTGCCATCTCTTGGTATGTATATCATAAAGATAGATGGAATAAAGAACCATCAAAAACTATAATTTATGCATTTATATTAGGAGCCCTCGTATCTTTTCCATCTGCGTTTTTAGAAGTTGTTATAGATTTACTCAATTTATTTAAACCATACAGAGATTTAGCCTCCCTTTTTATATATACATTTTTCGGAATTGCACTTATAGAAGAAGGAGCAAAATACTACGTCATTTATAAATTTATCTATCCCAAAGAAGAATTTGATGAACCCTTTGATGGAATTGTTTATTCAGTAATGGTTGGTATGGGATTTGCCACAGTAGAAAACATATTCTACGTCATACCAGGAGGATATGTGGTAGGTTTTACAAGAGCTTTTTTAGCTGTACCTGCCCATTTTGTTATGGCTCTTTTTATGGGATATGCCTTTGGACTTGCAAAATTTGGTGTTAAGCCTGAAAAATATTTAACACAGGCATTATTCTACCCAGTTTTCTGGCATGCACTTTACGACTTTTTAATTTTAACAAATATATGGTATCTCTCCATCCTTATTCTACCCATTGTATATATAGTGGGAAGGTGGATATGGAAAAGAGGACAAAGGTTGGTTATAACTGAAAAAGGGGAGGAAAATAAATATGATTAAAGCAATACTCTTTGATCTTGATGGCACCTTACTATATAGTGATTTAGAATTATTTACCAAACATTATTTCTCTATGTTAAGAGAAGAATTTAAGAAAATAGGAGATGCAGATTCTTTATTTAAAAGTTTAAATATAGCGGTAGCGAAAATGATGCAAAATAAAGGGCCCAAATCTAATAATGACGTATTTTGGGAAGAATTTGAAAAATTAGTAAACAAAGATAGAAATATTATGGAAGATTTTTTTAATAACTTTTACATGGAAAAATTTCCAAAATTAAAAGATATGGTAAAAGCCAGACCAAATCCATACGCAAAAGAAGTTATTGAGAAGGCATTTGATTTAGGTCTCAAAGTAGTAATAGCCACTAATGCAGTTTTTCCACTAATAGCTATAAGGGAGAGATTAAGATGGGCAGAAATAGATAATTTTAATTATGACTTAATAACCTCTATGGAAATTATGCATGCCTGCAAACCATTTCCCGAATACTATAAGGAAATCTTGGAAAAAATAGGAGAAAAGCCAGAAAAAACCATAATGGTTGGAAATGATTTACAAGAAGATCTTTCTGCTAACTTCTTAGGTATTATTACTTTTCTAACCAAGGACGGACAAATATTAAACGAAGATAAATCAAAGTATACTCCTGACATTATAGGAAAAATGGAGGATCTTTTAGATATTCTTCCTCTACTTTCTAAATAAGACCTTTTGTTTTATAATATTTTTGTATTTGTTTTCTCACAAAATAAGGGAGGTGACAGTTTTGTTAAGCAAGATTTTAATCATTCTATTTGGTATTATCTGTATTGGATTAGGCCTGTGGGGGCTCATAGTTTGGTGGTCCTATTTTTTGAAGGCTTTAATGGCTGGGGTGCCAATATTTTTAGTTTTCTTAGGAATAATTTTGCTTATTTTCGGATATACAGAATTAAAAACTATACTTTCGGAAAAAAGGGAGAAGAGAGGATAACATATTAAAAAGAGGGGGAATTTTTGCCCCCTCTTTTTCTAATACCCAGCTTCTTTATCTACCACATTAATCATCCTTTTCACATTAGGATACTCTTTCAGATTCTTCAAAAATATCTCCACTAACCTTTCATCATAATAAGGAGTCATTCCTGCAATATGCGGTGTTATAATTACATTCTCCATATCCCATAATGGGCTATCATTAGGTAAAGGTTCATCGTAAAATACATCAAGTAGCGCACATTGTATTTTACTTTCCTCTAAAGCCTTTATTAAAGCCTTTTCATCTACTGTTCTACCTCTCCCCACATTAACAAAAATAACATTATTTTTCATTTTATTAAATTCTTCTTCAGAAATAAAATTTTCCGTTTCTTTAGTAAGAGGTAGTACTGTCACAATAATATCTGAATCATTCAAAAGCTTATCTAAATCTTGAAAAGTTAATAACTCATCAGATTGTATTTTTACATTCTCTTTTTTCTTTTTAAGCCCTATAACCCTTATATCAAAACATCTAGCAATTCTTCCTATCTCTTGTCCTATATTACCGTAACCAATTATACCCATAGTTTTTCCAGTAAGTTCATCACACCACTCTATTTCATCTTTATTCCACCTTTTCTCTGTTTTTCCTTTTATTGCCACATTTATCCTACGAGTCCATGAAAGAATTAAACCAAAAACATGTTCAGCAATAGATTTCGGATGAACCCCACTAGCAGAAGTCAAGATTACATAAGAGTTAATAATATCATCATAAAGCATATGATCTACACCCGCAGATGTTAATTGTATCCACTTTAAATTTTTAGCTTTCTTGAACTCTTCTTTATTTAATCCCCAACCAAAGAATATATCCGCCTCTTCAATATTATCAGTTATTTCAACATTTCGACCAAGAGATAAGATTTTATTAATATGCTCTTTTTTTAATGAATACCTAACATAAATTTTCATAGAAACCTCCTTTGAAAAAGAATATTATTTTATGATATAATCTTACCACTATGGACTTATACCTTTATAATACTTTAACAAAGAAAAAAGAAAAGTTTGAACCAATAAATCCACCCTATGTTGGAATGTATACTTGTGGTCCTACAGTTTACAACTACGCCCACATAGGAAACCTAAGAACCTATGTTTTTGAGGATATTTTAAAAAGAGTATTTATTTATAACGGATATATAGTTACTCATGTAATGAACATAACTGATGTGGGACATCTTACTTCTGATGCTGATGAGGGAGAGGATAAGATTGAAAAGGAAGCAAAAAAGGAAAGAAGAAGTGCATGGGAAATTGCAGAGTTTTACACCAAGGCTTTCAAAAGAGATTTGAAAAAATTAAATATTTTGGAACCTACTATCTGGTGTAAGGCAACAGATCATATACTTGACTTTATAGAACTTATAAAAATCCTTGAACAAAAAGGCTATACCTATAGGATATCTGATGGTATATATTTTGATACCTCAAAGGTACCTGACTATGGTAAATTAGCGGGACAAGATTTAGAAGAGCTCTTACCAGGAGCAAGAGTGGAATTTAATCCTGAAAAAAGAAATCCTACTGATTTTGCTCTATGGAAATTCTCTCCTAAGGATGTAAAAAGGCAGATGGAATGGGATTCTCCATGGGGAGTAGGTTTCCCTGGATGGCATATTGAATGCTCAGTTATGTCTACAAAATATTTAGGACAACCCTTTGATATCCACTGTGGTGGTGTGGATCATATTCCTATTCATCATACAAATGAAATAGCACAGTCTGAAGCTGCATATGACAAGCCTATGGCTAAATATTGGTTGCACGGAGAATTCCTCATAATGGGAGAAAAGAAAATGGCAAAATCCGAAGGTAATTTTCTTACATTATCAGATTTGGAAGAAAAGAGTTATCATCCCTTAGCATATAGATATTTTTGTCTTACCGCTCATTATAGAAGTCCTTTAAGATTTACATGGTCAGCTCTTGAAGGAGCACAAAGAGCTCTAAATAGACTTTATGAAAATATGAAAAGATATCCCAAGTTAGAAGCTGATTTTGATAAAGAGTATGAAGAAAGATTTCATCAAGCCATAAATGATGATTTAGATATGCCAAAAGCACTTGCCATTTTATGGGAACTTGTGAAAGATGATAAAATAGCACCCGAGGTTAAGAGAGCTACAATTATTCAATTTGATAAAGTATTCGGATTATCCTTAGATAACCCTCCAGAAGTTAAAATTGAAGTACCTGAAGAAATTTGGCAACTTTTAGAAGAAAGAGAAAAAGCCAGAAAGGAAAAAAATTGGGAAAAAGCTGACAAAATTAGGGAAGAAATAAAACAAAGAGGTTATATAATAGAGGATACACCTCAAGGACCAAGAATCAAAAAAGCTACAATCCTTAATAAATAATTTTTATTTCTTTTCTTTATCTTTATACATTCTTTCATCAGCAATCTCTATTAATTCATCTAAGGACTTGCTATCTTCAGGGTAAGAGGCTATACCAAAGCTAAACCCTAAACTAATGCCATCAATATTTGAAAATCTTTCTTTAAAATCACGAAGGGTTCTTTTCATTATTTTCTCTGCCATTTCTCTTGTTGTATTTATAAGAATAATACAAAACTCATCTCCTCCAAATCTTATAATTACATCCCCAGATCTAAAATTATTTTTAAAAAATTCTACTACTTCTCTTAGTATTTGATCCCCTACATCATGACCAAATTTATCATTAACATCCTTAAAGTTGTCCATATCAACAAAGACAAGAGAAAAAGAAATATTTTTATTTACTAATTCTTCGAAAGTAACATCTAAATATCTTCTGTTATAGGTTTGAGTTAAAACATCCAAATAAGCTATCTCCTTCATAATATTTCTTTCTATTAACAACTTTTCTTCTCTTATCTTGATTTTATCTATCATATTTTTAAAAGTCCTCATAAAATCGCCAATTTCGTCTTTTCTATGAATATCAAAATCCACATCATAATTTCCCAATTCTATTTCCCTTGCTATTAGTACTAACTTTTCAAAAGGTCTCATTATATAGGAAGTTAGAAATTGGGAAATCAAAAGAGATGATATTAATATAAAAAGAGTGAATGATATAAGCATTATTAAAAATGATCTATACATTAAATATATAATCTTGCTCTCTTTTTCTATATGAACCAATATGTTTTCATTTAAAGGAATCTCAATATGATAGGATGGATACTCATAATAATTTCTTAACTTTTCTTCTCTAACATCTCCTATATTTAAAACCGTTATTTTAGCCTCTAAAAAACTCTCCCATACTCTAATTATCTCTTCATCTATAGGTTTTGAAAACAACAAATATGCATCATAAAAATATCTTTTATCATCACTCATTACCGGGCCTACAGCACATAGAAACACCTTTCCTCTATAAGAATAGAAGAAAACTTCCACCTCTTTTCCTTTTTCTTTTAGAAAATCTTTTGGGATATTATGGAATGAAGAAGTGATAATTTCTCCATTTTTTGTAAAAAGAACCACATCATATTTAAGGGTTTTCTTAACCCATGGATTAATATTTGCCTCTAAAAACTCCTTGTCTCTTCTCTTAACCCCTTTTTCTCCCAAATCCCTCCAATAAATATAATCGGATATATTAATAATTAGAATATTCTTTTCTTCTTCCACCAATTTACTAAATAAGACTTGGATATTTTTAATTTCTTTGTTTACACTTTCCCTAAAAACGTTTTTTACAAGCAGTATATCTCCGAGGATAAGAACAAAGGAAATAAAAAGATTAACAACTACTAAAATCAATACTATTTTAGTTCTCAGCCTTATTTTCTTTATCCTCCTCCTTTACCATATTGAATAGATTATATCATAAGTTTTTGTTAAAATATTCATGAAGGAGAGGTGGCCGAGTGGACGAAGGCGCTCGCCTCGAAAGCGAGTAGGCCGGCAAAGCCTCGTGGGTTCGAATCCCACCCTCTCCGCCATATTTTTTAATTACCATTAAAACGATTGTCTAAACAGATCTCTTATTGTAAAATATTTTAAAAACTAATAATAGGGAGGTAAAAATTATGCCCTTTGTAGATCATCGTTCTCAAAAGATAAGAAGGAATAAAGAGGAACTTCTTAAACATCTCCAAACCTTCAAATTAGATCTTAAATTTTCAGTGGGTATCTGGTACTTCACTCCTGGTGGTGGCAGATTCCATGAACCTTATGTAGAACAAAAAAGTATTCCAGAAAGAATAGAAATGGCTGCTGAAATGGCTAAATATGGAGTGAAGGGAATAGAAGCTCACTATCCTGCCGAAGTCAATGAAGAGAATCTTCATCTTTATAAAAAACTCGAAAAGGAAACTGGAATAAGACTTGTTGCTGTTCCATTAAGTCTTTTCTACGATAAAATATTTGAATTTGGTTCTCTTTCTAATCCTTACGAAAAATATCGTAAGGTAGCCTATGAAAGGTTAGTAAAAGGTTTAAAATTGGTGAAGGAAGCTAACGCAGATATATGTATAATATGGCCCGGAATTGATGGATATACTTATTCATATGGACATCTTTACTATCATATGTGGGACACCTTTGAAGAATTAGTAGCCCAAGCTATGGACGAGGTACCAGGAGTACAAATCGCTATAGAACCAAAACCTTATGAACCAGCGCCAAACAATATATATAGAACTACTGCTGATGGAATATTAGCTGCAAGAGATATAGAGTCAAGGCTCAAAAACCCTGAAAATCTCAAACTAATAAATGAAGGACATGCATTAGTAGGTTTAAATCCAGAGGTGGGTCATGTCAGAATGGGATTTGAGGATCTTCCTTATGCTTATGCCAGAGTTGCAAGAGAAGGTAGACTATTCCACACTCACTGGAACAGCCAACCTCTCGGAAACTATGACCAAGACTTAAATGTAGGAGTAGTTGACTGGGATTCTACAGAAGCATTGCTTTATACTTTAAAGATGGTAGGTTATCAAGGGTATTTTGGAATTGATATAAATCCTGAAAGAATGCCTGTACAAAAAGCAATAGAAATCAATACAAAAGTCCTTAACATTATGAATGAGAGGATTGAAAGATTACCTCACGAAAGAATTATTGAGTGTTACTTTGACCCAGAAAATCACAGAGGCGAATTAGAATTAATCTTAGCAGAAAACCACAAATAAGAGAATCCTTTTTAAGAGGGGAGAAGTATTTCTCCCCTCTTTTTTAACCTATGGTCAAAAAATTATAAAATAACTCATATTTAAAAATTTTTTGGTAAAAAAAATCCTTATATCTCAGTTTTTTCCCTTTGAACTATATATTGAGTTGTGATATAAATATAACTACAATATTTAGTGGGGGTATAGGAATGAGATGTCCATTTTGTAATTATGAAAATACTTCTGTCATTGATACAAGAGAAATAGAAGATCAAAGAGTAATAAGAAGAAGGAGAGTATGTCCAAGATGTAAAGAAAGATTCACCACCTACGAAAGAATAGAAGAAAAACCTATTATGGTAATCAAAAAAGATGGCAGAAGAGAACCTTTCGACAGAAATAAGCTTTTAGCGGGTTTACAAAGAGCAGTAGTTAAGAGAAACATTGATAGCGAAAAATTGGAAACTATTATTGATGAAATTATAGGGGATATAAAGAAACAAGGAGTAAGTGAAATCTCCTCAAAGGAAATAGGAAAAATGGTATTAGAAAAACTAAAAGATTTAGATGCAGTTGCATATGTAAGATTTGCTTCTGTGTATCAAGAGTTTAGTTCATTGGAAGAATTTGCGAAACTTCTTTCTCAAATGAAAAAAGCTTAAATTAATTAGGGAGGTATGAAAAATGATCAGCAGTCTGAATGATCTTATAAAAGAGTACTTAAACAGGGAAGACTGGAGAGTAAATGAAAACTCAAATATGGGATATTCTCTCCAAGGCTTAAACTATTATCTTTATTCTTCTCTTATAGCAAGATATTGGTTAGAAGAAATCTATCCTCCAGAGATAGCAAGGGCTCATCAAAATGGAGATTTTCATATACATGACCTTGGATCTCTTTCAGTATATTGTGTGGGTTGGGATTTAGAAGATCTACTTTTGAAAGGATTTGGAGGGGTAGAAGGAAAAGTCGCCAGCAAACCAGCCAAACATTTCAGAACTGCTTTGGGACAAATTGTAAATTTCATGTTTACACTTCAAGGTGAAGCGGCAGGAGCTATCGCTTTTTCAAATTTTGATACATTGCTGGCTCCTTTTATTGCCTATGATAATCTCACCTATAAAGAAGTAAAACAAGCCATGCAAGAATTTGTTTTCAATCTCAATATTCCAACCCGTACAGGATTTCAGACTCCGTTTACTAATTTAAGCTTTGATTTAGTAGTACCAGAAGATTTAAAAGATAAAAAAGTAATAATAGGAGGAGAAAGAAAAGAAGCTAAATATGGAGAATTTCAAAGAGAGATGGACCTTCTAAATGAAGCTTTTGCAGAAGTAATGATAGAGGGAGATGCCAATGGGAGAATCTTTACCTTCCCTATACCAACTTACAGCATAACAAAAGATTTTCCATGGGAAAAGTCAAACTTAACCAAAATTTGGGAAATGACAGCTAAATACGGTACTCCTTATTTCTCAAACTTCGTTAATTCAGATATGGATCCTTCAGATGTAAGATCTATGTGCTGTAGATTAAGATTAGATAACTCTTTAGTAAGACAAAGAGCCTTAAGTTTTTCTTTAAATGTAAATAATAAAAACGTGGACGAGTTAAAACATAGAGGTGGCGGATTATTTGGAGCCAATCCTCTTACAGGAAGTATCGGTGTGGTAACCATAAATATGCCCAGACTTGGATATTTATCTAAAAATGAAGAGGAATTTTTTGAAAGACTATCTTATCTAATGGATCTTGCAAAAGAAAGCCTTGAAATAAAAAGGAATGTAATAGAAGATCTCACACATAAAAATTTATATCCTTATTCTAAATATTATCTTTCTGGAGTTTATGAGTTAACAGGACAATATTGGGGCAATCATTTTGCCACCATTGGACTTATAGGCATGCATGAGGCATGTGTAAATTTACTTGGAGAAGGTATAGATACTTCAGCTGGAAGGAAATTTGCCATAAAAGTTCTTAAATTCATGAGAGAAAAACTTTTAGAATATCAAAAAGAAACTAAAAATCTTTACAACTTAGAAGCTACTCCCGGAGAAGGTACATCCTACAGATTAGCAAGAATAGATAAGTCAAAATATCCAGATATATATACCTCGGGAGATAAAGAACCCTTCTATACCAATTCTACTCAACTTCCTGTTGATTATTCAGCAGATCCTTTTGAAGTATTGGAACATCAAGATGAGCTCCAAAGTCTCTATACAGGTGGTACTGTATTGCATATATTCTTAGGTGAAGCATTAGAAGATATAGAAATGGTAAAAGAAGCAGTAAAACTTATCACAAATAACTATAGATTGCCATATTTCACACTAACTCCCACCTTTAGCATATGTCCTGAACATGGTTATCTTAGAGGAAATTACGAAAAATGCCCTACTTGCGGAAAAGAAACAGAAGTTTATTCAAGAGTAGTAGGATATTACAGACCTGTCAAAAGTTGGAATAAAGGAAAACAAGAAGAGTTTAAATTTAGAAAAACCTTCAAGTTGACATTAGAGGAGAGGAGAAAACATGAAAATCTCAGGTTACCTGGGATTTAGTCTCATAGATTATCCTGGAAAACCAAGCTTTGTTATATTTACTCAGGGTTGTAACTTTCGTTGTCCCTTCTGTCACAATCCTGAGCTTATATCTACAAGGAAAAAAGGTATTTATTCTGAAGATTTTATAATAGAGGAAATTGATAGGAGAAAAAAAATAATAAAGGGGATTGTAATAACAGGAGGGGAGCCTACCCTACAAGAGGATCTCCCCTCCTTTTTATTTAAATTAAAAAGAAAAAGATATTTCATAAAATTAGATACAAATGGGGCAAATCCTAAAATGCTTATAGAACTAATCAAAGGCAAATTGGTTGATTATGTGGCTATGGACTTTAAAACGTCACCCTCAAAATATGCTATGGCAATAGGACTTCCAGAAGAATTAGCCCAAAAATATGTAAATAAGATAAAAGAATCCTTAAGAATATTAAAAGAAAGTAACATCAACTTCGAGGTTAGAACCACTGTAGTACCAAATGTTGTAGAAAAAGAAGATATTATAGAGATAAAAAATATTATTGAAGACGTGCCTTACTTTTTACAAACCTTCAAACCTGAAAAAACTTTAGATCATAATTATAGAAACCTATCTCCTTACTCCAAAGAATATTTAAAGGAACTCAGTACATTGTCAAAAGGAAATTTAAGATAAATTTTTAAATCTACTATTTTTAATCTCTTTTAGAATTAAAAGCCCAAGAATAGAAGAAATTAATCCCTGCAAGAAATTAACCCTATATCCACCCAAATCAATAGTCATTCCAGAAGTAAAATATGCCAAAACCTGTGCCATAGAAATCACAAGAGTATTAACACCTACAAAACTTCCAGCTTTTCCCTTAGGTATATATTCAAGAATAAGACTATAAGGAATAACCATTAAAGACCCTAAACTAATGCCATAAATTATAGAAGCAATAAAAGCATGAAAAATCCTGTAGGTTTGAGAAAATAAAAAACTGCTCAATCCAAAAAAAAATAAAGAAAAAACAGAAAGTTTTTCTTTAGAATATTTATCAGCAAGAAAACCAGATACAAATGTAGAAAGGGCAGTTAAAATTCCAAAAATAGCAAGTACTACCATATAATCATTAATAGAAGCTGAAAGAGCATCTTGAAAGAATAAAAGAATAAAAGAACTAACAGAAGAAACTCCATACCAAATGGAAAATTGAAGGAAAAATAGTAAAAACCAAAATCTTCCTTTAAAGAGTTCCAAATCTAATTTTAGATTTTCATTTTTACTAACCCCTGATTTCTCAGGTAAAAATAATAGGAAAAAGACAGAAATTAATGTTCCATATTTAAGAAGCTCAAATTTTAGATTAGATGCATGGGAAATTACCACGACGAATATATATAAACCTTGAAAAAATTGAGACATAAAATTTATTATACCTGTAGCACGGGCATATGTATCTCTGGGTATCAGATCGGGAATTAAAGCTTGATAAATAGAAAAACCAGAATAAAAAAATATAAAGAAGAAAGTTATATAAATATATAAACTAGATATATCTTTTACTTTTTCGAGACTATAAACAGAAAAAAGAGATAAGAATAGAAAAAATATTATTAAAATTTTTCTTCCTTTAAGAAAATTCCTAAGTTTATCCGAAATATATCCAATTATCGGAGGTATAACTATACCTATAAGGCTTCCAAGAGAAAGCAATATACCAACCTCTGTCTTCGATGAAACAAATTTATTTACAAAAAATACAAATGAAAAGCTCCTAAAAGCCTGGAAAAAAGAAAAACTAATACCACCTAGGCTTATAAGAACAACGATTTTTATAAATAAACTTAAGCTTATTGCTTCCACAATAAGGTAATTTTACCATCTTTTGCAACTTAAAAAAAATTACTTTATATATACCTCATTTAGTAAATTAGAAATAGCTTCTTTTACTTGTTGAGAAGAAAATCTTTCCACATTTTTGAGTAAATCATTAATTGATTCCTCTATTTCTTCCTTAGAAAGTACCTTTTCTGCAAACTCATATACTACTTTAATTGCTTCTTTCAAAAATGCCCTTAACTCATCCTCTTGAGATTTTGCTATATTTTTATAGAAATAGGGGAAATTAGGCTTAGTTTCAAAAGTGAGATGAGAAAAAAGATGCTTTACATCAGAAAGACTTTCATATATAAATTTATCCCATTCTTTTTTAAATTCCTCTGCCTTTCCTTTCTTTTCCAACTTTATAAGTATATCTTGCCAGAAATTAAAGAAATAGTTTAGAAAATCAAGCTTTAAATTATCTCCTAAAGGTAGAACTAATTTTTTATCCATCACTGATTTTACAAGTTGTAATTTTCTTAGTTCACCAAAAGGTAAAATATCGAGGGTTTCTCTTAGAACTCTTTTTCCTTCAAAGGACCAAAGAACAATATTTTCCTCAATAATTTCGCTATATTTTATAGGTATATAAACCTTTTCCATATAAGGTTCTAATTCCTGACTAAGGAACAGAATCTTTCCAGTATCAATTACATTGTTAACTTCAAGCTTTCTATAACTTTCTATAAAATGGAAAGCATCCTTAACTACTGGGAAGAATTCAGAAATTGGAATCTCCCTTATTAAAGGAAATACATTAAACCATTCTACTTTTTTATCACGAGTTAAAACCTCATAAGCAAGTTTATAGGTAGATGGCATTTTATTTAATGTATCTATCCATTTTTTACGAAAATCTCTTTCATTTTCCTTTTCAAGAGTATAAATAAAATATCTCCAGAAAGTATAAACCCAAAATAGATTTAAGTTTTCGTCTATTCTTAAAAGATTTCTATTTTTTCTAAGCTTTTCAATAATTCTTAATGTCTTCGCTTCACCATATGGAGAATTTAAAATGATTTCCTTTGCAGGTTTAAGTCCATCAAATAATAATCCTACATTTTTCTCTTCATCTGTTAAATTAGCAATATTAATAAATAGGAAGATAAGATCTCCTAAATATTCAATAAGATCAATATCCTTGGATACATCTACAAGAATATGGAGAGGATCTAAATTTAAATTGGTTTTGGGAGCTCTATCATCTGGAAAGAAGGCAAAATTTCCTTCTTTCCATAAGGCAAGCCCTAATATGGCATCATTATCCTCACAGTTTTCTGCTTTTATATGCTTAATTCTACCTTCTTCAAAATAGACGTCAGTTTTTTTAGAACCATGAGTCAACTGTAATCTTCCTGTCTTTCTACTGAAGGATAATATTTCAAGAACCTCCCATAATGAAACGCTTTTCAAATCTCCATTTAAACTCATAGCCCTCTCCTCTTCCTCTTATTTTTTTAAAGGGGAAAGCTGAGAAAACTTTCCCCTTTAACTATTATATCACGGCTTTAAGATAAATTTAAAATTTTTCTTTTTATAAAATTATTTAATATTAATAATCTTTGCTACTAATTCGTATAAGTCAGGAGTAATTTTAAAGGCAGTTTTTCCTTCTACAATCACAAGATCATCAATATAAAAATCAAGTGAAGTATTAGACGGAGCTTCTACATATAAAGTAAGATCAAGGATGGAAACATTAGCAGGAATCTCATAAGTGCCAGAAAGTTCTACCCATTTTCCATTAGGTACGTTATTTTCATGCTTTATCCAATCATATTGAGTATTAGAGTCAGAATCATATTTTCTTTGCATAGTAAGACCTAAATATTGGCTTGATCCAGATTTTTGCAATATCCATACAGATATGCTATAAACCCTTCCTGGTTTCAATATATCTTTTAATTGAATCTGTGCACCATGCCATCCTGCACTTCTTCCAGAGACATATAAACTGTACTTACCTGTATGTGCCTCTTTATCTGTTACTAAGATCTTTACATTATCACCTCTTGCTGTCCATCCTTCCTCTTTGCCACTTTCAAAAGTTGTCAAAACTAAAGCATTAGGAGTATTTGGTACTGAAGCAACCTCTTTCTTAACCTCTTCTACCATCTGAGCTTGTTCTGTAGTAGACATAGGTGCCTTAGCACAGCCGGCAACAAAAAACAATACTATCAATAAAGAACAGATACTAAAGACCCTCTTCATAATAAGTACCTCCCTACTCTATAAATTTTTTAGGAATGGTAGAAATTTAATTTTCATTTTTTATTTTTATTACTAATCCATCAATATAATAGGACAAATCAGCATTAGGAGATTCAACATAAAGCAAAAGTTGGGTTGCATTGGTAGGGACACTATATGAACCCGATAGCTCTACCCATGTTTCATTAGGTACATTCTTTTGCCAGACAATAGTATCATAGTTTATACTTTCATCATTATTCGTTCTTTGCATAGTCAAAGTTATTTTTTGCTCAGATCCAGAGTTTTGATAAACCCATATCCTTATATTGTAACTATTACCAGGTTGTAAATACTGTACTCCATCTCGAGAAAGTAAAGGTATTTGAGTACCATGCCAATTACTACTTCTTCCAGATACAAATAAAGAATAATCTCCATGACTAGCAACACCATATTTCACTTCTATAGATACCCCTGATCCTCTTGGTTGCCAAGATTGAGTGGTTTCGTCCTCAAAACTTGTGCTAACAATTGGAACTTCAATTTGAACTGCATTCGATAGCTTATTACCCTTATCATTATAAGCTTTTATTCTATAAGAATATACACTATTACGGGAAACACTATCATCAATATAAGAGGTCGTGTTGGGTTCTAATCGCGCTATCACTTCATATTGACCACTACCTGTTTTTCTCTCTACTATAAACCCATCTTCATTATCAGAATTATCCTTCCATAGAAGTTCAACTTTTACCTCAGTTAATATGGGATCTACTAATTTAGCAATTAAATTAGAAGGTGCTTCGGGTAGTCCCTCTAATGATGTCCTTGGAGCACAGCCCCCAATTAGAATAAATATACAGAATACTAAACAAAGGACTAATAACTTTTTAAACATTACTTTGCACCTCCCTTTATTTTAAAAAGTTTGTTCAAACCATTTATTAAAATTTAGAAAAGGGAGAAGGGCATAAATTTCCCTTCTCCCAAAATATTTTATTGTTTAAAGAAAAATTGTTCTGGGAAGGAATTAAGTTCAGATCTATAAGGATCATCCCATAGTATTCCAGATGGCACATTCCTTAAATTGTTCTTTACTATTACAAGCTGAGGCAATCCTCCCACTGTTCCAATGATCCATATATTCTTTCTGTGTAAAGCTATAATCTGTCTTATTATTGTATCTCTCTTTCTTGCATCTACTGTTCTATTAAATTCATCCCATAGATCATATATCTTTCTAATATCTCCAGAAGGTTCCTCTCCCTCTTGACCCTTTGTCCAATACCATCTAGCATAAAGAGGTGCCCAGGGACCATCTGTCCATGTGCCAAGCAATCTTCCTGCATTTATAGCCACATTACTCATACGATCCATAACCCAAACACCAACTTCTATATCACCTGAATTACAATTTGTGGTATACAAACTTCTATCCACCTGTTTAATTATAGTCTTTATACCTATAGCCTCCCAATAGCTCTTAATAAGCTCCATTGTGCTCATATTAGCACTACCTGGATATGTGGTAAAACTTATTACAAGCTCAATTGGTTTTCCATCTGGACCTAATCTAAATCCATCTTTCCCAATTTTTAAGCCCATTGCATCTAACAATATTTTGGCTCTTCCAGGATCATATTGAGCATAAGCTTTTGTCCAAGCCTCATCATAATATGCAGCTCCAGGCGGAATAGCTGCTTGCATTGGTACTCCTAAACCAAAGAAAAGAATCTTATTAATTTCTTCTCTGTTAATAGCAAGAGATAAAGCTTGTCTAAATCTTACATCTTGGAAGAGTTTTCTCTTTACAGGATCTTTTACATTTTGATTTAGATATATAGCAGGATCTGCCCCTGTACCAGTTCTCCAAACAAGTACTCTGTAATTTCCTTTATCTTTATTTTGCATGAATAAAGTATAATTGGGAAGCCTAATATGTCTTGCTTGAAAGTCTATCTCTCCAGCTACAGCCTTCATATTTATCATTTCTGCATCACTAACAAGATAGTGTACTACTCTATCAATATATGGTAGTTGGTTTCCTTCGATATCTACTACTGGATAGTAAGGGTTTCTTTCCATAACGAATACTGGCTCATTAGGACTCTTGCTTACAATCTTCCAAGGTGACATGGTTGGTAAATCTGGATTCTGTATATAATCAATCATAAATTGGAATAGCTCATACCATTTATTAAAACCTTTTTGTTTTGCCATAGCCTCTAACTTGTCTTTGGGTGTATACTTAGGATGAAATTGAGAAAGATAATGCTTTGGTGCGTAAAAGCTAAAAGATCCTTTTGAATTATCAATAAACCATCCTTGGGTTGGAAAGGTATAAATAAACATTGGATTTGGATTTTTAAATTCTATTCTAAAGGTATAATCATCAACTTTAACAAATTTTGCTCTAACTCCATCCTGTACAAAAGCAGATGGGAATGTAGGAGTAAGCTCCTCATTACCTATTACATCTTCATACCAGAAAATTACATCATCAGTTGTAAGTGGATGACCATCTGACCATTTTAATCCTTCTCTTAACTTAAAAGTAAATATCCTACCATCTTTAGAAACAGTATATTTCTCTACAAGCCATGAAAGAATTGTCTTACTATCAGAAGCCCATCTCATTAAATTGTTAGCATCATAGCATATCTTAGCAATACCCCATCTATCACCAGGACCTGTCCAAGCTCTTCTTAGGGTACCTCCATATCTACCAACTTCTTCAAGAGGTTTTACTACAATTGGATTTTTTGGTAATCTTTGCTCTACTGGTGGAAGTTTTCCTTCTTTTACAAGAGCTGAAAGCATAGGTGATTCATTGTATTTCTTTTGTCCTACAATAGTATTTCCGAAGATTAATAAGAATATTAACAAGAGAGATAAAACATTTATGGATCTCATTTTTTAACCCCCTCTCATCTATACAATTGGAATACCTTTCAAGTCAAGTTCTTTAGCAAAATGACAAGCCACGTAATGTTTATTACCTATATCAATTAAATCTGGCATCACCTCCTTACATATTTCCTTAGCATAATTGCACCTTGGATGAAAATAACATCCAGAAGGAGGATTTGAAGCATCTGGTACTTCACCTTTTAATAAAATTCTGCGAGTTCGCATCTTAGGATCAGGTTTCGGAACAGCAGAAAGTAAAGCTTCTGTATATGGATGTCTCGGTATTTCAAAGATTTCCTCTGCCCTTGCCAATTCTACAATCTTACCCACATACATAACAGCCACCCTATCACAAATATATTCTACTACTCCTAAATCATGAGATATAAAAAGATAGGTTAAATGAAATTCTTCTTGTAAATCTTTAAGAAGATTCAATACTTGGGCCTGAATTGAAACATCAAGAGCAGAAACTGGTTCATCACAAACCACTAATTTAGGATTAAGAGCCAAAGCTCTTGCGATACTTATTCTTTGTCTCTGCCCACCAGAAAAAGCATGAGGATATCTTCTCATATACTCAGGTCTTAATCCAACTTTCCTCATTAAATCTGCTACCCTTTCATCTAACTCTTTACCCTTTGCAATCCCATTTACAAGAAGCGGCTCTCCTATAATCTCTTTAACAGTCATTCTTGGGTTCAAAGATCTAAAAGGATCCTGAAAGACCATCTGCATATATTTTCTAACTTTCTTTAACTCATTATTGGGTAGCTTAGCCACATTAATAGATATTCCATCAACATGAAGAATAACATCTCCTTCTGTTGGGTCATATGCCCTCAATATCACTTTACCAGTCGTAGTTTTTCCACAACCAGACTCACCAACAAGTCCTAAGGTTTCTCCCTCCCTTACAAAAAAGCTAATATCATCTACAGCCTTCACCGTTGCAACTTGTTTTTTAAAGAATCCTTTCGTCACGGGAAAATATTTCTTCAAATTTTTTACTTCCAAAAGGATATCATTCATGATTTTTCCACCTCTCCATAAAGTAAACAGCTCACTTTATGTCCTGGTTTTACTTCTTTTAATTCTGGAACTCTCACATTACATAATCCATTTACAAATTGTGGACATCTTGGGTGGAATGTACAACCAGTTGGCATATTGTAAGGATCAGGGACAATTCCTTTTATAGCTTTTAATCTTCCCCTAACCTTCTTTCCTATTCTAGGAATAGATTCCAATAAGGCTTTCGTATAAGGATGTAAGGGGTCATAGAATATATCTTCTACCGTACCACTCTCCACTATCCTTCCAAGATACATTACTATAACCTCTTCTGCCATTTCTGCTATAACTCCTAAGTTATGGGTTATCATCATAACTGCCATGCCAAATTGTTTCTGTAATTCCTTCATAAGCTCTAATATTTGAGCTTGAATTGTCACATCTAAGTTAGTTGTAGGTTCATCCGCTATCAATAATCTTGGTCTACAAGATAAAGCCATAGCAATCATTGCTCTTTGTAACATTCCTCCACTAAATTGATGAGGATATTCATCTATTCTCAATTCTGGTCTTGGAATTCCTGCAATCCTCATTAGCTCAATCGCTGCTTCTCTTGCAGACTTTTTATCAAGCTTTTGATGTAACATAATAGCCTCTATAATTTGTTCCCCCACAGTATGTACAGGAGAAAAAGAGGCTCCAGGTTCTTGGAATATCATGGCAATCTCTTTCCCTCTTATACTTCTAATTTCGTTTCCCTTAGGATCTAACTTTACCAGATCAATAATTTCTCCATCTCTATATAAAAAGATTCCTCCCTGAATTCTACTTCTTGGACCAGTTAACTTTAATATAGAAAGGGCGGTAACACTTTTACCACAACCTGATTCTCCAACAATCCCAAGAGTTTTTCCTTGTTTAATATCAAAACTAATTCCATCAACTGCCTTTACCACTCCCTCTTCTAACACAAAATATGTTCTTAAATTTTTTACTTCCAATAATTTATCCATCATCTATTCCTCCTTATCTCGCATAAGGATCTGCCGCATCCCTCAAACCATCTCCTACAAAATTAAAAGAAAGAACAACTAATATTACAAACAAAACAGGAAGGAGTAGCCAAGGAGCCAATGCCACAGTTCTAAAGTTTTGAGCATCCTGTATTAAAACCCCCCAACTAATAGCAGGTGGTCTTATACCTAAGCCTAAGAAACTAAGAGCTGTCTCTCCAATAATCATGCTGGGTATTGATAGGGTTAATGAAGCTATAATATGGCTTAAGAAAGATGGTAATAAATGTCTAAATATAACTCTTCTTTCACTGGCTCCAGCTAATTTTGCAGCTGTAACAAAATCTTCCTCTCTTAAAGACAAAAACTTACTTCTTACCTCACGAGCAAGACCCGTCCAACCAATAAAAGAAAGTATTATGGATATTGCAAAATAAATCTTTACAGGAGACCAATTAGCAGGTACAGCTGCGGAAAGTGCCATCCATAGAGGTAATGTTGGTATACTTCTTAAAATTTCTATGACTCTTTGAATAAGCAAGTCAAAAGGACCACCAAAATATCCTGAAACACCCCCAATCACTATTCCAAAAATAAAACTTAAAAAAATACCTACAAGACCCACAGTGGTAGAAATTCTCGTACCGTATATTACTCTGGAAAATACATCTCTACCTAAGCTATCAGTACCAAATAAAAATATGTGTCCATCTCCCTCTACTCCAAATAGATGAATATTACTTTTAAATAAACCTAATACTTTATACTCATGACCCCTAACAAAAAATTTAATAGGATACTTTTTGGATTTATCTTCTGTATAGATCCTTTTTAAGGTATTAGGATCAACCTCCATTTTATATGCATATACAAAAGGCATCAAATGAAAACCAGTTTCATCAACAAAATGAATTTTCTGAGGTGGTGCAAGTACATAACGAACATCGTATTTATAGGGATCACTTGGAGCAAAAAATTCACAAAAGACTGCAATTATATAAAAGATTATTAATATTATACCTCCCAAGATAGCCAATTTGTTTCTTTTGAATCTCCACCACATAAGTTTCCATTGAGAAGCTACATAAATTTTTTCCTCTTTCTCTATATAACTTTCTTCTATTATTTCTTCTCTCTTTTCCATCTCTGACATATTATCCCTCCTATTCATACCTTACCCTTGGATCTACCCATGCAAGAAGAATATCTGAGATCAATGTACCCAATAAGGTTAAACAACTTAACATAAGGAGGAATGCACCAGCTAAATACATATCCTGATTTCTTAAGGATTCTAAGAGCAAAGGTCCTGAGGTAGGTAAATTTAACACTATGGCTGTAATCTCAGCTCCTGAAACCAAAAACGGAAGTGACCAACCAACAGTACTTATAAAAGGAATTAAAGCTACTCTAAGAGGATATTTAAATATTACTTTCCATTCTGGAAGTCCTTTTGCTCTTGCTGTTAATACATATGGCTTATTCAATTCATCTAAAAGATTAGCTCTTAAAGTTCTTATCATTCCTGCTGTGTTTGCAAGTCCAATAATCACTACTGGAACCCATATATGTTTCAACATATCTAAAAATTTTGCCAAACTCCAAGGAGCTTCTAAATATTCAGGAGAAAAAAGTCCTGTAAGATTTTGTCCAAAATAAGCATAAGCTACCCATAACAATATTAAAGCAACCATAAAAGCAGGTACAGAGAGACCAATATATCCTAAAAAGGTAAATAAATAATCTCCAAAAGAGTATTGGTGAGTGGCAGAGTAGGTACCAATTAAAAATCCTACAACCCATATAAAGATAAGTGTAAATAAAGAAATAACAAAGGTTATTGCAAGCCTTTCTCCTATGAGTTCACTTACTGGTCTATTATATAAAAGAGATCTACCAAAATCCCCATGTAACACATTCCATATCCATAATAAATATTGCTCCCATATAGGTTTATCAAGACCATATTGTTTTTTTAAAGCTTCAATTGTTTCAAGATTTACAGACTCACCACTTGTAGCAAGTTGAGCTATATAAGAAGTAAGAAAATCCCCTGGAGGAAGTTGTATCACTACAAAAACAATTACAGATATAAAAAACAATGTTAATAGCATATATAGGAGTCTTTTAATGATATATTCTTTCACCTCTTCTCCCCCTTTCAATCTATACCAAGGATTAAACTCGTAGTGTTTTTTTATTATTTTATTACCCCTTTTTGATTATTATACCATTAAGAAATCGCTTTGCAATCGTTTTCTTATAAAATAAATTAAATTTTATACTATGTCAATATTAAAGAAAAGTTTCATAAAAAAACTAAGAGAATGGTTCCAATTTTATATTCCTTCTTGAAAGAATTATTAAAAAAATTTAGAATAAAACAAACTGATAACAAAAAAAAATAAAAAATTTAAAGGAGAGAAGGAAACATATGAGAAGACAAGAAAAAAAATCTCCAACAATGAAAGATGTGGCTAAATTAGCGGGAGTTTCCATTAGTACTGTTTCTCATGTGATAAATAAAACAAGATATGTGGAAAAAGAAACAAGAGAAAGAGTATATGAAGCCATACAAACTTTAGGATATAGACCTAACATTTTAGCTAGTAGTTTACGAAAAAAAATAACTAATACCATAGGATTAATAATATCTAATATTACAAACCTATTCTATCCAGAGGTTGTTAGAGGCGTAGAGGACTACCTTACAAAATTTAACTATAACCTAATATTATGTAATTCTGATGAAGACGTAGAAAAGGAAAAAAACTATATAGAAGTGCTATTTAGTAGAAGAGTAGATGGATTAATAATTACTCCAAGTAAAAGTAGTGAAACAAGGGAAAATCTGGATTTATTTAGGGAAAAAAATATACCAATTGTTTTAGTAGATAGGAAAATAGAAGGCTTATATGAAGATGTGGTTTTAGTAGATAATGTGAAAGGTACTTATGATGCTATAAATTATTTAATAAGTTTAGGACATAAGAGAATTGGTATAATTACAGGACCATTAGACACTACTACAGGGTATGAAAGATTAGAGGGATATCTTAAAGCTTTAGAAGATAATAATATTAAAAAAGATGACAATTTAATTTATGAAGGGGACTTTAAAGAAAAGGGAGGTTATGAAGGAACAAGCTATCTTTTAAACTTAAAAAATCCACCAACAGCCATTTTCTCAAGTAATAACTTAATGGTATTAGGATCACTAAAAAGGATTACTGAAATAGGAGTAAAAATTCCTTCTGATATATCATTAATATCTTTTGATGATATGGAATGGTTCCCATATTTTTCACCTCCCCTAACAGCTGTATATCAACCAGCATATGAACTTGGTGAAACAGCTGTAAAACTTTTATTTGAAAGGCTTAAAAGAGGCAGAAAAAAGAAAAAGGAGGTTATACTACCCACCAAATTAGTAATAAGAGAATCATGTGCTCCCCCTAAAAAATATGATTAAAATATATAATGCTTATTTGGATATTGAAACCACAGGGTTAAATCCTATATCATCTTATATTACAGTTGTAGGTATACTTTTGGAAAACAACTATGAAGAATATTTTTACCAACTAATAGGTCCTGAAATAACAGCTTATAATATCATGATTTTATTGGAAAAAGCTCATACATTGTATACTTATAATGGATCTCGTTTTGATTTACCTTTCATAAAGGAAAAATTAGGTCTTGATCTTGAAGAACATATATACCATCAGGATTTAATGTATTCGTGTTGGAAAAGGGGTTTATATGGAGGCTTAAAAAGAATTGAGAAAAAATTAGGTATCACAAGAAAATTAAAAAATATAGATGGTAAGATGGCTGTAATCTTATGGGATCATTATATAGAATATGGAGACATCTACGCTTTAAGATTACTATTAGAATACAATCGTGAAGATGTGATAAACCTTAAAATATTGAAGGAAAAATTACTACCATTAAACTTGTAATTTCCAACATTGGAAATCCTCAGCGTATATATCATCAAAAAAGGAATAAGCCAAGGCCCTACAACCTATACAATCAGCCTCAGAACATAAATGGCACTTTCCCTTTAATTTACCTTTACTAAAATTATCCCTAAATTTTACAATCTTTTCATAAATTATACTGAAATCATCATATAAAGCATTTCCCAAAATCAAAGGTAATCTCCTACAAGGGTATATGTCTCCATTCGGCATAATAGCACATGACTCTCCTAAATTGCACAAAGCTCCCCAGATAGTATTTTTCTCAAAATCAACATAAAAAGCTTTATAGGGTAAGAGATCTTTAACTTCACTATCAATCCAAAATGAAATTCTTTCTACTACATCATACCATTCCTTATAAGAAAGAACCATTTCTTTAATCTTATTTCCTTCACCTAATGGAATAAATCTTTCAAGTATAAAGCCCTTTGCTCCTACTTGTTCTGCAAGCCTGTACATCAGATCCAATTCTTTGAAATTATATTTTGCTAAAGTGAACATTAACAAAAAAGGATATGAGATATTTTCAAGATTACTTATAACTTTTTTAAAAACCCCTTCCCCTCTTATAAGGTCATTAGTTTTTTCTGTTGCTCCTTCCAAAGAAACTTTTAAGTATTTTAATTTTTTAAACTTTTTAAGATGATTTTCATCTTTAAAATTTACACCATTAGTTATTATATTAACATCCTTAATTAACTGAATCTTTTCAATTTCTTCTAAAAGAGGAATTAAATGAGGGAATAAAAAAGGTTCGCCACCCGTTAAACTGATGCTAACAGTCTCAAAGTTTTGTTTATCAGAGTAATTCACTAAATTATAAAGGATCTTTTTAATATCATCAAAAGACTTATCTTTTCTATTATCATAACTATCTTGATAACAATGCTTACATCTAAGATTACAAAGATCTGTTAAATGCCATTGGAAAGAAAATTCTTTACCCATAAATAAATCTCTATATTTTGATATAATATGTATAAAAGGAGGTGATTTCTGATGGCTGAATGTAAAATACAGGATAATTTAAATAAATGTAATTGTACTTATGAGCCTTGCCCAAGAAAAGGTATTTGTTGTGAGTGTTTAGCATATCACAGAAGTCATGGAGAGCTTCCAGCATGTTATTTTCCTCCCGAAGTAGAAAGAACTTATGACAGATCTATAAGAAGATTCATTTCTTTGTATAAATAGGGAGGATTTAATCCTCCCTTTCTCCTTTTGGGTCAATATGAACCACAACATCTGAATTTTCAATATTTTTCTTTATAGAATCTTGAACCCTCAAAGCAATTTCATGAGCTTCTTTTGCGGTAAGATTATTTTCTACCTCGATATGTATAGTTATTACCTTTTGATTTTTATAATCATGCACTGATATATCATGATAGTTTAAAACACCTGGTATAGAACATACAATACTTTCTATTTTCTTTATAAACTCCGATTCAGGGGCTTCTCCTATAAGAAAATTAGCAGAAGATTTAATCAAGTAAAAACCAACTAAAAAAATTAATAAAGAAACAACCAATCCTAAAATACCATCTAAGATATACCATTCAAACATTGCAAAAACAAGACTAAGAGCCACAAGAATAGTAGCAATAGCATCACTTCGGTGATGCCATGCATCAGCAATCAGAGTTGATGAATCAATCTTCTCTCCAAGAAAAATAGAAAATCTAGCCATCCATTCTTTAAAAATTGCAAAAATTATAAGTAATAGAAAAACTATAAAATTAAAACTAACTTTCTGTGGATGTAAAATTCTTTCAAAAGATCCTTTAGTAAGCTCAATTGCTACTATGATAAGAAGAATAGCTATTACAAGGGTGGCTATCTCTTCTACCCTGCCATGGCCAAAAGGATGTTCCTTATCAGCAGGTTTATTTCCTAATCTAAAGCCAAGGACAACGATGATAGAAGTTAAAACATCAGAAAGAGAATGAAAAGCATCAGCTATAAGAGCAATACTTCTTAAATATACACCAGAAAAATATTTAAAGAGAAAAAGAATCAAATTACCTAACACACTTATCCAAACTTCCAAATATCCAACATACTTTCTATCAACTTCTTTTTTAGAAAATATTTTTTCAAAAAGCCAGGCATTGAATTTCTTCATTGTTTATCCTCCTAAAAACAAAAATTCCTGCAGTTAGCAGGAAGTCCCGCAAGCATATTAACAAAGCTTGCTGCCTTTAGGTTACAAGGCCCGGCTTTATAGCCTGATCTTCCTTGAAAGGATTATATAAGATAAATTTTTAAAAGTCAAAAAACAATTAAAATTTAAAGTTCTTAACTGCTTCTATTAAAGCTCTAATGTTTTCTCCTGGTGTACCTGGAGACACACCTCCTCCAGCTGATAATATAATACCATTTTTTTGGCCAAAATCCTTTAATATTTTTTCAACACTCCTTTTTACATCTTCTTCTTTTCCTTTAACAAGGATATCAAGAGGTGGAACATTTCCCATAAGACATATTTTCCCTTGAGTTATTTCATAAACATCTTTAATGTTTTGAAGATGAGTAAAATTAAAAATATTAATTCCTAAATCTGGTAAATACTTGTAATAAACATTATTATTTGTATCGTTATGATAAATCTTAACAGAAAAATCAAAAGAAGAAAATATCTTCTTCAAAGATGGATGTACAAACTCTAAATAATCTTGTTCAGAAAAGAAACCCACTATATCATCTAATAACAATATCCCTTCCACATTATGCAACACTTCTATCTGAGCAGTAAGAAAATCAATTACAAGTTCTGTTGTGATATCAATTAGCTTTTTAGTCTCTTCTGGATATAATTTTATAGATACTAAGAACTCAGTAACTCCCATTAAATGAGACGCCACTGCAAAAGGTCCTCTTGCAGCTACAATTTTTATTAATTCACCCATACTATTTATTTTGGGTTCTACATATTTATATAATTCAAGTACAAGAGGCATTAGACCATCAGTTTTAGGATTTGGCTTTTTTACTCTCTTCAAAAATTCTGGAAGATCATCTGCAGAATGTATAATTGGTTCTATACTTGGTGTAGAATTTTCATAGAAAATTATTTTTGATCCAAATCCTGAAGGCTCTTGTGCCATACCATATTCAACCCAAAAATCGGGCATAAAAATAACTTCGGGAAATTGTTTTTTTATCTCCTTATAAGCCTCAATCCAAATCTCAGGAATAACATAAAACTGTAGATGAGAAATTCCTAAATATCCAGGAATCCATGGACTATCCACAATCAGTGCTATAGGAATATCATCTTGTTCCTTAAACTGAACTGCTTTTAATAAAATATCCCAATCTTTTTCTTTCATCTCATTCTCCTCCTCATGGATATATTTTCCTTCCCTTATCATCGGGAACTCCAGTCTTTCTAAAGAAATAAGTATTTATAACATCTCTCCATTCCTTCGCATGTTCCAACTGCATTTCCAATCTTTTAGAAACTCTTTCAAATATTTTATCATCAATTCTTCCTTTCAATTCATACCATTTCTCTATAAGAACTTCTACTTCTTCTACCCCCTCAAAATGGAGGTCATACATTTGCTGTATAAGAGTCTTCCCAGATTTCAAAATAAATTTATATGGTACCCTATGGAAGAAAAGAAGTAAGTCTTCTGGACATTTATTTATATCATCATAAATCTCTCTCCAAGGAGAATGATATTGAAGAGTATAACCTGTACCCTTTGAAGTTCTATCAACTCCTATAGCCTCATAATTTGCCCTATGATATGTACCCCAACGAGAATACTCATAACCTTCAGGATTGGGTCCATAATGATACCCAGGATTCACCATCCAACCAAGTCCAAAAGGGGTTGTATACTTTTCATAAATTCTATGAGAATTTAACAACATATAAGAAATATTTTCTCTTACTTTGCTATCATTCCCAAATGTCAATTTTATCCAATCATCTACCACCTTAGCTATATCTCTATCTGGATTCCATGCTAATACTCCGAAAGTATAAAGATTCGCCTGAGCAAGATCATGTCCAGTCCAATTTGGACTATCTCCCACATTTGATACTCCTGCAAAACCATTATATTTAGTCTCAAAAATTTTTCCTTTCAAAATCTCTTTAACTTTTGAGCCTTCACCTTTGGCATAAGTATCAAATTCTAAAATTTCCTTCCACAATGTACCTAAATAACATAGATGAATTTGTTGCCCAGTATACTCTTGTGTTATTTGCAATTCTAAGATTTGATTAGTTTTTTCCATTCCCCCAAAAAGCGGTGATACAGGTTCCCTAACTTGAAAATCCATAGGTCCATACTTTATCTGAAGAACAACATTTTCATAAAAATTTCCATCTAAGGGCTTAAAGTTATCATAAGCTGCTCTAGCTCTATCTGTTTTATAATCTCTCCAATCTTGCATACAATTATATACAAAGGCTCTCCATATCACGTATCCCCCATATGGTTCTAAGGCTTCTGCAAGCATATTTGCCCCATCTGCATGATTTCTCCCAAACATATGAGGACCTGGGTTAAATTCAGAATCTGCTTTCACTAAAAAGCCTCCCAAATAAGGTATATAATCATAAATTTCTTCTGCTTTTGTCTTCCACCAAACGGAAACCCTTTTATCTAAAGGATCAGCAGTAGGAAGACCACCAAGATAAATAGGAGAAGCAAAATTAACCGAAAGATAGATTTTTATTCCATAATCCCAGAATATATTGGCAAGTCTTGAAAGAATCTTCAAATATTTATGGGTTATAAGCTCTACTTCCTTTTTCTTAACATTTACATTATTTATTACAACACCATTTATACCAATGGAGGATAAAAGTCTAGCATAGTCCATTGTCCTCTCATTTATAATGATTTTATTGTTTTTAAAAAAAATGGAATTTCCTGCATAACCTCTTTCTACTGTTCCATCCAAATTATCCCAATGATTAATTATCCTAAAATAAGATGCAGGATTATCTACATGATTTAAATCATCTAATTTCTCACCTATCCTGAGATTTTCTATTAATTTAAAAACTGCATAAACCAAAGTCCTTTCATTTTTAGCTGTTATAATTAATATGTCTTTATCATTTTCCTTTATCCTCTTAAGCATAAAACCCTCATTATTTAATTTTCTTTCCCACATTTTAGCTTCTTTTATGATATCTTTCATTTGATCTATTTTGCCAATCAAAATATACTTAGAAAAGTCAAAGCTTCCTTTTATTACTCTCGGATTAATTTTAAAAGAATATTTTATAAAGTGTTTAAGTTCCTTGATAGGGACCTCAAGAGATTTGTCATTATCTACAACACAAATAGTTCTAAATAAATCAAAATCTTTTATCTCTAAAGCTCTGTAATCCAACCAACACATATCATACGGTTTAACACCACTCATTATTTAACTCCCCTATCTTTTTTTTAAAAATTATACCATAAAAAATGTTTGCACAATGGTTTTTCCAAATAATAGCTTTTATTAGTTTATTTTACTAAAAATTAGACTCTATACATATTTTTAAAAAAGTAGTAAAATAAATTTAAAATTTAAATGTAAGAGGTGAGTTTATATATGCCATTAAAAGTTACAAAGATAAATGATAATATTACTTTGATACAAACTCCAGAACACCCCTTTGTATCTAATTCATATCTTGTTTCTCTAAATGGAAAAGAAAGACTGTACCTTCTGATTGACCCAACACCCTTAGAATACTTTAAGGATTTAATCTTTACATTAAACGATCTCATAGGCGGAGTAGAAAATTTAGATTTAATCTACGTAAATCATCAGGACCCAGATGTTACATCATCTTTAGCACCTATAATGGATATGAATAAAAATGCTATTCTTATTGCCTCTGAAGATACATGGAGGTTAATAAGATTTTATGGTATTCCCAGAGAAAGATTTCAAGCTATAGAATTTTTCCCAAATAGAAAAGTAGTACTTAAAACCGATGATACCTTAGAATTTATACATACACCCTTCTGCCATTTTAGAGGGACTTGGATGCTATTCATCCCAGAGAAAAAAACTCTCTTTTCAGGTGACCTTTTAGGAGGTCTATTATCCAGAGAAGCCAATGGAGTATTTGCCACTGAAGATTCTTGGGAGGGAATCAAACTTTTTCATGAAATATATATGCCTTCGAAAGAAGCTTTGAGACTTGCTATAGACAAAATAGGCAGGTTAACTCCTCTTCCTGAGATTATACTACCACAACATGGAGACATAATAAGAAAAAATCTAATAGTAGACTTTTTAGCTAAACTTAATGATTTAGAAGTAGGTTTAGATTATATTAAAAAATATGAATCTCAACAACAATTTTACCTTTATGCCTTTAATGAGATTTTACAAAATTTAAAGAATAACTATTCAGATAAAGAAAAATTAATGCAAAAATTGAAGGAGATTAACTCTTCTCCATTTTTCCCAGAATTAATACATTTTGAAAATGGAGTAGCAACAGAATTTAGAATCCAACCAGAAACAGCCATTGAATTGCTTTATGATAAATTTAGCGGGGATGCCCCACGAGAAGAAAGAGAAAGTTTAAGAATTGATATAATTAAAACTCTGAGAAAATATAATCTTGACATACCTGAAGGTATATTATATGAAAGACAAAGAGTTTCTGAAAATCCATTTAGAAGAATCTTTAAAATATTCCAGAGGTGATATCAATGCCTATATATGAGTTTAAATGTGAAGAATGTGGAGAAAAATTTGAAAAACTTGTATATTCTAATGAAGAGATATGCTGTCCTAAGTGTGGAAGCAAAAATTTAAAAAAACTCATATCTTTGTTTGCCACATCTGGAGTTGAACAAGGATCATCAGGTTGTTCTTCCTGTTCAGGAGGAAATTGCAGCTCTTGCCATTAAAAAAGGGAGAGGTTATTACCTCTCCCTTTTACATTCTAATTAATTCATAATCTCTACTTCCAAGTCCTATTTCTTCTGCATATTTTATTTGTAAACTCCAATCTATATTAGGATGTATAGCTTTAATTTTATCTTCTCCAGGATTAAAATTATTTGTTAAAAATGTATTTTTTAGACCCATCTGTGCATTGATTAGATCACAAGATGCCTGATCTATTGAAACTATATCCCAACCCCCTAAAATTCCCACATCAGGAACAATATTAGCATCATGCCAACTTGCACAATCACAATCTGGAGATACATCCATTACAAAATTTATAAAGGCATATTTTGGTTCTTTTTGTTTCAGCATTCCATAAGTAAATTCTGCCATTTTCTCTTGTAATCCTATAGCAGATTCATTCCATAAAATTTTTATAGCCGATGTAGGACAAACAACTGCACATTCACCACAACCTATACACAAATCAGGCCTTGTCAGCTTAGATTTCTTATCAACAAGTTCTATGGCTCCAGTAGGACAGTGATTTACACATCTCTTACAACCAATACAAAGGTTGGGGTTAGGATCAGGTTTAAATTGGGCATGTTGCATTTGTTTTCCTGATCTTGGTGCACACCCCATACCTACATTTTTTATTGCTCCACCCACTCCAGCACTCATATGTCCCTTAACATGAGTTAAAACTAAGAGAAAATCCGCATCATGTATAGCTCCTGCCACTTTTATCTTCTTAAAATGCTTTAAATTTACCTCTACTTCCTTATAATAATCTCCATAAATTCCATCAGCTATTATTATGGGGGCTCCTACAGAGGAATATCCAAAACCATTGTAAATGGCTGATTCTAAATGATCCACAGCATTAGCTCTACCACCTTTATATAAAGTATTAGCATCAGTAAGAAAGGGTTTTCCCCCAAGCTCTCTTACAGCTTCCACTACCTGTCTAACAAATATAGGTCTTAAAAAGGCATGATTTCCTGGCTCTCCAAAATGAAGTTTTATAGCTACTATATCTCCATTTGACATTCTTTCTTCTAAAAGTTTTTTAGCAAGTCTTTTTAATCTTCTCAGAACAGATTGATTTTCATTCTTTGCTCTTAGTGATAAAAAATATATGGGTGACTTCATAAATTCTCCTCCTTTAATGCCTTAATAAAAAGATTTGGAATTTCATTATCTATACCAATGAAATGAATCTCATCGAAAACATTTGGATTATGCTTTATAAAATCAAGAACAGTATTTACAATAATTTTTGTGCCAAACTCTGGTGGAAAACCAAAAATTCCGCAACTTATTGCAGGGATACTTATAGATTTAATACCTCTTTCTTTTGCAATCTCTAAAACACTTCTTACAGCTTTTTGAAGTTTTTCTTGTTCATTTCCTTCTCCCCATCGAGGGCCTACAGTATGAATAACATATTTTGCCTTTAAACTTCCACCAGATGTAACCATAGCTGATCCTACCGGAAGCGGTCCACATTTAGAAACATACTCATAACTTTCCCTTTGTATTATTTCACCACCTGCTCTAACTATAGCTCCTGCTACTCCTCCTCCATGTCTTAAATAGGAATTTGCTGGATTAACTATAGCATCTAAATTTTCTTGAGTTATATCTCCTTTAACAACCTTTAACTTAACCTCATTTATATCTTTTTCAAATAAAATTTCCATGCCCTTTCACCTCTCTCTCAGTTTATTTCTTGTTATTATAAACCGAAAAGAGAAGCAAAAGGGCATGGAAATTTTATTATCTAAATATTAGGTATAAAGATAACATTTAACAACTCTTTCATCTACCTCTACATCTGGTACTGGATTTTTACATTTATCCATTCTATATGGACATCTACTTATAAATTTACAACCTTTCATTTGATATTCTTCTTCCTCTAAAGTAAGAATCTTTATATCCTTAGTCCATTTTTTCTTTGGATCTGGTTCTGGAATAGATTCTTTAAGTAACATTGTATATGGATGTTTAGGATCTGTTAGTACTTTATCAACAGATCCCATTTCCACTATTTCACCTCTAAACATTATGGCGATCCTATCACTAACATAATATGCTGTGGCAAGATCATGAGTAATATATAAAACACTTAACCCTATTTCTTTTTTAAGTTTTGCAAAGAGATTTACAATAGACATTCTCAAAGAGGCATCAACCATTGATACAGGCTCATCAGCCACAAGAAGAGTAGGATTAGTAAGTAAAGACCTGGCAATAGATATTCTTTGAAGCTGTCCTCCAGAAAACTCACTTGGATATTTATTTACCACGTCATTCCAAGTAAGCCCTACCAAATTTAATGCATTTTCAATCACTTCCTGATAATTACTATTTACTCCAAGATTTTTAACAGTTTCTACAAGGTAATTATGGACCATTCTTAACGGATTAAAAGTCTCAAATGGATTCTGAAAGACTGCTTGTACCTCTTTTCTAATAGACTTCTTATCTTCCTTTTGAGATTCTATTATATCTTTTCCTTTGTATATTATCTTTCCAGATGTAGGTTCAAGAAATCCTAAAATAATCTTGGCAACTGTAGTCTTACCACTACCACTTTCTCCAGCAAGAGTAAAAATTTCAGATTCTTCAATATTGAAGGAGACATTATTAACAGCCCTTATTCTCACTCGAGAAAATATAGAACCCAATGTAAAAATTCTTGTTAAATTCTCAACTCTTAATAGTATCTCTTTATTCATAGCTCTCTCTCCTTTGAATATAAAAAGCATGCTACTCTATGTTCTGAATTTACACTTATCAATTCAGGTACGTTAACTTTACATTCTTCCATAGCTTGACTACATCTTGGATGAAATCTACACCCAGATGGTGAGTTTAAAAGGGATGGTGGTGCACCCGGAGCACTGACCTTATAGGATTTATCTCCAATCTTGGGCAAAGCTCCTATAAGATATTTAGTATAGGGATGTCGTGGGCTCTCAAAAATCTCGGATGTGGGAGCTTCCTCTACAATCTTTCCAGCATACATTATAGCAATTCTATCAGATATACTTGCATGTACACCCATATCATGAGTAACAAGAATAATAGTGTTCTTCAAATTCTTTTGTATTTCTTTTAATAATTGAATTACTGCTCTTTGAGCTACTACATCCAATGCAGTAGAAGGTTCATCAGCTACTATGATCTTTGGACTAAGAATAGTAGCAAGAGCTATTGTAACCCTTTGTCGCATACCTCCAGACAATTGGTGAGGATAAGCATCCAAAACCTTGGTAGGCAATCCAAGTAAAGCGAAATGCTCTTCTATATTTTTTCTCCAAGTACTTTTATCAGAAATATCAACACGAGAGCCAATAAAATCCCAAAAAGATTCAATTATTTTTACTACTGGGTTTAATACACTCATTGATCCTTGAGGAATATATGAAATATAATTCCACCTTATGCTCTCTAAGGCCCCATTCAAAGAGAAAATATTTTTATATTCATTATCTATTCTATAATAAACTTTCCCATCAACTACATTTAGTGGTGGCTCTACCATACCATAAAGAGTTTTAATAAGAGTACTCTTTCCACACCCTGATTCGCCAGCAATACCATAAATTTCATTCTCTTTAATAGATATATTTATATCATCAACTGCTCTTACAGAATGAAGCTTACCCCCTATATCTAACAGATAATAAGCCTTTAAATTTTCTGCCTTTAAGATTTCCATTTCATCACTCCTTTATAACTCTAATTCTTTGTATTCTTGTTCGAGGATCTAAATACTCACTTATACTTACAGAAAGTAGATATAAACTTACAAAAAGCAATACTGATGTTACAACAGGAGTTAACAACCACCACCACAAACCTAAAAGCATTGCTTGATAACTTATAGCCCACTGTAAAACTGTACCTAAGGTTGGAATTTCAAGATTAGTCAAACCTAAAATAGCAAGAGTTATTTCCATTCCAATAGCCCATGACATATTGTTTATCAACGTTGAAAAAACAATTGGAATAACAAAGGGAAAATATTCTTTGAATACTAATTGAATAGTATTTGTGCCAGATAATAGAGCAGTATATGTAAAATCTCTTTCTCTTAAACTTAATATCTGGGATCTAATTACTCGAGCATCCCAACTCCATCCAAAAACACTCAAAATGAGGCCTAAGCTTACAAAACTAAGCCTTCCTTTAATAAGAGATGAAATTAATATTAAAATTGGTAATAGTGGCAAAACCAAAAAGCTATCATTTATTCCCATTAAAAATCTATCTAATCTTCCTCCTCTATATCCAGCTACGAGCCCAACAATAATAGCTATTATCCGAGAAAAAAATGCAGCTATTATAGCTATAATTAAAGAGTTCCTTATGGCAAACGTAAGCTGCCAAAATACATCTTGTCCTTGAGAATTAGTACCTAAAATATGTTGTAATGATGGAGGTAAATCTCTTGGAGCTACATTCCATCTTGTAGGATCATAGGGAGATACAAAAGAAAGCAAAGCTAAAAAAAGGATCAAACATATAATTATAAATCCTACTCTAAATTTTCCATCTCTTAATAAATCTCTAAAGATACCCATATTATTACCTCTTCCTCTTCAAAATTTTTATCTATATCTTACACGAGGATCAAATAATGGATACAGTAGATCTATAAGCAAGATAAAGGTAGAAATACCAAAAATTGATATAGTTGCAATTCCCATAATTAAGTTAAAATCTCCTGTAGCAATTGCGTTATATAGTAAAGTTCCCATTCCTGGATAAGAAAATACTATTTCGGTAATAAGAGCCCCACTAAATATTTGTCCCATAGATAAAGCCAAATTAGTAACCTGAGGAAGCATAGCGTTTCTAATTACATATTTGAAAGCAATTATTCTCTTTTTCACTCCTCCTGCCCTTGCATAGGTTACAAAATCCTCTTTTACAATATTTGAAACTATAAGTCTCATGGTTTGTAGTGTTACTGCAATTCCTAATACCATCATTGAAATTAAAGGTAAGAAAGCATACCTAAATAATTCAAATATAAATTTAATACTAAAACTTGGCACAACACCAACAGGCATACCACCCCCCAAAGGAAACCATTTAAGAAGGTACGAAAAAACGATAAGAATTATAAGAGCAAATATATAATAGGGAATTGGCCTTATAAACATAGCTATACTTTCCATAACCCTTGCCCATCTTCTATCATAATAAAAACCTACAATTCCACCTAATATATTTCCTATAAACCAAGACAAAAAAGTACTTATTGTAAGAAGTCCCAAGGTCCATGGTAAAGAATCTCCTATAAGTTTTATAACCGGAATAGGAAATCTGAAAAGAGAAGGACCAAAATCTCCTTTTAAAAGTCTTCCCCAAAAAGCTAAATATTGTTCAAATAAATTTCCCTTCAATCCATATAATTCTTTCAAAGTCTCTGTCATTTTTTCTACTGCCTTTGGATCAAGATAGGTTCCCATTCTTGTAATAGTATTGATCATCTGTTGTACAGGATCCACAGGAGTAAGACGGGGCACAAAAAAAACAATGGTTACTCCAACAAAAATTACTAACAGATATTGTACTAACCTTGGTATCAGATATCTTTTAAGCATTCCATACCTCCTTCCATTTTTTAGCCCCCCTTTCGGGGGGCTTATTTTTTATTTCCTTCCTGTTGGCTTCAAGAATGGTAACATGTACTTGAAGTTAGGCCAATGATGATATGGTATACAATATGGATTTTCTGCTGTTGGATAATTGGTCCAGTAATATTCATCATAGCTTGCTATACCTGGATAAGCACAAGTTGGAATCCCAGCCATTTCCTCAAATGCAATTTTTAATCCTTGCAGTCCCAAAGTTTTAACCTTTACACTGTTCCAATCAGTATTTGCCAACTCCTCTATCACTTTATCCATTCTTGGATCAGACCATCTACTAGCATGACCAAATGTACGTTCACCTATTGGTCTTACATATTCGGATCTCCATGCATTAAAAGTTCTATACATATCAGGATGTCCACCCCATGGTTCTGTTGCTGGCCAATCAGAAGAAGCATCAAAATCTCCTACTTGTAGCATCGTAGCTCTTTGCTCTGTTGTCACTACCTCTACATCTATTCCAAATTTTTTCCATTGCTGGGATGCTGCAAAACCATTTCTAAAATCAGGATGGGCAGGATTAGTGTGAGCCAGAATTGTTATTTTCCACGGTTTACCATCTGGTGTTAGCCATTTTCCATCTTTATCTCTCTTAAATCCATTCTTTATCAATAATTTTTCAGCTATATCAGGTGCATATTTGAACCATCCATAACCAAATATTGCCCTAATTTCTTTTGGATCATTTGGAACTGTATATCCTCTTCTCTTAGCATATTCAGCAAGTCTCATAGGTGCATCCGGATCATATATTTTAACTTTTTGACCATCCACCGTAATAGTAAAGTTTTTCATCCAATTTTCCAAAGGTTCATAATACCATTTCAAATATGCTGGTGTAGGAGGTACAAGAAGTGCTCCCATAGTAGCTGCACCATCAAAAGCAGTTGCTAAGTATTCAAATATATCAATTGATAAAGCTAATGCCCATCTAACCTCCTTATTATTATATGGAGCTTTTGCGATATTGAAATATATTCCTGTAATACATGGGTCTACATTAACGATGTATGGGAAGTTCTTCATATATGCCCTTGCATATTTATTTGAAGACAATACCGATCTCAATCCCTCCATAGTTAGATCTGCCATGTCTAATTGATGGTTGTTTTGGGCAAGGACTTGTTTTTCGGTTGGTCCATAATAGTAGAAGAGTACATATTTAGGTTGGGGCATTCCAAAGAGTTTTCCTGTTGGTGTTCTTTGCCAGTCTTCTCTCCTCTGCCAGAGTACCCAGTATCCACCTGGATCATAGCTATGTAATACATATGGTCCTGAGCTTATTGGTGGTTTGAAATCAAAAGATACTGGATCTTTTACTTTTTCAAAAACATGTTTTGGTAATGGCCTACAAGCTCCCCATCTATCTAAGAAATAAGTATGAAATCTTGTATTAGGCTCTTTCAGGTCAACCCTTACAGTATATTTATCTATCTTAGTTAATTTAACAACTTCCTGGAAAGAAGCATAATAACTCATTCCTGAATTACTTTTAGCAAGCTCTATTGTATAGATCAGATCATCAGCAGTAATTTCAACACCATCGCTCCAATAACAACCAGGTCTCAGTTTTATAGTTAGGGTTTTGAAATCCTTACTATACATAGGAGAGGTGGCAGCTAATGCGTTAATTACTTTACCTGTGGCAGGATCTACAATCCATAGTGGTTCTAACATAAGTTGCTGAATACCTCTATCTGGAGTACGCCAAGTGGCAGCCCAAACATTAAAATTATCCGGAATAACCACTCTACCTGTAAGAATATTGGCAATCAAAGTTTCATTTCTTGGTACACTTGGTCCTAACTGTGAAAAGGCTGTTTGAGATAATGTGAATATTATTAATAATACTAAACTCAAGAAAACTAATTTCTTCATAAAATCACCTACCCCCAAAAATCTTTAGATAATTAAAACTTAGAAATTTTACTTTTTCTTTCACCTCTTTGTTTATAGGAAATCTTTAAAGCAATCGTTTTATCTACTATTATAACCTTCATCTTAGTTTTGTCAATAAATAAATGAGGATTGAGGATATAGTAAAAAACACCAAAATTAAATCAAAATATATTCATCTACAAAAATTCATAATTTTAATCACACATATATAAAAAATATCCTAATTGACCTTTAAAGAATTAAGATCTATAATTATTTAAAATTTTGGTTATTTTAGATTTTTTGGAGGTGAGAGGATGCATACAGGCTTAAAAATTAAAATGTACATAGGTGATATACTCTTTGAAAATCTATTTAAATATGTTTCCAAGGATTATGAAAAAAGAATTCCTAAACTTATAAATTTGGCAAGAAAATTTAGCCCTGATGAAGGTACCGACAAAATACTTGATATTGTAGAGGAATATTTATGTAATGAGCCCTCAGTAAAGCGCTTAATTCACAGGGCATTTACTGATTACGATCCTGATTATACAAGTAGAATTTTCACAAATGTAATATTAAACGTAGGATTTTTCTGGGTATATTTTGACAAAAATAACCAAAAAAAGAACATACCTACCCCCTATACTATCCTTCTCAGTCCTACTATGAGATGTAATCTGAAATGTATAGGATGCTATGCAGGAAATTACAAAAAAGAAGATGATCTTCCTCCTGAGGTTGTTGAAAGAATAATAAAAGAGGGAGAAGATATTGGTACATATTTTTATACCATATTAGGAGGAGAGCCTTTTGTTTATCCAAAACTATTAGATATTGTTAATAGGCATAAAAGATCTGTATTTCAAATTTTTACGAATGCAACTCTTTTAGATGAAAATAAAATAGAAAGATTTTGGAAAAGTAAAAATGTAGTTCCAGTTCTCTCAATTGAAGGTGGTCAAGAAGAGACAGATAAAAGAAGAGGTAATGGTGTATATGAAAAGGTTATAAAGGCTATGGATCTTTTAAAAAAAGCAGGTATTCCTTTTGGTTATTCTATAACCCTTACAAGATACAACTATGATGCGGTAACTAAACCAGAACTTTATCAATGGTTGGCTGACAAAGGTGCTTTCTTTGGTTGGACTTTCCTCTATATGCCTGTTGGAAAGGATGACGATCCATCATTAATGCCTACACCTAAACAAAGGGCAGAATATGGAAAGTTTATAAGAAAAATTAGAGGTCATTTACCCATATTCCCAATGGACTTCTGGAATGATGCACCCTATGTGGGTGGCTGTATAGCAGGTGGCAGAAAATATCTCCATATAAACAATAAAGGAGAAGTAGAACCTTGCATATTTACCCATTTTGCAGTAGATAATATTAAGGAAAAATCTCTTATAGAAGTGTTAAATTCAGATTTCTTCAAAGAAATAAGAAAAAGACAACCATTCCATGAAAATCTTTTGCTACCTTGTATGATTATTGATTCTCCTTGGATTCTTAGGGAAATTGTTGCTAAAACAGGAGCACATCCTACTCATGAAGGTGCAGATGATGTGATAACTAAATTCTCCAATATCTTGGATGAATATGCGAAGAATTTAAGAAGAGAACTTAATCCTATATGGAAAGAGGACTTCAATGGAAATATACAAGAAGAAAATACTGAAGAAAAGATAGGAGTGAAATAAAAGGTGAGCCTTACAAAAAGGAGAATACAATTTTTAGAGACATTAAGAAGTTTATATAAAGCATACAATAGGCCAATTCATTATGAAGAAGTAGCTCAGAGACTGTCAGTAAGTCCAGCTACAGCGTATGATATTCTCCAAAGTTTATCTAAAGATGGTTATATAGATATGGTATATCTAAAAGATTCCCAAAATAGTAAAAAGGGTAGAGGCAAAGTATTCTTTCTACCAAAAGAGATAAAAGATGAGGTTCAACAAAATATAAATAAAGAGAATAATTTAGGAAAGTACTCTAAACCATCGCTTATAGTAATATCCTTTATAACGTTACTACTTAGCAAAATAAATCTTTCTAAGGAATTAAAATCCTTCTTAGCTTTTCTATTAACAAATTATCAATCTAATTGGGAATTGATTCTCCTTGTAATTCCTTTCTTACTAATGAGTTATACGAAGAATCTATATAAGTTAATTCCTGAAAGTAGTGTCAAAAAAAGTATTGATGATTATATAACATCCTTAAATCAGTTGGCTTCGGAAGAGAAGAAAATATTAGTAAATTTTATCTTCGGTCTTCTTCAAGATTGATCTCTTACGTGGGGAGGAATGGGGAATATCTTTATATTTTACATTACGAAATATCTTCCTCCATTCCTCCCTAAAAGGCTCTAAGGTAATGTAATCTCTACGCATTCTTGGAGGATTTTTTAAAACCTCTCTGTAAACATCCATCATCATTTGGGCTACATTATCTGCACTATATTCATAAGCAAGTCTTAAAGCCTTCTTTTTATATTCTTCTCTAAAACTCTTATCTTCAAGTAGTTTTATAATATAATTCCTAAACTCTTCATCATTTTTGGCTGGAATATACCTATCTTTATACGGTTCTTTATATTCCACATTGTCCCTAAGAAGTAAGGGTAAACCACAAGATGCAGCTTCTAAGACAGCCATTGGAAAATTCTCTTGAAAAGATGGGAAAAAGAATATATCGGCTGCATTTAAATATATGGGCATACCTTCATAGGGTACAAGTCCAGTAAAAATAACATTAGAAGGAGCATTCTTTATCTTTTCATTCATCTCAATGTAACCAGCTGTTAAAACTGAGAAGGGTTGTCCTCCAACCCATACAAATTTTACACATGGTAAACTTTTGGCCACCTCAATAAAAGTATCCACACCTTTTCGAGGTTGTAACTGCCCAGAACAAATAGCTACAAAATCATCATTATTAATGCCTAATATTCTTCTACCTTCTTCTCTTAATTTTAAATCTGGATAGAATCTTTCTAAATTTACAGGATTTGGTACAAAAACAATTGGAGCCTTTACCCCTATTTCTTCTAAATCTCTTTTTACCCTTGGAGCTACTGCTATAACCATATCAGCTAAATTATAGTAATTTTTAAGGTAGAGAGTAAAAAAGGGAAGCCAAACATTAGCTAATACTAAACTTCCTAAAACTGATTCCGGAACTACATGAGCTGATATTACAAGTCTTTTACCAGTAAAAAGTCCTTTACTTACTGCATATGGTCCCGGAGTATGTAAATGAGCTATATCATATAATCCACTTCCATTTAAATATACTTCCACATCATTTCTTTTCTTCAAAGCTTCCATAAGAACAAGAGTAGCTGTATAAACCCCTTGACCTTCTACCTTCCAAGCTTGAGCTTCTGAAACTATATTAACTTTAATTTTTTCCTGCATTACCATTCACCCTTGAAACTCTAATAAAACCTGCACAATTTAGAATCTCTATACCATTTCTCTCTAAATAATCCATAAGAATATTCATACCTAAGGAATCAGAAGCCATATGTCCTGCAATAACCACATTAATATGATATTTTTCAGCTTCCTTCCTATGTTCTTCACTCATATGCATCCCTACTATCGTTCCTACACCTACCTCTGATAGTTTAGAAATTATATCTACAGGACCTTCCGTTCCACCCGTCATATCTACAAAAATCTTTCCTGCTCTATTTTTAGGATTACCAACAAGGATTTTAGGAGGATTATTTCTTCTTCCTGCCTCTCGATATTCTGGTATTTCCTCAAGTATATCTAAAACTTCTTGTAAATCATATGGAGTTCTCAAATCAAATATCTTCTGAAGATAAGTAGCTACACAATTATCTGCAGGAGTATGACAACACATGAAAGGAATATTTAGCAATCTTGCTGCATCTACATTTTTATAATGGTTAGCCGGCATAACTTTTCTTTCTACTTCTAATATTCTGGGGTACATGACACCTTCTGCATAGTTAATAGGTACACCAATTTTAGAGAGTAAATCCTCTTGCAAATGCATAACCTCATAAAAATTTGCATAAGCTAGACCAGCAGGATGATGAGAAATCACTAAATCTACCTTAATACCATTTCTTTCAAGCTCTTTTGCTAAAAGAATTTCTGAGGTATCAATATCAATTCCTACAAGAACTCTCTTTACCTCCTTTTCAATATCCCCATTTAATATTCTCGTATCTGCATAAGGGTTAAATAACTTTTCTTTGTCAAATTTATCTTTACTTTTTTCATCCATTTTTTCATAGTCTTTTTTTGTTCTCTCTAAAATCTCTTGAACTTTATCCCATCCTCTTGGATCATTCTCCATACCAAGCCTAACAAAAAGTTCGTATATTTCTTTTAGTTTCATATCTCTAAAATCCTCCTAATTTTCCTTATTTATTCACTTAACTTACTTATATTATAGCAACAAAAATCTTTTTAAACAAAAAAGGGACTATCCTTATTCATATTAAAAATAAAGGATAGTCCCTTAAATAGTTTATTTCAGAAAACTATTTAATCCTTTTTCCCCAAATTGCTATACCTTTTCCACTTAAACCAGTAAAAACAAGAGTAGGTTTCCAATTTTCAAAATCCCATGCTGGTAAAATTTTTACAGTCTCTGATTCATATTTTTGTTGTTTTTCATCTACTATCCATTTAATTTTTAAAGTATTAGGAGACAAAAATTCCCAAATTCCTCTTTTATTATCACCTTCTATATATCCATTATTTAAAAGATTTATTTCTTGTGATTCTGCTTGTATTTTTACGTAAGGATCCAATACAATTCTTTCCCAGACACCTATTATTAAACTTTGAGGAATTTCCTGAATTTTCTCTCCTGCATACCTTTCAGGTGATACTACCGGCCATCCGTCATCTGTCCATATAATTCTCCTAATATGTAAATACATCCAATTCTTATTTAAAGCTGGCCTGGCATGATGTACTATATACCAGTCATCACCATCTACAAGTACTGAATTATGACCTGGTGCTATCCAACCATCATCATTCTTAAACTTATAACCACCAAGTATCTTAGTACCCACCTCATCAGGAGGAAGTGTTAAATCGGTCATTACATTACCATTATAATCTACATAAGGTCCTGTAATTCTATCAGATCTTGCAACCCTCACATTATAATCTGAAGATAAAGAATCGTAAGACACAAATAGATAATATTTTTTGAATTTAGGATTATAAATTATATAAGAACCTTCAATTGCACCAGAAACTGTTCCTTTTCTCCTTGCTATATTTACACCAAAGCCCTTTTCTGCTGGTTTTCCATTTCTTTTATCAATTTTAATTAAATAGATACCTGTCCAAAAAGATCCATAAGAAAGCCATGTATCTCCATTTTCATCAAAAATTAGACATGGGTCAATGGCATTAACTGGATCACCTTGCTTAGATTTTATAACCAAGCCTTCATCCTTCCATGGTCCTTCTGGATTAGCAGATGTAGCTAATCCAATATATGATTGATTCTTTCCAAAAGTAGATGCAGAATAATAAAGATAGTACTTATTATTAAAGAATTTTACATCAGGAGCCCATAAAGTAGAAGCTCTGCTCCATTCGAAGGCTTCTTGAGGAATACCTTTAAAAACATATTTATCATTGTCAAAAACATATCCTACAAACTGCCAATTTATAAGATCTTTTGATTTTCTTATCTGAATTCCAGGTCTCGGAATTCCATAAGCTTTTACATCAGTAGAGTAAATATAGTACCAACCATTATGAGCCTTAATTATGGAAGGGTCATGAACATTATTAATAGACCATTTCTTTTCATCATTTACAATATAAGCATCAAATAACTCTATTTTTGGTGGTTCAGGAGGATATAAAATACTCTGAGTATAAACATTTTTACAAAATATAATTAATAACAAAATAGCTATCAATATTATCTTCTTTATCATATTATTTTTCACCTACACTTAAAGAGATTCCTTGCATTAGATACTTATGGAAAACAATAAATATAATTAAAGTTGGAGCTACTGATACAAAAGCTCCTGCCATTAAAGGTCCAATTCCTCTAAAAGGATCTCCCCAACCTGCACTAAATCTTACTAACGCAATAGGAAGAGTTAATTTTTCAGGAGAGTTCAATACAAGTAAAGGCCATAAGAAACTATTCCAAGATCCTAAAAAGGACATTAAGGCTAAAGTTGTCAAAGCTGGCTTAACATAGGGCAAAACAACAGTAACTAAAAATCTTAATCTGGAACAACCATCAATCCAAGCTGCATCCTCCAATTCTCTTGGAATACCTAACATATACTGCCTTAACAAAAATACTCCAAAAGTACTTCCAAGACCGGGCAATATCAATGCCAAATAATTATCCATAAGCCCTAATCTATGAATAATAAAATATTGGGGTACTAAAAATAATACCCCAGGAAAAGCAAGAATAGCTACATAGCTCCAAAAAATTGCATTTCTTCCTCTAAATCTTAATCTCGATAAAGCATAAGCAGCTGGAGTAGCTATAACAAGACCCAAAAAGGTTGAAATAATTGCCACAAAGAAGCTGTTTATTATTCCCCTCATTACACTTATACCACTGGCAGGTGAAAATACAATTTTATAATTTTCAAGGGTAGGTTCTTGAGGGATCCATCTTGGAGGATTCTCAGTTATAGCAACTTGCGAAGATTTTAATGATGTAGATAACATCCAAAAAATAGGAATATACCAAATAGCAGCAATAATCCAAAGTATAATCGATAATACTATTCTTTGTAGTTTTTTATTACTCTTAAAGAGTTTCAGCCAAATTTTTTCTTGCATAATTTCACTCCTCTGCACTTCTAATTGCCTTAGTAAGCATTAAAAGTTGAATCAAAGCAAAAATTAACACAATTGCAAATATATACCATGAAATAGCAGCAGCCTGTCCTAATTCTTGACGAGTAAAACCAATTAAATAGAGATAATAAACCATTGTTCTTGTACTTCCTGCAGGTCCTCCTCCAGTAAAGAAATAAACCTGGTCAAATAACCCGAACGCTAAAAGTACTTGTCTTACAACATCAAAAAAGAGTACATTTCTCATCCAAGGAAGAGTTACATTCCAGAAAATTCTCCAAGGACCAGCCCCGTCAATTTTTGCAGCCTCATATTGTTCAGGAGGTATTCTTTGTAAAGCACCAAGATAAAGTAAAACACTAAATCCAACAATCCACCATACAGTGGTTATAATTATACAAAGCCATGCTCTAGCAGGAGTCTCAAACCAAGAAATAGCTTCTCTAAGAATACCAAATTTTGTAAGATAATAATTTAGAAGACCTGTTGGATAAGATGCATATATCCATTTCCAAGTTGTAAGGATACCAACAGAACCAAAGAATGTGGGAGAAACAAAAGCTATTAATAACCATAATTTAAAGTAAACCTTTTGGTTAAGTATTAAGGCAATAATCATAGCAACTATAATTACTAATGGTATACTAACAATTGCAAATATTACCGTATTTTTTACTGCAAGCCAAAATCTATCATCTGTCCAAATACGCACAAAATTCTGAAAACCCACAAAAGTTTTTTGTCCTAAAAGATTCCAATTATAAAAACTTATCTGTATATTTGAGATAAGTGGAATAATAATAAACAAAACAAAAAAGAAAAAGTGGGGGAGCAGGAACCCCCAGTTCCCAAGCTCCCACCAAACTTTATTAGAGAAAATTTTCTGTTTCATAGTAGCCATTCCATATCTCTCCCTTATATATTTACCTTGCTGTTGACCAATAATCATCGAGAATTCTTTGTACAGCTTTTTCAGCCCTTTCCATTGCTTGCTCAGGAGTTAATTTTCTTGTTATAAGTACGTCCTCTAAATAGACTGCTATTTCATCTAATACTTCGGAAATGTAAGGGAAGAATTGGAATGTTTTTACATATGGTAATTGTTGTGCAACTACATATATATGGGGTAGTTTCTTCTTTAATTCATCAGAAGTAGCTATAGACCTTCTTGAAGGAGTTTGTCCTGCTGCATACCAATCAAGAGCATGATCCCATAAATATTTTACCCATCTCATTGAAGCTTGATATACCTTAGGATCTTGAACCATAACTTCAGACATAGCTATAATATGGGAACCACCAAATACTGCTTTTGTAGTACCTACTTGTGGACATGGGGCATACCCAAAATCCTTTCCAAGAGCTTGCAACCATGGGTTTATAGTCCATATTCCAGTAATTAAGACAGAAGTTTGACCTGATTGGAATGGTGGACCTGGATCTACAGCAGCCTTTGGGAAAATACCTCTTTCTTGGAGATCTATAAGGAATTTAAGGGTTTGAACAGCTGCATCTTTAAATGCTGGCTTCTTAAAATCAGGAGTTAAAAGATCTCCACCAAATTGCCAGAGAAAATGAACAAATATCCAAGCCCAAGTAGGATTTTCATAGTAAGGTGTTAATCCTTTTGGTGTTATTTTCTTTAAAGCCTCCATTGCCTTAATAAACTCATCCCTTGTTCTTGGAGGTTTCTCAGGGTCAAGCCCCGCTTTTTTGAAATTTGCTTTGTTATATGCCATGTAAAAAATCCATACATCAAGTGGTATTCCATAATACTTGTTATCTTTAACTAAACCATCCAATAAATTAGGGTATACATCTTTTATATTTATTCCGTATTTTGCTAATTCTCCTAATGTGAATCCTTTCATTTGATTTAAATACATTGGTAAATCAAACTTTCTAATAAGAAGAACCTGTGGTGCAGACTTTGTAGCTAAACCTGTCGATAACTTTTGCTTATATTCAACTGAACTACCTACAACCATGTGGACTACATTTACATCAGGATTTTCCTTGTTGAAATTCTGTATTATCTGATCCATATATGCTCCATCAGCACCACTTAATGGGGTCATAAAAGTAATTTGAACTTTGGTCTGCGATGAAGAAACATTAAGAATAAACAAAAGAAAAATCAAAAGGATACTTAGTGGAAGAATCTTTTTCACAGAGATCACCTCCCCTACTTTAATAAAACTTTCGTTAAAAATTTTATCAACTAAAAACATAAATGTCAAGTATAAATTTTAAAATCCTTTATTTATCTAAACTTTCTTTCTTATATTTAACACATTAATCTTATCCGAAAAGGTTTTCATATAACATATTAAAAGGGGGAGCAAATATTAATGCTCCCCCTTAGAACCTTATCACACTTTATTTTAAAAATGGATTTTCATGAGGATATCTTTCATTGGGTCCTAAATTGAAATAAATTTCCTCTATATTAAGTAGTTTCAGCACTTCATAGATATATTTTGCAACATGCTTGAAACCAACTGCAGTGTGATGAGGAAACTTCTTTTCTAACATCACATATCTATAGAATCTCCTCATCTCTCTAATTGCAAAAACGCCTATGCTTCCAAATGATTTTGGATCCATATCAAGAATTTCTCCCTCTGCAACATATGAGATTAATCTTGCATCAGGAGTTGCATGTAACCTAAATATTAGCATTTCACCAGGTCTTAATCTTCCTTCTAAGGTACCTCTGGTAATATTAGGTTCTTTATCTGGCTCCATTAATCTATGCATAATTAATTGATATCTCATAGAATAATCAACAAGACAACAAGAAGGAGTATTTCCGCAATGAAACCCCATGAATAGATCCATTGGTTTATAATCTTTCATTTTATCTTTTTGTTCTTCCATAAGATCATAAGGTACAGTATTATTTACATCCAAAAGGGTAGCTGGCATCTCACTGGTAGTATAAACAATATATTCACTAAGTGCACCATAAACATCAACTTCACAAGCAACAGGTATTCCTCTTGTCGCAAGTCTTGAATTTACGTAACAAGGAACGAAACCAAAATATTTTTCAAAAGCTGGCCAACACTTATTTGCAAATATACCAAATTCAGAAGCCCCTAAGTTTTTCTCCATAAAATCAATTAATGCAACTTCATATTGAGCCAATTTTCTTAGCAATTCTGGATATTTATTTCCAGTCCCAAGCTCCTTAGCCATATCTTTCATCACTTCTGGAATTCTTGGATCGTTTTCAGCACTCCTATATACATCATAGAGATCTAATTCACTATTCTCCATGATAGAAATACCTATATCATATAGAGGCTTTATAGGTGTATGCATGGTTACAAAATCTTGAGGTCTTGGACCAAAGGAAAAAATCTTTAATTTGTTTAAAGCAAGAATAGTTCTTGCTATAGGTATAAAATCTTTTATCATTTCTGCAATTTCTGAAGGTAATCCTATAGGATAATGTGGTATATAAGCTTTTACATTCCTTAGACCAAGGTTATAGCATAAACTTAGAAAACCACAGTAAGCATCTCCCCTACCATTAAACAAATCTTTACCTGTTTCCTCTCCAGCTGCACTTACCATAACAGGTCCATCAAATCTTTGAGCAAGCAAAGAAGTAGGACCTTCAGGACCAAAATTTCCAAGATAAATTACTAAAGCATTTATCCCTTTCTCTTTGATTTCATTTAAGGCTTTAACAGTATCATTTTCGTTCTCTATAATCGTTTCTACATTTATTATTGGTATTCCTCTCTTATTACATTCCTCAATTACTTTATTTTTCCTATTTCGAGAAAGCTCAATAGGAAAACAATCTCTACTAACAGCTACTATACCAAGTTTCACTTCAGGAATATTTTTCAAGGAAATCACCTCCCTATTTTATTTTTGCCCATAAACTTCATGAAATCTTTTAAAACATTTTTCAACCTCTTCCTTAGGGAGAATATCAGGATTTCCTATTGTCAAAGCCAAATAACAAGTTTTAGCAATTTCTTCTACCATCACAGCATATTTTAGAGCTTCCGATGGGGTCCTTCCAAAAGTAAAAACACCATGATTTTTTAGAAGCACTACTGGTACAAAAGGTAGGTGCTTTTTTACCCATTCTGGTCTATCTTCTTTATTTATTACTTCTAATAACGCATTACCTACATCTTCTAATGGTAATGGAGAAGCATATCTTGCAACAGGTATTTCTTCACCAAAATAATCTGCATGAGAAGTAAGATAAACAGGGATAGATTTACCTAATAATGCAAAACTTGTAGCATATGGTGAATGGGTATGAACAATACCCCCTATATCTTTACGGCCTTTATAAACCACAAGATGTGAAAGGGTGTCCACAGAAGGTTTCAAGTCACCTTCCACAACATTACCTTCAATATCCACTACTACCATTTTTTCAGGAGAAAGTTCTTCATATTTTACACCACTTGGCTTTATAACTATATATCCTGTTTCAAAATCTCTTCCACTTACATTTCCACTGGTCATAACAACAAGATCATTCTTAGGAAGCTCCATATTCATCTCATAGACTTCTTTTCTTAACTTAGGTAACAGCATAATAATTACCCCTTTTAATCAATTTATTTTTTTCAATCTAATAACATTCCAGGATAATTTGGGAAGTAAAACCTCAAGGATACTATTGTTAACTTTGGCATTATTCGCTAAATGAGGTACAACCTTGTCAGGATTTTCAGGAGTATTTCCTTCAAAAGGATCATCATTCTCATATACTATATTCTCAAGTACTTTAAATTTTTCAAACCCCTTCAAGTTATACTCTACCAATAAATCTTCCTTTGCATCTCTATTAACAGCAAATATATTTATAGTATCTTCTTCTTCATCGTATGTTGCAATAGTTTCTATAACAGGCACATCTGTGTAAAGCCTTGAATCATATTTAGGAGAATCTATCTTGGGATTTAGAACTATTCCATGTCCATAATTTGAAGCGTGTAAGAAAGGATAATAAATAGTCTGTCTATATGCTATACCACCTTTAACTGTCATTATAGGAGCCAATACATTAACCAATTGAGCTAAACATGCAATTTTAACTCTATCAACATGTCTTAAAAGCGTTATGATCATACATCCTACAAGTACAGCATCAGCAAAATTATAATCTTCCTCAAGAAGAGGTGGTGCTATCTGCCATGGTTCAATTTTTCTATCTTTCTCAAATGAATGATACCACACATTCCATTCATCAAAGGATATATGAATATCTTTCTTAGCTCTTTTAACAGCCTTTACATAATCTATTGTAGATACTACAGTCTTAATAAATCTATCCATATCTAAATTCTTTGCCATAAAACTTGCTAAATCTGGATTATTAGGTAACTCAATAAACTCAGGACCACTTGGAAAATTAGCATAGTAATGCAAAGATACATAATCCACCACATCATATGTATGCTCAAGGACGATTCTTTCCCATTCTGGAAAAGTAGTCATACCAGGACCAGAACTTCCACATACAACAAGTTCTATGTTTGGATCAACCTGTCTCATGACTTTTGCTACTTCTCTTGCCAACCTTCCATATTCATGAGGTAATTTGTGTCCTATCTGCCATTCCCCATCCATTTCATTCCCAAGATTCCAAACTTTTATTTTATGAGGTTCTGGATAACCATGCTTCTTCCTTAAATCACTATAAAAGGTGCCTCCAGGGAAATTACAATATTCTACTAAATTTCGTGCTTCATCAATACCCCGAGTCCCTAAATTTACCGCCATCATCACTTTAGAATCAACCTTCTTAGTCCAATCTACAAATTCATTTATCCCAACCTCATTTGGTTCTATACTTCTCCAAGCAAGCTCAAGTCTTTTAGGTCTTTGCTCCTTTGGTCCTACACCATCTTCCCAATTGTATCCTGAAACAAAGTTGCCTCCAGGATATCTTATAATTGGAATTTTAAGGGCCTTTACTAACTCAATAACATCTTTTCTAAATCCTTGTTCATCAGCCTGAGGATGTCCAGGCTCATAAATCCCTGTATATATAGCTCTTCCTAAATGTTCAATAAAAGACCCATAAATCCTTTTATCTACTTCTGAAATCGTAAAATCCTTATCCAATATAACCTTAGCTTTTCTCATAACACTACAACCTCCTTATATCTTAAGTAGATTCTCTTACCACCAACTTAGGTGTAAAAACTTTTTGAAATAAAGGTTTCTCAGTACTTTCAGTATTTAAGATCTCTAAAAGAGCTTCCGCTGCTTTTACACCCATATCGTATTTTGATATATCAATAGTTGTAAGAGACGGATTTAATAGCTCTGTATAATCCAAATTATCACATCCCACTATAGCCACATCATCAGGTATTCTAAGTTTCATATTTTTTAAAATTCTCATAACTTCTACTGCTATAGAATCACAAAAACAGAAAATAGCAGTTGGTCTTGTTTTATTAGAAAAAACATTCTCTATAATAGCTTTTAAATCTGAATTTGGATGTAAAGAATAAATAAGTTTCGGATTAATCAATAAACCTGCCTCTCTTAAAGCAGTTTTATATCCTTCTAACCTTAATTTTGCACTCGAGTTTCTCCATGAGTTTAGAAAAAAAATCTTTCTATACCCTCTTTCTATCAAATGTTCTGTGGCCATTTTTCCCACTAAGTAATCATCACAGACTACATAGTTCGTATTTTCATCAGCTGTTCTTCTTGCCACTAATACAAAGGGTATTTGATTTTCATAAAGATATTTTACATTTTGAGATTCATATTCAATAGGAGCTAATATAAGGCCATCTACTCTCTGTTCCATTAACGAAAGAATTGCTTCTTTCTCTTTTTTGGGATCCTCGTTGGAGTTATATAAAATCAAGTTATACCCTCTTGATACCAGAATGCTTTCTATACCACTTACTAAATTAGCATAAAATGGATTTAGTATAGTAGTAATAATTACTCCAATTTTTTTTGTTTTTCCAGATAAAAGACCTCTGGCAAGAGAATTAGGTACATACCCTAATTTTTGTGCAGCCTCCAGAACCCTTTTTCTTGTAGCTGGGCTAACCTCTCCTCTATTATTAAGGGCCCTGGAAGCTGTAGCAATTCCAACACCAGCTAATTTTGCCACATCTCTTATTGTAACATGTCTCACTTTAATCTCCATCTTTTTTAGTAAAATTTATACTATATTTTTAATTTTTTTTCAATATAAAAATGAGGTAGGAGAAGCTTAGAAACCCCTCCTACCTCTTGTAAAAAACATATTTATTGTTTTGTGGCAAGAGACAAAACCTCAGAGTCAGTTAGAACACCATTGTAAACTCTTAAATCGTCAATTGCCCCTTTAAAAGGTGTATCCCAGTAGTTTACTCCTAAAGCAAAAAGTGTATCTTTTCCAGTGAAAAGATCTGGAAAACCACCATTATCAAATTTCTTCTCACCATTTATATATATCTTAATATTACCATTGTTTACTGTTACTGCAATATGGTACCATCTACCCGTCTCTAACGTGTATTCTGTCTTACCATCATACCATTCCTGTCCATTATTATAATTAGACCATACCGCAAGTTGATTTGGAGGATTATATAAAGCATGTCCACCTGGAATTATACTTAACCATTCATTTGATATATCTTTCTTAACTGCACCAAAAAAGACTGGGGTAAAATAGGAAAGGGTCTCTATATTTAACCAAAGCGATATACTATATTGATAAGTAGATATTAAATTATTAGGCAATAGTATTCCAGAAGCCCCATCTAAATAAACTGCTTTTCCATCAATTCCTGTAGTGTAAGTAATATTACCTCCAGATTTACCTATTTTATCTCCACAAACTTGTCCTTCACCATAATTTCCTACAGAGTCACTTAAATTTTCCTCAAATTTATAATGGGCCAACAATACTGCAGAAGATATTGTTATGGGTTTACTACAACCTGATAAAAAAATTATTAATAAAAATAAAGTTATAATTATTAAGCTAAATATCTTTCTCATACACTTAATTTACCCCCTCATCCATAAAAATCTACTTTCCTAAACTTGCAAGCTCTTTTACCTCTTCATCAGTTAGAACCTTATTATAAATTCTTAATTCATCAATTTTACCTTTAAAGGGTGGATCCCACCAATTTACTCCTAAGGTTATTACAACTTTATCTCCTCTAAATAAATCTTGTACCTTCTTACCTACAAATCTTTTTTCTCCATTTATATATACTCTAACTAATCCATTATCTACTGTAATGACAAAGTGATACCATTTCCCAACCTCAAATTTAACATCTGTCCAACCATCAAACCATTCACTTCCAGACCAAAAACCAGCTCTACCTTCAAATAATGAATGACCTCCGGGGACAATACTTATCCAAGTATCAGGATTTACAGCTGCAAAAAACGCGGAAGTGTAATAGTTTAATTCCTCAGGGTAAATCCAAAGAGCTATAGAATATTCATATGTTTCTATAGGACCTTCATAAAGTAAAACTCCAGAATTTCCATCTAAAACTAATGCCCTACCAACAACCCCCTCTCCAAAACTTACTTGTCCACCTGTTTGACCAATTCTAGAACCAATAACTTTACCCTCTCCTAACAAACCATTAGCATCTTTTAAATCTACCTCAAAAGGATAATAAGCCACTAATCCTTTGGGAAGTTCAAGTTTTTGTGGTATCTGTTGAATTTGCTGTAAAGATGTTTCTCCTGTTTTAGTACATCCTGCAATCAACAACAATATAACTAAAGTCCCCAAAACACTTATTACTTTTTTCATATTTTAACCCCCTTTAAATTAATTTTTAATTTTAAAACTATCTTTTATAAACACCATAGAATTGAAAATCTTTTAAATATCACCTCCCCCGTTATTCTTTTTCTGGAAAGGTTTCCATATACATATAAAAAATAAATTTTCAATAAAAACCAGATCATTTTATAATCTTAGTTAATAAAATTTTTATTTAAATTTTAACCTCATACTTTTAAATAGTCAATAGAAGATATGGGAATTTTGTAATCCCCCTCAATATGAATTAACAAACTTATTTTTTCTTTATCCTAATAATAGTTAAGGAATACTTAGGAAATTCGTAAACAAAATTATCTCCAACTCCACTAAAGGTCATAATTTGAGGGAAAATCTTTTTTGGATTATCCATAGAATTTTCATCTTTTAAATCATTAGAGGTTAAAACATTTACCTCTGCAACAGGTAATATATCCTCTTTAGAAATTCCTTTTAAAGAAATGTTAAGCTTTTTATTTTCTTCTGAAATATTAACCACCTTTAATACTACATCTCCATTTGAATCCTCTACAGCATTAGCATAAATTTCTTTCTTTTCCATTTTATCCTCTACATCGTGAACCAATACTCCGTCAAGGTAACAACGGATTCTATTCCCATTTACTTCGATCTTGATATCATACCATTTATCTTCTATCACTCTAATATTAGCTGAATTTCCCACTATACTTTTTATACCATTTACAGATTTTTCTATTGCGGTATAAGAATTTCCCCAACCTCCTATATTCCACCAGTAGAAATTATCAAAGTCTTTTACACCAAACATTATAAGGAATCCTTCTCTCCCAGAATTTTTCTTTGCCTTTACGTGAATAGTATAATTTTTCCATTCTTTGTTTCCTGTTACAGCAAAACAATTTTCAGAAAGAGTAGATTGAGAAAATACACCATCTCTTTGTGTCCATATACCTCTAAAAACAATCCAATTTTTAATAGTATCTTTAAAATTATCCCCATAAAGTACATTTCGAGTATTATTATCTATTATTGTTAAATCTTTATATTCAACTGCGGTCTGCCAAGATCCTAATCCTATCATTCCTGTAATCTCCATTTTAGAAGGATCTGCTTGAATATTTAAATTTATAGGTAAGATATATTTCCCTTTATTCTCATTTAGCATCTTAATTACATAATAATTAGGTGTAGCATACGAAGATTTATTATCAAACCATATAAGATTTGGTTGCCATTGACTTGCTCCTTCTTTTCCAAATAGAGGTGCATAAGAAATCATTTTTACTACCTCCGAATATTTCTCAATATTTATAAGATATGCAGCTTCTGATAATGCAGACTCTAAATTATTTCTTCTTCCTTTCCCATGGGCAGCATATTCTCCTACATATACTTTATAATTTTTATCATAGTTGGCATATCTATCAGTATTAGATAAGAACCACTCAGGTGCCATATAATAATGCTCATCCACCAAATCTGCTTTTCCTTTACTCTTAACCCAATTCCACCCATCATCAAAAATTTTTCCACTTGGAGAAGGACCTACCCCAAAAATTACATTTATATTGGGGTATTTTCTCTTTATAGCATCATAAAACTTTTCATATCTCACATAATAATCGTATCCCCACTGCTCATTTCCTATCTCTATATATTTCATATTAAAAGGTTCAGGATGCCCAAGTTGAGCTCTTACGGCTCCCCATTTTGTATTTACTGAACCATTGGCAAATTCTATTAAATCTAAAGCATCTTGTATATACTCATCAAGTTTATCCAAAGGAGCCATATCATTTGGGCCACTTCCTTGAAAAGCCATACCACAATTTATAACAGGTACAGGTTCTGCCCCTATATCTTCACAAAATAAAAAATATTCATAAAATCCTAATCCTAAACTCTGGTAATATCCCCAAAAGTTTATTATTGTAGGTCTCTCAGATGGATCACCAATAGTCTTCTTCCAACGATAGGCATCAGCCATTGTTCTTCCTTGTACTAAACATCCACCTGGAAATCTAACAAAGGAAGGCTTCAGATCTGCAACTAACTTTGCTAAATCATATCTAAGACTGTTTTTTCTACCTTTCCATGTGTTTTGTGGGAATAAAGATATAAAATCTAAATCTAATATTCCTTTTTGATTAACAGTAATTACAAACCTTCCATCTTCTATCTCATTCTCACAAGTTACTGTTTTTTCATATTTTTGCCAATTTTTTCCGATTCCTTCTATAATTCCTTTAAATCCAATATTACCTTTTCTATCTGATACTTCAAATAAAATATTTTTTATGCTATTATCTGGACTTCTGGCATAAAGAGCAATTCTATAACTTTCTCCCTTTTTTACAGTAACACCATGATATCCTTGGTTAGAAATAAGTACTCCTTTATCAATACTACTTATAACAATTCGTAAATATGTGGGATTTTTAGAACTCATAGGATTATTCTTTTCAATACTATAACCAGCTTTATCTTTACCCAACGAACTTATAGACCAACTATGTAAAGGGTGAGGAAATTCAAAGGATCTATTTTGAATTAGCTCTGCATATAATCCTCCATCACCAGCATAATTAATGTCTTCGAAAAAAACTCCATATAACATAGGACTAATTTCTATTCCTCTTTTTGAAGTATCAACTTCTAATGTATCGATATTTTCAGACCCTAATTCTATACTTAACATTAAAAGCATACATATAGAAAATAACAATATTATTTTTTTAAATTTCATTTTTTAACCTCCTTTTTTATGTTTATTTACGGAAACCTTTCCAGAAATACATAAAATTAATAATAATTTGTATTAAGCTTTTTTAATTTACATAACAAATAATACTTAATACTTTACTGCACCAAAGGTCAATCCTCTTAAAAGATATCTTTGCATGGTAAAAGAAAAAATTACAGCAGGAAGCATGGTAACAATACCAGCTGCAGAAAGAGGTCCCCATGCAATTCTCCATCCAGTTATATACCTACCTAAATATACAGGCAGTGTTTGAGAATTAGCTGTACTTGTCAAAATTAAAGCAAGCAAAAACTCTCCCCAACAAGTAACAAAACTTAAAGTCATCATTGCTGCAAGCCCTGGTGCACTTAAAGGTAATATAACATGAAAGAAGGTTTTCATAGCAGATGCTCCATCTATATATGCTGCCTCATCTAACTCTTTAGGAATACCATTAAAGAAAGATATTAGAACCCATGTACTAAATGGTATTGTAAAAACGAGATAAACTAATATAAGAGTAATCCATGTATCAAGTAGCCTCAAATTCTTAAAAAGTATATAAAGAGGTAAAGCGGTAGCTATTGGTGGTAGCATTCTAACAGAGATGATCCAAGAGGCAAACCCTCTACCTCCCGTTTTAAATCTGGCAATAGAATAAGCAGATAATGACGCGATAATAACAGCTAAAATGGAAGTTAATAGGGATATAACTGTGCTATTTCTAAGATAAGGCATAATATTCTCTATGGAAGTTGTAGTACTTCCGTAAAAACTACCTCCTCCAGTAAAATTTTCTATAGTTAATGTCTTAGGAATTATAGTAGGAGGCCATGTAAACCAATCACTGGCAGGTTTAAAAGCAGTAGTAATAAGCCAATAAACTGGGAAAAGAAAGAAAAATAATATAAATATAAGTAAAAACCATTTTATCAAGTTAACAAATATTTTCATGAAATCACCCTCCTATAACTCTAAATATTCCCAAAGCTTCATTGTCCTAATTAGAAGATTAGTTAAATAAGTTATAACTATTAATAATAGTACACTTAATGCAGAGGCATATCCTACATCCCATCCAAAGGAAACCCCTACCTTATAAATATAAAAGCTCAAAGTATGAGTAGCATATCCAGGCCCACCAAAACTGGTCATATATACAATATCAAACATCCTCAATATATCAATGAGCCTTAATATTATTAATATCCAAAAAAGGGGCTTTAACATAGGAAATTCAACATATCTAAAAATTATCCATCTATTTCCACCATCAACCTTCGCAGCCTCTATCAAATCATTAGGTACTGTTTGCAATCCTGCATACAATACTAAAAATGTAAATGGTGTCCATTGCCATATATCCATAATTACTATGGCAATGCGGGCAAAAAATGGATCACCAAACCAAGATATTTTATCTACTTTAAATAAATTCAATAAATAGTTTACAGGTCCATATTCGTAATTAAAAAGCATTTTCCATATAACTCCTACAACCACTGCAGGTATCATCATAGGAAGCAACAATGAACTTCTTACAATCTTTTCTCCTACTAAATTTTGAATAAAAAGAGCAATAAATCCCCCCAATAAAATCTCTAAAGGTAAAGCTATTAAAACTAGCATTATTGTAAATTCTAAAGTAGAAAGAACACCTTCATCTTTAAAGATATTTATATAATTTCCTAACCCCACAAAATATGGAGCTTTCCATTCAGACAAATTATAATGCGTAAAGGAAATAATAACCATATAAAGAAAAGGGAAAATAGTAAGAAGTAAAAATACAAAAACAAGAGGCATAACCATAAAAATTGCTACTCTTCTTGTGCCTTTATCCATTAATAATTCCCCCTAAATAAATTTAATAGAGAGGGAGAATATACTCTCCCTCTCTATTGAGTTAGGATCTTTTACTTACCAGCTAAGATATCTGACCATTGATTGGCTAATTTATTAAGTTCCTCTACAGTATTAGGTCTTTTTCCCATCAAAATTTCAGAGAAAACACCAACTGTAATATCCTCCAACTTTGGCTCTTCTGGTATTCTTGGCCTATGAGCCTGAGTCTTTATTGTCTGTAAGAAGACTGAAACTCTTGGATCTGCTTTTCTAACTTCAGGATCCCTTACAGTAGACAATCTTGATGGAGCAACACCATATTTTATGAACTTAATTTTATCATTCTCTTTATTTGCAGCAAATTGAATGAATAAAAAAGCTTCTCTTTTATTCTTACTTGCAAGGTTTAAGCCTAAAGCCCAATTTCCACTAACTGAATGTCCACCTGGCATCAATGCAACTCCAACCTTCTTATCAAAAGGTTGCAATGCAGAAGATGTCTTAAAGGTCGCCCATACTCCAGTCCACTGAGGTACCATAGCTACAGTACCTCTTGCAAAATGTTCTAAGGTTTCTCCATAATCAGAACCAAGAGGATCAGGACTGTATGGCATTAAAGCTTTCATCATATCAAGAGCTTTGACCCCTTCAGGAGTATTAAAAGCAGGCTTTTTCTGACTAGTGAAATAATCTCCATAATCAAGATCCACAGGACCAAATTTTTTAATTCCCTCAGCACTCCTTCTGAATGGTGCAAAGAATAGGAGATACATATAGAATAGAGTATGGGTTCTGGGGAACATTAAAGCAATTCCATAATCAGTAGGAGAATTAGGATTATATTTTTTGGTAAAGAATTTTGCTACATCTACTGCCTCTTCCCAAGTCTTTGGCACAGCAAGATCTTTCTTAAACATTGATTTAAATTCGGATTTTAATTTAGAATCCGTGAAAAGATCTTTACGATAATAAAAGAGCATAGTATTGCAATAAAAAGGTATTCCTATGTTTTTACCAACCCACATTCCAGCTATATGCCATATTGTGGGATCAAAATCTTTCATATCCCAATTGGGATCAGCAAGATCTGGATTTTGTTTTCTAAACTCCTCAAGATCCACAAAACCTTTTGCTACTGCACCAGCCGTCATTACATCCCATGTGGCCACATCAAAGGCTCCAGTACCACTCGCTACGTCCGCCAACATTCTTGGATAAAGTACTTCCCAAGAAATAGGAGTCACTTGTACCTTAATATCTGGATATTTTTGCATAAATCTTTGAGCAATGTCTTGTAATGCATCAGCATTATCTGGTGATGACCAAACATTAAGTACGACTTGCTTTTGAGCATAACCTATCATTAACAAACCCAATACAAGGATGAGAAGAATGGAAACTCGTCTCATTCTAAACCCTCCCTCCTAAGAGATTATTGATCTTTCACCCCCCATCTTTACTTTTCACTAAAACTTTTACTAAATAATATAAGCCTAAAATTTCTTAAAGTCAAGATTAAATGTTGACTAAAAAGAAAAAAAATAGTATAGTTTAAAATAAAATTTTATTAATTTAATAAGGGACTATCATGAAACAAGAGGAGATAAAAAAGAAAGTAAAACTTAAAGATATAGCTAAAGCAGCTGGAGTATCTATTTCAGCTGTGTCTTTTGCCCTTAATAATAAGGGTTCATTAAATCCAGAAACCAAAATGAAGATATTAAAAATAGCACAAGAATTAGGTTATGCTCCAGAAAGGGAATGTAAAAAAACATATACAATAGGTTTAGTTATCAGTGATGTAACAAACCCTTTTTATCCTGCTGTAGTGATTGGAGTAGAAAATGTACTCTTAAAGCATGGATACAGTTTGTTTTTATGTAATACAGACTATGATCCAGATCTTGGATGTACATCTATAAAAAGATTTATTGATAGAAATGTTGATGGTGTAATTATAATGACAAATAGATTAGATGATTCAGTTATAGAACTTCTCAAGCTTAATAGAATTCCAGTAGTAGTTTTTGATAGAAATATTGAGGGATTAGATGTTAGCGGACTTTTAGTGGATTTTCAGTCAGGAATATCTGAAGCAGTAACCCATTTAGTTAATTTAGGTCATACAGATATCGCTATAATAACAGGACCATTAGATTTAGAAACTGCTCAAGCAAGGCTCAGGGCTTTTAGAATGGCTCTTAAAAGATACCATATTGATTTACCAGAGGATAGAATATTTGAGGGTGATTTTAAAATGAGAAGTGGAGAAGAGGCTATGAGGAAAATACTAAAGCTTGATCCAAGACCAACAGCAGTCTTTGCTTCCAACGATATGATGGCAATAGGAGCTTTAAGAGAAGCTCAAAATCAAGGTTTAAAAATACCAGATGATATATCCATCGTAGGATTAGATGATATTATGATGGCTTCCTACGTAAATCCTCCTCTTACTACTGTGGTTTTTCCTCAACAAGAAGTAGGATCTAAAGCAGCTGAACTAATATTGAGACTCATTGAAAAGGGAGAAAAAGTAGTATCTTATATCCACACATATCTTGTAGTGAGAAAATCTACTGGACCAGCCCCTTTAAGATAAAGAAATTACATTTCTCTGGCAAAAAGTGCAGCTCCTAATGCTCCCATTATTTGTGGTTCTTCAGGAACATATACATTTGTTCCAAGTAAATTTTCAAGAGCTTGAACTACACCCTTATTTTTAGCTACACCACCACTCATAATTATATCTTTATCTATACCTACCCTTTTTGCTAACGATAATGCCCTTTTAGCTACTGAATAATTCAAACCTTTTATTATTTTTTCTTTTTCAATACCTTCAGTAATCAGTGTTATTACTTCTGACTCAGCAAAAACAGTACATATATTGGTTATTTCAACATAATCAGGAACCATATTATGAATATGTCCAAAATTTTTTAGATCTTCCTGAAGAACCTTTGCCATAATTTCTAAAAATCTCCCAGTTCCTGCAGCACACTTATCATTCATAACAAAATCAACAACTGCCCCATTTTTTCCTACCTTTATAACTTTAGAATCTTGCCCCCCGATATCTATTATTGTTCTTGCATTTGGAAAAACAAAAATTACTCCTTTGGCATGACAGGATATTTCTGTTTTAGTCTTATCCACAAAATCAACCTTTACCCTTCCATATCCCGTTGCTACAATATTTCTTATCTCTTCCACTCTTATACCATGTTTACCCAATACATTATTCATAAGTTCTAATGCAGTTTTATTACCATCTGGACCAGTCTCTTGGATACCATAATCAATAATCTCAGTTTTATCATAATCCTTAACAGATATTAAAACAATTTTAGTAGTTGTAGATCCAATATCAACTCCTAAATAGTAATTCATGATATCACCTCAAAAAAAGCTTCCAAACGTGTTTTTATTTGCTCTTTCGGAAAATTAGTCTCATCAATTAGATCTCCATCTATAACTATTGTAGGAATACCCTCTTCCATAAATTTTCTTCTTAATAGATAAGAGGGTACTGATCCTTGTCTACAACCCCATTGATTAAAAATTATTATGCCATCAGCCTTATATTTATTTAAATTCTCTATACCCAATTTAAATCTCTCTTCTAAAGTAGAAAAAGCCTTAAGATTAAGCATTTTTTTGGCTAATGATTCAAAAGGATTATTTTCATCTAAAATCTCCCAAGATATAGATGTGGATTCTTCAAATACAATGTAAGCTTCTTTTTCTCTCATCCACAAAAAGAAATCAGTTTTAAAATAAGGGCCAAGATGCATCCAATATAATCTAATTTTAGGATTTAATTCTTTACCTTCATTTATTCTCCTCTTTATCTCGTCTCTTAAAGTTTTAAAAAATAGAACCCCATGCTTAGAACCAAAGGATGAAAAAATCATAGCTGCAAAATCAAGAAAATCTTTACCATCTATTACAGTATGATCTCTTCTTAGTTCTTTAACCTCTTCAAAATATTTATATGCTTCATTGGAAAGGTGTATAGTCTTTCTTAATTTATCATATGCATCTTTTATATTTAACCTTTTAGACATGTAATAATATAATTCCTCAAGATTTTTAGCTAAGTAATCTACTTTATCGTAAGAATCTAAGACAAAGTACTCTCCACCTTCTAATCTACTAATGATATTAAAAGAATATAAAGGAGAATGACATGGTTTGGTATAAGATACAAGATAATCAGGATTAGGAAAAACCTTAAGTTTTGCCAAACCTATAATTCCCCTGTGCACACTACATACATCTGCTGCACTCACAATTTCTTCGCTCTCTTGAAGAGGCCTCCTAATTAAACCTATAGCTCCTAGAAAACCAGATGCTACCTCAGGAAGTAAAGGATACAAATCTAAAGCATAGAAAATTTCTGTTGGTGTGAAAATATTTACCATTACTACTTTTTTCTTATTACTATAGATAGAACGTACTAAATCTATGGCGTAGAGGTAAGAAACCTTAGTAATATGATCGTTTTTATATTTTTCAAGTACAAATACTTTTGCTCCCCAAAATAGTGAACTTAAATTTAATAGCTTTTTTAATAAGTCATTTTTTTCATATATTATTTTCTCTATGTTCATATAACATCTCCATAAAAGCTTCTATACGTGTCCTAATTTGTTCTTTGGAAGAAAAGGTATAGTCATCGTCAATTATAAGAGTCGGTATATTACTCTCTTTTAGTAATTTCTTCAATAAACCTCCATGATATATGATAGGATCACAATATTTTAAAGTATAAATTATTACACCATCTATTTTATCCTTTATATCAAAAATTTTTTCTAACCTTTTATTTAAGCTCAGATCTCTTATACAAGACATTTTATTAAGATAATGAAAAGAAATATTATAATAAGGATCATCTTTATAAGATTCTATCCTTTCCAGATTTTTATTACCAAAACATGAGTCAATATATTCTACCTTAATCCCAAATTGTTCTAAGTAATTAATAAAACTAACTGGAATCATAGAAGCTAATAGGTAAACTTTTATTTTATATTCATGATCTTTTTCCTTTTCTATATAAGCCTCTCTCGAAGAAAGATAGAGGTAAGATAAGAATAAATAACTATTTGAGTGACAAATTATTTTTCCCCTTAAATTATTAAAATAAGAGATACTTTCTAATATTTTATCTTCAGATTTTCCATTTAAAAAATTCTTATAAAGATCCCTTAATTCTTCTGAGAAGTATAATATATCTTCTTCTCTCCTACCAAAGGGAATTTTTAAAAAATACGCATCTTTAACTATTCCCAATTCTTTCCAACATTCATAAATTCTCTTTGAAGAATCACAGCTATCTGTAACAACTACTTTTTCAAGGGTAATCTCTTCCCTTAAAAGAAATTCACTTATATTTTTAAGATACGGACAAAAGTATTTGGGAAAATAAGAATCTACTCTCTCTGGATACAAAGAATCATAAGTTAATAATAGGGCTTTGAAACCTGAAGCGTGAATAATCTCAGGGGGGATATATGAGCACATATATCCCACATATCCCCCTTTTTTAATCTCATCTTTCAAAAATTCAACATATCCATTTATATCTCCCATTAAATAGTATTATATCATAAAGTATTACTTTGCTCCTTTGACTTTATCTCTTATCTCAATAAGATCTTTCATAACATGATATAGGTTATAGGATGCTTCTTTTGTACCAAATATGTCATGTAATTCTCTATAAAGCTTATATAATCTATTATATATCTCTCTATCTTCTTTCCTTGGATTATAAACTACGTCCTTCACTCTACAAATAGCTTTCTGAGCTTCTTCCACATTTTTATAGCCACTTTTCTCATACCCTGCTGCAACTGCCCCAAACACGGCAGCCCCAAGAGCTGGAGTCTGAGAAGAGTAGGATATTTTTATAGTTTTACCTAAAACATCAGCATAAATCTGCATTATGAAAGGATTCTTTTCAGGAATTCCCCCACAAGCTATAACTTCATTTACTTTTACTCCATATTCTTCAAATCTTTCCATAATTACTCTCGCCCCAAAAGCTGTAGCTTCAATCAATGCTCTATATATTTCTTCAGGACGAGTATGTAAAGTCTGTCCTATAAGAAGCCCTGTTAGTTTTGCATCCACAAGAATAGTCCTATTACCATTATTCCAATCAAGGGCTAAAAGACCACTTTCTCCAGTCTTTAATCTTTGAGCTCGCTCAGTCAACAATTGATGAAGATCCTTATTTTGGGATTCCTCACCAAAATATTCTCTTGGAGTTAAATATTTAACAAACCAGTTAAATATATCACCTACTGCAGATTGTCCAGCCTCCAATCCATAATATCCAGGAAGTATAGATCCATCTACAATACCGCATAGACCTGGTATATCAGGAATTTTCTCAGTATTAGGGACAACCATCATATCACATGTGGAAGTACCTATAACCTTTACAAGAATACCTGGTTTTATACCTGCTCCAACTCCTCCCATGTGTGCATCAAAAGCACCAACTGCTACTACCACATCTCCCCTTAGTTTAAATTTCTCTGCATAATAGGGAGAAATAGTACCAAAAGGTATATCAGAAGTATAAGCTTTATTATAAAGTCTGTCTCTTAAATCAGCAAGCTTTGGGTGCAATTTTCCTAAAAACTCTTTACTTGGAAGTCCACCCCATTCAGGATTATACATAGCCTTATGACCTGCTGCACATACACTCCTCTTTATTTCTTCTGGTTTCTGTTTACCTGTAAGCACTCCTGGAATAAAATCACATATCTCTACCCATGTATAAGCAAAATCAAAAACCTTAGGGTCTACCCGTAAACAGTGAAGAATCTTTGAAAAGAACCATTCAGATGAATATACTCCTCCATACTTTCTTAGGTAAGGATATCCCCCCTCGTTAGCTAATTTTGTGATTTCTTCAGCCTCTTCATAACTGGAATGGTCTTTCCAAAGCCATGCTAAAGCGTTAATATTATCTTTGAACTCATCGTAAAAAGCTAATGGTATTCCCTCTCTATCTACTGGAAGTGGTGTACTACCAGTGGTATCAATTCCTATTCCTATCACATCTTCTCTTTTGAATTCTTTATTATTTTTTTCAGCCTCTCCGAGAGCCCCCTCTATAGAAACCTCCAAGCCTTTTATATAATCCGCTGGGTGCTGTCTTGCCACATTGGGATTTTTAGGATCGAGAATAATTCCTGCCTCTCCATGTTCATAATTAAAAACGTAAGTCCCCAATTCTTCTCCTGTATTGATATCAACCACTAAAGCTCTAACAGAGTTAGTACCATAATCAAGTCCTATGGCATATTTTCCCATAAAACACACCTCCTTCTATAGATTTTTACTAATAATTTTACTAAAAAAAATTAATAAACAAAATACCTCAATAGTTTAAGTATTCTTTCAATTCATAATTAAAAGATTGATTAAATATTTCATTTAAAACCTCTTTTACCTGCTCATAAGATTTTGTTCATGGATCTCTTACTATATCTCCTCAAGAACTTTAATATCTCTTGATAAAAATCCTTCAAGGGCCCATTCCATTCGTAGAATTCTTGGTAATAAATAAAATATCTTTATTCTTTGAGTTAAATCAGGATCTATATTTTCATAGTGTATTCCTTCTTTATCCACCTATACAGGCACTTCTACCACCACATCATCAGGTAATCCTAAAATAGTCCCATTATTTAGAACATTTAAAATTAACCTCTTTTTGTCTCCAAAGGTTATACTATTCATAAAATGAATATGTTGTTCACCACTTAATTTATCTTTATTAAATACTTCAGGCCATAGTTTAAGAAGTTTAATATCTTTATTTTTCTCAACTTCATTGGCTAATTCAATCATTTTTCTTCTTCCAAATCTCAATTGTTCATGAAATCTAGGCCTCTCAACCTCATTATCTATGCCTCCAAATTTACCATACCATCTTTTTTTGTTTCAAGATTATAATTGTATTTCAAAGTACCATTTCTACATGTATCACCAATGGGTAGCATCCCATAAAACTTATACATATCAAGAGATGCTGGACTCATCTGTAAATCCCAAGGATTCTTAGGTTCCCATTTTGATAATTTTCCTTCTATCCATTTATCAAGAAGAGGATAAGCATTCTCTCCCTTATATAAAAATCTATTCAAAAATATACCATGATTCACACCAGCAACCTGCCATTCTACTTCCTTAGCATCAATCCCAAGAGTATTGAATACTTCAAAAACCCCATTAAAACCGTGACATATACCTACAACTTTTATATATGTAATGCGTGTTAAAAGCTGTGTTATTTCAAATACTGGATTTGCTGTCTGCAAAAGCCAAGCAGATGGTGCATATTTCTTTATATTATTAGCTATGTCAAGGGCAAATTTAATATCATAATAAGAAATTAAAACATAAGTAGATACCATATTCAATTCCTGACTATCAATACCCCTATAATAACCATGCTTTTCGCCAATCTTTGTAACAATATCGTACTTTACAAAACCATCATCATATTCTTTTGGAAAAGGATTTGCGGTATTTATAACAAAATCTGCTCCTTCCATGCCCTCTTCAAGCTTTGTTGTCTTCTTAAAATTTAAATCCACTCCAAGCTCTTCTACATACTTCTTTGCTAAAGTATAAGAGGCTTTTAATCTTTCCTCGTGAATATCAACCAATGATATGGTAGAACCAAGAAAATTTGGAGTCTTTGCGATATCACCTATGATCTGCATTGAAAATCTTATACTTCCTGAACCTATAATTGTAAATTTCATATAAACATCTTCCTTTAAGCTATTTTTTTATTTAAAAATTATAAGGAAAAAAGTTTCCAATTAATATGGTTAAAGGAACATATAAATTGGTAATAAAACTCCCAAGGAAATAATCCTAATAAATAGAGAATCCCCTAAAAATCTCCTTAAAAAAATAGCAAATAATATTCCAGGAATAAATCTTATAACAAGGCCATAAAATAAAGCCTCTATCTCTTCCTTATCCAATTTAAAATCAAGAAAATAACCTATTGTAAAAGTGCAAGCGTAAAATTAGGTAAAGATAAAGACTTAAATTTGGAAATAAAAATTGAAAGAAAACTTACTCTAAATTGATTTAAAAAGAGAGATATAAAATATATGTCTAAAGGAAAAAAATAATAACATCTTCTTAACCACATTTTTAACTTCAGAAAGAGACCAATTTCCCTCTGAGAGAATAGACAAAACATATGATAATCCAAAAACTGTAAAAGAGTTTCCTATATCAAACATGACCATATATAAAAGTCCTTCATCTCCACAAAAACTTCTTATAAAAGGATAAGAAAAAAACCCCACATTATACCCACAGATACCAATAAGCAAAGTCCATCTCAGATTATTATCTAATCTCTTATTTCTTAGAAAAATAAAACCGCTTATAAATACGATTATTCCAAAAGAAAATAAAATAAATGGCAAAAAAAGATATCATGGCTTATAGAAGATGTTAAAAATACTTTAAGAATAGTAGCGGGAAGAGTAATATGTATTACAAATCTACTGAAAGTTGATCCTGCCTCGGAAGGAAGTTTTTTTATAAAACATCCCAGAAATATAATAAATATGTTTGTTATTATATTTTCTGTCATAACTTCATAATTATTTTGACTAAATATTAAAAGAATTATACCATTTATAATAAAAGGAGGTAAGAAGAAAATGCTTATATGGGACAATGATTTTTCCAATCTCTTAGATTACATAAAAAAACAAAAAGAAATCCCATTAATTCTTTGTGATGAAAATACTTATGAAGTATGCGGAAAAGACATCTATAAAAATCTTGGTGATAACTCAAAACTGCTTGTTTTACCATATAATGCTCATGCAGACGAAAAACACATTTGTAAATTACTCATAAACACCAATGACGACAATATAATCATCTCAGTGGGTTCGGGAAGTATAACAGATATAGCAAGATTCGTAAGTTATAAACAACATCTAAAATTTATATCTGTACCAACAGCCCCATCTATGGATGGATATGCATCTTCAGTTACCGCATTAACCATAGATGGAATCAAAACTACTTTATCAGCAAAACCCCCTGAGCTTATATTTGCAAACTTAGAAATACTTAAAAATGCCCCTCATTTACTTATAAAAGCAGGTTTTGGAGACTTAATGGGGAAATATACAGCTCTTTCAGATTGGAAGCTTGCACAAACTCTTTTAGATGAACCATTAGATGTAAATGTGGCAGAAGAAATGTTTAAAGCTTGTGAAGATACACTAAAAAGTATAAACAAAAATGATTTTATTAAACTATTGTTTGAGGGCCTTGTAAAATCAGGGGAATTAATGACTAAGGTAGGAAATTCTCGTCCAGCCTCAGGAGCAGAGCATCATATTGCCCACTATTTAGAGTTTTTAGGATATGATCTATTTCATGGAATAAAAGTAGGAATAGCCACCTTTTACGTGATTAAATTATATGAACTCATATTAGAATTTGACTTTGAAAAAATGGATCAATATATAGATTATGAAATAGATATAAATGAATGGAGAAAAGAGATAGAAGAAAATTTTCCTAAAATACATAATAGAATAATAGAGGAAAATACAGAAAGAATAGAAATGTTTAATAATATTGAGTTCAGAAAAAGCCTCATTGAGAAAATAAAACTCCATAAAGATGATATTAAATCTCTTGCTGAAAACCTTTCTAAAAAGAAACAAGAAATAATAGATGGATTTAAAAAACTTAGATTCTCATTGGATATAGAAGATTGGAACATAAAAAAAGAAGATTTAGAAAAAGCTATTCTCTACTCCTTATTTATCAGAGATAGATTTACTATTCTTACATTATATTATTTTTTAGGTCTTTTAAAAGATTTTATAAAAGTAGTATAATAAATTGTTAACAATATTAACTATAGGAGAAGTTAATGCGAAAAAAGATAGGGGTAATTGTAAACTATTTATATGAAGGCTATCAGATGAAAATTCTATCCGGAATTTTCTCTGAAGCAGAAAAACTTAATACTGATATTTATGTTTTTGTAGGAGGAGATTTAAATCCAAATAATATGGAAAGTCAAAGAAGGAATAGGATTTATAGTTTAATATCTAAGAAGAATATAGATGGATTAATAATATTAGGACTTGTAGTTGGTTTCAATTTACCAAAAGAAGAAATAATTAAATTTTATAAAAGATTTCATCCACAACTACCCATTGTAAGTGTAGGATTAGAAACAAAAGAAATACCATGTGTTATAAGTGACAACAGAAAAGGTTTCAAAGACCTTCTTATCCATTTGATAAAGCATCACAGATATAATAATATTGCATATGTAGCTGGACCCCCCAATAACGAAGAAGCTCAAGTCAGAAACAATGCTTTCTATGAAACACTTAGAGAATATGATTTAGAAATAAAGCCAGAACATATCTATGAAAGCAACTTTACCACTCCTCAAGGTATATATGCAGTAAGAACTTTTTTAGATGAAAGAAAAATAAAACCTGATGTAATTGTCTTTTCCAATGATAACATGGCAATAGCAGGACTTGAAGAGCTTAAACGTAGAAAAATAAAAGTACCAAATGAAATTGCCATTACAGGATTTGATAATATATTGGAGTCCACTTTTATAGAACCACCTTTATCTACTGTGGAACAAAATCTATCGGAATTAGGAAAAAAAGCTTTAGAATTATGCCATTCCCTTATTTTAGGAAAAGAAATACCAAAAAAGATAGAAATACCTACCAAAATGATAATCCGTGAGTCTTGCGGTTGTTCAAGAATTTATATTAGATTAGCAAAAAAAGAAGAAAAAATTTGGTCGAAAATTTCTGATCTCAAAAAGAATAAAAAGGATTTTTATTCTCTATTAAATGAATATGTAATTTCAGAAATAGAAACAAGAAATCCTCGAATTATTAAATGGATAGAAAATATAATGAAAGAATTTTACAATAGTATTATCGAAAGGGAAGAAAACTTTATTACCGAAATAGAAAGTTTATTGTTAAATAATAATATAGATATTGAGTTATTGGAAGAAACTTTTAATAATATTAATTCTTTTATTGATATGCATTTTGAAAATTCTCTTCATCAAAAAGCCAAAAACCTCATTTTACAATCAATTAATGTTTTAAAAGACTATAAAGAAAAAAAATTAAAATATGAGATTTTCAAAACCAATGATTTAATTGACCATTTAGGCTATATTGGGGCTGACCTTCTATCTACTTTTCAAATGGATGAAATTTTAAATAGAATAAGCTATAGGTTAACAGAAATAGACTTAAACACTTTCTATATATTTTTGTATCAAAAAGATTCAAACTATGCAAAAGCGAGGAATATTCTATCAGTGGTAGATGGAGACACAAAAAGAAAAGAAAAAAACACATTTGATGTAGAACAACTTTTACCAGAGTCTTTACTTCCTAAAAGGAGATTAAATCTTATCTTTGAACCCCTTTTTGTAGAAGATGATCATTTAGGATATATAGTGTTTGAATATGGGCCAAAAAAGGGAGTGATTTATGAAATCCTAAGAGCAGAAATAAGTGGCGGTATTAAAGGTGCTTTGATGATTGAAGAATTGAAAAAATTAGCTATTACTGACCCATTAACTGGTTTACCTAATAGAAGAGCATTGGATGAGATAATAAAAAGAGAAATTGAGAGATCCAAGAGATATAATCGCCCTTTATCCATTATGGTAATAGATTTGGACAATTTCAAAATGATAAACGATACCTTTGGACATAGCTTTGGAGATGAAGTATTAAAAACAGTGGGTAAAATATTAAGAGAGTCCTGTAGAAAAGTGGATACTGTGGGAAGATATGGTGGGGATGAATTTATCATTATTCTTCCTGAGACAAATTTAAAAAATACAATTAAAGTGGCAAATAAACTAATCAAAAATGTGGATAAAATAGAGCTTCATTCTCCTAATAATGATAAAATTTATCTTAGTATAAGTATAGGTATTGCATCATATCCAGATACCACAAAAGAGCTTGAAAAGCTTATAAATTTTGCAGATTTGGCCATGTATGAAGCAAAAAGTTCAGGGGGTAAGCAATATTCTATAATTAGTTTTAAGGGGGAAAATTAATGAGTAAAAAGAAAATAGGAGTAATAGTAGATAATCTTTATATTTATCAATGGAGCATCTTAGAAGGAGTATTTTCAGCTGGAGAAAATTACAATTTAGATATCTTATGTTTTACTGGAAAACATTTAAATACGCCCAATGAAAATGATAAAAAGGGAAATCTTATATACAATCTTATTTCTAAGAAAAATGTTGATGGCTTAATAATTTTTTCTTCAGCCATATGTCCCTACATAACTCATAATGAATTGGCAAATTTCTGTTATAACTATTCAAAGGATATCCCAACTATAAGTATTGGTACAACCATAGAAAAAATTCCAAGTATAATTATTGACAATATTTTAGGTTTTAAAGAACTTTTAGTACATCTTATTGAAGATCATGGATATAAAAAATTTGCATTCATTACAGGTCCTTTAAATAATGAAGAGGCTAAGATAAGGTATGAAACCTTCATTAATGTTTTAAATGAACATGGGATTTCCTTTAATCCCCAAAATATATATCACGGAGACTTCTTATATAATTCAGGAAGAGAGGCTGTTAAAACTTTTCTTGATGAAAGAAAAATAGACGTGGAAGTTATTGTAAGTTCAAATGATGAGATGGCTATAGGGGCAATTGAAGAGCTTAAAGATAGAGGAATTCTTGTTCCAGAAGATATAAAGGTAACAGGATTTGACGATACGGAAGGAGCAAAATTTATTACTCCACCATTAACAACAGTCTCTCAACCGCTATATGAGATGGGATGGAAAAGTGTAGAAAGTCTTGTTAATCTTATATCTGGAGAAACAATACTTGACCAAACTCATCTACCTACAAAACTTATTATAAGAGACTCATGTGGATGTACATATTCTGCTATAGAAAAGGCAAAAGTTGATATAGATAAAGAATTTGCAAAATTAGATTATATAAATATGGAAAATTTAAAAGGAAAATTTATAGAATACTTATTAAGAAACTTACCTCAAATTGATTCAAAAACATTAGAAAGAATAAAAAAAATCTACTACGCTTTTATTGAAAATCTAAAAGAAAGAAGTTCTAACATATTTGTATCTATTTTAAACTGGATCCTAAAAGAGGAAGAACAAGAAGGGAAAAATACAGGTATATTTCAAGATTGCATATCTTTATTAAGAAGATTTTTATTCTACTATTTAGATGATAAAACCCTTCATTATGCAGAAAATCTTTGGCATCAAGCAAGAGTAATAATAAGTGATTTTTCCGAAAGATTCCAAGGTTACAGAAGTTTTAAGACAGAACAAAGGATGAATTTACTAACTCAAATAGGAATAAGTTTAATATCAAGCTTTAAAAAGAAAGAAATATTAGAGCAAGCAAAAAATAGTATTATAAACTTAGGAATAAGAAGTTTTTATATTGTTGAGTATAAGGATTCAAAATCTCCTCTAAAAGAGGGAATTTTAGCTTTAGGTTATAAGGATGGAAAAGAAATCATAACTAATGAAACTTTTGATATATATCAAATTATCCCCCATAAATTTTCACCTTCTTACAGAGCAACTTACATCGTATCTCCCTTATTTTACAAAGAAAACTCTACAGGATATGCCCTCTTTGAAGTAGGGCCTTCCGAAGGTATAGTTTATGAACTTTTAAGAGCACAGCTTAGTGCAGCATTACAAGGTGCAATCATATTTAAAGAAAGAGAAGAGTATGAAAAAAGATTAGAAAGTCACATAAAAGAACTTTCCATACTTGATGACATTAGTAAGAGAATAACATCTGCCCTTGAAGTTGAACTCCTTTGGGATTTAATCCTAAAAGAAATAACAAAACTTACTGATTTTGAAGCTCTTTATATAGTAAACTGTAAACAAGAAGACGACAACTGTAACTTTGAGATTGTAGTAAAAAAAATAAACACAAAAGAAGGAGATCAGATAACAACTAATGATAGAAAGAGAATTTTAAAAATCATAGAAACCAAAAAATATCTTCTAAAGAAAAGCAAAAATAAAAAGAATAAAGTTTTCTTAGGAATACCTATAACCATAGGAGATAGAGTAATAGGAGTTATTATCCTAAAACATCACCAAATAGATGCATATAACGAACATACTGTTAGCCTACTTTCTACATTGTCAAGTTTCATTGCAATAGCCTTAGAAAATGCTAAGCTATTTGAGGAGACCAAAAAACTTGCAACCACAGATCCTCTAACAGGTATATTAAACAGAAGAGCTTTAGAAGAAGCATTCCAGAAAGAAGTAACAAGAGCCCAAAGATATAATCGTCCTCTTTCTGTGATGATCTTAGACATTGATAACTTTAAACTCTTTAACGACACCTATGGACATACCTTTGGAGATGAAGTATTGAAAACGGTGGCAAGTATATTGAAAAAATCCTGTAGAAAAGTAGATATTTTAGGGAGATATGGAGGAGATGAATTTGCTATTATTCTACCCGAAACCTCTATAGAAGGTGCAAAAAGGTTGGCAGAAAGAATACTAAATAACCTTAATAATACACCAATATTAACTCCACAAAATAATAAAATACCATTAAATATAAGTATTGGTATAGCATCATATCCCATTGATACATTGGAACCCGAAAAACTCCTTACATTAGCAGATACTGCCATGTATAAGGCTAAAACTTCCGGAGGTGGAAAATTTGCTCTACTCTCTTCCTCAGATATTACTCCTCTAATAGAAGAAGGGCCTAAATTTGATATTTTCTTAGGTCTTGTAAATGCAATTGATAATAAAGATAACTATACTTTTACGCATTCTATCGATGTTTCAAAATATGCTAAAAAAATTGGTGAAAAATTAGGACTTTCTAAAGAAGATCTTGAAATTCTTGAAATTGCAGGTAAATTACATGATATAGGTAAAATAGGTATACCCTCTGAGATACTCAAAAAGCCTGGACCGTTAACAGAGGAAGAATGGAAAATTATAAAAGAACATCCAAGACTCGGTTATCTAATCCTCAACCAATTACCAAAAATGGAAAAACTTCTACAAGCAGTTCTTTATCATCATGAAAGGTATGATGGGAAAGGATATCCCCAAAGTCTTCAAGGAAAAGATATTCCCCTCTTAGCAAGGATTTTAGCAATTGTTGATGCTTATTCCGCTATGAAATCAGATAGACCATATAGAAAGGCTCTCTCTAAAAAAGAAATTATAAAAGAGATTAAAAAGAATACTGGAAGACAATTTGATCCCGAGATTGCAGAAATCTTTGTTGATCTTCTTGAAAAAGGCGAAATAGATTAAATATTTGAAAATTATTTTAGATTGTAAATTTTATCTTTAAGCAATATAATTTTCTAAAATCTTAAACCGAAAGGAGGACTAAAAATGAGAAATTTTGTTTTTCATAATCCTACAAAAATTATATTTGGGGTAGATACTACTGAGGAAGTAGGAAAAGAATCAAAAAATTATGGAAAAAGAATTCTTCTTGTAATAGGACAAGGAAGTGTAAAAAAAATAGGACTTTATGATAGAGTTGTCAAACTCCTAAAGGAAGAGGGATTAGAAATTTTTGAGTTGGAGGGAGTTAAACCAAATCCAAGAGTAGACTTAGTAAGAAAAGGAATAAATATGGTAAGAGAGAATAATATTGATCTACTCTTAGCTGTTGGTGGTGGTAGTGTTATCGACACTGCAAAAGCTATAGCTGCAGGTTTAACCTATGAAGGGGATGTTTGGGATCTATTTAAGTATAGAAAGCCTATAAAACCTACAATACCTATTGGTGTAGTACTTACTCTTGCAGCTACAGGATCAGAAATGAATGGAAATGCAGTAATATCCAATTTAGAAACTCAAGAAAAATTAGCCATTTCAAGCCCTTATATTTATCCCAAATTCTCTATATTAGATCCTAAAAATACTGCTTCCGTTCCTCTTAACCATACCCTTTATGGTATTGTAGATATCCTCTCCCATGTATTTGAACAATATTTTGATAGGGTTGATGATGCTATTTTGCAAGATAGATTTGCAGAAGCAATAATGAAAACTGTAATAGAAACAACTCCCAAAATTATTAAAAATCCAGAAGATCTCAACGCAAGGACAACGATACTATGGTGCGGTACAAACGCTCTAAATGGAATAATCGGAGTTGGTAAGGAACAAGACTGGGCGACCCATGCTATTGAACATGCCATATCTGCCATATATGATATACCCCATGGCTTAGGCCTCGCTATTGTCTTTCCTCATTGGATGAAATATGTATCGGATGTGATACCTCACAAATTTGCTAATTTTGCAAGAAATGTTTGGGGTATAACAGGAGATGATGATTTTGAGGTAGGGTTAAAAAGCATTGAAAGATTAATTGATTTCTACGAAAGTATAGGAGTACCTACAAAACTTTCAAAGGTAGGAATAAATGATGAAAAACTTGAAGAAATGGCAGAAAAAGCAACTCAATTTGGACCTATCGGTAATACAAAAAAATTAGCAAAAGAAGATGTTTATAAAATTTTACAAATGTGTCTATAAACTATTGACAATCTTATCTTTCTATTGTTAGCATTATCAGAAGGTTATTTTAGGAGGTAGAAAAAATGAGAAGTGATGCAGTAAAGAAAGGTATAGAAAGAGCACCTCATAGATCTCTTTTCTACGCAATGGGATATACTAAGGATGAGTTAGAAAAACCCCTTATTGGAGTTGTTAACTCAGGAAATGAAATGATACCAGGACATATCCATTTAGATATGATTACCCAAGCAGTAAAATATGGAATTTTAGAAGCTGGCGGAACCCCAATGGAATTCAGAGTTATTGGTATATGCGATGGTATTGCAATGGGACATAAAGGTATGAAATATTCTCTCGCCAGCAGAGAATTAATAGCAGATTCAATAGAAGCTATGGTAGAAGCCTACCAGTTAGATGGAATTATTCTTGTAACAAATTGTGACAAGATTGTACCAGGAATGCTTATGGCTGCAGCAAGATTAAACCTACCTTCTGTTATTTTAAGTGGTGGACCTATGCTTGCTGGAAGATGGCAAGGTAAAGATGTAGATTTAATTAGTACTTTTGAAGGTATAGGACAAGTAAAGGCAGGAAACTTAAAAGAAGAAGACTTGCTTGATTTAGAACAATATGCCTGTCCAGGATGTGGTTCCTGCTCTGGAATGTTTACTGCAAATACCATGAATTGTCTATCTGAAGCTCTTGGCATAGCTTTACCTTTCAATGGTACTTTACCTGCTGCTTTTGATGGATTAAGAAAAAGATTATCAAAAGAAGCTGGGAAGAAAATAGTGGAATTAGTAAGAGCAGGAATAAAAGCAAGAGATATATTAACAAAAGAAGCCTTTGAAAATGCTATTGCTGTAGATATGGCTTTGGGAGGTTCCACCAATACAGTTTTACATCTATTAGCTATTGCAAAAGAGGCAAAAATAGATCTACCTCTTGATACTTTCCAAAAAATCAGTGAAAAGACACCCAATATATGTAAGCTAAGTCCTGCATCCTCTCAACATATTCAAGATTTACATGAGGCAGGAGGAATACCAGCAGTAATGAAAGAACTTTTAAAGGGTAATCTATTACATCCCAATGCTATAACAGTTTCAGGTAAAACTATTGGAGAAATAGCAGAATCTGCAGTTATCAGAGATAGAAATGTGATAAGATCCTTAGAAAACCCATATGCTTCTGATGGTGGACTTTCCATACTACATGGAAATTTAGCCCCAGAAGGTGCGGTAGTTAAAAAATCTGCGGTAAGTCATAAGATGTTAAAACACCAAGGACCTGCAAGAGTATTCAATAGTGAGGAAGAAGCCATAAAAGAGATTTATGCAGGCAAAATCAATAAAGGTGATGTAGTAATCATAAGATATGAAGGTCCAAAAGGAGGACCTGGAATGAGAGAGATGTTAAGCCCTACTTCTGCATTAGCAGGAATGGGACTTGATGAAGATGTGGCTTTAATAACCGATGGTAGATTTTCAGGAGGAAGCAGAGGAGCAGCTATAGGACATGTATCCCCTGAAGCTGCTGAGGGTGGACCTATAGCTCTCCTTAAAGATGGAGATATCATTGAAATAGATATACCAAATAGAAAAATAAATGTGAAATTATCTCAAGAAGAATTAGAAGAAAGAAAGGAAAAATGGAAACCTATTAAAAGAGAGATTGAATTTAGCTACTTAAGACGTTATGCTGCTTTAGTAACATCCGCAAGCCATGGAGCAGTATTAAAAGATATATATGAAGATAATTAATATTAAGGAGGTTAAAAGATGATAATTACGGTTGTAGATCATTATCCTAAAATACCAAACCCTCCCAGAGAACCAAAATTAAGGAAAGCAATCCATGCTTATGACCAAGGAAAGGTTACAAAGGAAGAATTAGAGAAAACTTTTGATGAAGTAACAAAAGAAGTAATTGAAGAACAAATAACTGCAGGTGTAGAGCTTATTACAGATGGTCAAATAAGATGGGAGGATGGACAAAGTTATATAACTAAAAAACTTGATGGCATAGAAATAGGAGGATTATTTAGATATTTTGATAATAATACCTACTATAGACAACCAATTATAAAAGATGAAATAAGATGGAGAGAACCAATCATACTTAATGATTGGAAAAAAGCTCAAGAATGGGCAGGCAATGTTCCTGTTAAGGCAGTCCTAACAGGTCCTTACACTCTTGCAAGATTAAGTAGAGACGAATATTATAAGGATTTAGAAAAATTGACAAAAGCATACGCAAAGGCATTAACTGAAGAAGTAAAGTTATTAGAAGAAAACAAGGTAAAATATCTCCAGTTTAACGAACCTTCTATTCAATACTACCCAGAAGATTTTGATCTTCTCTTTGAAATATACAAAGAAATTAGAAAATATTTTTCAGGAAAATTAGCTATATATACATACTTCCATACAGTTTTACCTTTGAAAGATAGAATAAAAGATTTACCAATTGATATATTTGGAATAGATTTTGTCTCAAGAAAAGAGAATTTTGAAATATTAAAAGATTTTCCTAAAAATATGGCCTTAGGTTATGGTATAGTTGATGCAAGAAATACAAAGTTAGAAACACCTGATCAAATCGCCCAATTAATAAAACAAGCATTAAACTACATTAAAGATGAAAATCTCTATATTAACCCAAGTGCTGGGCTTGAATATCTTCCAAGAGAAAGGGCTTATGAAAAATTGATAAATTTAGCTAAAGGGGTAAACTTAGTAAGAGGTGAGAAAAAATGAAAGAAGTAAAACTTCCCATACTCCCTACAACAAGTGTTGGTAGTTTTCCCAAACCAGATTACCTTGTTAAAGCAAGAAATCAATACTTAAAAGGTCAAATTCCCTACTCTACTCTTCACGAGTTGGAGCTCAAGGCTACAGAAGAGGTTATTAAAATGCAAGAAGAAATAGGCGTAGACATATTAGTACATGGAGAAATGGAAAGAGGAGATATGGCCACATATTTTGCAGAAAATTTAGAAGGCTTTACTATAAGTGGTCTTGTCAGATCATACGGAAACAGATACTACAAAAAACCAATTGTAATAGGTAAAATTAAAAGAACAAAACCCATAACAGTAGATATGTTTAAGTTTGCCCAAAGTCTAACTAAAAAGCCTGTAAAAGGAATGTTAACAGGTCCATACACAATAGCAGATTGGTCCTTTAATGAATATTATGAAAATAAAAGAGATTTAGTTTTAGATCTTGCAGAAGTAATAAATCAAGAAGCATTAGATTTAGAGAAGGCTGGGGCGTTATTTGTACAGATTGATGAACCTGCCGTTCCTACCCATCCTGAAGAAATCCATATAGCAAAAGAGGCCTTTCAAGTTTCTACAAGAGGATTGAGAAGCTTTATAATTACACACATATGTTATGGAGATTTCAGACCTATATGGAAAGAAATAATAAATTTCCCTGTACACCAATTTGACTTAGAATTTACAAATAATGCAGACAAACTTTATCCCCTTATAGAAAATGTTGGATTTCCACCCGATAAATACATTGCAGTAGGAGTTATAGATGTCCATACCCATAGAATAGAGAGCGTAGATGAGATAAAGCAAAGAATAAGAGAAGCCCTTAAGCATTTTCGTCCTGAACAAGTATTTATAGATCCTGATTGTGGATTAAAGACAAGAACCTGGGAAGAAGCAAAAGCAAAAATGGAAAATATGGCAAAAGCAGTTAATGAGATAAGAGAAGAACTTATAAAACAAGGCTATCCATCAGAAATTACTATTGAATTAGGTGGAAGAGATTTATGAGAAAATATCTTTTAGAACAATGGAATTTTTGGCTTGATGAAATATATGCATACTCAATAATTAGCAAGTTAATACTTGATGAATGGTATTTTACTGATTCTAAAGAAAAATTAAATGATAAAGATTTGGAGATCATTAAATTAGGGGAGAGATGGAAGAAAATATCTCTCCCTGTTTATTTCAGAAAGAAGACAAGTCTTCCAAAAGATTTTGAAAAATCCTCCCTTTACATCTTTTTGGATGTAGGTGGAGAAGCTTTTCTATTTATAAATGGTACACCATATGCTGGTATAAACCAATATCATAAGGAACATAAAATACCCTATTTTGAGGAGTTGGATATAATTATTGAAGCTGTACCTAAGGGATTGTTTGGCCAACACCAATATAATCCAGTACTAAAAGAAGCCTTCATATTTCAAAAAGATGAAGAAACCTATAAAGCATGGCTTATTTTCAGTATTATAAGAGAACTTGCCCTTTATTTAGAGAATATAAACCAAGATTTACAACAAGAATTAGAGCTTATACTTGAAGAAACCCTTGGAAAGATAAAACTGATAAGTAGTAATGAAAAATTCTTGGAAAAAATTCAAAACACAAAATTTACCATGGATATTTTGAAAAATTTATGGAGCATGCCAGAATTTTCAAAGACAGAAACCCCTATACCTTATGAGCTAAAAGAAGAAATAATATCACAAGCTTACGAAGCTCTTAAAAAAGTCAGAAACCTAAAAAAGAAATATCCAAATATAGGAGAATATTATGCTTTAGGACATTCTCATATAGATTATGCTTGGCTTTGGCCAAGAGAGGAAACTATAAGAAAAGCTCAAAGAACTTTTTCCACCATCCTTCAACTTATGAATCTTTATCAGGATTTCAAATTCTTACAAAGTAGTGCCCAAATCTATAAAGATATAAAAGAAAACAACATTTTTCTTTTTCAAAAGATAAAAGAAAAAGTTATGAAAGAACAATGGATAGTAGAGGGGGGAATGTGGGTAGAAAGTGACTGTCAACTTCCTTCTGGGGAATCTTTAGTAAGACAATTTTTATACGCCCAAAAATTCTTTGAAAAAGAGTTTCAAAAAACATGTAAAATAGCATGGCTTCCTGATACATTTGGGTTCAATCCCAATCTGCCTCAAATTCTTAAAAAAGCAGATATTGAGTACTTTGTAACCACAAAACTTTCATGGAATGAGACTAATATATTTCCTTATGATCTATTCCTTTGGAAAGGGATTGATGGAACTAAAATAATTGCCCATATATATGCAAGATATGGTGGCTATAATGGATCTACGGAAATAAAAGAAATTATTGAAAATTATAGAAGTTATCAACAAAGAAACTTATCAGATAGGATGATATATACTTTTGGATATGGAGATGGTGGTGGTGGACCTACTTATGAAATGATAGAAAGATTAAATACAATGAAAGATTTACCATTTATTCCAGATATAAAATTTGAAAATCCTATAAAATTCTTTGAAAAGATACCTAAAGAAAAACTTCCTATATATTATGGAGATCTATATCTTGAACTTCACAGAGGGACCTTTACAACCCAGGGAAGAACTAAAAAACTTCACAGATTAGCAGAAAATTACCTTTTCACCCTCGAAAGTCTATCTGTTATCTTAAACATTGTAAAAGATCTACCATATCCTTATGAAAAGCTCACTCAAATGTGGGAAAAGCTATTAAGAAATGAATTTCATGATATACTACCTGGATCTTCAATAAAAGAAGTTTATGAGGATACTGAAAAAGAGCTAAAAGAAATATTAGATGCCAAATTAGATATTAAAGAAGATAGTTCTCAAAAGAAAATTATTATCTATAATCCTACCTCTTTCCCTCAAGAGTTAAAAACAGAATTAGAAATGAAAGATGGGGAAAGATTTTATTATAAAGATACAGAGATACCAATTCAAAAAACAGATAAAGGAATATTCCTTTATTCAAAAAATATAACCATACCACCCTTAAGTTTAATTACTTTAAATATTAAAAAAGAAAATAATAATTTGTCATATGATACTGATCTTCAGACTCATAATAATGTCTTAGAAAACTCATTAATAAGACTGAAAGTATATGAAGATGGCTCTTTCCAAGTACTATATAAAGATAAAAATAGAAATCTCTTTGTTGATAAAGGAAATATAATTATTGCTTACCCTGATAGACCAAGAAATTGGGAAGCTTGGGATATCCCCTTAGAGTATGAGAAATATGGTGAGGCAATCACAGCAGAAAAAATTGAATTAACTGAAAAAGGTCCGTTAAGAGCAAAAATTAAAGTGGTAAGAAAATACAGAAATTCGGAAATTATTCAATACTATATACTTCACGCATTCTCGGAAAGAATAGATATAGAAACAGAAATAAAATGGGATGAGAAAAGAGTAATGTTAAGAGCATATTTCCCATTTGATCTATTATCATCCTTTGTAACCTATGAGGTTCCCTATGGAACATATTCAAAACCTACTCATAAAAATACCTCATGGGAAAAAGCCCAATTTGAAATACCAGTACACAGATTTATAGATCTTTCACAAGGAGATTTGGGAGTGAGCATATTAAACAATGGAAAATATGGACATAGCGTCAATGAAAATATTATAGGGATAACTTTATTAAGATCACCTTTTTCCCCAGATTATACCGCTGACCTTGGTATTCATCACTTTACTTACTCCCTCCTTCCCCATAAAGGAACTCTTGGAGAAAAGACTTTAAAAGAAGCCGAAGAATTGAATAAACCCCTTATTCCTATAATAGGTAATTTTTCAATTGAAGATATATCAATTTTAAGCTGGGATAAAAATAACATAATTATTGGAGCTTTAAAACAATCAGAAGATCACAAAGGATTGATATTAAGATTTGCAGAATACTTAGGTAAAGAAGAGATTATTAATTTTAAATTTGGATTTTCAGTAAAAAAGATCTATGAAACAAATCTTTTAGAGAAAGAATATAATGAATTAAACTTGAAAAATCAGATCTTAGAAATAAAAGTAAAACCTTTTGAAATAAAAACCTTGAAAATAATTTATTGAAAAATACCTAATACTTATGATATAAACTAATATTAAAAATTATAGTTTCAAAATTAAAGCGTGACAATTAAAGAGAAGGGGATATTTTAAAGAGGGAATGAAATTAAAAAATAAAATCTTTTTATTCTACGCAGGAATATCTCTCATATTTTTTATTCTTATAGAGATAATATTTATAAGCATTATAAAACACGAATATTTATTGATTTTTAATAAAGAGATAGAAAACTACGTAAATACATATATGGATAGAATTGAAAAGAATCCAAAAGATATTCTTACTGGAAGGATTTCTGAAAAAAATTTTTATTTTGGTAGAATTGAAGGAATTATAGTTCAAGAAAATCCTAATAGTATAGAAATTAGCCTAAATACTGATTTTGAAAGGTTACCTGAAGATATATTAATTAAAGATAAGATTTCCTTTCTTGATTTGAAAAACCATAAATACTACTATATATATTCAAATAAGAAGAATGACTCAAAAGTAATTCTTAGTTTTAATACCCGCACTTTTGAAGAAAGATTTTTAAAATCAACTATCTCCTTCTCAATTCCCCTTATAGCACTACAAATTTTTTTCCTCTTGTTATTTTATTACTCAATGAAACACACATATGTAAAACCATTAGAAGAATTAGCCCAAAGTCTTTCTCAAGATAGTCTCTTAAACCTAAATAGGGACAAATTTTTTAATAAAAAGGATGAAATAGGTGATCTCTCAAGAAAAATCTTTGATTTTGAAAACTCTTTAAGAAATATCATTATTACTCAAGAGGAAACAATTAAAAATCAAGAGAAATATCTAAATTTACTACTAAAATTTATCTCTGAATTTAATATCTCCAAAAAATCTATAGATGTTATTAACATCATACTTAAATTTTACAATCCTGATTTTCCAGTAAAAATCTATGATATATATCTTGAAAACTCTTTAACAAGAGAAGATCTATATCAAAATCTGCAAACCTTAAACAAAGAAGAGGCAAAAGAAATATTTGATATGCTAATGTTTCTAAAAGATAACAAACTATTTACATATCATGATCTTAAATTCTTCAGTAAAAATATACCTGAAGATTATGTATTAATTCCCTTAAGAACAAGTGAAAGACTTTATGGTTTTATAAGTATCTCTATGATAACTTCTGAAGATTTACAAGATACATTCATCTCTATCTTATACCATCTTACAATAGCTTTAGAAAATACCCTCTTATATGAATACACTGAAAAATTATCAACAACTGATCCTTTGACGGGTGTCTTTAACAAAAGAAAATTTGATGAAATCCTTGAAAATGAAATAAAAAGAGCTCAAAGGTTTAAACATCCTTTAAGTATACTCTTTATTGATATAGATCATTTTAAAAACATAAATGACCTTTATGGACATATATTGGGAGATTCCTTTTTAAAAGAAGTTGCCCTTTTTCTTCTAAGAAATACTCGTTCTATTGATAGCATAGGAAGATTAGGAGGAGAAGAATTTGCTTGTATATTACCTGAAACTGATTTAGCATCAGCCTATAATGTAGGAGAAAAAATGAGAGTAAAATGGAATACTGAAAAGCATATAATTCCAATTGATATAGAAAAAAGAATAGGAACATTAAGTATAGGTATAGCAAATTTTCCTATTCACACAGAAAATCCCAAAGAATTATTAACACTTGCAGATAATGCATTATATATGGCTAAGGGAGAAAGAGACAAAGTATTCATTTATAAAAAAGACTTTATATAATTAATAGCTTTTTCTGGATCTTCAACCTTTCCCTGCAAAAAGTAATCACCTCTACTTCCTTTCCATCCTATCTCTGCTAATTTTTCCAAAGTTTTGTTAAAAATCTCCGTTGATAAGTCATGACTTCTAAAAATTATTCCTTGCCCTTGTAAATTAAAGATTGCCCCCAAAATACCATTTTCTTTTATTATCTCTTGAACAACAAACTTAATTGTATCTATATCCTCTTCTAAAATATTTAAGACTATTTTTATATTTTCTTTATTTTCAGCCAAACCTATAAGTTCTTTTGCTACATACTTGTTTATTCTCTCCCTCAATCTTTTATTATCTTTTCCAAGGGTTTCTAATTTAGTCAATAATTTGCTAATACCATCATAAATATCAGGGTTTCCTAATTTCTCTTTAATATACTTATATTCTTCTTCTCTAACACTCAATCTTTTCAAGATTCTTGAACCAGCCACAAATTCCACTCTCCATAAATCATTATTCTTCTTGTAAAAATCTATTATTTTAAATAATCCTATTTCTCCTAATCTATTCACATGGAGTCCTCCACAAGGATTCACATCAAGACCCACTATTTCTACTATGCGAATATCTTCATCCTTCCAATATACTTTCACAGAAATATTTTCTTTTATGTACCTATTCACTATACTTTCTATCTCATTCGCAAAACCCTTAGGGTCAAATCCTCTATATGGTATCTCTATTTTCGTGTGGTCTTCTAAAATTTGAAAACCAGTAGTCTCCAATGAATAATTCTTTTCTATTAAAGCAGAAAGAAGATGTTGAGCTGTATGTTGCTCCATATATTCCCTACGAAGATCACCATCTATATATAACTTAACATTTTCATCAATTAAAGGTTCTCTATCACCCTTTAAAATGCCTTTGTGCCAAATTTTACCATCTTCTTCCCATACATGGGAAACCAAAAGGATCCAACTATCTGATCTAATTTCTCCCTTATCACATGGTTGTCCTCCACCTTCTGGATAAAAAATGGTTTCAGAGAGGGAAAGAATAAAAAAGTCTTTTTCCTTTTTAATATCAGTAACTTTGCTTTCCCAATTTACAATATTTGGATCATTATAAAAGATTTTCTTAGTATTCATAGTGTTAATTATACTATAAAACAAAAACCCCTGCCATAAATAGCAGGGGTTTTGCTCTTTTTTTTAAATTATCAGCTAATAATTTAAAATCTACGATTGTGAGACCTATTAGAAGTTCTACGATCTTCTCTTGGCTTTGCCTCACTTACAATGATCTTTCTTCCATCAAACTCAAGACCATTGAAAGATTCAATTAACTTTTGAGCCACATCTTCTGATGTTTCTACAAAAGCAAATCCTTTGGATCTCCCAGTATTACGGTCAGTTATCAACCTAATACTTTGTATATCCCCTTCTTTTGCAAAAAGTCCTCGCAGATCATCCTCTGTGGTCTGCCATGGTAGGTTTCCTACATATAGTGTCTTAACCAATTTCACGTACCTCCTAAAAAATTTTATCTTTTAATTATACTCCTTCAAAATTATTTGTCAAATCTTACTCTTAATCTTTTTTACAATATGGTTTTTAAGCTCTTCTACAGGCTTAGACCTTTCCTCATGTATCCTTGGTAAAAATATTCTTGAAAATGTAAATCTTAAAACCCCTGACAATATAAATATTAAATGATATTCCACAAGGTGTAATCCCGTAACATTATTAATAAAGGCTACTATTGGTGGAGCCACATATTCTATAATATATCCCCCAAAAATAAAAGATAAGGCATTAACTATTCCTACAAAAAAGTTTAAAACAGCAATATAAAAAGACCTATTTTCATTAGGAGAAAGATAAAGAGCCAGATTATTAAAAGTTAAATCAATTCCTGGCCAAAAAGTACCTGCAAATATTTGAACTAATATTACAAAAAAGAGCCAATTATTTGGTGTTGTAAAACACCATATATAGGGCAAGAAGCTTACAACTAACGTGCTTATAATAAGAACTGGTTTGTTTCCAAATCTATCAATTAATCTTCCCAACATTCTGACTGAAAGAATAGTAATTACATTACTTACAATCTGAACATAAAGAGCTATTTCAAAATAACTCATCTTGAGATATTTAATCATGTATATATTAAAATATGGAGCAGAAATATTTAATGCCATATTCCAAAAAATGGCAAATAAAAGAAAATGGAAAAACCTTGAATCTTTAATAACACTTTTCATCATCTTTCTAAAATTGACCTGAGAAAAATCAGATTTTTTCATAGGAGGATCATATACCCAGAAAAAGCAACAAATATCTAAAAGCCCTAAAATGGTAGCAAGAATAAAAACTATGGCAAAACCTATCAATCCATGGATCCTATCTAAAAACCATCCAATACCAAGCCCACTAATAAAAGAAACAAAGGTTGCAAGCATGCTCCTATGACTAAAGAATCTTCCCCTTATCTCAATAGGAACCAAGTCTCCCATCCAGGACATAAAACTTACGTTAATAAATGCCCCTCCAACAGCAGTAATCGCTAAAAGAAAAACAATTAAAGAAAACAAAAGATTTTTGTCAGATATAAAGAAGGGTAATATAGGAATAAAAATCCAAGGTATTCTCTGAATAAATCCACCTAAAAAGAAGATTAGCTTTCTCTTTTTTGTTATTTCTAAAACATAAGATGCAAAGAGTTGTATAGCCCCACCTAAAACTGGCATAGCCAACATAAAACCATAAAGTAGATCTCCAAAACCAAGTTCCTTTGCAAAACCAGCAATAGGAGCTCCTGTTGTTACATTAAAAAATACTATACCAAAGCATACTCCAAGAATTACTAAATTTAAGCTTCTTTTAAGCTCTTTATCTTCTACAAAATAAGTTGTAAAGAAATCTCTTATTTTCATAGAAAAAAATTATATCACAATTATGTTTTTATAAAATAGGATCTATATTAAATTAGCAAATCTAAGCAAGTACTCATCCAAAAAGATTTCTTCATAATCCCCTACCCTTAATATATTTTTTTCCTCCCCCATCACATAAAACTTATCTGCAATTTTAATAGCAGTATTTAAATCATGAGTAGCAGTAATAACAGTCTTGCCATTACTTTGAAATTTCTGAATTATTTCTATAAATTCTCTTACACTTCTTGGATCAAGACCATTAGTAGGTTCATCTAATAAAACAATCTCTGGATCTATAATTAAAAGAGATGCTAAAGCAACCTTCTTCTTTTCTCCTTCACTTAATTGAAAAGGGGAACATTCTAAAAGATGGGATATACGAAATAAATCCGAAATTTGTAATATTTCCTTTTCTATCTCTGCTTCTTGAAATCCCAGTTGTATAAGTCCAAAGGAAAGTTCCTCCCTCACAGTTGGTAAAAATAATTGGATATCTACGTTTTGAAAAAGAAGTACTACTGATTTTCTAAATTTATAGTTAAATTCTGGATCTTCAAAATGATCTTTATTTATCTCTTCTCCGCAAAAATAAAACTTACCTTCCTGAGGAAATAAAAGAGCATCCAATACTTTCAAAAGGGTAGTTTTCCCAGCCCCATTAGGTCCTAAAATTGCTACCTTTTCTTGTCTTTTTATTTCTAAACTTATAGAATTTAAGGCTTTTTTTTCTTTTGTATAGTAATAACTTACATTTTCTAACTTAAAAATTGATCCATCCATAACAAAACTACCAAAAATATAATCAGTATACTCACAAAAATATAATCCACCTTTTTTAGTCTATTATTCAGGTGGATTTTAAGTTTCTTACTTATACCCCTTGAAATCATTCCCTGAGATACTTCTTTCATAAGTTCTTGAGATTTTAAAAATAAAAGAGACATACTACCACCAATCCAAGCATATTCTCTTCTTAATTTATGATTTATCATTCTACTTTTCTTAGCCAAAAACATTTCTAAAGCCAAAGTAACCAATGAAAAGATATATCGATAAGTCATGGTAATAATATATATTATAAAAGGTGGTACAAAAAGACTTCTTAAACCTTTTACAATCTCAATCCAAGAATTGGTAAAAAGTAAGAATTGTATCAGAGCAATAGATGCTAATATTCTTAGAAAAAATCTTAAAGCTATCACTAAGCCATCTTTATAAAAACCAAAAGAAAAAGTTAAAGGGTTAAAGAAGACATATGGAAGAACTATTATAAAAGAAAATAATAATCCAAAGGATAGTACTCTTCTATAAAAATCTTTTAAGTTCATATTTATTAAAAGAAGTAAGATAAGTATCAAAATATTAAAGAATAAAAGCATATATAAACTTTTAAAAAGTGTTATGATTATGATTGATATCATAACAGAAAAGAATCTTGCTTTTTCTGAAATTTTCCTACAAAAATAAGGACAATCTAACTTTTTAAAGGTTAGAGTGTTCTCTAAGAATCTACTCAGCTCTAATATAGTTTTATCAACATAATTACTCATTTATTTTTTATCTTTTTTTCAAAAGAGATTATAAAATAAGTTATACCCATTACAATAGTAACACCTAATAAACCAGTAATTACATATCCCAAAATCTCATAAAAAAGTCCTTTTCCACTCCAACTTTTAAGATTATAATCTAGAAAGGCAGAATTCCAAAAAGAAGAAAGTTTTTCAAGACCCTTTGGAACATATCCAATCATTTCCTTAAGTTCATCAGGTCCCCACTCTCCCCAAGCAGATCCAGCTTTAAAAAAATAAGGTAATAAAATACCTAAAGGGGAAAGAAGCACAAGAATGAAAATACCAATAAATAGCTTCTTCGTTTTATCCATGATAACTTTCCTCCTTTATAATACCAGTCTTAATAAGATAATATAGTACTAAAACAGTAATTAGCGCTTCAATTATCCCAAACAATAATAAATGCTCTATCATCATAGCAGGGATTGTAACTTTCAAAGGATAAGGACAGTATAAAGGTAATCCTTGAGAATCCTTAGCTATAATTGGCTGAACTCCAAGTTCTAAAGCTGTCAACAATGCAGACAAATTTAGACCTATATAGGCTCCAATTTCTGCACCTATAAGAGACCTTCTCGATGATATGGGACTTTTACCTCTTATTAATTTATAAACATAATATCCTATAAAAGGCATAGCAAAAGCCATATTAAAGCAGTTTGCACCAATTGCTGTAATACCACCATCACCAAAGACTAAAGCCTGTATTATAAGCACAATAGAGGTAAGTATAAGAGCTGTCCAAGGTCCAAAAAGTACAGAAAGAAGTACACCTCCCACAGCATGTCCTGTAGTACCACCAGGAATCGGAATGTTAAACATCATTATAACAAAAGAAAAAGATGCCCCTATAGCAATTAAGGGAATAGTTTCTTCCTTTACTTTTTTCTTCATAGAAGAATAAGCCTTTGCCCATAAAGGTACCATAACAGCGAACATACTACCATATGTTTGAGGTCCCAAATATCCATCAGGTATATGCATTACTTAGTCACCTCCGTAACATTAATTTTTTAAAAAATGTTACCATAAAAACAAAAAAATTAAATAATATCAGTTATTGAAATATTGGTATGTCTTACCCACTTTAATGAAGAAAGCTCATCATAAAGCTTCTTAATCTTCTCTACTCTTCCTCTTACTAATATCACTTCTAAACAATTTTTCTCATCGAAATGTACGTGCAATGTTGAAATTATCACATCATGATAATGATGTTGGATATCAGTAAGTTTATCTGCCAAACCATATACATCGTGTTCATATACCAAGCTTATGCTTCCTACTACATTCTCTTTCTTTACATTCCATTTCTCTTTTACTATATAATCCCTTATAATATCTCTTATTGCCTCTGATCTACTATTATAGCCCTTTTCCTCAATAATCTTGTCAAAGGCTTCTAATAAATCTTTTTCAATAGAAACACCAAAACGCTTTATCATGCTTGACTTTTTAACACTATATATTTTTTAAAATTATATCATATATTTCAGGTTTTTATTTTTAATATTTTATTCCAGAATTTGTACCTTTTTAGTATACTATTTAAGGAAAAAACCTAAGGAGGATACAATATGGAAGAAAAATTAGAAAAATTAAGATCCCTGTTAAAAGAATTAGGTAAAGTTACAGTTGCATATTCTGGTGGAGTAGATAGCACCTTTCTTTTAAAGGTATCAAAAGAGGTATTAAAAGATAATGTATTAGCAGTAACCTTAGTTTCACCATTATTTCCTAAAAAGGAGATAGAAGAGGCTAAAAAATTAGCAGAAACATTAGGAGTTAAACACATAATTGTAGAAGATGACAGTATTCTTCAAAATCCAGAGTTCATAAATAATTCTCCAGAAAGATGTTATATATGTAAAAAAATAAACTTCAAAAAGATATTAGAAATATCCAAAGAAAAGAATATAGAGCATATAATTGAAGGAAGTAATGCAGATGATCTTAAAGATTATAGACCTGGAAGATTGGCTATAAAAGAACTGGGAATTAGAAGTCCTCTCTTAGAAGTAGGGTTAACAAAAGATGAAATAAGAAAACTTTCCCAAATGTTTGGCTTACCAACCTATGATAAACCATCTCTTGCTTGTCTTGCTACCAGAATACCATATGGAGAGAAGATAGAAAAAGAAAGACTAAAAAGGATTGAATTATCAGAAGAATTTATAAGAAATTTAGGAATCAAACAAATAAGAATAAGAGATCATAATAATGTAGCAAGAATAGAAATTGAAGAAAAAGACTTTGATTTAATAATAAGTTTAAAGGATAAAATTATAAAAGAATTGAAAAGCCTTGGTTATAAATATATAACATTAGATTTAGAAGGATATAGGACAGGAAGTATGAATGAGGAGATAATTAAAAGAGAGGGAGAGAAATAGCACTCTCCCTCTTTAAAATACCCCTATTTCTTTATGTTTATTATAAATCTTTTGCGCAAGTTCATCAAGTAATCTAAAATCTTCTAATTTAGGAAGTCCTTTTACTAAAACTGGATCTATTAATTCTACACTAAGATTTGTTAAGTTACTCTTTATAATATCAAGAGTCCTACCACCCCATCCATAAGAACCAATTACGGTGGCAAACTTTACCTTTGGCTTTAAAATATTAGCAAGATAGGTTACATATAACACCTTAGGATGAGGTCCAGCAAGCACTGTAGGAGTACCTATAACTATAGTAGCTGTATCAACTAAAGACATGGCGATCTTTCCAATATCTGCTACAGTAAGGTCAAAAATTTGTACTTTTATTCCTTTTTCAATTAATTTATCTACAAAATAATCTACCATAATCTTTGTACTATCATGCATAGAAATATATGGAACCACAACCAAATTCTTTGGGTTATCGCTTATCCAATCTTTATAAGCATCTATTATAAAGGATGGGTTTTTATAAACTGGACCGTGACTTGGAGCTATAATATCTATATTAAGATCTTTAATCTTTTCTAAATTTTTCTGAATTATATTTCTAAAAGGCATCATAATCTCTGCATAATATCTTTTTGCAGCCTCATACACTAAACCTTCATCCTCCACAAAAAGATCTGATGTAGCCAAATGAGAACCAAATAAATCACATGTAAAAAGAACTTTATCCTCTAAAAGGTAAGATACAAAAGTTTCAGGCCAATGAACCCAAGGAGCATAAATAAATTTTAATATCTTATTTCCTAAGGATAATGTTTCACTGTCATCTACAGTAACAAATTTGTCTTCAGGTATATGTAAATGACTCATAAGTATCTCTTTACCTTTTGGATTTGTTACTACTTTTGCTGATGGATATTTTTCCAATACAAATGGTATACTTCCAGAATGGTCTTGTTCAGCATGCTGAGATATAACATAATCTATATGATTGACATCCTTTAAATATTCAAAAAGGACATCTTTTTTTGATGGATCTACAGTATCAATTAATGCTATCTTTTCACTTCCTAAAATCAAATAAGCATTATAACTTGTACCATCTGGTAATGGGATCAGGGCATCAAATAAGGTTCTATTCCAATCCTGAGCCCCCACATAATATATCCCATCTCTAATTTCCCTTTTATTCATCAATATTACCTCCTTTATTCCTATCATTTTAGTATGGTTTCCAGGAAATGATTATAACTCATTTTAAATAAAAATGCAAAAAATTTTCAATACTATTGATGTCTCTTTACGATTCCAAAAGGATGAAAAATTAAAAGATCTAATTCAAAAACTTTAAAAATAAAGGAGGAGACCGTAAGATCTCCTCCTTTAAGCAGTAAAACCACCATCAATAGAAATTATACTTCCAGTCATATACCCTGCTTCCTCACAAGCGGCAAAAAGTATTGCAAAAGCAATCTCTTCCTCCTTACCAAGTCTTCCTATCGGTCTTCTTTCAGACATTTGTTTAAGAACCTCATCAGCATTTGGCAATTTCTGTAATCTTTCAGCAAGTCCTTGAGTAAAAGTTGTTCCAGGACATACCGCATTTACCCTAATATTATCTCTTGCATAATCAATTGCAAGTGATTTTGTAAGAGCAAGAATTGCACCTTTAGAAACACTGTAGGCACACCTTTCCGGAATTGCCCTTAGAGCAACCTCTGAAGAAACATTGACAATAACTCCTCCACCTTGTTTTTTCATTTCCATCACAGCATATTTGGATAAGAAAAATGGTCCTTTAACGTTTACAAGCATAGTTTTATCAAAATCTTCTTCTGAGGTATCCTCCACCTTTCCATAAACTACTATTCCAGCATTGTTAACTAAAATATCAATTTTCCCAAATGTATTTACTACCTCTTTTATAATCCTTTCAGCATCCTTTTGCGATGATACATCCCCTAAAATAAAAATAGCTTCTCCCCCTTGATCTTTAATAATCTTTACCGTTTCCTCTCCTCTATCCCTAGATATATCATTTACAGCAACTTTTGCCCCTCTTTCAGCAAACATAATGGCAGTCTTTCTCCCAATACCAGAACCTGCACCTGTAATAAGAACAACCTTATCTTTAAAATTCATAATATATCCTCCTATTTTTCAAATATTAAGTTAGGAATAAACAGTACTAAACCTGGAAATAAAATTATGGTAATAATAGCAATAACAATAGCCACAAGAAATGGCCATGATTCTTTTAAATATTCTTCTAAGGAGACGTCTAATATGGTACATACAGCATACATAGCTGCTCCTACAGGGGGTGTAAAATTACCAACAGCACAAGCAATTACAAATATAAGACCAAAATGTATTGGATCAACTCCAAGCTTTATTGCTATTGGGAAAAATATGGAAGTTAACATCAAAATAAGAACTGTAGCATCAATAAAAGATCCAGCTATGAGAAGAATTACAATTAAAATAAGAAGGAACACAAAAGGATTATTAGTTATCCCCAAAATAAAGTTTGATATTAATTCTGGAATTCTTTCCCATACTATACCATAAGAAAAAATACTTGAAAAAGCAATTAAGGACATGGTAGCTCCTATATCAGTAACAGAACTTTTCAAGGCTTCTACGAAATTATTAAAATTAAGTTCTCTATAAGCCAAAAGTCCAACCAATACCGCATATACTACACAAAGAGCTCCTATCTCAGAAGGAGTAAAAAATCCACCTCTAAGTCCAACAAGTAATATGATAGGAAAAAGAATTGCCCATATACTCTTTAGAAAACCTGTGGCTACTTCCTTAGCAGAAGGTCTCTTTTCCCTTAGAAGAGCAAAATTTCTAATTTTAGCTGTAATTGCGACTGTTATCATAAGATATACCATTATTAAAAGACCTGGCACTATTCCCCCTGCAAAAAGTCTACCTATAGAAACCTGAGCAATAGTTCCAAAAAGTACTAATCCAATACTGGGCGGAATTGTTGGCACTTCTAATGAAGAATAAACTAATGCTCCTGCTGCATATCCTTTAGGAAGGCCCCTTCTTATCATCTCAGGACCAAGCATACGAGCTTCCATAGCAGCATCAGCTATGGCAGAACCGGATACACCACCCATTAAAGCAGAAAGGACACAAGTTACCTGGGCAAGACCACCTCTAAGGTGTCCTACTAAAATCACGGATAGATCTATTAATCTCTTAGTTATACCTGTTTTATTCATCATATTTCCTGCTGTTATGAATAAGGGAATCGCAAGAAGTGCAAAATTTATAGTTTGAGAAAGAGGTTGTTGAATTGGAGTAGTAATTGGAATTTCAGGATGTTGTAGAAAAAATAAAAATCCTGAAATAGCTATGGCAAAAACTACCGGCATACCAAGAAGCATAAACAGAAAGAAAAATATGATAACTAATAGCATGTTTAATTCCTCCTATTTTGTAAACCTTTTATTTCATCAATAATCTTTACTAAAGTAGTTATTAAAAGGAAAATAGCCCCACAAGGAATACTTAAAGTAGCCCACATATAGCTAAAACCATACATCCCCTCAAAAGTCCTATATCTCTGTATAAAAGACAGTCTGACACCAAATATAATTAGGTATATTAAAAAACCAGAAATCACTAAATAGTTAAATATTTTTATATAACCTTGAACTCTCATTGATAATCTTTTCACTAAAAAATCTACATTCATGAGTTTATCCTGTCTATAAGCAATATCCATTGCTAATATAGCAGCCCACGCGAATAGAAAACTTGCAAGAGGATTTGCCCAATAAATAGGATTATGAAGAAACCTTGCCACTCCACCAATGAATACCAGTGCAACTATAGCTACTAAAAAAACTCCTGAAATAAATTCTTCTACTTTTCCAAAAACTTCATATATTTTCCTCATTTAATCTTCCCCCTTTATCAAACAAACTTATGGGGAGCCTATAAAGGCTCCCCATATATTAACTTTGATTTATACTATTACTTCTTTCTTAACTCTTTCCAGATTCTTTCTTTTACTTCCTTAACTTTCAATACTTCATATGCCTTTTCTCCAGCCTTCTTAAAGGCTTCAAGATCAATATCTTTCATAGGAACTATAGTCATTCCTTTTTCTTGAATTAATCTCTTTACGTCCTCTTCCCTCTGGAATACCACTTTTGTAGTTTCCAATCCCGCTTTATCGCATTCTTCTTCAAGGATCTTTTGATAAGTAGGAGGTAAACTTCTAAACCATTTTGCACTTACCACCTCAAAATTTATAAGGAGAATATGTCTTGTTTCATTAACATACTTCAAAACCTCATAAAGTCTCATTCCAGGTATATTATTATAAACCAATTCTACCCCATCAATAGCCTTCTGTTGAAGAGCAGGATATACATCACCAAAAGCAAGTGCAACAGGAGTTGCTCCAAGAGCACGAATAGATTCTTGCCAAACAGGAGTACCAGGAGTCCTAATTCTTAAGCCTTTGAGATCTTCAGGTTTCTTAATAGGTTTATTCGTCATAAAATGCCTGAAGCCTTGTACCCAAGTAAAAGATAGCACCTTAAAGCCATACTTTTCTTCCAGAGTCTTCAACCAATTATGTACTGTTGGCATTTTCTTGAGTTTTGCCACCTCATCCACAGAATCTACAAAATACGGACAATTCATAACTCCAATTTCTGGTAGATACATAGCCATTCTTGCAGCATCAGTATTTTGACCTACATTAGCTCCCTGTCTAATCTGCTCTAATATATCCTCTTCTACTCCAAGTTGAGCACTATGATATACTTCTATCTTTAAACCGCCCTTTGTTCTCTCTTCCACTGCCTTTGCCCATTTTAAGAATCCTTCATGATATGGATCAAGAGGAGAAAGCACATGATTAAACTTTAAAACATATTTGGGGGCTTGAGCAAAAAGTGGTACCGCTAAAATCAATAAAACTAAAGTAAATAACATTAGAAACTTTTTCATTTTTTACCTACCTCCCTGTAACATTTTTTACTTAAAAACTGAGATCTTTAAAAATCTTAAGCATCCCAACAGTTTTATACTTCCAATTCCCACCCCCAATTCTCATAATTTAGCAAACCCTAAATTTAGGTTCTTTACCCTTCAGAACTGAAATAAGGTTATCAACTGCTATAAATGCCATGTTTTCTATTGACTCCTGTGTATGAGCTCCAATATGAGATGTAATTACTAAATTGTTGAGTTCAATAAGAGGTGAGTTTTTAGGAGGTTCATCTTCAAGTACATCTAATCCAGCTCCATATATTTTCCCTTCTTTTAGAAATTTGTAAAGATCTTCTTCGTTTATTATTCCACCTCTTGATGTATTTATTATTATTGCTGTTTTCTTCATCAATGATAGTTCTCTCTCAGAAATTAAATGTCTTGTTTCCTCTGTTAATGGAATGTGAATAGTTATAATATCTGACCTCTTTAATAACTCGTTGAAATCCACATATTTAACATTTTCTTTCTCTGCCCATTCATAGTCTGGAAACTTATCGTAACAAAGGATATTTAAATCAAAGCCTCTTAATAACTTTATAACCCTTTTCCCTATACTTCCTGTACCTATTACTCCAAGAGTTTTTCCATATAATTCATAACCTATGAATCTATCCCATTTCTTTTCCCTTACCCTCCTATCAGAAAGGGGAATGTTTCTTAATACAGAGATAATTAAACCTACAGTTAACTCTGCCACTGCATTACTATTAGCATTAGGAGTATTTGTAACAACAATATTTCTCTCTTTTGCTGCCTCTAAATCTATATTATCGACACCAACCCCATATTTTGAAATGACCTTTAATTTTCTTGCATTATCAATTACTTTTTTTGTTATTGGATCTATACCAACAATAATTCCATCCATATCTCTAATAAGCTCTACCATTTCATCTTCTTTAATAACCCTATTATAGGGATTCATGACAACTTCTATCTCTGCATCTTTTAACAACTCCCAAAACTTATCTTTTATATATTCAAAGCTTCTTGGAGTAATAAGTACTTTAAATCCCAAACGCCTCGCTCCTTTTTTTTAAAATCTCTTAGGAACTATTGCCTCTCGAGTAAGCCTCAAGTTTTCTATAGTCTTATCTAATCTTTTTAGAGCAACACCAATATAAAGAGTATCTATTATCGAAAGTTGAGCAATTCGAGCTGAAGTACTCTCAGTTCTATAGAAAGTCTCTTCAGAGGATACAGATAGTTTAATATCTAAAACTCTATCCATAGGGGTTTTAGCATAGTGTGTGATCCCTATGGTTGTGGCGCCTCTTTCTTTCGCTAATGCTAGTGCTTCTACTATATCTTTACTACTACCAGATGCTGATATTCCAATAGCTACATCCTGAGGTTCTAAAATACTAGCAGACATAGCCATCATATGACTATCTATATAGGCTACTGTAGGAATACCTGTTTTCATTAACTTGTGCTGAGCATCAAGGGCAACAGGACCAGAGCCACCAACTCCATATATTTGAATTTGCCTTGCATTACAAAGAGCATCAATAGCCCTTTCAAGTTCATTCACAGATAATACATTCAAAGTAGCTTCCATGGCTCTTATATTTGCCGAAAAAATCTTCTTTAAAATTGTTTCCAAATCATCCCCTTCCTGAACAGCCTGATGTACTGTTTTTATAGGTTGAATCTTATCCATAGCCAATGCTATTTTTAATTCCTGGAAACCTCTAAACCCCATCTTTTTACACATTCTTACTATAGTAGCCTCGCTAACTCCAATTCTTTCAGCTAATTCTGTAATTGGAAGGTGCAAAACTTCTTGCCAACGAGTCAATATATAATTAGCAACTTTTTCCTCTGACTCTCTAAATAAATGTTTTTTCTCCTTTATTTTTTCCAAAACATTATTTTCCACTTTTAACACCTCATAAGAAATTTTTCTTCACAAATAAAAAATATTGCTAAATACTACATTTAAATAATAATATAGAAAAAGTTATTTAGTCAATAGATTGTATGGTGAAAATTTTTTACATAAAAAATTAAATGTTACTCAATATATTTTGGGACTTTTCAAATAAGATATTCACAAAATCATTCGGCTGCATTTTATCATACTCAGGTCTTCTTATCTCTGGTACCACATATCCATCAAAACCCCCTTCCCTTAGGTAACTAAAAATTTGAATAATAGGAATAACCCCATCTCCAGGAAAGAGTTGTTGATGCTCTCTTAAATAATATCTCGGAACATTTTCTGCATCTTTCAATACAACAAACTTGATTAAAGATAGATCTTTATCTCTAAAAACATCAAGCTCTTCACCAGACAAGTAATAATGAAATATATCAAAATACAAGAAAACATTATCTAAACTTCTTGCCAATTTATATGCTTTTCCAAATGTGTTTATAATACCATAAAAGTTATTTTTAATCACTAATGGAATATCAACTATCTCCTTCAATCTTTCTAAATTCCTTTTAAAAACTTCCATGGCAACAATAAAACTAAGATTTTCAGGTTTTATATTTGAATTAATAAAAAAATATGGTATGTTTAAACGATGAGACAAAACTAAGATCTCTTTAATCTTTTCCTCATCAAATTTCTCTCCCACCCTTTCATCATGAATAATCATAAGCGGTTTTAAATCATATTCATGAAACAAATTTTTCAAATTATCAATACTCTTTTCTTTTAAAAAATCTTTAATTTTTCCCATATCTAATATTACATATCTTGAAAAATCCCTTCCTAATAACAAAACCTCCTCTAAGGATAAATTCCAAATATTACTTGTTGACCATACTAATTCCATAAAATCTTTCCCCCTTTCTTTTTTTACTATTCAAATTCTAACATAACTTGCTTAATACATTAATCTATGCTAAACTATTCGAGAAATACTAAAGGAAATATTGTATAGGAGGTTGAAAAGATTATGAGAAAGCCAGAAGAAATAAGACAGCTAATTCAAGAGCTAAGTAATTACAAGCATTCTAAATTATTAGATAGCTTTGGGCCTGAATATATAAGAAGAGAAACAGCTCAAAAGATGATTGCTTTATTAAGATGGGTATTAGAAGATCCTTCTGTACAGATAAATCTTAAAAAAGACTAATTTTAGGGAGGATTAATATTGAAGAAGAATCCTAAAATAAACTTTGATTGGGAAGAAAAATTAATAACTTTTTACTATACAGCCTTAGAGAGTTATGTAGATCGTTTAGAACTCTCTGAAAGATTGAAAGATGAGCTTAATGGAGATATAGATGACGATGATTATCTCCTACTTGCTCAATTTCTAGCTTTGGCCACAAAAAAGTTTCTTATGCAAGAAGGTTGGCTAAAGCAAGATGAAGATTGGGATTTATTCTTTCCTCCTTCACCACATATCCATTAAAGATAAGAGATGAATAAAGATATAGAAAGAAAATTAGTTGCAATTCTTGAAATATTAAATAACTATACCGAACCTGTAGGAGCTAACACTATATCAAAAAAATTGGTAGAAAAAGGTATAGAACTATCCGAAAGAGCAGTTAGGTATCACCTAAAGATAATGGACGAAAGGGGCTTAACCAAAGTAGATGGTAAAAAAGGAAGAATCATAACAGATAAAGGTAGAGAAGAAATCAAAAAAGCTTTAGTTGCAGATAAGTTAGGATTTATTATTAGTAAAATTCTAAATTTAGCTTATCAAGTAACCTTAGATAAAAGTGGAAAAGGCAATGTGATTTTAAACTTATCTATAATCAATAAAAAAGACCTCAAAAAATCCCTTCAAATTATAAAAGAGATCCTTAAAAAAGGATATGGAGTAAGCGACAAAATAATCATCTTTGACAAAGAGGAGAAAGAAATTGTCCCTGGTATAATTGTTCCAGAAAAAAAAGTAATTGTTGGTACGGTATGCAGTGTAACAATACATGGAATTTTATTAAAAAGAGGCATTCCTTTAGATGCTAAATTTGGTGGGGTATTGGAAGTTAAAAATCATGAGCCAGTTAGATTTTTAGAAGCCATAAATTATAACGGTTCTACTTTAGATCCTTTAGAAGTATTTATTAAAAGTAGAATGACATCTATATTATCTGTGGTTAAAAATGGAGAAGGTAAAGTACTTGCAACATTTAGAGAACTCCCAAACACAGCAAGGGATGAGACTGAGAAAGTTATAGAAGAAATAAGAGATCTTGGAATAAAAGGTAAAATCTATTTGGGAAAACCTAACCAAGAGCTATTTGGTATCCCAGTAACCCAAGGATCTACAGGTTTAGTAATTATAGGAGGTTTAAACCCATTAGCAGGAGTTATTGAATCAAATATCGATGCTATGAATGAAGCTATGAGTATACTTTATAAATATGAAGATCTTGTACCTATTAAGGATGTTACAAAATAATTCTTTCGATAATCTTGTCTATGCTTGGCAATTTATCTTTTATAAGCTCCCATTTTAATTTTTGATCTTCTATAGACTGTCTTTTCTTTTTTATTACCTCTCTATTTAAAGATGGATTAGGACTTCCCCATGTTTTCTTAGATTTAATACTTTCTTCTGGATTTAATAATTTAAAAATTTCTTCGTCAAAAAGGGGAGAAAAATTTTTCCATTCATCTATACTAAGTTCCTTAAAACTCTTTGAATTATCTTCACAATACTTTACTACTTCTCCCACCGTTTTATGAGCATCCCTAAAGGGCATACCTTTTAAGACTAAATATTCTGCTATATCAGTTGCATAGAGAAAATCATTTCTTAAAATCTTTTCTATTTTATCCATATTAAATTCTAAATTCAGTATAAAATTACTCCATACTTTTAATGCCAATTTTAATTCGTCTATCACCAAAAAAACTGCAGGTTTATCTTCTTGGAGATCTCTATTATAACTTAAGGGTAAAGCCTTCAAAATAGTTAGAATATTCACAAGGTTACCTATAATCTTTCCTGTTTTTCCACGGGTAAGTTCAGCTACATCAGGATTTCTTTTGTGAGGCATCATACTACTACCTGTGGAGTATTCTTCTGGAAGTCTAATAAAAGAAAATTCTTGTGTAGACCATATGACGATCTCTTCAGAAAGCTTAGATAGGTGAGTAAAAACAAGAGATGAAAAATATATAAAATCAGCCACAAAATCCCTATCAGCCACTGAATCCATACTATTATCTGATACTTCTGAAAACCCTAAAATTTCTGCTACATAATATCTATCAAGTGGTAGATTACTTCCTGCTAAAGCTCCAGATCCAAGAGGCATTACATCCAATCTTTTATAGAGTTCACCCAATCTTTCTAAGTCTCTTGCAAACATTGAATCATAAGCCAAAAAATAGTGCCCTATAGAGACTGGCTGTGCTTCTTGTAGATGAGTATAACCAGGCATAGGAAAATCTATATATTTCTCCGCTATATATAAAAGATTTTCTCTAATTTTCAAGATCAATTGAGAAAGTTCATATGCTTCTTCTCTTAAGTAAAGCCTCAAATCTAACGCAACTTGATCATTTCTACTCCTTCCAGAGTGTATCTTTTTGGCTATATCACCGATTTTTTGGATTAGATTTTCTTCTATATACGTATGAATATCTTCACTATCCTTTATATTATAAATATCCTTTTTTAACAATTCATAAAGATTTTTAACTTCCTCTACTAAAACTTTTATCTCCCAATTTGTTATTAGACCAATTTTATTAAGCATTAATACATGGGCTAAAGTACCAATTAAATCAACTTTAAATAGCCTTTTATCAAAATCCAAAGAATAAGTAAATTCTTCTACAGCTTTATCTAATGATTTTCTCCAACGGCTTCCCCAGAGAGCCATACTTCCTCCTTATAAAAATCTTGAATAGCTCTATAATCTATATCCAAATCTCCAAATTCATCAAGCATTTTTATAACTGCATTAAACATATCCTCTGTAACAATACATGGCAACCCAATATCATAACAAGCTCTTCTCCAAACTTTATCCTTATCGTCTATAGCAATAACAAGGTCGAATTCGTAAGATGCAAGGGTAGACATTTCATCATCCTTGAAATTCATTTTTATAAATCCTTCTTTATCTTCAAGAGAATAAAGTTTATAACCCTTTAAAATTAGTTTTTCCCATGGGGCTGAGAAAACTGAGGTTACAAATATTTTCCCTCCATCTATTGGAATTTTAATACCACTGGCATAAAGAGCCTTATAAAGAGCTTTAGCCCATTCATAATCTATTCCCATAACTTCACCTGTAGATCTCATTTCGGGGCCAAGCTCTACTTCGGCGCCTTTAATCTTGGTAAAGGAAAATACAGGAGCCTTAATAGCATAATAATTTGGTTTTGAATAAAGGCCAGGTTTTAAGCCAAGCTCTCTTATGGTATACCCTAAAGCAATTTTAGTTGCATATTTAACTAATGGAAGTTTTAATGCTTTACTTAAATAGGGTACAGTCCTTGATGCTCTTGGATTTGCTTCTAAAACATATACTTCGTTTGTCTTATCAGAGATCACATATTGAATATTTAAAAGTCCTTTAACTTCAAGTCCTAAAGCTATTTTAGTAGAGTAATCCACTATAGTATCTATGATTTCCTTTGATAGAGAATAAGGTGGAAAGACAGCGGTACTATCTCCAGAATGAATTCCTGCCCTCTCAATATGCTCCATAACTCCCGGAATAAAAACTTCCTTGCCATCACAGAGTATGTCAACCTCTGCTTCCTTACCTACAATAAACTGATCCATCCATAAGGGAAGAATTATATCCCTTCTTTTAAAATAACTTTCCAAAGTTTCCATATCTTTTACAATTATCATTGCCCTACCACCCAAAACATATGAAGGCCTCAATAATAAAGGAAAACCAATCTCTTTTATTACCTCTTTTGCCTCTTCTAAGCTTCTTATATAAAATCCTTTAGGTCGTGGTATTTTATTCATCCTTAAAAATCTATCAAATTTTTCTCTATCTTCTGCCAAATCAATACTCTTTTGAGAAGTACCAAGTAGATAAAACCCTCTTTTTTCCAAATTCTTAGATAAGTTTATAGCTGTCTGCCCTCCAAATTGGGAGATAAATCCAAGAGGTTCTTCCTGTTCCATAATATTAGTCACATCTTCACTTGTAAGAGGTTCAAAATAAAGTCTATCAGACATATCAAAATCTGTACTTAACGTCTCAGGATTATTGTTAATCATTATAGAAACAAGTCCCTCTTCTCTTATTGCCTTAACTGCATGGACTGTACAATAGTCAAATTCTATTCCCTGTCCTATTCTTATAGGTCCACTACCTATGACCACTACTGATCTTTGTGGGTTTTTCTGAGCCTCATTTTCATCCTCATATGTGGAGTAGTAATAAGGAGTGTTAGCAGAAAATTCGGCAGCACAAGTATCTACGATCTTATATACAGGAAAGATTTTGTGAAGTCTTCTATAGGCAAAAATATCTTCCTTAGTGGCCCTAAGAAAACATGATAAATCATAATCTCCAAATCCAATCTTTTTCAAACCCTTTAACTCTTCAGGTGTAATTTCATTAAGAGATTTATCTTTATATTTTTTGGATATTTCTATGAGGTTATAAATTTTTGTTAAGAAAAATTTATCAATTTTAGTTAAATCGTGAACTTCATCTATGGAATAACCTCTTATAAATCCTTCAGCTATAAGGAATAATCTTCTATCATCTGCACTCTTTAATCCCTGTCTTATCTCTTCATCTGATATATAAGAAAATCTTCTATCAAACAATCCTACTTCAACTTCTAAAGACCTTAAAGCTTTAAGTAAAGCTTCTTCAAAAGTTCTACCCAGAGCCATAACCTCACCAGTAGCTTGCATCTGCGTACCAAGTTTCCTATTTTTAACTTTAAATTTTTCAAATCCCCATCTTGGAATCTTAACTACAACATAATCTAATGTAGGTTCAAAAGCTGCGTAAGTTTCTCCAGTTACTGGATTTTTAATTTCATCTAAAGTTTTTCCAAGAGCAATCTTAGCTGTAATTCTGGCTATTGGAAAACCTGTGGCTTTTGAAGCCAACGCTGATGATCTGCTTACTCTTGGGTTAACCTCAATCACAAAGTATTCCCTTTTATATGGATTTAAAGCAAATTGAATATTGCATCCCCCTTCAACCTTCAAAGCTGTTATAATTTTCAAAGAAGCACTCCTAAGCATTTGATATTCTATATCATTAAGAGTCTGGGTAGGTGCCACAACAATACTATCACCAGTATGAATTCCCATAGGATCAATATTTTCCATACTACATACTGTTATTACATTTCCTTTTCTATCTCTCATTACCTCAAACTCTATTTCCTTCCAACCTACTACACTTTTCTCAAGAAGGGCTTGACTTACAGGGCTCAACTTTAAACTTCTCAACAACGCTTTTTCAAATTCTTCTTCTGTTTCCACTATTCCCCCACCAGTACCCCCTAAGGTATAAGCTGGCCTTATCACTAAAGGAAGCCCAATAACTTCTAAAGCTTTTCTTCCTTCATCCATGGATCTTACAACAATACTTGGTAAAACGGGTTCACCAATCTCTTCCATTCTCTTTCTAAAAAGTTCCCTATCCTCCGCCATACTTATAGATTCTAGAGAGGCCCCTAAAAGAGGAATTCCATATTTATCAATAACCCCTTTAGATGCAAGTTCCATCGCTAAATTTAAGCCTGTCTGTCCACCAAGAGTAGCAATTATACCATCTGGTCTTTCTTTTTCAATAATTCTTTCTACCACTTCAGCAGTAATAGGTTCTATATAGATCCTATCTGCCATTTCCCAATCTGTCATGATTGTTGCAGGATTAGAATTTATAAGTACTACTTCAATCCCTTCTTCTTTTAAAGCTCTACAAGCTTGGGTACCTGAATAATCAAATTCTGCAGCTTGACCAATAACTATTGGCCCTGAACCAATCACGAGTACTTTTTTATACTTTTTAGACAATCCCTTTCACCTCACTATGAGATTAAATTGTAAAAATCCTCAAAAATATATTTTGTATCCCATGGTCCAGGAGATGCCTCAGGGTGGAACTGTACAGCTATTAAAGGATAGGAATTATGCTTTATTCCCTCCACCGTATTATCATTAAGATTATAGTAATTTACTTCAAAACCTGGTGGTAGAGTTCTATCATCAACGGCATAACTATGATTCTGAGAAGTTATAAAAGTTCTTCCAGAGTCCACATGATAAACAGGATGATTGGCTCCTCTATGTCCAAATTTTAACTTATAGGTTCGAGCCCCCACACTTAATGAAAGAAGTTGAATTCCAAGGCATATACCAAGAATCGGTTTTTCCAGTTTTAATATTCTCCTTATAGTCTCTTGTACATATGGAACATTGGAAGGATCTCCAGGACCATTTGAAAGAACTATTCCATCTGGATTATAGCTTTTAATATCTTCAAAGGATGTCCATGCTGGAAAAACTTTTATTCTTAAATTATACTTTAGAAGCTCTCTTATTATGCCTCTTTTTACTCCAAAATCTATCAGTGCAACTTTCTTACACCCGTCCTCATTTATTTCGTAAGGAATTGTAGTAGTAACCCTTCTTACAAGATCTAAATAATTAAAATCATAAACTCCAAGCTTTTTAACTAACACAAAGGGGTCTTTCTCTTCGGTAGAAATAATAGCTTTCATAGTGCCAAATTTCCTTATTTCACGAACTATAGCCCTTGTATCTATTTTGTGGATACCAATTATCCTATTTTCTATTAAAAATTCCTCTAAGGATTTATCACTATTCCAATGAAATTTATAATCATTAAATTCTCTTGCAACAACACCTGCACAATGAATCTTATTACTTTCCAATCTTTCAGAATCTATCCCATAATTTCCTATTAAAGGATAGGAAAAGACTATTATTTGATTGGCATATGATGGATCAGTAAGTACTTGGGGATATCCCACCATGCTGGTATTAAAAACTATCTCACCTAATGTTTCTCCTTTATATCCAAAACTTTCTCCAATAAAACTATGGCCTGTTTCTAAAACAAGAATAGCCTCTTTGCTCATAAGTTTTCACTCCTCTTTAATAAAACTTCTCTTATTTTGGAAAGGCCATAATCTATTTCTTCTTTTTCTATGATAAGAGGAGGAAGTAGTCTTAGGACATTTTCACCTGCGGATAAGGCTACCACACCCTTCTCAATTAACTCCTCCAAAATATCTCTTACTTTAATCTTTAACTCTATCCCCCACATTAATCCCCTACCTCTTATATCCACTATCAATGGAGATTCGTTTCTTAACTCCAGAAGTTTCCCTTGAAGATAGGAACCCTTCTCCCTAACCCCCCTTAAAAATTTCTCATTGCCAATAGTATCCAGTACTGCAATTCCAGCAGAACAAGCAACTAAATTTCCTCCCATAGTAGTTCCATGACTGCCAGGAGTCATAGCACTTGCTATATCTTTAGTGGTACAAACAGCTCCTAATGGAAGTCCTCCCCCTAAAGCTTTTGCAAGAAGAATTATATCTGCTTGTATTTCATAGAACTCCTCAGCCAGAAAATATCCTGTTCTTCCTATTCCAGTCTGAATCTCATCAAGGATAAGAAGAATTCCTTTTTCCTTAGTTATCCCTCTTACCCTTTTAAGATATTCCTTGTCAGCTGGATAAACACCGCCCTCACCTTGTATAGGTTCCAATATAATAGCACATGTTTCCTCATCTATAGCCTCCTCTAATACCTCTATATTATTAAAAGGGACATAAGTAAATCCAGGTACTAAAGGTTCAAAACCCTCATGATATTTCTTTTGTCCAGTGGCGGATAAAGCACCATATGTTCTACCATGAAAAGAATTTTGCATACTTATAATCTTCCACTTTTTACCCTGGAAAAACTTACGAGCCAATTTAATACTTACCTCAACAGCCTCAGCCCCACTATTAGATAAAAAAAATGCCTCCCTTTTTGTAAGGGAGGCAAGTCTTTCTAAAAGTTCAAACTGCGGTAAATTATAAAATAGATTTGATACATGAGCTAATTTTTCTATCTGATTTTTGACCTTTTCAACTATATGAGGATGGGCATGTCCTAAAGCATTAACTCCAATACCACTACTTAAATCCAGATACTTATTTCCATTGCTATCAAAAAGCCAAACACCTTCACCCCTTACAAAGACAGGCTTGAACCTTTTATAAATAGGAAAAAATCTATCTTCCATTTTTCCACCTCATGTCCTATAATATGCATTTATTTTTACATATTCCTCCGTCAAATCTGAGCCCCATGAAACTGCATTATATCTACCTTCATTTAGTACTATACGCACCATAACTTCCCTATTCTTTAAATAATTTTTGACTTCTTGAGAATTATACCTTAAAGGTTCACTTTTTGCAAAAACTAAATATTCACCAATATAAAGCTCTATCTTTTTTATATCGATGTTGTATCCTGTTTGACCAATACTTGCTAACATTCTACCCCAATTATCATCCCCACCTGCAAAAGCAGCTTTTACTAAATTAGAAGTAATAACAGCTCTTCCTAAAACCCTTGCTTTTTTCAAACTTTCCGCCTTTTCAATTCTAACCTCAATCAATTTAGTGGCTCCTTCTCCATCTTTTGCTATCATCTTTGCCAAATCTTCAGTTAACATGTCAAATCCTTTTTGAAAAATATTCTCTTTAATTTCCTTTTCTGAAGTAGCAAAAAAAAGAACCGTATCATTTGTGCTGGTACATCCATCTACACTTATCTGATGAAATGATTTATCTACACCTCTTCTAAGAACTTTCTTCATAGCATCTTTTTCCAATTTAGCATTTGTGCCTATAAAAACCAACATGGTTGCCATATCAGGATGAATCATACCTGCTCCTTTTGCTATTCCAGATATTATTACATCACCATATTTAACAGATGACATTTTGGGAAAAGTGTCCGTAGTCATAATTGCTTCAGCCACTTCTCTTCCTGAATTCTTAGATAAAACCTTACATGCCATATCAATTCCACTAACTATCTTTTCCATTTCCAGATATGCTCCTATTTTACCTGTAGATGCCACAAAAACTAATTCCTTATCAATACCTAAATTTTGGGCAACTCTTTCTGCCATCATCTCTGCATCCTTTATTCCTTTTTCTCCAGTACATGCATTTGCCTGCCCACTATTTATAACAATTGCTTGGATCATGCCATACTTTTCTAAATGCCTCTTAGAAACAATAATAGGAGCAGCCTTAACAGTATTTTTAGTAAACATAGCTTCAGCGAAAACTGGTTTATCAAGCACAATTAGAGCAAGATCCAATTTATTATCCTCTTTTAAGCCACAGGATACACCTGCTGCTTTTACACTATTTATATCAGTCATATAAATTTCATCAAATTTCCATACCATATTTATCTCTCCTTAATCTATGGATATAAAGGTAAAAAATCAAGTCCTTCTTCCTCTGAAAAACCAAACATAATATTCATGTTTTGTACTGCTTGTCCTGCAGCTCCCTTTATCAAATTATCTATAGCCACAAATATTAGTGCATTTTTAGTATTCTTATCTACTTGAGCACTTATAAATACCCAATTCGTCCCTCTTACTTTCTTAATTTCTGGGGAAGTAAAAGGAGGAAGAACTTTAATAAAAGGTTCATCTTTATATATATTCGTGTACATTTCAAAAAGATATTCAGAAGATATCTCTTCATTTAAAGGTACATATATGGAAGCAAATATACCTCTAAAGGTTGGCAAAAGTTGAGGTACAAATAAAACTTTTATATAACCAAATTCTTTAATCACATTCTCTATTTCAGACTGATGCCTATGATTTAGAATAGAATAAGCCTGAAAATTTTCTGCAATATTTCCATATATATTTTTATCAGAAGGTTTTCTACCTGCACCTGAAATCCCAGATTTTGCATCTATAATTGCAGATCCAAAAGTCTTTCCTTCCTTAATCAATGGATATATCCCTAAAATAGAAGCAGTAGGATAACATCCAGGATTTGCAATATATTTTGCCTTTTTTATTTCTTTTCTAAAAATCTCTGGAAGTCCATATACAACTTCTTCTAATACATTAGGTAATGTATGTTTTATACCATAAATTCTCTCATACTCATAAGGATTTTTAAATCTAAAATCTGCACTTAAATCTATGAATCTTTCTGGAACTCTATTTTCTGATAAAATTTTTAAAAGCTCCCCATTTCCAAGAGCAAAAAAGAATAAATCTAAATCATCCACATATTCTTGGTAATCTTTTCTTTCCCTTATTATTAACTTGTGACTTCTAAATATATCAGCACTATCAAAATGATCAGTAAAAAGACAGATTTTTTCTACTTTTCCATGTCTCAACAAGATCCGAGTAAGTTCTTGTCCTACATATCCAGAAGCACCTACAATACCTACTCTAATCATTTTGGTTTCCCCTTAATGCATATAGATAATTCTGAAGTCCAAAAAGTTTTATAAAACCTACTGCTGACTCAGTTGAAAAGGTGCTTCCTTTATCATAAGTAGCAAGCCCATGATCATACAAAGAGTAGGGAGACATTCTTCCTACTACAGAGAAATTCCAAGGCATAAGCTTTATTCTTACTTTTCCTGTGACTCTTTCTTGAGTTTTATCCATAAAGGCTTGAATAGCTTCTCTAAAAGGATCAAACCAAAGGCCATAATATACAAGTTCAGCATATTTCTCCTCAAGAATCTTTTTAAAATGTGCGAGTTCTCTTGGTAATACCATATCTTCTAAAGCCTCATGAGCCTTTATTATTACCACCGCAGAGGGTGCCTCATAAATTTCTCTAGATTTGATTCCCACAAGTCTATTTTCAATATGATCTATTCTTCCTATCCCATATGAACCAACAATCTCATTCAAATTTTCTATTATTTGTAATAGATTTTTTCTTTCACCATTTAAGTCCACAGGTACCCCTTTTTCAAAAGTAATTTCAATATAAGATGGTTCCTCCTTCTTTAATTTTGTCCATTGATAAATTTCCTCTGGAGGTTCCTGCCATGGATCTTCTAAAATTCCACCCTCTATACTTCTTCCCCACAAATTCTCATCAATACTAAAAGGACTTTTTCTTGAAACAGGTATAGGTATATTATTCTCTATTGCATAATCTATCTCTTCTTCTCTCGAAAAATTCCATTCCCTAACTGGAGCAATAATTTCTAAATCTGGTGCTAATGCCTTCACCCCAAGATCTATTCTAACCTGATCATTTCCTTTTCCAGTACACCCATGAGCTACATACTTTGCTCCATTTTCCTTTGCCACTTTAACTAAATATTTAGCAATAAGAGGTCTTGATAGAGCTGTGGCAAGAGGATAAACTCCTTCATACATAGCATTTGCTCTTATAGCAGGAATTATATAATCATTTACAAATTCCTCCTTTAAATCAAGAACATAAGCCTTTTCTACCCCTAAATTTTCAGCCTTTTTCTTTATTTCTTCCAAATCTATCCCCTGCCCAATATCTACCGTTAAAGTTATCACATCTAAAGAATATTTTTGCATAAGCCATTTTATGGCCACAGAGGTATCTAACCCTCCAGAATATGCAAGCACTACTTTATCTTTACTCATAACCATATACCTCTCAACCAATTTTGAAAAATTATAACATAAAAATGCAAATTTATGCATTCTTTTAACAAACTTTAACAATCATTGTCAATTTTCGATTTTTCTTATATAATCAAAAACAAAGACCTAAAGGAAAGGGGGAAGGAAATTGAATATTTTTTTGGTTATTTTATTAGTAATCTTTATCGCACTATTAGTATATGATATTTATTTGAGAAAAAAGGAAAAAGTAAAAATCAATATTCAAAAGATGAGTAAAGATGATGTAATAGCTAGTGCTTCTAACACTATGAAATTGGATGCTACAATTCTTCCTATAAACTGGGCATACCTAATCATAAAACATGGAGAAGATAGAGGTAAAGATTTTAAAATTATTAAAGATGAAACAACTATTGGAAGAGAAAAGGAAAATGATATTGTAATAGTTAATCCCACAGTATCAAGATTTCATGCAAAAATAATGAGAAGTGAGGATAAATATTTTATAGAGGATTTGGGAAGTGCTAATGGAACAATGGTAAATGGATTAAAAGTTAACAAGGAACTTTTACATGATGGAGATATCATACAATTAGGAGATGTGGTTTTAGTATTTAAATGCCTCTAATTATCTTTTTTATCTGTATCCCTTCTTATAATTGTATCTGAAGATGCAATATTTTTTTCTTCATAAGGATGTAAAGGATAACCTCTATTGAGGTCATCAATTAATTCTTCTGGAGTTTGATATCTAAATTCTGGAAAACGAGCAGTCATTTTTTTAATAATCATAGCTATTCCCTCAGGTATATTGGGATCGATACTCCTTACATCTGCTAACTCTTCTTGATATCTTTTTAACATAAGAGAAATAGTTGTTTCTTCAGCATAAGGTAATAATCCAGTTAACATTTCATAAAAAACTATTCCTAAGGAAAAAATATCAGATCTAATATCTACTTTTTTACCTTCTAACTGTTCCGGAGATGCATACTGAGGAGTACCCATAAAAACGCCTGTCTGAGTTAATGTTACAAGTCCCCCTATTCGGGCAATTCCAAAATCCATGAGTTTTACCTTACCATCATTAGTTATCATAATATTTTGAGGTTTTATATCTCTATGTACGATATTTTTTGAATTTGCATAGGAAAGAGCACAAGCTACCTTCTTTATAATTTCCACTGCTAAATCCACAGGTATAGGACCTTTCTCCTCCATAATTTTCTTCAAATCTTTTCCTGACACATATTCCATTACCATAAATACATAATCATCCTCTTCTCCATGATCAAGCACCTTAACAATATTTGGATGATCAAGATCTTTACATACTTGTATTTCTCTATAAAATCTTTCTAAGACCTCTTTATCTTCTGCATATTGGGGATGAAGTATTTTTATGGCAACATCCTTCTTAGTAACTAAATCTTTTGCCAAATAAACTGAAGCCATACCCCCAGATCCTAGTTTTTTCAATATTTTATATCTTTTCTTAATAGTAATTCCTTCTAATCTTTCCTTAGGCAGTATACTCTGATATACCAAATTTCCTAAAAAACCCAATACCATCCCAAGAGAAGGAGAAACCACAGGAGCTATAATATGTTTCAAGAACAAATAATAAGAAAGTCCAAAATATGATAAGATAAAAAAGATAGTTATAAAAACATTCAAAACCATCTTTTTACCTAAAAAAATACCTGTAAAAAATACAGAAAGAAAATTAATTATTAGAATTAAAGGGAAGATTAGGGTTTCAAAATAATCATTATTTAACAAATTATCAAGAATATTAGCATGGATTTCTACACCCGGCATATATGAATATGATTTTCCAGAAGGGGATAAATATCCCGAAAAAGGATGGAGAAAAGTATCTTTTAACATAGGAGAAACAGCTCCCACAAAAATAATCTTATTCTTAAAAGTATTAGGAGTGAATCTCCCATTTAAAACATCTATATAGGAAAAATATCTAAATGATCCTTCTCCACCCCTAAAATTTATATAAAAGAAATCAGGTAATTTATAAATATACTTATATGGAAATTCATTTCTAACTATTCCATAAACCACAAGTGGTAATGAATAGTGTTTAATACCTGCCTCATTCACCTCATAAGGTCTTGCCCTTCTGACCTTATTATCGTCATCTATTAATACATTACTATAACCCGTAGCAAGAGAAGCTTCCTTTATTATATCTACCGGTTCTTTTAGAGAAAGTAGACTTATATTAAGCCTTTTATCAAAATAAGTATATAAATAATTAGATAAAACAACCTTCTTAAAGGATTTCAAGCTTTTAGCCAATACGGTATCCTTAGCTGTTTTGATATCAAACAAAATATCAAAAACTACAAGCTTAGGATTTTCTTTTTTTAGAACTTCAAGAAATCTACCATGAATAGATCTTTCCCAAGGCCAATTTCCAATACCTTCAATTGAGTTATCATCTATACCAACAATAACAATATCTTCTGAGGGTTTTGTCTCTCCCCTAATATGAAATCTTAGATCTATAGTTTGTTTCTCCCATACCTTAAAAAAGGTTAAAGAGGACAAACCTAAGAGTAATACAAAGAATACTAAAAGTATACCTATCTTAATGAAAACCCTTCTCATAGAAATATTTTACATTAAAAATGAATTTTTAAAAAGCATCAAATAAACAAAGCCAAAATAGCTTTTTGTATGTGTAACCTGTTTTCTGCCTGATCAAAAACCACCGAATGTTCCCCATCCATAACATCATCTGTAATCTCTTCACCTCTATGGGCTGGAAGACAATGCATTACTATAACATCATCTTTTGCCAAACTAACAAGATCTTTGTTTAACTGATATGGAGGAAAAACCCTTCTCCTTAACTCTTTCTCTTCCTCTTGTCCCATACTTACCCATACATCTGTATATAAAACATCAGCATTTTTCACTGCTTCTTTGGGATCTTCTATAATTTTCACACTTCCACCTGTTTTCATAGCCAAATCCTCAGCCTTTCTTATAACCTCTAAAGGAGGATAGTATTCTTTCGGAGATGAGCATACTATCTCCATACCTAAAAGAGCTCCTGCCAAAATTAATGAATTAGCCACATTATTTCCATCTCCAAGATAAACTATCTTTAATTTTTTATATCCCTTTTTTTCAAAAATAGTATAGTAATCAGAAATAACTTGACATGGATGTTCCAAATCAGAAAGCCCGTTTATCACCGGTATATTAGACCATTTTGCTAACTCTTCTAAAGTTGAATGTTGATAAACCCTTGCCATTATACCATCCACATATCTTTCAAGTACCCTCGCTGTATCAGAAATTGTTTCCCCTCTCTTTAATTGCATATCTTGAGCATTAAGATAAAGGGGATGTCCTCCCAATTGATATACTCCTACCTCAAAAGATATTCTTGTCCTAGTAGATGGTTTTTCAAAAAATAAAGCTACCGTTTTTCCTTTCAGATAATCATGCTGTTTTTTTCCAGAAAGAAAATCACTTTTCAAACTTTTAGCAAGATAAAATATATACTCCATTTCTTCTTTTGAAAGATCCAAAATAGAAAGTAGGTCTCTTCCCTTCATGTATCCCATAAAAATAATCCTCCCAACAAATAATTATTTTACTTAATTTTAAATTATACATTAAATTTTTCATTTAATATTAGTCTTATCTGAAGATTAAAAATTTGATATTATAAAAGCTATGAGTCTAAGAGAAAAGGATTATAGCTGGAATTTTATAGTAAATGCCATAGATAATGCATTCTTTAATTTGGGAATGACCTTTGGTTCTATTCAGACCCTCTTACCCTTATTTGCCAAGAATTTAGGTGCTGGAAATCTTGAGATTGGATTAATTCCTGCAATTGCAAACTTAGGATGGGCAATACCAGCCATATTAGGTGCAAGAGCTTCAGAAAGATATAAAATAAAAATAGAATTAGTATTAAAAGTAACCATGGGAGAAAGACTTCCATATCTTTTTATGTCTTTTATAGCTTTCTTTTTAGCATCTCCTTTTCCAAAACTTTCTTTATATTTGTCATTATTTTTACTTGCCATTGCAACATTCTCGATGGGATTTTTAGGACCTCCTTGGATGAGCATGATAAGTAAGGTAATACATCCAAGTAAAAGAGGAACCTTTTTCGCAATGGGAAATGGTTTAGGAGCTATAATGGGGATTGGAGGTGCTTTTTTAGCGAGATATTTCCTTTCTACCTATCAATTTCCAATAAACTTTGGCTATTCTTTCCTTTGTGCTGGAATAGCTCTATTAATATCCTTTGTTTTCCTATCTTTGACCAGAGAGGAACCTGACGAAAATGAAGTTCAAGATACCTCCCTCACTGAGTATATCAAAAGTATAAAGATAGTCTTTAAAGATAAAAATTTTAGAAATTATACAATCTCAAGAATTCTAAACACCTTTTCATTATCCTTTATCAGTTTTGTATCAGTTTTCTCTGTAAAACAATTTAAAATTCCAGATAAGATAGTTGCAGATTTTACAGGTATCCTTTTAATTTCTCAAGCTCTTTCATCCTTTATCATAGGCCCCATAGGAGATAAATTTGGTCACAAGATAACCCTCCTTTTGGGAAGAATTTCAACAATAATATCTCTTATCCTTCTCTTAACTGCAAATAATATAATTTCTTTCTATATGGTTTATATTTTTATCGGAATCATAAATAGTGCTTTCTACATTGGAGATTTAGCCTTTATACTTGATCTTTCCCCTTCCCAAAGAAGAGAACTTTATTTAGGATCTATCAACCTTATTTTTGCCCCTTTTTCCTTTATAGCTCCTATTTTGGCAGGAAAAATTGCAGATACAAAAGGATATTACTTTCTTTTTCATTGCTTTCTCCTTTTAGGAATAATAAATATTCTATATTTCGTATATAAAGTGGAGGATCCAAAGAAAAATGTCAAAAACATTAATAACTCTGATTCTAATTAGTTTATTAGGATTTATCTCCAAATATAAGATATTTAGAGAAGAAGATAGAGAGATATTTTCAAAATTCGTATACAACTTTTCTTTACCTGCTTTAGTATTTTATTCTATCTACACTAACCCCCCACAAATTTCATTATATAAAGTAGTAATTGTGGAATGGATAGTTAGTATCATAACTGGTATTCTTGCTTTACTTATAGGTTTTGGATTAAATCTAAACAAAAAAACTATTGGAAGCCTTTTTCTTGTAAGTGTGGGTGGTAATGTAACCTTTCTTGGATATCCTATTATGGAGAAACTTTATGGAAATCAAGGTTTAACCGTTGCTATCATTTATGATCAATTGGGTATGATTATTTTTATATACACAATAGGTATTATCTTGATAAGTTTGCTAAGTGTTCAGAAAGTAAATCTTAACTTTACAATAAAAAAAGTATTAAATAATCCCCCCTTATGGGGATTAATTTTAGGATTTATACTTTCTCCCTATAAACTTCCTGATTTTTTAATCGATAGTCTTTCCATATTAGGAAAAGCCACAACACCACTCATGATGTTTCTTTTAGGTTTATCCTTTTCAAAACCACAAAAAAACAATAAATCCACATTAGGTATTATCTCAGGTATTACCTTAAAACTTCTCTTATTTCCCTTTCTTGCTTTAATCTTTTCAAGAGTATTAGGAATAACCGATGTACCCTATAAAGTCACTGTATTAGAATCCGCTATGCCATCCATGCTCACAGCCTTAGTGCTTGCCTTACAATTTGATTTGGACTCTGCTTTCGCCTCCCATGTAATAATTTATTCTACGTTAATTTCTCTTATCACACTAAACTTATGGATAGGGGTGATATAAGATGATAGCTTTCTTAAAGGTAACCATTATTTTTGGTATTATTGTAGTATTAATATCCAAAAAATTCCCTCTTCATTGGGCACTTTTAGGTGGAAGCATAATTATGGGTATAAGCTTTGGCCTATCCACAAATACTATTTTAAAATCCTTTTTTGAAGCAGTTAAAGACTGGAATACTATTAGTCTTCTTTTAATCCTATATCTCATAGCAGTATTTGAATCTATATTAAAAGAAAAAGAAGTATTAAAAAAAATGGTTAATTCACTAAAAAGTTTGATTAAAGATGATAAAATTCGTTTAATATCTATGCCAATCATAATGGGCCTTCTCCCATCTGTAGGCGGAGCTCTTTTTTCTGCACCTTTCATAGAAGAATCAACAGACAATGATAATTTAGAACCTGAAAGAAAGAGCTATATAAATTATTGGTTCAGGCATATATGGGAACCATTTCTACCTATATACCCAGGAATTATATTGATTTCAGCTCTAACCCAAACTCCTATAAACATCCTTGTAAAAGAAGCCTTACCCTATGGATTATTCGTACTTGCTATAGGTTTACTTTTTTCCTTTTATAAAATGCCTTCTAAAGATATCTATTCCTTAGAACAAGTTCAAAATCAAAATTTAGAAAATCAAGAAATATCAGTTTCTCAAAATCCCGTTAAAGATTTTATAATCTCTTTCCTACCTATTTTGATATTAATCTTTGCTGTAATCTTTCTTCATTTTGATCTTTTATATGTTCTTTTAGGAATTGTTATTTTGCTTTTTGTTATATTTCGTTTTGATATACACCAAATTTTTAATACATTAAAGACTTCAATAAAACCACAGAATCTAACCTTGATATTAGGAGTAATGATCTTCAAAAAAATGTTAGAAGTTACAGGAGCAGTATCAGATATTGCCTATTTACTTAACTTTTCTTTCATTCCAACTCCTCTTATTTTCTTTTTGATACCCTTTATAGTTGGCATATTAACTGGGGTTACCTCTGCTTCTATTGGAATTAGCTTTCCAATATTAATGGGAATGCTTCCATATGTTAATCCATTAAAATACATCTTATTGGCATTCTTAAGCGGATATTTAGGAGTAATGGTATCTCCTATGCATCTTTGTTTAGTTCTTACAAGGGAATATTTTAATGCTGATTGGAATAAAGTTTACAAGTATATAATGAAAAGTGGAATTTTACTTGGAATTTTTACATTTTTAAGATTTTTGATATAATAAAAACATAATATTTCCATAGGAGGATTTAAAAAACAATGAGGTATTTAAAAAAAACCCTTCTTTTCCTACTGATTTTATTTCTTCTTATTAGCCTCTCTTTCTCTCAAACTTCCAATTTAATAGATATAAAGATACTCCACATTAATGATTTTCATGGAAGACTTCTACCATACATTGTGAAAAGCATTAACGAGAAAATTCCAATAGGTGGTGGAGCCTATTTAGCCTATATGATAAACAAAGAAAGAGCTAAGAATCCAGAAGGCACCATACTTTTTTCTGCTGGAGATATGAGATATGTTCCAAGGTACCCCTATATCAAATATATTTAAAGGCGAACCCGCTATTAAAATAATGAATTATCTAAAGTTTGATGCCATGACCATTGGAAATCATGAATTTGATTGGGGACAAGATGCTCTGCAACAATGGATAAAATCTTCTAATTTTTCCTTTTTAGCGGGAAATATATTTAAAAGATGAAATATATCTTCCAAATGTTAAACCCTATATCATTATTGAGAGAAAAGGTCTAAAAATTGCAATAATAGGACTTACAACTACTGAAACTGCTTATATAGTAAAACCTGATTATGTTAAAGATTTAACTTTTATAGAACCTGAAAAAGTACTCCCTAATTTAATTAGGGAAGTAAAAAACAAGGAGCCAATTTAATAATAGTATTATCCCACTTAGGTTACGATGCAGATAAAGCCCTTGCAGAAAAGGTTCCTGGAATTGATATAATAGTAGGAGGACATAGCCATACAGTAGTTACAGATCCTGTAATAGTTAGAGGAACAATTATTGTACAAGCAGGATACAATGGTATATATTTAGGGGTTTTAGATTTAAAAGTACAACCCGAAACTGGTTTAATTTTAGGTTTTACAAAAGAAAAAGAGCTAAAAACTGTTTTTGCAGGACCCGAGGATAAATATGATCCTGAGGTAGCCGAAATAATTGACAAATATAATGCTCAACTTAAAGAAGAATTTTCTAAAATTGTAGGGGAAACTCTTGTGGATCTTGTAAGAAATTATAATGAAGAATCAAACGTAGGTAATGCAATATGTGATGCAATGTTAGAAGCAAGTAATGCCCAAATTGCATTCCAAAATAGCGGTGGCATAAGAATAGATATTCCTAAGGGGAAAATAGCAATGGAACAAGTATATACTCTACTTCCCTTTGATAATGTATTGGTAATAATGGATCTAACAGGAAAAGACATATTAGATCTTTTAGAACAAAGCGCTACCTTAGAAAAGGGTATTTTACAAACTTCAGGAATTAGAGTAAAATATAATATGACAAGACCAATAGGATCAAGGGTGATGGAGGTCTTTGTTGGGAATGAAAACCCTTAGATTTAAACAAGGTTTATAGAGTAGTAACCAATGATTTTCTTGCTACAGGTGGAGACAAATTTATAGCTTTCACAAGAGGCAAAATCATTGGTTACGGAGATATGTTAAGAGATGTTTTTGTAGAATACTTGAAAAAACATTCTCCTATAAATCCAAAGGTGGAAGGAAGGAGTATAATTATAAAGTAATTTGAAAGAAAAGATTAAGGTTTTTGTAAATAATAAATTGTTAGAAGTATTTCAGGGCATGCTTTACTTGCATGCCCTGATTTCTTATGACATGGATATTTATAAAAAATGCATAGATGGGGAATATATTGTCGTTAATGAAGATGGTTTTGAGATTGGATTAGAAGGAGCTCTTTCAGATAATGCTAAAATATATATTAAACAAAGGAGGGAAAAAAGTTGTTTAGAAAGACCAAAATAGTATGTACAATAGGTCCTGCCAGTGAAAAAGAAGAAGTATTAAAGGAACTTATTAAAGTAGGTATGGATGTAGCAAGATTAAACTTCTCCCATGGAGATTATAGCGTCCATGGAGAAAGAATAAGACTCATAAGAAAATTTTCAGAAGAATTAGACAAGCCAATTCCTATTATTCAAGACCTTCAAGGACCTAAAATAAGGATAGGAGAATTAGAAAAGGACAAAATATTTATTAAAGATGGAGAAGAAATCTATCTTACTCCTAAGGAAATTATAGGCAACGAGAAAATTCTTTATGTTAACTATCCCTATCTATTAGAGGATGTGAATATTGGAGATAGAATACTTATAGATGATGGACTTATAGAATTGAAAGTCTTGGATAAAAAAGAAGACAAATTAGTATGTGGAATTATTCATGGGAATTATCTTTCAGAAAGAAAAGGAGTTAATTTCCCAGACTCTAAATTAAGAGTTTCACCTCTTACAGAGAAGGATAAAAAAGATACCATATTTGGCATCGAAAACAAGGTAGATTACATTGCATTGTCCTTTGTGCAAAGAGCTTCCGATATCATAGAGTTAAAAGAATTCCTTGAATTATATGATGCCAAAATTCCTGTAATAGCCAAAATTGAAAAAAGAGAAGCAGTAAATAATTTTAAAGAAATATTAGAAGTAGCAGATGCTATAATGGTAGCAAGAGGAGATTTAGCAATAGAGATTTCAAATGAGGAAGTACCCTTAATTCAAAAAAGAATAATAAAGGAAACAAGATTAGCAGGAAAACCTGTAATTACAGCCACCCAAATGTTAATATCTATGGTAAGTAATCCTACTCCTACAAGAGCAGAAGTAAGTGATGTGGCAAATGCCATATTAGACGGTACTGATGCTATTATGTTATCAAACGAAACTGCGATGGGTAAATATCCTATAGAAAGCGTAAAAATGATGGATAAAATTGCAAAGAAAGTTGAAGAAAGCTTTCCATATGACGATTTCTTAAAAGAAACAGATTGTAATACTACTATAACTAAAGCTATAACTTTCTCCACATGCCAAATAGCCAAAGAAATAAAAGCTTCAGCTATTGTAACAGCTACTCATAGTGGTTTTACAGCAAGACAAATATCAAAATATAGACCCAATGCTCCCATATTTGCCATCACCCACTTTCCTGAAGTAAGAAGAAGACTCAACCTATCTTGGGGTGTAATTCCACTTTTAACTGAGATTTTTTACACTACCGATGAAATGTTTGAAAAATCCACCAAATTACTTCTTCAGAAAGCATATGTTAAAAGAGGAGACACAGTTGTAATTACAGCTGGTATACCCATGGGAATCTCTGGGATGACAAATCTTATAAAGGTACATGTAATAAGTGATATCATAGGACAAGGACATGGACTTGGCGGAGATTCCAAAACCGCTAAGGTTATATTAGCCCAAAATGCTAAAGAAGTTCTTAGTAAAGATATAGATGGAGCCATATTATTGATAAAGTCTTATGATCAAGAGATAGAACCTCTCCTTGACAAATTAGTTGGTCTCATTATTGAAGATGAAAAAATTCAACCATCATTAATCCCATGGAGGAGTAAGGGTTTAGGGATAATAGTTGGAACCAAAAATCTTTTTGAAAAATTAAGAGATAATGAGATTATCACCATAGACCCTGAAAGGGGAGTAATATACCGTGGGGTGGCAAGAATATCTTAAAAAGGAAAGAAAGAAAAGAAATCCTACAAATAAAACACTTTTAGTTCTTTTTCTTCTATATCTAAGCCCATCTATATATATGGGGATTAGAGATTATATAACTTACTCCCAAAAACTAAAGGAACTTTATCAAAGAAAATCAGTCCTTGAAAAAAAAGTTAAAGAATTAAGAGAGATAGCTTACAATACAGATGATCCATATATAATAGAGAAAATTGCAAGGGAAAAACTTTTCATGGCAAAACCTAATGAAGAACCTATCTTAATAATTGAAAGAAAAGAAGAAAAAAATTTTTGGGATAAAATAATAGGTCTTTTTAAAAAGTAGTATTTTGATATAATATCACTTGATAAAACTAAACCTATAGCAGGGGTGAAAGAAATGGGAAAACAGTGGAGAGTAATACTTAAGAGGAGAAGAAGAAAGGCAAGAGAAAAAAGGAAAAAAGAAAGAATAAAGCTACTTTTAAAAGAGCTTAAAAAAGCCTAATTGATATTTTTTTATTTTTCTTATTTTAAAAAAGGACCCTCATAGGTGACAAAATGCATATAAGCGATAAAATCGAAATATTAGCAGAATCATCAAAGTTCGATCTATGTGGGTCCTTTTTATGTTCTCAAGAAGCTATAAAAAGAAAGCCATCCTTAAGTGGTTGGATCTATCCCACAGTCCTTCCTGATGGAAAGACAGTAAGACTTTTAAAAATTTTACTCTCAAATGACTGTATCCACAACTGTTATTATTGTGCTAACAGAGCTAATAGACCATTTCAAAGAGTAACTCTTACAGCAGATGAGCTTGTTAGATTATTCTTAGAACTTCATAGAAAGTGTTTAGTAGATGGATTATTTCTAAGTTCTGCAATAACTAAATCACCTAAATATACTATGGAACAAATGCTGAAATCGGTAGAAATACTCAGAGAAGTTCACAATTTTAAAGGATATATTCATTTAAAAATACTCCCAGAATCTTCTTTAGATTATATAGAGACCGCTATAAAATACGCAGATCGAATTTCTATAAATTTGGAAGCCCCATCAGAAAAATATTTAAAAGAGATTGCGCCTGAAAAGAATTTTAATTTTCTTCTTCAAAAATTAGAAACTTTAAAAGAATTATATAAAAAGGGGTTAAGGACAAAAGCAGGTATAACAACTCAATTTGTAGTTGGTGCATCACAAGAAAGGGATAAAGAAATTCTTAACCTTACCTTCAGTCTCTATAAAAATTATCATTTATCAAGAGCCTATTTTAGCGCCTTTCAGCCTATTCCCCTTACTCCTTTATCTGATCTTCCACCTACTTCTACTTGGAGAGAAGTAAGGCTATATGAGGCTGATTTTCTAATAAGAAAATACGGTTTTGATATAGAAGAACTTGTGTTTAATGAGAATGGAAATTTACCTACGGATGAAGATCCTAAAACAGTATGGGCTAAAAACCATCCTGAATTTTTCCCTGTAGAGATAAACTCTGCACCATATGATAAACTCATAAGAATTCCTGGAATAGGTCCAGCCTTTGCTTCAAGAATAATCAAAGCAAGAAGAGAAAAAAAGATAAAAGATTTAAAAGAATTAAAGAAAATAGGAGTTCCAATAGAAAAGTGCAAAAATTTCATTCTTATAAATGGAAAAAGCCCTTCCTCTTCTAAAAATCAACTTACTCTTTTATGAGGAAGGGCTTTTAACTTGCTAATCTTCTAATCCATTTCGCTCAATTATCCTTTTATAAAAATAGGCACTCTCTTTTAATATTCTTTCCTGATTTTCATAATTAACATATATAATCCCAAACCTCTTGCTAAATCCATGCCCCCATTCAAAATTATCCATTAAAGACCATACAAAATATCCCCTTAAATCTACACCATCTCTTATAGCAAAATAAGCCCTCTTAATATGTTCTCTCAAATAATTAACTCTCTTAATGTCATTAACTTTACCACTTTGCAAGATATCATCAAAGGCTGCACCATTTTCAGTAATATAAATTGGAATTTTATAACTGCTATATAACTGAACTAAAATATCATAAAGCCCATCAGGATATATTTCCCAGTTCATAGCAGTAACTTCACCATCACCTTGCACTCTACTTATTCCTGTATAAGGATCTTCAGAATTTGCTTTTACAATACTCCTGGTATAGTAATTAATTCCAATAAAATCTATAGGCTGAGATATAATATCAAAATCTCTTTCTTCAAATTTAAAAACCCAAGGTGTTTTCTCTAAAACCTTCCAAGCACTTTCAGGATAATACTTTTTGAAAATAGGATCTAAAAACCATCTATTTGAAAAAGCATCATGCCTTTCTACAGCTATTAAATTCTCCTCTGTATCTTTCTCAGGGTATACAGGAGCAACATTAATAGTTATACCAATGCTTCCTTTATATCCTTCTTCTTTATAAATCTGGACAGCATAACCATGAGCTAAAAGAAAGTTATGGCTTGCAATAAATGCCCCTTTCATATCTCTTTTCCCTGGAGCATGTACACCCCAACCATAACCCAAGAATGCATTTACCCAAGGCTCATTTAATGTAATCCATAAATCAACCCTATCTCCAAATTTATAGAACAGAAAAGAAGCATATTCAGAAAAATATTTTGCAACATCTCTATTTAACCAACCACCAATATCCTCAAGAGCTTGAGGTAAATCCCAATGATATAAAGTTATTGCAGGTTTTATTCCTTTCTCAAGAAGTCTATCAATAAGCTTATCATAAAAGGCTAAACCCTTTGGATTCACCTTCCCTTTTCCTTCTGGAAAAATTCTTGGCCACGAAATGGAGAATCTATAAGCCTTAAGCCCAATATAACTCATTAAATCCACATCTTTCTCCCACAAATGATAATGATCACAAGCCACATCTCCATTCTGATCTTGATAAATAGTACCTGGAGTATGAGAAAACCTATCCCAAGTACTTTCTCCTTTTCCATCCTCATTCCAAGCTCCCTCTATCTGATAAGACGCTGTTGCAGCTCCCCATAAAAACCCTTTAGGAAATAACAGTTCTTGCATCTCTTATCCTCCTTCTTTAAAATTCTATACTATATATAACCCTTGATATATTACTAAAGCAAAAAGTTTTTGGAAAGAGGGTAATAATTAAAAAAATATATTATAGTACTTGATTTTCCAAAAAGTTTTTTATATAATTTTTTACAACGATAACTTATTCGCTCCTCGGTAGCTCAACGGTAGAGCGGCCGGCTGTTAACCGGCGGGTTGCAGGTTCGAATCCTGCCCGAGGAGCCAATTTTTTCATTATTATCCTCATAAATCAAATCTAATTTATTATTTATTTCAACTATTAAAACCCCATTTTTATGTTACTATTTTCACTGATATTTATTGACTTAATAGAACACCTAAGTTAACATAAATAGAAAAAAAGGAGGTCTTAAATTATGGGTAAAGTCCAAATTATTGGAGAAAAGATTCCAAATTTACCCTGGGAAGAACGCCCAAAAGGTTGTAATGATGTGGTATGGAGATATTCTAAGAATCCCATCATCAAAAGGAACCATATTAAAAGAGCAAACAGTATATTTAACAGTGCAGTAGTTACATTTAATGGAAAATTTGCAGGAGTTTTTAGAGTTGACGACAAAGCAAGATCAATGAACTTGCACGCTGGATTTAGTGATGACGGAATTAATTGGACTATTGAAGAGGAACCTATTAACTTCATACAAGAAGCTAAGGATCCATTAGTAAGTGAATACAAATATGATCCAAGAGTTACTTATATTGAAGATCGATATTATATTACATGGTGTAATGGTTATCATGGACCAACCATAGGAGTAGGATATACCTTTGATTTTAAGGAATTTTATCAATTAGAAAATGCCTTCTTACCTTACAATAGAAATGGAGTACTTTTCCCAAGAAAAATAAATGGCAAATACGCCATGCTAAGCAGACCTTCTGATAGAGGTCATACACCTTTTGGAGATATATTCTATAGCGAGAGTCCAGACATGATCCATTGGGGTTGTCATAGATTTGTTATGTCAGCAGGACTTACTGGGTGGCAATCCCTTAAAATAGGAGCAGGTCCCACTCCTATAGAAACTAGTGAGGGTTGGCTCTTAATCTATCATGGAGTATTACTTTCTTGTAATGGTTATGTATACAGCTTTAGTGCTGCCCTTTTAGATTTAGAAAAACCATGGAAAGTAAAATATAGAGCTCGTTCTTATCTGCTTTCCCCTCAAGAATATTATGAATGTGTAGGAGATGTACCTAATGTAGCATTTCCTTGTGCATCCTTATGTGATGCTGAGACAGGCAGGCTTGCCATCTATTATGGCGGTGCGGATACAGTAGTTGCTCTTGCCTTTGCATATGTGGATGAGATAATTGATTTTCTAAAAGAAGATGGAATAAAATATGAATAAAAATAAAAAGAGGGAGAGTAATTCCTCTCCCTCTTTATAAAAAATGGAAAAATTTATATATTTGGTTCCTTTTGATAATATAGATAAAGATATTTTAGACTTCCTTTCAGTAAATCTTCCTAAGATTATTCCTTTTCCTGTAAAAACATACTTTAGCTTACCTATACCAAGCAATACTTATAATCCTGAAAGAAATCAATATCTCTCTTTACCTTTACTTGACATACTTAACAAATTAAAGATACCCGATAGTTTTAAGGTCCTCGGAATTACAAATGTGGATTTATATACCCATGGACTTAATTTTATATTTGGACAAGCAAAACTTAAAGGAAAAGAAGCCTTAGTAAGTATAGCACGATTAGATAATAGTTTCTACGGACTACCTAAAAATCAAGAAATCTTATATATCCGTACCTTAAAAGAATCGATCCATGAACTTGGACACACTCTAGGTCTTCCCCATTGTCCAAACCCAGAGTGTGTCATGTGTTTTTCTAATTCTATATCAGATACTGATAGAAAAAGCTATAATTTCTGTCCTATTTGTAAATTAAGCCTTTCTTACCTTTTTTAAATTCAAGCCTTTAATTTCTAAATTTTCTTCTATTTCTTTAAGAGTATAGGGAGCTCTAAAAATTACCTCATATTTATCTTTGGGATAAATAGTAAAATAATTATCTTCCCATTCCGCATTTGGAAGTTCCAATGCTACAAATAAAGCAATAAAATCACTTTCTAACAATACTCTATATATTTCTTCGTCAAGCTCCTCTACAGTATAAATAACTTCTGCCTTAGGAAGTTCTAAATGTTTAAATGGAACAAAGAAATATTCGTTCTGATCAACTAAATTACCCTTTTCATCAAAAAGTTGTACATAGAAAAATTCTCCATATTTATCTACTTCCTCCAAAGAAACTGATATAGCATTTAGAGATGTATTAGGAGAAAGTTCAAGGGCGATTTCCTTCTTACCTCTTCTTTTTCCCTTAAAAGTACTAAATGCATATTCTATTTTACCCTCAAAATGTTGCAAGGTATCATTAACTACAAAGATTAAAAGTTTGCCGTCTCTTGGTTCTATATTTACTTTCAGATTCTTAAAAGACCTTTTTACAAAATAGTAAGAAGGTTTCAAGTTTTTATAATAATCGATTATGCTCCAACTCACTACTGGCCAACAATCGTTAAGTTGCCATATCAGTGTTCCTGCAGTATGGAACTTATTATTTCTCCAGTGTTCTATTCCTGTTTTTAATGCTAATCCTTGTATGATTTGAGAAAGATATATGTAATCATCCATATCAGATGTAATTTTAAAATAACTAGAAATATACCTTATAATTCTTTCTGTACCCTCATAAGCCTTGTTATGAAATTCCATTTCCCTACTTTGAGGATGATATTCTTTCTCAGAAGTAATAAACTTTCTAATAGTCTCTGAAACAGGAGGAGCCTGCATTCCAAACTCACTTACAAATCTGGAATTATCTTTAAGATACTCTTTAAAGTCTTTCCATCCATGCCATATATCCCAGTTATGCCTATCTCCCGCCTCCTCACTATTTGGATACCTTCCACCGTAAGGACTACTTGGCCAATATGGTCTTGTTAAATCAAGTCTTGCACATACATCTGGCAAAACTTTACTATATATCTCCTCTCCCCAGAACTTATCTCTTTCACCCCACCATTTTGCTACATAGCCCCAATTATTCTCATTATTACCACACCATAAAACAATAGAAGGATGATTTCTTAATCTCTTAACAACAAATTCTGCTTCCTTTTGTACTTCTTCTAAAAATTTCTCATCATCTGGATATTCCGCACATGCAAACATAAAATCTTGCCAAACCATTATGCCAAGTTCATCACACAAATCGTAAAATATATCATTTTCATATATTCCACCACCCCAAACTCTAAGCATATTAGCTCCCATTTCTTTAGCTTTTGTAAGAAGAAATCTATAATCTTCTTCTCTTAATCTTGAAAGAAAACTATCCGCTGGTATCCAATTTGCCCCCTTAGCAAATATGGGTACATCATTTACTTTGAAAATAAAAGATTCACCTTTTTCGTCTTCTTTTGTATATAGCTCTATTTTCCTTATTCCAAAGGTTTCCTCTATTTTATCTAAAACCTCACCTTTTTCATCCAAAAGAATCAGTTGTATTTTATACAAGTTCTGTTCACCATATCCTTGCGGATACCAAAGTTTAGGATCTTTTATAGTTAATGGTATCTTTAAAAATACTCTTCCTTCTGGGAGAGTAAATCTCAATCTTTGTTCCAAAACAGGCTTTTTATGTGAGATCCTAAACGCCACATCCACACTCATAGTTTGTTGAAGCTCTATATCAAGCTCCAGATTTATATGAGCAGGATTACCTAAATTCCTTAAAGGAACCCATACATCTAAAATTCTCGCTTTATCCCAACCCTTTATTTTTACTGATTTCCACAAACCTGAAGTAGCAAGTCTTGGCCCCCAGTCCCATCCAAAGGAATATTGAGCCTTTCTACCAAAAACTCGGGGAGAAAAATCTCCCCCATGAAGTTTATATGGATAATTATCTGCTCTTTCTTTAAGCGTTTTTGTAGGTGACAAAAGCTTCACTTCAAGAACGTTTTCTCCCTCTACTAATATATTTTTTACATCAAAACACCAAGGAATAAACATATTATCTGTTTCTCCTATTTTCTTCCCATTGAGATAAACTTCAGAAAAGGTATCAATTCCTTCAAATTCCAACTCTATAGCAGAATGTTTTAAGAAATTCTTATCTATATTAAATTTTTTCCTATATATCCAATCTTCTTCCTCAACCCATTGAACCTTTAGTTCATTTTCCCCCATAAAAGGATCTGGTATTAAATTATTATCCATTAAATCTAAGTGAACACAACCTGGTACTTTAGCTTTAAGCCATTTTCTCTCTTTTGTATTTCTAAACTCCCATTCACCATCTAATTTAATGACATCCATAACCAAAAATCCTCCCCTAAGGTATAAAAATTTTGTTTAGTATAACTTATTAACTTGTAAAAATCAAAACCTCCTTAGGGAAGTATTAGGATAATAAATTCATTTAATATTTATATTACCCATTGAACATCTTATAATAATTTCTGATTTCTCACCACTCCCATATATATATGTATCACCTTTCACAATCATATCTGGTCTTCTTTCGATAGATGGTTCACCCATTGTAACTTTTACTACTAATTTTCCATCAAAATCATCAGGAAGTACTATGGACATATCTCCAGTATTACAAGTTAATTCTCCTTGAGAGGGAGCTTTAGCAAAGACAATATCTAAATCTCCCATATTTACTTCAGCCTTAAATTTCTCACTCTCTATATATAAGTCGCCATCACCCATTTTTATGATAATCTCACTTTCCTTCGCAACTAATTTTCCCTTTATATCCCCTGCGGAAACTTTCATCTTAACCGTGTTTAATTTTGGTAAATTCAAATTAAAATCTCCTACAGAAAATTTAATCAAATTATCTTCTAAAATGAATACACCTTCTCCCTTTATCCTTATCTTTTCTTCTTGCCAAACATCTACATCTAAATTACCTGCTGTAATCTCTAAAAATAATGGTTTATCCTCTGACCATTTATATTCCTCATCTACATGCTTTATTCCCTTCATACTATTTACTATAACGCCCGGTATGATGGAAAAAGCAGAAGTTAAAGCATCGGTTACAATCTCTCCTACATTAACAAACCCAAATTTATCCTTTCTCTTTGATTCTTTCCTTTCCTCAAGAGCCTCAATAAGTTTCTCAGCTTCATCAGCTTTTATTTTTCCTTCTTCTAAAAGTTTTAAAATTCTTTTTAATTCATCATCCATATTTTATATACCTCCATTTCCTAAAACTGATTTTTAATAATTGTAAAATATGATTTTATATTTTTCAACATCTAGATCTATAAATTTATATTTTTTATTTTATTATTGCTATAAGTAAAATATTTTATACATAACTAACATGTGTTAAGACTTAACAAAAATTCGTTATCTCCTAATATTCATTTAATTTTACCTATTTGAAGTTGTATGATTTTTGTTATATTATTAAGAAGAATTTAAAACAAAAAAGGGAGGTATGAGAGATTGAATACAGCCATATTTGACCGTTTAAAAAAAGAAGAGGTTATCGCCTACTTCTCTATGGAAATAGCTTTAACCTCTGATATACCAACATATAGTGGAGGCTTAGGTGTTCTAGCAGGTGATACAGTAAGAACAGCTGCTGATTTAAACATTCCATTTATTGGGGTTACTCAGATAAGTAGAAAAGGATATTTTAAACAAGTAATAGAAAAAGATAGTACTCAAATAGAACAACCAGCTACCTGGGATCCAGAAAAATATATGTCTCTTCTTCCAATTAAAACCTTTGTTGAAATTGAAGGTAGAAAAGTATATATTCAACCTTGGGTATACTATTGGAAGTCTATTCACGGACATGTTGTACCTGTCATATTCTTAGATACTAATCTACCAGAAAATTCAGAAGAAGATAAAACTATTACTGATGTCCTTTATGGTGGCGATCTATTCTATCGTCTAAAGCAAGAAATAGTATTGGGAATAGGTGGAGCAAGAGTATTAAAAGAGTTAGGACTTAGAATTAGAAAATATCATTTAAATGAAGGACATTCTGCTCTTCTCACCTTAGAACTTTTAAAAGATGAATTAAATAATGGTAAATCCTTAGAAGAAGTTGTAGAAAATGTTAAGGAGAAATGTGTTTTTACAACCCATACTCCTGTAGAGGCTGGACATGATAAATTTACATATGATCTTGTTTCAAAAATTTTGGGAAATTATATCTCTATAGATTTAATTAAAAAATTCGCAGGAGAAAATGTTCTTAATATGACTCTTCTTGCTTTAAATCTTTCTGGATATGTAAACGGTGTTGCAAAAAGACATCAAGAAATATCTCTTTCCATGTTCCCTGGCCATAGAATATATGCCATAACTAATGGAGTTCATTCCTTTACTTGGACATCTACACCATTTCGAGAACTTTTTGACAAATATATTCCAGGATGGGCAACTGAACCCGAACTTCTTACAAGAGCCCAATTTATTCCAAATGAGGAAATTTGGCTTGCCCATCAACGAGCTAAAAGGGAACTTATAGATTATATATATGCCCAAACAAGAGTAAAATTTGAAGAAAATGTGTTAACAATAGGTTTTGCAAGAAGAGCTACAGCATATAAAAGACCCCATCTTTTATTTTCTGACATTAATAGACTTAAAAAGGTAAAAAGAAAAGGACCTATTCAGATTGTTTATGCTGGTAAAGCTCATCCCAAAGATATAGAAGGTAAAAAACTAATTAAAGAAATATATGAATACATCAAAGAATTAGAAAAAGATATCAAAATTGTATATTTACAAGACTATAATATGGATATGGCTAAAAAAATTGTAGCAGGTGTAGATGTATGGTTAAACACCCCACAACGACCATTAGAAGCTTCAGGTACCAGTGGTATGAAGGCTGCTCATAATGGTGTAATTAACTTTAGTGTACTGGATGGTTGGTGGATAGAAGGCCATGTAGAAGGATATACTGGTTGGTCCATTGGTCCCTCACCATTGGAGGAAAAAAGCTTAGAAAATCATGTTCAAGAAGAAATTGATGATTTATATAATAAGCCTGAATATATAATTTTACCAACCTATTATCATCATTGCGATGATTGGATTAAAACCATGAAAAACTCTATCTCTAATTTAGCTTCATACTTCAATACGCATAGGATGATGAAGAGATATATTACAGAAGCATATTTTAAAAATAGATAAATAAAGAGGGGAGCTTTTATATTAAAGGCTCCCCTCTTTCTTATTAAACACCTGACAAAGAACCTGATAGCAAGCCTCGCATAAAATATCTACCAAGAAATATATATACTAAAAGAGGGGGCAAAGCTGTTATTAAAGCACCTGCCATCTGAATATTCCATTGTACAAAATAACTTCCTGCAAGATTATTCAAAGCTACTGTAATAGGCTGAACAGAAGGATTAGGGGCAACTACAAGTCCAAATAAGAAATCATTCCATATGGAAGTAAATTGCCATATCATAACCACAGCAAATGCAGGCATTGAAATAGGAAGAGCAATTCTCCTATAAATACCAATAAAATCAGCTCCGTCTATTTTAGCAGCTTCTATTAGTTCGGAAGGAATAGTAAAGTAATAGTTTCTAAAAATTAGGGTAGTTATTGGAATACCATATACTATATGCACAAATATAAGACCTGGAATAGTACTATAAAGTTTTATCTTCTGTAATACCTCCACTAAAGGTATAAGAATACTTTGATAAGGTATGAACATACCAAATAAAAGCATAGGGAAAATTATATCTGCTCCTTTAAATCTCCATTTTGTAAGTACATAACCATTCATAGAACCCAAGAAGGCAGAAAGAATAGTGGCAGGAATAACCAAATAAACACTATTCATAAAATTCTGTGCAAGCCCCCTAAGTCCTCTCTTTGGATCTCCTTTCCATGCCTGTATAAAACTTTCAAAACTAATAGTTTTGGGTAGTCTCCACATGGTCTTAAGATCAACTTCTGCAAAACTTTTCAGACTCGTAACTACAAGCACATATACCGGTGTCAAGTAAAAGATTGCAAAAAGTATCAGGAAAAAATATATTAATAATCTTCCTAATCTCATTATCTTTTAACCTCCGATTTGAGGCTATATCTTAGATAAGGAATAATCAAAACCCCTACCATTAAAAGAAGAATTATTGCTATACTTGCCCCTTGCGCAAAATGATTTCCTCTAAAGGTTGTATCATACATGAATAAGGCAGGAACATCACAAGAAAAACCTGCTCCAGAACCTGTCATCGCAACAACCAAATCAAAAATCTTTAAAGATATATGGCCTAAAACTATTATGGCACCCAAGGTTATTGGCCTTAAAAGAGGTAAAACTATATAACGATAAACTTGCCACATGTTAGCTCCATCTACCTGAGCTGCCTCAAATAATTCATTTGGAATTCCTCTTATTCCAGCTAAATACATAGCCATTACATATCCTGACATTTGCCATACTGCAGCAATAACTACAGCCTTTATTCCTATTTTGGGATCTGTATACCAGCCACTTTTTAAGAAAGAAAGCCCAACTTTATCCAAGATTTGGTTTAGCCCAATAGGATTATTTATAGTACCAGGATTTAATATCCATCTCCAAACAACACCTGTTACTACAAGAGATATAGCCATGGGGAAAAGATAAATATTTCTAAATATGTTTTCTCCCTTTATCTTTTGATCTAAAAAGATGGCAAGGAAAAAACCTAAAATTAAAGATGATATGAGAAATAGAGCTGTAAAAACCAGTGTATTTTTCATAGATATTTGAAAACGAAAATTCTGAAAAAGTTCTATATAATTTTTCAATCCAATGATATTAAAATTTGGAAATATATCATTCCAATCAGTAAGAGAAATAAATCCAGTCCAAAAAATAAAAAAATACACAAAAATAGCTATCAATATGATTGATGGAAGAATAAAAAGAAAAGAATACAATTTATCCTTTTGCAATCTCTTCACCACCCTTAAAAGTTATCAGGGGGAGAGTTTTACTCTTCCCCCTTAAAAATTCTCTTATTGTTTTACTCCATTTTTAATAGCCACATTAACAAGAGCCTTCTGAGTAGTCTTTACATCTGGCCTTACCACAAAGAGGGAAATCACATCCTTAAATTCTGTTACCCATCCTTCAGAGGCGGCTGCTCCATGCATTACACTTGGAACTATCTTATGCTTTAACCAATCATCCATACAAGATCTCTGATAAGCTGAGAATTTAGATTTGTCAACATCTGTCCTTGCTGGAATTGATCCTTTCTTAAGGTTAAAAGCTTCTTGCCCTTCTTTTGATCCAAGAACTTTCAAGAAGGCTATAACATTATTTCTATTTTTAGCTCCTTTTGGAAGTCCAAAACTATCAGATAAAGCATCAAAAACTCCAGCATTACCAGGAGCAAGAACCCATCCAAAATCTTCAAATCCCTTAGCATAGAAATAACCGACAGCCCAATCTCCCATTATAGTCATAGCTGCAGAACCATCTATAATTAATGCACAAGCCTCATCCCATGTTCTTGCTGAGTGGTCAGAATTTACATAACTTAACATCTTCTTGAAAGTTTCCAAAGCATCAGTCACCTTAGGATCGGACCACTTTGTTTTTCCGTTCCATAATCCCTTATATCCCTCAGCACCAAGTTTTCCAATCAATACAGTCTCAAATACATGAGCAGCTTCCCATCCATCTTTTGTTCCAAGGGCAAAAGGTGTAATTCCTTTAGCCTTCAATGCTTCTGCTACTTTAAAGAACTCATCAAAAGTCTTAGGTGGAGTAAAATTACTCTCTGCAAAAATCTTTTTATTATACCATAGTACATTGGCCCTATGAATATTTACTGGTACAGACCAATACTGTCCATTGTAAGACACAATATCAAGTATACCTTTTGGCATTACCTTCTCCCAACCTTCTTGCTTATAAAGGAAGGTTATAGGCTCCATAAACCCTGTTTTTACCCATGTATCTATTAACTCATGCCCTGCATGTACTTGGAATGTATCTGGTGGATCTCCACCCAACATTCTTGTCTTAAGAACTGCTTTTGCGTTTGCACCAGCCCCTCCAGCCACTGTAGCATTAATAACTTCTACTCCAGGATATTTTTTCTGAAAAATTTCAATTAAAGCCTGAAGTCCCTCAGCTTCTCCTCCTGCAGTCCACCAACTAAAAATCTCTAACTTACCTTTTGATTGAGCAATGGATGTAAACGTTAATAGTACAAAAAAGATTAACAAAAGACTTAAAATTTTACGATACATAATAAAACCTCCCCCCAAATAGAATTTTTGAATCTAAGGATAAAGGATATTAGGATAGACACTTCCTTTTTTTTGTGGGGTTTAAATATACATTATCTTACACAGTTGAAAGTACAGGCCCTTCAAAAATATCCCAGAAAGCCCAAATACCAGCCCCAATAAGCTCTGCAGGATATTCAAGGAATGAAGTAAGTTCTATCTTAACTTTGCCAGCATCTTCAGTTATACTTTTTCGCCTTACTATATCAACAAGTTTCTGTCTTATATTTTCCCAAATCTCCCTTGTATCGCTTTTTATAAGTGGACCACCAAGGATAATTACATCAGGATTAAGACCATTTATTATATTTATTATTCCAATACTTATATCCTCAATATAAGAATCTAAAGCTTTCTCATCTTGAATTTCAGCAAATTCTTTTTCAAGATCAAATCCAGCCTTTTTCGCATTATCACCCCCCAAAGATGCATATCTTTCCCAACATCCCAAATTTCCACATTTACACTTTATTCCATCTCTACTTACTGTCATATGCCCAAATTCACCTGCTGTATTTGCCTTCCCACGATAGAGTTTCCCCTCTAATATTAGTCCTGTTCCCACACCTTCTCCTATAAATATGTACACAATATTTGTATCTGAGAATTCTATTCTTTCTCCCAACATTCCTTCCGCAACCACTGCCATATTTGCCTCATTATCCATTTTTACAGGAATATCCACAGAAAATTCCCTTCTGAATCTTTCTGTTATCATATCCCCAAGGGGTAAATTCCTCCAATTAATATTAGGAGCTACTACTACATTCTTAAAAGTATTATCTACTATTCCAGGAATTCCTATACCCATTGCGTGAGTCTTGCCAAGACCATCAGGGAACAGTTCCTTTGTATATTGAACTACTTTATCTATAAACTCATTAGGATTTTTGGGCGTTACAAAACTTTTTATAGACCTTATTTTCATAGAGAAATCAACCCTTGCAATAGTAGAATGAGTAACACCTACTTTTATAGCTATAACATTCCGATAATCAGGATTTAATCCTAACATTATAGCCCTTCTACCAATCCTCTTGGTTACATAAGGTTGAATCTCTACAATCATTCCTTCAGAAATAAGACTGTTTATAAGCCTTGTAATTGTACTTTTACTAAGACTAAACCTTCTGGCAAGTTCAGTACGAGAGATATTTCTACATCTCAAAAAAGCATTTAAAACTATAGTTTTATTAACTTCCCTTTGTTGATTCGCTCTACCGCCTCTTCCTGTCCTTATAAATACCATAAATACTAATTTCCTTTCTATTAGTTCCTCATTGAAAATAATTCTACTATAATTTAACAACAATCTGTTTAATTTGTCAATAATATCTTCATTAATGTTAAAATAGAATATGAAAAATCTGAATAAAAATGGAGGTCTTTGAAAAATGTTTAATTGGCTTAAAAAACTTTTCTCTTCCACAACCCCCCTATCTCAAAGTTTCATTGTATTAGTAAAATGTAAAAGATGTGGAGAAATCATAGATGTAAGAATAAGACCCAAGGAAGAAGCAAATCCTGAATTTGGAGAAATGGATCAGATTATAAAATATGATCTCTACAAAGATGTATTAGGGACAAAATGTCCCAACTTAATGAGACTACATATTGAGTTTTCAACAAACTGGAGTATACTTTCAAAAGAAATTGAAAATGGAGAAATTTTAGAAATAAAAAATTCATAATAGGAGGTTATCAAAATGCAATATAGAAAATTAGGTAGAGCAGGAATAAAGTTAAGCGTAGTTGGACTTGGAGCATGGCTTACCTTTGGAGAGAAGGTAGATTATGAACGTACAAGGGAATGTATATATACAGCAATAGATAATGGTGTAAATTTTATAGATCTTGCAGATGTATACGCAAGAGGAGAAGCAGAAAGGGTAGTCGGTAAAATATTAAAGGACTTTAGAAGACAAGATCTTGTTATCTCCAGTAAAGTATACTGGCCTATGAGTGACAATATTAATGATCGGGGACTATCAAGGAAGCACATTATGGAATCCATAGATGGATCTCTAAAAAGACTTGGAGTAGACTATTTAGACCTATATTTCTGTCATCGATTTGACCCCGAAACTCCCATCGATGAAGTTGTAAGAGCTATGGATGATCTTGTTCATCAAGGTAAAATATTATATTGGGGAACCAGTGTATGGACAGCTGCCCAAATTGAAAGTGCAGTAGGTACTGCCATTAAATACAATGCTTACTTACCTCAAGTAGAACAACCTCGCTACAATATGCTGGATAGACACATAGAGCCAGAAATCATACCCACATGTGCAAAACACGGAATAGGTATTACAGTATTTTCTCCTCTTGCCCAAGGAATATTAACTGGAAAATATAATAATGGAATCCCTGCAGGAAGCAGAGCAGAATGGAGCGATTGGCTTAGGAATGAACTAAATGAAGAAAATATAGAAAAAGTTAGAAAATTAACAAAATTAGCCCAAGAAATAGGAATAACTATGTCCCAGCTTGCTTTAGCTTGGATATTAAGAAGATCTGAAATAACTTCCGCTATAGTAGGTGCCACAAGACCCGAACAACTTAAAGAAACATTGAAAGCAGGTGACATTACTTTATCTCTTGATGTTTTAGATGAAATAGAAAAGATTCTTAGTAATGCACCTAAATAAAAAATGAATTTAAAAGTAAGCTTTGATCTACTAACATTAAAAGTTTTTTATGAGGAAACAAAAGATATAATAATCGATTCCATAATTGAAAAAATATATCAGATAGGAAGCACTGATATATTTTGGGAAATTTATTCTCCTCATAATGGAAAATATAATTTAGTTCTCTCTGTTCATCCCCAATTATACAGAATACAGTTAACAAGAAAAAATTTCCCATATCCATCAAAACCCCCCTCCTTTTCTATGTTTTTAAGAAAACATTTGGAGGGGGGAAGAATCTTAGATTATTCCCTAATACCCCAAGAAAGAATTATAGAATTTAAGATTAAAACCTTTCCTGAAGAAAGTAAAAAAGTAATATTAGAACTTATGGGAAAATATAGTAATCTCATACTGGTAAATGAGAATAATATAATAATAGATGCCATAAAACATGTTCCAAGTGAGATAAACAGATTTCGAGAAGTCATACCTGGAGCAAGCTATATTTATCCCCCTAAAAGCATAAAGATATCTATCTCAGAATTAACGGAAAACAAACTTGAGAGTCTTCTAAATAAGGACATCCCAATAAGAGATCTCATACTAAAAGAAATATCCCATATGAATCCTCATGTAGTAAATGAAATTATAGAAGATATAGGAAATAAGATAGCAAATACACTTACTCTAACAGAGAAAAATATATTAAAACAAAGACTTTTAAATATCAAAGAAAAAATATTAAGAAGAGAATTCAAACCTACCGCCTATCTAATAAATGGTGAACCTATTACTTTCTCCCTTTTTTCCCTCAAAGAGTATGAAGATTTAGAGAAAAAAGAGTTTGATAAAGTCTATAAATTGGTAGACTATATATATTCTTATGCCTTTGAAAAAGCATTATTCACTCAGAAAAAAAACAGATTGTTGGAAATTATAAAAACAAATATAGAAAAGATTGAGGAAAAAATAAAAGAGTTAGATTCTCAAATAAAAGAAGGCGAAGAGGCAGAAACCTTTAAAATAAAAGGAGAAATTCTTATTCTTAACCAAAGCTCAATAAGAAAGGGATTTGAAAAAGTAACCTTTCTTAATCCCTATAATCCTAATGAATATATAGAAATAGAATTAGATCCAAGTCTATCTGCTATTGAAAACGCCCAAAAATATTTTAAAAAATATAAAAAACTTAAAAGAGGAATCTCTATTTTGAAAGATTATAAAAGTAAATTAGAGGAAGAATTGTTTTATCTAAATACTCTGGAATTTTCTATTGAAAATGCAAATTCCCTCTCAGAACTAATGGAAATAGAAGAGGAACTTGAAAAGGAAGGATATATAAAAGAAAATAAAGATAAAAGCCAAAAGAAAGTCAAAAAATCGGAACCCTACAAATTTATAAGTTCCGATGGTTTTGAAATTTATGTCGGTAAGAACAATAAACAAAATGATTATATAACTTTTAATTTAGCAAAGCCTGAAGATATATGGTTACATGCCAGAGGAATTCCAGGTGCTCATGTGATAATCAAGACTCAAGATAAGGAAGTTCCAGATTGCACTTTATATGAAGCAGGAGCTTTAGCTGCCTACTTTAGTAAGGGAAGAAATTCCACCTATGTACCTGTTGATTATACTTTCAGAAGATATGTGCAAAAACCTAAAGGAGCTAAGCCAGGTTTTGTAATATATAAAAATGAAAAAACCATTTTTGCCAAACCTGAAGAAGCCTTAATATTTTTGTCTCAAGAGTTTAAGGACTCTTTCAAAGTCAGAGGGTAAAGGGACAGAAAAACTCATTCTTTCATACGTTCGCGGGTGTATGAAAGAAATCTCCTTCGCATGAAGAAGCTGACCTCTCACACCAAATCTCTTATCAATCCTACCATAAATCTCATCACCTACAATTGGAAAGCCCAAATGGGATAAATGTAATCTAACTTGATGAGTTCTTCCTGTCTCTAAACTTGCAGATATCAAAGTATATCCCTTAAACCTTTCTAAAACCTTAAAATTAGTAATAGATATCTTACCGTTATACACTATAGCCATTTTCTTTCTGTAAACTGGATGCCTTGCCATTGGAAGCTCTACCCTTTTTTCATCCCAAGGAATCTCCCCCTCACATAAAGCCCAATATACCCTTTTTAGTGTTCTATTTTTTAATTGCTCAGATAATTTTTGATGAGAAAAATCATTCTTAGCCACCACTAAAAGTCCTGTCGTATCTTTATCTAATCTATGCACTATTCCAGGTCTTAGTTCTCCTCCTATTCCTGAAAGATCTCTTACTTTATACAAAAGAGCATTTACAAGCGTATCTTGATAATGACCATGGGCAGGATGCACAACCATTCCTCGTGGCTTATTTATAACCAAAAGATCATTATCCTCATAAATTATCTGAATGGGTATATCCTTAGGTATAATTTCAGTATTTTCAGGATGAGGAATTACCACATTAATAATATCTCCAAGCTTAACCTTATAACTGCTTTTAACTATAACTCCATTAACCTTTACATAACCTTTATCTATAAGATCTTGAATCTGAGAACGGGAAAGATGAACTTTTTTAACTAAATACTTATCTATTCTATCAATTTCATCCTTATTTTCTACTATTACTTGATACTCTTCCATCCCTGATTAATATATTTTTTCTCTAAGCTTAGAGATATCTCTTATAAGAATATGATTTTTCTTAATATCTATTATACCCTCATCTTCAAAAGATTTAAGCACCCTAATTGCTGTTTCTCGAGAAATACCCACAATATTTCCAAGTTCTTGTCTTGTAAAATCCAAATCAATAAGTATTCCATTCTTTATAGGATGACCTCTCTCCATTGCTATATCAATTATCACTCTGGCTATTCTACCTGGAGCATCAAGAAACATTAGAGTTTCAATCTGCCTATTAGCCTTTCTCAATCTTAAAGAGAGAGTTCTCAATATCTTAAGGGCTATTTGAGGATGATTATAAAGTAGATTTAAGAAATCTTCTCGATTTATTATCATTACTGTTGTATCTTCTAAGGCCACTACAGTAGCAGACCTTGGCTCACCATCAAGAAGAGACATCTCTCCAAAAAACTCAGTGGGATAAAGAATAGAAAGAATTCCTTCTTTACCTTCCTCTGTCTCCAAAATAACTTTTATCTTTCCAGAACATATCAAAAAGAAGAAATTACCCGTTTCGTCCTTTTGGAAGATGACAGTGTCCTTTTTAAAATCTTTTTTCTTAGCTATCTCTAATAGCTTATTTAATTCTTCTTCAGAAAAATCTGAAAATATAGGGACTCTTTTAAGAAATTCCTTCAAATCCATAATTCAATTATATAATAATAAAGGATTAAAAACCACATTGTTTTTAATTCTTACCCTTTAAATTGCCATCTTTCAGATTAAGGTAAAAACTAATTTTTAGATATTAAAAGAAAATTTTTTTCAATTTGTATATTAAGGGTATATTTGCTAAAATTACATTTGTATCTTAAAAAGAATTACAAGGAGAAACTCTCTC